>CAWGIP010000044.1:0-78278 GCA_963822675.1 uncultured Pseudomonadota bacterium | reverse complement strand
GGAGTGGAACGACGCGATGAGCGTCGGCTTCGCGATTACCCACGCCGCCCCCGCTTGTTACCCTGTTTTCCCCCTCCGCTACCCACCCCCGCCTCGAGGTCCGGTTCGTCTAGAGGCCCAGGACACCAGCCTTTCACGTTGGTAACACGGGTTCGAATCCCGTACGGGACGCCATCGGGGCGGGCGATCGCAGAGGGGCACATTGCCACGCCGCGACGCGCCCCCACGCTGTACACCGCCACTCTGCCACGCGCCCGCAGGTGTACACCCGCGCAGCCCGCGCTGCGGCGGACTGTACATTCGTCTCAAAAATGCCCGAAGCGCTGTTGCGCCTTCGAGACGGTTTCTTGAGGTTTCCAAACTCCCCTAAGGGTCGCGCGCATGGTTGATATTAGGCGAGACCCAATCACCGGACGCTTTTTGCCGCTACACAGAAGCCCAAAGGAATCCGAGCCTAAATGGTATCAAAGCACACTGCTATGGGGCGCCCTCAGCACCTTTATTGCAATCGTGCTCGTTGTATTCGCCGCCAGCATGAAAGACGTGCGGTGGCTACTTGCGATCGCATGGCCATTCGCTTGTGCGGCTGTTTGGGAATTCGGGCGAAGTTACACTTGACATACCCAGCCTCTAGGGGTAGGTTGGCGGCCTAGGAGCAAGCCGCCATGAAGTCCGTCCTCTCCGCTGACCATTTCCACAATGAAGAAGCCGCTTTCGCCTATGTCGAAGGCCGCCTCTGGCCGGCTGGCCCGGTCTGTCATCACTGTGGCGTCATCGGCAAAGCTGGTCGCTTGCAGGGCAAGACCACCCGTCCCGGCCTGTGGAAATGCTATGCGTGCCGCAAGCCGTTCACCGTCCGCATGGGGACCGTGTTCGAATTCAGCCATGTCCCCCTGCGCATCTGGCTGCAAGCCATTTACCTGATGTGTAGTAGTAAGACGGGGATCAGCACTCGCCAGCTTCAGCGGACGTTCGGCGGCAGCATGAAAACCGCTTGGTTCCTTGGCCATCGCATTCGCGAAGCGATGACTACCCTTGGGATGCCTGACGGCGGACCTCTCGGCGGCAGCAATCAGGTTGTCGAAGCGGACGAGACCTATGTTGGCGGAAAGGCCAAGAATCGGAAGAACTACGTCCCGCCGAAGGAAATTGTCCTGTCTTTGGTTGAGCGCGAGGGCAGGGTCCGCAGCTTCCACATTCCTGACGTGACTGCCGCGACCCTCTCGCCCGTCATCACCGCGCACGTCGATCGGGCAAGCTTTCTGACGACTGACGAGAGCCCGGTTTATCCAGCCATCGGGGACAATTTCGCGGGTCATGGTTCGGTCAATCACTCGATTGAGGAATACGTCCGCGCCTATTTCTGGCACACGAACACGGTCGAGAATTCTTCTTGATCTTCAAGCGCGGCATTTTCGGATGTTATTTCCACGTCAGCGCGGCCCATCTGCATCGCTACGCAGCCGAGTTTGATTTTCGCTACAATCATCGCTCCAAGCTTGGCATCGAAGACACGGAGCGCGCCGATCAGGCGCTGAAAGGTGCCCGGGGCAAGCGGCTAACCTACCGGTCAGTTGGTGGAAGCCGGGGAGCGAGCGCGACCCCCTAAGCCTGCGCGTGTGTCTCGTGGACGCGGCGGTTGTTCGTAGCCGATCCTCGACAACTCGAATTGCCGTTCTGGGGTAACACCTGTGGGCAAGTCGTAAAAGCCGAATGATACGATCGCATAAGTTACTGGAATGCCTTGACAAATCGCCCTGGTTGGCCGCGGCAGCGAATGAGATCGGCGAGTGCCGGCACCTTTGCCTGGCCGATGATGCCGATCCGGTCACCGAGATAGTCCCAGAACGCGATGCCGAGCTTGGCGCAGGTATGCATCAGTCCGAGAAATGCGTCGCGGCAGTCGCGGCCGGCGTCGCTGCGGGTCCCACCGCTGATCTTGCGCTTGATGACATAGCAGCGGATGTCGCGCTCCGAGCCATTGGTGTGCAGCGGGATCTCCGGCCGGTCGAGAACCATCAGCAGCTCGGGCTTGTTGGCATGCAGCCGCTCGAGCAGGCGGTCGAGGGTGGCGAAGCCGGTGCGGCGGGAGAAGATGCGGTCGAAACGCGCGCGCAACTCACCGCGACGACGTGTCGTCGGTTCAGCGCGGTATGCCTTGAGATCGGCGTAGTACCACCAGATCAGGTCACGCACGAACGCCTGGGCCGCGCGATGGAGATCGGTGAACGTGTCGAGCTTGTGCACCAGCCGCTCGGCATGGACCCAGCACAGTGCGTGCCGGCCGACCATGAATTGTCCCGCGTCATCACTGACGATGACCGCGTCGTGCAGGAAGCCGTGCGCCATCACCGCACCCCACAGCGCGCCTTCCGTGGCGATGCATACGGGGTCGGGCGTGACCTGCAAGTCGGTGATGCCGAGACGCTGCAAATGGGCCTGCCAGGCCGTGTGGTCGGCGAAGTGTGTCTGCGGCTCCGCAGCCAGGCGGCTGAACACCGGCCCGGCGAGCGCGCGGGTCCGCATGTAGGCCAGGGCTGCCTCGTTGATCACGTAGTCGGTATGACCGGCGCGCAGCAGATCGAGGAAGTTGAGCCGGCTCTTGCTCGCGCGTGTGCCGAACCAGGTGAAGTCGTCGTTGCCGATCTGCGTGCAGAAGCCATTGCGCCCGGCGTGGCGCGCGCCGGTGTCGTCCACCGTGACCCATGATGCCGTCTGCAATCCTGCCCGCAGCACGTCACGGCTCTCGGCGACGAACGCGTCCTGGCGATCGATCAGCAGTCGCATCACCTGGCGTTTGGAAATGCTGAGGCCGACCGCGCGCAGTTGCGCGGTGATCCGCTCCACCGTGACCTGACCCTGATGGTATTGCAACAGCACGAAGCGGCGCAGCTCCGGCCCGAAATGCCCGACGATGCCCCCCGGCAGCGGCGCGATCACCATTGCCCGTCCGGCGTCGTCCAGCGCTCGCGGCGGTAGCGGATCACCTGCGCTTGCAGCATCAGGTCCTGCACGACGAACGTCTCGTAGCCCTTGAACCGTGACCCCGGCGGCGCAGCGGCCTTCACCACCCGATCCTCGACGCTGACCCGCGGTGCAAACTTGCCGCGTCCACGATGTTTGCCGGGGCGCGGTGGCTTCGGTGTCGTCGCATCTTCCATGCCGCTCGGCTTGATGTCGGGCCGGCCCTTCAGGCCCTTCAACCGCGCGATCTCTTCGCGCTGCTCGGCCACGACACGCTTCAGCTCGGCGACTTCACCGAGCAACCGGAACACCAGCGCTTCAGCTCGGCACGCGCCATATTTGCGAAATCGTCGGGAGGAGGCATACCCCGAGACATTTCGCCCGAGGGGCTTGCGGCTCTGGCAAACCAGAGAACGAAGGAACTATGGGATGGCTTCGCCGCCATGGAACACGGGACGGTTTCCCAAGCTTGGACCCAGGGACCTAAGGCCATTGTACTGAAGCGCGTGCTCAATCGTAACCTCAATGGAATCGGTCGAACGGATATTCAGATTAACGACAAACCTGAACGAGAAGTCCTTACCCCACAAAAAGCCGAGGCCGCGCTCCGCGCTCTTGAATTGGCGCAACTAGAAATCGACCGTTCGAGAGCAGAGATCGGGTCGATTGAGGGCGAATATCTCGACGTAGGACATCACTACAGTCATCCGGCGATCAAGCTGCGCGAGAGGAAGACTGGCAGGGAAATTTGGTGCTGGGTGTCTCGGGGCGATCTAGACCGATTGTCCGAACGTATACGGGTTGCCGACGTGTGGCTACATAAGCGCGTTCGAGCGCGCGGAAAAATTTACTACAACAGTAGGGGCGACGTACTTCATGTCGAAGCGCAGGATGTACAGCTCGTTGAGGTTACAAGGGTGACTGCCGATGAGGTTCGTGACCCAAATTTTACTGGCGGCCTAAGCGTCTCGAAGTACCTGGACCGAATTCAAGACGGCACTCTTGGCTGAACGAGTTTGTTGGGATTCGTGCGTTTGGATTGGCCTTCTAAATGAGGAGCCGGACAAGTTAGATTCAGCGAAATGGGTTATCGAACGCGCCGAAAATGGGGAGGTCGCAATCTGGACTTCGACTATAACCTTGGCTGAAGTTTACAAAGTCCGCCCCGCCGGTGATGCGGACCCAGACGCAGACAAGAAACTCGATGATTTTTTAGCGCAGCCGTATATCGTGCACGTCCAAGTAGACCAGGATATAGCAATGGAAGCCCGCCGATTGCTTAGGGCTAAGTTGCCGGGCCTCAAGAAACCGAATGACGCAATTCATCTTGCGTCTGCGGCATGGCACGATATCGAGACGTTTCACACCTTTGACAGAGAAGACCTATTGCGCCTGGCCTTGTTAAATGTCAGAACGGTAATCCGATGGCTGTACACAAGCCTCCCGAGAGGCCACTGCCGGCGCAGCCTAATCTTCCGTTGACCCCCGGCCGATAAGATTGAGCGCGAGATGGTGCAGCGCAAGTCAGACCTACCGCCCAAGACAGACGACCCTGAGGAATCGCGCCGCTTCATCGACATGGCGCGGGAGGTAGAGGCGGACGAGAGCCAGGGTGCGATGGATAGGGCGTTTGCGAAAGTCATTCACCCCCCTTCGCCGACAAGTTCGTTGCCCCGAACCGCCAAGGCCAAACGATCAACCAGCCAAGGCAAGTTCTCCCGGTCATAGAGCGCAGACGCAGCCGGCCAAATTCGGGGCATAAGGCATCAAGAGACCGCCTATTTCGCGACCCGTGCGCCGAAATCTTTTTTATTAGCTTCATAGGCAAGCACGTCAGCAGCCTGAAGCGGCGGATATTCCTCCTTGCTTGCAAACGAAAAACTCATTTGCGCCCCGAGCGGATTCCAATTCTCTTTTAGGTGGTGATAGGTTGCTAACGCCTCCGCCGCAAAATCATTTTCCTCATAAAAAAACGCGATCCGTTCCGCACTTTGTTGTTCGGCCTTGGCTTGTAGCAAAGTCGCCATGACCCAATGCAGACAAGCCGTGTATGGTGTTCCGAATGCTTCCCTGAGATCGGGGTGCGGCCTAAGTGCGTCATCAAAATGATGGAGATGAATGCCGATCCCAACGCCGACAAGCACATTATCAGGAATGATCGGTAGAGCACGGGCGCACAACGCGCCTACTTGCTCACTGGTCCATCCCTCAAACTCTCCGTGAAGGCTAGCCGCCTCGGCAGAATGATAAACCTTGATCGGCCGAATCGCCGCGCGCCATCGCCTGACAAATGCCTGCCACTGACGCGGACGCGCCATGTAGGCGCCCACCGTCACGACAGGCGAGCCGTCATGAATGCCAGACTCATCCAAATATACCTTGAGCACGACCACGCGCCCCCGCTGCCCGTTCAGCGCGGCGCGGCTCAATTCGAGGGTAGCGCGAGCCATCATGCCGCACCCCCGCCTACTACCCTTAGTCCATGGGTATGGCAAGTGTAACTCTGCCGGAATTCCCGCAAAAAATTAAGCTCGAAGGAGTGTGGTATACTCTGGGAGGAAGCGCCTTTTCTGGTATACTCCTCCTTGTTTCGTATTTGTACTTGTCACCCTCGATTGCGGTAAGCCAATCAATGGAGGCTCCTAATGTCCTCTTGTTTTACGAGAATGATAGGTTAGTACTTTACAACGAAGAACATGATAATTTATATATTTGTGGTACGAGGACGGACGACACGCCGCCGAATTTCGATCTGCCGAGACTTTTCCGGCAGAAAGGAATTACTACTTCTTTACAGACGTCTTTAAGGCATGGGTTAAGAGAATTACGTCAAATAAAGACAAAAGATTGATTGGATTTTACGTTTACTTGAAGGATAACCGCGGAAACAAATATACGGCTAGATTTGGACTGTTAGTTATCAGGGATGGAAATCAGATAGACATCAATACCCAACAACTTGGGATAGCTAAAGGAGGATGGTAAACGACGCCTTCATAGTCCTCTAGTCGCACCCTCACCCAACTTGAACAGTGAAGCCCTGATTTCGGCACCGGGAGTGGTGTAAGTTATTGATTTGCTTGGGAGACCGTTTGAGCTGAGAATTCGTGTAGTGCTAAATAATGACTGTTGTCTGTCGATTCTGCTTGACGAATCGACGTGGCACCGGCTGCTAATCGTGGCGTGTTTGTCCGCGAGAAGCGCATCAACGGTTACACCTATCTCTACCTCGTCGAGAGCGTGCGCGAGGATGGACGGGCCAAGCAGCGCATCATCAAGAACCTCGGCCGCAGGGAGGTGGTCGTCGCCTCCGGTGAACTCGAACGCCTTGCCGCGTCGGTGGCACGCTACGCCGAGCGAGCGATCGTCCTTTCGCGGCTCGCCACGGGGAATCCCGATGGGCTCGCCTGCAAACGCATCGGCGCGCCACTGCTGTTTGGCCGTTTGTGGGAGGAGACCGGTTGCCGCGCCGTGCTCGAAGAGACGCTTGCTGCGCGCAGCTTTGAATTCCCGGTCGAACGTGCTGTCTTCGCCAGCGTGCTGCATCGGATCATGATCTCCGGATCAGATCGTGCCTGCGAGAAGTGGATGGCGGATTATGACATTCGCGGCGTCGAAGGCTTGGCTTTGCACCACCTGTACCGCGCCATGGCTTGGCTGGGTGAAGAGCTTGATGCTGATCAGCAGGCTAGCAGCACAGGTGTCGTTCCACGCACGATCAAGGACCTGATAGAAGAACAGCTGTTTGCGCAACGGCGCGATCTGTTCAGTGAGCTGTCCGTGGTGTTCCTCGATACCACGTCTCTGTCGTTCACCGGTGCCGGTGGTGAGACCTTGGGTGAGCGAGGCTACTCCAAGGAACATCGCCCTGACCTGATGCAGATGATCGTGGCGGTGGTGCTCGACGCCGAGGGACGGCCAATTTGCTCGGAGATGTGGCCCGGCAACACGGCGGACGTCACCGTGCTGGTGCCGGTCATCGACCGCCTGCGTTCGCGTTTTGGCATTGGACGGGTCTGCGTCGTCGCCGATCGCGGCATGATCTCGGCGGCAAACATTGCCGCCCTGGAGGAACGCGGGCTGGAATATGTGCTCGGCGTTCGCGAGCGTACTGACGCCTTGGTGCGCAGCGTCGTGCTGGAGGACACACGGCCATTCACCCCGCTCTGCGTGCAACGCGTCAATGGCAAGAACACCCAGCTCTGGGTCAAAGAGGTCAAGGCGGAGAAACGGCGCTACATCGTCTGCCGCAACGAAGAGGAAGCGGACAAAGATGCTGCCGAGCGCCAGGCTATCGTCACGGCATTGGACCGACAGCTCAGGCGCGGCGACAAGGCCCTGATCGGCAACTCCGCCTACCGCCGTTACCTGCGTACCACCACCGATGGTCGAGCATTCGAGATCGATCCCGGTAGGCTTGCCGATGAAGCACGCTTCGACGGCATCTTTGTCTTGCGCAGCAATGCGCGTATTTCACCGCTGCAAGCGGTGCTGCGTTATCGCGACTTGCTGCAAGTGGAAGACCTATTCCGCACGGCCAAAGCGCTGATGCGCACGAGGCCGATCTATCACTCCTCGGACGCCGCCATCCGCGGCCATGTGTTCTGTTCGTTCCTTGCACTCGTCCTGCGCAAGGAATTGGATGAGCGTTGCCGTCGTGCCGAGTTCCGGCCCGAGTGGAGCGATGTGCTACGTGACCTCGATCGCCTTCAGGAGGTCGAGATCAGCTCGGACGGAAGCCAAATCGTGCTACGCACGCCAGCAACAGGTGTCATCGGCTCGTTATTCAAAGCCGCCCGCATCGCCCTCCCGGCAAACATCCGCGAACCCGAATCGGCCTGACGCGCCGTTCCCGGTCACCCCGTCGTGGTGCCGTTGTGGTGCTAAGGATGCCGCACGCTCACGTAACCAACTGATTCGCCTCGCTATTTTCAAAATCACTGTTGAAGTTGGGCCTCAATCTCCTAGAGCTGCTTAAAGTAGCGAGCAAGAACGAAAGCCGCAAAACGTCCCAGAAAACGATGGCCTCAGCGAAGCAAAGATGATCGGCGGTCCCGGTCGCGTCGCGAAGGTCGACGGCGGCTACTTCGGCGGCTACGTAAAGCCAGCCAACTACCGGGAGAACTGCCGCCCGGAGTCCGAACCGCTGACCTTACCCATTCCGAGACGACGTTTATCACGAAGGAATTTACAATTCAGGCTTGCGCGGCCGGTCCGTTGCCCGCTCAACCTTCATCTCTGCCCCGGAGCGGGGAACTCGCGAAGAATTCCGCGAGGTTGCCGTGACGCTTGGTCTTCCATTCCCATTCCTCGGCAGCCGCGACGACGACCGCGGTACGCCCATTCATTGTAATGATTTGCGGCTTGCCCGACCGCGCTCTCTCAATCATTTCGCTGAACCGCGACTTGGCCTCGGCAACGGTTCACACATTAGGACATTCTCTCAAAGCTAAAGCGGTAGCCGTACCGACGCAGCTCCAGACACGAGACCATCCGTGCGGCGGCAAGTGCGCGCGGTGAGAACTCGTGCGCGATTAGGACGCCGCGAATGCCTGGCCCTCCGCTGGCGACGTCCCCCAAGTAGGACGCAATCTGGCCGACAGCATCTCGATCTGCCATGCCGCTCTTTAACTCGATGACCACCGTCTTGCCGTTCTTGTCTTCTGCGGTGATGTCGATCTTCCCGGAAGGAACTGTCCTTTCTTTCCCTCCATCTACTATCTTTAAACCGGCTTCCAGCAGCTCGATGTTCGCACGAAGTGCTTTGTGTAGCTCGGTCTCCTTTTCGAAGTCATTTCCGAGGTCGTCAGCCCCTCAATGTTCCCTAGCGATGCTATTGTGGGCTGCGAGTGATCGAGTCCCAGCTTTGCTAAACCCTTTTGCGTGATCTGGTAGTGTTTGTTTGCGGTTTTGACCAGAAGACCTTCTTGCCCCAGTTCTACCTTTGTCCAGTCGATCTCATTTCCAAACTTGGTGCGCCCTGCTTTGGTAATTTCGGCGAGGTCCTCGGCGGTGAGTCCAAAATGGCTAACGAGTTTATCCTCGATCTCACCGGAGCGATGTACCTGCCCGTCTTTGAGATGGTTCAGCAGTGCGAGCTTGATTGTTTGGCGATCAGGCAGTGGCATGCGGCACCTTCAGCGGATACGCAAAACGTTGGCTTTTCACCATGAGGTACGTTCGCGCTGTTAACAAATCGCTAAGCGGCGGTGGCGTAGTTCGCGGTCTGTTTCGCCTACAATAAATCTACGTGGTGACGCCATATGGTGCGGCGAAATCAAGGGTGCGCAAGCGGATCAGCCCAACTGCGAGAGAGGGCAGCGCCGCTGTATGCGACCTGAACGCTCCTTGACGCGCCCGAACCAGCCGGCCCATTGCAGGCGAGGCAGCGTCAGCTGCGCGAGTTGCCGGGCGTTGCGCCCAGAGCGACGTAAAACTCGCGCGTATGAGTCCGCAGTCAGTCCGGAGCGGCTGCATCGCGTCGGTGGAGGAGGGCTAATCTTCCGAAAAGCGCAGATCATGACTAGAGCGATTTTAGGGTGACTGGCGATAGCCGCAGTGTGCGAGATAGTTCGAGCATTCGGACGGGGTAAATCGGTGCAGCAGTTTTCTCACTGCAAACCACAGGGAACTTAGCTTGCGCGCTGCCTTCGCGCGTAGCAGGGCCTTCAGTTTCGCGAATGCCTGTTCGATGGGGTTGAGATCCGGCGAGTATGGCGGCAGGAACCGCAGTTCGGCTCCACGCGTCTCGATCGCCTCCCGCACGCCCGCCACCTTGTGCGAGCCCAGATTGTCCATGATCACGATGTCGCCCGCCGATAGCGTCGGCGCCAGTACCTGCTCGACATAGGCTACGAACAGCTCGCCGTTGATCGCACCGTCGAACAGACCGGGAGCAGTGAGACCGTTCTGGCGCAAGCCGGCGATAAAAGTCGAGGTCCGCCAACGTCCGTGCGGCACCGCCGCGACCACGCGCGCGCCGCGCCGGCCGCGCGCATAGCGGCGGGCCATGTTGGTCGTTGCCCAGGTCTCGTCGATGAAGACAAGCTTGGCGGGGTTCAACTCCGGTTGCCCCGCCCGCCATGCCTCGCGTGCGGCGGCCGTCTCGGGACGGTCCTGCTCCGCCGCGCGCTGCGACTTTTTTTTCGCGTCAGCCCCAGTTGGGCCAGCGTGCGCGACAGCAGTCCCGAACTGGCCGAGGCGGCATGCGTCCGGTGCAGCCAAATCGCCAGTTCGGCCAGGGTGACATCCGCTCGGCGCTCCACCTCGGCGCGGATGGCATCCTGGAGCGGGGCCAATTTCGGCCGCACGTGCCCCCGTTGCGGACGCGCCGCACTCTCACCGGTCTGTCGGCGCCGCGAGACCGCCTTGGAGACGTAGGAGATGCTCACCCGAAACAGCTTGGCCGCTTGGCACACGCTCAGTCCGCCGTCCACGCCCGCAAGAATCCGATCCCGCAAATCCTGCGAATACGCCTTGCCCCGTCGCCAGGTCATCTCGCCTCCGGTCCACGCAACCGGAAGCCGGTAAATCACAGATCGCCCCCGTGCCGGAATCCCCCCGATTCCAGTCACCCAGGGACCGCTCTAGTGGGCGCACAAGGACGCGAACCTTGCCAGCAGGCTTCGGCGAACTCGCGTTTCAGCCCCATCATTCCCTCATGGATCGATCAGAACCCCTAGGATTCATAATCGCCCTGGGATCAAGCTCTCTCTTCGCCGCTCGCAAAACATCCCCAAACAGCGCCGGACGCTCTCGATCATACCAAAGCCGATGTTCGCGGCCGACGGCGTGGTGATGCGTGATCGTCCCGCCAGCTTCGATCAGCGCGTCGCTGGCTGCCCGCTTGATCTCCGTCCATTGCTGGATCAGTGCCCCATGGCGGCCGAGGGCATGGAAGGTGAAATACGGTGCCGGCCCGTCGGGGTAGACATGCGTGAAACGACACGTGACCTGTCCGGGCCGTCCGGTCACTTCGCGGATTGCCTGCTCGGTGGCACGCACCACGGCCGCGTGCAGCGATTCAAATCGATCCCAGGTGATGGCCGTCTCGAACGTGTCGGTGATGATGGCGCGCGGCACCATAAGTTCGCGCGCATAGGGCATGCGGATGAACGCAGTGCGCCACCTTGCCGCCGCACTGGAATGGTCCCGGATCATTCACATGCTCCGGCATGCCGCCATGATCGGCACAGCATTGCAGCGCACGCTTCATCCAGGCTTCCGGCTCGTGGTCCGCCGACTCGAACGCGAGCACCATGATCGCGGCTCCGCCCATCGCCCGCTCCGGTGTTGCGTGCTTCCATGGGATCAAGGATGCGGCAGTTCGATGGATAGAGTCCCGCCTGGCTGATCGCGCGCACGGCACGTGAAGCGGTGAAGAAATCCTTGAAGGTGATGACCTTGCCCGCACGGAACCTCGGGCGGTCCTGAACCCGCATCCAGGCTTGCGTGATGACGCCCAAAATCCCCTCCGACCCGATGAACATCCGCTCGGCGCTCGGCCCTGCCCCGGAGCCCGGAAGCCGACGTGTCTCCACCATGCCGGCCGGAGTTACAAGCCGAGAATTCTCGACGAAATCATCTATGTGCGTATAGAGGCTGGCGAAATGGCCGCCGGAGCGTGTAGCGATCCAGCCACCCAGAGACGAATATTCAAAGCTTTGCGGAAAATGCCGTAGCGTGAGGCCGTAAGGCTTGAGTTGGCCTCCGAGCGCAGGACCGAAGATCCCGCCCTCGATACATGCCGCACGGGACGTGCTGTCCACCTCGAGAACCTTGCCCATCTTGCGCAGATCGAGTGTCACCAGAGGCCGTTCGCGTGCGCCCGCGATCGGTCACGCCGCCCACCACTGAGCTGCCGCCCCCGAACGGAATCGAGCATTGCCCCGAGCTCGGCCGCCCAGTCCATAGGTCGCATGACGTCTGCTCGCCCCGGGATAGGCGACGACATCGGGCGCGCTGCCATAATCGTTAAGCATCCCGAGAACAGTATCCTGATACGACTTTCCGAATGCATGGGCGGCCCGGTCGTTGCGCCCGTCGAGCAAATGCCAACCAATGCGCTCGGCGGAGAAATTCGAGGTTCACGGAGCGCCACCGCTTCCAGGGTGGGAACCGGGACCGATGTGAACTCGCTCGTGGCAAACAGAGCCCGGTATGTTTCGAGCGCGGAATTCTCTTCCTCTGAGGTCATAGCCTCGCCTTCGCGACCCCACCCGAAATGCTTGAGCCGCCGTTGGGTCATGATTTTCTCCTCGTCGTGGTCCCGTAAGCTCTGAAGCAGGGTTCTCGACAGGTGCGTTACGGTAGCCGGACACTTCCTCAACATCTTTCCCTAAACGACTTGCACCCGTTGATCCAGCGACCGGCAAAGCGCCGCTCTTCCGCAACAGCATTATGCGTCAAGCCAGCGATCGAGATTGGCGGTTACGAAATCGTCGTCGGCCAATTCGGCGTGCTCGCGGCAGACGCGGTCGATCTCCGCGCTCTGCCCGGGGCTCAGCCGCTCATCGGGATCGAGGCACTCGATGCCTTGCATCAGGCCGGCGCGGCGCAGCACCTCATGGCATCCGGGAATGCAGCCGGCAAAATCATTGGCAACGTCGAAAAAGGCGGCGTTGCACGCGGTCACTGCGCTGTCGAGTGCGAGCAAGTCGGCCGATACCACGCCGCTCGCCGCCGCCTCGTGGCAGCGCCGCAGCATTCGCACCGCGCTGCTTGTCCATACCGACCAGTGGCCGAGCAGGCCGCCGCAGAAGCGCAGGGTAACCGGCCTCGCTTCCCGGATCACGGTGAACGGCGTTACCAAATCGAGCACGATGTGATCGTCGTTGCCGGTATACAAGGCAATTCGATCCTCGGCACCGGCCTCGGCAACGCCGCGCACGGCGTCGAGCGTGTGATAACGGTTGAACGGCGCGACCTTGATCGCGACCACGTTGTCGAGTGCCGCGAAGCGTGCCCAGAACGCCCCATCGAGCACGATGCCGCCGACTGCTGGCTGCAAATAAAACCCGAATAGCGGGATTTCGCGCGCGACCGCGGCGCAGTGTTCGATCAACGCGTCGGGTCCGGCGCCGCGCATGGCGCCGAGGCTGAGCAGACCCGCGTGATAGCCGAGCCGGACTGCAAGCCGCGCTTCCGCGACTGCCTGCGCGGTCGCGCCGCACAGGCCGGCAACGAGGACGATCGGCCGGTCGGTCCAGGCCCGTGCGGTCTCAGCGGCGCAGGCCAGCACGGGCTCGAGCAGCCCGGCCTCGCGGATACGGAATTGCGTCGCGTGCACGCCGACCGCGAGCCCGCCCGCGCCCGCGTCGATGTAGTAGCGGCTGAGCGCGCGCTGGCGGCGCGCGTCGAAACGGCGTCCATGGTCCAGGGCCAGCGGATGCGCCGAGATCACCACGCCTTGCCGCAGCGTCTGAAGCACGGGCGCAGGCAGTTCCGAGCGGTGCAACCCCATTTCGGTTCCCTCGCCAAAGAAAAGATCAGCCGAATTCCGGCCCGGCGGCGGCCACCAGGCGGTCGGGATCGCCGGGAAGAGAACTACAGCCAAGCGCCATGCGATGAAACCGCCGCTGGACCCGGAAACCCTGTGCCGTCAGCAGTGATTCGAGGGCGCGCCCGCCATCCAGCAGATCGATCACCAGTGCGCCGGGCGCGGCGCGAATCATGCACTCGACTACAACTTCCGCGTCGGGCAGCGCGCCCACGACGGGGCCGGCGTGCCAGGCTCGACGCCCCGGCCGGAGCACGCCGAAGGCGTCCGCCGCGGCACAAGCGAAGCTGCCCGGCCGGCGCAGGAAATCATGCAGCAGAAATCCTCGGTCGGCGCCGAAGACCGCGCGATCCAGCGCGAACGGGATTGCGCCACCGCGGATCGGGCGGTCGTGTCCCGCACCACCCCAGCGCGTGAGCCCGCCGAGCGTCCTGAAGCCGAGCGCCTCGTAGACCGGCGCGCCGTGCTCGGTCGCATCGAGCACGGCGACCCGGCCCGCATCACGGAGCAGCGCGACGCAATCGGCGACCAAGCGCGTGGCAATGCCGCGACGGCGAAACTCGTCGGCGACCAGCACCATCGCGATCCAGCCGAAATCCGCGCCATACGGCAGCACCGCCGCCGTCGCCACCAGCCGCTCGCCGCTCGTTACGCCGAGCACGGTGCCGTGACGGACGAACTCCGCCCAGTCGGCTTCCGTCTGGTTCCAGCCGGCCGCGTCGGAAAGCAGGACCGCCTGCGCCACCGCCACCCTCATCCAGCGTGATCCGCCGCAGCAGTTCGAGTATTCACCGCTGCGCACTTCGAACTTCGTGGGCTTGTTCAGGCTCGGCCGGTTTGCGGCTACCCAATCCGCCACCCAGTCCAGCATGCGGCCGAGCGGCACTACCGGGTAGCCGAACAGCCGCGCGGCCTCGGCAGCGTTGGTCAGCCAGCAGGCCGCCGCTTCGTCGCCGATAATCACCGGCGTCCGGCCGAGGCGGCGGCCGAACTCCTGCGCAATCCAGCGCACGGAAACCGTTTCGGGTCCGCTGATATTGAGCGGCGCGGTCGGCGCGACGCAATGGCGCAGGCAGCGCAGGGCCTGCGAGGTAGCGTCGCCCTGCCAGATGACATTGACATGGCCCATTGTCACGTCGAGAGGCGTGCCACTAAGCACCTTGCTGGCGACGTCGTGCAGCACGCCGTAGCGCATGTCGATCGCGTAATTCAGCCGGAACAGCCGCCCCGGCGTGCCGCGGCGGTGGGAGAAATATTCGAACATCCGCTCGCGGCCGATGCAGCTCATGGCGTATTCGCCGGTCGCGGCGGGCACGGTCGCCTCGGTGCAGCCGCCGGATGCCGCCGCGACAAACGGATAGACGCAACCGGTCGAGAAAGCGACGATGCGCGATCGCGCATAAGTCTCCGCGACCAGCGCGGGGATATACGCGTTCAGCGCCCAGGTGAGCGAGAGATCGTCGGCGGCGCCGAATTTGTGGCCGACCATGAAGATCACGTTGTCCAGCCGTGGCAGCGCGTGCAGCGCGTCGCGGTCGATGAGGTCTGCGGAAATCGTTTCCACGCCGCTGCGATCGAGCCCCTCCCGCACGCCCGGCGTGCCGAACCGGGCGACGGCGACGATGCGCTTCTCCGGCGCGGCGTTGCGCGCGAGCCGCGCGAGGGAAGGCCCCATCTTGCCGCCGGCGCCGAGGATCAGGATGTCACCGGGAACTTGCGCGAGGTCGTGGACGAGTTCCGCGCTCGGTCGCGCGAGCAGCGCCTCCAGCTCCTCGACCGTTCCGATGCGCGCGGGCAAGTCGGTTCGGTCCAGGGTCAGCACGGGCGCGACCGTCCCCGCAGCTCGTCGAGCAGGGCCTTCGCCTCGATCAGGTCCTGCGCATCGAAGCCCTCGGTGAACCAGCCGTAAATCGGGGCGAGGAGATCGTGGGCTTCGGCGATCCGTCCCTGGTCGCGCCAGAGACGGGCGAGGCTCGTACCGCACCGCAATTCGAACAGCTTGGCGTGCTGCTTACGGGCCAGCGTCATCGCGCCACGGTAACTTGCCGCCGCCGCCTCGTCCGTTTGTTTGAGCAAATCACCTCGTAACCGAAGCGTTTCGGCCTGTACCCAATTCGCCCGGATTTCTCAGCCCGGCGCTCGGCTTCGTCGAGCTTCGCAAAGCTGGATTGGAAATCGCTAGCAAATCTATAGGCGTCGGCCAGCATCGTCAGCCACTGCGATTCGGCAACAGCGCTTCCGGTAGAGCGATACTCGAGCAGGCCAGTGTTCAGGAGCGCAATTCCTTCTTCCTGTACGCCCCAACGCTGCCAAACACCAGCCGCGGTGCCCGCGCGCCAGCGCGCCAAATAGTGGAAAGCCCTGCTCGTCCGTAATCGCCAAGAACTCATTGGAAAGCTGCAATACCTCGGCGGGCTCCGAACGGGTTACCCAGCCTGTGATTACCGCCGCCCAAAGGGCGTAAGCCAAGGTATGGGCATGGTCCAGGCGCCTTGCCTCCGCGAGGGCAGCTTGGCACTGGTTTCTGGCTCGATCGACCAATCCCGAACAGGCTAAGGTGACCGATAAATTTGCCATGAGCGTGACCGACGCCTCAGGCGGCGAAAGTTTCGCATACAGGTCGAGATGAGCCGGATCGGACAACTCCAAACCTTGCTCGAAATACGCGCGCGCGACCGCGAAATCACCTGAGTACATATAAGTAACTCCGCTTGTACGGCATCCGGTTGCCCGCGCAACAATATCTTTGCTCGCCTCTCCCAGCTGTCGTGTTTCCAACGCAAAATCACGCGCCTTCCGGAGATCACCGCGCTGCAGGTGGTGGACCCATTGACCATACAGAATGGGCGGCAGCTTGTTGGGGCGGCCGAGGCTGTCGCATAGCTGGCGCGCCCGGGTATAAGTCTCACCTACGACAGGCGCACCCCAGCCCTGAATCGTCAACAGTGCCCGGCCGAGAGCGATCCGCAGATCGAGTTCGCATTCACAGGCCCAAACGCTATCAGTCAGGTTTTGTAGAAGCCCAGACCCCTTTCGAAGCAATGCTTCCGCTTCGCGCATGGCCGAGCGCGCCAACGCTTGCTCACCAGCCCGCAGCCAGGTACTCGACAGCGGGTTCGGCCTGTTCCGCCTCAGTAAAGTGATGAGCCAACAGCTCCGGTTTCGACTTCGGCAGCCCGCAAAGTGGGTTTCCAACACCATTGCGAGGCGCGCATGAAGCTGCCTGCGTCTGTTGCGCACCAGTATACCGTATGCCGGCGTCCTGTACCATTGTGTGCTTGAACATGATACATGGACTGCGGAGGGACGCCCCGCACCAATAGCAGTCCCGCACCGGTCAGGCGATCAAGCGCTTCTCGCAATTCCGGCTCTGGATGGTCCGCGACGGACGCTATCAGCTCGTACCGAAACCCCCGGCCGATAGCTGCGCCCTTCTGGGCAATGTCCCGGGCCGCCATACCCAGCCGGTCAAGCCGCGCGATCAGGGAGGCATGCAGCGTGGCCGGCACGGAGAGCGACGGACGCGGTGCGAATGCCAGCGCCTCGGCGTCCTGAGCACCCGACTCGATAACCGCTTCGTCACTTCCTCGATGAACAGGGGTACGCCGTCGGTTCGATCGGCAATCTCTCGCACAAATTCAGAATGCAAGGCCGTCGCCAGCAATCTTCGCGATCATAGCCGCCGCGTCGTGACGGTCGAGCCGGTTCAGAGCGAGAGGCGTCACGTTGGGCCGCCCGAGTCCAGGGCGGCTGGAATTCCGGACGAAACGTCGCCAACAGCAGGACCGGCAAGCGCTCTAGCTGTTCGATCGTGCGATCGAGCAGTTCGCGCGACGTGGGTCGATCCAATGGACGTCCTCGTAAATGACGAGTACAGGCTGCTGCGCGGCAACCCCGGTCAATTGCGCCAGCAGTGCTGCAAGGTTCTTTCGCGTCGCATTTGCGGGCTCAGCTGCTGAATCCGCTCATCGCTGATCCGTTGTGATCGAGAGCAGGTCGGCGATCAGTGCAATCTGCCTCATCAGTCGCCTCTGGATCGCGCGAGCACTGCGTCGAGCTTGCTGAGCTTGGCTTCGTCGCTGTCGTCGCGCGTAAGGC
Organism: uncultured Pseudomonadota bacterium; assembly: GCA_963822675.1. Classification (GTDB taxonomy): domain Bacteria; phylum Pseudomonadota; class Alphaproteobacteria; order Acetobacterales; family Acetobacteraceae; genus CAWGIP01. The sequence goes on along the minus strand of CAWGIP010000044.1, from coordinate 60,718 downwards.
CAGCCACATGTTCGATTTGCGCAATGACCAGGTACAGCGTGCTGTCCTGATGGTGCGGCGAGCAAAAGAAAGCGCAGCTCGATGTGGGGTTGCCCCGCGATGGCGTCCTGGAAGCGCACGGATAAGACGCGACTTGCCGATCCCGGGTTCACCGCTGATCAGCACCACCTTGCCGCTGCCCGCTTTGGCCTGTTCCCAGCGCCGCAGCAACAGGTCCAGCTCCTCCTCGCGTCCGACCAGCGGTGACAGTGCGGCGCCGCGCAGTGCCTCGAACCGGCTCTCCGCGGCCGCATCGGCTGTCACCTGCCAGGCTTCGACCAGCTGGCCGGTGTCTTCGATGGCGATCGGCTCGCGCGCAGGAGCTCGAAAAGCTGCCCCACGAGACGCTCGCGTGCTCGCCGAAATCAGCACCGCCTCCAGGTCGGCATGCGCGCCAGATGCGCCGCCCGGCTCGCCGCCTCACCCAGGGCCGCGGGCTCGCTGCAGCGGCTGCTGACCGCCGACCACAGCAAGGCCCGCAGCTATCGCCGATGCGAACTTGCAGCCGACCGGGCTGGCCCGTGTCGATCTCGCCCGACTGTCTCGATCAGCTTCAAGCGCGGTGCGAACGGCCCGTTCCGCCTGGTGCTCGTCGGCCTGCGGATACCCGAAATAAGCCAGAACCCCGTCGTTCAGTAGCCGATCGACTGTGCCGCCGGCCTCGGTGATTGCTGTCGCGCAGTGCTGGTGGAAGGCGGCGACGAATGGCTGCAGGTCTTCCGGATCGTGACGCGCTGCGAGGAACGCCGGCCCCGAGCAGCGCCATTGCAGAATCGTTAAGCTGGCGGCGCTCGGAGTCGCAGGCGAGCCTTGTCTCCGATGGGCCGGCGCAGCATCAGCCGCTTCTCCACCGGTCAACCTGCGCCGTTGCCGTTACTCACTTTCGCCGTGAACTTATAGCCGCTGCCAGGGACGGTGACGATCAGGCTCGGTCGCTTCGGGTCGGGCTCGATCTTGCGGCGCAGACGCACCACCAGCATGTCGATGCTGCGGTCGTAAGATTTGGCATCGCGGCCGGCGAGCGCATTGAGCAACTGATCGCGCGACAGCACGCGTCCGGGTCGCTGCACGAATTCCCGCAACAGACTGAATTCGCCGCGGGTGAGCGGGATTTCTTTCTCCGCCTTGTCGGTCAGACTGTGGCCGGCGAGGTCCAGCCGGAATCCGCCGAAACGCAAGACTGGCTCGGGTCGTTCGGCGACTGGCGCTGGGCGCACGGCCTCCGCGATGCGGTCGAGCAGCCCGGCTTCCTCGGAGGGGTCGAGAGAGCCGAGGCTCCGACGCGCGAGGGTCAGCGTCTTGACCGACTTCGCCTCCAGCTCGCCGATCAGGCCCTTCGCGTCGGCACCAAGCCCGTCCGGCGACACGATCGCCACCGCGAACCCGACAAAGCCCGATGCGGCGAGCGTGCCCGGCGCTCTCAGCGAGTTCGACGCCGTAACCGGCGGCCTTCAGCAGGCGCGCCAGCCGGGCTCGCAGCGCTACGTCGCGGGCGGACCAGCAGTATCCGGCTGCGCATCGGCCCCAGCCGTTCACAGGCAGACCTGCCCGCTCTGCCGCTCCGCCCCGTTACCCCGTCGTTACACGGCAACGATAGCCGGGTGACCCCGAGCGCTCAAGGTGATCAGCAACGAAGTCGCCCCTCCGCACGGGAGCCTCCGATGAGCGCCAAGACCATTCTGAGCCGGGGACACCAGACACTGCGTCAGTTCGTGGCGCTGCATGGCTTCCAGTCCGGCAGCTTGGCACGGAACTGGCCGGAGCTTGCCGAGCTCGACGCCCGGCAGTTGCGCGATATCGGCTGGCCGCCGGAGAGCGTGGAGCGGCAAGCCGCCCCAACCGCCGCGCAGGGCATCATCGGCGCGCCTGCCGAGGCGGGCACCGGCACGCCGCAGCCGCAGCCGACGCGCACCGCCACGAAGCCCGCCGCCGTCGCGCTGGCCATCGGGCTCGGCCTCTCCGCGTTCGGCGCCGCGCCGCAGCCGGACAAGACCGAGGCCGACATCGTCCGCAGCGTGCTGCCGTCGGTCGTCAACCTCACGGTGCTGAAATCGGACCAAGATGCGGCGAAGCCGGGCGAGGCCAAGAAGCTGGCGCAGTATTACGGCTCCGGCTTCGTGGTCGATCGCTCCGGGCTCATTCTCACCAACCGCCACGTGATCGACGGCGCCGCGGCGATCGGCGTGACCTTGGCCGACGGGACGCATGCGCGCGCCGAGTTGTGCGCGATCTCCGGCCAGGTCGATCTGGCGGTGGTCAAGGTGCGGGGCCGGACGGACCTGACCGCGGCCAAATGGGGCGACAGCGAGAACCTGCACATGGGCGATCGCGTGCTGGCGATCGGCAACCCGATGGGCGTCGGCGTCTCCGTCAGCTCCGGCGTCGTGAGCGCGCTGCACCGGCACGTCTCGGCCAATCCGTTCGACGATTTCGTGCAGACCGACGCGGCCATCAATCACGGCAATTCGGGCGGCATGCTGGTCGACGGCGCGGGCCGGGTGGTGGGCGTGAACACCGCGTTCCTGTCCGACCACGCGAACGGTGGCTCGGTTGGCCTGGGTTTCGCGATCCCCGCATCCGAGGCGGCCGCGACGGTCCGCCGGCTCCGCGACTGCAACCCCGATCCGTCGGGCTGGATCGGTGTGAGCTTGCAGCAAGTGACGCCGGAGATCGCGCCGGCCTTCGGCTTGGCGCAGGCAACCGGATCGGTCGTGACCGCGGTTGCGGCGAACAGTCCCGCGCAGCTAGCCGGTCTGCGGGAAGGCGACGTGCTGGAAAGCCTCGCCGAGGTGCCCGCGCCGACCCCGGTGCAGATGCTGCGGCAAATTGCGGCCACCCCGGTCGGCACGGCGGCGCCGGTAAGCTACTGGCGGCAAGGGCATGTCGCCCGGGCGAGCGTAACCATCGCGCCCTGGCCCGATCAGCACTCCCCGCAGGCGGGCAAGGCGCAGTCGGCGGCGATGCGGGCCAGCACCACGCCGCAAGGGCTCGGGTTGGAGTTGGCCGACGAGCACGCGGCGTCCGGTGCATCGCGCGTCGTGGTGCGGAGCATCGATCCGGCGATCGCCGTGGCCGATGCCGGCTTGCAGCAGGGCGATGTCGTCCTGCGGATCGCGCAGACCACGGCGGCTTCGGCCGAGACGGTCCGCGAGGCACTGCGCAGCCAGGCCGAGGCGGGGCGGAGCTCCGTGCTCCTGCTCGTCGAGACCGGTCAGACCCGGCGCTGGATCGCCATGCCGCTCGGATGAGGCATGTCGCTCGTCGAGGCAGCGATCGTGCGTCGGTCGACATTGGAACAAACAAGAAGGAGGAGGTGCCAACGAAACCAAGATGACCTAGAAAGAAATGCGCGAACCTAGACTGTGTATGCAACCAAAGCATCAGGAGAGATTGATGAACCGAGCGTTCCAAAGCCTGTCGATCCGAAGCCATGTCGTACTAACGGGGGCATCGGTCGCGATGATCGGCCTAGCCGTGGCCCTCGCGCCGCATCACGCGATCGCAGCATCACCCGCCGACACGGGATGCCCGAAGGTCAACCTGGCTCAGGGCGCGCCGCAGCATGTGATCAACAACGCAGCCGGCGGTGGAGCGCCCCAGAGCGTCATCAACAATGCTGCAGGGGGTGGCACGCCTCAGAGCGTCATCAACAACGCCGCCGGGGGCGGCGGCGTGCCGCAGAACGTTCTGAACAATGCCTCGGGCAAAGCCCCGAATTCGGGCGAGATGCGGGTCGCCGGAAATGCCGGTGCCCAGAAGCCTGCTGGCAACTGCAATTGATATCACGGGGGGCAGAGCTGTAGCTTCGCCCCCCGCTTCTCGCGACAGTCCGTCATAGCTATGGCTCGAAAAGCGCTAGGATCAGCAATCCCAGGACGCAGACGCTGACGGGTGGGCCTTTAACGGCCAATTTGCCCAGCTATCCGTCCAAGCGGCATTGTCAATTGATCGGCTCGGGTTGGCTGGGTCAGGCTGGTGGAATGAGCCCCCCACCTGACCCGCATCGCCGGCACCGCTTCCCCGCCGGATGATCGCCCGGCTGTCTGACTTCATCATGTGTTCAGCCTCAGCCTGCGCGATGCCGAGCTGCGGCTGGCCGAACGGGCTGCGATGGCAGTGCAGCCAATGCCGGCAGCACACAGCACGTGTCTGCGGTTGTCGTTGGAAGGTGCAAGTAGTTTCGGTTGTAGCGAGCGGGCGAGCATTGCCCGACCGGAGTTCGCCTGCGCCCTTTTGTATCACGAAATCACCACGCGACGGCCATCATTGCTGCGTTACTGCTTGGCGGAGGAGATACTGACATGCGCAACGACGTATTAGCCTTGGTAGCTGCCTCTGCGTTTCTGGCTCTGGGATCATTGGGGGCGAGTGCCGGGCCAAGTGTGCCACCTGCCGTTGCTCATGTGAGCAACCCTACGGCGAGCATTCAGACCGTGGACTACTACTGCGGTCCACGTTGCCGGTATTGGCAGCACCGGCGTTGGGTTGAGCGGCACCGCCGGGAAGAACGGCGCTACGGCTACGGATACTACGGCTACTACCGTTAGCCGCGCCGGGGCGCCGGAGGTCGCCGGCGCCCCGAGTGCTATATGGCCCCCACAAGCAACAGAATGATTACGATCAGTAGAATCAGCCCAAGGCCGCCGCTTGGGTAATACCCCCATCCGCCGCTATACGGCCATGTGGGCAATGCGCCCAGCAGCAAAACGATCAGGACGATGATCAGCACGATTCGCAGCACGGAATCCTCACTCCTCACTTGGCCGGCCGGCGGCTGCCAGTGTCATGCGGTAGATACGCCATTCCAACAACCCGTCGCGATCGCCGCCAAACATGCCCAGACCCGCGCAAGCGGCAAGGCGCTGGCGGGACGTTGAAGGAGGGTCGGCTGAGGCCACTGCCGCTCCCGTGACGTCGCCCTGCTCAGCTTTGCTTGCGGGCTGATCTTGATCAAATCCGTCCCCACGGCCTAGCATAAGGGACGATCTGCTTATCGCCCGACATGCAGGTCGGCCGCTAATCAACGAGACAGCGCGTCGGGGAAAAATCTCGTCCAGATAACCCCATAGAGCCACATATGAACCAGGGCGGCGATCCCGTGGACAGGGCCATAGCTGCCAGCAATATGTCGGAGGAATACGAGGAATACATGGCTCAAACAGTCGCGGATACGTTGGTCGGTGTGCTTGAGCGCATCGGCGTCAAGCAGATTTTTGCTCGGATCGGCGACTCGCTCAATCCGCTGGCCGAGGCCGTGCGAAGCTCCTCCATCGAATGGATTGGCGTTCGCCATGAAGAGGGCGCGGCTCTGGCGGCGTCTGGTCAGGCCAAGCTCACGGGCCGTCTTGCGGTCTGCGCCGGCACCACGGGGCCGGGCAGCACCCATCTGGTCGCGGGCCTTTACGAAGCGGCGCGCGACCACGCGCCCGTGCTCGCGCTCTCCGGCGACATGCCGCGCAAATTGCAGGGCATCGATTACTTCCAAACCACCACCCCCGATCTGCTGTTCCGCGATGTGTCGCTCTACACGGAAACCATCACGTCGCCGGAGCAGGCCTCCCGCCGTCATCCATCAGGCAATCGCTACGGCCTATGGGGGCCGCGGCGTTGCTCATCTCACATTGCCGCAGGACGTCATCTCGGCACGGACCGACGGCGGTGTTGCCAGCGTGGATACTCTGCGACCGCGCCCAGAGATCGCGGCGAGTGCGGAGGACGTAGCCCGTATGGCGAGCCGGATTGATGCGGCCGGCAGTGTTCTCATCATGTGCGGTAACGGCTGCCATGGAGCCGCGGCGGAGCTGCGGGCCCTATCCGACCGTCTCAAGGCGCCGCTGATCCATTCCGTCAAGGGCCAGGACATCATGCCTTATGATGATCCACACTGGATGGGTGGCATCGGCTTTATCGGTTCGAAGCCGGTGTACAAAGCGGTCATGAGTGCTGATTTGCTGCTGATGGTGGGCACCGATTATCCGTATTCGAATTTCCTGCCGAACCGGCCGGTGGTCGTGCAGATCGACGAGCGGCCCGAGGTGCTCGGCCGCCGCGCGCCAACCGCGCTCGGCGTGGTTGGCTCGGCGCGACCGACGCTCAAACTGCTCATCGAGCAGGTCGCGCCGAAAAGTGATTTGCTTAAAACGGAGTGGATGGATGAGGCTGGACGGGCCGCCTATTACGCCGGCTTCCATGCGGCACAAGCGCTAATCGTTGAAAGAACGGGGAGATCCCCGAAGAGCCATGCGGGCGTTTGCGAACTAAATTTTCCAAGTTGGTGGCGAACGATCCAGGATTTGATGCGGATCTTCGTCGCTTTCTCGGCCGCGCCTATGACCTCAAGACCACTGCCGATTACGATACCGACCCGAGCTCGCAGGTGACATCCGAGCAGGCGAAGAACGCGGTCCAAGTGGCGGAACGGTTCGTGTCGCGTGTCACAGACCTGATAGCGATGCCCCCTCCGCCGAGTGAAGATCGGCATGACGGCATGGAGCCATTGCCCATCTGGTCCCAACTCGCCCACCCTCTATACTCCCCCATCCCCACACCGGAGGAGGAGCCAGATGACCCTGAAAGGGGCCGCCTATATCGCGGGCGCGTTTGAGCACCCGACGCGCAAGGCCACCGATCAATCCGTGGCGCTGCTGCATGCCGAATGCGCGCTGGGCGCGCTCAAGGACGCGGGCCTGAGCAAGGACGATGTAGACGGGTATTTCTGTGCCGGCGACGCGCCGGGCATGGGCCCGATCAACATAGTGGACTACCTGAACCTGACGAAGCTCCGTCACGTTGACGCGACCGATATCGGCGGTTCCTCCTACCTGCTGCACGTGGCGCATGCGGTCGAGGCGATCGCGGCCAATCGTTGCAATGTGGCGCTGATCACTCTCGCCGGGCGTCCGCGCAGCGAGGGCATGGCAACCGGCACGGCCGCACGGCCCGGCAATCCGGCGCAACCCGACCAGCAATTCGAATACCCGTACGCGCCCACCGTCGCCAATGTCTATGCGATGTGCGCGCAGCGGCATATGCACCAGTTCGGCACCACGAGCGAACAGCTCGCCTGGATCAAGGTCGCTGCCTCGCAGCACGCGCAATACAACGAACACGCGCTGCTGCGCGATGTGGTCACGGTGCAGGACGTGCTGAACTCACCGATCATATCGACGCCACTGCACCGGCTCGATTGCTGCGTCATCACCGATGGCGGCGGCGCCCTGCTGGTGGTGCGCCCGGAAATCGCCAAAAGCCTCAAGCGCCCGAAGGTCAAGGTGCTCGGCATGGGCGAGGCGATGAAGGGGCAGATGGGCGGCGATGTGGATATCACCTGGTCGGGCGCGCGCTTCTCCGGTCCTGCCGCGTTCGAAATGGCCGGAGTGAAGCCGGCGGACATCAAATACGCCTCGATCTACGACAGTTTCACCATCACCGTGCTGATCCAGATTGAGGATCTGGGGTTCTGCGAAAAAGGTCAGGGCGGTAAATTCGTTGCGGACGGCAACCTGATTTCCGGCCGCGGCAAGCTGCCGTTCAACACCGATGGCGGCGGGTTGTGCAACAACCATCCGGCCAATCGCGGCGGCATCACCAAGGTGATCGAGGCGGTGCGGCAGTTGCGCGGCGAGGCACATCCCCGAGTGCAAGTACCGACCTGCAACCTGGCGCTGGCGCACGGCACCGGCGGGCTACTCGGCACACGGCACGGCTCGGCGACCTTAATCATGGAACGGGAGTGACGCGCGTGGCCAACCAGCAACGCAAGATCGGCTTCGTCGGCACGCCCGAGACGAACCCGGAGACCAAGCCCTTTTTCGACGGCGCGGCGCAGCACAAGCTGATGCTGCCGCGCTGTAATGCGTGCGGGCGGACGCATTGGTATCCGCGCGGCGTCTGCCCGCATTGCTACAGTCAGGATTTGCGGTGGATCGAGGCGTCCGGCAAGGGCACGATCTATTCCTTCAGCGTGATGAAGCGGGCCGCGATTCCGTATGCCATCGCCTATGTCGCGCTCGCAGAGGGCACGACGATGCTGACCAACATTGTGGAGACCGATCTCGATACAATCCGCATTGGCCAGCCCGTGCGCGTGACCTTCCTGCCAACCGAAGGCGGGCCGCCCATGCCGATGTTCACCCCGGGCTGAGGCCCCCACCTCGCCCCGGCGCCCTCCACCCGGAAGGGCGAAGAGGGAGTTGTGCCCAGGCATTGTGACGGTTGCATGACACGCGCGCGCTTGCCGCCGGCGCGCGCGGCGCCAAATCCGGGCATGAACAATGAAGTGCGAGAGGCGCATGCCCCGAGCCGAGGATTGCGATGTCGTTATCATCGGCGCGGGCTGCGCCGGGCTTGGGGCCGCGCGGGAACTACGCGACAGCGGGCTCAGTGCCATCGTGCTGGAAGCCGCCGGGCGCGTCGGCGGGCGCGCCTGGACCGCGTATCCGCCGGAACTGGGCGGCGTGTGGTTCGACATGGGCGCGGTCTGGCTACACGCCGCCGAGCACAACCCGCTGGTGCCGATTGCGCGCGCGGCCGGCGAGCAGTTGATGGACGCCGATGACCTGCGCCGCGAGCGGAGCTTTATCGGCAACCGCAGGCTGACGCCCGACGAATTGGCGCAATATGACGGCGCCTGGGATCGCTTCGAGGCGGCGGCGGCGCGGCTGATCGGCCCCGAAAAGCCGGACCTGCCGCTTAGCGCGGTTGCGCAGAGCATTCCCGAAGATCCCTGGGCGGTAACGGTCGAATGCTGGGAAGGTCCGGTGATCGACGCGGCGGATGCCGCTTCGATCAGCCTGATCGACTGGCAGCGCAACGCGCAGTCGGGGGCCAATCTGGTTCCCGACGGCGGCATCGGCGCCTTCATCGCGCGCGCTTGCCGGCGGGGCTGGATGTGCGCCTGAACACGCCGGCCACACGCCTCCTCTGGGGCGGCCGGGGCGGGCGCGTGACCGTCGAGACCCCGCGCGGCACGCTGACCGCCCGCAGTGCCATCGTCACCGTCTCGACCGGCGTGCTCGCCGCCGGCGCGATCCGGTTCGATCCGGCTTTGCCGCCCGCCTGGCAGGAGGCGATCGCGGCGCTGCCGATGGGACTCGCGGTGAAAGTTGCCTTGCGCGCGACCTCGGATGACCGGCTCGGCTTGCCGTTGCATTGCTCGCTGGACCGCCGCGCCGAGCGGAGCGGCGAGCCGTTCATGGTGTTCCAGTGCTGGCCGTTTCAGCGCGACTACGTGCAGGGCTGGATCGGCGGCACCCCGGCCCGGGATCTGGCGCGCGCGGGCGAGGCGGCATGCGCCGATTTCGCGCTATCCGAACTGCGGCGCATGCTGGGCGGGCGGGTCGATCGCGTGTTCGCGGGCGGCGCGCGGCTGATGACACGCTGGGACGCCGATCCGCTGGCGCGCGGGGTCTATGCTTATGCCCGGCCGGGGGAGGCGGACGCGCGCGCTGCTGCTTGCCGAACCGCTTGCCGATGGCCATTTGCTGTTCGCGGGCGAGGCTTGTCATGATGGTTTCGCGGGCACGGTAGGCGGGGCATGGCTGAGCGGAAAGCAAGCGGCACGTACGGCCAGGCGTTCGTTAGAGGAGTGATGCCGAGGCTGCTGTTCTGGCGCAAGCCGCGGATCAACGTGGTCGAGTTGCATGGGCTGATCGCCGGCCGAGCCGGGCTGCTGAGTCTTGCGACCGCGCAACCGCTGATCGACAAGGCGTTTGCCTCCGCGCATGGCCGCCCGGTGGTCCTGGATGTCGACAGCCCGGGCGGCTCGCCGGTGCAGTCCGATCTGATCGCGCAGCTGATCCGCCGGCGCGCGGAGAAGGCGAAGGTCGCGGTGCATGCGGTGATTGCGGAAGTGGGCGCATCGGGCGGGTATTGGATCGCCTGCGCAGCCGACCGGATCTATGCCAATCCGATGAGCATCGTCGGCTCGATCGGCGTGCGTGGCGGCGGGTTCGGCTTTCCGGAGCTGCTGTCGCGGCTGGGGGTGGAGCGGCGGCTCTATACGGCGGGCGAGCACAAGGCGCGGCTCGATCCGTTCCTGCCGGAGCGGCCGGACGATGTCGCCTTTACCCAGAGCCTGCTGGACGATCTGCACGAGCGGTTCAAGCAATGGGTGCGGGCGCGCCGCGAGGGGAAGCTGCGCGGCGAGGAGCAGGCGGTATTCGACGGCAGCTTCATGCTGGGCGACCGCGCCTTGTCGCTAGGGCTGATCGACGGACTGGCGGATGTGGAATCGCTGGTCCGCGATCTGGGCGGCGAGACCGCCCGCCCCCGCCGCTTCCGCCCGCGCAAGCGGGGCTTGCTGGGGCTTCTGCCGCGCATGGCAACGGAGGCGCTGCTGGACGCGGCGGCGGAGCGGCTGGCGCGGATCGAGCTGTCGTAGCGGGGCGCACTATCCTTTGCCTCGGCCCAATCCCGTCATTGCGAGGAGCGCGAAGCGCGACGAAGCAATCCAGTGCCACGTAACTGGATTGCTTCGCTGCGCTCGCAATGACGGCGCTCGTTGCGGTAATGGTCAGTTTATTCTGGCTGCTAGCATAATTGCCCCTACTGTTTCGCGGACTCGCGCTCTGCCTTCTTCTTCTCGTGATGCCCGATCGCCGCACCGGCCACACCGCCGGCCACGGCATGACCGCTGCCCATTTCGTGCCCGACCACCGCGCCGGCCGCCGCTCCCTTCGCGGTGTCGTGCTTGCCGGGCGTCGTGTCGCTGTTGTCGGCCGCGATAGCGGGCGCGGCGGCGAATGCGCCGAGTGCCAAGGCAAGCGGCAGGACGCGGAGTATGGAGCGCATGGGCCTGTCCTCTGTTCCGGGTGCGGGCTGGAACGATCCGATAGGGGACGGGATGCGGGGCGGAGGGACACGATGGCGAGAGGGGTCGAGCAGGGCAGCGACTTGAGGCCCTCCCGATTTCCGTTATATCGTCCCGGTGAATCCAAGAACCTAATCGGTGATGGCGATGCCGACGAACGATCAGATGGCGCGGCAGATGGCCGCGAAACCGGGCTTCATCGCCGCGCTCGATCAGAGCGGCGGATCGACGCCCGGCGCGCTTCGCCGCTATGGCATCCCGGACGATGCCTATAGCGACGATGCGGCGATGTTCCGGCTCGTGCATGAGATGCGGGTCCGCATCATCACCGCACCGGCTTTCTCCGGCGACCGAGTGATAGGCGCCATTCTTTTTGAAGTACGATGGACGGACGCGTACAGGAAACACCTGTGCCAAAGTTTTTATGGGAAAAGCGGGGCGTGGTTCCGTTTGTGAAGGTCGATAAGGGGCTTGAGCCCGAGGCCAACGGCGTCAGATTGATGAAGCCGATGTCGGACCTCCACCCGTTGCTGTCCCGGGCGGTCGGATTAGGAGTCTTTGGGACAAAAATGCGCTCGGTGGTCAATTCAGCCTCTACGGCGGGTATCGCCGCCGTGGTGCGGCAGCAGTTCGAGATCGCGGCCGAGATTGCCGCGCACGGGCTCATGCCCATTATCGAGCCGGAAGTTTTAATCAATAGCCCGGACAAGCGCGAAGCCGAAGCCATCCTCCGGGACGAGATTATAGCTCGCCTCAGTGAGTTACCGGGTGATCGCAAAGTCATGCTGAAGCTGACGATCCCGGATGTTCCCGATTTCTATTCGGAGCTGGTGAATCACCCGCGCGTGCTGCGCGTTGTCGCGCTGTCCGGAGGCTATACGCGAGCGGATGCCTGCAAACGCCTGGCCGAGAATCACGGCATGATCGCCAGTTTCTCACGGGCGCTGGTGGAAGACCTCAGGCACTCGATGAGCGCAGCCGAGTTCGATGCGGCGCTCGCAAGATCCGTAGCCGAGATCTACCGGGCTTCGACTGTCAAAACTTGATTCCGTCGCCGCACGGCGGACGTGAGGCGCGACCTGTTCGCCGAACCGGTTCTCCATCCACGGGCGTCAGCCGCGCAGGTTAACCTTGCGTCTGTTGCAAAGTCGGTGGGGGCGAAACAGGGGATGGCAGCAGGTGATTACATGGACACACGATTCCCGCCGTCGGTTAAGCGCTCAGCCGGGCGGCAACCAACGGCGGCGGCCTCGGCGCTATCTTCGGGCACCGTATTGAACGCTATGGCGGCAGCCGGAGCGGCTCTATGTACCGCGTTCACGACTACCTCGAACAGCGCAAGGCCTTGAGGTGGCAGGCGGATACCAGCCCCGATTAGACACAGGCATAGTGTGCCGAAATCAAGTGACGCTCCACCGTCTTCCCAGCCGTTTCATTGGGGCTGATCAGGCAGAGATCGGCTTCCCATCCCCGGTCTGTCATCTGCTTCAGCGCAAGCGCAAGGCCGGCGCGTACCTTCTCGGCGCTCATCCCGGGCGGCAGCGCAGGATTGGAGTAATCTACAGTTTCCGGGTCGTAGCCGATCAGCAAAACTCGCGCCATCGCCACTCCTTTATGTCCAATTTGGCTAACCCGCCTGGGTCTTGCCAGGCGACAGCGGCTCGCCCCCCGGCGGGTGCTTCGCGCGTTTGGCGTCCGGCGCTTGTGCGACTAATTCCCCAGGATATCCACCGCCGCCGCGATTAGCCGTCGGGAATCGTCTTCCGTCCCGACGGTGATGCGCAGATAGGGCGCCGTGCGCGGCTTGTTGAAATGCCGAACCAGCACCGCATGTTCGCGCAGCGCCGTCGCGAATTCCGACCCGCCCCGCGCCGGATGCCTGGCGAAGACGAAATTCGCGCTCGAAGGCAGAACGGTGAAGCCGAGCCTGATCAGCTCTCGCGTCATCGCTTCCCGGCCTGCGACGATCCTGGCGCAGCTCTCGCGGAAGTAGGCTTCGTCGCGAACCGAAGCCGTCGCGCCCGCCTGGGCGGCGCGGCCAAGCGGGTAGGAATTGAAGCTGTCCTTTGACGCGGCGCAGCGCCTCGATCAGCTCCACGTCGCCGAGCGCATAGCCGACGCGCAAGCCGGCCAGGGCGCGCGACTTCGACATCGTCTGCACGACCAGCAGGTTCGGATGATCGGCGATCAGCGGAACCGCGCTCTCGCCGCCAAAATCGACATAGGCCTCGTCGATCAGCACCGGGATGTCGGGATGATCTTCGAGCAGTTGGGCGATCTCCGCGCGCGGCAGCGCGACGCCGGTCGGCGCGTTGGGATTGGCGATCACGATCGACCCCGCCTCGCGCCGATAATCCTCGACCCTGACGCGCATTCCACCGTCCAGCGGCACGGTCTCGCAGGCGAGGCCGAACAATTGCGCCCACACGGGATAGAAGCTGTAGGTGACGTCCGGAAACAGCAGCGGCTTCGGCTGTTTCAAGAGCGCGACGAAAGCATGCGCGAGCACTTCGTCCGAACCATTGCCGACGAACACCTGTTCGGGCTTCACGCCATGATGGGCGGCGAGCGCCTCCCGCAGCTCCGTCGCCTCGGGATCGGGGTAGAGCCGCAGGGTATCGGCCGCGGCGGCTCGCATCGCTTCCAGCGCAAGCGGCGAAGGGCCGAACGGGCTTTCGTTGGTGTTGAGCTTCACCAGATTAGCCATGCGAGGCTGCTCGCCGGGCACATAGGGCGAAAGCTCACGCGCGAGCTGGCTCCAGAATTGGTTCATCGGGGCAGCCCGAGTTGCATGACGGTTGCCGAGCCAAACGCGAGGAGACCCCTCGATTGGTAGCCACCTCGCTTTGTTGCAGAATTTAAGACTTACGGCACAAAACTAGAGCCTTGAGAAGATTGTGCTTTTTTGTCCCGCAAGCCCGTTGCATAATGACCCCGGCATTTCAGCCGGGGGAACGATTGACCAGACCGACCAACACCGCGCGCCCCAAAGCCAAGATTGCCGACGTGATCCTGTGGGCCGAGCGGCAGGGGCTTCACAACATCGCCGCTGAATTGCAGGCCGCGCTTGCGCTCCTGCCCTTTGAGCCGAGCCACAGGCCCGAGAGACACCAGCGATGAAATACGGCTACGCGCGGGTATCGACGGACGGCCAGAGCATCGACGCGCAGGTGCGCCAGCTCACCAAGGCCGGTTGCAAGACTGTGTTCCGCGAAACCGCCAGCGGAGCCAAGACCGACCGCCGGCAGCTTCGCCGCGCGCTTGACCAGCTCGACGCCGGCGACGTGCTGATGGTGACGCGGCTTGACCGGCTGGCGCGATCCACCCGCGACCTGTTGAACACCCTTGCCACCATCACCGAACGCAAGGCCGGCTTCCGCTCGCTCGCCGACACATGGGCCGACACCACGACCGCGCACGGGCGGCTGATGCTCACCGTGCTTGGCGGGCTGGCCGAGTTCGAGCGGGAGCTGATCCGAGCCCGCACGGCGGAAGGCCGGGCACGGGCGAAGGCGAACGGCAAGAGCTTGGGACGGCCTTTCAAGCTTACCGACCACCAGCGGCGCGAGGTGCGTAAGCGCATCGAGGCAGGCGACACGACGCGGGAGATCGCCCGCAGCTACAACGTCAGCGCCAGCACGATTTCGAGACTCGCAGCATGAAGCGCCACCGGCACGGGCGCGGATAGCGAAGGGCGAAACGCAGCGCAGCGTTGCGCGCAGCTAGAACGTCAATCAGGCGACGATTTCGAGGCTCGGGGCGTGACCGGTCACACAATGAAGAAGTGGCTTAATATTGCCGGTGGCATCTTTGGTATTGTAGCATCAGGATTCTGGTTTCTAGAGCACTTTGGGAACCGAGTTGAATTGGGGGGCTTCCGAAACGGCTGCGGTTTCGATTCAAGTGGCAGGCAGGCTATCCGGGCTGCTATCGAGGCGCCGTATGCGGTCATGGCAACGTGCCGCTGCCCTTAACTACGGACACCGTGTTCGTCCCGCTGGAACTGACGACGGCCAGGTTCGGTAGCACGGACGGCGGGTCGCCAACGGCAATCAGGTTCAGGAACAGCCTGGGCGCCGGCCGCGATCGGAATGTCAGCTGCGGTCGCGACGTAGGACGTGTTCGCGGTCCGGGCGGACAAAGGCGGCCGAGGTGCCGAAAGTTTGCTGACCAGCGCGTTCTCGCCGCTCAGTCGGCAGTACAACGTTCTAACTTGTGGTCGTGGCGTTGATGCTGAGGCCGCCTTCTGGGGCTGGGACCCGGACATTATGCCGCCTCTGCCGGTGGCGATTCAGTGTCCGCAGCAGCTTTGCCGGCACGCTCCAACACGGCCTGCGCGGCTTTGAACCGCAGCTCCGGCTCGACCTCCGCGTCTTCCGCGATGCGCGCCAGCATTATCGCCGACAGTTCGACACCGTCACGATTTTGGGGCTGAGGCTGGCCTGGCGCTTCCTTCTTGGCTTCTCCCACGCTCCAAATCGTGCGTATTGCGCTGCGCCGCCCTGAAGGGCCGGGACTTGCTGATGCCATCAAGAAAGTCTGGACGAATGGATATCTTTCCGTCACCTTACGGCGCGGCAACACCAGAAGGTGTTGGCCGGCGGCTAACCAAAGCGGGAAGGAAACGAAATCATGGCGGCTAGCCTGAAAAGCGCAGCCCTAGCACTGGCCTTTTTCATGCCATTCGCAGCACTGCACGCGGGCGCTGCACACGCACAGAACTGCTTGGCGGCTGTCGCGAACAATGTCGGGGATACAATTACCGTGACCGCCGCCCTGGCAACGACAGACCCGAACGAAAATGGGGAAGGAGAAACCCTGACTCTCACCAGCTCCGGCGGCGAGCCCATCGGAACGATCGGCTCCTATTCCGTGGCAGTAACCTTCACCTACACCGCCGTTAAAGCGAACGAATGCCGATAAGTCCTGCACAATAAGCGCGTCCGCGAATAAAAAGACGCTTCTGACTCCCGGGCAGAAGAACTTCTTCGCCTTCACGGCAGGAGGCTTGGCAGTTACGTCCGGAGTATCCTGGGTCGTGGCAGAACTCTGCACCGGAACGATCGCCGGCGCTCCGATTTGCGGGTTGCCAGCCGGCCTCATCGCGGCCGGAGCTACGACGGTCGGAGCGCTAGCCGGGTTGCTTGCCCTAGACCCCTCGGACCCGAATTTCACCCAAATCGCAACTCCCGTCACACCCTCGATCCCGCCAGCCGGCCCTGCCGACGGCATCCCCGCGGCAGTCATAGCCGCGGCCAATGCCCTCATTCAGAATGACGCCCAAACCGTCGGGGTAGAACAAGCGCTGCTGACGACGCTCAATCGCGAACAGGGCGCTCTCGACGCGGGAAACACCTTCTGGGCGACCCAGCAAGGCAACGCTGCCGTCCGGTATCTGGGTCAGCTGGCTCAGCTTTTCCCCCAGATGGCGTCTCTCATCACCCAATTCCAAGCCGCGTTAACGGCAGCAAACCTGACTCTCAGCGTAACACCCGATCAAGTCCTGAACTTTGAGTCTGAGTTGGCCGCTCTCGGCTTCTCAGCAACCGAGACCGCCAACCTCCAGATGTTCGGCGCCGACGCCGCGCTGATCGAGGAGGCGCGAAACATCGTTTTCGTGCAGGACATCAACAAGGTAGCAGCAGCCTCAACAAATCTAGCCCAGCCGACGTTGATCGCCCTGCTGAAGAGCCTTCAGGTCGGGCCACCGACTAGCATCGCGCAGTGCCAGAATGGTGGATGGCAGTTCTTTAATGCGCCCGAGCACTTCAAGAACCAGGGCGACTGCATCCAGAATGTGAATACTGGTAAATAGCGACGCGACCTAACCAAAGGACAGGCGCATGAACCAAATACCGCAGTGGCTTCGCTCGGCAACCGGGGCGCTCGCCATCGCGCTAGCCTCAACCGGCATCGGCCTGCGCCTGTCCGCCTCCTCCCTATTCCTCGGCGATCTCTTCGTGAGCCTCGCCATCGCGATCGTGGGAATTGCCTCCTCGGCCTGGCTGATCCGACGAGGTATCGGCTGGGGCTGGATCTCGTTGTTGGTGACCGCCGCCTACCCGGCACCGGTCATCGCGAGGCATTTTTACGCGTAACGCCACAGGGGACCTCGGCGCCACGATCAAGCGCCTCGCAGATTAGAGCTCTTTGGGACCGAGTTGAATCGGGGGGCTTCCGAAACGGCTGCGGTTTCGTTTCAAAAGACGGTTGAGTTTCCATAAGGCACGTTCTGCGCGACTTTCCATAAAAGCCGTTCGGCGGCCTCTGCCACTTCGCGACTTTTTTGCGAGCCGAGCCGGATGACCGGCGGCTGGCGAAAGGCGGGGCATATCGTCTACCAAAAGAAGGCTCTCGCCGAAGAACCGAGTCCCGGGATGGAGCAACCGCATGCCGCACCGCATCAACCGTGCCATCGAACTGCTCGAAGCCGGGCAGGCGATCTACTATACGGGGGCGCATGCGGGCGCGGTGCTGACCGAGGCGCAGGGGCGGGCGGATGCTGAGACCTGGGCCGATTACATCAATGTCGGCATGGAGCACGGCGCGTTCGACATGGCCGGGCTGGCGCAGTACATGGGGGGGCTAGCCGGCGCCGGGCCGGCGCGCTCGGGGCACCGGACGCCGGCGGTGATCGTGGAACTGCCGGTGAACGGCACGGACGAAACCAACGTCCGCCACAATGCCTGGCAGGCGCGCCAGATCCTCGGGCGCGGTGTGCACGGGCTGGTGCTGTGCCAGGCGGAGAGTGCGAGGGCGGTGCGCGCCTTTGTCGAAGCCTGCCGCTATCCGCATCAGCGCCACGGGCTGGACCCGGCGATCCCGGAGCCCGTCGCGCGCCTGCGGGGCGCGGCCGAACCGCAAGCGCGCACGGGCTGGCTCGGGATTGGCCGGCGCGGGCGCGGGTCGGAGAGCACTGCCGCACCGACCTGGGGAATTTCGGAAGACGAGTATATCGTGCGGTGCGATCCCTGGCCGCTCAATCCGGCGGGTGAGTTGCTGTTGGGGGTCAAGCTGGAAAGCCCGGCCGGGATTGCGCGCTGCGAGGAAATCCTGGCGGTGCCGGGGATCGGCTTCGCCGAACTCGGTCCGGGCGATTTGGGTCTGGCGCTCGGGCATGTGGCGCTGGACCTCTATCCGTATCGCGATGCAACCATGGCGGAGGCGCGCGCGCGTGTCTTTGCGGCTTGCCAGCGGAACAAGATTGCCTTTCTGGAATGTGCGACACCTGAAACCGTTGCCCGGCAGATCGCCGAGGGTGTGCGCGTGATTGCCGGCGGCAGCGCGGAAACGGCGCGTGTGGGGCGGGAAGTGCAGGGAAGGGCGATGCCGGTGTGATCGTGTATCGCGTGACCCCACCTCGCCCCGGCCCGCTCCGCCCCGAGGGGCGGAGCGGGGGTTGAGGCGCCGGTTTTGCGATTGCGCGGCGGCGCGTTAGGGTTGCTCCGAACGCGCCTTCGGGGATCTGAACATGGCCGCGATGGACGGGGCGGACGCATCCGATAAGCAAGCCGGCTGGGTCGGCGATCTGTCGCCGATTGGCCCCCTGGACTGGAATTACGACCGTGCCCGGCACCTGCTGGATCGCGCCGGGTTTGGCGGCACGCCCGAAGAGGTCCGCCGGCTTGCCAACATGGCGCCGGATGCGGCGGTTCGGTATGTCGTCGCTTACGAGACGGTCGAGAACGGGCATCTGCCGGACTTCGAGCCGTCGGGCGTGTTCGATCAAACGCTGGACCCGTTCCCGCCGACCCGTCCCGCGGCCACGCGCAAGGCGGCCGAGACGGGCTGGTCCATGGGCGTGGCGGTGAAGCCCGCCGGCGAGCGGCCGTTGCAGCCGGTCGCCGACCGCTTCTTCTTCTGGCTGCGCGCGACCGCGCTGGAGACGCGCCGGCTCGCCAATTGGTGGGCCGAGCGCATGCTGCTGACGCAGCGCCCGTTGCAGGAGAAAATGGCGCTGTTCTGGCACGGGCATTTCGCCACCGGCGAAGAGAAGGTGCGCGACTATCGCAAGATGCAGGTGCAACTGGCGCTGTTCCACCAGCATGCGACAGGCAGCTTCCGCGACCTGCTGATCGGCGTCGCGCAAGACCCGGCGATGCTGGTGTTCCTGGACGCCGGGCAGAACGTGAAAGGCGCGCCCAACGAGAATTTCGGCCGCGAGGTGATGGAGTTGTTCACCATGGGCGTGGGCAACTACAGCGAACAAGACATTCGCGAAGGTGCGCGCGCCTTCACCGGCTGGACCGTCAAGGACTTGTCCTTCCATTTCGTGCCTGCCCGGCATGATGATGGGGAAAAGCACTTCCTGGGCCGCACCGGGCCGTTCGATGGCGTCGAGGCGCTGGAGATCATCCTGGCGCAGCCGGTCACGGCCGAGTTCATTGCCGGCAAGCTGTATCGCTTCTTCGTGCGCGACGAGCTGGATCCCGGCTTGCGGGCGCGGCTCGGCGGGATCCTGCGCGAGAACAACTATCAGGTGGCACCCCTGCTCACCACGCTGTTCCTCTCACGCGATTTCTACAGCAGCGCGTCGATGGGCACGCGGATCAAGGGGCCGGTGGAGCTGATCGTCTCCACCTATCGGCGCCTCGGCTTGACGGCGCTTCCCGGCATTCCCGATTTCAACGCAACCAGCGGTGAATTGGGCCAAGTGCTGCTGAACCCGCCCACGGTCGCCGGCTGGCCGCAAGGGCGGTCCTGGATCACGCCGGGCAGCTTACTGGCGCGCGGCAATTTCGCGCGCGAGGTGGTGCTGCCCGACATGATCGGCTTCGTCGATCCCAACCTGGATCCCGGCGCGCAAATCCGCGAGGTGAACAAGCGCATTCTGCGCGGCATGGATGTTTCGGCGGCAACCGCCGAGGGCGCACCGGGTGCCGCGGCCAAAGCCGAGGCCGGGCGGGAAGCGATGGCCAACCTCATGGCCAACAGCCGACCGGAGTTCAACACGCGATACGCAAGCTATATCGGCTGGCTGCAAGCGACGCGAAAGATCAAACCGATCCCGCGGGCCCCGGCGCAGTTCGGCCTGACGGAAATCGTATTTGCTGCGGGCGCGAAAACCACCGAAGACGCGGTGGACGCGCTGTTGGAGCGGCTCCTGAGTGTGCCGCTCGACGAGGACGGGCGCGCTACCCTGGTCGCTTTCCTAAATGATCAGTTCGGCACCGCGGATCTGGAACGTGCGCGGACCTATGCGGAAGACCCGTTGCGCATGACCGCGCATTTGATCATGAGCACGCCCGAATATCAGCTCTGCTAGCGCGGGAGGACAAGGTTATGTCTGGAGCCTATCGGCATCGTGGCGGCCCGGCGCGACGCGATGTGTTGCGCGCGGCTTTGTACGGCGGCGGGCTGGGCATTGTCGGCGCCGGACCGGGCTCCTTGCTGCTGGGCAATCCCGCGCGCGCGGCCGGCCCCGGCAATCGCGACCGGATTCTGGTCGTGGTGGAGTTGTCGGGCGCCAATGACGGGCTGAACACGGTCGTTCCTTATGGCGACGACGCGTATTACCGCGCTCGCCCGCGCTTGGGGATCCGCGCCGAGCGGCTGCGCAAGCTGGACGATCATTTTGCCTTGCAACCAACCATGGCTGGATTCGAGCGGCTGTACAAGGACGGCAATTTGGCCATCGTGCAGGGGGTCGGCTACGACCACCCGTCGTTCTCGCACTTCACGTCGATGGCCTATTGGCACACCGGCACGCCGAACAGCGGCAGCGCCTATGGCTGGCTCGGGCGGCTGGCGGATGGAATGGACAAGGCGGACGGCGCCGACTTCGTGGTGAATATCGAGCGGGGCGAATCGCTCGCGGTGCGCGCCGAGCGCCATGTGCCGCTGGTGTTTTACGATCCGCAGCGGTTTGCACGCAGCGCCCTGTTCGAGGAAGCGACGGCGCTGCGAAAGCTGAACTCGGGCGACGAGGCGCAGAACCCGACCGAGGCGTTCCTGTTCGGCGTGGCGCATAGCGCGCTGAGTGCCGAACAGCGTGTGCGCGATGCCTGCGCGCAATACCGCACGCCGGTCGATTACGGATTGTACCGGTTCGGGCTGGAGCGCGTGGCGGCGCTGATCGCCGCGGGGTTCCAGACACGGATCTACTACGTGGCCTATCCGAACAACGCCTTCGATACGCATGTGCATCAGCCGGACACGCATGCGCGGCTGCTGACCTACGTTTCCGACCATGTGTCGGCGTTCATGCAGGACATGGACCGCCAGGGGCGGGGCGGGGACGTGACGGTGATGTTGTTCTCCGAGTTTGGTCGGCGCGTCGCCGAGAACGCCAATTTCGGCACCGACCACGGCACCGCCGGGCCGGTATTCGTCGCCGGCAAGAAGGTGAAGGGCGGGATGTATGGCCAGATGCCGAGTTTGACCGCGCTGGATGACGGCAATATGGTCTATACGACCGATTTCCGCCGCGTCTATGCGACCATGATCGCCGACTGGATGGCGTTTGCCGACGCGCGGTCGGTGCTGAAGGGCGATTTCGCGACCGTGCCCCTGATCGCGGCTTGAGTTTGCATGGGGACGACGGTCGCGTCCGGCGCGGCGCGGATTTGGTACCAAAGCTTCGTCGATCCGGTGGAGCAGGCGCCGTATATCGAGCGGCTGCAACAGGCGCTGGGTGCGGCTTCGGGCACGGCGGTGCGTTTCGAGGTGCATGGGCTGACGCCGCCGGATAAGTGGTTTCACCCGCTCACCGAGTTTCGCTGCGCGGCGCAGACGATCCGCAACGCGATCTCAGCCGAGGAGGCGGGCTATGCGGGTTTCGTGATCGGGCACTTCCAGGAGCCGGGCCTGCTGGAATGTCGCGGCGCGCTGGATATTCCCGTGCTCGGGCTGGGCGAGGCAAGCCTGCTGGCTGCGTGCTCCATGGGGCGCACATTCGGCTTGGTGACGGTCGATCCGGTGTTTATCGACTGGCACGAGCGGCAGGTGCGCGCGCACGGGCTGGACCAGCGCCTGGCCGGGGTGCGGGCGATTCGCGCTGACCTGCCCGGCTTCATGCAAGCCTTTACCGACGAGGCGGCGTATCGGCGGGTGCGCGCGGAGTTCGTGGCTCAGGTGCAACCGCTGGTGGAGGCCGGCGCCGATATCATCATACCCGCCGGCGGATTGCCGATGCTGCTGTTCGCGCGCGAGCGACCCTTCGTGGTTGAAGGCGCGCTGGTGCTGAACGGCATCGCGGTCGTGGCCAAGGCCGCGGAGGCGGCGCTCGGTTTGCACGCGCTAACCGGCGCGGTGGTGAGCCGGCGGGGGATGTACGCCAAGGCGCCGCCGGCGGCGGTGGCGGAGTTTTTGGGGGACGGTGGTGAGGCCCGGCTTGTATTTCGGCGGGGTGCGATGCCGCGTCTCTTGACAGCGATCTAATTTCCGGACAGCGATCTTGAATCTTCTACAATTGGATGAGCGACTCCGGATCAATGGACACTCGCGTTGTGCCGAGCGATGACGACCTCTGCCCGGAAATCGGAGAGTTCCTTTCCTCCGCAAGCTTCCTGGTGCCCGGCAAGGTGGTTGCCTCGGCCTGGATCGAGCATGCGCCGTTTGCCTTTTGGCTCACCGCAGCGTTGCGACCGCGCCGCATCGTGGAATTGGGGGTGCATTCGGGATTCTCTTATTTCGCCTTCTGCCAGGCGGTGGAGCATTTTGGCCTGGAGTCCGACTGCTTCGGCATCGATACCTGGATGGGTGACGAGCATGCCGGATTCTACGACCCACAGGTGTTTGCCGATGTCAGCCGGCATAATGCCGAACGGTATGGCAGCTTTTCCCGCCTGATCCGATCGACGTTCGATGAAGCCCAACCTTATTTCGCAAATGGCAGCATCGATCTTCTGCACATCGACGGCCGGCATTTCTATGAAGATGTCAAGCACGACTATGAGACTTGGCGAGACAAGCTATCGTCTCGGGCTGTTGTCCTGTTTCACGATACGAACGTACATGAAAACGGCTTCGGGGTTGCGCGATTTTGGCACGAATTGCGAAGCGCGCACCCGTTCTTCGAGTTCAAGCACGGGCATGGGCTTGGGGTTTTGTGCTTTGGGTCGGAAATACCGGCAGCGGTTGAACGTCTCTGCGGATTGACTTCGCCGCGAATGCGGCAGGGTGTGCGAGCGGCTTACGCGCGTCTGGGACAGGTTATCTCCGTGCATATCCGCACTTGGCGATGTGCAGGCGGAGATGGCACAACGCGAGCAGGACGCGGCGGAGCGCGTACGCGTGGAACTGGGCAGCCGCAATTCAATGCTGGAAGACGAGCTACGGGCAGCCCGGGCGGAAGGTGCCGAGTTCGAGAGCAAGCTTGCGACCGCTCGCGCCGAGGCTGCTCAAAGCAAGACGGCATTGAAGGCGCGTGCGGCGGAGCTTGAGAAGACGCTTGCGGCATTGCGGTTGGAGCTTGCTCGCGTGCGAATCGAAGGCCAAGCGGCGTTGCGGGCGCGCGCAGCCGAGGAGGAGAGGCGGCTAGCCGATAAGGAACAAGAGCTGGCTGCGGTTCGGTTGGATGCCGCCGATCGAGAAGCAGCGCTGGGGGTGCACGCGGGCAATCTGAAGCTGAGCGCAATGATCTTTGGCGCGAGCGTGACATCCTCCTGGGCTCAAGCTCGTGGCGCATGACTGCGCCAATTCGGAAGGTCGTTGGCGCCCTGCCGGCCGGTCTGCGATCGCAGCTGCGGCGCGGAGCGAAGCTAGCATACTGGACCGTCACGCCCCATCACCTGGGTCGCCGGGTCGCCTTCTTGAAAGGCGAAGGGAGCTTTCGGGGATCTGCGCCGGATCGCGGCATCGATTTCGGAGGAGCGGCCGGACGTCACTTGCCGGGTGGGCCCTTGGCGGCATCCGGAAGCCAGGATGTTGAAGCCCGCGCGCATATCGGTGCGCCGGAGATTGCGCGCGGAGACTGTGCCGGAAGTTGTCGAAGTTTCGGAATCGGCGGCGGTGATCGAGCAAGCGCGCCTGGTTGCCGAGTTCGGTTCTCTTCGATCCGGAGTGGTATCTGGAGCACTGTCCCGAAACCTCGGCGGCCGGGATGGACCCGGTTTTGCATTACCTTAAATTCGGCGTCGCCCAGCAATGCAATCCCGGCCCAGAATTTGATGCGCTTTGGTATTTGGAACGTTATCCCGATGTCCGGGCGAGCAAGGTCAACCCGCTTTTGCATTATCTCGAATTCGGGATGACGGAAGGACGCGAAGCCCGTTCGGTGGGCAAGGGATTGCCAACCGCGGCGCAATTGCTGCGCGCCACTTCTTGTCTCTTGAGCCGTTGCCAATTTTTTCGGTCCCGCGCCAGCCCCCGCGTATAACAATGGTAACTGACAGCATCAACGCGGGAAGGCTGTATGGAGGAGTTGGTACGGCGTTGGTACTGGCGACTATGATCGCTCGTCATCTGGGGGTGCGATTGCGAATTCTGACGCGCACTGAAGCCGCTACGCCCGGAAACGTCGCGCATGTACTTGCGGCCCAGCGGACGCCTTGGACGGAAGATATCGAGTTTCTGCATTCCCCGCCCGGAAGGCGGCGCGAAATGCCGATCAGCGCGGGCGAGATATTTCTGACGACGTCCTGGTGGACAACCCATTGCGTGCGCCAGACCGTCGATCCCCGGAGGATAGTCTATCTATTGCAGGAAGATGAGCGCATGTTCTATCCGTACGGAGATGAACGCCTCCGGTGTGAGGAAACGCTTCGAGATCCGCGGCATTCGCTTCGTCGTGAATACCGAGATGCTGTTTGCAGCATCTGATTGGCGGACCGGAGCCGCTGCCAAGCATTCGCAGCAAGGGCGTCTTCTTCGAGCCCGCGTTCCCCGCATTCATAAAGGACAGAAGCGCATCGAGGCGTCAGCGCAGACGCAATTTTTTCTTCTACGCTCGCCCCGGAAATCTGCGAAACCTTTACTGGCGTGGCCTGGAAGCAATACAGGCGTGCCTTCAGGAGCGCATCATCGATCCTGAAGAATGGGATTTTGTCTTCGGCGGACGCGATCTACAGGACATTATTCTTCCGCATGATGTGCGGCCCCGGCTGGCAGAGAATCTGCCGTGGAGCGAGTACGCCGATCTCGTTCGCGACATGGACGTCGGATTGGCGCTGATGGACACGCCACACCCCAGCTATCCGCCTCTTGATCTGGCCGCTGCCGGAGCGGTCGTGGTCACCAATCGCCACGGCCCAAAACAGTCTTTGAGCCGGTATTCTGATAATATAATTTGTGTCGAGCCGAGCCTGCAGGGGCTTAAGCAGGGCATCGCGGATGCCGTTGCGCTCGCGAGGGACGAGCCGCGCCGGACCGCCAATTACGCTCGCAACCACATGCAGCATGATTGGGAGCTAGCGTTGCAGCCGGTTCTAGAGCGCCTGTTGCCCGAGTTGGCAACGATTGCGCATCAGGCTTAGGTACATGTTTCTCGGCATCGAGCCCGCAAAGAATTGCTACCGACCCCCATGGACGGCAGTAGCGCGAGAGGCCGGCATTCGTTCGTGCCGTTCGATGAGCGGCTGTCGGCCCTGATCGCGGTTCGCCGGCACATTGCCTACTACTACGAAAGCCCGGACACCAGCACCTTCCGCTATCGCGTCCTCAATATGATAGAGGCTCTGGCAGCCGATGCTCGGGCGAAACATCCGCCTCATGGTTTCATCGAAGTGATCTGGATCACTGCGACCAGTTTGTGGACCGCGCCGACGCTCTGGTGATTTGCCGCGCGCGATATGGCGCCGGACTGGCGCGGATGATGGCACGGGCGAAGACACGGAACATCCCTGTATTTTTTGACGTCGATGACCTGGTATTTGACCCGGATCAAATTCACCTCGTTCTGGACACGCTGGATCAGGATATCGAACGAGACGAGATTTGGCAGGACTGGTTTGGCTGGGTTGGACGTACGGCGGCGACGTTGAAGATCTGTGATGCCGCGATTGTAACAAATACCTTTCTCGCGCGGTGCGTTGAGGAATACGCGCCGGGCACGCGAACCAATATAGTCCCGAACTTTCTGAATCGTCGTCAACAGGAACTGTCGCTTTCTTTGCTGTCGTCCAAGCGTGCTTCCGACTTTGCGCGTGACGAGCATATTCATCTCGGCTATTTCAGCGGAACGCCTACGCACAATCGGGATTTTGCGATCGCCGAAGGCTCTCTTGCTCGGTTGCTGGATCGGGACCCACGCGTTGTGATCCGCGTTGTCGGATTTCTGGAACCGACGGGGGGGACTGTCAGCTATCAGGACAGGCTGGAGTTCTATCCATTACAGAACTTTCTGGACTTGCAGCGATTGATCGCGGAGAGCGAAATCAATCTCGCACCTTTGCAGGATAACAGGTTCACCAACTGCAAATCCGAGCTGAAGTATTTTGAGGCCGCCATCTGCGGCACGCTCACCATCGCTTCCCCAACGTACACGTTCCGACAAGCCATCCGCGATGGTGAGACCGGGTTCCTTGCCCGTGCCCATGAATGGGACAGCAAATTGCAAGCTGCTATTGCGGCGGTTGAGGACCACGATACCTATGTTGCGATGGCCGAACGCGCCGTTCGCCAAGTGGAGGAATCCTACAGTTGGAATTGTCAGGCCCGATTGATCGAGAGAACCATTTTCGGTGTGTGTGGCCGATTTTCTACTGCGACGGCAACTGCAATTAACGATTGACGTTATCAGCGCATTTGTTATTGCGACCACCGCCAAAGAGTGGGAAGCAGCCCGTGCGCGCGGCACGTCGCGCGCTTTTGCACATTCCTCGCAATGGCGGTATGGCTTCGAAGCAACCGCGCGGCCTCGACCCTAACCCCGTTTGCTTCACGAACCGACCGCTCCCGCTCGCCCCGAAGAGGTGGAGGGAGCGCAATGGCGCGTCTCGGTGAACGTTGGGCTTATCGTTGACCGCTAGCCTGTTTAGCGCCTGCCGCACCGTTCGCAGCGGCGTGGTGATCCGCCAGGAGGTCGAACGCTCAAGCGCTGCAATGCGCGCCCGAAGCGCATCCCGTTCCGCTTCAAGTTGCGTTTGCGTTGCCCGGGCGGAGCCAGTTGCTCGGCCAGCGGGCGCTCGCGTTTGCAGCACATCGGTCAATGCTTGATAGCTCGTCTCTTTAGCGTCCCGCCCGAAAGCAGACTCAGCCTGAAGTCTTCGCCATCGCCTTCCCAACTCGCGACGATTGCAGCCCGATTCGTCCGAAGGCCGCAATGAGACGAAAAACTCGAAGGTATAGGGCTCGGTATCCGAAAACCAGTCACAGGCAAAGCGAACAAGGTCGTGTTCAGCAAGTTTGCCGAACAAGCGGGCAAACCGATGCGGCGTAAAGACCCAGCAGTGGACATCATGGTATCTGACGATGGTCCATTTCGTCGCGGCTGCGATATCCAGCGCCTGATCGAAAGTGTCAACTCGGCACCAGCGCGCGCGGTTCGATCCTGCCGTCCCATGCCGCCTTCAGATCGACGCTGGCGCAGTTCAGGGTGAAGTCCAGGATTTCATGCGCCAATGGCCGGCGTGCGCGCACCAGATAGGCATTCAACACATCCGCCAACGCGCGACTCTGACGAAGAAAATCGAACGTGAACCGCTTGTCGGGGATCAGCCAGGTTGACACGTCCACTCGGCTTCAGCACCGCACGGAGTTCTTCAAGCCATGAGATCAGATTCGGGACATGCTCGATTACGTGCGATGCCAGGATATAATCAAGCTTGCGGTCCGGTCCGAAAGCGGCATCCAGGCTCTGCTCGCCCCAGACGATATCCACATCAACGATCTCATTAGCGCGAACGTTGGGGATCATTTGCATATTTTGCGCGCAGCGAAGCCGTGTCGGCGTGATCGACGTAGAGATTCGCCCCTCCGTCTTGGAGACAATCGGCGTCATCAGCGGACCGATTTCCGCCCCGGTCATCCGTGGATATCCAGGCCCATCGTCATCTTCGATCGCCGGTCCATAATCGGCTCCGCCCCTTGAAAGCAGTTGGCAGGCTGCATACCCGCCAAGTCGCATCCGGTCGAGAGGACCGGTTCCCCCACCTCACCCTGACCTCTCCGCCCTCAGCGGCGAGAGGGAGTCAGGTCAGGGCAGGGGCGAGCCGGAAGCTCGAATTTCCCCATCTCACCGCGCCCTCTCGCCTTTGGGGCGGAGAAGGAGTTCAGCGCAGGCGCGACCGTGAGGTCGGCTAACGGAATATGAACGCCCGCTGTTCAGCCGCCGCGAAGTCCCGCCGCGCCTGGTACAGCCCAGCCCCGAAAAACCCCTTCGCGCACCCGAAGCCGGCGCGAGGAACAAGCCCGGCGTCCGGCCGCGCCCGCTTTACCCCACCCCGACCAGCCGCGCGGCCGGGCGCCCGCACCTGGTGATTACCACCCTCGGCCCCGGGACGCAGCGGCGTCCAGCGCCTCGCGGAACCGCGCTCGGGCTGCTGGCACTCCCGGCGCCCCGATCGTGAGCAGGCCCCGTCGGGCGCCGCCCCTCGCGCGCCCCGGCCTCCCCCCGCCCGCGGCGGAGAGGTAAGTAGAGGCACAGCCACCGGGCGCCGGACCCCGCTTGTGATACAAGCCTGTTCTTAACATTCGGATCCTGATGCGTCGACACCGTGCGCAGTGTCACTCTTACCAATGGCCCGTTTTGACCGGCCCAGCCCCGATCGCGGTTGTTCCTTCGACCCCTCCCCTGCGCACCCCTCCCGCAAGAGGGAGGGGAAATGGGCGAATTCCAGCCGCCCTTCCCGACGAAGGCGGCCCGATCGCGGCCCGACTCCCCGCGAGGGGAGGGGGAGTGAGCGAGATTCCGGACTCCGCCTCCCTTTGCGGGAGGGGGTCGGGGGGAGGGGGCTCGAACGCGTGAACACCATCCAGCCGGCCGCTTCCGACCACCTCCGCGAATGACGGCAACAAGGACCTGCCCGGCAACTCCGCGCCGGTTCGGGCGTGCTCGGCCCTGGCGGCGACAGGCGCGGCTGCGCTGGATGCAGCTTCGCCCAGCGCGTCATTTTCCTGTTCGGCGGGGTCGTGGTCGGCTTCGCGGGCGTCGTTATGGCCCTCGGTGCCGCCGCGGTCCAGCGCCAGTTCGATCGGCTGCTTGTGCTGGCCCCGCTCGCCCCGCTGGTCGTGACCCCGCTCGCGTTCGGCCTGATCGCCTGGCTGACCCGCCGCTTTTTCGCCAATTCCGAGGGCAGCGGCATTCCGCAGGCGATCGCCGCGCGCAAGCTCTGGAGCCAGGACGAGCGCGGCCGGCTGGTGTCGCTGAGGATCGGCCTCGGCAAGATCGCGCTGACGCTTGCCGGGCTGCTCTGCGGCGCCTCGATCGGGCGCGAAGGCCCGACCGTTCAGGTCGGCGCCTCGATCATGTTCGCGATCGGCCGCCTGTCGCCGGCGCGCCAGCCGGGCCTGATCCTGGCCGGCGCCTCGGCCGGGATCGCCGCCGCCTTCAACACGCCGCTCGCCGGGGTCGATTTTCGGCATCGAGGAAATGAGCCGCGCCTTCGACGAGCGGTCGAACGGGCTGATCATCGGCGCGGTGATCGCCGCCGGCATCACCTCGTTGATGCTGCTCGGCAATTACACCTATTTCGGCGTCACGCCTCGACGATCTCGGCACCGGCATCGGCTGGGCGGCGGTGCCGGTCTGCGGCGTGGCCGGCGGGCTGCTCGGCGGCGTGTTCAGCCGCATCCTGGTCGAAGTGGCCGCGGCCTCCCCGGCCGCCTCGGCCGCTGCGATCCAGCGGCACCGCGTCCTGTTCGCACTTTTTCTGCGGGCTTCGTCGTCGCGGTCTGCGGCCTCGCCTCCGGCAATACCGTGTTCGGCACCGGCTACGCAGCAGGTCACGCCCTGATCGATCACGGCGTTCCCCTGCCGCTCGACTTCGGCCCGCTCAAACTCGCGGCCACCGCTGCCTCGTCGTCGCCGGCATTCCGGCGGATCTGTTCTCGCCCTCGCTCGCGGTCGGCGCCGGCATCGGCTACGATGTCGCGCGCTTTTCCCCGGCCGCGCCGGTGGAGGCGATCGTTCTGTTGGGCATGGTCGGGTTACTTCTCAGGCGTCGTGCAGGCCCCGATCACCGCCTTCGCCATCGTCGCGGAAATGACCGCCGACCATAACATGATCGTGCCGTTGATGGCGAGCTCGCTGATCGGTTCGGCAACGTCAAGCTTCTTCACGCCCCGAAGGGGTCTATCACATCCTGTCGCGCAACTACATTCGCATGTTCGCCCCGGAAGAGGCGACGCCCGCGCCCGGCGCAGCGATCGCGGTCACGCCCACCGAAGAGGGACGCGAGGGCGGCTGAGCGCCGCCCCGCAAGTGCGGGCGTTTAACGCCCGTTATAGTACCCGTTGTAGCCCTGATTGTAGTTATAGCCGCCGATTGTTTGTATCGCCTTGGGCGTAGGGCTGATTGTAGCCTTGGTTGTAGCCTTGCGTATCCTGCTCACGCGCTTCGCGCTCTTCGTGTCGCCGTTCGCGCTGTGCTTGCTGTGGCGCCATTGGTCCTCGCGACCCTGCTGGTACGCCTGTGCTCGTTGTAATTTGGCTGGTTCGGGTTGAAAAAGCGCTGGACCTGGCCGAGCACGCCGTTCTGGTCTTGCGCGTGCGCCGCTCCGGGCGCGAAGGCGACGGGCAGCGCCAAGGCCAGCCCCAAAATCGCGGTTCCGATCATCTTCAGCATCGTGGGTTCCCTTCGCTATCCTGCCAACTGAACGCGGCAAACGCGGGCGTGGTTCCGAAAGGGTGGCTTGGATCCGGTCCCGGCCGTGCTGACATGCTCGCCCGAATGGAACCGCCAGGCCAAGCCCGCTATGGCCCTAATCCAGCCGTTCAGCCGGCTGGCCGTCGATATCGGCGGCACGTTCAC
The DNA here is from genome assembly GCA_963822675.1 of uncultured Pseudomonadota bacterium. GTDB lineage: Bacteria > Pseudomonadota > Alphaproteobacteria > Acetobacterales > Acetobacteraceae > CAWGIP01. The sequence continues at coordinate 30,020 of CAWGIP010000044.1, read as the reverse complement.
CGATCTGGCGATCGAGCACGCCGGCCGGCTGTTCACCGCCAAGCTGCTGACCACCCCGGCCGCTCCCGAGCAGGGCGTGCTCGAGGCGCGAGCGCGATGCTGCGACAGGCCGGGCTGGACCCGGCGCAATTGGGGCTCGTGATCCACGGCACGACCTGGCCACGAATGCGATTATCGAACGCAAGGGCGCGCGCACCGCGCTGGTCGACGACCGAGGGGTTCCGCGACGTGCTCGCGATGGGCACCGAGAGCCGCTACGACCAATACGACCTGAACATCGCCCTGCCCGAGCCGCTGGTCCCCGCCACCTGCGCTTCACCGTGCCGGAGCGGCTGGACAATGAGGGCAATGTGCTGCTGCCCCTGGACGCGCGCGCGCTGCGTCGCCGTCGCCTCGCAGCTACAGCACGAGCAGGTCGAAAGCGTCGCCATCGGCTTCCTGCATTCCTTCGTCGATCCGCGGCACGAACGCCGCGCCGGGACGATCCTGGAAGATGCGCTTCCCGGGCGGCCGTTTCGCTTTCCAGCGAAGTCTCGCCGGAGATGCGCGAGTGGGAACGGTTCTCCACGACCGTCGCCAACGCCTATGTGCAGCCGCTGATGGCCTGCTATCTGCGGCGCCTGGAGGCCGGGTTGCGCGCGCTCGGCATCACCGCCCCGCTGTTCCTGATGCTGTCGGGCGGCGGGCTGACCACGATCGACACCGCCTGCGCCTTTCCGGTGCGGCTGGTGGAAAGCGGGCCGGCGGCGGGCGCAATCTTCGCGGCGGATATCGCCCGGCGTCTGCGGCCTTGACGCCGTGCTGTCCTTCGACATGGGCGGGACGACCGCGAAAGATCTGCCTCGATCGACGCCGGGCCGCCGCAGACCGCGCGCAGCTTTGAGGTCGCCCGCGTCGGGCGGTTCAAGAAAGGCTCAGGTCTGCCGCTGCGCATCCCGGTGATCGAGATGGTGGAGATCGGCGCGGGCGGCGGAAGTCTGGCCCGGCTGGATGCGCTGGGCCGGATCACCGTCGGGCCGGAAAGCGCGGGTGCCGATCCCGGCCCGGCCTGCTACGGGCGCGGCGGTCGGCATCCGGCGGTCACCGACGCGAACCTGGCGCTTGGCCGCTACGACCCGGCCCGGTTCGCAGGAGGAACAATTCGGTTGGACGAAGCCGCCGCGCGCCGGGCTTTGTCCGAGCAGGTGGGAGACGCGCTTGGGCTCTCCCCCGAAATGGCCGCGCTTGGGGTGGTGGAAATCGTCGATGAAGCAATGGCCGGCGCCGCGCGCATCCATGCGGTGGAATCCGGCAAGGCGAATGAGGGGCGCACGCTGATCGCGTTCGGCGGCGGTGGTCCGGTGCATGCCTGCCGCATGGCCGAGAAGCTCGGCATTCGGCGAGTACTGATCCCGATCGGCGCCGGGGTCGGCAGCGCCGTCGGCCTGCTGCGCGCCCCGATCGGCTACGAGGTGGTGCGCAGCCTCTACCAGCGCTTCGCCACGTTCGATCTGGACGCGGTCAACCAGTTACTCGCCGCGATGGCCGAGGAAGCCAGCGCGGCGGTGGTGGCGCAAGGCAGTTTCGGCGCACCGCCGCACGAGCACCGGCTCGCTTACATGCGCTATGTCGGGCAGGGTCACGAAATCCCCGTGCCGCTTCCCGCCCGGTTTTGGCCCGCGACGATATTGCCGCGATCCGCGCCGCCTACGATCGGGAATACGCCCGCTTCTACGATCGCCCGGTCCCCGGCTCGGATGTAGAAATCCTGAGCTACGCAGTGCAGGTGAGCACCGCTCCCGTTTTCGGACCGGAACCAGCCTGGCAACCGCAAGCCGGGGCCGCCGAGGCGAGTCCGCGCATGCAGACCATACGCGACACCGCAACCGGCGAGGTTTCGCCGTGGCGCGTTTACGAGCGGTCGGCCCCTGGACCGGGCGCGGTGATGCCCGGCCTTGCATCATCGCCGAGGACCAGACTTCCACGCTTGTGGGTCCGGGCTGGGTCGCGATGATCGACCGCTTCGGCTACATCACCCTGAGCCGGGAAGCATAGACATGCCGAACGATGCCGAGACGGCCTGCGCCGCTCCGACGCAGGACGACGCGCTGGCGCAAATCCGGCGCCACGTCATGTGGAACCGCCTGATTTCCGTGGTCGAGGAGCAGGCGCAGACCATGATCCGCACCGCGTTTTCCACCACGGTGCGGGAAGCGGGCGACCTTTCCGCCGGCATTTTCGACGTGCGCGGCCGGATGATGGCGCAAGCGGTTACGGGCACGCCGGGCCACGTGAACTCGATGGCCGAGAGCGTCGGACATTTCCTGGCAAAAATCCCGGCAGCGGAGATGCGGCCGGGCGATCACTACATCACCAATGACCCTTGGCTCGGCACCGGCCATCTGCACGATCTGACCGTTGTCACGCCCGCTTTCCGCAACGGCGCGCTGGTCGGCCTGTTCGCCAACACGGCGCATGTGATCGACGTGGGCGGGCTGGGAATGGGGCCGGAAGGCCGCTCGGTGTTCGAGGAAGGGCTTTATATCCCGATCGTCAAGTGCTTCGAGCAGGGCCGCCCGAACGGGACGTTCTTCGAGTTCATCCGCGCGGGCTCCCGGCTGCCGGTGGAGCTGGAAGGCGACATCTATTCGCTCTGTGCCTGCAACGATACAGGCGCGCGGCGGCTGGTGCAGATGATGGACGAGTTCGGCCTGGACGATCTGGAGGAACTCGCTGCGTTCATTTTCGAGCGCTCGCTGACTGCGACGCGCGCGCAAATCGCGCTTCTGCCCAGAGGGACGTATCGCGGCGAGATCTGGTCCGACGGCTACGACGAACCGATCCGGCTGGCGGCTGCGATGACGGTGCTGGATGACGCGATCGAGGTGGATTACGCCGGCACCTCAGAGCTCGCCAATCGCGGCATTAACGTGCCGCCGGCCTATTGCCGCGCCTATTCGTGCTTCGGCATCAAATGCGTGGTCGCGCCGGACATTCCCAACAACTGGGCCAGCCTACAGCCGTTCCGCATCACCATCCCCGAAGGCTGCATCCTGAATGCGCCCCGCCCCTATCCGGTGTCGGTGCGCCACGTCATTGGCCATTTGCTGCCGGACCTGATGATGGGGTGCCTGCACCAGGCCGTTCCGGAGCGGGTCACAGCCGAGGGTTCCTCGGCGTTGTGGAACCCGCCGCTGCGCGGCGGCGCGTCGGTCTCCGGCCAGAGCCGCCCGAACCGGCCCGTGATCGCCGATTTCGAGATCACCACGTTCAACTCGGGCGGCACCGGCGCGCGGCACGGTGCGGACGGGCTGGACGCGACCGCGTTCCCCTCCGGGGTGCGCACCATGCCGGTTGAAGCGACCGAAAACGTCGCGCCCGTCATTTTCTGGCGCAAGGAGCTGCGCCCGGGATCGGGCGGTGCGGGGCGGACGCGCGGCGGGGTGGGGCAGATTATGGAGATCGGCACCAAGGGCGAACGCGAGTTCGCCGTGAACGCGATCTTCGATCGTGTGGCGCACGCGCCTCGCGGACGCGACGGCGGCGGCGACGGCACGGCAGGAGCGGTGCGGCTGAAATCAGGCGCCGTGCTGCGCACCAAGGGCTATCAGCTTATCCCCGAGGGCGACCGGCTGATCCTGGAACTGCCGGGCGGCGGCGGCATGGGCGAGCCGGCGCAGCGCGACCCGGCGCGGGTCGCGCGCGATGTGCGCGACGGGCTGGTTTCGGCCGCGGCGGCACGCGGCCTATACCGCGTGGCCATCGCAAAGGAAGGATCACTGGATCTGGCCGAGACGCAGCGCTTGCGATTGAGCGCTGTCACAATCACTCGCTGACCGGCAGATCGATCCACGACAGGTGCCCGCCCTTTCCCGCCCCCGTGTCGAGGAACACGGCCACACCCCCCAAGGCACCGCGTCGCACATAAGGCCGTCCGTCGGTGCTGCGCCGGTCGTGGCCGCAATAGACGGTCAGGTTCGGCGGGGATGCGGTCCACCCAGCGCAGGCTGCGCTCGGGATAGCCGTCGGGCTGGATGCGCCCCGTGGGCTCGCCGAACAGCGCGCGTGCGACGGCCCCTTGTGGGCGCCCCAGGCCCAGCTCCGGCGCCTCCCGGGTCAGCATGTCGGTGTGAAAGCCGCCATGCACGAACAAGGCTTGGCCCCAGCGCAACCACGCTGGCGCGCGCGCGATCTCGATCAGCGCGCGCTGCCGCATGGTTCGTCCAACGCGGCGATCGTCCGCCCCAAGTTCGGCTCGCTTCGGACCAGGTGGCCCGCCAATGCGCGCGCGAGCTTGTGGTCGTGGTTGCCGAGCAGGAATAATCCTCGTCCCGCGTCGATCAGCCGGAACATCTGCCGCAGCACCTCTGCGGGCTGCGGGCCGTAATCGGTCAGGTCGCCTAGTTGCACTACGAACCGGTCGGTCGCCACCGCGTAGGCGAAGGCGGCGGCGTCGCCATGCACGTCACCCACCACGCGAACCGGCAGGCCCGGCGGGATGGCCGGCAGGCTCATGTCCGATCGGCGCGGATCGCGCCGAAGGCGGCCAGCGCCCGGGCGCGTCCTTCCGCGAGATCGACGATCGGTCTTGGATATGTCTCGCCCAAGATGATGCCAGCCGCACGCAGCACCAGTTCGGGCGCATCCCGGGGCGCGTGGATGTGTGCGGCATCCAGCTTGGCGAGTTCGGGCATGAAGCGGCGGATATACGCGCCCCCCGGATCGAACTTGCGGCTTTGCAGCACCGGATTGAACACCCGGAAATAAGGTGCCGCGTCCGCGCCGGTTCCCGCCACCCACGGCCAGCTTGTGCTGTTGTTGGCGAGATCGGCGTCAACCAGCGTGTCCCAAAACCAGGCTTCGCCCTCTTGCCAGGCGATCAGCAGATGCTTGACCAGGAAGGACGCTGCGATCAGTCGCGCGCGATTATGCATCCAGCCGATCTGCCAGAGCTGGCGCATGGCGGCATCCACGATCGGAATGCCGGTCTGCCCGCGCTGCCTGGCCCGCAGTGCCTTCGGGTCGTGCCGCCAGGCCGGTTCGGCGAAAGCGGAGCGCAACGGCTGGTCCGGCATCGTCGGGTGATGCCAGAGCAAATGAATGGAAAATTCGCGCCAGAGAAGTTCGTGCAGAAACTTGTCGGCGCCGCGTCCGTCGCCGCTCGCGCGCACCGCATGCCAGACCTGGCTCGGCGAAATCTCGCCCCAATGCAGGTGCGGCGACAGCAGCGAGGTCGCATCCTCGGCCGGATGGTCCCTGAACCCGGTATAGCGGGACAGGGTTTTCGTCAGCAGCCGGTGCAAACGCGCTTGCGCGTGCGGCTCTCCCGGCTGCCAGGTCGCGCGCAGCCCGCCGGCCCAGTCGGGACGCCGCGGCAGAAGCTTCCAGCTTTCGAGCGCGTCCGATTTTGGTGCGTCAGCTCCGTTGATCCTACGCGGTGCGAGCAGTGGCTTGGTAAGCTCGGTCCGCGGAGGCGAAGCAGGCGCGGGCGAACCGCGTATAGACCCCGAACGCATGCCCCGATTGCGTCCGCAGCGCGTCGTGGTCGAACAACGCCACGGTCCGATGCAGCCGCAGCGTCACGCCGTCCGCCCGGAGCGAGGCCGCGAGTGCCTGCTCCAGCCGCCGTGCCCAAGGCTCGACGGCCGCGCCGGCATAGACCGCCTCGGCACCCGCTTCCCGGCACAGAAGGGTGATTTCCGCGACCGTCGCGCCGCGCCGCAGCACCAATGGCGCGCCCGCTTTTTGCAGGCTCTCGGACAAGGACGTCAGGCTTCCGTGCAGCCACCAGCGCGAGGCGCCGCCCAAGGCCCATCGACCGGGTTCCGTGTCATTAAGCACATAAACCGACAGCACCGGACGCCCGGTCGCGACGGCGGCGCTTAGCGCCGCGTGATCGGCGAGACGGAGATCATTGCGAAACCATAGCAGGACGGTGCCGGACGCATTGCGCGACATGGTCCTTCAAATCGGTCAGTCCCGGGACGGGGCAAGATCCGTGCGCGCCGCCGAGCCCGGCCAAAACGCCTGCGCCGAGTCAAACCTTCTTCAGATACGCGTCCCTGAGCGCCTGCTTGTACAGCTTGCCGGTCGGCAGTCGCGGCAGCGCTTGGATGAAGTCGATCGACTTCGGCAGCTTGAAGCGCGCGAGATGGCCGGCGGCGAAGGCGCGCAGTTCCTTGGCCAGTTCCTCGGAAGGCGCGGCGCCGTCCACCAGTTCGACCACCGCTTTCACCTGCTCGCCCATTTCCGGGTCCGGCAAGCCGAACACGGCGACGTCGCGCACCTTGTCATGGGCCATCAGGACGTCCTCGATCTCGCGCGGATAGATGTTCACGCCTCCCGAAATGATCATGAACGCCTTGCGATCGGTCAGATAAAGATAGCCCGCTTCGTCCACGTATCCGACATCACCGAGCGTGCTCCAATTCCCGTGCGCGGGATGCTGCGCGGCCAGCGTGCGTTCCTGATCCTTGTGATAGGCGAACGGCATCATGTCGCGCTCGAAATAAACGAGTCCCGGCTCGCCCGGAGCCGAGTTCGATGCCGCTCTCGTCGCAAATATGCAAAACGCCCAATTGCGCGCGGCCGACCGAACCCGGACGGGCAGCCATTCCGCCGACGAAATGCGCGTGCGCCCGTTCCCTTCGGTGCCCGCCGTAGTATTCCTCCATGATCGGTCCCCACCACTCGATCATCGCCCGCTTGACCTCGACCGGGCAGGGGGCGGCGGCGTGGATCGCGCAGCGGTGGCTGGAGAGATCGAACTGCGTCCGCTCCGCCTCCGGCAGCTTCAGCATGCGCACGAACATGGTCGGCACGAATTGGCTGTGCGTTACCCGGCACCGTTCGGGTCAACCGCAGCGCTTCCAACGCATCGAAGCGCGGCATCATCAGGACCGTTCCCCCGGCTCGCTGCACACTCGAGCGAAAAAATCAAGTGGCGCGGCGTGATACATGGGCGCCGGGGAAAGATAAACGGTATCGGCGCCGAAACCGTACATCCTGCACGAAAGCGTCGAACAAGGTATCCTCGGCGGGACGCGCATCACGAAGCGCTCGCTTCACGCCTTTCGGGCGGCCGGTGGTACCGGAACTGTACAGCATCAATTCGCCCGCCCATTCTTCCGCCGAGTTGTCGCGCCGGGATACCCAGCGATCGCGTCCTCATACGAGGACCAGCCCGCGACCGTTCCATCCGCCATCAGAAAGCGCCAGCAGCGCGGTAGCAGCTTCGGGAGCGCGCCGGCCACATCGGCGCGGGCGATCGAGGACACCAGCGCTTGCGCATCACTGTCGTCTATTATGTAAGCAGCCTCCTCGGCGGTGAGATAGCGGTTCACCGCGGTGACATACAAGCCGGAACGCAGTGCCGCCCAGACCACTTCGAAAAACCGCATGTTGTTTTCCATGAACAGCGCGACGCTGTCGCCGCGCCGCAATCCCTGCGCCAAAAGTAGCTGCGCGAGGCGGTTGGAACGCGCATCCAGCTCGGCGTAGCTCAACGCCTCGCCGGTGGCGCCATTGACCAAAGCGGGATGTTCGGGCCGCTCACGCGCGTGGTCGGCGATATACATGCTTGGCTGCCTCTCCGTAGCCTCGTCGGCTGATTTGCCCGCAAGTATGAGTCCTGACTAGGATCACGCAAGCGCGGCCTGAAGGGAGAAGGCGGGGAGCGGATGAATTTTGATTTTTCCGAGGACAGCAAGCTGTTGCGCGACCAGGCACGGCGCTTCCTGCGCGAACGCTGCACCACGAAATCGGTTCGTCAGGTGCTGGACGGAGAAGCTTCCTATCTGCGTCCGCTCTGGCAGGAGATGGCGGGCATGGGATGGCTCGGCGCGGCCATTCCCGACACCTATGAAGGGGCGGGGCTCGGCCATGAGGCGCTTTGCGTGCTGGCCGAGGAATTGGGCCGGTCACTGGCACCGGTGCCGTTTTCTTCGACGGTCTGCCTCGCGGCCGAGGCGATCCTGGCTGCCGGCAATGAGGCGCAGAAGCTCGATTATTTGCCGCGCATCGCGCGCGGGGAGGTGATCGGCACCTTGGCGCTGGCCGAAGGACCGGGCGAGCCAAACCCGGTGCGGGTGCAGGCGGAAGCGCGCGACGGCAAGATCACCGGAACGAAATGGCCGGTCCCGGACGGGAGCATTGCCGATTTCGCGGTCGTCGCGGCGCGGGAAACGGCGGGCGTGTCGCTGTTCCTGCTTGACCTCGGCGCGAAAGGTGTCACGCGCGAGCCGCTGGACACAATCGATTCCACGCGCAACCACGCGAAGCTGTTGCTCGACCATGCCGGCGCGACGCCGCTGGGCGCGTCGGGGCAGGGTTGGGAGGCGATCCGGCGGGTGCTGGAACGCGCCGCCGTGTTGACGGCATTCGAACAGGTGGGTGGCGCCACGGCGGCGCTGGAGATGGCCACGGCCTACGCCAAGGAGCGGCATGCCTTCGGCCGCCCGATCGGCTCGTTTCAGGCGATCAAGCACAAGCTGGCCGATGTCTATGTCGCGACCGAACTGGCGCGCTCCAACGCCTACTACGGCGCCTGGGCGCTGTCCTCGGGTGCGGTTGAGCTGCCGCTTGCCGCCGCCACAGCGCGGGTTTCGGCTACTAAAGCGTTTGTCCTCGCCGCCAAGGAAAATATCCAGACGCATGGCGGCATCGGCTTCACTTGGGAGATGGATTGCCACTTGTTCTATCGCCGCGCCGAATTGCTGGCGCTGTCGCTGGGTAGCGCGCGGTTTTGGAAGGATCGCGTCGTCGCCGAGCTGGAGACACGAAACGCTGCCTGATTGCCGGAGGAATTAATGGATTTCGATGACACGCCAGAGGAAGCGGCGTTCCGCGCCGAGGCACGCGCCTTTCTGACCGCGCACGCGCAGCCCAAGGACGCCGATCAGCGCGTGCCTCGCTATGGCGACACCGAGGCGGCGGACATCCAGGCCGCCAAGGCGTGGCAGGGCAAAAAGGCGGATGCGGGCTTCGCCGGCGTCACCTGGCCGCGAAAATGGGGCGGGCGCGACGGCACCGCCATGCAGCAGATCATCTGGAACGAGGAGGAGGCGCAATTCGAGACTCCACCCAACGTCTTCCTGATCGGGCTCGGTATGTGCATTCCGACATTGATCGCCTACGGCAAGCCCGAGCAGGCGCAACGTTACGTCGGCCCGGCATTGCGTGGCGAGGAGATCTGGTGCCAGTTGTTCAGCGAACCGGCCGGCGGTTCGGATGTTGCGGGGCTGCGCACGCGGGCCGAGAAGCGCGGCGATGAATGGGTCATTAATGGCCAGAAGATCTGGACATCGGGCGCGCACTACTCGGATTTCGGCCTGCTCCTCACCCGCACCGATCCTAACGTGCCGAAGCATGTTGGCCTAACTGCTTTCTTCATCGACATGAAGGCGCCGGGGATCGAAGTGCGGCCGATCCATCAGATGTCGGGTGGTTCGAATTTCAACGAGGTGTTCTTTACCGATCTGCGCGTCCCTGACGAGAACCGGCTCGGGGAGGTAGGACAGGGTTGGAAGGTCGCGATTACCACGCTGATGAACGAACGCCTTGCCGTGGGCGAGATGCGCCGGCCCGATGCGGCGGACCTGCTCCAACTCGCGCGCACTATCCGGCTCGATGAAGGCAAGCCGGCTTCGGCAGACCGCGCCGTGCGCGAGCGCATCGCCGAGTGGTGGGCGGAATTGGCGGGGCTGAAATACACGCGGCTGCGCATCATGACGGCGCTTTCCCGTGGCGAGACGCCCGGCCCCGAGAACTCGATTGCCAAGGTCGTGAACGCCTCCATGCAGCAGGGTATCGCCTTGTTCGGCATGGATCTGCTCGGAATGGCGGGTGCGGTGGCGGATGAAACGCTTGCGCCGATGCACGCGCTATTTCAGAACGCGATGCTTTCGTCCCCCGGCATGCGCATCGCTGGCGGCACCGACGAGATCCTGCGCAACATCATCGCCGAACGTGTGCTTGGCCTGCCCGGCGATGTTCGCGTGGATAAGGACGTTCCCTTCAACCAGCTCGCGGGGGAACGTCGATGAGTGAGCGCACGCTGCGCGGGCGGGCGGCAATCGTCGGGATCGGCGAGACGCCATACTACAAGCACGGAAAATCCCCGGATTCCGAGTTCAAGCTTGCATTAATGGCGGTGGTCGCGGCGTGTCGGGATGCGGGTATCGACGCGCATGACGTGGACGGCTTCGCCTCCTACGGCAATGACCGCAGCGATGCCGGTCGGCTCGCCGCAGCGCTCGGGATCAAGGAGTTTCGCTTCTCCAACATGTTCTGGGGCGGCGGGGGCGGCGGCGTCTGCGGCGCGGTCGCCAATGCCGCCGCTGCGGTCGCAACCGGCATGGCCGATTGCGTCGTTGCATTCCGCTCGCTGGCACAGGGCCAGTATGCGCGCTACGGCCGCGCTCCGGCTGTCACCACGGTAGGCGGGGACGATGCGTTCATTGTTCCGTACGGCGTGATCTCCCCTGCCCAGCGCTTCGCCATGAAGGTGACGCGCTTCATGCACGAGCACGGCATAAGGCAGGAAGCGCTGCGCGCGATCTCGCTCGCCTGCTACCACCATGCGCAGAGCAACCCGCGCGCGGTGATGCACGGCAAGCCGCTCGATGAGACGAAATACGATGCATCGCGCTGGATCATCGAGCCGTTCTTCCATCTGTACGATTGCTGCCTGGAGAATGACGGCGCCGCGGCGGTGATCGTCGTTTCCGATGAACGGGCGAAGGCGATGGCGAAGAAGCCGGCCTATTTGCTCGGCGCCGTGCAAGGCTGCGATCATCGCAGCGCCGCGCCGGCTCACAACATGCCCGGCTATCCAAGCTCGCATTTCCGCAGCCTTGCCCCGCATCTTTATGCGATGGCCAAGCTGTCGCCGGCCGACATCGGTGTGGTGCAATGCTACGAGAACTTCACCGGGGGCGTGCTGATGAGCCTGGTCGAGCATGGCCTGGTTCGGCCCGAGGAAGCGAACGAGACGTTGGTAAAACCGAACCTGATCGCGCCGACCGGGCGCATGCCGCTGAACACGAGCGGTGGCAACTTGGCCGAATGCTACATGCACGGGCTGGAACTGGTGATTGAGGCGGTGCGCCAGATCCGTGGCGAGGCGATCAATCAGGTGCCGCGCAGCGACACGGCCATCGTGATCGGGGGGCCGATGGTCACGCCGGTCAGTTCGCTCATCCTGGGATCGGAGGCGGTGCTATGAGCGGGTTCTATCTGCCGGAAGGCTTGCCGGCTCCGTCCGCTGCACCCGACGGGCTCGCCGCGCCCTATTGGGAGGGCACGCGGCAAGGCAAGCTGCTGATCCAGAAATGCGCCGGCTGCGGTCGGTTTCAGTGGGGACCGGAATGGATCTGCCATCATTGCCACAGCTTCGATCTGCGCTGGGAGCAGGTGGCGGGGCGCGGCCGCATCTACAGCTATGAGCGCCCGTGGCACGCGGTGCATCCCGCGCTCGCCGGGCACGGACGCTATATCGCCGTCGTGGTCGAACTGCCGGATGCCGGCAATGTGCGCATGGTCGGCAACCTGCTCGGCGATCCGCGCCAGGAGGTGAAGATCGGCAGCACGGTGCACGCGGTTTTCGAGCACCACCCCGAGTTCACCCTGGTCCAGTGGAAGACAAACGGCTGAGGACGCAGCAATGAGCGATTTGCAGGAACGGTCGCGCGAAACGGTCGCACAGCTTTTGGCGCGGCGGCGGTTGGCCATGAGCGACAGCGAACGAGCGCGATACGCGCTTGATCTGGTGGATATGCACCTGCACGAGGAAAACCCGGAGCGTATCGACGAGTGCATCAAGCTATACACCGAAGACGCGATCTGGGACGCGCCTGCGCGTAGCGTAAGCTATGCCGGACGGGCCAAAATCAAGGAAATGTATTTGCGGCTGTTCGCCGCGACCGAGGACATCCGGTTCGAACCGATCGAGCGCTTTGCCACGCCGGATCGCGTGTTCGATGACATGTGGGTGCGGTTCCGGTTGGTGCGCGACGGGTTCGAGAACTGCCCGGTCCCGATCGGGACGAAGGTCAAGATGCGGCTGCTGCACAATTTCCACATTCGGGACGGGATGATTGCGCGCGAGATCGGTTACGAGATCTGGAACCGTGACGACGGGTAGGCATGGACCGTTGCTCGCAGCAACCGCCTGACGCTCGCGCCGTTCGAATCGGACAAACCTTGACGGCCTCGGCTCCAGCGACTCGCTAGGCAGGCATCGGCCGAGTCAGGCGGGCAACGGTCACACCGGCATTAGCTTGTAGTCCCGCATTCGGGCCGACTGTCCCAAAGTTGGTGCTAACAGTGGTGATGAGACGGCGGGTGGACTGGCGGATCGTGCGCCCTCTGTTATACCAGAGGAACAGCCATTGTCGCGTCGACAGGTGACCCGAGGCACGGCTTATCTCTTGCCGCTAGAGGGCGCAATGGACGAATTGCTACAGTCGCACGGGCTGGGCTCAACCGCCGAGCGCACGATGGGGCGCCTATTATTCAGCTGCCGTTGGCTGTTGGCACCTTTCTACGCCGGCCTCGCCGTCAGCGTCGTCGTGCTGCTGATCAAGTTTTGTCAGAAGACCGAAAAACTTGTTTTAAGTGCAAGCTCGGCGGCCAGTAACGAGGTAATCACCAGCGTATTGTCTCTAGTCGACATCTCGCTGATCGCCAGCTTGGTGCTGATGATGATGTTGGCCTGCTATGAGAACTTCGTTTCCGGCTTCGAGATCGCAGGCTACAAGTACACGCCATCGTGGATGGGACATATCGATTTCGGAGAGCTCAAGGTCAAGCTGCTGACGTCGATCGTCGCCATTTCGGCGATCCACGTTCTGGAAAGCTTCATGAATATCGGCCCGACCAGCAATCGTGAGCTGGGGTGGAGTGTCGGCATTCTCGTCGCGTTCGTCGTCTGTGCCCTGCTGCTGGCGATAATGAATTGCATCTCTCCAGCGGACCACAATTGAGCCAGCGAGATTCTTCCCGCACCGACGAATTTGCGGGCGAGGAGCGCGACTACCCGGCGGGAACCGTCAGAACAGGTGCCCGGCCGGCCGTGTTGCCTTCCACCAGGGCGATCAGAAGTTGCAGGACCGTGTAGGCGACCTTGGAGTTGAAGTCGTTCGCATCGACCCAAAACCACGCCTTTCCGTATTCCACCGCCGTATATGCGTTAGACGGCGCCGCCGTTCCGGTATGCACCCGGATGATGGGCGGTATCGTGGACGCGAGGAGAACGAGGAAATAGTCTGCCCGGCTGCCACATCCGCCAGCGGAACCTCGATCTCCCCGCTCACCATCGAAAGGATGGCGATGATCGGGCGGGTCAGGTACCTGCAATCCGATGCGGGCCGGTCGCGACATGCCCGTAGACAACCTCCGCCTCCGTCGCACCGGGCGCCATTCCAAGCAGGCGGCGTGTCCGCCCGGCGATCGCCTGCGTTGCCGGATCGCCTCCGCTCGCAATGCCCAGGAAGACATGATTGCCGTCCTTGCGATGCACGAAGCGGACGGTCAGCATGCCCTCCACCTGCAGGCGTCGCATCCCGGCGAGCAGCTCGAAGAACTCCGACGCGCCCGCTCCCTCTTCGCCGCCAAGGACGACCGTATTCCGCAGGGTTCCGATCGATTGAACCCCTAGGCGAAACAGCACGTCGATCGGCAGACCGCCTTGTGCCAGCGGGAGAAGATCGGCGGGCGAGGGGGGGCGGATCGCCGTTCGCGCCAAATCCTCTCCGGATAGCGGTGCGAAGGTGATCGTCGGGTGGTCGCTGAAGGTCAGCGCGGCGAAGCCCGTCGCGTAGTTGCCGGGCCGCGCATTCGGATACACGTTGAGGCCAAGTTCCGCCGATTGCTCCAGCGTGTAGCTGGAAATCACCTGGTTGACAGCGAGGAATGTCGGGCTGTCGCCGTAGCGGAGCCGGACAATGTTGAGCAGAATCTGACGTTTCTGTGCCTCCAACAACGCGCGCGCGTATTGCAGGTGGTCGCCGCCGAGGCGGTATGGACCGACGCCGGCGCAGCCGGGCAGGCCCACGCAGAGCACTACGAGAGCGAAAAGATTACGCAGACAGCCCTCCGATCTGAAACCTAGTGAACAAAAGTCTCGTTCGCTTCAGCTCGTAGTCCCATATTTGGCCGGACTGTGCCAAAGTTGGTGGCAAACGCGGCGATGAGATAGACGGTCTGGCTGGTCACAGGCTGTCCGCGTTCAGCTCTCGCCTGCCGGGCTCGGCAAGCATAGCGGAACTCCCATGACGCACAGTGCGCCGCCCGCGAGCCGCACAAACTTTACGTGCCGCAGCGCCAGGCGAGGGTTCTGAGGCTCGCCTGACTATGCTGTATCGCTTGATCGCAGCCCAAGCCCCGCAAAGGGAGGGGGGAGTTGAACTCGCGAAATGCTCCTCCCCTTGCGGGAGGGCTAGGGGAGGGGTCGAAACGATAAACGCCACGGATGAGTTGTCGAAAACGGGTGCCGGCATTGCTCCGTCATCCCAGCGCTTTCACGTCCTCCACCGTCTTCTCTGGTTCCGGCCGCCGTTCGTAGTCGGGGTCGATATCGGCGGCACGCACAATGCCTTGCCGGTCGATCACAAAACGCGCGGGGACCGGCAGCGTCCAGCTATCATCGCCGTTCCGCACCGCCAGATCGTTGCCGAAACTCAGATACACCTGCCGCAAATCGTCAGGCAGCGTGAAACGCAGCCCTAGCGTCGCGGTATAGGTGTTCCCCGGATCGGTCAGGATATCGAACTCGATCCGATGCTTCGCCGCCAGCTCGCGACTCGCCTCAGCGCGTTGCGGCGTGATCGCGACGAGCGAGGCGCCGTATCGCTTCAGGGTGGGCAACACTTGTTGCAGAGCCAACTGCTCTGCGACGCAGTAGGGTCACCAGGTGCCGCGGAATACCGAAAGCACGAGCGGACCACGCGCCAGGAGGTCGGGCGAATGCACCTCTTGACCATGGGCGTTGTTGAGCGCGAATGGCGGGAGCGAATCGCCAACCTTGAGCGCCCGGTCCACAATGCCTGAGGCACGCAGATCCTCGGTTGCACGATGCATGATCGCGCGCTTGTCGGGTGGGATCCGCTTGTCCGCACCCTCCCGGATGACTTTCATTCGGTCCGCAAGCATCGTCGGCTGCTCCCCGTCCCACTAGTCCAACCGAATCATACCGCCGGGTTCGAAGTCTGCCAAGGGGCATTGCGGGTCGGGCAGGTCAGCTATCGACGGCGAGTTTGTCGTATCCTTTGACGCGATAGATCACAGCCGAAGCAATCCAGCTTACTACGAAGATCGCGATGATAACATAGCCGATCGTGCCGAAATTGTCGTTCAGGGCGCCGATATCGGACCAGAACGGGCCTTTCAATTCGAGCCTGTCGGCGATCAGCCCTAAAGCCTCAATGCCGCCCACTAGCAGGGCAACGAGCACGGAAACGAAAGTGATGGTCATGTTGTAGTAGAGCTTGCGGATCGGCTTGACGAAGGCCCAGCCATAGGCGCCGAGCATCAGGATGCTGTCGGTCGTATCGACCAGCGACATGCCAGCGGTGAACAAGGCTGGGAAGACGAGAATGGACCAAAGCGACATGCCCTTGGCCGCCTCGGCGGCGGAGATGCCGAGCAAACCCACTTCGGTCGCCGTGTCGAACCCGAGCCCGAACAACACGCCCAACGGGTACATGTGCCAGCTTCGTCCGATCAGGCGGAACATGGGCCGGAAGATGCGGGCGAGGAAGCCGCGCCCGGCCAGCAGCATGTCAAGATCCTCGTCCGCGTAGGCGCCGCCGGCCTTTACGCGGCGGAATGCCCGATGGACGTTGACCAGGATCACCATGTTCATCAAGGCGATTGCGAGCAGGAACAGGGCGGAGACCGACGTGCCGATCACCCCGCCGATGCTGTGGAACGCGTCGAACTTGTCCTTGAAGGCGATCGCGGTCGCCGCAATCGCGACTGAAGCCAGCACGACAATGGTAGAGTGTCCGAGAGAGAAGAAGAAACCGACACCGACCGGCTGCTTACCTTCCTGCATCAGCTTGCGCGTGACGTTGTCGATTGCGGCGATGTGGTCGGCATCGACGGCATGTCGTAGGCCGAAACCATAGGCCAGCAGAGCGGTCCCGACCAGCAGGGGGTAGTTGCGGAAGGCAAGCAGCGCCCATCCCCAGGCGGCGAGATTGGCGGCGATCAGAACGGCATAGATGCCGATGATCCTGCCGCGCAGCCCGGTATTCGTGTCGCTAAGAGCCGCGCTGACACCCCCGATCATTTCCCCCTCCGTTTATTGTTTAGGACCGGCGTCGAGACGATGCTGCCTGCGACCCGGCTGCGTTGCAATGGAGCCCCGTCACGGTCAGGCGGGCATCAGTTGGCGAACGGCCTGCGCCGTCAGCACCAGGCCGATGACCAGGATCAGCAAGGTCATCGCTACCTGCACACGTGCTGCCCATAGCCCGTCCAGCCACCCGAGAACACGTTCGCCGAATTTGGCGGCGATCACACCGACCAGGACGAGGGCGGCGGCAAAACCGAGGCTGAAGACAAGGACGGTCGCGAGGCCGAGCAACACCGCCCCGCTCGACAATGCGGCGAGCAGGATAGCCAGTGCGGTCGGGTCCGGCAGCAACCCGCCGGCGATGCTGAGCCCGAGCAAGACCGCGAGCTTCGGGCGGTCCTGCGTAAAACGCTCGATGGGATGGGCATGCGCGGCGCCAAATCCGTGCTGGTGCCATACGACGGGCGCCTCATGCACATGCGGATGGTCGTGATCCTGCGCGTGGTGGTGATGGTGCGCGTGGTCGTGATCCCGGGTGTGGTGGTGACCGTGGCGGTGGTGATGATCGTGCGCGTAGCCGTGGAAATGGCTCAGTCCGGTATCGTGCTCGTGCTCATGCGGATGCGCGTGATCATGATCTGCGAGCGCGCCATCCGCGCCGGCCGCCGCTAGTTGCGGCCAGGCTCGCCCTGGCTGGCCGAAGGCGTAGGCCACCAGCCGGCGCTGGCTGAACAGCATCCAGCCGCCCAGACCGATAACCAGCAACCCCATGGCCAGCGCAAGCCAGCTCTGGATCTGCCCCGGCACCAGCCAGCCAACCCCCAGCGAGGCAAGCAGCCCGACCAGCAGAATGCCGCTCACATGCGATAGCGTTACGAACACGCCCAGGATCACCGCGTCGATTGGCTTGCCGCGGGCGCCGACGATGTAGGCGGCGGCGATCGTCTTACCGTGGCCGGGCGTCGCAGCGTGAACGGCCCCCGCCCAGAAGCTCGAGAGCAGGTAAACCAACGCTCCGCTCATGACGATCCCCCGGTATTGCGCATCCTTATCGGGCGCTTACGTCGGCAAACTATGCGTCCCGCGCGGCGGGGTCAAAAGGCAAAAAGAAGCGACGCAGTGTCCCGGACGAACGCCTCAATCGCCGCCGCCGAGCGCCGCTTCCGCGGTGCGGACCGCCTGCAAGGGCAGCGGGGCGCGGCCAACCACCCGGGCGCCGATATAGGCGAGCCAGTCGCCGTCCTCGGGCGGGCTCGGCCGCAACTCGATGACCTTGGCTTCCTTATCGAGCGCCACGGCCCGATAGCTTCGCCAATTGGCCCAGACCGGGCCGGGCAAACGAATGACGCGGGCGATGGCCTCGCCCGCGTCGTCCAGTCCGATCCATTCCAGCGTACGCGACCGGCCGGGACCGGTCTCGGTGCGACCCCGCATCCAGTGAAGGCGGGGCGCCGGCATTTAGCTGCCTGCCGTCATCAAGCGCTCTTCGCCATGATCTCGTCCGCGATGTTGCGCGGCACGGGGTCATAGTGATGGAACTGCATGGTGAACGAGGCGCGCCCCTTGGTCATGCTCCGCAAATCGGAAATATAGCCGAACATTTCTTTCAGGGGAACATGGGCGCGGACGATCACCGTTGAACCCGAGCTTTCCTGGTTCTGGATCATGCCCCGGCGGCGATTGATATCACCCACGACGTCGCCGACGTGGTCCTGCGGCGTGGTGATCTCCACATCCATGATCGGCTCCAGGATGATCGGCCCGGATTTCTTCATGCCGTTCCGGAAACACGCCTTGGCCGCGATCTCGAAGGCAAGCGCCGAACTATCCACGTCGTGGTATTTGCCGTCCACCAGCGTGTATTTGAAGTCCACGGTCGGGAAGCCGGCCAGCACGCCGGTCTCGGCCTGCACCCGGATGCCCTTCTCCACCGCCGGGATGTACTCCTTCGGCACGGTGCCGCCGATCACGTCGTTCTCGAACACGATGCCGCCGTTGCGCTCCAGCGGCTCGAACGTCACCTTGACCTCGGCATACTGACCCGAGCCGCCGGTCTGCTTCTTGTGCGTGTAGGTCTCGGTGTGCGCGCGCGTGATCGTCTCGCGATAGGCGACTTGCGGGGCGCCGATATTTGCCTCCACGCCATATTCGCGGCGCAGCCGGTCAATAATAATCTCCAGGTGCAGCTCGCCCATTCCCGACAGTATGGTCTGCGCGGTCTCCTGATCGGTGCGCAGCCGCAGGCTGGGGTCTTCGGCCGCCAGCTTTTGCAGGCCGATGGTCATTTTCTCGATGGATTCCTTGGTCTTCGGCTCCACCGAAATGTCGATCACCGGCACCGGGAAGGCCATCCGCTCCAGGATCACCGGATCGTTGGGTGCGGCCAGGGTGTCGCCGGTTCCGGTGTCCTTGAGCCCCACGAAGGCGGCGATGTCGCCGGCCGAGACCTCCTTGATCTCCTGGCGCTTGTCGGCGTGCATCTGGAACATCCGCCCGATGCGCTCGCGATGGCCCTTGGTCGTGTTCAGCACCATATCGCCCGATTTGAGCGTGCCGGCATAGACGCGGACGAAGGTCAGCGTGCCGTATTTGTCGTTGATGATCTTGAACGCCAGCCCGGCAAAAGGCGCGTTGGGGTCGGCCTTGATCCGGCGGCGCTCGGCGCTCTCGTCCTCGCCCTCCGCGGCGGCGATTTTGATGCCGGGCACATCGAGCGGGCTCGGCAGGTAGTCGATGACCGCATCGAGCAAGGGCTGCACGCCCTTGTTCTTGAATGCCGTCCCACACAGCACCGGACGAAAGGCGCCGGAGATCGTGCCCGTCTTGATACAGCGCTTCAGCGTGGCAACCGACACGTCGCCATGCTCGAAATATTCCTCCATCGCCGAGTCATCGACCGAGAGCGCGGTGTCCAGCAGCGCCTGCCGGTATTCCTTCGCGCGGTCCGCCAGATCGGCGGGGATCGGCTCGTCATGGAATCGGGCGCCAAGCTCGCCGCCTTCCCAAATGATCGCCTTCATCTCCACCAGATCGACTACGCCCTGGAATTTGTCCTCGATGCCGACGGGTAGCTGCAAAGACAGCGCCACAATATCGAGCTTGTCCTTGAGCGTGCCCAGCGCGCGATAGAAATCGGCGCCGGTTCGATCCAGCTTGTTGATGAAGATGACCCGGGGGACGTTGTAGCGGTCAGCCAGGCGCCAATTGGTCTCCGACTGCGGCTGCACGCCGGCTACGCCCTCAATGATGAACACCGCCCCGTCCAGCACACGCAGCGACCGGTTCACCTCGATGTTGAAATCGATATGGCCGGGCGTGTCGATAATGTTGATCCGATTGCCCTTCCACTCGCAGGTCACGGCGGCGGAGGTGATGGTGATGCCCCGCTCGCGCTCCTGCTCCATGTAGTCGGTGGTAGTGTTGCCGTCGTGGACCTCGCCGATCTTATGCGACATTCCGGTGTAGTAAAGGATGCGCTCGGTTGTCGTGGTCTTGCCCGCGTCGATATGCGCGGTGATGCCGATGTTGCGGATATGGGCGAGATCGGTTTCTGGCATTGTGAAGGGCCTCCATACCACGACGGGCGCGGAGGGGCCGACAGCTTCATGGCCTGCCCCGCGCGCCCGCGTGAATCCGGCCATTCGCAGCCGGCGTGTTGCACCGTGAGATTTGCGTTAGCGGGTGCCAATTTGCAAGCGTTGATCGGCCCAATCTTTCGTCCGGACGGCAGGATTGCCGTAGCATAACGGTCGGCGGGTGAGCGGGCATTGCGCGTGGCACGCCCTCCGCTAAAGCTGGCGCTGCATGACTGAACACCGCATCAGCGCCGTCTATCGGGTCCGAAGCAGCGCCGATTCCATTGACGCACGGGCGCGGACGATCGCGACCGAGCAGAGCGTCGAAATGCCGCTGGAGGCGATCGACGATCCTGTTGTGCTTGCCGAGATCGTCGGCAGGGTCGAAGCGATCGAGGACCGCGGCGGCGGCCTGTTCGACGTGACGATCGGACTGGTCGCGGAGACCGTCGGTGGGGACGCGGGCCAATTGTTCAATATGCTATTTGGCAACACATCGCTGCAGGCCGATGTTGCGTTGGTCGGCGCCGATATTCCGGCCCGGGTTGCCGCCTGGTTCGGCGGGCCCAAGCATGGCATTTCCGGTCTGCGCGCGCGCGCCGAGGCGGGGCGCCGGGCGCTGACCTGCTCCGCGCTCAAGCCGCAGGGCCTTTCCTCCGCGGCTCTGGCGGTGCTCGCCGGGCGGCTCGCCGCTGGCGGGCTCGACTTCATCAAGGACGATCACGGGCTGGCGGACCAGGAGTATGCTCCGTTTGCCCGCAGGGTGCCTGCTTGCGCGGCCTCCGTGCGGCGTGCCACGGAGAGCACGGGCCGACCGACACACTATGTGCCGAGCCTTTCGGGCAGCCTCGTGGACATGCGCGCTCAGATGGCGGTGGCTCGCGAGGCCGGGCTGGATACAGTCATGCTCGCCCCGCTGGTCGCCGGGCCTGCGAACTTTCAGGCCCTTGTTCGCGAAAATCCTGACTTTGCCTTCCTTGCCCATCCCAGTCTGGGAGGCGCGGCGCGGATCGCGCCGGAGCTGCTGATCGGCACGCTGCTGCCTCTCCTGGGTGCCGATGCGGTTATCTTCCCGCATCATGGCGGGCGCTTCGGTTATTCGGAGGCGACCTGTCGGCGCCTGGCAGAGAGCGCGCGCCATCCCGCACACGGCCAAGCCCCGAGCCTGCCGGTTCCGGCCGGCGGCATCAGCCTGGATCGCGTGCCCGAGATCCTTGATTTCTATGGCCCGGACGCGATGTTGCTGGTCGGTGGCAGCCTGCTTCTCGCACGCGAGCGGATCGCCGAAGCGACTGCTTCGTTCACCGGGGCCGTCGCCGGCCATTTCTATCGGGCAGAACCGCATGAGCACAGACGTTAAGGGCACGACCGGCCAGGTGCGCCCCTTCCGTGACGGGTATCGCTGGGACGGCGTCGAGCTGCGTCCTTACAAGGAGGAAGGTGCCGCGCCCTTCCGGGCGATCTCGCGGCAGGTCTTATTCGCCGATCCCGCCTTGGGTTGCGAATTGCGCTATTTCGAGATGGCGCCGGGCGGGTACTCGACGCTGGAGCGCCATGAGCACGTCCACGCGGTCATGATCCTGCGCGGCACCGGCCGATGCCTGCTTGGCAGGGAGGTCCGAACGCTCAAGCCCTTCGATCTGATCAGCATACCCGCCTCGACCTGGCATCAATTCCGCGCCGGCAGCAGTGAACCACTCGGGTTCCTGTGCATGGTGAACGTGCAACGCGATCGGCCAACGCTTCCGACTGCGCGCGACTTGGCCGAGCTGACCACCGATCCGCGCGTCAGGGCGTTCCTGGAGCAGCCCTCGGCCTAGTCACCTTTGCGCCCCGCCTCCTGCTCTTCCTCACGGCGAAGCCGCGCAGGCGGGGTCTGGAAAAATCGGGCGAACTGGTAAACCGTGTCGTCTTGCTGGTTCCAGCAGACGTAACCGCGGCAATCCTTCGGGCGCGCCGGATACACGGTACACATCCGGTCCTCGCCCAGGAACTGACAGACAGTGTAGCCGGATTTGATACGTTTGGCCCCCTTGCGCGTACGCTCGACGATATGCCGCGCTTCGAACTCCCGCACCGTGAGGCCCAGGAACTTGGCCAGTCGCCTTATGTCCGTCTCGCTGACCTCTACGTACCCGGCCATGCGGCAGCAAAGGCTGGGGCATTTCATGCAATCAAGCGGCTGGCCGGTCATCCTGCCATCATCGCACGATCGGGCCGCGTCGCACCACGGTTACGATGATCGATGCCAACGAGCAATTGTCTGCCCTGCCGGTCCGGTCTTGCAGAACCGGCTACCGTGTCCGACGTTCTTACCCGGGCGAGGCGCGAGCGCCCGGCCCGCAACCCTGGCAACCTCGACGAGACGAGCTGACACCATGGCTGGAGCCGGCTTCTTCCATAGGCTCGCCGATCCAAGCCGGACCCGGTCCTGAGGCGCAACGTGTCCTCATGCACTGAAATCGGCTCGGCCGGAGAACTTGCCAGCGGGCAGCAAGACGGCCTGGCCGACGACCACCCGTCGCCGGCTCGGACACGGCCGCGGAGCCGGCGCACGCTTGGCCTCTGGTCGCGCCCGCGCCGGCAGGCGCGGGATTTCGTGTGGGCGCTGCTGGTCGGGGCCACTGACGTCATCCTACGACGCTATTACGGTGTGCGCGAGTTCACGGACGACCCGTCTTGCCTGCTGCGCGTTTCGCTGAGCACCGCTTCCCACCATATCGAGCTGTCGGACGGCACGATTATCCCACCCGGGGAGCCGGTCGTCTTGCTACATCTATGGAACGAACAAATTCCGCCGTTCTCGGTGGTCGGCCCGGACTTCCGCTGGGCAATTATGCTACGCCGATACCTTCTCCAGTCCTTGCGGGCGCTCGCCCGTCATCTCGATACCAATCTCGAATGGCGCGACCTCCGGGCGGTGCATGCCTGCGTCACCTTCGGCAGCCGGCGCCGACGCTCGCAGATACGCCGGGCGGCATCTCGCTTCGGCTTCGAATTGATCGAAGACGGCGTGCCGTCGGGCGGCCTCCATGCGTTCGGCGAGGATTTCCTGATCTGGGGCTTGGCGCGCGCCTTTAACCCGGCGGCGCTACGGCGCCAGCAGTTCCGGCGCGACCGCACCGAATTGTGGATTTCCCGCGCCCGCCTCTTGGCTCGCTATCTGTAGCGGAGCTTGGGCGGAACCAGGGGCGGTTCCGGCGCGCTAGTGTTGCTCATGCCACCTCCCGCGGATACACCCGAGAAGGAAACGACAGGACGCGCCGCTCGGGTGACGGAACGGCGATCCCGCGTCGGCGGCTGGCCCATCGCAATCATCGGCATGGTGCTGGTGCTGATCGCCTATGAGTTGCGCTACACGCTGATCCCCTTCGTGTTCGCCATCGTCATCGCCTTCGTGCTGGAGCCGATCATGACTTGGGCAACCGGTAAGCTGGGCGGGCGACGCTGGCCCATGGGAATGCTGCTGACCATAGCGATCGTGGGCGGTGCGGGGTTCGCAGCCTATTGGGTCGGGTCCACCGCGATCGCTGACCTGCACAGCGTGATCAGCAGGTTGCCGCAGATGATCCAGGCGGCCGTAAAGGCGGTGGCCGGACCGCAGGGCATCGACATTTTCGGCACGCATTACACCCCGCAGCAGATGAGCCAGCTGGTGATTACGGGTGTCTCCAACATGATCAGTTCGACGCAGATCATGCTGGCGGTGACGATAGGCGCCGGCACGATCGCCGCCGTGATTCTGACCTTCGTACTGATCCCATATTTCCTGATTTCCGGCCCGCGGCTGGCCGAGGGCGCGATCTGGCTGATCCCGCCGGAGCGGCGCGGCTCGGTGCGCGAGATGCTGCCCAAGCTGGTGCCGATGCTGCGCCGGTACGTGGTGGGGATTATCTGCGTCGTGGTCTATACGGCGATCGTCGCGTTCATCGGCTTCGGGCCGATCTTTCACTTGCCGGGCTCCGGCCTGCTGGCGATCGTGGTGGGCTGTCTGGAAATGATCCCCGTCATCGGGCCAATCAGCTCCATCGTTCTCGTTGCGCTAACGGGAGTGCAGAAGGGCGGCTACACCGTTGCATTTGTGATCGCCTATGCAATCGGCCTGCGCCTGTCGATCGACAATCTGGTTGGCCCGATCGCCCTGGGCAAATCGGTCACGGTGCATCCCGTAGTGGTGATCTTCGCCTTCATCATCGGCGCGATGCTGTTCGGCATCATCGGCCTACTGCTGGCCGTGCCGACCGCCGCTGCCATTGTGCTCGTCCTCGGGCACTACTACGCCGAGCCGATCGCGCCGGGGGGTGATACGGACCCGGAAGCGGTGCGGATCGGCGGGCGCGAAATCAGATCCCGCTAGGGCGGGGAAGTTACCGCAGCGGGCGCGTCCTGACCGCTAATGTCCACCCGTGCCCAGCTCAGGTCGGGGTCGAACCGGGTGATGGTTGCTGCGCGACCGGCGGTAGCGGGACCAAGATCCTTCTGGAATGCGACACCCCCGGGGCCGATAATGAAGCTCATAATACCGGAAGCGCCGTAGCGCGCCGGCCAGGCCAGCAGCGCAAAGCCGTTGGTCATCTTGCCTTGCGCAACGTAGTCGCGCACGCCTCCCGGGGCGGCTTGCCCCTGGGCTTTCAGCACCTTGAAGAAATAACCCTGGTAGGGAACCGGCTTGCCGGCGACCAGATCGCCCGGATAGCCCTCGCCGATTGCAGTGGACACCAGCGGCTGCAATGGGTTGTCGGGAATACCGGGAGCTTTGGGCCAATAAAGCCCGTCGTAGTTGTTCTTGGTGCTCACCAGGCGCTGCGCGTAGGCGCCGCTACCGGTGTTCTGCTTGAAAAGATCGAAATAGGCGTGCTGAGCGTCGAAGTACGCAAGACACACCCGGACTGCCGCGATCTCGTTCCGGCCAATGCGGCGGTCAACGATGTCCTGTGCGCCCTGTTGCGCGTCGAAGCGCCAGCCGTTTCCGGTCTGAACAATCGGAATCGGGGCCGGCCAGCCGTTGCTACCGACGTGCAACACCACTTGTCCGTCGGGGCCGTTAACCAGCTGGTGCCGTTCCGCATAAGCCTCAACGAATTGCCGCCTCTCGTTTGCATTTTGCGTTGGATCGCCGGAACTAACGAGTTCCGAACTACCCGGGCCAAGCACGCGCTTCAACCGAGCGACGTCTCCTCCCTTTGCGGCCTCAAACAGCGCCGTAGCCGCGTCCTGCGCGGATGCGAAGGTTTCCGGCGCTTCCGCAGGCGGACGGGTTGCAGCCGAAACTACCCCGGACGCGAGCACGGATGCGAACAGCAGAACTGCGGGAACAAGGCGGAAGATCATGCCGGACTCCTTAACGCCGCCCACGAAAGCCGCCGCCCCCTCCGGTGGGGCGCTGGAACCCGCCCGCAGGACGTTGAAATGCAGCTTGCCGGCTCTGGAGACCGCGCTGCTGAAACTGCGTCGCACGACTCCCCTCGCTCAGGCCGCTAAAAGCTCCCCCTGGCGTGCGTCCCTGGAACTGAGGGCGGCTGGCCTGAAGGTTCGCTCGTCCTGCGCCGACGTTCGGATGGCTGGCCTGGAAATTCGGCCGGGTGGCAGCCGGATTGGGTCGGCTCCCCCGGGTGAGGTTCAAATGCTGCGTCTGCGGGCGCGCGGCCAAGTTCTGGCGAACGGGCCGGTTCACCGCACTTGCCGGCAGGCTGACATTGGGGCGCCCGATCGCGTTCGGTGCGATCCGCTCGCGCGTCAACGGCCGCCCGCCCGGCCCGGCCGGGGCTCGTGCCAGCGGACGGCCACCGGGCCGGGTTGCCGCGTTCCAGACGTTCGAATGGATCTGCTGGCGGTTCACATTGATATTATTCCAGTGATTGACATTCACGTTCACGTCGCCACGCGCCCAGTTCGGGCTGGCCCAGCCCCACAGACCCGCCGTGATCGCTACGCCGGCCCCAAAGGCGAGCCCGCTGACAAGCGCTGTGCCTGCCACATAGCCGGGCGGAGCGCCAGCGCGACCGGCGGATAGCTCGGATAGGGCCAAGCCCCGTAAACCGCACCGGGGTTGTAGGTCGGTACGTAGACGATGTCAGGCTGGGCCGGCTCAATCACCACCGTGGGGGGACCAGAGGGCTGCGGATCGGTCCGCACAACCTGTTGCGGGCTGGATTGCAGATGCCCTTGTGCCTGCGCCTGGCGCCGCAGTCGCTGCACCGCGTCCAGCACATCCTTTTGCTGCTGCACGACGGCGAAGCCGAGCTGTTGCATCCAGTTCAGGTTCCCGTTCAGCTGTGCGAGCACTTGAGGGAAGGCCACCAGCGACTTGACGCTTGGATCCCAGGCAACCTGCTGAAGCGCGTCGGTCAATTGCCGGCCGGTAAGTGATTTGTGCGCCGGGTCGTCCAGCCAGCGTGATGCCTCGACGATCTGGAGAGGAAAGGTTACGGCGATTAGTAGCTGAGTGAGCAGTTGGTCGGGGTAGCGCGAAGGCGCCAAAAGCGCATCAAGCTGAGGTGCATCGAACGTCTGCGCCGTCTGTTCGACTGGCGCCGGCTGCTGCGAGGATGCAATGGGCGCTACCATGCCCACATGCCCCATGATGCCCGCTGCGATGAGAGCGATCGCTCGCAGTGAAGCCGTCGCCATCGATCACTCTCCTGAAGCTTCCGCGGCAGCTGTGGTCCGCCGGAGTGCAAGAGCATTACGCCGTATCCACTGTGTCGCCGGGTGCTTTGTTTGGCAACTGGCCCGCGTTCAGGGTGCCAGATTGGTGAGCGCATTGAAGATGGCTATTTTTCGGGAAAGTTCGGCTTGTTTGTTGCGGTTAAGTTCGGCTGCGATCTGCACCGCCTGGTCGGTCAACTTCGAAAATAATTCGGCTTCGACTGTTCTGAGCCGCAGCACCGCCTCCCCCCAGGCAAGCTTCCGTCGGACAAGAAGAACAAACACCTGATCCTGTTCGTTCCAGCTCGTAATGAAAGGCGCCAGCGAGGCGGGTGTCTGGCGCAATACGGCATCCACAAGGTGCTCGCGGCACGTCTGAATGGCGTGTGTCCAGAGAGCGAGAGCGTTGATCTCGTCGTCAGTTGCGAAGCGTGTATCGGCCATCTGTGCGAGGGTAGCCAGATACAGTCGGACCAGCGGCATACGAGCTGCGATCATCTGATATTGGGGATCGCTTGCAACCGAGCGGCGGCAGGCCAGAGCCTCGCGTGACAGCGACAGAAGATCGGCCATCTGCCTGTTTGTATCGACATCGACGGATACGGAGCAGGCGGCCAGCATCAGGGGACATGAGTACGGCGAGGGCGGCTCGGGATATTGTCCCGCCTCGTGGAATGCACACCGATATCACTCGCCCAGCTGCGTGTGGTCAGTCGTTTGTGGGTTGCTGCAGCCTATCCATGATCTGATCAACAGTGTAGCTTTGAGGCCGCTGCCGTGGTGGGTATTCCTTGAACGTTGCGTATAAATTCCGCGACGATGGCCTGACCTGCCATGAGCAAATACCCTTTGTGGAGCGTCCAGTCCCAGTAGGTATTTGAGGTGATCTGCGCGCGTTCGTAAGGATCCATGCGAAAGTTATAGAATATGGGTAGCCGCCGCAGTGAACGGTTCCCGCCAGATGTCCAGGTGCCCGCGCGCTGCTCGCCGAATGCGAATTTCCAGTTCTCGAACGCAGCGCGACGAAATGGCCGTCATCGTCGAAGTAGATGAACCCCTTGCGTCAGACTTGTCCTGCTGCCCGGTCAGGTAAGGAAGCTGTTGTAGCCGTCGAGATGCACCTTGAATGTCTTTCCGACGGCGCCGTCACCCTTCAGCAGCTCTTCTTGACGTCGGGATCGCCTGCGACGGCAAGCAGAGTTGGGAACCAGTCGTGCCCTGAGAAGATCTCATTCGAGATGCTTCCCGGCGCGATGTGTCCGGGCCATCGCATGATTGCCGGCACGCGGAACCTCCCTCCCAGTTTGTGTCCTTTTCGCTGCGGAACGGAGTCATGGCCGCATCGGGCCAGGAGTTCATATGCGGCCCGTTGTCGGTCGTATAGACGACGATCGTGTTGTTCGCCATGCCGAGGTCGTCCAGCGTCTTCAGGAGCTTGCCGACATCCCCGTCATGTTCGATCATGCCGTCGGCGTATTCGTTATCCGGCATGCCACTCTGGCCCCGCATCGACGGGCGCACATGCGTGCGCAGATGCATCCTTGTGGTGTTCATCCAGACGAAGAATGGCTTACCAGCGTTCGTCTGGCGCTGGATGAAGTCGACCGCGGCACCGGTGGTCTCGTCGTCGATCGTCTCCATACGCTTTTTGTTCAGCGGTCCGGTGTCTTCGATTTTTTGTTTGCCGACCCTGCCGAAGCGAGGGTCGACGGTCGGGTCATCGACGTCCGTGGCAGAGCATCTGAGCACGCCCCTTGGGCCGAACCGCGCAGAGAACCTCGGGTCTTTGGGATAGTCCGGGTCCTCCGGGTCCTCTTCCGCGTTGAGGTGGTAGAGATTGCCGAGGAACTCGTCGAAACCATGAACTGTCGGCAGAAACTCATTGCGATCACCCAGATGGTTCTTGCCGAACTGGCCGGTAGCGTAGCCGAGAGGCTTTAGCGCCTCAGCGATGCTATTGACCTCGGCGCTTAGACCGACCGTGGCGCCAGGAATGCCGACCTTCGACAGTCCAGTTCGCAGCGTCGCCTGACCAGTTATGAAAGACGATCGGCCTGCCGTGCAGCTCTGCTCGGCGTAGTAGTCGGTGAACATCATCCCTTCACGCGCAATCCGGTCGATATTCGGCGTCCGGTATCCCATCACCCCGAAAGTGTAGGCGCTAATGTTTGACTGCCCGATGTCATCGCCGAAGATGACGAGGATGTTCGGGCGCCTTTGGGTTGACGAAGGCGACTGCGCTTGCGCCGGCTGTTCTTGCTGGGCCTGCGCCGATCGGACCATACGATTCGCGACCAGCGCGGAGCTACCGCTAAGCAGCAGTGCACGTCGATTCACAACGGCTTCCGAGAGCTGCTAGAGTTGGTCGCCATCGATATCCCTCCTCTATTTCGTATGACCCGGCCAGCTCACGCAGCGGTACCCAACATTGCTCCCGCCGCCGCTCATTGCGCACAGCAAAAACGGTAGCATGTCGGCAAGTGACGAGAAAATCCGGCGTTGAGCGGACGACTTATTTAGCTACTGGTGCTAAAGTTGAGACCGCTCTTGCCAACGCATGCTCGGCCTGACACTTCTGACCCTGCATGACCAGCAAGAAAATCCTCCTCAACGCCTTCGACATGAACTGCGTGGCCCACCAGTCGCCTGGCCTGTGGACGCATCCGCGCGACCGCTCGGTGCGTACAACACGCTGCCTACTGGACGAACTCGCGCGCACTTGGAGCGCGGGCTGTTCGACGGAGCTGTTCCTGGCCGACATGCTGGGCGTCTACGACGTCTACCGGCGCTCCAGCGTCGCGCTGATCGCGCGAGCGGTGCAGTTGCCGGTCAACGATCCGCTGCTGCTGGTCTCGGCGATGGCGGCGGTCACCCAGCACCTGGGCTTCGGCGTCACCTGTAAGCTCTCCTACGAGCACACCGTATCTGTTCGCCCGCCGCTTGTCCACGCTCGACCACCTGACCGGCGGGCGGATCGGCTGGAACATCGTCACCGGCTACCTCGACAGCGCGGCCCAGCGCGTCGGGATGCCGCGGCAGCAAGGCCGACGACGAGCGCTACGAGATCGCCGACGAGTACATGGAGGTGGTCTACAAGCTGTGGGAGGGCAGCTGGGACGAGGACGCCGTGGTGCGCGACCGAGCGGGCGGCGTGTTCGCCGATCCGGCGCGCGTCCATCGGTCGTGCATCACGGCCAGTATTTCGGCCTCGACGGCGATCCATCTCGCGAGCCCTCGCGCCAGCGCACGCCCGTTCTTTTTCAGGCCGGCACCTCGCGCGCGGGCGGCGGTTCGCCGGCCGCCACGCCGAATGCGTGTTCATCTACGGCCCGACCAAGCGGGTTATTGGCCCGACGTCGCCGACTGCGGGCCGCGCGGCGGAGGCGGGGCGCGACCGGGCGACCTGCTGATCTTTACCATGATGACGGTGATCACCGATCTGGACCAACAGGTGCTGCGCGCGAAATACGCCAGGTACCGCCGCTATGCCAGCGAGGAAGGCGGGTTAACGCTGATGTCCG
>CAWGIP010000043.1:0-36628 GCA_963822675.1 uncultured Pseudomonadota bacterium | reverse complement strand
GATGCGCCGGTCCTGCTTGTCGTTGCCGAGGCACGTGTCCACCACTATCCGCCGCGTCGGCGTCTCGACGACGAAAGCGTGAACGCTCATCCGCAGCCTGCCGTGCTCGTCCGCGAAATGCGGGCGAAGCCAGGCAAGCGGGAGGATCGCTTCCGGCGTCGCCTGCGGCAGGATGAACTTGCTGCCGCCGGTCGCCTCCAGCTCGACCACCTTGGTCACGGTCACGTCGCCGATACGCCAGGTTCGCACGGATCGTCCTCCGCTAGGACGTTACCTCATCCGTGATTACCTCGAAGCCTGTCAATCGGGATGGGCCGAAGCTCGTGCTGATCGCGCAGTCGGCGGCATCGCGCCCGGTCGCCATCAAAATCCACCCGATGCGCCGCTCTGCATGACGCGCATCGCAGGTATGCCACCGGCCGCTGAGATAGACCTGAAAACAGGCGCTGAAATCCATCGGGTTGACATCCTCCGGGACGCCGATGTCGCCGAGATAGCCGGTGGCATAGCGCGTGGGGATATTCAAGGCGCGGCAAAAAGTGACCGCGAGATGCGTGAAGTCCCGGCAGACCCCTTGGCGTTCCTGTACACCTCGTGTGCGGTCTTAGTTTTACGCGCATACTCATAACCGAACTCGACATGGCTATGCACCCAGTCGCAGACGGCTTGCACCCTGGCCCAGCCGGGCGGATACTGGCCGAACAGGTCCCAGGCAATGTCGCCCAGGCGGTCCCATTCGCAGTAGCGGCTCGAGAAGGAAGGGCAGAGTATCAAAGGGCAAATCTTCGACCGGGTGCTGTTCGGCGTGCGGCGCGACGTCATCCGGATTGCCGGTATCGTGCAATGGCGAACTCGTGCCGGAGATCGTCAGCCGACCCGGCGGCGCCACGATCCGGGTGCAGATATTGCCGAAGCCGTCCCGGTATTGCCGCGCCGCGATCGGCGGATCGAACGTCATTTGCTCCGGTGCCAGCAGGTCCGGCACCCTGGATGGATGGACGCTGAGCATGAGCAGCATGGGCAGTTGCCACGTCGCACTCGAAGCTAATCTTGTAGCCGGCCCGAATTTGCATGGCGGCAACCCTCGTGAACGTATTCGGTCGGAGAATTTCAGATATTGCCTGCCTGGATCTGGTCCGGAGCGGGCAGATGCGGACGCAAGCGGGTCGTCCGTATCCTCGGCAACGACCCGGACCTCCACCGTCATGCCGAGGCAGTCGGCGGGAAAGCCGGTCCAGGTTCCGGAAAGCGGCGCTGCCTGGCGTGGATCGCGCACCACGGCGACACGGATCAGGTCGCGGTTGCCGACGATGCCGTTGGTCGGGTCGTATTCGACCCAGCCGGCACCCGGAAGGTAGACCTGCAGCCAGGCATGCGTGGCACCGCCGCCGACGTGGCGCAGCGCCGTCGCGGCCGTGCGAACAGAGATAGCCGGAAACGAAACGAGCGGCCAATCCCAGAGAGCGCACTGAACTTCATCATCAAAAGTGCGAAATCGCGACAGGTGCCGCTTCCCCTCGCGCAGCGTTTCCGCGGCGCTCTGGACCCCCTTCTCGTCGCGCGCCACATAGGTGAAGTTCTGCTTGATGGCCTTGTTCATGCGGGCCAGCATGTCGATACGTGTCGGTCGGCCCGTCCCGGTTAGAAACTCGCGCGCCCAGGCTCGGACCTCCTCGCGGGGATCGGGTGTGTGCCGCTCGATGGAGCGCAGCAAATCCGGCATGTCATCCGCCCCATAGGTGAACGGATAGGTGCGGGCGCAATCCTCAAGCTGGAAATCGAGCGCGTGAGTGGGCGTGTGGTCGAGGCGGATCATGTACGCCAACCCGCAGCTCCTGCGCGCGTCCGCTGAAGCGGGCCAGTGCCACGCAATTCCCGAAAACGTCATGAACCCAACGCACATCGGCCGGGATCGGACCTGATATCGAGCTTCGCGTCGAGCAGCCTCTGATCGTAGCTGTCGCGCGGGCGGAACATCATGCGGTGTTCGCCGAACGAGACGGAATGCGGTACATATAGGTGGTCACGTGCCGGACGTGGATTACGGTCATTG
This sequence comes from uncultured Pseudomonadota bacterium, assembly GCA_963822675.1. Taxonomy (GTDB): domain Bacteria; phylum Pseudomonadota; class Alphaproteobacteria; order Acetobacterales; family Acetobacteraceae; genus CAWGIP01. The sequence continues at coordinate 34,575 of CAWGIP010000043.1, read as the reverse complement.
CAAGTGGGCTGCTTGCGGCTGTGGCGACCGCGGCGCGTCACCGAAAAAAGTCTCCGACAGATCCCGCATGACCTCGATCAGCCGGGCCTGTACCATGTCCAGAAACTCGTGCAATCCGCGCAGAATGATCGTCTCGATCGTGAGCGAACTGAGGAGCCCCCGCAGCCTGTCCAGTTGCTCGGCGGCTCGATTGGCCCCCTTGCAGCCCGTAACGGGCCTTCAGCTCCGACAACAGCATCTCGATCTCGCGCACACAGAGATAGACGGAGCGCGGGAACCGGCGGTTCAAGAGGAGGAATCGGGCCACGCGCGCGGGTGTGATCTCGCCGACAGAATGGACCCCGCGATAGGCATGGTAGGCGGCTGCCGAGCGCAGCAACGCGTTCCATTGGCTGACATCAATCGGGGAACCAACGTCGGCGACGCGGGGGAGTAGCAGGTGATATTTCATGTCGAGCAGACGGGTGGTTTGATCCGCGCGTTCGATAAGCGTCCGACCTGATAATCGTACCACCCCTGGTCGCGATGGAACGTGCCTTCAGTCACGCCGGTATGGGTCTGGCACGCTTCCTTGATCCGGCTGAACAACCCGCAAGTTGTCCCGGCGCTGTGTCCGCCGCAGACATCTTCTCTACCCAATTGTGAAACACGTTCAGCTGCACCCACATCTCGGTCGAAATAATCGGCCGCAGAACGCGCGCGTTCTCGCGCGCCGACCGGACCGTGCTGACGATGGAGGTCGGGTTCGCCGAATATATGACATCGAATTGCAGGACGGTTTCCGCTGAGGCCCGGGGTGTGAGCGTCGAAAAAGCGACCCTCACCGGCATAGAGGCGAACGATGGAAAACCAGTTCTGACCGCCCTTGCTGTCACGCGCGAAGGTATCATCCGCGTCGAGAATGCGCGCCAGGTTCTCGGCACGCTCGATGTAGCGGGCAAGCCAGAAGTGCATCCGGCGTAGCGGGCGAGCAGGATCTCACTCAACGACCCAGGTATCCTTGGATCCGCCGCCCTGCGAGGAATTGACGATCAGGTTTCCCTGGCGGAGCGCCACGTGCGTCAACCCGCCGGGAAGAACCCATGTCTTCGCTCCCGTTGATCGCAAACGGGCGCAAATCGACGTGGCGTGGCTCCACGCCACCATCAACCAAGGTGGGTGCCACGGAAAGCTGCACGCAGGGCTGGCTGATGTAGTTGCCCGGATCGGCCAGGAGCTTGGTGCGGCAGGTCTCCAGCTCCTGGCGGCTCGCCAATGGCCCGATTGTAATCCCGTAACCGCCCGCCTCCCCCACAGGCTTGACGACGAGATGTTCGAGATTGTCGAGCGTGTAGCGAAGGGCCTCGGCTTCGCGACAGATATGCGTCTCAACATTGGGCAGGGATAGGCTCTTGCCCAAGATAGTAGCGGATTATGCGCGGCATGTAGGCATAAACGGCCTTGTCGTCCGAAATGCCGGTTCCGACGGCATTGGCCAGCGCCACGTTGCCCGCTCGGTAGGCACGCAGCAGGCCGGGCACGCCGATCAGGCTGTCCTGCCGGAACGCCTCCGGATCGAGGAAGTCGTCATCGATCCGACGATAGATGACGTGAACCGGCCGCAGCCCACCCGTCGTGCGCATATAAACCCGGTCGTCCTCGACTGTGAGATCGCGGCCTTCGACCAGCAGAACGCCCATCTCACGGGCCAGAAATACGTGCTCGGAATAGGCTGAATTGTAAGCGCCGGGCGAGAGCACCACGATGCCAGGATTAATTATGCCGGGCGGCGCGATCGCGCAGAGCGCATTCAGAAGTTGCCGGCCATAGTCGTCGATCGGATGCAGGCCGATATTGTCGAGAAGATCCGGGAACGCACGCAGCATCATGTGCCGGTTTTCGATCACGTAGCTGACGCCGGAGGGGGTGCGGGCATTGTCCTCCAGCACCATGAAGGCGCCGTTCTCGTCGCGTATGATGTCGGTGCCGCAGACATGGACGTAGGTCGCGTGCGGCAAATCGACGCCGCACATGATTTGTCGGTAATTGGAGTTGCTCAGGACCAGATCGGCCGGCAGCACGCCATCCCTGAGAATCATCTGATTGTGGTACAGATCATTCAGCAGATGATTAAGTGCCGTGACGCGCTGGGTGACCCCAGTCTCGATCTGGCGCCATTCCGCAGCGGAAAGGACACGGGGTATGACATCGAACGGCAAAATGCGGTCAATCGACGCGGCGTCCGAATAGACGGTGAAGGTGATTCCAAGATTGTACAGCTCGGCTTCTGCGTGCGCGGCGCGTCGCTTCAGTTCCGCGACCGAGAGCGCGGCCAGTCGATCGCGGATCGGTTGGCTGGCGGCGCTGCGCAGCATCTCGCAGTAGAAGCTACCCGGATCATAATGCGACAGGGTCAAGAGAGCCCCCGACAAGATGCTTACCAGTCTGTTGCTAGCAAGTTCCGTGCCGGGCTACACCGAACGGAGCGTCCACTCCTGACCCCATATCAGCGCCGTAATTCCGGAGGCCGCATGCTCGATAGCCACGACCCGCACGCCGTTGCCGTTCCACGTGAAGTCCGCCTCGCGGATTATCGGCCGCCTGCCTTCCTGGTGGATACGGTGGAGCTGGAATTCGATCTTGACGAGACGGCGACGCGGGTCCGCTCGCGGCTGGCGATGCGCCGCAATCCGGCGTGTGAAAGCACCAGCGATCTACACCTGGACGGCGCCGGGCAGGAGGTTGCCCGGATCGCGATTGACGGGACGGAGATCGGGCCAAACCACTATGCGCTGGACAGCACGAGCCTCACCATCCGGGATGTACCGGAGGCGTTCACGCTGGACATCGAGACGCTGATCAATCCGCGCGACAACACGACGCTCTCCGGCCTCTATCTCTCGAACGGCAGCTTCTTCACGCAGTGCGAGGCGGAGGGGTTCCGGCGGATCACCTATTTCCCGGATCGCCCTGACGTGATGGCGCGTTTTACGACGACGATCACTGCCGATGCAGGGCGTTGCCCGGCGATGCTGTCCAACGGCAATCCCGGCCGGGTGGAGGCAGCTGGCAAGGGACGGCACCGCATCACCTGGACCGACCCGCATCCGAAACCGTGTTATCTGTTCGCACTGGTTGCGGGTGATCTCGTCGCGGTCCGGGACCGCTTCACCACGCGATCCGGCCGCGAGGTGGCGCTGGCGATCTGGGTACGTCGGGGCGATGAGGATCGCTGCGCGCACGCCATGCGCTCGCTCAAGAAGGCGATGACCTGGGACGAGGACGTGTTCGGCCTGGAATACGACCTGGATGTGTTCAACATCGCCGCCGTCTCGGACTTCAATATGGGGGCAATGGAGAACAAGGGGCTGAACGTCTTCAACACGAAATACGTTCTTGCCAAGCCGGAGACCGCCACCGATAGCGACTATCTCAGCATCGAGGGCGTGATCGCGCACGAGTATTTCCACAACTGGACCGGCAACCGGATCACCTGCCGCGATTGGTTCCAGTTGTCGCTGAAAGAGGGGCTGACGGTCTATCGCGACCAGGAGTTCTCAGCCGATCAAGGGAGCCGCCCGGTAAAGCGCATTATGGATGTGCGCGCCTTGCGGGCAGCGCAGTTCCGCGAAGATGCCGGGCCGCTGGCGCATCCGGTACAGCCGGATCGCTACATGGCGATCGACAATTTCTACACCGCGACGGTTTACAACAAGGGCGCCGAGGTGATCCGCATGATGGCGACCATCATCGGGCGCGACGCGTTCCGGCGGGGGATGGATCTCTATTTTCAGCGACACGACAACCAGGCGGTAACGATCGACGATTTCGTGCAGGCGATGGCGGATGCGTCGGGCGTCGATCTGACCGATTTCAAGCTTTGGTATCATCAGGCTGGAACGCCGGTGCTGAGCGTTGCCGACGAATACGATCCGGTGGAGCATCGCTATATTCTGACGCTCAGTCAGCAGACACCGCCGACGCAGGGGCAGCCGGAGAAACAGCCGCTAGTCATCCCGGTCGCGATGGGATTGACGTATCCCAACGGGCCCGAGGCGCCGACACGTCTCGCGGACGAGGCGGCGCCCCGATCCGGCACTCGCGTTCTGCTTCTCTCCCGGGCCGAGCAGCGTTTCACGTTCCGGGACTTGCCGTCCCGCCCCGTGCCGTCGCTGCTGCGCGGGTTTTCCGCGCCGGTCAAACTGTCCGGCATGCCACTCGGCCTATTTCGCGTGCTCGCAGGCCGGCGAGTGCGGACCCGTTCGTGCGCTGGGATTCCGGCCAGTCCCTATGCGACCGCCATTCTGCTCGGCATGGTCGCGGCATTGCGCCGGGACGAGATGGTCCGCATGTCCGATGCACTGATTGAATGGAGCGGCTGTCACGCTCGAGCGCGCCGACGAGGATCATGCGCTGGCCGCGGAAGCACTGACGCTCCCCCTCGGAGGCGTCGCTGGCCGATCAGATGGAAATTGCCGACGTAGGCGGCATTCACACTATACGCGAATTCACGCGCGCTAGCATCGGACTGGCGCTGGGCGGCAAGCTGCGGGCCATGTATGAGCGGCTATCCGATGACGGGCCGTACCGGATCGACGGCGCCTCGATCGGACGGCGCGCGCTGCGCAATTCGTGCCTTGCGTATATGGTGGCCGAGGGCACAGCCGAAGGCTTGCGGCTCGCCAAGGCGCAGTTCAATTCCGGACGCAACATGACGGACGTTCTGGCTGCGCTGGTGGCGCTGGCGGCTATCAGATTAGTGCGGAGCGTCGCGCGGCGCTGGATGCGTTCTACGCCGAGTGGCACGACGATGCGCTGGTGCTGGACAAATGGTTCGCGATCCAGGCGATGTCGCCGCTGCCGGGCACGCCGGAAGCGGTGCGCAGCCTGGCCGCCCACCCGGATTTCGATTTACGCAACCCGAACCGGGTGCGCTCCCTCGTGGGTAGTTTCGCATCCGCCAACCAGGTGCGGTTCCATGATGCCTCGGGTGCGGGCTACCGGTTCCTCGCCGACATCATCATCGCGCTTGATCCGCTGAACCCCCAGACGGCGGCGCGCATCTCCTCGCCGCTCGGCCAGTGGCGGCGGGTCGATGCCGGCCGGCAGACGCTGATGCAGCACGAGCTGCGCCGCATTCAGGAAACGCCGGGGCTGAGCACCAACGCGCAGGAGATGGTTACGCGTAGTCTGGGTGCGTAGTCGGCCGGGCGCAGCCGTCCACCTCTCCCGCAAGCGGGAGAGGTGAGGCACGTCGAAACTGCGCCCGATTGCGAGCCAATCCCTAGTACGTCGCGGCGTAGTCGGCGCGCCAAGCAAAATATCGGCGAGCGGGCCGAGGTCGATCCCCGATTATCCGCTTGTGCGATGTGGACGCTGAAGATCCGGTTCAGATCGAACCCGGCCAAGGCGTTGAGCGGCGACGCCGGTACAAATCATTCAGCACTGTATCGGCGGCTTGTTCGAATACGCGATACACGGGCGATGTCGATCTTGATTGATTTAGCCGGCGAACATCGTCCTGATGCTGACCGATATCTTGGAGCCCGCGGGGGCGACCCCAGCCAGGACGACGAAAGATTTGTCGCTAGTAAGCCGCTCCCCGCAGCGCCGTCGCATCGTGCAGGTTGGCTGCCGTGCCGCCGGTATTTACCGAACCACTTTCTCGAAAACGTGCGTATTGAATTGACTGGTCTCGCGTGCGTAGAGGTCGATTTCGGCAGCGGAATCCTAGAGCGATTTTAGGGTGACTGGCGATAGCCGCAGTGTGCGAGATAGTTCGAGCATTCGGACGGGGTAAATCGGTGCAGCAGTTTTCTCACTGCAAACCACAGGGAACTTAGCTTGCGCGCTGCCTTCGCGCGTAGCAGGGCCTTCAGTTTCGCGAATGCCTGTTCGATGGGGTTGAGATCCGGCGAGTATGGCGGCAGGAACCGCAGTTCGGCTCCACGCGTCTCGATCGCCTCCCGCACGCCCGCCACCTTGTGCGAGCCCAGATTGTCCATGATCACGATGTCGCCCGCCGATAGCGTCGGCGCCAGTACCTGCTCGACATAGGCTACGAACAGCTCGCCGTTGATCGCACCGTCGAACAGACCGGGAGCAGTGAGACCGTTCTGGCGCAAGCCGGCGATAAAAGTCGAGGTCCGCCAACGTCCGTGCGGCACCGCCGCGACCACGCGCGCGCCGCGCCGGCCGCGCGCATAGCGGCGGGCCATGTTGGTCGTTGCCCAGGTCTCGTCGATGAAGACAAGCTTGGCGGGGTTCAACTCCGGTTGCCCCGCCCGCCATGCCTCGCGTGCGGCGGCCGTCTCGGGACGGTCCTGCTCCGCCGCGCGCTGCGACTTTTTTTCGCGTCAGCCCCAGTTGGGCCAGCGTGCGCGACAGCAGTCCCGAACTGGCCGAGGCGGCATGCGTCCGGTGCAGCCAAATCGCCAGTTCGGCCAGGGTGACATCCGCTCGGCGCTCCACCTCGGCGCGGATGGCATCCTGGAGCGGGGCCAATTTCGGCCGCACGTGCCCCCGTTGCGGACGCGCCGCACTCTCACCGGTCTGTCGGCGCCGCGAGACCGCCTTGGAGACGTAGGAGATGCTCACCCGAAACAGCTTGGCCGCTTGGCACACGCTCAGTCCGCCGTCCACGCCCGCAAGAATCCGATCCCGCAAATCCTGCGAATACGCCTTGCCCCGTCGCCAGGTCATCTCGCCTCCGGTCCACGCAACCGGAAGCCGGTAAATCACAGATCGCCCCCGTGCCGGAATCCCCCCGATTCCAGTCACCCAGGGACCGCTCTAGGGGCATACCATGCGACGCAACCCCAGCCAGCAACAATCAGGGCGACGATGGCGATCAGGATTGTCATTCCGATTTTTCTGAAAACGCCTTCGCTAAGAGGCGTCACCTTCTCAGATCCCGAGAACCAATAACGCTTCTTCTTGTCGGGGTCGTTTAGCTGCTTCATATCCCAGCCAAAGGTGAAGATATCGATTCCCATTAACAGGGTGAAAGCAATCATTCCGCAGGCGAGCGTCCGGAGTCCAAGTATGCTGTATAAAAAAGGGGGCTTTCGTTGGGTCTGCGGCGAAGGTTGCAATAGCGAATGCTGCACCATTAACCGTAAACAGCAGTTCATAACGACGATGCTTGCCGTCTTTGGTACTCTGCGAAGTTTGTTGGCAGCTTTTTTGATGGCTGCGCTACTGTTGTCCCGTTCTCTTTCATCCAGACACTCGCTACCGCTGTTTCTCTCGGCTGGAGAGCCGCAACCGGCATTTGACCCGGTTGATGTCCGTCAGCGCCCCAGCGGGCGGCCATTTGACACCACACTCCGCTGCGTTCGTCGGCTCGCGAAAGGACTTGCCCTTGCTGGCGGCAGCAGGCCTCGGCGCACCCAGGCGGGCTGCCGCGGCGGCCACTGTCATTACCGATTCGGCTAAGGCTGTTGATCTGTTTTCGATATAAACATACGGTCAAGAATTGTGGCGGTCGCTGGTGAGCTGGCGTTTTGCATGGACGGCGAAGTCGTTGCGGATGACCCGTTGCCAAGAGAAGCGCTCTCATAAGTAGGACCAATTCGTTTCGTTGAACCGCTAAGCCCCTAGGCCCAACCCCCGATTCCATCATATCGGTCACCGAAGCGGCCTCGCGTTGCGTATATGCAAGAACGAGTTCCTCCAAGAGCACAAGGAAGCGTTGGGCATCCGCTTGTTCCGCGCTTATCGGTTCGCCTTCTCTGACCACGAACTCATACAAGGGGAAATCGGCAAAGCTCCTCGCGTGCCGCCGCACCGTGCGAGACCTTTCGGTATCGGGGACTTCCACGGGAGTAAAACCAAGCCGTTCGAGGAGATTGCTATGGTACCGATTCGCGGATTCGCAGATAATCACAAAGGTCCAGCGTTGGCGGGCCTTCTTGTTGTCATTTCCAAAAAACCTGAAAAGCATATAAGCAAGATGCTGGAGACTGGCGCCGATCAGCCGGGATTCCTCAAGGGGTGGCGGATCCGGCAGTTCGCGGGGTTCGCAGTAGATGTGCAAGTAGGCGAGTAGATACACATCGTTTCGGAACGGTACCTGCTGCCGTTTTTGGAGAAGCGCTTCCATCGCGTCACGGTCAACTTCGGCAAGATCCGTCGCCCGCCATCCTCGGCTGATCGATCTCCAGGAGACCCGCGTCACTGGCACGATCACGCTCATATAGCCATTCGGCTTTGCAGCATTAGCTGGTGTTGCTGCTGATTCGGCATCGGTGACAGGGACGCGCCAGAGCGCTGCCGGAAGTGCACGGAACCACTCGCCAAATGTTTCCCGCTCTCGCCTCATCCAGCGCGTGTCGCGCAGAAATAGACTGCGCTCAGATAACAGTTTGGCGGACTGATTGGCGATTGCGTCGGCAAACTCTTGCCACCGCTTAGTGTGATCCAGAGGTAAGCCGCCCCAGGCCAGGTGCTTGATCACCTCATAGTGAGCGGCGATGTCTAAGTCGCCCTCCTGGTCGCGCCGTCCTATAAGGTGGTAAAATTTGTAGCCAAGACCGCCGCGCCGGAGTGCGGTTACTAGGCGGCTCAGCGTAACCGTTAATAGCAACACAAATACCAGAAGCTCCAGCAACTCGGTAAACTGAGCCGCAGCGATCAATGGCTCTTGGGCCGAGTTAATCTCGTGCGCGAATGCGGCGAGACCGATACCGATCAACATCAACTCGGCCGAGGTGACCACGGCTTCAAAGCGAGAATTCGTAGAGTTCACGGTAGGAGTAAGCAACGGTGTACGCGCGCCCACCTAAACGCTTCAGCAGCCGTCGGAACATGGGTCTCGCATCCCTCGTGCCAAGGTCGCGCGCTGAGCAATCGTGCTTATGTCGGAACGACTTCGAGGGACCAGCGGCACCGCGTCGTATCGCGTCAGCCAATCCTGCATTGTCAGGAAATCGGGGTCGCGGCAGGCGTCCTGGTTCTTGAGCACCGAGACCGATACGAAGGCGCGTAAGTGGCTCAGCAACAGGGTAGCGGACACATCATTAATGTCCCCGCTGCAGAACAGATCCAAACATCGCACCGGCTCCACGTCCGGCCGCAGGCGCGGTTGCACGTACGGGAAGTCAAGCGGCCGAAAGCCGGAGCGCAGCCAAAAGTTGTAGCGGCGATGGGGGTCAAGTCCCGATCGACAAGTGTCCATCGAGATTTCTTCGGGGGTCATTTTCAGCGGATTGTTGACTTCGAAAAAGATCACCGGAAGCCTCAACGTTATTCCGGGTACTGGAAAGGTCTCAACTGCCGCGCGTTGGCAGTATTTTGCGAACGCTTCGATAGGTACCAGCCCTCGATAATCCTTGTGCATAAAGGTGTAAATCGCCTGAACCGAAGCCGGAATGCCAGAGGCAAAATGGTCAGGGCTGGTGGTAACGCCAAAAATGTGGCCGCCGATTATTGGCCCGCCCTCCCATAGCCGCACGATCGCGACGATCTCGCGATAAGGTCCAAAGTGTTCTTGGGTCGAAAGAGCCCGATTTATTTCAAGGATTTCGCTGAACGCCTCCGGAGGCTCACGCTCATCGGCCATCGGGAAAATCGATTTGTAGAGGGCGTATAGGGCTTTGAAAGCCGGTGCGCTCGGGGATGTGAGTTCCTCGATCCTGATGCGCGCGCGTGCAGCAGCCCGGTCCTGCGTCAGGCGGCTGCGCTTTAACTCGCCTCCAAGTGTGTACGTCAAATCAAGCCTCCGACCTGGCTGTCAGGTTAACACTCCTAAGTCTAAAAAACTTCCGGTCTTTTGGCTGGTCATCGTGCTGGCGCCGGGATCACCATAAACAAGGCCAGAGCCCTTAATCGGAAGGCTCCGCTGGGGAATGGCCGTCCAGTCGAAAGACAATGGAGGCCGCGCCCGACTGGGAAATCACCCGGTGCATCCATGACGATGTCTGTTCGAAATGCCCTCGGTATGTGCTCTATAACCGCAGCAGGTCCGAAGAGGGTGTGATCTAAGTCACAGCCGAGATCACCGGGATTCTTGCACTTCTGGAGCTTCTTTGAGGTTCGCCTGGAACCCAATGGCCCACAGTCCGGCTTCCCACCACACCGCCGAGCCCGAGCCTGCCCTGGAGCAGCACCACGACGTTCTCGGCGCCATGCTCGGCCAAATGTCACGATCGCGTGGCGGATCGCCTTGGCGGAGATGTCCGTTTTCACCAGGCGCTCGGCCGGCACCTCGCCGGTCGTCCCGTTCAGGCGTTGCGTTCGCCACCTCGTGCAACCAGCGCGAGACCGCCGCATTAGCCGCATGCTTGTCGGGCTTCAGCCCGAGCTGGCGCATGGTCACACCACGAACGGCACCCAGAAGCTGCCCTTCAACCGCTCAACTTTGCCCTTATCCGGCATGATGGCGCCGGCGCTTGAATGTCCTGCCGACCGCTGGGGTCAGCGCTATGGTGAGACCATCCGGGACGTGGGGCACTGGGAGCACGCGAGTGCGGGCAGGCCGACCCTTGAACCATGGGCTGCGAGCCCGAGCCTTTATCTGGCCGCCCCTGCGGCTCGCCCGGATGCGCTGCGAGCGCGGATCCGTAGTTGCCGTGTGCCCGCCGGCTCCCGTCTCGTCGGAACCGTAAGAGGAGCAGGCACGGCGATGAGGATTATCGGACTGGACATCCATCGCGTGTTCGCCGAAGCGGTCATGCTGGATGACCGCAAGATCATCAGGCGACTTCAATCTATCCGCGCCAAGATCTGCTCCAGGTTCGCAAAGAATCGCTGCCACCCGCCCTTGGCGCCCTGGTAGGCCTGCTGCTGATCCGGCCGGAAGCCCGACTGCTCCATGCGCACCCGGGTCCCCGTGCTCGTAGGGGTGAGAGTCCAAGTGACAACACTCTCGAGACCATAGGCCGCCCACGTGTAAGACAGCGCTTTGTTCGGCTCGACTTCCAGGACCTGACAGTCGACTGTGCCCCAGTCTGCGCGAAGATTGAAACGGTGGTCCACGACAGGCTCGAAGTCGTTCTTCATGAGCCACTCCTCGATCAGGTGTGGTTGCGTGAGCGCGCGCCAGATCTTTTCCGGCGGATAAGGTATCTCACGTTCGACGACGACGGAGCGCGTTTCGGTCGCAGTGTTGGTCATTGGTCCATCCTTTTGAGCAGATCTTCGAGGTGGTCGAATCGGCTTTGCCAGAACCCGGCCATTTGGCTTGTCCAGTCGATCAGCGGGGCCAGTGCGCCGAGCAGCGCGCTATAATGCGTCTGGCGACCTTCGTGGCGGTCGCGCACCAGCCCGGCCTGCTTCAGGACCCCAAGATGCTTTGAGACGGCCGGTTGCGAGACCCCAGCCCGAGCCTTCAGAGCCCCGACCGTCTGCTCTCCTTCGCGGCACAATCGTTCGAAGAGAGCCCGACGAGTCGGATCGGCGAGTGTTCTGAACAGCACATCGTGAGCGTTCGGCATTTGGGACCGATAACCTGCTGGCTATTGATCGACTATAACCGCCGAGATATGTGTGAGTTAAGCGGGAACGCGGAGCGGCACAATGACCGCAGATGCGGCTTCGAGCAACGTTCGGGAATCCGGCAGATTGCGTAGCCGGCTCGCCGTTGCGTGAGCCGCACCGCTCCTGAATGGGCATCCTTGAATTTACCATACCCCGCTGGTTATGCATCATGCATTATCGTTATCAATCATACGTGGTCGTGGCGACGTGGTGACGCGCTTCATATTGCTGCTATCCGCAGATGCCCACGCTATGCAACTTTGTAAACAGGGGCCTAGCGCGGCTACTGTTTTGCAAACGTATCGCAAGCCCCGCATCGTGGCGCTATGCAGGCCGGTGGAGAGCCATTGGACACGCTGCGCCGATGACCCGTGTGTAAAACTGTCCGGAACGACTGCGCCGCGCCCGGCTTGCTGCTGCAGCCGGTAATCGCCGATCGCCGCCGCGGTTGATACGGCCTGCCTGACGTCCGCATCCTCGATGTTATGATGACGCTCGTTCATGTGATAGGCCCACACGCCTGCCAGGCAGTCCGCCATCAATTCCGTCCGGACGGATAGGATATTGGCGCCGCGCTGGTCCGAGCGGGCCTTCGCCCGCTCCACCTGCGGCAACACACCGACGAGATTCTGAACGTGATGACCGACCTCGTGCGCAATGACGTAGGCGTAGGCAAAGTCCCCGCCCCCGCCGAGCTCGCGCTGCATGTCCTGGAAGAAAGACGTGTCCAGGTAGAGCTTCTGATCGAGCGGGCAGTAGAACGGACCCATTGCCGATTGGGCCGTGCCGCAGCCGGAGTGCGTAACCCCGGAATACAGAACAAGGATCGGCTTTGCGTATTGCCGACCCGCCTCTTGCGGCAGAATTTGCGTCCAGACATCCTCGGTTTCGCCGAGAACGCGCGCAACGAAATTGCCCGTCCGATCGGTCGGCACCCCTTGCCGTCCCGCCGACTGCGTTGGCGCGTTCGATCCGGTGACCATCTCCGCCCCACCGATGAGCAGACGTGGGTCGATGCCCGTCGCCCAGCCGATCAGGCAGAGCACCAGAACAGCGCCGATACCCAGGCCGCCCTTGGCGACACCGCCTACCCCTCGGCGGTCTTCGATATTGCTCGACGCGCGAAGATCGTCGTCTTCCATAGCGTCCTCCGATCCGGATTGATCAGCTGCCGAATGCGTTTTTCTGGTTTCAGACCACAAATTGTGCGGCGGCGCAATCGCACGAAACTTTCCGCGCCATTCCACGCTCCGGCAATCTTTGGCCTCGGGGCTATCGCCAGTCACGCGGAAGCGCTCTAGGCTCTCGCGGACGGGACAGGACGGAGGCAAGCGAGCGATGCAATTCGGTCTGCGCTACTGCAATACCGGCCGCTTTGTCGAACCAAAGCAGGCCGTGGCGCTGCTTCAGGCGGCCGAAGAGGCCGGGTTCGATTCCGCCTGGACCGTCGAGCACATCGTAGTGCCCGGCGGCTATCAATCCGCTTATCCTTATTCGCCCACCGGCAAGATGCCGCTCGATGAACGCCGGTTCGCCTTGCCCGATCCGCTGATTTGGATGACCTATGTCGCGGCAGCGACATCACGCATCAAACTTGCGACCGGCGTGATCATCCTGCCCGAGCACAACCCCGGTGCTGTGCGCCAAGCAAGTGGCGACGCTGGACCACATGTCGGGTGGTCGGGTGATCCTTGGCGTGGGTGTCGGCTGGCTCAAGGAGGAGTTTGATGCGCTCGGCGTCCCCTTCGAGCAGCGCGGCCGGCTTACGGACGAATACATCGCCGCCATGCGCGAACTGTGGCAAGCGGAGACGCCGCGTTTTGAGGGCCGGACGGTGCGCTTCGCAGATGCGTATATGCTGCCAAAGCCCAAGCGTGGCCGCGTGCCCATCGTGATCGGCGGTCATAGCGAGGCGGCCGCGCGCCGGGCGGGGCGTCTGGGCGACGGGTTCTTCCCCGCGCGCGGCGCCACACAAGCGCTGATCGAGCTGGCGCGCCGGACAGCGCGCGAACACGGCCGCGATCCGGCGGAAGTCGAAATTACCGTCAGCGCGCCCGATGACCTCGCGGAGATCCCGGCCCTGGAAGAAATGGGCGTGAGCCGCGTCCTTATCCCCGTGATGGCCAATTCGGAATTGCGCCAGCAGGTGGCCAGCCCGGAGGATGCGCTTGCGTGGCGCAGCACGATCGAGCGCTTTGCGGGCGCATCCGGGCAAGGCTAGGGACGCAGTAATTCCTCATGTTGTTAACATTCCAATGGTAGTGCGGTTTGTCCCCCGCCTCACCCCGGCCCACTCCGCCCCCGGGGGCGGAGTGGGAGTGAGCCCGTTAGGCGGAGAATATCGGCCATGAAGCCGCGTATCGGCATCGCCGGGATCACGGGTCGCATGGGAAGGCTGCTGGCCGAGGAGATCCGCGCGAGAGAAGAAGCCTCGCTGGCCGGCGGGATCGACGCGCCCGGCTCCGGCGCGGCGCTGCCGGAGGGGGCCAAACGATTCGTCGATATCGACGCCCTGGCCGCCGTTTCGGACGTGGTGCTGGATTTCACGCATGCTTCGGCCGCCAAACGGCATGCGGCTGCGCTGGCCGGGGCGGGTGTCGCCTGGGTGCTGGGCACGTCGGGGCTTTCGGGCTCCGACGAATCGGAGGTGGCGGAAGCGGCGCGACGCATTGCCGTGGTTTACGCCGCGAATTTCGCACCCGCCGTAAACCTTGCGCTGGCGCTGGCGGAGCGGATGGCAGCGGCGCTTCCGGCCGGTGACTACGACGCGGAAATCCTGGAGATGCATCACCGGCAGAAGGTGGATGCGCCGTCCGGCACGGCGATCGGCATTGGCCGCGCCGTCGCGAAGGGTCGCGGCATCGCCCTTGCCGAGGCAACGGAAAGCGGTCGGGACGGGCACACCGGTCCGCGCAAGACGGGGACGATCGGCTTTGCCGCGCTGCGCGGCGGGCAGGTGGTGGGCGAGCACACGTTGATCTTTGCCGCCGCAGACGAACAGATCGTGCTGACGCACCGGGCTTTCGACCGCCGCAGCTTCGCGCGCGGGGCAGTGCGGGCAGCGCTGTGGGTGGCGAGCCGGCCCGCAGGTCTATATTCGATGAAAGACGTTCTGGGGATGACGTGAGCGACGGGAGAACTCGCGATGCGGTTTGCGACGAGCTTAGCGGCTACCGTGGTTTCGGCTGGTCTTTGCGGCGTCTCGCCCTCTGCGCGGGCCGCTACGAGCGCCGTCTTCACGCAAGAGGCATTCGCTGCCGCCGAGGCGCAGAATAGGCCCATTCTCGTTGATATCAGCGCAAGCTGGTGTTCGACCTGCGCCAGGCAGCGAGCGATCCTGTCGCGTCTGGTTCAAGCGCCGGAGTTCCGAAACCTGACAATCTACACGATCGATTTCGACACCCAGAAGAAGGTGGTCCGCCAGTTTGGCGCGCAGAACCGAAGCACGTTGATCGTCTTTCACGGCGACACGGAGCGTGGTCGGTCTGTCGGCGACACCGACGCCGCCTCCATTAAGGCGCTGCTGCAGAAGGCCAACGGCTGACGTCTTCGCATGACCGCCGCGGGTCTCGGCTTCGGGTTCGTCGCGGGTGTTCTGTCCATTCTGTCGCCTTGCGTCCTCCCGGTGCTGCCGCTGGTGATGGCTTCGGCGGCCAGCGCGCATCGGTTCGGCCCCTTCGCGCTTACGCTTGGATTGATCAGCGCGTTTGTCGGCGTGGGTTTGTTCGTGGCAACGCTTGGCTCTGCAATCGGGCTTGATGATACCGCGTTCCGGGCCGGTGCGGCGGTCCTGCTGGCGCTGTTCGGGGCGGTGCTGCTGAGCGAGGGCCTGGAGCGTCGCTTTGCGCTGGCCGTAAGCGGCTTCGGCGGCGCCGCAGGCCGGCGGCTCGCCGCGCTGGAGCCGGGCGGACCCGCCGGCCAGTTCCTGACCGGGGTACTGTTGGGCGCCGTGTGGAGCCCTTGCGTTGGTCCAACTCTGGGCGCCGCCTCGTTACTGGCGTCGGAGCGGCGGGATCTGGCCGGAGTGGCCGGCGTGATGGCGGCCTTCGCGATCGGTACGGCGCTGCCGTTGCTCGTGCTGGGCAGACTGTCGCACCGCGCATTCACCCGCTGGCGTGCCCGACTGGCCGGCGGTGTGCGTGGCGGCAAGCTGGCGCTCGGCGTGGCCAGCATTGCGGTTGCCGCCCTGATCCTGACGGGCGCCGACCACGCGATCGAGGCGGCGCTGGTCTCGACCTCGCCGGCCTGGCTGACTGATCTGACCACGCGATACTGAGCTTCCCGGCCCGGCACCGACCGTTGCGGCTTGACCCCTCCCGGCCTTTCCGCCATTCAGCCGCCGGCCGGCATCCAGCCCGGCGGCGGTCAGCGACTCCGGCCATGCTGCCGCGACAAGAGGAGCAATCCATGCGCGACACGGGCGATTTCCTGTTCACCTCGGAATCCGTTTCGGAAGGCCATCCGGACAAAGTCGCCGATCGGCTGAGCGATACGGTGCTGGACGCCTATCTTGCTGCCGACCCCTATGCGCGCGTGGCCTGCGAGACGCTGGTGACGACCAACCGCGTGGTGCTGGCGGGCGAGACACGCGGGCCGGAGAGCATTACCCCGGAATACCTCGCGCATTTGGTGCGAATGGCGATCCAGGATATCGGCTACGACCAGCCGGGCTTCAGCTGGCGTCATGCCGGGATCGAGGTGCATCTGCACGCGCAATCCTCGGACATCGCGGCGGGCGTGGACGCGATCGGCAACAAGGACGAGGGCGCGGGCGATCAGGGCATCATGTTCGGCTATGCCTGCCGCGAGACGGAGGCGCTGATGCCGGCGCCAATCTATTATGCACATCTGCTGCTGCGCAGGATCAGCGAGATGCGGCGCGAGCATGATCCGGCGGTGGCGGGTTTGCTGCCCGATGCCAAAAGCCAGGTGACGTTGCGCTATGTCGACGGGCGGCCGGTGCAGGCGACGAGCGTGGTTATTTCCACCCAGCACGAGGACCGGTTCGAGCAGGCGCAGGTGAAGCGCATGCTGTGGCCGATCGTGGAGTCCGTGCTGCCGCGCGGCTGGATGCCGCCGGAAGCCGAGTTCTACGTCAATCCTACGGGCAAATTCGTGATCGGCGGTCCCGACGGGGATTGTGGCCTTACGGGGCGGAAGATCATCGTGGATACGTATGGTGGCGCGGCGCCGCACGGCGGCGGTGCGTTCAGCGGCAAGGATCCCACCAAGGTGGACCGCTCGGCCGCCTATGCCTGCCGCTATCTGGCGAAGAACATCGTCGCGGCGGGCCTTGCCGATCGCTGCACGCTGCAAGTGAGCTACGCGATCGGCATTTCGCACCCGCTGTCGCTGTATGTCGATCTGCATGGCACGGGCAAGGACGTAGACGAGGCGCGGCTGGAGCGGACGCTGCGCGAGTTGGTCAATCTGTCGCCACGCGGCGTGCGCGAGCATCTGCGCCTGAACCGGCCGATTTATGCGCCCACTGCCGCCTACGGGCATTTCGGCCGCGAGCCCGACCCCGACAAAGGCACGTTCACGTGGGAGAAGACGGATCTGGCGGCGGAGCTGCGCGCGGCATTCGGTCGCTGAAGCTTCCGGCAGACCGGCTTTACGGGCGCGCACGCGGCCACGCCCTTCGCCCACGGCAGAGGAAACTACTTGCGGAGACGCTGCCTCGGCTTGCGTTCCTGTCGGAGCAAGCGTCCGACCCGCTGGCCGCGTTTCCCGGCCGGCCGAGGGCGTTGTGGCTGGAGGTGGGATTCGGTGGCGGTGAGCATGCGCTGGCACAGATCGGGACGCATCCCGAAGCCGGGCTGATCGCCTGCGAAGTGTACCGAGAACGGTATCTGTTCGCTGCTGTCGCGTTTGGTGCCGGAAGGTGGTGAAGAAGTTGCGCCGCTTCCCGGCAATCTGCGCGTTTGGGCCGATGACGCCCGGACATTGCTTCGACTGTTGCCGCCCGCGGCGCTGGACCGGTTGTTCCTGCTGTTCCCGGATCCTTGGCCGAAAGCGCGGCACGCAAAACGCCGCTTCGTCCATCCCGCGCTTTTGCCGCTGCTCGGGCATGTGATGAAGCCCGGAGCCGAGTGGCGCGTGGCGAGCGACGATCCGGTGTATCAGGCCTGGGTGGACGAAGTCATGGCGGGGCAGAGTCTGTTTGAAACGTTGTTGCCACTGCAAGCCGGCCGCCCGATTGGCCGGTGACGCGGTATGAGGCGAAGGCTCTGCGGGAGGGGCGGAGGCCGATATATTGGTTGTTCGTGCGGCGGTGAAGGCTCTGGCTCTGCGCCGTGCCCGCCCTCTCCGCTCATCCCCGCGCGAGCGGGAATTGCACAGGCAGGAGCGTTTTGTTAAGCCGAATCACGCACGCGCCGCGATGCCCTCGCGCGCGCAGGTCAGCGGCCCCGGTTTCCCGCAGCATTTGGCTGAAATACGCGATCGTGCGCAGCAGCCCTTGCTCCAGCGGCACAACGGGGTGCCAGCCGAGCGTGGCGCGCGCGGCGGTGATGTCCGGGCAGCGCTGCATGGGATCGTCCTGCGGCAATGGCTTGATACACGATTCGCGCCCGCACCGGTCGAGCCGGAGGACAGTCTGCGCAATCTGGCGCACTTCGATTTCCTCCGGGTTGCCGAGATTCAGAGGGCCGGCAACATCGTCGGCCGTATCCATCAGCCGAATCAGCCCTTCGACCAGATCATCCACGTAACAGAACGCGCGCGTTTGCGTCCCATCACCGTTCAAGGTGATGTCCTCGCCGTGCAGCGCCTGCATGATGAAGTTGGAGACCACTCGACCGTCGTTCGGATGCATGCGCGGACCATAGGTGTTGAAGATGCGCGCCACCTTGATCCGCACCCGGTGCTGCCGATGATAGTCGAAGAACAGCGTCTCCGCGCAGCGCTTGCCTTCGTCGTAGCAGGCGCGCGGACCGGATGTGTTGACGTTGCCCCAGTAGTCCTCCGGCTGCGGATGCACGGACGGATCGCCGTAAATCTCGCTGGTGGAGGCTTGCAGGATCTTCGCCCCGACACGCTTGGCAAGGCCCAGCATGTTGATCGCGCCGATCACGCTGGTCTTTGTGGTTTGCACGGGATCGAACTGGTAATGAACGGGCGAAGCCGGGCAAGCCAAATTGTAGATTTCATCGACCTCCACATAGAGCGGGAAGGTAATGTCGTGACGCATCGCCTCGAAGCGCGGATTGCCGAGCAGGTGTGCGATGTTGTCCTTACGGCCGGTGAAGTAGTTGTCCACGCAAAGCACGTCGTGACCGAGTTCGGCTAGTCGCTCGCAGAGATGCGAGCCGAGGAAGCCCGCTCCGCCCGTCACCAGCACCCGCTTGCGTATCAGTGCGGAGCCCTGCCCTACGCCGCGGCTTTTCTGCGCCACGCGAGTTGCGGGCTGACGGCAGTAACTTTCGGCCCGGGCGGCGCTGGAATGCCGGGCTTGGTGTGGACGCCCGGTTTGTTGGCAATGCTGCGGATCGGCAATCCGGTAACGAAATGCGGCACGAAGGCCGGTGCGGGCTGCACCCCTGTCGGTTCCGGCGGCCGCGCTTGCGTCGCCGGTGGCGCTGCAAGCCGCTTCCTGAGCGCGGTCAGGCGGTCGGCGATCACGTCGGGGCTTAACGTCCAGGTTTGTTCATGAATTCCGCCCTGTCCCTGGCTGGGGAACAGATCGGCCCAATAGTGCAGGCCGGTTGCTTGCGCGAGCCGGGCAAAACACGGGTTGGTGTAGTGTTCGGGAATGAATTCGTAGAGGATGGTTCCGGGCTCGCAGAACGCGACGTTGCTGAGACCCGCCCCATGCGGCCCGATCACCGCGCGCGCGGCGCGGAAGAGATCAATCTGCTCGCCGAGCGAGAGCGCACCCGGCACGACGATGCGCACGCCCTGCTCGCGCAAAAACTCCATGATTGCTTCTTCATTGACGGCGACCCGATTTTTCGCATCCGTGCGGGCGACGTAGAGGATGCCTCCACGTTCGGTGTTTTGCGGCACCGCGGTCTGCATGTGGCCGAGCACGCCGCGCGACCAGTCGCGATACTTCGAATGCCGACCGCCCCCACAACACGTCGCAGCACGTAAGGTTGGGGAACGCGTAGTGGTGATGCGGATCCAGCGTAAGGCGCGGAATGGTGTCCAAGCCCAAGAGCCGCAGCAATTCCTCCTGCCAGGGTGCAATTTCCCGCAGGACCAGCGTCGTCCCGGAATCCGGCACGTTGCGCAGCGCCGTGAATATCGCGGGCAGAACCTGGATCGTCCAGTGATAGTAGTTCTTTCGCGGGTTATTGTACCCGAGTACGTAGGTTGTTCCGGATGGAAGTTTTATCAGCCGTTCCGGCATAATTCGCGATTGGCGATCATGCTCCGGGAGGAGAAGGTATTTGGTTTCACTGATTTTGCGGGCGTCCTTCCAGAGCAGGCAACACGCGGTATCGAGCTCGACATCCGTCAGGTTGTAGAGACGCACCGTCGCCGTCTGCCGCGGCGGATGGAACCGCTTGGTGGCGCTTGCGGGAAAGCTCTCGCCGAGCGAGATGTCATACGGGTGAAGGAACGGCTCCGGTTGCTCCAGGATAACAGACGCCGGGGCGGCGCTTTCGATTGAGATTTCTTCCATTCTCGGCCTGAGAGAATCCACTGCGTGCGCGTAACCTAACCTGCCCGGGATGATCATGCAACGATCGGTTGCAGGAAAATCAGCCGGGTTTGCCGGCAGCGGAGCTTTTCCCGGTTCACAGGCTAGGCACGGAAGGAACGCGAGCTGACCCGCCGGGAGATGTGCCGTCATTTTGGCCGGTATCCCCGGATAGCGGACGGCCTATTCCTGCGCGCCAGGCGGACGGGAGAGCGCAAAGGAGCAGCCGAAAGTCCCGCCGGCGGTGCCGAGCATGCCGGGTCGTGGCCTGGCGGACATCGCCCCGGCCCGATTGGGTGCACGCGCTTTCTTCACGGAGGCAGGGAAGCGAGCCTTGCGCGTGCTGCCGCAGGATCGCCGCTCCATGGATCCGGAGCGGTTTGCGCATTTGCGCCATGAGCTCGGGCTCGAGAGCGACGATGCGCCGATGCCAGCGGATTGAGCACAGAAGGCCAGCAATCGGTGCAACGGGCACTATCCGACAGGATCACGCAGTGATGATCAACGCATGTGCTCCGCCGCGTCAGCCTACCCATAAGTCCCACGTGAGCTGAGCGAAAGAAGGCCCATGAAAATCGACATCCACATCGACTGCACGCCGGATGAGGCACGGCGGTTCTTCGGACTGCCTGATATCAGTGCAATGCAAGCTTCGGTCATCGCGAAGCTCGAGCAGCGAATACTGGAGGCGGCTGACGAATTGACGCCCGAGGCTCTTCTGAAGAACTGGCTTTCATCGATCCCCGCGAATCGGGAGAAGCTGCAAGAAGCATTCTCCAGCTTTTTCACGCCAAGGACGTAATCCGACTTTATCGTGGGTAGTGGCGGCAAACTCAGGCAATGAAACGGGCTGGACGCAACTGGAGCTGCAATTCGATCGACACGGGTCTTCACGAGAGGGATCGGCTGAAGAGCTACTAATCAGGATCCAAGTGTGATCACCGCACCAATTGCCACAGCCCACACGGTTGCGATTGCCAATACAGTACGCACTAAGCTCATGCCACCTGTAGCGTGGAAGCCTTCATCGTCAGAATCCTGGTACATGGCAGTTCTTCTTTGGCTGTCGAGAGAGCGGCCACGCGGGCCGCGGGCAGAGTGGTGGCGCACGGTAACGTCTGACTGCAGGTCCTCATCTGGTTTCACTCCTTTGGCAGCGCTTGAGCTGTCCGGAAGTAGTGTTGCCTACAGGGCGCGCATCCACCGCGATCGAATGGCCGGTATGTCTCAGTTCGGCAGCAGGCTCTCTGGTACCTCATCAGCGGCTCCGATGCCGGTCGATCGGCTAAGAGACGCTCAGCCCTGTCGGCGATCGACACATCACGCATGCCAACACCGGGATACAGTCATGCATTCCGGACAGCGTGTTCGGACGGACGAACAATCGACTGATGCTGGTGCGGACTTTAGGGAAAACCGCGGATCTGGTTACAACGATAGCGGGGTCAGCGGCAGGCAACCCGCAGGCCGACAGCGATGCAGCGCGCCTACCAGGACGACGCTGCCGCCCTGCTGCCCGGGCGGCTGCCCGCTGCCGCGCTAGGCATGGTCCGCAGCAACACTCACTGCGCGGCCACCATCAGATGCGGCGTGCGGTGCGCAGCTTCGGCCTCCCGCAGCTGGCCCGCCTCAAACACCAGCACACGGTCTGCCGAGGCGATGGTCTCGGGCCGGTGCGCACGATGATGCGGGTGAGCCCGAGCGCCGCGACGGAAGCGTTCACGTGCGCCTCGGTCGCCACGTCGAGGTGCGACGTGCCCTCGTCCATCACCAGGATACGCGGCCTGCGATAGAGCGCGCGTCCGATCAGCACGCGCTGCCGCTGGCCGCCTGAGAGCGAGGAATCCCATGTCGCCGATCAACGTGTCGTAGCCCATTGGCATGGCGGCGATGTCGTCGTGGATGCCGGCGAGTGTGGCGCAGCGGTGGATGTGGTCGACATCGGGCCGGTCCGCAAAGAAGGTGATGTTGCCGGCGATCGTGCCGGAGAGCAGCATATCGTCCTGCATGACCACACCCACCTGATCGCGCAACTCCCGCGCTCCGAGCCGGCTGAGCGGGGTGCCGTCGATGAGGACTTCGCCCTCGCTCGTCGGCAGCAAGCTAAGCAGCACCTTGAGCAACGTCGTTTTCCCACCGCCTGAGGGGCCGGTAATGGCCACGTACTCACCGGGCTTGATGCGAAAGCTGACCCCGCGGAACACGTCCGGCTCGCCGGGCGCGTAGCGGAACGAGAGGCCGCGCGCCTCCACCTCGCCGCGCAGCGGTGCGGCCTTCCGTGCAATCGAGCGGCGGCCCCGGCTCGGGGTCAGCGTGGGCGATGTCGGCGAGGCGCTCCAGGTGAACGTCCAGCATGCGCGCCTCGATCTCGCCTTCTCGACCAGGCGCACGGTGCGCTCGACCAGTTGCTGCTTGTAGGAGACGAACGCGAACAGCATCCCGAGCGACAGGCGCCCGTCCATCACGCCCGTGGCGCCGAGATAGACCACGGCGACGTTCTCCAGCCCGAATAAGACGTCGTTGAGCGCGCGAAAGACGCCGCGCAACCGGTCGGCCTCGCCGTTGGCGGCGAGCGCGTGGCCGTAGCGATTGCTCCACAGCGCGAGCCGCCCGGCCTCGGCGTTAAACACCTTGATGCACTGGATCGCGCGCGCCGTCTCGATGAACGTTGTGCCCTCACGGGCGCGCGCCAACACCGCGTCCTGGGCGCGGCGGCGCAGCGCCGGGTAGAAAGCGGCTCTCAACAGCACATAGAGCGCGATCGCTCCAAGTACGACGAGACCGAGCTGGACGCTATAGGCGAACACCATAACGGAGGCCAGCAGCGCCATAGCCCCGTCCACAAGCGCGGTGACGACACCCTCGGCAAGCAGGTTGCGCACAGGGTCGAGCGAGGCGAAGCGCGAGACGAGGTCGCCTGTGTGCCGCCGCTCGAACCATGCGAGCGGTAAGCGCAGCAGGTGGCGGCAGAGCGACGTGCCCATGACAAAGCCCAGCCGTGCCTGCACATGCACCAGCAGCCACGAGCGCAGCAGGCCGGCGCCGCCGTTGACCAGCGTGAATAGCCCGAAGCCAACGGCGAGTGTCGCGAGCAGGCCGCGGTCGTCCTTCGAAACCCCCTCGTCCACCGCGAGTTGGAGCAGAAACGGGCTCGCCACGATGTAGAGCTGCAGCACGAGCGACAACGCCAGCACCTGCGCGAGCGGCCCGGTCAGCGCGCGCGCGGAGCTGATCAGGTCGCGCAAGCGCAGCCGCACGGCCTCGCGCGCCGGGCGGAAGTCGCTTGTGGGCAGCAGTTCCAGCGCGACGCCCGAGAAGTGGCGGCCCACCTCGTCCGCGCCGAGCTTGCGCTCGCCCAGCGCCGGGTCGTGCACCACGACGCGGCCTCCTGAGAGGCAGCGCACCAGCACCAAGAAATGCGTCATATCCCAATGCAGGATCGCGGGTAGGCGAAGCGCCGCGAGCTGAGCCGGCTCCAGCCGCAGCGCGCGGCCGGCGAGGTTCAGGCGCTCCGCCAGGTCGATGAGGCCTTACAGCGTCATGCCCTTGAGCGTGACAGGGTGCCGGCGCCGCAGCGTGCCGAGATCGATCTCATGTCCGTGGAAGCTCGCCACCATGGCCAGGCAAGCGATGCCGCACTCGGCCGCCTCGGCCTGCTGGATGCATGGCGTGGCGCGGCGCATCAGGCCCCCGCCGGCCGCGCCGGGTCGCGCAACGGGGCCAGTAGCCAGCCCAGCAAAGAGCGGCGGTCGATCACGATCTCGGCCGACAGCGTCATGTCGGCGGCGAGGGGCAGCACCGCGGCCCGGCGCCGACGGCTTGCCGGTCGAGCCTTACTGTCACCCGGTAGCAGGGGCCGGCGGCAGGGATCGGTCCGGCCACCTCCGCCGGGCGGAGCAGGGTGTGTGAAACGGTCTCGATCCGCCCGGGATGCAGGCCGAACCGCGCGGCCGGGAAGGCGTCATAGGCGATATGCACCCCCTGGCCCGGCCGCAATTCGCCGATCGCGCGCGCCGGGACCAGCAACTCGGCACGTAGCTCGTCGCCTTCGGGCACGATGGCGAGCAGCGGGATGGCGGGGTCGGCGACCTGGCCAGCCCGGGCCTGCAGCGCCGAGAATCCGCCCAGCGATAGGCGCACGCAGTAGCGTGGCGCGCTGGCCTCGTGTCTCGGCAATGCGGGTCTCGATGTCCGCGGCCTGAGCGCGCAGCGCGGCCGTGCGCGCCGCCGCATCGCCCGGCAGCTCGGCGAGCGCATGCTGGTCCCCCTCGATCTCTGCCTGTTTGCCGGCAATCTCACGCGCGAGGCCGATTTCCGCCTGTTGTTGAGCGAGCGCGGTGTCTTCGCGGCGCCGGAACTCGAAGCGGGAGAGATTGCCCGTGGCGACGAGGGCGCGTGCCGCCTCGACTTGCTGCGCCATGATCCGCGTGCGCCGTGCCTGCAGCCTCAGTTCGGCACGCAACGCCGCAAGCTCGCCGGACAGGCTCGCCATACGGTCGGAAAGCCGCGCTTGCTCCTGGCCAAGGTGCGCCTGCTCCAGCGCGACCTGCTCGACAACCCGGTCGCGCTTGTGCTGCAGGGCAGCTAGAACCGCCGCATCAACATCCCCACCGCCGCTATCAAGCGTCCCGGTCTGAATAGTGACGAGCGGCGCGTCGGCCGCGACCAGCTCGCCATCGCGCACATGAACCTCGGTGATCAGCCCTGCCCGCTGTGTCGTGACGCGCGCGACGCCCAGCACCGGTGCGAGATAGCCCGCCACGTGTTCCTTGCGGGCGTAACTGCCTACCGACGCGAAGGCGAGGCCGGCCGCGACGCACACCATCAGCGACCATGCAAGCAGTGCCGCCGGCGGTGGCGGCGGCAGTGGCACACCCGTCAGGGCCTCCGCCCGACGGTGCTCCAGCGCCTCGCGGCGAAACAAGGAGATCGCGGTCATGGATCATTCTGGTCATGTCAGTGGGCGCGAACTCGGCCCGGGAGCGGGGACCCGGGCCGGCCCCATCACAGGCTGAACCGATCGCCAGGCGGCAGCGGCTGCGGGTTGAGGCCGCCCGCCACCGCTTGCAGGTCGTCTACGGCCACCAGCTCCGGCACGCCAACCGAATCCAGCCGCCAGCGGCCTGGCGACTCGGGCTGCGGATCAGCGCGCCCGCATCACGCTTCAGATCAGGCAATGATACTGGGTCGCCTCTGTTGGGAAACAGGGTGTCCATTGTCGTTCTCCTATTTGCGGGCGATGGCTCGCCGCGGCCATGTTACAGAGCTTCAACGGCGTGACCTGTGACGCACCTCACACGCGTTTTGCATGCTTCTGTGATCGTCTCCCACTCTGCGGCTCACTGAATTCGAGGTGGCCGAGGTGCCGTCGCGATTGATGTGGAAATTCGGTACAGCGATGTCTCCAAATGCAATGAGATATCGGGTCAAGCTGCCAAGTCAATGCATTGAGGGGTGAGTTTCTCGGGGAGCGTTTGCCAACCATCGACTTTTCGCATCGTGATCTGCCCCGAAGCGAGCAACGCCCAGAACAGCATCGCCGCAGTCTCCGCCGAGGGCAGAACGGTTTGCGTCTTGACACGCCGCTTGAACTCTTCGTGCAATCGCTCGACGGCATTCGTGGTGCGCGCCGATTTCCATTGGCTTTCGGGCAGCCGGGTGAAGGTGAACAACCGATCGCCCGCTTCTTCCAAGCTATCAGCCACGGCGCGGCATTTCAGACGCCACTTGCGCAGGAACGACTTGCGGCGTGTCTCGATCTCCTTTGCCGTCTTGGCATAGATCATGTCGGTGTAGTCGGCAGAGATCTCCTCGTGCAGCGCATCAGGCGCGTGCGCCAGCAGATTGCGGTGTTTGTGCACCGTGCAGCGCTGGATGGGCGCCTCGGGCCACAGCGCGGCAAGCGCCTTCTCCAGTCCGGCGGCGCCATCGATGATCAGGAATTCGGGGCTCCGCAAACCGCGCGCGACGAGGTCATCGAGCACGCCGCGCCAGGCGGCTTCACTCTCGCCGCCCATGTTGCGCACCGCCAGCAGAACCTTCTGCCCGTCGCGGCGGATGCCGAGGACAACCAGGAGCGAGATGTTGGTGGCCTTGCGGTCGAGGCGCACGCGCACCACGCTGCCATCGAGGATCAGTCGGACGATGTCCTCCTCAGCCAGATCGCGGCGCATCCAGGCGTCCCAGTCGGTCTTCACCTTGCGCCACACGCGGCTGACCACGTCCTTGCCGATCGCGCCCTTGAACAGCGCCCCGAGCGCCCGCTTCACCCGCCGAGTGTTCGTGCCGGCGAGATAGGCCGATGCAATCAGCGCCTCGACTTGTCGATTCATCCGGACGTAGCGCGGCAGCACCGTGCTCCGCCATTCTCGGCTGGCGCCATCGGCAGCCAACAGCCGGGCCCGGGGAACCGCGATCTCCACCGGACCGAACGAGCCAAGCAACCGGCGCGACCGCGTGCCGTTCCGGTAGCCCGCAGACGCGCCCCGCTGGTAGCGGCTGCGTCCCAAGGCAGCCGTCGCTTCTTGCTCGACCATCTCTTCCAGAAAGCTTCGGATCCGCTCCCGCAACTCGGCCTCGATCGGGTCGAACCAAGTCTCTCCAGCAAACAGCGGCCCGCCGTCCATCGTGCTATTCTTTTCCATGGCGTGATCTCCGCCGGCGCGCCAACGCCGGTTGCAAGTCGTTGACCTACTCGGAGATTACGCCACCCTTTTTCCACCACCTCCGCTACGGCACCGTGGCCGACATTCGAAGGGAGAAGCTTGATGACTCAAGTGAGTGAACAAGAGGCGCAAAGGCCGGATGAGCCGGTCCTGCTATCCGAAGCTGAGACCCGAGCGGTCGCCGCTGGCCTTGTCCGTGTTGTCGGGTGCCCCACCTGCACGTCAGGAGGCCATCTGGACCTGATGAGCAGGTATGCCAGTGTGGTCAATCCCAACCCGGTTGAGCAGACGGCGGTGCTGCCGGCTAGCATCCGGCAATTGACGACAGCCAGGCTGAACACAGGGCCGGGCACGGCGAGAGCGCCGTGCCCGCTTCGGTTCCCCTCGAAGTTGGAGGAAGCCTGATGTTTCTTGCGTCCGATCCGATTACCGAATTGCCGCGACTTGGCGTCGGCGTGTTGTACAACGCCTCGCTCTGCCGCTTTGTGGAGACCGATCTCGACAGTCTGGATTTTGTCGAGATCATACCCGACATATTCCGGATCGACCGTGGCCTGAGGCAGATGCCCCGGTTCGTGCCGCTTGAGACCGTGCCGAAGCTTCTTGACCGATTTGCGGAGCGGAAGCCGGTGATAGCCCACAGCACCGGTCTATCGATCGGCAGTGCCGGACCTTTCGATGCCGAATACGTAGCGGAATTGGCGCGATGGCAGCGACGCTATCGCTTTCCCTGGCACAGCGAACATCTCTCGTTCTTCCGCTTATTGGGCGAGGACCTTCCTGACCGCCACACGGCGTTGGCATTGCCAGTGCCGTACGACGCCGATGTGCTGGACCTGGTCGTCGACCGTATCAGACAGGTGCAGTCCGCCGTTCCGGTGCCTTTTCTGCTCGAAAACAACGTCTATTTCACGGCAATCCCGGACCAGGACATGACGGAGCCCGAGTTCCTCAATGCCCTGACCGCGAAAACAGGGTGCGGCTTGCTGCTCGATCTGCACAATCTCTACACCAACGCGCGCAACCATCGCTTTGGCAGCTTAGAGTTCCTGGCGGCGCTCGATCTGACGCGGGTGGTGGAAATCCATGTTGCCGGCGGAAACGAGGTCGATGGAATTTACACCGACTTCGCATGCTGGTCCTTGCCCCGATGAGGTCTGGGACATGCTGCGATCCGTCGTGCTCACAGGCGCCGAACCTCCGGGCGGTAACGTTTGAATTCGACGAGTTCTACTATGGGCAGCTTGGCCCATCCGGCGTACGTGCGAATCTTGATCGTGCCCGCGCGATCTTCCCCTCCGTTGGCCGCTCGTCAGGCTCATAGGGAGGCCCGTGTGTCGCTCACTGCGTTCCAGGAGGCTTTCGGCGCTCTGATTGCCAAACCCGACCTGTGCCGCGCCGTCGAAAGCGATGCCCGGGCAGCCTTGGCCAGGTTCAATCTGACGCGACGCGAAGTTCACCGCCTTGCGGCAATGGTCAAACAACCGGGCATGGCGGCGAGCTGTAAGCTTTACCGTGCAAATCGCTCTGCTTGCATTGCACCGCTTCTTGCCACGCACTCTGGCTCTGCTAGGTCCTGTCCTGCGGACCGAGATCGACCTGTTCTGGCGCGCGCATCCCGACACGCGTATGCAATTCCAGGAGGACGTAGCCAATTTCGTGGCGTTCCTGTCCGCGCGGATCGCGTCGGGCCATGTCCCGGACCCGCTCCTATCCGACGTGCTGGGGTTCGAGGCGGCCGCTTGCCGCCTGATGTTCCTGCGCAGCAGCGCTCACGACCTGCCGAGGGCCAGGCCGATCTCCCTCAAAGGCGGCGATGCTTTGGTGACGCTCCACCCGCTGGTTGCGGTCGCGCCGTTCCGTCGCGAACCGATAGCATTGCTCGCCGCCATCGATGCACAGATCATACCGCCGCCACCCGAGGAGCCCAGCGAGCACTTCCTGCTGCTGGATGGGCGGCCCGCCGACTTCACGCTGAACCAACTGACCGTGGCAGCAGGACGCGCTCTGGCATCGCTCCAAACGGGTGCGCCGGTAACAGACATCGATGCGCTGCATTGCGCGGCTGCGGCTGGTCTGCTGCTGCCGACGACAAGCGATGGGCGGCTAGGTTGATAGGCAGTGGCGGCAATGATCCGCGTGATGGCCGGGCGCACTGAGCGCCGTGCTGGAGCGGCAATACCATTGAATTCCAGCCCGGACGCCGTCCTGCTTGACGGCAGCTGCGCGGGCGGCGTCGGCCGCATTCCTAAATTCGAGCACTTCGCGAGCTGGCTTCGACCGTGTAGAACGATCTGGCCCGCCCGGTTTTGTCAGAGTTTTGGCGGACTGCCCGGTTGGGTGTCGAGCTGCCCGGGCCGCCTCTCGGACCCGGGCCGAGTCCTGCGCTCGGTGTGCTCGACGCTACCGAGTACGCTGTTGCAGCCTTACCAAATCATCTCAAGGCTCTCACCATTGATCATGCCAAGTTGTACCAGGCTGGTCCGGCTCCAGCAGGTGAAGTGTGGACGTTGTATGAGGCGGGTTCACCACCAGGGTTCCCGTGACTGACATTGGAGCCGCCGCCTGACACAGCTGCGGTTTCTTGTAACGTAAGGATGGTGGGCTGCACCGCTTCTTTGCTCTCGTCCCGAGTAGATTTCGGTTTGGACACATTCGCCTCCTAGGTTGCGTAGGGTATGACCTTTCTTTGAAACGTCATCCGCTAAATGATACGAGTTTTTAGATCGCATGCGTGTGACTGACATCACACCTTGGTGGAAGGAAACATTGATTGGGCTGAACCGCCGGTGGGCCGGGCGGACCGAAGTCAGGAGGCTCCGAAATCCCGAGAACGTTGACCGTGCGGCAAAGCTGGATGCATCGCGATGCGCTTCGTCCCGCCAGCCGGTGAGCTGCGCCGGCGTGGGCGGCCCGGCGGCCGGCAGCGCGGCCGCTTGCGCCTGCAGGGCCGCGATGCGCCGCGCGGCTAGTGCCTTCTTCAGCGCACGCATTGTTGATCACTACGGATAGGAGCGGCATAGCGTTTGTAGAGCGAACAGTACAGTCGACCCGAGGTGTGCCATGTCCGGAACTGCATCGTCCATCATACAGACTGTGTCGGACACCATTATGCAGTCAAACGTCATCTCTCCTTCGCAGCCAGTTGCTTTTTTCACGTCGGACAATATCGCAGCGATTTCAAATGGTGGAAACCTCTTGGTTTTTCTTGGTGGTTCAGGCGACAGCTTTAGCGGTGCCAACGGGAGCAATCAGCTGATAGTAACATCGAATACCGCCGTATTTACCAATAGTGATACTTCGGACTCCGAAGGCCTGGCAGGAAGCGGCAACGAAGTTTCGCTCGGCTCCCCGACCAGCCTGGTCTGGGACGCATCGGCGGGTGGCAACGACATCATCCCCCACCCGGGCGACACAGTCTTAGTCGGTGGCCCGGGGGCGGCTAACGATGTATTTGATCTACGATCGGTTCTTGCCGGCGGTGGATCACTCAGTATAGCCACTTTCAACGGAGACGTTATCGCGAGCGTTTCTACCGGGCCGAACGGGGCTGCTAAGCCCTTCGCGGTTATCGAGAACGAAAGCGCCGCTGCATTTCTTGCACACTCGGTTATGTAATCGGCACTTTCGCGTTTTGCACGTATACTGAACAAGTGTGGGATGATTCCGGGGCATGACTTCGGTCGGGGCCGTTGCCCGACGGCCTTTAAAAAGCCCTGACTTTGAGAGTGGGCTCCCCCGTTGCCGCCGTCCGTGGCGCCGTGATCCATCGAGGCGACAGGTCTGGGCAGACCGCCTGGACGAGGGCTCTAGCACTCTGGGCCTGCGAGCGCTAAAGAGGGTAGAGCTGGGTCGATGGGGCGAGCCTTTGCCGCTTTGCCTCTGAAGCCCACCTCATTGAAGGAGCGATCCGAATGAAGTTCCGTCCCCTGCACGACCGGGTCGTGGTCCGTCGGCTGGATGCGGAGGAGAAGACCACGGGCGGCATCATCATCCCCGATACCGCTAAGGAAAAGCCGATGGAAGGCGAAGTGATCGCGGCGGGCCCGGGCGCCCGCAACGAGCAAGGCCAGATCGTGGCGCTCGACGTTAAGGCGGGCGACCGTATTTTGTTCAGCAAGTGGTCGGGCACCGAGGTCAAGATCGATGGCGAGGAGCTGCTGATCATGAAGGAGACCGATATCATGGGCGTGATCGAGGGGCGGTCCACCACCAAGAAGAAGGCCGCCTGATCCAACGAGCCCATCGACACGCCGACATGGAGGAGACAGCAGAGACATGGCTGCGAAAGATGTTCGTTTTGGAGGTGATGCCCGTCAGCGCATGCTGCGCGGGGTCGACACTCTGGCCGATGCGGTACGGGTGACGCTCGGGCCCAAGGGTCGCAACGTCTTGCTTGATAAGAGCTTCGGCGCACCACGCATCACCAAGGATGGGGTGACGGTCGCCAAGGAGATCGAACTCGGCGACAAGTTCGAGAACATGGGCGCGCAGATGGTGCGCGAGGTCGCGAGTAAGACCAGCGATGTCGCCGGCGACGGCACCACCACCGCGACCGTCCTGGCCCAGGCCATCGTGCGCGAGGGTGCCAAGGCTGTCGCCGCCGGTATGAACCCGATGGATCTCAAACGCGGCGTCGACCGGGCCGTTCAGGCGGTGGTGGATGAGCTGAAGAACCACACCCGAAAAATCAGCACACCTGCCGAAACTGCCCAAGTGGGTGCCGTCGCCGCCAACGGCGATGCCGAGATCGGCAAGATGATCGCGGAGGCGATGCAGAAGGTCGGCAACGAGGGCGTCATCACAGTCGAGGAGGCCAAGAGCATCCAGACCGAGCTCGACGTGGTCGAGGGGATGCAATTCGACCGCGGCTATGTCTCGCCCTACTTTATCACCAATGCCGAGAAGATGATCGCCGAGCTGGATCAGCCGCATATCCTGATCCACGAGAAGAAGCTGTCGGCCTTGCAGCCAATCCTGCCGCTGCTCGAATTGGTGGTGCAGTCCGGCCGTCCGCTGCTGATCGTCGCTGAGGACGTCGAGGGCGAGGCGCTGGCTACGCTGGTGGTGAACAAGCTGCGCGGCGGGCTCAAGGTAGCCGCGGTAAAGGCGCCTGGCTTCGGTGACCGCCGCAAAGCCATGCTGGAGGACATCGCCATCCTGACCGGCGGGCAAGTGATCAGCGAGGATCTCGGTATCAAGCTTGAGAACGTAACGCTCAACATGCTCGGCAAAGCGAAGCGAGTGCTGATCGAGAAAGAGAACACCACGATTGTCGAGGGGGCCGGCAAGGGCGAGGATATTAAGGGCCGCTGCAACCAGATCCGGGCGCAGATCGAAGAGACCACCTCGGATTATGACCGCGAGAAGTTGCAGGAGCGGCTGGCCAAGCTGGCCGGCGGCGTGGCGGTGATCCGGGTCGGCGGTGCGAGCGAGGCTGAGGTAAAGGAGCGTAAGGACCGCGTCGATGACGCGATGCACGCCACGCGCGCGGCGGTCGAGGAGGGCATCGTCCCGGGCGGCGGGGTCGCCCTGGCACGCGCCGCTTTGATCTTGTCAAAGCTCTCCTTCGACAACGACGACCAGCGCTTCGGCGTCGAGATCGTACGCAAGGCGCTACAGACGCCGCTGCGCCAGATCGCCGAGAATGCCGGCGAGGATGGGGCGGTCATTGCTGGCAAGGTTCTCGAGAACCCGGACTACGGCTGGGGCTTTGACGCGCAGAGCGGCGAGTTCAAGGACTTGGTGAAAGCCGGCATCATCGACCCGACCAAGGTCGTGCGCACCGCCCTGCAAGATGCGGCCTCGGTCGCTGGCCTGCTGGTCACCACCGAGGCGATGGTGGCTGAGCGACCGGAGAAGAAACGCCGCCCATGCCTCCGGGTGGCGGCGGCATGGGGGACTTGGATTTCTGAGCGCGGAAACGTCGGCGCCGCAACCCAGCTGGTTGCGGCGCCGTTATTCGGCCGGCTTGCTCCCACCGTCATCCTCATCGCCGAGGCCCAGCTCCAGCCGGAGATGCGCGAATTGCTCCGGCGGCATGCCCGGCGATCTTGAAGCAGCACCCGTAACTCGCGCAGCCCGGCTGCGGTGACCTGAAAGTTGCGACAGGTCGTGATCTCCTGCCGAAGAAAAAAACCCGGCAGCTGTCGATCTGCTCCGGGACCGAACGTCTGAAGCCCGGACGAGCCCGCGAGTGACGCGGCCTCACCCCGAGCCCGAGGAGGGGCAAGAACGGATGAAATACGCGCTGCTGATCTACGAGGACGAGCAACTCCGTGGCCGCCCGGAAACGGCCGGTGACGCCCCATCAGGAGATCATGACCAAGCACATGGCCTTCAGTGCTGGTCTGGGGCCCCGGCAAGTCGGCGGTGCGGGCCTGCAGGGCACGGCCATGGCGACCACCGTGCGCACGGCGGGAGGTGCGAAGACAATCCACGACGGCCCGTTTGCCGAGACCAAGGAGCAGCTCGGCGGGCTCTATCTGATCGACGTGGCCGACCTCGATGCCGCGATTGCGATCGCCAAACAAGTGCCGCTGTTGCGGGACGGCGCGGTCGAGATCCGGCCCCTGCTGGACACACTGATGCGGCACGCCGCGCTCGATCGCGCGGCACGGGAAGCGGGCGGGCGCATCATCGCCGCGCTCGCCGCCCGGTTCCGCGATCTCGACATCGCCGAGGAGGCGTTCGCCGAGGCCTGCGCACGCGCGGCGGCAGACTGGCCACGAGACGGGCGCGCCGCGCGATTCGGCCGCGTGGCTCTACCGGGTCGCGCATCGCTGCGCGCTGGATGCGCTTCGCCGGCGCCGCACGCGCCTGCGGCTGGCGCCCGATCCGCCACCCCTGAGCCGAACGCGGAGGATCTCATGACCGATGACGTCACGCTTATCCCTGACGAGCGGCTCAGGCTCATTTTCGTGTGCTGCCATCCGGCCGTGGCGGCCGAGGCGCGCGCGGCGCTCACACTCCGCCTGGTTTGCGGCCTTACACCGGCGAGATCGCCCGCGCCTTCCTGGTCTCCGAGCCGGCGCTGGCGCAGCGCCTGGTGCGCGCCAAGCGCAAGATCGCCGCCGCGGGAGTGCCGTTCGAGATACCCGGACGCGACGCCTGGCCGGAGCGCCTGGACGCGGTGCTGTCCACGCTGGAGGTAGCCTACGCCAAGGCGCACGAGGACGCCGCCGGGGCCGGACCGCACGCGGGCTACGCCGCTGAGATGCTGGAGCTGACGCGCGTTCTGGCAGAGCTGCTGCCGGAAGAGCCGGAGGCGCTCGCGCTCGCGGCCCTGGTCCGCTACGCGGAGGCGCGCCGGCCGGCGCGGCTCGATGCAACATGGCGCGATGATCCCGCTGTCCGAGCAGGACCCCGCGCTGTGGCGGCGTCCGCTGATCCAGGCCGCAGACCTCTACCTCAAGCGAGCCACGGAAGCAGGACCGCCCGGGCCGCGTCTGTTGCAGGCGGCGATCTATGGCGCGTGGTGCGCGAGGAAGAACCCTCGCCGAGCCTCCGCCGTGGCGTCGCGTGTTGGCGCTTTACGATGCTCTTCTCCTTCACGCGACGA
Source organism: uncultured Pseudomonadota bacterium (assembly GCA_963822675.1). Taxonomy (GTDB): domain Bacteria; phylum Pseudomonadota; class Alphaproteobacteria; order Acetobacterales; family Acetobacteraceae; genus CAWGIP01. The sequence goes on along the minus strand of CAWGIP010000043.1, from coordinate 245 downwards.
TCCGGTGTACGCCTGAACCGCGCGGTGGCTTTGGCCGAGGTGGCGGGAGCCATGCGGCGCTAGGCGAGGTCGAGGCCATGGAGCAGCGGCACCCTTGCCGATTCCTGCCCTATCACGCGGTGCGCGCCGACTTGCTGCAACCGGACCGGACAATTCAGGGAGGCCCGAGCCGCCTATGCCGATGCCCTTGCCCTCAACCCTACCCCGGCCGAGCGGCGTTGGCTCGAAAGCCGTCGAGGAAGTCT
>CAWGIP010000042.1:0-97092 GCA_963822675.1 uncultured Pseudomonadota bacterium | reverse complement strand
AACCGCCCGCGCGTTTACCTGCTGGACCTCGGCACCGGGAGGCAGAGCGCACTCGGCGACTTCCAGGGCATGACCTTCGCACCGCGCTTTTCGCCGGATGGCGGCCGGGTGATTATGTCGCTTGCGCATGGCAGCGGATCGGACATTGTGGTTGTCGGGGTCGGCTCGCGTGCGGTGCAGACGCTGACGCGATCGAATTCGATAGACGTCAGCCCGTCCTTCAGCCCGGACGGATCGCAGATGATCTTCAATTCCGACCGCGACGGAAGCCCGCAGCTTTACGTCATGGGTGCTAGCGGCGGCGGGACACGACGGATCAGTTTCGGCTCAGGGCGATACGGTACACCGATCTGGTCCCCGCGCCGCGACCTGATCGCCTTCACGCGCTACGGCGGCGACGAGACGGAGTTCAGCATCGGCGTGATGCACCCCGACGGCAGCGGCGAGCGCATCCTGGCGCAAGGCTGGGATGTCGAAGGCCCCAGTTTCGCGCCGAACGGGCGGGTGATGATGTTCACCAGTCAGACGCGCGCGGTGAACGATCGCGGCGCCGGGTTCTCCTCGCACCTGGTTTCGGTGGATATTGCCGGCTTCAACCAGCGGGGTATTCCGACGCCTGCCAATGCCTCGGACCCGGCCTGGTCGCCTTTGGGGGGGTAGCACGCGAATTCGCCTCTCCCGCCTGCGAGAGAGGCCGACCGTCCCGGTCGGGTCGTATCATCCTATAGTGCGTGATCCAAGCGCCGCGAGCGTCCGATCACGGGTGGCCCAATCGCCTTCCGCATGCACCGGCTGGATGCAGACCTGATCGGCGCCGGCATCGGGATGGGCGCGCAGCCCGCGCTTGATGGCATCGGCGTCGCCCCACAACACCATCGCGTCAATAAAGCGGTCGCTGCCATCCGCATCCAGATCCGCCTCGGTGAAACCGAGCCGGAACCAGCTATTGCGGTAATTGTCGAGCCGCATGTGGCGCTCCAACTCCTTGCGGCCGAGCGCGCGCGCCTTGGCCGGGTCTGCCTCCAGGCAGACTTTCTGCTCGACGGGCAGCCACTTGCAGCTGCCGAGCGACTTGCGCGCTTGGACGGTGTGCCCGGGGGTGGTGTTGTAGGGAATGGCCCCGCGGGTCATCTCGGCCGCGAGCGCCAGCATGCGTGGGCCAAGTGCTGCGATCACCACGGGCCACTGCTCTGCTCCCGGCTCGCCCCCTTGCAGCGCCTGCAGATAGTCGCGCATGAGGGGAACGGGTTTTTTATAGCTGTGACCGCGCAGTTTCTCGACCATCGGCGCGTGGCTGACGCCAAGGCCAAGGATGAACCGCTCGCCGTAAAGTCCGGTGAGCGTGGCATAACCGCGCCGGGCAGTGAAGGCGTCGCGCGCATAGATGCTGGCAATCGAGCTGCCGATCTTGAGCCGCTTGGTGTGGCCCAGCATGAAGCCGGCGAGCGACAGCAATTCGTAGCCGCGCGCCTCCGGATACCAAAGCGCGTCATAACCGAGCCCTTCCACCGCGCCCAGGAAGTCCCGGATCTGCGGGCCGTCCAGTCGGTCCATCGGATACCAGACGGCAAGACGCCCGAGCTGCATAAAAGCCTCCTTTGATTGTGCGGCTTGCGCACCGATATCGGTCTGACCGTGGCCCTTTGCCCGGGGCTCGTCAACACGTTAAGGTTGCATTAAATCTCCGATACGCAAGATACGGTTTTCGTTGACATCGCCTGGAATGACGACCTAGCGTGCCGGCATTGCGCCGCCTCGGCCGCAGGGCTCAGCCCTTTCGTTTGGCGCCATTTCGTTGTGGGCGAACACCGGTTCGCCCCGCAGAGCGGGCGCTGTCCGCGGAGCGTACTGGCCGTGAACCGACGTGACTTCGTGGCTGCTGCAGCGGCCGCTCTTGCCTCACCCGCGCTGGCGCGGGCCGAGGATGATGCGGGCGTTACAGCAACCGAAATCAGGATCGGCAACACCATACCCTATAGCGGTCCGGCCTCCGCTTACGGCGTGATCGGCAAGGCGCAGCTTGCTTACATCGCCATGGTAAATGACCGAGGTGGCGTAAATGGCCGCAAGCTCAAGCTGATCAGTTTGGACAACCAATACAGCCCTTCCAGGACGCTGGAGCTGACGGGCCGGTTGGTCGAGCAGGACGGCGTGCTGGCGGTTGCCGGCACTGTTGGCACGCCCACCAATGCTGCTATTCAGAAATACCTCAACGACAGCGAGGTGCCGCATATTCTTGTTATCAGCGGTGCCTCCAGGTGGGGCGATCCGAAACACTATCCCTGGAGTATGGGCCTCATTCCAACATATCGGAACGAGGCATGCATCTATGGCCAATATGTGCTCGCGCACCGGCCGGATGCCAAAATCGCGGCGCTCTATCAAAATGACGATGTCGGCCGAGAAGGCTTGCGGGGCCTCCGCCACGGGCTCGGGGAGCTGACCGAGCGGATGGTGGTTGCCAGGGCACACTACGACGCCACGGATGTAGCGATTGAGCCGCAGGTCGCGACCTTGCGCGCCTCCGGCGCCGACACGCTGATGATGTTCACAGCCGCGAAGTCGCCACGCAGGCGATCCGCACCTCATGGGACATGGGCTGGCGACCGCTGCGATTCCTGAACTGGGTATCGGCGTCGATCGGCGGTACGCTGCGGCCGGCCGGGCTGGATAAGTCATCGGGTATTATCGCGTCGAACTTCATCAAATACCCCGGCGCGCCGCAATGGAATGACGACCCGGGAATGCGGAACTGGCTTGCCTGGATGCGGGACTACGTTCCGGACGGCGATATTTCGGACAGCCTCTATGTCCTGGGCTCCCTCTCCGCGAGGCTGCTGATCCAGGTGTTGATGCAATGCGGCGAGGATCTGACACGGCGCAACGTCATGCGCCAAGCCTTGCGCCTGAACCTGGACTTGCCAATGCTGCTGCCGGGCATCCGCGCGACGACCAGCCAGGCCGACCGCTTCCCTATCAAACAAATGCAACTCGCTCGGTTCGACGGGCGCATCTGGGAACAGTTTGGACCGGTGATGGGTGGCTGAGAGCTGGCGCCATCTCGGAGGGGAGCGGCGAACATGAACCGACGTGATTTCTTGGCCGCTTCGGCGGTTGCATTCGCGACCCCTGCGCGGGCGCGAGCGGATGCGGCATCGACGGAACGATCGACCGAAATCAGGATCGGCAACACCATACCGTATAGCGGTCCTGCTTCTGCCTATGGCGTCGTGGGCAAGGCGCAGCTCGCGTATATCGCGATGATCAATGATCAGGGTGGGGTGAACGGCCGCAAGATCAGGCTCATCAGCCTGGACAACGAATACAGCCCGCCAAAGGCACTGGAGCTTACTCGCAAGCTGATCGAGCAGGAGGGCGTGCTGGCGATTGCCGGCACGCTTGGCACCCCGACGAATGCGGCCATTCAAAAGTATCTCAACGACAGCCTGGTGCCGCACATTTTCATCATCAGCGGCGCCTCCAGGTGGGGCGATGCAAAGTTTCCCTGGAGCATGGGGCTTGTTCCAACTTACCGGACCGAGGGCGGCATCTACGCGGACTACGCCCTGACGCAGAAGCCGGGCGCAAGGATTGCCGTGCTCTATCAGAACGACGATCTCGGCAAGGATGGCGTGCGTGGTGTGCGCGACCGGCTCGGCGAGCAGACCGAAAAAGTGCTGGTCGCCGCGGCAAGCTACGAAGTCTCTGATCCGACGATCAATTCCCAGATCGCGACGTTGCGCGCCTCCGGCGCTGACACGCTGATGATGTTCACTACCCCGAAATTCGCCGCTCAGGCGATCCGAAAGACATGGGACATTGGGTGGCGATCGGCCAATTCTGAACTCTCCATCGCAATCGATTGCTGCCACGCTGAGACCCGCCGTGCTGGATAAGTCCTTGGGACTCATCTCCGCAAGCTTCGTCAAGGATCCGGGCGACCCGCAGTGGAGTGACGATCGCGGCATGCGAGACTGGCTTGCCTGGATGCGCAAATATGTTCCGGGCAGCGATCCCGCGAATGGTTTATACGCGGGCGGTTACATCGCCGCGCAGCTTCTGGTGCAGACGCTGAGGCAATGCGGCGACGACATCGGCCGGCCGAACATCATGCGCCAGGCGCTGAACCTGAATCTTGATGTGCCGGTGCTCCTGCCGGGCATCCGTGCCAGGACGAGCGTTTCCGACCGGTACACGATCAGCAAGATGCAACTGGCCAGGTTCAATGGCCGCTACTGGGAATTATTCGGGCCGGTGCGTGGCGGTTGACAGCGAAAGCCGGTCCGGGAGGACGATCATGTTGAAAGGTGATATCGAAGGCGCTGACCCGCAGGAGCTCCGCGCTTCTATCGGGGCGATGATGAGAGGTTTCATGCTGACGCAACTGCTCAGCGTGGCCTGTCAGCTCGGCCTCGCCGATCTCATGTCAGATGGTCCGAAGGGTGCAGAAGCGCTGGCGCAAGTGACCAAGATGCACGCGCCCTTGCTCCGCCGGGCACTGCGTGCGCTTCGGCCCATGGCGTGTTCACTGAAATCGAACCGGACTGCTTCGCCCTGACTCAATTGGACGCGCTGCTCAAAACCGGCGCGCCGGCCTCGGTGCGGAACTGGGCGATCCTGTTCGGCAGCGAACCTACCTGGCGTATCTGGCTGGATCTCATGCATATTCTCCGAACGGGAGAAGACGGCTACCACCACCTGTTTGGAATGGGCGCGTTCGAGCACATGGCGTCCAATCCGGAGCGTGCCGCGTTGTTCAACGCTGCGATGGCCGATATGACACGCGGCATCGTGACCGCCGCCGTGGCCGGCTATGATTTCTCAACCTTTCGAACGATCCTGGATATTGGGGGCGGCACCGGTACTTTGCTTGCGGCGATCCTCAAGGCCAATCCCGCAACAAGAGGCATTCTGTTCGACATGCCGAGCGCAATGGAGGAAGCCGGCAAGCTCTTGGCCGAGGCGGGGCTAACGGATCGCTGTGAGACGGTCTCGGGTGACTTCTTCAAGTCGGTGCCTGGCGGCGCTGACGCCTATCTGCTGAAAAGCGTGATCCACGATTGGGACGACGACCGCAGCATCAACATTCTCAGGAACTGCCGGCGTGCGATGCCAGCGCACGGCAAGCTTCTGCTGCTGGAACGCGTGCTGCCGGGGCGTGTCGACGCGAGCGCAGAGCACCGGGAAGCGCTTCTGTTGGATATGCACATGATGGTCGCCACAAGTGGGCGCGAACGGACGAAAGCGGAGTTCAGGACGATCTACGAAGCCGCCGGTTTCCGGCTCACCGAGGTCGTGCCTCTGAACGTAGCGTCGTTCTGTCTCGTCGTGGGAGTGCCGCAGTAAGGCCGCTAACGCCCGAACCCCGCACGGTAACGCGCCGCCAACTCCCGGGTACTCAACGGCGTTGCGGTCGAATTTGCGCCGCTCCTCCTCGTCCATTACGCGCCGGAGCTTGGCGGGCGAGCCGGTCCATAGCTCGTAGCGCCCGATCACCTTGCCGGGAGTGAGCAGGCCGCCCGCACCCAGCATGCCGCCTTCTTCGATCACCGCGCCGTCCAGCACGGTCGAACCCATGCCGACGAAGGCGCGGTCCTTCAGTGTGCAGGCATGGACGATCGCAGCATGCCCGACCGTGACATCATCACCGATAACGGTGGGAAACGTCGCGTGGTCCACGTGAATGATCGTGCCATCCTGAATATTGGTCCGCGCGCCGATGCGGATGAAATTAGTATCGCCCCGCGCCACGCAGCCGAACCAGATGCCGGTCTCGGGGCCGATCTCCACATCGCCGATAACCGCCGCCGTGGGGGCGATGAACGCGGTGGGATCGATGCGTGGGGCGATGCCGTCCAGCACATAGAGCGGGCCGGAGCCCCAGGGACGGTCAGGCTGACGATCAGGCATAGGCGCGCTCCCGCTCGGCCGGCATGGCGATCGCCAGCATAAGACACAAATTCTGCACTGCTGCTCCCGAGGCGCCTTTGCCCAGATTATCGAGCCGCGCGACCAGCAGCGCGTGACGGTGCTGCTCATTGGCGAAGACGAACAGCTCCAGCACGTTGGTGCCGTTCAGCGCTTCGGCCTCCAGCCGGCTCGCCACGTCGGCCTCAGCGACCCGAATGTAGCGGCAATTCGCATAACGCGCGGCAAGCGCCGCACGCAGCTCGTCCGGTTCGGGTCGGCACGGCAGCGTGTCCAGGTGCAACGGAATAGAGACCAGCATGCCTTGTCGGAAATGTCCGACCGACGGGACAAAGATCGGCCGGCGCGACAGCCCGCCGTGCAGCACCGTCTCGGGCACGTGCTTATGCTCCAGGCCGAGCGCGTAAAGTTCGAAGGCGGGACCGTGATCGCGTTCATGTGCCGCGATCATTGCACGTCCGCCGCCGGAATAGCCGCTCACCGCACTGATGCAGAGCGGATGATCCGGCGCCAGCAGCCCCGCATCGACCAACGGACGGATCAGCGCGATCGCGCCGGTGGCATAGCAGCCGGGATTGGCCACTTTGCGGGCCCGCGCGATACGCTCGGTCTGGTCTTCGGCGAGTTCGGGAAAGCCGTACACCCAGCCGGAGTGAGTGCGATGTGCGGTGCTCGCATCCAGGATTTTCGGCGCTGCCTCGCCGAGTTTCGCGGCAAGTGCCACCGATTGACGCGCGGCATCGTCCGGCAAGCACAGCACGATCAGATCGACGCTTGCCATGACGTCGCGGCGTGCGGCTGGATCCTTGCGATGCGCATCGGGCAGGCTCTGCATCTCGACCCCGGCAAGCCCGCGCAATCGCTCCCGGATCTCCAGCCCCGTGGTGCCAGCCTCGCCGTCGATGAACACGCGTCTGGTCGCCATTTTCCCGGCTCCGCGCTACGTCGTGCCAGCCTAATAGGCCGCACCGGCTTTCGCCAACTCGGCGGGCGGTTTCAGCGTTTGCTGAACTGGAAGCTGCGCCGGGCCTTGGCCTTGCCGTATTTCTTGCGCTCGACCACGCGGGGATCGCGGGTGAGGAAGCCGGCCACTTTCAAAATGCCGCGCAAATCCGGCTCGTAGTTAGTGAGTGCCCGGCTGATGCCGTGCCGCACCGCGCCAGCCTGGCCGGACAAGCCGCCGCCCGTGACGGTGCAGATGACATCAAACTGATTGTAGCGGTCGGCAACCAGAAACGGCTGCGTGATCAGCATGCGTAGCACGGGCCGGGCAAAATACTGTGCGGCTTTGCGGCCGTTCACCGTGATGTCACCCTTGCCGGGCTTCACCCAGACGCGCGCCACCGCGTCCTTCCGGCGGCCCGTGGCGTAGGATCGGCCGAGTGCGTCGCGCTTTGGTTCGCCCCGTGGCTGCTCGCCGGTCGGGGTCACGCCGGGCGCGGCCGGTGCAGCCTGCGATATGAGATCTTTGAGGTCGGCGAGGGTGCGGGTTTGCTGGGTTCCGGACATGCGCTCAGCCCCTCTTGTTCTTCGGATTCATCGCCGCGACATCAAGCCGGCGCGGCTGCTGCCCGTCGTGCGGATGCTCCGGCCCGGCGTAAACGTAGAGATGTCTCATCTGGCGACGTTGCAGCGGGCCACGCGTGATCATGCGTTCGACCGCTTTTTCCAGCACCTGCTCGGGATGCTTGCCCGCGAGTCGCTGGCGGATGGTACGGCCCTTGATGCCGCCGGGGTAGCCGGTGTGCCAGTAAAACACCGACTGATCCGCCTTGTTGCCCGTGATTTGCACCTTGCCAGCGTTGACCACCACGACATTGTCGCCGCAATCGACATGCGGCGTGTATTGTGGCTTGTGCTTGCCGCGTAGCCGCATCGCGATCAGGCTGGCCAAGCGCCCGAGCACCACGCCCTCGGCGTCGATCAGCACCCAATCCTTGCTCACCTCGGCTGGCTTGAGCGAGATGGTGGTCTTCATCCGGCAATTCCTCAAATGGCGGCGGCTTATGCCGGCAAAGCCGCGTCCGGTCAAGGGTTTGCCTTGGCGGTAATATGATACCACAAAGCGCCGAAGCATTCCGGGTTGCAGATATTAGTGGCGGCCGCGATGTGCTATCCCGACGCGATGCAAGACCTTCACGAGCATGACCTTGTGCGGTGGAGCGAGGAGCAAGCGCGGGCGTTGCGGGCGGCGGCGAGCGCAGGAGCGAACGCGCCGATCGACTGGATGCATGTGGCCGAGGAGATCGAAAGCTTGGGTGTGGCCGACCGTCGGGCTCTGTCCAGTCACATCGGAACGGTGATCGAGCACCTGCTGAAACTGGAGGCGTCGCCCGCGACGGAGCCGGTCCGAAGCTGGCGTGAAAGCGTGCGACGCGCGGCGCGAGATTGAGCGACTCCTCGAGGACAGCCGGAGCCTTCGACGCGACATTCCCGCCATGATTGCGGCGGAAACGTCCCCGGCGTGAATGCTGGTTCGGGGTCACTGGCGGACTTCAACGAGCAATCGCGCATCGACATTGATGCGGCGACCGTCACCGAGCAGCAGGTGCTCGGCGATTGGTTTCCAGAGCAGCGATAGCAGCTCTGCGGCTCCTCTCCCCGCCCCGTTCATACACGCGCAAGTGGGGGTCCAGGACTTACCCGGTTTGCCGCCTGGATTCCCGCTTGCGCGGGAATGAGCGGAGAGGGAAATTGAGCAACGAAACCTTAAGCCGCCATCGTCTGCACCGCTTCGGGCACGATCTCAACCATCAAGCGCTGCTCGCCCGGTTGGCGGAACGGGTATTTGTCCTTGCCGAGATACTTCTTGGCGAGCGAGTCGATATGCGCGTCCGCCCCGCTTTCCGTCGTGCGTCCGACGTGGCCGCGGATCTGGATGTAACGATACGCATTGTCCGGGTCCATGATCGCCAGCGCGACCTTTGCACCCTGCGTCATGGTCCGCGCCTTCACCCGGCCTTTAGCAGTGTTCACGCGGATGTGTCCGTTCGAGTAATCGAACCAGACCGGCGTGACCTGCGGCGAGCCGTCGGACATCACGGTGGCGACATTCGCGTAGGCGATTTTCTTCTCCAGCAAATCCTTGAAGGCGTCGGGGATTATCGCAGCCATCGGTTGCTCCTTCATCGGTAATCTCATGGCAGAACGCAGGCGACGCGAATTGCCGGCGCAGCCAGGCGGCCGTAGCCTACCACCTATGAACGAAGACGCCCAACGCAAGCGCGGGCTCGCCCGCAACACGGCCAATTACGGCGATCGCGACTTCGCCCTTTACCTGCGCCGCTCCTTCGCGAAATCGATGGGCTATTCCCAGGCCCTGCTGGATCGGCCGGTGGTCGGCATCGTCGACACGCGCTCGGCTTACAACAACTGCCACCGCACCATGCCCGAGCTGATCGAGGCGGTGAAACGCGGCGTGCTCGCTTCCGGTGCGCTGCCGATGGCGTTTCCCACCATCTCCCTTTCCGAACCGTCACTGTTTCCGACCAGCATGCACTACCGCAATCTCGCTGCACTTGATACCGAGGCGATGCTGACGGCGCAGCCGATGGATGCGGCGGTGCTGGTGGGCGGGTGCGACAAGTCCGTGCCGGCGCAGCTCATGGCCGCGGCTTCGGCCGATATCCCGTGCGTGCAACTCGTCACCGGCCCGATGCTGGCAACGCCGTTTCAGGGCGAGCGGCTGTCGGCCTGCACCGATTGCCGCCGCTATTGGGCGGCGTATCGCGCCGGCACGGTATCAGAAGGGCGGATCGACGAAATCGAAGACCGGCTTGCCGCGACCGCGGGCACCTGCGGAGTGATGGGGACGGCGAGCACAATGGCTTGCCTCGCCGAGACGCTCGGGATGATGCCGGAGGGACATGCCGCCATACCGGCGGTGCATGCCGACCGGCTGCGCGCGGCCGAGGAGGCCGGGGCGCTCGCCGTACGTTTGATCGGCGATCCGGTGCGACCGTCGGAGATCATTACCGCGCATGCGGTCGAGAATGCGCTGCGCGTATTGCTGGCGCTCGGCGGTTCGACCAACGCGCTGATCCATCTCACCGCCATCGCCGGCCGGCGCGGTATCCAGGTCGGTCTCCGCCGTCTGAACGAATTATCCGAAACTACGCCCGTGCTGGTCGACCTCAAGCCCACTGGCGAGGGCTATATGGAGGACTTCCATGCCGCCGGCGGCATGCCAGCGCTGTTGTGGGAATTGCGCGACCTTCTGCGTGATGACGCGCGCGACGTGACCGGGGGGACGCTCGCCCGGCGCCTGCGCGAGCCCGCGTTCGTCGATCGGCGCTTCATTCGCAGCCGGGCGGACCCGGTCAGCCCGGTCGGCGGGCTGATCGCGCTGTTCGGCTCGCTTGCGCCTCGCGGTGCGCTACTCAAGCGGAGTGCCGCGACACCGGATCTGTTCGAGCTGGAAGCCCGCGCCGTGGTCTTCGACGGGCTTGAGGATCTTGCGACCCGGATCGATGATCCGACGCTCGACGTTACCGAACGCGACATTCTGGTGCTGAAGAATGCCGGTCCGCTGACGCCGGCGGGAATGCCGGAAGCGGGCTACCTTCCCATTCCGGCCCCGCTCGCGCGTGCCGGCGTGAAGGATATGGTTCGCATCAGTGATTGCCGGATGTCGGGCACGGCTTTTGGCACAATCGTCCTGCACGTCACGCCGGAAGCGGCGGCCGGCGGTCCGCTCGCGCTGGCGGAGACGGGTGACCGCATCCGCCTTTCCGTGCGCGAGCGCCGGCTCGATCTGATGGTGGCCGATGACGAGCTTGCGCGGCGCCGCGCCGCCTGGCGGGCGCCCGCCAAGCCCGCGCGCGGCTGGGATCGCATTATGGCCGAACAGGTGTTGCAGGCTGATCAGGGCTGCGATCTGGCAATTCTACGTTGACGGTTTGACCGGCCGGCGCCGCACCGGGTTCGGCGTGGCGGGGCGGAGGTTTGCCCGGGGCGGGTGGCGCAACGCCCTCCGTTGGGTCTGTCACGACGTCGAAGTCGAATGGGGAGAAGCGGCTTTCCGATGGCATGCTGGCCTCCTGTCTTGATGAGGCCGCTTGGTCCAGGCGCCGAACGTATGTCCTATTGGAAATGCGAAAGCCGCCCGGATGAGGCGGCTTCGGGATATTGCGAGTGACGCGATCCTAGGCCGCCGGTCGATACCAGCGGTACCAAAATCGCCTGGTGGCTTGGATGTCTCGCATTTCGCGACACTACGCGATGGAGAAGACGCTGGCAAGCGTTGTCGCGCGCGCCTCTCACGGGCTTGTGAAGTCTGCTCCCCTGTAGCGAGCGCAATCCAACAGGCGTCTGTAGGGAAGTGCAATTCCGAGTGTTATAATTGCGCTGCTTGCGCCGGAGCACGCTCCGGCTTGTCACGGCAGGGGAGAATTATCCATGACCGCACGTATCACCACCACGCTGGGCGCGCTCGCGCTTGGCTTCGCGACAATCGGAGCGCTGCCGGCGCTTGCCCAAAACACCAATCCCGGGGGCGAGAACAACGCCACCGCCCCGGCGCCGACGATGAACACGCCCCCCACTGCGAATACCGGCGCCAATGCGGCGAGCCCGAGCGCGAATACGCCGCCGGAGCAGATGAAGCCCACTACCGGCAACATGGCTGGCCCGCCCAATATGCCCAATACGCAGAGCGCGGAAACCCCGGAGAACCCGACGAAGCCGATGAAGAGCGGCATGGCGCATGCTCACGCCATGCACCACGCCACGCACCACGCGATGCGAGCTACACAACGCGACACGGGCGACGCGGCGGTCGCGCATCTGAACGAAATGAGCCTGCAAGCCGCGCAGCAGGGCAGGACGTTCACGCCAGGCGGGGGCGGCATGGGCCAGATGGGCGGTGGCCAAATGGGCGGCGGCCAGATGGGCGGCGGGCAGATGGGCATGGATCACATGAAGATGGACAACATGGCCCCCAATCAGATGAATGCGCCGGCCACGAACCAGTAACGCCAAAGTTCGGATGGCCGGCCCGGAGGCGAGCCTGGGCCGGCCATCCTCAGCTGGCTTCCAGCAACATGCGATTTTCGGGCGAGCTCGCCGAATGCTAGCCACCGTAGCTCTGGTCAGGGACGGTGATTTTGATACATGACAACTAAGAATATTGCATTCGCAGACAATCTTTCGTAGGTTGCGAATAGGCCAAATAAGCCTATCCGCCTCGGGGACTCGGACGAGCGGACGAGCCAACGTAGGCCGTCCCAACGGCGTGCTGTAGTCATGCGGTATCAAAATCAATCCAATTTGTCGATAAAGGAGGAAACCCATACCGGGAATCTGGACTGCTCTCAGTAACCAAGCACCTTTCGGTTGCGGAACGATGCTGCTACTGACGGACGGCACGGTCATGTGTCGAAATTCGGACACGCCGCACTGGTGGCGGCTTACGCCGGACGCAACCGGAAACTATCTCAACGCCACCTGGTCGCAACTCGCCGATGGCCCTAACGGCCCGCTCTATTTTGCCTCCGCCGTCCTGCGCGACGGCCGCGTATTCGTGGCCGGGGGCGAATATAACAACGGCGCAAGCGTGGACCTGCTGGCGGCCGAGATCTACGACCCGGTTGCGAATAAATGGACTTCGATCGCCACGCCTGCCGGATGGACGCATATCGGCGACGCCTCCTGCTGCGTGCTGCCCGATGGGCGCGTGCTGCTCGGATCGATCACCGACAATCGGTGCGCGATCTACGATCCTGTTGCAAATAGCTGGTCCGCCGCAGGCAGCAAGCACAACAGCACGACCAATGAGGAGACTTGGACGCTGCTGCCCGATCAGACCGTCATAACGGTTGATTGCGCCGGTGCACCGCAGACCGAGAAGTTTGTCATCGCTCTCAATCAGTGGATTTCGAGCGGCAACACCCCGACTAGCCTGGTGGAAACCAGTTCGATTGAGATCGGTCCGGCGCTGCTGCTGCCGGATGGAAGGCTATTCGCCATCGGCGCCACTGGCCAGACCGCGCTCTATACGCCGCCGCCGGTCTCAACGCAGCTTGGGAACTGGGTACAGGGGCCAACCTTCCCGCCACAAGTCGCGGGCCAGAAGCTGGGTGCCAAGGATGCGCCGGGCTGCCTGATGCCGAATGGCCTCGTGCTGTGCGTGGCCGGGCCGGTCGATGGCGTCAGCGGCGACTACCTGAGCCCAACCTACTTCTTCGAGTTCAACCCGGCCACGAACACGCTCGCCCCGGCGCCCAATCCGCCCACCAATGGCGGACCGCCTTTCGTGGGGCGTTTCCTGCTGCTGCCGACCGGGCAGGTGATGTTCGCGAATGGTTCGAACAATATTCAGGTCTATACCCCAACAGGTTCCCCCGACCCGGTCTGGAAGCCCACGATCACGAGCGCGCCGACCAGCGTGCAGATCGGTTCCACGCACGGGCTGTCGGGACGTCAGATCAACGGGTTGTCGCAAGCCGTAAGCTATGGCGACGATGCGACAATGGCCACGAACTACCCGATCGTGCGTATCCGTAACAATGCCACCGGCCATATCACCTATTGCCGGACCTTCAATCACTCCACCCTTGGAGTGAACACCGGAACCGTAGTGCATAACACCGAGTTCACTGTGCCGGCCGGCACCCCGCTCGGTGCGTCCCAGCTAACTGTTGTGGCGAACGGCATCGCGTCCGACCCGGTGCCGGTCAACGTCGTGATCCTCAAGCTGAAGGAAATCAAGGAACTCAAGCACGAGATCAAGGAGCTTGAAGTCGCGACCGGCGAGGCCGCAAGCAGTATGGCGGAATCCGGGGCTAATGGCGATCATTGCTCAGCTCGCGCAGCGGCTGGACGACATGGCAGTCCACGCCGAGCAGAACGGTCAGCGCCCGTTCATCCGCAGCCCCGAGCGGCCTGAGGTCGGAGCCGGCGCAGCCCAGCCAGCAACACCGCCTTCGCGCCCGCGCACGCGGCAAACGCAGCAGACTTGATCATTGTCGTCGGGAGCGCGCACGACCCGCGTGCGCGCTCCCTCGTAGCCCATTGGGGTGAGCCATCGGCCAGCTTGCTTTCGGCCGAGGATCTAAGCCGGCCCGGTTGGGCGCTGCACGTCCCGGACCATGCATGCAGCCGATGCGTGGCAAACGGACGCGTCATCCCGAACGACACGATAACGGGCATTCTGACGCTGCGGCCGCGCATCTTCGCCGAGGAGCTTGCGCATGTTGCTCCTGCGCATCGGGAGTATGTCGCGGCGGAGATGACAGCGGTGCTGCTGGCATGGCTTGCAGCACAAGAGTGCCCGGTTCTGAACGCGCCATCCGGCGGCGCGCTCGCCGGTCCCAACTGGCGTGAGGTACGCTGGCGCTATGCCGCGCACGCGCTTGGCATTCCCATAGCATGCGCCGAGCGCACCGAAGGCGAATCCGTAACGGAGTTGGTGGTGATCGGCGAGTGCTGCTTTGGTACGAGTGATGCGCGGCTCGTGGCTTTCAGTACCGCGCTCGCGCGCGCTGCGGGGATCGAGCTATTGGGCTGCCGATTTACGCCGGAGGGTGAGTTGCTATCCGCAACACCTTGGCCGCCGATCGATCGGGAAGACGTACGGGCGGCACTCCGTCAGCGCTTGAGTGGGCGAGCATGATCCTGGTCTGGGGCGTGCCTGACGATCCACCGATTGCGGCCGTTCTTGCAGCGCTCGAACGGCGCGGGGCGGCGACGTTCTTTCTTGATCAGAACAAAACGCCGCCAGCCCGGTTCGAGCCCAAGAGCGGCAACGAGCTATACGGGACGCTGCACACCGCTGGCGGCTCGCTCGATCTCGCCAGTATCACGGCGGCCTATATCCGGCCGGTGGGACCGGCCCAGCTCGCCGGCCGAGCGCGGCGGCGATGGGGCGGAGCGGCGGCGGACCGCCGCGTTGGAGGAGGCGCTGCTCAGCTGGCTGGACGTTGCGCCAGTGCGGATCGTGAACCGGCCGGAGGCGATGAGCTCAAATACCTCCAAGCCCTATCAGGCAGCGCTGATCCATCGAGCCGGTTTCGCGGTGCCTAATACGCTGGTTACGAACGATCCCGCGGCACTCGCGGACTTCAATGCGAAACACGTCCCACTGATTTACAAATCCGCGAGCGGGGTGCGCAGCATCGTTGCTCGTTACGATCCGGCCGAGGGCTCCCGCGACGGCGATCTCGCGACCTACCCGACGCAGTTCCAGCGTTGGATCCCCGGCACGGACGTTCGAGTCCACGTGCTGGGAGACGCGGTCTTCGCTTGCGAGGTGGTCTCGCCCGCAATCGACTACCGGTACCCGGCCAGCGAGGCGGAGCGGCCTCGGGTCAGCGCGTGCGCGCTGCCTCCCGCCATAATCGAACAGTGCCGCCACCTGGCCGCAGCGCTTCGTCTCGATTTCGCGGGCATCGATTTGCGCCGGACACCGGAGGGTGAGTTTGTATGCTTCGAGGTGAATCCATCGCCCGGCTTTACCTATTACGAGGACGCAACTGGTCTGCCGATTGCTGCCGCACTCGCCCGGCTGCTCGCAGGCGGCCGGGGTCTCGCGGGGGCTGGCGTGCATCCGCGACCTTGGGCAGACTCCGTCGATTCCGGAGGGAACGCGGGCGATTGCGACGTCATCGGACGGCGCCATGCGGCGATCCCACCCGTGAGGGGATATAAAAACGGAGACGCAGCATGAAGGCCGCCGTTCTGCATGAGCCCAACACGCCGCTGACTATCGAGGACGTGGAGGTCGAGCGACCGAAGCGCCGCGAAGTGCTGCTGCGCACCGCCTTCGCCGGCCTCTGTCACAGCGATCTACATTTCATGGAAGGCCTCTACCCGTACCCGATGCCCTGCGTGCTGGGGCATGAGGCGGCGGCGATCGTGGAAGAGGTGGGCGAGGACGTGACATATGTGAAGCCGGGCGATCACGTCATCACGTGTCTTTCGGTGTTCTGCGGCGAGTGCCCGCAATGCATGACCGGCCATCCCAATCTGTGCGAAAACACTGAGGTCAAGCTGCTGCCGGGGGCCGCGCGCCGGCTGCGCTGGCGCGGCGAAGTGCTGCACCAGGGGCTCAATCTCTCCGCTTTCGCCGAGCAGATGCTGGTGCATGAGCATGCTATGGTGAAGATCCGGGACGATATTCCGCTGGATCGTGCCGCGCTGGTAGGCTGCGGTGTGATGACCGGTGTCGGCGCGATATTCCACGCGGCGAAAGTGGAGCCGGGCAGTACCGGTGGCGGTGATCGGCTGCGGCGGCATCGGTCTATCGGCGGTAAACGGCGCAGCGATAGCCGGAGCCGAGCGCATCATTGCGATCGACACCAACGCCACCAAGCTGGAGAAAGCGCGCGAGATGGGGGCGACCGACACGATCAACGCCTCCAACGTCGATCCGGTCGAGGCGGTGAAGGAGCTTTCCGGCGGCGGCGTGCCCTATGCGTTCGAGGCAATCGGTCTAAAGAAAACCGCTGAGCAGTCCTTTGCCATGCTCCGTCCCGGCGGTGTGGCGACGATCATCGGCATGATCCCGTTCGGCACCAAAATCGAGCTGCATGGCGCCGACTTCCTGCGCGACCGCAAGATCCAGGGTACCTCGATGGGCGGCAACCGCTTCCGCGTGGACATGCCGCGACTGCTGGAACTGTGGCGCCAGGGCCGGCTCAAGCTCGATCATCTCATCTCGGGGAGGATCAAGCTGAACGAGATCAATGAGGGATTCGCGCGCCTGAAATCGGGAGCGCCGGTGCGGCAGTTGATTGATTACGGGGCAGCGTAGCGAGCAACCGGAGCCGGCCCCGGCGCCGCGCTGACCACATGGGCGCGCATCGTGGTCGCCGACCACCAGCTTACGATCAGGTGCGGCGCCGCCGCCGCGATCAGGATGGCCTGCTCCGGGTCGCTTTCGACGAAATGCGTGCACCCCCATCGGGTTGCCGCCTCGGCCTTGTAGCCCGCAACCGTAGCCGGATCATTCGGCAAATGGTCGGGCCGGCAGACCACCGGCAGCGCCGCGTGGCCGTGGCGAGCAAGCCAGGCGATGGTCGCCTCGCGGTCCATTTCCGGGCGGCCGGTGACGATCACGGCGCGGTCGGGCGTGAAGTGAGGCAGGGAGGACAGAAGTTCCAGCGCTGCGCGCCGGGCAAGGGTCGCTGGCAGATCGGCCTCGTATTCCGCGCGCGCAATGTCCGTCAGGAAAACGCCGTCGAGGTCCAGTCCTTGGAACGGTCGCTCGGTGGCCCGGTCAGCCGCGGCTCCGGTGGCACGAAGGGCGCGGGCAGCAGGCGTCGCCTCGCCGCGTTCCCACGGCAGACGAAACAGCGCGCGCATCGGATGCGACAGATCGGGAAGAAACCCCGTCGTCTCCGGGTCGTGTACGATCGTGAGGGTCAGCACGGCGCGGCCTTCGTCAAGCAAGGCAAACCGTGCCGCCCGCATCGTGGCACCCGTGGCGCAGCAATCATCCACGAGCAGAACACGCCGCGCTTCGGGCGGGTCGCCAATCCAGCGCACGCGGCCGGTTTGCCGCTCGAAACCCAGAATTGCCAGCGGCAATGCCAGCAGGCAGGCGGCGATGGTGCCGGGCACCAGCCCGCCACGGGTGATCGCCGCGACACATTCGGGCTGCCACGAAGCTGCGCGATCGAGCAGGGATGTGACCATCCGCTCAGCTTGGTCGTAGCCGATGAAGTCCGGCATTCGACCCGTATCGAGCCCCTTCCAGGGGCGCGAACTTGAATCCTGCATGGTGGTCACGCTAATGGCCGGCGTTCTGATCCCGCAAGCGGGATGGCCGCATGCCAACGCGGTGGTCGACGAAACGAAGCGTGTAGGCCGGCCGGATATCGAGCCCCGGCGGGTAGACGCCGATATCCGCCATGGATCGGTAGAACGCCGCCCAGCGTGCGTCGGTCATGGCACCGATGCCAAGCGTGCGCGCATCACCCGAATCGACGATGCCGTATCGGTTCATCACGCCTCGCCCATACGCGATCAGATCCCGGGACATCTCCGGATTGGCGTGTCGGATCAACGCGTCGGCCGGGGCCGGGTCGTCGTAGAGATACGAGTACCAACCTTCGATCGATGCATCGACGAAGCGCTGCACGAGATCCGGGTGCTCGGCCACCAGTTTCGTGCCGGTGGCGATGATATTGTCGTAGCCCGGATAGCCCCCATCCGCGATCGGCAGCACGACCGGCCTGAAATGCGCCTGCTGTTCGATCAAAAACGGCTCGGAGCCGAGATAGCCCTGCTGGGCCAGCGTCTTGTCGGCCAGGAACGGCGCCAGATTGAATGTGTAGGGGCGGACCTGACGGTCGGTGTAGCCGAACTTGCCCGCCAGAAAGCGCCACCAGCTGTTGCGCGCATCGGCCGCAATCTCTACCGGTCTGCCCTTCAGCGCCGGGAAACTGTCCTCACCCATTCCGGGATGCGCGATGAGCACCGACGGCGATTTCTGGAAGATGGCGGCAATGGCAATGAAGGGTAGTTTCTGCTGCACGAACTCGATGGCCTGCCCGCCCGAGAGGTTGAACTGCACCCGCCCGGCCATCAGCAGCTGCATGTGATTGACCTGCGGGCCACCCTGCTCGATCGTAACATCAAGCCCGTGGCGCGCGTAGATGCCGGTCGCCACCGCTTGGTAGAAGCCGCCGTATTCAGCTTCCGCCTTCCAGTCCAGCCCGAATGTAACCTTGTCGTCGCCGCCGCTATGCCGCTGCCGGCAAGCAGCAGGCCGAATGCGGCGAACGCAGTCTCCGTGGCGCGGAACACAGCCTTCTGCCGCAGTCAGCCCCTGCCAACGAACGGCATCTTCGTCGCCATTATGGTGATGAACTGCACATTCGTATCGAGCGGCAGATTCGCCATGAACAGGATCGAGCGTGCGACATGCTCCACATCCATCCGGGGCTCGACCATCGTCGTGCCGTTCGGCTGCGGCACCCCCTAAGTTCATGCGTTGCGTCATCGGCGTGACGGCATTGCCGATATCGATCTGACTGCACGCGATATCGTATTGCCGACCATCGAGGGAGATCGTCTTTGTAAGCCCGGTGATTGCGTGCTTGGTTGTCGTGTACGCGGGCTGAACCCGGCCGCGGCGTGTGCGCGGAGATCGAGCCGTTGTTGATGATCCGCCCGCCCTGCGGCGATTGTTCGCGCATCAGCCTGAATGCGGCGTTGGCGCACAGGAACATGCCGTTCAGGTTCACGTCCACGACCGACTTCCACTGTTCAAAGGTCAGATCGCCGAAATTGTGGTCGGCACATTGCCCCCGGCATTGTTGAACAGCACGTCCAGGCGCCCGAAGCGCTCCTTCGACCGCGGCGAAGAGCGCGGCAACCGAACCGGGATCGGCCACGTCGGTCGGCACCGGCAGAGGCCGGCCGGCCTTAGCCATCTGCGCGGTTTCGTCCAATGCTTCACGCCGGCGCCCGGCAAGCGCGACGGCGTAGCCATCGGCGAGCAGGGCCAATGCGGAGGCGCGGCCAATGCCACTGCCAGCACCCGTGACGACCGCGACGCGCTCAGCCATGCGAAATCCTCCTCCTGATCGACTTGCTTCGCCCTAGTGTGAACCGGGAGCGGCGCGTGGCCAAGGCGTTGCCCGGGCGGTAGCCCTGTGCGAGCCTCTTGCCGCCTCAGTGTGGAAGGAACCGCGTCGCATGCAGGAGCTGATCCCGATCGCCGAGCGTCTGTCCGGTCAGGCTGAAGGCGCGCGGCGAGACCATTGCCGTCGCGAAATCCTCCACCGGCGGGCTGATCTCGGCGGCGCTGCTCGCCGTTCCGGGGGCGAGCGCGTATTTCCTGGGCGGTGGCGTGATCTACACGGCCCGCGCTCGCGCCGGTCTGCTGGCGATCGAAGAGCCGCTGCCCAATGGCATGCGCGCGTCCACCGAGCCCTACGCCGCGCTGCTCGCCCGAACCGTACGCGAGCGTTGCGGCGCAAGCTGGGGCCTCGCCGAAACCGGTGCGACGGGGCCGACCGGCAACCGCTACGGCGACGCGCCGGGGCACACTTGCATCGCGCTCGACGGGCCGACTGCGCGTGCCATAACGCTGGAGACCGGCAGTCCCGATCGCGTCGCCAATATGCGCCGCTTCGCCGCGCGGGCGCTGGAACTGCTGGCCGAGGCTCTGGGATGAGGGATGTCGGGCGATATGCCGGCGTCGCGCTCTGCTGACCGGTTTCGGGTCGGTGCTTGACGGGCGGGGTTGCGGCGCGGCCAGCGCATTCCGCCGATCCGGTCCTCTGGATGAGTGGCCTGTTGCCCGAGGGCACGCGAGCCGAGGCCGTGCTGGCAGCTCTCCCGGGAAAACAGCCGCTCATCAAGCTCAGCTACCGCCCGCCCAATTACGAGGCGCCGATTGAAACCTTCGCCGACGCGGTCACACCGAACGACAGGTTCTTTGTCCGTTATCACCTCGCCGGCATCCCCGAGATGAGCGAGCTTGAAAACTGGTCGCTCCGGGTTGGCGGCGATGCGGCGGAGCGTTCCTTTGAGTTGTCGCTCGACCAGCTCCGCCGGGATTTCCCGGCCGTGGAGGTCGCCGCCGTCTGCCAGTGTTCCGGGCAGCCGCCGCGGGCTGTCTTCCGCCGCATGTTCCGGGCGTCCAATGGGGCTATGGCGCCATGGGCGGTGCCGTTTGGCGTGGCGCCAGGCTGCGCGACGTGCTCGGCAAGGCCGGAGTGGAGGCCACGGCCGTCGAAGTCTGGCTGGACGGCGCGGACGGACCGGTACTGCAACAAACGCCGGACTTCCGCAAGAGCCTGCCGATGGAAAAGGCATTGGCCGACGAAGTCATTATAGCCTACGCCATGAACGGCGAGAAACTGCCGCTGCTCAACGGGTTCCCGCGCGTGTGATCGTGCCAGGCTGGACCGCGACCTATTGGATGAAGCACGTGACGGCGATCGAGGTGAGCAGCCGCCCGCTCGACAGTTTCTGGATGCGCAAATCGTACTGACAATTTCTGGATGCGCAAATCGTATCGCGTGCCGAAGGGAATGTTTCCCGTCGCGCATCCTTTTACCAGCCAGATCGAAGCGAAGTCCGAACCGATCACGGACATGGTTGTGAACTCGGTTATAGCGGCGCCGCTTGGCGGTTCGTCGGTGCCTCGGAGCGGCGTCTACGGTGCAAGGTGTGGCGTGGGACCGCGGCAACGGAATCCGATCCGTCGAGGTCTCCGTCGATGGCGGACGCACGTGGCGTGCGGCGACGCTCGGTGCCGATGCCGGGCGCTTCGCGTTCCGTCCGTTCCATTTCGAGACCGGCGCGCTTTGCCGCCGGACGGAGCCGCGATTTCGGCACGCGCGACCAGCAACACCGGCGAGACGCAGTCGCCGACGCTGAAGTTCAACCCGGCGGGCTACCACAACAATGTTCCGCAAGTCGTGACGGTGACGGTGACATGATTCGCTTGCGCTGGCACACCGTCGCCGCCGCCGCGTGCGCCATCACCGGCATGGCGGAGGAGCCGGAGGTGAGGCTTCAACCCGGCCCCGGACACGACGAGACCGCCCTCCTATTGCGCGGTTTGCCACAGCGTTGACTATATTTCCACGACGAGACTCGCCGCTTCCTCACGCCCGTTTGCCATTGCGTGGACCGTATGTCACGATGAATTCGGCAGCTTTCCGTCGCGCTCGATGATGGCGCGACCGCGGTGACAAAGATGCGGCATCTGTCCGATCACTGCGCCGATCGCCAACGCGACCGCGAATTTGATCGTCCGATATCTGTCTCGAGCGCTACGCCGCGCCACCGAAGAAGCGTGACCCTACCGCGTCGCTTCGCGGGGCAACCCGAGGTCGACCGGCGTTCCTGGTTTGTGCGCACAGGTGCGTGTATCGGAATTGCCGCTCCGGAAAGGATAGCAAGCGCCGGTCGCCACTGCTTGGACTGGTCGCAGAAATCGGACCCGCATTAACGGCTCGGAAACCCGGCCCGGCACAATGTGCCGATCGAAAAGCAGCGCAAGCGTCGGAGTGCAGGACGTCTCCGCATCCGTGAAGGCCCGCGTTTCGCAGGCGCCTTCGGAGCGACACGATGAGCGTCCTGACCGTCGGCAGCAACGGTACCATGCAACCATAAGCGCTGCGGTCGCCGCCGCGCAGGCCGGAGACACGATCGACGTCGCGTCCGGCACGTATGTGAATGATCACGCCGTGATCAACGTCGCGGTTACGATCGTCGGCGTGGGCGGGATGGTCAATCTGGTGGACACGGCGCCGCCGCCGGACGAGAAAGGGATCTTTACCGTCAACGCCGACGCGACGATCGAGAACATTGCGTTTTCCGGCGCCGCGACCGATCCGGGGATGGGCAGCAACGGAGCCGGCATCCGCTACCAGTCCGGCAACCTGACCCTGCTCAACGACGATTTTCACGACAACCAGGACGGCATGCTGGCGACGCCGGCGGTGCAGGGAACCGGCACAATCGTCATCCAGGGATGCACCTTCGATCATAACGGCATCGGCGACGGCCAAACTCACAATCTTTACGTGGGCAATGTCGCGACGCTCGACGGTCTCGAGCAGCACGTTCACCAACGCCGTTGTCGGGCACGAGCTGAAGAGTCGTGCGGAAACTAACATTATCCAGGGCAACACAATCGTCGATGGCCCGACCGGCACAGCCAGCTACGACATCGACCTGCCGAACGGCGGGCAGGACATTGTTCAGGGCAACACGATCGAAAAAGGCCCGGACGCCTCGAATGATTCAATCATCCACTTCGGCGGCGAGGGCCTGCCCTATGCAGGCTCCAGCCTATCAGTCAGAAACAACCTCATTCAATGATCTAGGCCCGCAAGCCTTCGCGGTTCTCAACCAGAACTCTGATCCCGGTGAGCGTCACCGGCAACATGCTGATGAATATCTCAGCCGACCAGATCATTAGCGGGATCGGCAGCCAAAGCGGCAACGTCGATGGCAATGGAACGCTGATCGCCGCGTCCTCGCAGGCGACCGTCGCCCCGGGAACGAACACCGAGAATTTCTCCGGCGACAACCTGGCGCATCGCGTCAATGTCAGCCAATCAGGCTGGGCCGTGCAGGGAGGCGGTGGACTGCTCACGGTCGCGATCAATGCCGGACACGTAATCGTGGTCGGCGGCGCCGGGGGCATTCACTATACCGCGCGTTCGGGCGACGGCGAAGTCGTCTATACCGCCGCCGATAGCAGGAACACGCTGACCTTCCAGGATGCGAACGGCGACGATACGATCGCCAGCGCCGGGACCGATGCGATCGTTTTCGCCGCGACCGGCAACAAGTCCGTCTCTATCACGGGGACGGCGAAGGTGGTGTCGAACAGTTCCGATAACCAGTTCGCAGTAAATGGCGGCCGAGCCGTGGTCACGGAGGTCGGCGGCTCCGATGTGTTCGATATCACCAATGGCGGTGCCGTGACGGTGACGGGGCCGGACGTGTATCTCGGGTTCCAGGAGAATCTCGGCACCGCCGCGATCAACGTCTCGCAGGGTCGCCTGAAGTCCGTCGCCACCATCGCCGGCGGCTCGGCGTCGGGTTACGTGTGGAACGGGGCCATGTCGATCACGACGGCCTCCGGTACGATCGGCGCGAAAATCAACCTTGCGGCCGGCAACTTCACGATTACGTCCTTCGGCTCAGATATCATCCGTACGGGCGCCGGAAACTATACGATCCAAATTCACGGCGCGGCGCAAATCCTCGAGGGCAATCCGGCGGGAAGGCTCGACGTGTATAGCCAAGGCGATCAGGGCGGCGTAGTGCATGGCGGCCCCGGCACCACCGTCAATCTCTATGGTGACAGCGCCTATACCTATGTCGCGGGTCCGGCGGCCAATACGGTCAACGATTTTGTTTCCGGCCTCCGCATTCTGGGTGGTGCGGGCCTGCTGACCGCGAATGTGAGCGCCGGACGCGACGTGATCGTGGGTGGCTCCGGTGGAATCGCGCTGAACGACACCGCGGGAGGTGACACGATCAGGACCGCTTCCGGGGCGAGCGACACATTGCGCCTCTCGGGACCGTCCACGGTTTTCGCCGGCGGCAATGACACGATCACAGTCGGCGATGCGAATTGCTGGATCCAAGCGAGCGGCACGGCGACGATCGCCGGCGGAGCCGGGTCTTCAACCTTCGTCCTCAACGGCCGGGAAACCCTGACCTTGCAGAGCCGGACGACGGACACGGTGATCGCGGAGCGGGGCGCCGTCGCTACCGTTACGTCCGCGTCGGCGCTGACCGATATTAGCGAGATCGCTGCGACGGTGAGCTTCATTGATACCGCCGTTCCCGGCACCGCACGACTGACACTCGCTGGCGGCGCGGCTTCCGTTTCCGCCGCATCCGGCGGTCGCGGTCTCGGTTCTGACGCAGCCCGGCAAAACCACGTCCGTCGCGCTGGCTTCGGGGACGATCGGTGTGCAATCCAATGGCAACGACACGATCACCGAAACGGGCGCGAATGCCACCATCGCGGGCGGCAGCGGTGGCATGCGTTTCATTGCCGGGTCGGGTCAGGATGTGGTGCTCACGGGCGCTGGTCAGGACACGATAACGGCGGGCAGCGGCAGCTTGACCGTGTACGATCAATCAACGTCCGGCAGCACGTTCAGCTTTCTCGGCAGTGTCGGTGGTGGTGTCGTGACCATCAACGACTTCAAACCTGGCCTCGACCAGTTGGTGTTCAGCGGTTTCGCCGGGAACCCGATTACCAGCAGCAGCGTGGCCGAAGCGGGATAACCGTGCTGCTGGCCAACCAGACCGAGCTGATTTTGCCGGGGGTGACGTATCTGAGCTGAACAAGATCATCGCCAGCCCGGGTGTAAACGACTAACCCCACAGTTCACCTCTCCCGCGCCGCGCGCGAAAGAGGTCGGTTCGCGAGGCGAACGCGGCGCTTAGCCGACCTGTGCCTTGGGCCCGGGCTCCAGGCAATGGCTCTGGCGCTCTGACACGAGCCGTGCCACTAAATGATTCTGCGATTTTCGATCGGTTCGACCGATGATACCGCTTCCGAGCCCGCAACAGCTCCGATACTTGACCACGCTCGCCGAGAGTCGGCATTTCGGCCGCGCCGCCGCGTCCTGCGCGGTAACGCAATCCACGCTTTCGGCCGGCATTCTGGCATTGGAGCGCCAGCTGGATGCGCATCTCCTCGATCGCGCGGCCGGGAAGCGGGTGGTCTTTACCCCGCTCGGCCTGGAACTGGTCGAGCGCGCGCGCGATGCCTTGGCGGCGCTGGAGGCGTTTACGGAGGCAGCCGATGCGGCGCGAGGCCCTATGGCTGGACTGTTACGGCTCGGCGTCATCCCAACAATCGGACCGTTCCTGCTGCCGCGTTTGATGCCTGCCTTGCGCTCCGCCTTTCCGGGCCTTCGGCTCTATTTGCGCGAAGATCTCACCGCGCGGCTGGTGGAGCGTCTCGGTTCCAGCGGTCTCGACGTGATGTTACTTGCGCTGCCTTGTGATTGCGGGGGCGCCGACGCGCTCAGCGTAGCCCGCGACGAGTTCATGGTGGCGTTGCCGCCAAAGCACCCGCTGGCGACTGAGGAACGTGTGCCGATCTCCGCTCTAGCGAGCGAACGGATGCTGCTGCTGGAGGAAGGACATTGTCTGCGCGAGCAGGCGCTCGCGGTGTGTGGCCGGTACGCCGGCACCCAGGATGCATTCGCCGCCACCAGTTTGCACACGCTGGTGCAGATGGTAGCCAGCGGGCTCGGCATCACGCTGGTGCCTCGCCTTGCCGTAGCTGCCGGGATCGTCGGCGGTACCGATCTCGTGCTGCGTCCGCTCGCGGGCGCGGGCGCCTGGCGCACCATCGGGCTTGCCTGGCGGCCGAATGCGCCGCGCGCCCCGGACTACCGGGCGCTGGCTCCGGTGCTGAGCGCGATCTTCAACGAGACCTTGGCCGCCGCAGCGCCGGTGACGGGATGAACGAGCTCGAAGGAACGGGCCGCCGACGTTCCGCCCGCGCACCCCCGACCCCGCCTACCGGCGCCGGTGACGATCTTGACGTCATGGTCACGTCCACCACGGTATTCACTTGCGGAGCGCGCGATGCTGTTCATCGCGTTACTCCGTGATTGGGCGATCGCTATGCCCGTCGCTCGATCGGGCGCCGGCCGGTTGCACTGGCCGGCGTCGTCGTGTTAGCGGATTGAGACGCCCCTTTGCCTTCCCACCGTAGCGCCGGCGAACTCTTTCGGTGGGGCGTCAGCCCATATGTAAGGAATTTGACAGGACAGGGAGGCGGGCAATGAACGAGGAACTGGCAATCCTTGGCGGCGGGTGCTTCTGGTGCCTGGAGGCCGTGTTCAAGGATCTGCGCGGAGTGAGCAGCGTCATGTCCGGCTACGCCGGCGGACACGTGGCGCAACCGAGTTACAAGCAGGTCTGCAACGGAAACACGGGTCACGTCGAGGTCGTGCAGGTCAAATTCGACCCGGCGCAGATCAGCTACGCGGATTTGTTGCGGGTCTTCTTCACCATCCACGATCCGACCACGCGTGACCGTCAGGGCAACGACGTAGGGCCGCAATATCGCTCGGTTATCCTCACCGGATCGGACGCGCAGCGGCAGACCGCAGAGGCGGTGATGCGGGAGATCAGCGAGGCAAAGCTCTGGCCGGCGCCGCTGGTCACGGAAGTGAAGCCGCTAGACGCGTTTTGGCCGGCCGAGCCCGAACATCACGACTATTTCGCCCGCAATCCCTGGAGCGGCTATTGCCAGGCGGTGATCGCGCCGAAGGTGGTGAAGTTCCGCAAGCAGTTTGCTGATAGGCTGAAACGCCAGGCGGCGGAGTGAGAACGGGCGGCGGGTCTGGCGCGACGGGTTTGCGGCCGCCGCATTGACGCCGCTTCGCGCGGCGCGCGACACTGTGCCCTGGCCACGCCCCGCACCGGATCAGGGAGCCCGCAATGGACCTCAACTTCACCGACGAGGAGCTTGCTTTCCGCGAGGAGGCGCGCCGCGTCTTCACTGCGGAAATCCCCGAGGCGATCCGGCTGAAAGCGCGCGAAGGCGAGCATCTCTCGAAGGAGGACATGGTCACCAGCCAGCGGATCCTGAACGCGCGCGGCTGGGCGACCCCCAATTGGCCGGTCGCCTGGGGCGGACAGGACTGGAGCCCGGTGCAGGTCTATCTTTACCAGGACGAGATGCAGCAAGCCTATGTGCCGCATCCGATCCCGTTCAACGTCACCATGGTCGGCCCCGTCATCGCGCAGTTCGGCAGCGAGGAGCACAAGCACCGTTTCCTGCCGCGCGCGGCAAATGCCGATGATTTCTGGTGTCAGGGATTTTCCGAGCCGGGGTCGGGCTCCGACCTTGCCTCGCTTCGCACCCGCGCCGAGCGCAAGGGCGATAAATACATCGTCAACGGCCAGAAGACCTGGACCACGCTGGCGCAATACGCGGACTGGATCTTCTGCCTGGTGCGCACCGATCCGGGCGCCAAGCCGCAGGAGGGGATCTCCTTCCTGCTGATCGACATGAAGACGCCTGGAATCACGGTTCGCCCGATCGTCACCATCGACGGCGGGCGCGAGGTCAACGAGGTCTTCTTCGATGATGTCGAGGTGCCGGCGGAGAACCTGGTCGGCCAGGAGAACAAGGGCTGGGACTATGCCAAGTTCCTGCTCGGCAACGAACGCACCGGGATCGCCCGCGTCGGCGCCTCCAAGGCCAAGATCGCGCGCATCAAGGAGCTGGCCGCGCTGGAACGCGTGGGCGATGAACCGCTGATAGACAAGCCGCGGTTTCGCGAGAAGCTCGCCGCCGTCGAGGTCGAGCTGAAGGCGCTGGAGATGACCCAGCTGCGGGTGGTTTCCGATGAACGCAAACTCGCCAAGGGGCGGCAAAACCCGGCTTCTTCGATCCTGAAGCTGAAGGGATCGGTGATCCAGCAGCAATTGACCGAGCTGATGATGGAGGTGGTCGGCCCCTACGTGATGCCGTACCAGCCGCCCGATCAGGGTCAGAACGAGCCGTTTGTCGGTCCCGACTACGCCGCGTCCGCGGGGCCGACCTATTTCAACGTCCGCAAGGTCTCGATCTACGGCGGCTCCAACGAGATTCAGCGCAACATCGTCGCCAAGGCGATCCTGGGGCTGTAAGCAGCCTGCCCACGTAGCCCATCGGGGGAACGCATGGATTTCGATTTCAGCGAGGAGCAGCGGCTGCTGAAGGAAAGCGTGGAGCGGCTCGTCGCCGATCGCTACCAGTTCGAGCAGCGCAAGAAATATATGGCCGAACCCGACGGCTGGAGCCGGGAGCTTTGGGGCCAGTACGCCGAACTTGGCCTGCTCGGCTTGCCCTTTTCCGAGGAACTCGGTGGCTTCGGCGGCGGCGCCGTCGAGACCATGATCGTGATGGAGGCGTTCGGGCGCGGCCTTGTGTTGGAACCCTATCTCGCGACCGTGGTCCTCGGCGGCGGCCTGATCCGTCGCGCGGCGACCGATGAGCAGAAGCCCGCTCTGGTGCCGGACATCGCGCAAGGCAAACTTCGCCTTGCCTTTGCCCATGTCGAGCGCCAGTCACGCTGGAACCTGGCGGATGTCACCACGCGTGCGCGCCGGGACGGGGCGTTCTGGGTGATCGACGGCGCGAAATCCGTGGTGCTGCACGGCGACAGCGCCGAGCGGCTCCTGGTCACGGCGCGCGTCTCCGGCGCCCGCACCGATCGGGACGGCGTCGGGCTGTTCCTGGTGGACGCCGGCGCCGCTGGCGTGTCGAAGCGGGGCTACCCGACGCAGGATGGGCTGCGTGCGGCGGAAATCAGTTTCGACGGCGCCCGCGCGGAAGCGGTGCTGGGCGAGCCCGGCAACGCGCTGCCGGTGATCGAGCAGGTGGTCGATGCGGCGATCGCGGCGCTCTGCGCCGAGGCGGTCGGTGCCATGGCGGCGATGGTCGAAACCACCGTTGACTACCTCAAGACGCGCAAGCAGTTCGGCCGCCCGATCGGTCAGTTCCAGGCGTTGCAGCACCGCGCGGTGGACATGCTGACCGCGCTGGAACAGGCGCGCAGCATGGCGCTGTTGGCAACCGTTATGGCCGAGGAGGCGGATGCGCCGGAGCGCCGGCGCGCGATCGTCGCGGCCAAGGTGCAGATCGGCCGGTCCGGCCGGCATATCGGACAGGAAGCGATCCAGCTGCATGGCGGCATCGGCATGACGATGGAATACAAGGTCGGTCATCACTTCAAGCGCGTGACAATGATCGATCAGATGTTCGGCGACGCCGACGACAATTTGGCCGAGCTGGCGCGCCTGGGCGGGCTGTTCGGGCCGGGTAAGGCGGCCTGATGGAACGCGGTTACGAATGTTGCCGACCGTTTCCGGGGAGATGAGACATGGATGACCCTGCGCGCACACCGCGCTACGACCGCAGCATCGAAGATCTGGGCAATATCGTCGAGCTGGGCCATGTAAATGTGACCGTGCCGGACCAGCACCTGGCGACTTTGTTCTATGTCTCGGCGCTCGGTCTCACGCGTGATCCCTACCTGATGACCAGCACGGACAATATGTGGATCAACGTGGGCCGCGCGCAGTTTCATCTGCCGACGCGCGCGCCGCAGGTCGTGCGCGGCACGACCGGGCTGGTGATACCCGATCTCGAAGCGTTGCTGCACCGGCTGCACAGGGTGCAGGCCAGCCTGGAGGGAACGCGGTTCTCGTTCCGCGCAACGAATGATGCGGTCGAAACAACCTGCCCCTGGGGCAACCGTATCCGTTGCCACGCTCCCGATGCCGCGCGATTCGGACGGATGACGCTGGGCATGCCGTATGTCGAATGCGACGTGCCGCGCGGCACCGGGCTGGAGGCCATTGCGCGATTTTACCGCGAAATCCTCGGCGGTCTCGCGGGTGTGGCGGAGGACCAGCGCGGCGCCCATGCTTGGGCCGCACTGGGCGACGGAAACCGCATCCTGTTCCGTGAAACCGAGGCCGAGCTTCCGGCCTATGACGGCCATCATATCCAGATCACGTTGGCCGACTTCTCGGGGCCGCATCGGCGGCTTCTGGAACGTGGGCTGATCACCGAGGAGAGCGATCAGCATCAGTACCGGTTCACCGACATCGTCGATGTGGAGTCCAACAGCGTGCTGTTCACGATCGAGCACGAGGTGCGCAGCATGCGGCATCCGCTGTTTGCCCGCCCCTTGGTCAATCGTGATCCTTCGCAGACCAACCGGACCTACGCGCCGGGCTGGGATGCATGGCGATGGGCGATGCCGCTGGAATAGAGGCTGCGCCGCCCGGTCAAATCGGCGCGGTGCTGCCACCCGGTCCGGCTTCAGTAGTTAGCAACTGAGCCACAACGGGAGCAGTGTCATGGCCGAGCCTGTCTATAAGCTGATCGAGCTGGTCGGAACTTCCCAGGACAGCATTTCGGACGCGATCGACAATGCCCTGGAGCGAGCCTCCGCCACGCTGCGCAACCTGAACTGGTTCGAGGTAACGCAAATCCGGGGCTCAATCGAAAGCGGCTCGTTGAAATCCTATCAGGTGACGTTGAAGGCCGGGTTCGCTCTGGAAGACTAACCGGCGCGGATGCACGACGCCGCTTCGCGTTGGGAGACGGCGATGCGCCGCGGCGATTTCGCCGCCGCATTCGCGGTGAACGACGAGGTTCTGGCCGGGCGACGCGGCGTTCCGGACGATCCGCGCTTGCCGTATCATCTGCGCTTCGTTTGGGATGGCCGTCCGTTCGATGGCCGGCGCGTGCTCGTGCGCTGCTATCACGGCCTCGGCGACACGCTGCAATTCGCCCGCTACCTGCCCGCCCTGCGCCGCCGCGCGGCGGATGTGACGCTGGAGGTTCAGCCCGAGCTGGCGCCGCTGCTCGCGCACGCCGATGGGGCCGACCGGGTCGTTCCGTTCGACGTTGACGCGCCGCTCAAGCCGGAGGAATGCGATATCGAGATCATGGACCTGATGCACGCGCTTCGCCTGCCGCCGTCCGACATGACCCTGCCCGGGATCGCTGTTCCGGCCGAGGCCATCCGCGATGCGCGCGAGCGCGTCGGCACGGGCTTTACGGTCGGGGTGTGCTGGCGTTCGGGGGACTGGGACGGCGCGCGGTCTGTTCCGTTGGCCGAGCTGCTTCCGGCGCTCGCGGGAGTGCGTTTGGTGCGGTTGCAGTCCGAACCTGCCACGTCTGCGCCCCGGCGCGGCGAAGTGGTCAGCCGAAGCCCCGCCCTCCCTTTGCGGGAGGGGTTGGGGGAAGGGTCGAAGCTTGCTTGGGCAAATCCAAGCGATACGATATCCGACATGATCACCACCGCTTCCCTGATCGCCTCGGTCGACCTGGTCGTTACCGTGGATACGATGGTGGCGCATCTGGCGGGCACGCTGAGCCGGCCGACGGCGCTGTTGTTGAAAGCCCGGGCCGACTGGCGCTGGCAGGATCGGCGAACCGACTCGCCCTGGTATCCAACCATGCGGCTCTATCGCCAGGAGTGCGAGGGGGACTGGCGCGCGCCGCTGGCGCAACTCGCCGCCGATCTGGTCAGGTTCGGTGCGCGAGCCTGAGTCCGTCGACGAGCTTTAACGGACCGTGCTTTTTCGATGATGTGCGGTGCGGCCGCGCGTATTCCGAGAAATGATACGGAAGGGAACATTTAGTGCGAAGAGGGATTCGGAGTTTCATAAAGCGCTCTGTCATCCGCAGCTCATCCGCTTCCCTTGCTTCAAAGACACCGATCGGCACGTTTAGCGGTGATGAGCTGGAAGGTGTTGGCTCATTTTTTGAGCTTGTCCGATTGGTAAACTCGCCGCGTGCGGCGGATTCCAGATTTCTTCACGCCCCTCGCGATTATGCGAAGTCCCTCGGGAACCCCTGGTACCGGGACGAAATCTCTTTGGTCCGGGGGAATCTTCAGGCCTGGAAACCATCATGCACAATATCATCGAAATGAATTCCATTTCTTCCTTTTTGCTTCATAACGTTGTCGTCTCTCCGCGCTCGACGCTAATTCAGAGCATCGAGCGGGGGTTCTTTGCGGCAAGCGTTGACAATATGACCTCGAATTTTGGCCCCGCTGCAGTGCCATCTCTTGAACCTCACCTCTACCGCGTCGGACAAGACGGGAAAACATATTACAAGCGTGACCCAATGACACTGCCAAGAGGTCGCACCACCGCCGTGCCTATCTGCGGATCGGGAATCTATAACTACGGTCACTTCCTTTATGACGGCCTGCCGGCGGTGCTGCAGTACGTGCATGCCATGCCCTGGCGCAACTGGCGGATTGTCGGTCCCGAACTCGCTCCATGGCAGAGGGACATCCTGAGTGCATTGAGTTGCCTCGACCGGTATCGGGAGATCATCGAACCGACCCGCTTCGACAAGGTGCTGGTGACGGACATGCTGTCCATGCACCTGTCCTATCCAAGCCGGTTTATTCGGACCGTATTGGACACGGCGAGGTTCGTTATCGGCTCACCGGCGAGCACGCGCAGCCGGCAAATCTTCCTGTCGCGCGCGCTGCAGCGGCGTCGTCTGGTTAATCGGCCGGAGGTCGAGGACGCCCTGCGCAGCGAGGGCATCGAAGTGGTTCAGCCCGAGCGCCTCTCGGTAGCCGAGCAGGTCTCGATTGCCGCTTCCTCTCGTCTGGTGGTGGGTGAAGCGGGAGCCGCTATGGCAAATATCGGGTTTTGCGATCCCGGTGCTTTAATATTAGAGATCCAACCGGAACGCTTCTTCGACGGCTTCGTGCGCGCAACCTGCTTTCTTTGCGGGTTGGACTGGCACGTGTATTTCGCCAAGAACGATAGGGCCGGCGGCGACAGCGCTGATCCATCCTCCGACTCGTATCACGTTGACGTGCCCAGCCTTATGGCGGCAATCCAGGTCATCAGGGAAAAGCTGTAACCCTGTTCTGGCTCGTACGCGTTGCGGTGCGAAATGCCGGTGTATCGCTAGCGCCTGTGGCACATTCAGCCGGGAAGCCGACCAATTCCGGGGCCCAGGCTTTTTTCACTTGCCGCGGATCTCGTCAGATTTCGTGCGCGAGCTTGAGCCCCGGCTCCGGCCACTCCATCGCCACAAGCTGCCCCTTGCCGGACAGAGTTATGTACGCGATGCGCCGGTCCGGCCCGCCGAAACAGATGTTGGTGGTGAGCACGTCGTCGGTTGGCACCTGCCGCAGCAGCGTGCCGTCCGGGGCGATGACGGTGATGCAGCCGGTAATCAGGGTGGCCACGCAGATATTGCCCGATTCCGCGACGGCCAGGCTGTCGAAGCGCTGGAATCCGCCGAGCCCGATCACCAGCCGCCCGCCATGCGGAGAGGGAAATGGCCGCTTCGCGACAATCCCCGGCGCCTGAATATCAAATGCCCATAGTCGCGCGCTCTCGGTCTCGGCCACATAGACGGTGCGCCCGTCGGGCGAGAGGCCCACGCCGTTCGGGGTCAGCATCGGATAGGCGACTTCCACGATGCCGCTTCCGTCGGCGCGCGCATAGTAAAGGCCGCCATGGTCGCGCTCGCGTGGGCGCACCTTGCCCAGATCGGTGAAGTAGAACCCACCATGCGCATCGAAGACGATGTCGTTGGGCCCGCGCAAGCGGTGTTCGCCGCATCGTTCGTAGAGTGGCTGCACCGCGCCGGTGTTCGGATCCAGCCGCTCGATCCGGCCGCCCGTGTAGTCCGAGGACTGGGCGAACGGGCGTAGGAAGCCGCGCTCGAACCGCCAGGCGAAGCCGCCATTGTTGCAGACGTAGAAACTGCCGCCGGGGCCAGCCGCGAGACCATTCGGGCCGCCGCCGATTCGCGCGATCGGGGTCACGGTGCCATCCAGCCGCACACGAGTCACGGTCTGGCGTTCGATCTCCACCAGCACGACCGAGCCATCGCGCTGCGCGACCGGCCCTTCGGGGAAGGTTAGACCTTTGGCGATCACCCGCATCTCGCCGTCCATGCCTGCGCTCCCCGACCGTGCAAGGCGAGCTTAGCGATCGGGAAGAACTTCGTTAACCCGGCCGGATGAGGGTTCGCCGGGACAGGGCAAGCAGGATGCGGCCGTGACCGATGCCATGCGCCCGCCGTCGGCCGCTTCGCTGGCCGTGGCCGGCTTTTTCTTGTGTTGCATTACTTCGGCCCTGGTCGCACCGGGCCTGTTTTGGTGGCTTTTGGCAGGCGCCGGTGTGCTTGCTGCGGGCTTCCTGCTGGCGCGGCACAGCGAAGCGGCAAGTGCGCTATGGCTCGTCCTAGCCGGCTGCACGCTGGAAATGACGCTGATCGATCTGGTGGGCCGCGAGGCCTTCGCCCCGACCATCGCGATCGTCAAGGCGTCGGGGTTGGTTTTGGCGGCCATCTGCGTACTGCGTTTCGGGCCGCGATTTGATCCGTTCAATCCCGCTTTCGGCTTTCTCGCTATGTTCGCCGCCGGCCTGGCGCATGGC
Organism: uncultured Pseudomonadota bacterium; assembly: GCA_963822675.1. Classification (GTDB taxonomy): domain Bacteria; phylum Pseudomonadota; class Alphaproteobacteria; order Acetobacterales; family Acetobacteraceae; genus CAWGIP01. Next base: position 62,778 of record CAWGIP010000042.1, on the reverse strand, counting down.
CTGCACCCCGGGTTGAGTGCGGGCGACAGCTTGCGTTCCTTCGTGGGCTCGGCAGCACCCTTCGCCTTTTCCTTCAGCCGGCTGTCGCGGCGCTGGGCGCAGGCGATCATCGGCGCGGCGTGCTGGATTCCGCTGGCCAGCGTTACCGCGGGCTGCGTTCTCGACATGCTCGGGCTGCGCCCGCTATTCGTCGATTCCGGCGGCGCGCGGCTCGCCGCGCTCGGTCATCCCGCTTTTCTGGCCACGATCGCGCTCACGTCCGTTTATGCCAGCCTGATCGAACTCTACCGAAACGGGCGGGCGCGTGAGGTGATACTGCTCGCTGCTAACGCCGTCATCTTGCTCCTGACGGGCGCGCGCGCACCATTGCTGTATGGCGCGGTCGTTGTCTGGCTCACCTTGGTGTTCGTGCCTTCTCCGGCGTTGCCGGGCCGCGCCAGGGCGCTGATGGCACTTGGCGGGACGGCGCTGCTCCCCGTGCTGGCCGCGTTTGCCGATGCCTTCTCCTCGCTTCGACTGTTCAACCTGCTAGTAGTCAACGATGCCGGTGATCTCAGCGGTCGTGCCGCCCTCTGGCTCCCGTTCGAGCGCGCCGAGGCGGCGTCGCCCTGGTTCGGCTGGGGCGTCGGCGCCGGCAATGTGATCGTGCCGCAGAACAGCGACATCGTTCGCCAGATGCACACCTGGGCGGCGCACAACGAGTATTTGCGAATTGGCGTGGAGGGCGGCCAGATCGGCCGGGCTTTGCTGGTCCTGTTGTTCGTGCTGTGGGCCTGGAGCAACACCCGACCGCTTGTCCGCAGCGAACGGACCATCATGCGACTGGTATTCATGGCATTCGCGTGTCATGCGTTTACCGACAACGTGCTGATCTCGACCTCCGCCTCCGTGCTGTTCGCCTTCTGCTCCGCCGTGTTTGCCCGGGGCGCGCTGGAGCGCCGGGAGCGGGGTGAGTCGCCAATCGAGGACGATGAAGCGGTGGCCGGGGAGGTTCCGTAGCCGCGGGTCAGCAAACCTCATCGGAGACAATGGTTCCAATGCGCTTGTTCCGCCTGATGCTGCTTATCCTGGCCTGGGTTCCGCTTCCGGCTGCCGCTTCCGGCCTCTGCTTCGTCATGAACTCGTCCGGCGCGTCGATCAGCCTGATCGATATGGCCAGCCGGAAGGAGGTCAAGCGCATCCCGGCGTTGCGCGAGCCGCACCATTGGGCGCTGAGCCCGGACGGCAAGAGCCTGGTGGTCGGCGATTCGGCCGGAAACGTGCTGCTGCTGCTCGATCCGGCGACCGGTGCGTTGCAGCGGCAAATCGTAGTGGCCGACCCCTATCAGCTTGGCTTCAGCCCGGACGGCAAGCTACTGGTCGTGAACGGTCTCGCGCGCAACCAGGTGGATGTGTACGACGCGCAGAGCTATAAGCTGCTCAAGCGCTTCCCGCTGCGCAGTATGCCGAGTCATCTGGCGTACGCGCCAGATTCGGGCCGTGTCTTCGTCTCCCTGCAAGGGACCAACCGGCTGGTTGCCATCGACCTGCGCGCCATGCGGGTCTTGTGGGACAAGCCGGTGGGCGAGACACCGGCCGGAGTGTTGTGGAACAGCGGCAAGCTGCTGGTTGCCGATATGGGAACCGACTACTTGGCCGAAGTCGATCCGGCGGATGGGCATGTGCTGCGCCATGTCGTGACCGGGCGCGGCGCACATAATCTGTACCTTTCGCCGGACGGGAAGGTGGTTTGGGTGAACAACAGAGTGGCAGGCACGACCGAGGAACTGAACGCGCGCAGCCTGGCGCCGATCCGGACCTTTGCCATTGCCGGCGGACCTGACGACATCGCGTTCGCGCCTGACGGCAAGCTGTGGATCACACGCCGCTTCGCTGAGAGCGTGGCGGTGCTGGACCCGGTGAGCGGGACGGTGACGACCATCGCCGTGGGACGGTCGCCGCACGGCATCTTCCTGCACCCAGACTTGGCGGCGCCCAAGCCTGTGGCGGGCCGGCCGGCAAACGGCCATGCCTGATCCGTTCGACATCGCCGCCGGCTGGCTCCAGGAACACGCGATCCTGCCGCTGCTATATGCGCTGGGTTTGATGCGGTGGGAGGAAATTTCCTTCAGCTGGGCGCTATTCGCCGTCTATGGCGCGGCGCAGGTGGCGCTGACCTACGCGGTGTGCGTGCCGCTGGAGCGTTGGCGGCCGGTGGAACGCTGGCCGGACCGGCGAGCCGTGGCCGTGGACGTGCTCTACACACTGATCTCGCGCGTCGGTGTGCTGCCGTTGTTCACCTTCGTGCTGTTCTATCAGGCTCAAGTCGGGCTGAACGGATGGCTGGCCGATCACGGCTGGGTGCCGCCGATGCTGGAGCGGCTGGTGCCGGCGCTGATGGGCCATCCGGCGCTGACCTTCTTTTGCTACGCCGTCATTCTTGATTTCGCGGATTATTGGCGACATCGCCTGTCGCATCGGTTCCGATGGTGGTGGGCGCTGCATTCCTTGCACCACGCGCAACGGCAGATGACGTTCTGGTCGGACGATCGGAATCACGTTCTGGACGATATTATCGGTTTCATCTGGTTTGGCGTGATCGCATTGCTGATCGGGGTGCCGCCGTTGCAGTTTCCGTTGCTGGTGCTGATGCTGCGTTTCGTGGAAAGCCTGTCGCATGCCAATGCCCGGCTCCGGTTCGGAGTTATCGGCGAGCGACTGATCGTCTCCCCGCGCTTTCATCGCGCGCATCACGGCATCCTGGCGGCTGGCCAGCGCAGTTGCAACTACGGCGCCGTGCTGCCGTGGTGGGACATGCTGTTCGGCACAGCCGATTTCACGCGCGACTATGTGGCGACCGGCGATCCGAGTGCCGAGGACGCGCTGGCGAGCGGCGGCTACCTTCGCCAGCAATGGGCGGGGCTGCGTCGGCTGGCGCGCGCGGTATCGACGCGGGTGTCGCACGTTCCATCAAGCACCTAAGGACGACGCGCGAGCAGGCGGACGCCGCCGAGATTTCCGGTCCGATAAAATCGTACAGTTGCTGCGTACAGGGCGTGGATCGCGTCGTACGTTGGCTGCTCGAGTACTCGCACGTAACGGGCCTCGTTTGCCTCATAAGCCGACAGGCGTCTTGGCGGCGAAGGCGGCCCAGTCTTCGGACAGATCCGTTACGGCAATATCGACGAACCCCGCTTCCCGCAGATCCCGGACATAATCGGCGACTGCTCGATAGCGATGGACCGGAGATGTACCGCTGCATCTCGCGAATGGCTCTACCGCGCAGCGGCGCGTGCAAATAGCAATCCTCGATGTAGCATTTTCCGCCGGCATGCAAGGCGCACGCGAGGCGCGTGCAGAGGCGCGGCCGATCGGCAGTATGCAGAATTGCGCACAAGCTCACTACGGCATCGAAACTGTCGCATGGCAGAGGGTGGATCAGGGCGTCACCGCAGAGATGCGTGATGCGCTCCGCCAATCCGCATCGTTTGGTCAGGCACCTTGCTGTCTCGTGCATGGTCTCTTGCAGCTCCAGCGCAGTCACGTGGCAGGCCGTGCGATCAGCGAGATAACGGGCCTGGCCGCCAAAGCCCGAACCGATCTCCAGAACCTTGCTTGCTGGTCCCAAGCCAAGCGTGTCAACGGCTCGGTGCATTGCTTCAATGCGATGGTTGTGCAGGTGATCGAAAGGAAAAATCCGCTCGGGCGTGAGTGGCTCGCCTCGATGGCGCCCGACTGCCGCGAGCTGCTTCTCCACTTGGCCGGGATGTGCATAGAGCGGCGCCCCGGACACCAGGTTGGTATCACGCATACAATGCCTCTTCTTGTATTACCGATGTGTGGCTCTTTGTTGTCACGGACTTGGCTCCGCTTGCGTCATTTGCCGCATCGTCGAGACGGTTTCCATCGGCATCGCGCCGGTATCGTGATCCATTCGATCGGGGCCGGAGCGACCACGTCCGGGATCGCCCGAACATGACGGCACCTGTCAGAAGCAGGTGGGGCCGCAAGTTTCTGCCTGCGCGCAAGCATGGTTTCCCCCTCGTGACATGGCTAGGGGTTATCCCGGTTAACAACCCCGTTTGCGACCTCGCTTTCGATCGGCGCGGACCACGGCTCGCGTCGTATACCGGGGTTAAGATGCAAATACGTCTGACCGACAGGCACCAATAGTTTGTCGTGATCGGCCTATCGCGTTTGACAATACACGGACGCTTTGCGGCGCTCGCGGAAAGGTTGTCTCGGGCCAAATGCGTGCTAAACTCTTCGTGAGCAAGCCACGCTATGCACAAAAACAAGGGGGGCGGAGCCGAACCTCCGACGGCAATTCCTATGAAACTGAGACAATTGGGTTATTTTATATCGGTTGTAGACGCCGGTAGTTTCTCGCGTGCGTCGGAGCGCATCCGTGTGGCGCAGCCGGCGCTGAGCCAGCAAATTGCCAATCTAGAGGCCGAACTCGGCGTCCGGCTGCTGATCCGCTCGCCTCAAGGGGTACGCCCGACCGTAGCGGGGCAGGCGGTTTACCGCCGTGGGCTGGCCGTGCAGCGGGAGATCGATGGAATACGCGCCTGCGCGCGAGCGGGGGAGGGGGTCACCGGCAAGGTTTCTGTCGCCTTGCCATCAAGCTTTGCGGCGGATTTCGCGACACCAATTCTTGCCGCAGTGCAGCAAAAATATCCCGAGATCTGCGTCCAGATCGTCGATTGCCCGAGCCACCTCTGCCAGCGGAAACTGCTACGGGGAGCGGTCAATATCGCCGTCATTTGCCAGCCGTTGCATCCGGGACTGGAGCAGCGGCGCTTGTTTCGTTACCCGGCCTTCCTCGTCGAAGCGCCACCGAGCCAACCTGGTCGTTCCAGCCCTATAAGATGCGCGGATCTGGCCAGGCAGAAGCTTATTCTGCCCGCAAGGCCAAACATTATGCGCGAGACGATCGAGCAATGCTTCGTCGCTGCGGGCGTGCAGGCGTTGCCGGTCGCCGAGGTCGATTCCTTGTCCGTGCTTCTGTCCTTGATCGATGCCGGGGCCGGCGGGGGCGTCCTGGGCTGGATCAGTGCGATCGCGGGTCGGTACCGCTGGCGGCGGATTGTTGAACCAACGCCGACGCTCGATGTCTTCTTATGCTCTGCTGCCGCGACCCCGCCCACCGAAGCCGTCTCGGCCATTTTCGACCTCGTGGAACAGGCCATTATGCGCCGCGTACGCCAGCCCGATTGGATGGGCGCCATCGCAGAGCCGGCGGCGGCGGAATATGTAATGTGATACCCGTCCTACGTGATCGCGCTGGCCGAACGTGCCATTTGGCGCAGTAGGAATTTTTGTACCTTTCCCGTGGATGTCTTCGGGATTTCGCGGAAGACGAAAGTCTTGGGGACTTTGAAGTGCGCGAGATGCTCGCGGCAGAAATCGCGCAGTTCCTCTGCCGTGGCACTGGCGCCCGGCTTCAACTCGATGAAGGCGCACGGCGTCTCCCCCCATTTCTCGTCGGGCTGGGCCACCACGGCCGCGCTCATCACCGCCGGATGGCGATACAGCGCTTCCTCGACCTCGATCGAAGAAATGTTCTCGCCACCTGATATGATCACGTCCTTCGAGCGGTCCCGGATCTTTACGTAGCCGTCCGGCTGCATCACTGCGAGATCGCCGGTGTGGAACCATCCGCCCGCGAACGCCTCGGCCGTGGCCTCCGGATTGCTGAGATAGCCCTTCATGGTGATGTTGCCGCGGAACATGATCTCGCCCATCGTCTCGCCGTCCCGGGGCACCGGCTGCATCGTGCCGGGATCGAGCACCGTGATCGCCTCCTGCATCGGCACGCGCACGCCCTGCCGGCCGTTGCGCTCGGCGCGTCCGTCCAGCGTGAGCTGCTCCCATTCCGGCTGCTTGGCGCATACTGAGGCGGGACCGTAGGTTTCGGTCAGACCATAGACATGCGTGAGTTCGATGCCCGCGCACTCGGCGCCTTCGATGATCGCGGCGGGGGGCGCCGCGCCGGCGATCTGGCCGAAAATCCGGTGCGACACGCCATGGCGCAGCTCGGCCGGCGCGTTAATAATCGTGGCATAGACGACCGGCGCGCCGCAGAGATGCGTGATGCCGTGGTCGCGAAACGCCGACCAGATCGCCGGCGCCTCCACCTTGCGCAGGCATACATTCGTTCCGGCGCGTTCGGCGACCGACCAGGGAAAGCACCAGCCGTTGCAGTGGAACATCGGCAAGGTCCAGAGATAGACCGGGTGCTGCGGCATGTTCCAATTGATGATATTGCTGAGCGCGTTCAGGTAAGCGCCGCGATAATGGGTAACGACGCCCTTGGGATCGCCGGTGGTGCCCGACGTGTAGTTGAGCGAAATCGCGTCCCATTCGTCGGGCGGGTTCTCCCAGGCAAAGCCGGGATCGCCAGTCTCCAGAAACTCCTCGTAGGTCATGTCGCCCAGACGCTCGCCACCCGGCGCCGCCGGGTCGTCAATGTCGATGACCGGAAGCTTCCGCCCCAGCAGCGCGAGAGCGCGGGCGATGACCGGGGAGAATTCGCGATCCGTGATCAGTGCCTGCGCGCCGCCGTGGCGCAGCATGAAGGCGATGGTCTCGGCGTCCAGCCGCGTGTTAAGCGTGTTCAGCACCGCGCCCAGCATCGGAATGGCAAAATGCGCTTCCAGCATCGCCGGAACATTGGGCGCCATGACGGCGACCGTATCGGTGCGCCCGATGCCCCGGCGCGCCAGGGCAGAGGCGAGGCGCCGGCAGCGCGCATAGGTTTCCCGCCAGGTCATGCGCCACGTCCCGTGGATCACCGAGCAGCGGTCGGGATAGACGTAGGCCGCACGCTCAAGGAAGGTCACCGGGTTGAGTGGCGTATAGTTGGCCTGGTTGCGGTCGAGGCCGGCCAGATAGGCGGGATTGCCGGACATGTCGTTTCTCCTCCGCCGCCAATACTATGCAGAGCTGCGCCGATGCGCGAGATCCGGCGGCAGCGCGCTCCGGATGCTCCCCGGCCTGCGCGGGATCGACCCGGCGATTGCCGCTCTAAAAGGCTGAACACGTGATACAGTCAGACCGCACGGCTGATGATCTCAACCGGGAACCGATGCCGGCGATACGGGGCGGGCTATGACCTCATCCCGGCAGCTTGCCCATTGGGTTGCCCGATGCTATCCGTGGTTAACGTCGCAATACGCTGAGGATTGTGCATGCTCAATCTGAACAGCCAGGATTCGAGCGGGTTGGGCCACCACCCACAGTCAGAGTCCATCAAATTTTTAGTGTGACCAGCAATAGCATGATCGTTTGGAGCTAGCAGCGCCCCTTCGATCCTCTGCGGTGGGGATTTTTGCAGGTGGTGTTAATACCTAAGAACGAAAAAGGGCTGGGGCAGGGCCGAACCCGCACCCAGCATAAGGCGATAGTGGAGGGCGTCGCCCTCAGTGCGGCCGCATGTGACAACATTGCTGGCGGCTGACGGTCCTTTTCCAAGGATCGATAGTCGTTGTATTCGGAACGGAGAAAGCTGAAGGCGATCGGAGGCAAGACATGGACGCAATAACTGACGACAAGAGTGCGGGCAAGTGCCCTGTGGCGCACGCGACCGTTGCCAGGACCAACCGCGACTGGTGGCCGAACCAGCTGAACCTTCAGGTTCTTCACCAGCACTCCGGCGCTGTCCAATCCGATGGGCGAGGCGTTCGATTATGCCAAGGAATTCAAGAGCCTCGATCTGAATGCCGTGATCAAGGACCTCCATGCCCTGATGACGGACTCGCAGGACTGGTGGCCGGCCGATTTCGGCCACTACGGCGGTCTGATGATTCGGATGGCATGGCACTCCGCAGGCACCTACCGCATCGCCGACGGCCGCGGCGGCGCCGGCTCTGGCCAGCAGCGCTTCGCGCCGCTGAATAGCTGGCCGGACAACGTGAGCCTCGACAAGGCACGCCGGCTGCTGTGGCCGATCAAGCAGAAATACGGCCGGAAAATTTCCTGGGCCGACCTGATGGTCCTGGCCGGCAACGTTGCCCTCGAGTTGATGGGCTTCAAAACCTTCGGTTTCGGCGGCGGGCGCGTGGACGTTTGGGAGCCCGAAGAGCTCTACTGGGGTCCCGAGGGGACGTGGCTGGGGGACGAACGCTACAGCGGCGAACGCGAGCTGCAAAATCCGCTCGCGGCCGTGCAAATGGGCCTGATCTACGTCAATCCGGAAGGGCCGAACGGCAAGCCGGATCCGGTCGCCGCGGCCAAGGACATCCGCGAAACGTTCTACCGCATGGCAATGAACGACGAGGAGACCGTCGCGCTGATTGCGGGCGGCCACACCTTCGGCAAAACCCATGGCGCCGGCGATCCGTCATTTGTCGGTCCGGCGCCGGAAGCCGCGAACATCGAGGATCAGGGCCTCGGCTGGAAGAGCAAGTTTGGCACGGGCGTCGGGGCAGACGCCATCGGCGGCGGGCCGGAGGTCATCTGGTCGCAAACGCCCACGAAGTGGAGCAACTACTACTTCGAGAACCTGTTCAAGTACGAATGGGAGCTGACGAAGAGCCCGGCGGGCGTCTGGCAGTTTAAGGCCAAGGACGCGCCCGCCACGGTGCCGGACCCCTTCGATCCTTCGAAGCGGCGTGTGCCGACCATGCTGGTCACGGATCTCTCGCTGCGGTACGGACCCGGCTTACGAAAAGGTTTCTCGCCGCTTCTACGAGAATCCGGATCAGTTCGCAGACGCGTTCGCCCGCGCGTGGTTCAAGCTGACGCATCGCGACATGGGCCCGATCATCCGTTATCTCGGCCCGCTCGTGCCGAAGGAGACGCTGATCTGGCAGGACCCGATCCCCGCCGTGGATCATCCGCTGATCGATGAGCAGGACATTGCCGCTCTGAAGGCGAAAATCCTCGCGTCCGGCCTGTCGGTGTCTGAGCTGGTTTCGACAGCCTGGGCGTCGGCGTCGACGTTCCGCGGCTCCGACAAGCGCGGCGGAGCCAACGGCGCGCGCATCCGCCTCGCGCCGCAGAAGGATTGGGAGGTCAATCAGCCGCTGCAGCTCGCAACGGTGCTGCAGAAGCTCGAAGCGATCCAGAAGGAGTTCAACGCCTCGGCCATCGGCGGCAAGAAGGTTTCGCTTGCCGACCTCATCGTTCTCGGCGGCAACGCCGCGATCGAGAAGGCCGCGAAGGCAGCCGGGCACGACGTGAAGGTTCCCTTCACGCCGGGGCGCATGGACGCGTCGCAGGAGCAGACCGACGTCGAGTCCTTCGCCGTGCTCGAACCGCGCGGCTGACGGGTTCCGCAACTATCTCAGCGGCAAGCAATTCATGATGCCCGAGGAGGCATTGGTGGATAAGGCGCAGTTGCTGACGCTCACGGCGCCTGAGATGACGGTTCTCGTCGGCGGCCTGCGCGTCCTTGGCGCCAACGCCGGAGGGTCCAAGCACGGCGTCTTCACCGAACGGCCCGAGACGCTGACGAACGACTTCTTCGCCAACCTGCTCGACATGGGCACGCAATGGCAGCAGGCCGGCTCTGACGGCGTGTATGAGGGGCGCGACCGGAAGACGAACGAGATCAAGTGGACCGGCACCCGTGTCGACCTGATCTTCGGTTCGCACTCGCAGCTGCGCGCTTTCGCGGAAGTCTATGCGTGCGCGGACTCGAAGGAGAAGTTCGTGAAAGACTTCGTGGCGGCGTGGGCTAAGGTGATGAACCTCGATCGCTTCGACCTCGCATGATCTACGGGGATCCCGAGGGCTTCAACAGCGTGACCGCGGCCTAGCGCCGAGTGATCAGGCCCCAATCGAGGCCACGCAAATCCAACGAAGCTTGCGGCAAAGTTGGACGAAGGCAGAAGCCACGGTCCCGAAGTCAGGGCAGCATTTCAACAAACGGGTTGCACTGCCGCGCTGACTTGACGCTTGCTTTCGACCCCTCCCCTAACCCCTCTCGTCAGGGGCAGGGGTCCTGCGACAACGAACTCGGCGATTGGTATAAAGCGATGCCCGTTGCGCTATTCGTGCGCCAAAGCGAAATGACGTGCACCAACCCCGGGGCGAGACCGTCCCAGCGACGATGGCGCAGGTGTTCGGCTCCTGAAAATACGTGCAGTAAAGGCACTTTTGCCAATCCTTTGGCGTCGGCTGGTACTGCACCGCTTCCTGCGTGAGCTTCGGCGGAGCCGATCGCTCTGTTGCCCGGTTTTGCGCCGGATCACTGTCCTCGGCGAGGGCCGGACCGACCACCACCGCACCGCCGAATGCCGACTAATCCCGCCTGCAAGATCCGTCGTCTTGTCGCATCGCCGGCCTGCTAGTCTCGACATCTCAACGAGCCTCTTGACACGCCGCACGATGTTACGGCTTCGGCGCGGGCGTGGCCAGCCGGACGAGCCTGATCCGCCGCTCCTCCGCCCCAAGGGCAAGCCGCCCTTCGCGCAGGGCCAGAGCATCCTCTCCGAACACCACGCGCCGCCAGCCGTGCAGCGCCGGCACGGCAGTCATCGCCCAGCGCGAGGCGGTCGATATCGTCCGCACTTGCGACCAGCTTGCGGGGCGACGTGATGCTCCTCGCATTTCGTGGCCATGAGCACCTTGAGCAGGGAGACCAGGGCAGGGGAGGGGCGTGACGCCGGGTCGCGCCGATTGGCACGGGCGGCAACTCATCCTCTGCAAGCCCGCGCGCCTCCTCGATCGCGGCCAAAAGCGAGGCGCCGCTCTTGCCCTCGGCGAAGCCGCGGGTCAGGCCTCGTGCCCGCGCCAACGCCTCCGGCGTGACCGGCGCGCTGGCCGCGATCTCCAGCAGCGCCTCGTCCTTGAGCAGCCGTTGGCGCGGGATGTTGACCCGCTGCGCCTCGCGTTCTCGCCAGGCGGCGAGGACGCGGACCGTGGCGAGGAACCGCCGGTTCGTGCTGCGCGGCCTAAGCCGTTCCCAAGCAGTCTCGGGGTCGCTGCGGTAGGTTTCCGGGTCGGCCAGCTCGGCCATGTCCTCGGCCACCCAGTCGAGCCGGCCCTCGCGTTCGAGGCGCGTCAGGAGCCGTTCATAGACGACGCGCAGAAACGTCACGTCGGCGGCGGCATAGGCGACCTGTGCGGCCGAAAGCGGACGCGCCGACCAGTCGCTGAACCGGTGCGCCTTGTCGATATGCCCGCCCGCCAGCGCGGCCACCAGCGCGTCATAGGCCACCTGATCACCGAAGCCCGCGACCATCGCGGCGATCTGCGTATCGAACAGCGGAGTAGGGACGGCGCCGAAACGCAGCAGAAATATCTCGATATCCTGCCGCGCGGCGTGAAACACCTTGGTCACGGCGGTATCGGCGAGCAGCTCGGCTAGAGGCGCCAGGTCCAGGTCCGGGACCTGCGCATCGACCACCGCCACGTCATGGCTGCCGGCAAGCTGAACCACACAGAGTTCCGGCCAATACGTCCGTTCGCGGATAAATTCCGTATCCACGGTGACGAACCGGTCGGCGCGCAAGCGCTCGCACAACGCGGCGAGCGCTTCGGTGCGTTCGATCAGCACCGGGCGAGAGAACTCGGCGGTAGCCGCGCGCGCCATGCCGGCCCTGACCTCGCGGCCCGGTTAGTGCGGGTCGGGTTTCGGAAAATTCGCTTCGATGCAGGCCACGCGCGCCCGGCCGTTTGCGGCTCCGGACCCGCACAGATACGTCTCGCCCGTCTCGGTGTTGATCACCCAGGCGGCGGGAACTTTTTCGCTCTGCACCGGGATCAGCCGCCAGGCGCCCGGCTGCGAAGCGGCGGGCGCGGGCGTCGAGGGCGGGCCGGCGGCCAGGCCGGCGGGGGAGGCCAGGACAGCGGCGCCAACCAGGAAACCGCCGCGTACCGCATGCGCTTGCCGAGCATTGCCTCGTCTCCGTCCTGGGTGCCGGCGGCGCCGGGACCGTGCCACGCTCCGATGTAGGTCGGCGACGACATATAGGCCAAACGCGTTTGCGCGCGAGGGGGCGCCGGCGACGCAACCTTTAGCTTGACTTGCCTTGTGCCCCGGCCTTGTGTGCCGGGCTTCGCCAAACCGGGACGACGCGACGATGCACGCCTATCGCACTCATACTTGCGGCGCGTTGCGCGCTGTCCGATGCCCAACGGACCGCGCGCCTTTCGGGCTGGGTCCACAGCAAGCGCGATCATGGCGGGCTGCTGTTCATTGACCTGCGCGACCATTACGGCATCACGCAATGCGTCTTTCGCCGCGGGCAGTCCGGCTTTCGAGACCGCCGACGGGGTGCGCCCCGAAAGCGTGATCACCGTGACCGGCGAGGTAGTGCCGCGCGAGCCGGGCACAGTCAACCCGCGTCTGGCCACCGGCGAGGTCGAGCTGCGCGGGCATGAAGTTGTCGTGCAGTCGGCGGCCGAAGTGCTGCCGATGCAGGTGGCCGGCGAGGAGAAATATCCCGAAGACATCAGGCTGACCTATCGCTTCCTCGATCTCCGCCGCGAGAGGCTGCATCGCAACATGATGCTGCGCGCGCAGGTGATCGCCTCGATTCGCAATCGCATGATCGCGTCGGGCTTCACCGAGTTCCAGACACCGATCCTGACGGCATCAAGCCCGGAAGGGGCGCGCGACTTCCTGGTGCCCTCACGGCTGCATCCCGGAACGTTCTACGCGCTGCCGCAGGCGCCGCAGCAGTTCAAGCAATTGCTGATGGTGGCCGGCTTCGACCGGTATTTCCAGATCGCGCCCTGCTTCCGCGACGAAGCCTCGCGCGCGGACCGTTCGCCGGGAGAGTTCTATCAGCTCGATTTCGAGATGAGTTTCGTCACGCAGGAGGATGTGTTTCAAGCGATCGAACCGGTGATTGCCGGCGTGTTCGAGGAGTTCGCGGCCGGGCGCGCGGTCTCGCCCACGCCGTTCGTCCGCATTCCGTACGAGACGGCGCTGCTGCAATTCGGCACCGACAAACCGGATCTGCGCAATCCGCTGCGCATCAGCGATGTGACGGAGCACTTCGCCGGTTCGAATTTCGGGCTGTTCGCGCGGATTGCCGCTTCGGGCGGGGTGGTGCGCGCGATTCCGGCGCCGGGCGCAGCCGCGCAGCCACGCAGCTTCTTCGACCGGCTGAATGATTGGGCGAAGGAGGAAGGCGCCGGCGGGCTTGGTTACATCATCTTCGATGCGGACGGCGCGACGTGGGCCGATCGCGCGCAATCTGGAGCCCGATCGTGCCGAGGCCATCCGCGATCGGTGCGGGTTACGGGCGGGCGATGCCGTGTTCTTTGCCGCCGGCAAGGCGGACACAGTGTGGAAGTTCGCCGGAGCGGTGCGCACCCGGCTCGGGCAGGAGCTTGCGCTGAACGAAACCGGGCGCGTTCCGCTTCTGCTGGATCACCGATTTCCCGATGTACGAGCTGAACGAGGAAACCGGGCAGATCGATTTCAGCCACAACCCGTTCAGCATGCCGCAGGGCGGCATGGAGGCGTTGTGCACGCAAGACCCGCTAACGATCAGGGCGTACCAATACGACATTGTCTGCAACGGCGTGGAACTGTCCTCGGGGGCTATCCGCAATCACCGGCCCGACATCATGATCAAGGCATTCGAGATTGCCGGCTACACGCGCGGCGGAGGTGGAGGCGCGCTTCGGCGGTATGCTGAACGCGTTCCGCTATGGCGCGCCGCCGCATGGCGGCTCGGCGCCGGGGATCGACCGCATCGTGATGCTGCTGGCCGATGAGCCGAATATCCGCGAGGTGATCCTGTTCCCGCTCAACCAGCAGGGCCAGGATCTGATGATGGGCGCACCGGCGCCGGTTGCACCGGAGCGGCTGAAGGAGCTGGGATTGCGGATCGAGGCGGGGCCGAAGGTTAAGACCGCGTAGGCAAACCCGCGCCGGAGGTGATCACGATGCGCACTGGAATGATGCACCTCGGCATGTCGATACGCGGTCTGGGTTATCATCCGGCTGCCTGGCGCCATCCGGACGTGCCTGCGGACGGGACGCTGCGGTTCGAGCACTATGCGCGGAATGCGCAAACAGCCGAACGCGGCAAGTGCGACATGGTCTTCTTTGCCGACGGCATTGGCATCCGCGAGCGCGATGCGCCGCGCGGTTCACTGGCACGCTCGGGCTATGAAATCGTTGAAATGGAGCCGATGACGCTTTTGCCGGCGCTGGCGGTCGTGACCAAGCATATCGGCCTGGTGACCACCGCTTCAACGACCTATAACGAACCGTATCACATCGCACGCAAATTCGCGACGCTCGACCTGATCAGCAATGGCCGTGCCGGCTGGAACGTCGTTACCTCCTGGTCGGAAGCGGAGGCAAAGAACTTCAATCGAGATGAGCACCTGGATTACGACACACGCTACGCGCGTGCGGCCGAATTCGTCGATGTGGTGACGGGGCTCTGGGATAGCTGGGACAAGGATGCCTTCCTGTTCGACGAGCGATCCGGGCGATTTTACGACGAAGCCAAAATGCATACGCTGAATCATAGGGGGAAATTCTTTTCGGTGCGGGGCCCGCTGAATGTGGCCGGCATGCCTCAAGGGCGTCCGATTCTGGTCCAGGCGGGCGCCTCCGAACAAGGACGGGAGATTGCCGCTTCCACTGCCGACGTGGTCTACGCGGTCCACGAAACGATGGACCAGTCACTGGCGTATTATGCTGATCTCAAGGACCGGATGGCGAAATACGGCCGTGACCGGGATGACCTGAAGATCCTGCCGGCATTGCGCCCGGTGGTCGGGCGAACGGAAGCGGAAGCACGAGACAAGTTCGAACAGTTGCAGGGATTGCTTGATCCGCTGGTGGGGCTTGCCCGCTTGCACGGCACCTTTGGCGATCTTTCTGGCTATCCCTTAGACGGGCCGGTACCGCTGGACGCGATCGGCCCGCATGAACTGAGGAGTGGCAGTGACCGGCTGCTGGCGCGCGTGCGTCGCGAGAAGCCGACGATCCGACAACTTTACGAGCAGGTTGCCGGGATGGGCGGGTTTTGCCTGATCGGCACGGCGGCGCAGATCGCCGATGTCATGCAGGAATGGTTTGAACACCAGGCATGCGACGGATTCAACATCACACCGACACACCTGCCGGGCGGCTGCGAAGACTTCGTCGATCTTGTGATACCCGAATTGCAGCGGCGGAGCTTGTTCCGAACGCAGTACGAAGGCAAGACGTTACGCGAGAACCTTGGCCTGAAGCCGAGTGTCAGCCGCTACGCAGTATGAAGTGTCGAGGCACAATCGCCTTGGATGCGTCGCTGCTTCTCGCGGCAATATGAAGCCTCAGCCTTTGACCCCGCCCATGGTCAGGCCGGCGGTCATGCGGTGGCGGAACGCGTAGTAGATCGCAAGCGGCGGCAGCGCGTAGACGATGGCAGTCGCCATCATGTAGTTCCACGGAGCCTCGTCACTGTTGAGAAACTGTGCCAGCGCCACCGGCACGGTCATGTTCCTTTTGTCCGACAACAACAGGAACTGGTACAGGTACTCGTTCCACGCGAGCAGCAGCGCGTAGGTGCCGATCGCCACCAGCGCCGGCGCCATCAGCGGCAAGTAGATGTGCAGATAGATCTGAATTGGCGATGCCCCGTCGATCCGCGCGGATTCGTCGAGCTCGATCGGTATGCTTCTGCCATACTGCTGGAAGATAAAGATGGCATATGGCGTCGCGAAGGTCACCTCCGCCGCGATCACCGACCAGAGATTGTTCGCCAGCCCGTAATTCTGCATGATCCGGTAGAACGGAATTGCCAAGAACGTGGCTGGAATCACATAGGTCAACAATGCCGCGTTGCTTACCAACCAGCCATTCCGCAGGCGCATCCGACTGATCGAAAAGCTGGCCAGCGAACCGATCAGCAGGGTCAATCCCGTCACCGCCGCGCCGACGTAGAGGCTGTTGCCGAACTGATGCCAGAAATACTCGAGGTACCAGTAGCCTTCCGTTACGACCACCCGGAAGCTTTCGGCGGACGGCTGCGGCGGCCAGATATGGGCGCTGAACACGTCGCTGTGCAACTCGAGCGATACCATCACCATGTTGTAAATCGGCGTAATCGTCCACACCACGAGCACGGCGCCGAGCGCCAGTGCTGCCGCCTCGGTCAAGTAGCGGCGCCGGCGCGCCCCACGACGCGCCCGTTCCGCCCATCGCGCGGCCCTCAGCCCGGCGTCGACCGCGGGGGCGTTCACAGCTGCACCTCGGCGGTTTTCAGCTTGCGCATCAGGATGATGACGAGTGGGATCATCACCGGCAGCGCCGACATCACCGCCGCGACCCCAAGCCGCGGTTGGGCGAGTTCGAAGGCATCCCGGACCCCGAGCGTCGCCAGCACGTGGGTCAGGTTGGCCGGCCCGCCGCCGGAGACAAAATAGACCGAGTTGAAGTCGCCAAGCGTAAAGATTGTCGAAAGCAGAGTGCAGATCAGATAAAGGTTCGCGAGCAGCGGAAAACTTATGTACAGGAAAGAACGGATCCCGGTCGCGCCATCCACTTTGGCCGCGTCGCGGATCTCTTGGGGGATCGCCATTCTGCCGGCAAGCAGGATCACGGTCCAAAACGGCATCCATTTCCAGATATGGGAAACTATGGCTGAACCCAGGGCGAGCCAGCGCTGGTCAAGCCAGGACGGGCCATCGATATGAAACATGAGGTAAAGTGCATTATTGAGCAGACCCCATTCGCCGTTCAGCATCCAGTGGATCGAGATGAAGGTCGGAAGCGACGGCATCGCCCAAGGCAAAACATAGATCAGCAGCAGCGCCTTCATCCACCACCCCGGGCGCATGAAGAAGCCCGACAATAAAAGCGCGAAGAACATCTTGAGATTCACGCCGATGCCGATGAACAACAGAGTGTTGACCACCGTGCTCTGGTAGATCGGATCGGAGAACAGATCCGTCGTAGAGGCTCGGCGCACTGCCCATCCACAGCCCATAGGCAACGGGATAGGCAACAAAGGTCAGGAACACGGCGACGTAGGGCACGACAAAAGCGATGGCCCAGCTGAACTCGGAACCTTTGAGGCCACCCCGCCAATAACGCCGTAGCGTATGCCGCCCGATCGCCGGGCGGCCGATCTCGATTGCCGATGCGCTGGCCATCACCGCCTCTCAGCTCTGCATGATAGGATATTTTGCGAAGATCGCTTCGGCCCGCTTAAACGCCTTGTCGATGGCGGGCTCCGGCCCCATCCCGTTGTTCAGGACGTCGAACATGGCGACCATGAAGACGTGCTCCGCGCCAACCCGGGCGATCGCCGGGTTGAACGCCTCGTAGATCGGTATCGTCGGTCCGACCAGCGTTTGCGTGGCATAGGCAGCGCGATGCGGATCCTCATGGAACCAGAACGGGTCGCTTTTGGCGAGGTCGGGTATCGGCAGCATCCAGCGGCCCAGTCCGGCTTTCAAATACTCGTTCAGCACCTTCGGCTGCATCATGTACTGAACGAACTCCTTGGCGCTCGTGACGTTTTTCGCCCCCTTCGGGATCACGGGGCCAAAAAGCCCGACCTGGCTCGGCAGCTCCTTGCCATCGTTGCTCAGCGGCAAGCCCCTGGTCAGGACATCGTCGAATTCCTCTTTGTTGTGAAACAGCGCGAGCTCGGTCGAGATCGTGCCGTCGAAATCCATGACCGTCAGTTTTGAGTGAAACGCGTTGTTGTCGTCGGCGTCGTTCCAGTTGACGAACTCCGGGCGGCACGAAGCCTTGCTTCAAGGCCGTGGTCAGCTTCACGAGCGCCCTGACCGCCGCTTCGCGCACCTGCGGGTCGTCGGCATGCAGCCTGCCGTCCGGGGTAACGAGGCCCTTGCCACCATAGGCGATGAGGAACGCGTTGAAGGTGTTGATCGGATCGACACCGTTCGCCGTCAATTGATAGCCATAGGCGTAGACGTGGCGCATCCCCTGAGCACGCAGCTTGGTCTGCACGGGCTTGAAGAAGTCCAGGAACGCATCCCAGGTGGGCGGAATGTCGGAAATCTTGAACCCCGCCTTCGTGACCAGCGATTGCCATATGTGGAACGGAACGGCTGCGATCTTCAGGGGCGCGACGTAATAGCCGCGCCGTTTCGTGACGTCGTTGTAAAGATAACAGCAGGGCAGCGCGGTGGAGACGAATTGCTCCTTCCGGGGCTCGACCACGTCGCTGAGATCAACAAGCTTGTCGTCCCAGGCATTCAAGGGAGCAAACGCGAAGTCGGCGATCTCCATCAAATCCGGGACGACGCCGCTCGTGATGGCAGAGATTTCCTTCTGGCGCAGCGCCGCGTAGGGAACGAGGCTGTGGTTGATTTTGTTGCCACTCGCCTTTTCGTAACCGGCGGCCATGCTGCGAAAAGCGGCATCTTCCTCGGGGACGAAGCCCTGGGCAAACCATACCTCCACAGTGGTGGCCGCCGCTTTGGCGATGTAAGGCCGCGCCAGGGCGCCGGCCGCAGCGAGGCCGAGAGAACCGCGAAGGGCTGAACGCCGGGTTAGAATGGCCATCCCCGTCACCTTCCCTGCTCATGCCGCAATGCTCTTGGAGGCAATTCTTGGTAGCGTCGGCAAGCGCGAACTATAGAGCGGGCTTCCGGCTGGCTCAACCGTGGTTCCCCCTATTTGGACGCCGGACAACTTGCCGGGCGGCCCTGAAGGGTGAGGTCCTGCCCGGGCCTGGCCCTCACCCGGTTCGCTTCGCGAACCGATCTCTCCCGCGATCCCAGGAGAGATCAAGGGTCCGTGTGCAACTATAGTTTGCCCGGAAGTCGTGTAAGTTAACGCACGACGTGGCGTTCACCCCTGCCGCAGCACGCGCCGGTCGCCGACGCGGCGGGTGAAGTGGATCGTGTCCAGATGCTCCAGCAGCGGCACGCTGTATTTGCGCGAAATGCCGAGTGCGGCACCGAGATCGGAGACCGGCAGGCCGGACCGCTGGCGCGGAGCAGGGGCGTCAGGACGCGGCGCGCGGCGTCGATTGCGTCCCGATGGAAGAGGAATTCGCGCTTATGCGCATGGTCCACGGCGCGGACCAGCACGCCGTCTCGCACCAGTTGGCTCATTGCGTGGCGCGTGGCGAGATCGGACGGCTTCGGGTCCGGCGGGGTCAACCCGGCGCGGCGGAAGGTCTCGGCCAATTCGGCCGCGGCGGCGCCCTCCCGCTCCTTGGTTGACGCTTCGTGCTCGGCGCGCAGCAGCCGGATCCGCGCGGCGCGCTGCACCGCCCCGCGCGCCGCCAGTTGTTGCACGGCAGTGTCGAGAACCTCCCCGCCCACGGCCCGCAACCCGCGCAGGAGCTGCTCGCGCGTCAGGCCCTGCTTGTGGTCCGTCCAGTGGCGTTCGAGCAGAAGGAGCACCGCCCGCTCGGCGCGCGCGACGGCGGCCGGGGTCATGGCGACGCCGCCGCCGATCACGGCACCGCAATCGCGCAGCGCTGCTGCGGTGCGCGCGGGCGCGAGCCCGGTCAGGCGCGGCCAGCATCGGCAATGGCATCCCACGCGGCCCGGCACGCTCGACCTCCCGGGCCAGCAACTCGACCGGCGCAGCGGCTTCGAGCGCGCTCAGCCGGGCGAGTACAGCCGTATCGCCCCGGCGCAGGCGCTGCGCCCGGGCCTCCAGGATACGCCCGCCCGCCACGGTGCGGGGCGTCGAGGTCGCGCGCAGGATGAAATGCTCGCGCACGGGCAAGGCGACGCGCGGTGTGCATCGAAGCTGCGCATAACAGGCAGCGTCCGGCGTCAGTTCGTCGCGATCGAGCAGCCGCACCATCGCATCCGCCTCACTGGTGCCGAACAGCAGCCGCAGCGTGCTGGCCGTCCGCAGCGGGGCGGGCGCACTCGGGGTCGCGCGCAGCGCTACGGTGAGCCATAAGGACGGCTCCAGCATCCCCGGCGTGGCGAGCGCGAGCCCACGAGGCGCGGCGGCTGTCTCGATGCCACGCAGATTGACCGCGACCCGCTGGCCGGGCTGTGCCGCGTCAACCCGAGTCCCATGCGACCTCCAGGCCGCGAACGCGCGCGCGCCGCCCGCCCGGCACAAGTTCCAGTTCGTCGCTCGGCGCGATGCCCCCGCGCCGCAGCGTCCCCGTTACCACGGTGCCATACCCGGCCACGCTGAAGCTGCGGTCGATCGGCAGATAGCAGAACCCGTCATCTGCCGGCGCTGCCATTTCGGGCACTAGCGCCCCGAGCGCTGAACGGAGCGGCTCGATCCCCATGCCGCTGGTGGCCGAGGTGAAGACCGGCGGACGGGGCGCCAGCCCGGCGCGGGAGGCAAGCTCGCTCGCTTCCGCGCCCGACCAGATCGGCTTGGTCCGGCGCGACCAGATCGACCTTGCTCACCGCAATCACCGCATGGCGCAATCCAAGCAGGGCGGCGATCTCGACATGCTCGACCGTCTGAGGCTTGACACCCTCATTGGCCGCAACCACCAGCAGAACCGCGCCGATCCCGGTGGCGCCCGCGATCATGGTGCGCACGAAGCGTTCGTGCCCCGGCATGTCGATCAGGTCGATCGAGGCGTCGTTGCAGGTGAAATGCGCGAAGCCGAGGGCGATGGAAATGCCGCGCCGGCGCTCTTCGGCCAGCCGGTCGGTCTCCATGCCTGTCAGCGCGCGTACCAGCGCGGTCTTGCCATGGTCCACATGGCCGATCACACCGATGACGAGCGAGGGACCGGATGGCATCAGGGCCGATTTGATCGCATGCCGCGCAACAGCGCGGCAATGCCGGGCGGCTCACGGCATGGTCATTCCGCGACCGCCATTGGTCGCGCGTAAATCTGCGCTCGGCGCTGGACCGAGCAATGGGAGACCGTGATGGCCCCGGATAAGCACGCGCGCGCGATGACGCTGGCGGTGGCCTTGGTGCTTGCGCCCGTGGCTCGTCCATGCCGCCCACGGCGGGCGGGAATGACACGACGCCCAAGACTGAGAGCCCGACTCAGGGAACGGCACAGAACAACAACGGCAGCGCGACGCAAAGCATACGGCGAAGCCCGCAGAGGCGCGGGAAAAATGCGCAGCCGCAGAAGAAGGCATCCACTTACTACAATGCCGACGGCCAGCTGATGACGGGCAAACTGGTCGGAGCGACCATCTTCAATGACCAGAAGCAACAGATCGGCTCGATTTCCGATGTGCTGCTGGACAAAAGCGGCAAGGCGGTAACGGCGGTGCTTTCGGTTGGCGGTTTCCTGGGCGTCGGCAGCCGTCTGGTCGCCGTGCCCTTCGCGCGTCTCGATATCGAGCCCGATCGCATCGTGGTTCCGGGAGCGACGAAGGTCTCCTTGGAGAATCTGCCCGCCTATAATCCGAATAGCGGGTAACGATCCCGCGATTAGTCGCTATGGCGGGTAGCTCCCGCCGGAATGCCCCCATATGCCCGGGTCGCGGCCGTCATTTTGCGGCCGGCCAATCGTTCGCTTGCCACTGAGCGGGTGCTGCCCGCGACACCGGAGGGACGGCATGGACTTACCTTCCAGCGAGGCAGGCGACTGTCTTGGGCTCGCACGGTTCCGCGCCGTGCGAGCGTTCACCGATCACCTGGCCGCGCAACTGGACGCCGAGGACCAGTGTGTCCAGTCGATGGAGGATGCCAGTCCCGCGAAATGGCATCGCGCGCATACGACTTGGTTTTTTGAGGAATTTGTATTGCGCCCGTATTGCCTGGGCTACCGCGTCTTCGATCCGGATTTTCGCTACTTGTTCAACTCGTATTACGACGCCGTCGGCCCGCGTCACCCACGCCCCATGCGGGGCCTGCTGACCCGTCCCAGCGCCCGGCAAGTGAGCGCCTACCGTGCTCACGTCGACGATGAGATTAATCGGTCGTTCGATGATTTACAGGACGCTGCGCACACACTGATCGAACTCGGGCTGCAGCATGAGCAACAGCATCAGGAGTTGCTGCTAACCGACATCCTGCATGCGTTTTCGCTCAGTCCGCTGGCGCCGGCGGCGATACCGGGTTGGCGCGAACCCGCTGGCTCGCCCGGCCCGACGCGGTTCGTTGCTTGCGAAGGCGGATTGGCCGAAATCGGCCATGCCGGCGACGGCTTTTGCTTCGACAACGAGACTCCGCGGCATGGCGTCATCCTGCGGTCGTTTGCGATCGCCAGCCGGCTGGTACGCAACGCGGACTGGCTCGATTTCATCGCCGATGGCGGCTATCGGACGGCGACGCTCTGGATGTCGGATGGTTGGGCTGCGGCGCAGGCGCAGGGCTGGTCGGCGCCGTTGCATTGGCGGCGTGTCGATGACGATTGGGGGCAGATGGGGCCCGGCGGATTGGCCGCGCTCGACCCCGAAGCGCCGGTTCGCCACGTAAGCTGGTACGAAGCCGACGCTTTCGCCCGCTGGGCGGGCGCGCGTCTACCCACGGAAGTGGAGTGGGAAGTCGCCGCCGATCTGCCTGATTTTCAGGAGCGGAGCGGTCATGTCTGGCAATGGACCGCCAGCGCCTACAGCCCGTTTCCCGGATACCGGCCGGCCCCGGGTGCGGTCGGCGAATATAATGGAAAGTTCATGATCGGGCAGATGGTGCTGCGCGGCGGCTCGCTCGCCACCCCGCCGGGCCATGCGCGCCGCACGTATCGCAATTTCTTCCACCCTGAAAAACGCTGGCAGTTCGCTGGCGTCCGGCTCGCGCGCGACCTCTGAGGGAAGGACGGATAATGCCAGATGATGTCTTGCTGGCCTCGCCCTTAGGCGAGGCCAGGATCACCGCGCTTGCGCTGGAAGGGCTGCAGGGGGTCGCGAAGACCCTGCCGGCCAAGCTTTTCTATGACGCCGCAGGCTGTCGGTTATTTTATCAAATTACGAAGTTGCCAGAATACTATCTGACGCGCACCGAACTGGCGCTGCTCGGATCGGTGTCCGCCGAGATAGCGCGGCGAACCCGCGGGCCGGCGGCGCTGATCGAGTACGGAGCCAGTGACGAGACCAAGGCCGCGTTGCTGCTTGACCGTGCGGATTATGCCGGCCGGCCCGTTTTCGTCGCGTATGTGCCGATCGACGTGGCCGGAGGGGCGCTGGCGCGCATGCGCCGCCGTCTCGCGCGCTCGCGACCCGACCTCGACGTGCGGCCGATCACCGCCGATTTCACCGAGCCCTTGGTGCTGCCGTCCGTATTGCGAGGCCTTTACCGGCTGGGCTTCTTCCCGGGCTCCACGATCGGTAATCTCGATCCGGCCGAGGCCGTCGAATTTCTTTGCACGGCGCGCGCCACCCTGGGAGACGGCGCAGGGCTTCTGGTCGGCGTCGATCTGCATAAAGACCCGGCGATCTTGATCCCTGCCTATGACGACGCGGCTGGCGTGACGGCCGCGTTCAATCTTAATCTGCTTACCCGGCTTAACCGGGAAGCCGATGCGGATTTCGACCTCGGCGCCTTCGCGCATCGTGCCATCTGGAACGAAGCCGAAAGCCGGATCGAAATGCACCTTGTCAGCCTGCGCGAGCAGGTCGTGCATTTGGCGGGCAACCGATCCGCTTTCGCCGGGGCGAGACGATGCACCGAAAACAGCTACAAGCATACGCCGGCTGCTTTTGCGCAGTTGGCGCAGGCAGCGGAATGGCGTGTCGCGCGCGTTTGGATGGATGCGAAGCGGCTGTTCTCGGTTCAACTGCTGGTGAGTTGAGCCGGTCCGACGATTCCGCCGTTAAACGGGCGCGGTAGCCGAAGCGGCCCGCAGCGGGGGCGGACGGGCCTTTCGCGGCGAGTAGTCGGGCTGAGATGTGACAAGAACACCCGACAGTACCGGGCCGCAGTCGCGTGCCAGACGCTTTCGCGCAACGACCGGTGCCGCTCCTGCGCGCTCCTCGAGCGGCATCAGCAGCGCCCGGTGCATCGCTTCGGCGACTCTCGTCGGCATCGAATGGATTGACGATCAGCGCCTCGGTCAGCTCCTCCGCCGCGCCGGCGAAGCGCGACAGGATCAGCACGCCGGGATCGGCCGGGTCCTGCGCGGCCACATATTCCTTGGCGACCAGGTTCATGCCGTCGCGCAGCGGCGTCACCACCCCGAGCCGGGCGACCCGATAGAACCCGGCCAGCGTTCGCCGGCGCACCGGGCGGGTCATGTAGCGGATCGGCGCCCAGTCGAATTCGGAGTATCGGCCGTTGATGTCGCCCACCAGCCGGTTCAGCTCGTCGCGCAGTCTGCGATAGTCGTCCACATCCTCGCGCGAACGCGCGGCGATCTGCAGGAAGCTGACGTGGCGGCGTGCTTCGGGATAATGCCCGAGCAGATGGCCGAATGCCTCGAAACGATTGACCAGACCCTTGGAGTAATCCAGCCGATCGACACCGATGGCCGAGCGCCCGACGCGCAGACTGTCTTGCAGCCGGCCGTCTTCGGCGCCGCGGTCAGCGCGTGCGCGCGGCGCCGGCGAACCGTCCGCATCGATGCCGATCGGATCGACGATCGCCAGCACGTGGCTGCCCCGAACATGAAATGCCGTCGCTGTCCGGCGGACACCCAGCATTTCCTTGCACGCAGTCGCAGGAAGGCCGAGCTGGTGGCTTGGTATGGAAACCGACCACATCGTAGGCGCACATGGCCGCGCAGCAGTTCGGCGGCGCGCGGCAGTGCCTGCATCAGCTCGGTCGGCACAAACGGGATGTGCAGGAAAAAGCCGATGCCGGTTGCGGACGCCGAGCGCGCGCAGTTCCCGGCCAGCGGAAACAGATGATAATCGTGCACCCAGATCAGATCGTCGGCAGCAGCAGCGGCGCAGCGCACTCGGCAAAGCGCCGGTTGACGTCGCGATAGCCCTCGTAGTCCTCGCGGCGAAATTGCACAAGCCCGAGCCGGAAATGCAGCAGCGGCCACAGGACGCCGTTGGCGAATATTGACGTAGAACTAGCGATATTCCGCCTCGGTCAGATCGATCGTGGCATAGGTGATGCCTTCGGCTCGCTGCAGCTGCGGCTTCGGCGCCGGTCCGCGCCGGCGCGCTTGCCGCTCCAGCCGAACCAGAGCGAGCCGGGGCGTTAATGCATCCGCCAGTGCGACCGCCAATCCGCCTGCCCGCGGCCCCGCTCGGAAGGAAACGGAACTCGGTTGGACACTACAACGAGGCGCACCACATCCGTCCCGGCCCTCCGTGCTTTACCGCAGGGACACGACAGATACCGGGCCAATGCCCGCTTCAGAAAAACCGTGATCCGGCCAGCGCTCTCTCTAGAATAGCGTGACCGGCGCGGCGAGACGCCGATGCGACCTTACATCGAGAGAGTGCTATCACGAAGTCATGCGAATTGCCCAAATCGCGCCTCTGACCGAAGCCGTGCCGCCCCGCCTCTATGGCGGGACCGAGCGCGTCGTCTCCTTCTGACCGAGGAATTGGTTGCCGATGGGCCATGATGTGACCCTGTTCGCCAGTGGCGATTCCGCAACTGCCGCGAACTTGAGGCCGATGTGGCCGCGCGCGCTGCGGTTCGACGCCGGATCCGCGGATGCCGATCGCCCCGCACATGCTGTTGCTGGAGACAGGTCTGTCAGCGCGCCGATGAGTTCGACGTGCTGCATTTCCATCTCGACTACTGGCCATTTTCGCTGTTCAGCCGGCAGCGACACGCCATTCCTGACGACGCTGCATGGCCGGCTCGATCTGCCGGACCTGCATCCGGTCTATCGCGTGTTTCCCGGACTGCCGCTGGTTTCGATTTCCGACGCCCAGCGCTTCCCGCTGCCGGATGCAAATTTCCTCGCGACCGTTCAGCATGGGTTGCCGCGTGGACCTGCTGACGGCCGCAACGTCGCAGCCGAGCTATCTGGCGCTTCCTAGGCCGCATCGCTCCGGAGAAACGGCCGGATCGCGCGATCCAGATCGCGCGGCGGGCCGGCATTCCGCTGAAGATCGCCGCCAAGGTCGATCGCGTCGACGAGGCATATTTCGAACACGATCAGCCCGATGATCGACGGTCGCCACGTCGAGCTGATCGGCGAGATCGGCGATGACGACAAGCCGGACTTCCTCAGCGGTGCCTTGGCGCTGCTGGTGCCGATCGACTGGCCGGAGCCATTCGGGCTGGTGATGATCGAGGCGATGGCCTGGGCACGCCGGTGATCGCGTTCAACCGCGGTTCGGTGCCGGAGGTCATCGAGGACGGGGTAACCGGCTTTATCGTTGACGACGAGCCCGGAGCGGTCGCCGCCATCGGCCGGGCGACCCAGCTTTCACGCAGGGCCATCCGCAACCGTTTCGAGAAGCGCTTTTCCGCGCGGCGCATGGCCGAGGATTATGTCGCGCTCTATGCCGGGATGACCGCGTTCGAGCGGCCCAGGCTGGTGGCCGTGACCTGAGAGCCTCAAGGCGGGATGGGGGAGGGACGCAGCCGCATTCGACCGTTATAACTCACCCGGTTCGCTTCGCCGACCGGCCTCTCCGCGTTTGCGGGAGAGGTGAAGGATACGGTCTGCAACAAATACTTATCGCGTGCTCGTGCTCCGCGTCGTGGTGCCGCCAAGCCGCTGCGTGTCGGCGTTGCCGCTGGCGTCGCCGAGGTGGTTCCAGCTACCGCGCCGGCCGTTCCCGTCATCGCGCCCGACGTGTTGCCGGTCCCGGTGGAGCCGCTGAGGCCGGAGCGATCGGTGCGTCCCAGTTCCGAGGTTTCCCAACCGCGATCCGATTGACGCACGCGCAGGTTGTTCTGGACGTGTCTAACGCCGGAGACCTCGTCGGCAATATCCTCTGCCAGCCGCTTGGAATACCGACTGTCCACGCTGCCGTTTAGCGTCACTTCACCATGTTCCACGGCGACGTCGATGTCGCCGGCATCGAGGATCGGGTTGTCGGTCAGCCGGTCACTCACGTCCTCGCGAACTCGCTCGTCGGAACGGGTATAGCCGCGCGGCCACGGCCACGGTACATCTCGCGACGGCGCTCATCTTCCTGGCGCCTGCGCTCGGCCTGCTCGTCGCCGAACCACGAGGAGACCTCGTCGGAGCGCGGTCCCACCACCCGCGCTCGCCGGTGCCCCGAGTGCCATAGGGGGCGCGTAGCGGTCGCGCCCGAGCTCGCCCGCCCGACGGCGGCCATAGTCCCGACCGGGGTCGCGGCCCCAGCGATCTTCATAGCCGCCAAACCGCCGGCCGTAATCCGAGAACGCATCGTCGCGCCCCCAGCCCTCGCGGCCGTAGCGATCTTCGTGGCCCCAGCGCTCCGGGCCCTGGTATTCGGAACGGCCCCAATCGCCCCCCTGGAATCCCAATCCCGCTCGCGCCAGTCGCGCCGGCGCAAGTCGTCGCGCTCATAGTCGTTGCGGTCATAATCTTCGCGCCCGTAGTAGCGATCGCCTTTCGGCGCCACTCGCCCTCCGGCTGCGCGCGATGCCAGCCTTCCGCGCGGCCCCGGCCGCCTCGGCCGTAGCCCCACCAGTCTCGGTCCTCCTCGCGCCGGCGGCGCCAGTCATCCTCATCGCGGGCGCGGTCGCGCAGCCAGCCTTCCCGTGGATCGGCCATCGTTTGCTCCTTTTGCATGGAAACCCGCGGATGAAACGGCCCCGCCCGGCAAGGGTTGCCGTTGCGCTTTCGTCCCGAATTGATCCGGCGCACCGGCCGTGGAGCATTCCGGGCAACGGGTTTGCGCCGGATACGTTTGACGCGGGGACGCAGCTCGGCCGGTTCCGGTGCGAGTTGAGAGGGGAGGTCCGATGGCATTCGAACTGTGCAGCCCGGTGTTCCGGGACGGCGACGAGATTCCCTCACGCTACACCTCCGAGGGCGCCAATGTCTCGCCTCCGCTGGAATGGTCCGGGGCACCGGAGGGTACGCAAAGCTTCGTGCTGATTATGGAGGACCCGGACGCGCCCGGCGGGATATTCCGCCATTGGGGCCTCTATGACATCGAGCCGGATCGGACCATGCTTCCCGAAGGCGTGGGGCACGGCGTCAAGACGGAACCGATGGGGCATGGCGTGAACGACTTCGAGCATCCGCGCTGTGACGGCCCGGCCCCACCCGAGGAAGACCCGGCCCATCGCTATGTGTTTCGGCTGGCGGCACTCGACGTTCCGGCGCCGACCGGAACGGCGAAGCAGCTTGTCGGGAACATGTGGGAGGCGGCGCGCAAGCATATGCTGCGCGAGGCCGTGCTGACGGGCACGTATGTCAGCCGGAATCACAAGGGCGGAGACGCAAGGTGAGAGTTGCATTTCTTGGCCTCGGCGGAATGGGCCTGCCGATGGCGGTCAGCGTCGCAAGGGCCGGCCACGAGCTTGCGGTCTGGAACCGCAGCGAACGCCGGCTTGACGAATTTGGCGATCGCATGCCCCGCAGGGCGGCGAGCATCGCGGATGCGGTGCGAGGCGTTGAGGCGGCCATTACGATGCTGGCCGATGACGCAGCGGTGGAGCAGGTGGTAGACGGCGGTCTGCTGGAAACGCTGGAACGCGGCGCAGTTCACGTTTCCATGAGCACGCTCGGCATCGACACCGCGCGCGAACTTACCCGCAAGCATCGCGATCGCGGCAGCGTCTATGTGGCGGCGCCGGTCTTTGGCCGGCCTGATTCGGCGGCGGCGCAGAAATTGTGGATCATGATTGCCGGGCCCGACGAGGCGCGCCGGCGCGTCCGCCCGCTGCTTGAGGCAATGGGGCGCGGCATCAGCGAATTCGGCGAGGAGCCCTGGCGCGCGAACCTGG
Source organism: uncultured Pseudomonadota bacterium (assembly GCA_963822675.1). Taxonomy (GTDB): domain Bacteria; phylum Pseudomonadota; class Alphaproteobacteria; order Acetobacterales; family Acetobacteraceae; genus CAWGIP01. Next base: position 34,214 of record CAWGIP010000042.1, on the reverse strand, counting down.
TGAAGATCGGCGGCAATTTCCTGTTGGCCTCACTGCTGGAGGCGCTGGGCGAAGCCTGTGCGATGATGCGCAAAGCGGATGTTTCGGCCGAGCGCTTCATGGAGACGATCAACGCGGTATTCCAGTCGCCGGTTTATGCCAATTATGGCGGTGCGGTTGCCACGCGCCGGCACGAACCGGCGCTGTTCCAGGCGCGGCTTGGCCTGAAGGACGTGCGGCTTGCGCAGAGCGCCGGCGACGAATTCTCCGTGCCGCTGCCGCTGGCCGCGCTGGCGCATGACAGTCTGCTGAGCATGCTGGCGCGCGGCCGGGACAAGGCCGACTGGACCGTGTTGGCCGAGGCGGCGCATCTGCGGGCCGGGCTGGAGTGAACGGCTCAGGCTGCTGATCGAGACATCGATTGGACGTGACGGACACGCGTCTTGACCGGTTGCCGCCGGCAACCAAGCGTCGGGCGTTCGCGTTGGCGTCATATTCCGCGGCCAGACGATGCTGACGAGAGCAGGAGCGCCCATGAGCAATACATCGGATCATTCGCAGTCGGGCAGCGCCACCCCCGGGCTGACGAACCGCCAGAGCCATCCCGCTAGTGCTGGAAGACTACCAATTCCTCGAAAAGATCTCGCACTTCGACGGTGAGCGCATCCCGGAGCGGGTGGTACACGCGCGCGGCGCCGGCGCGCATGGCTGTTTCTAGGCATACGGAACCGTGGGCGACGAGCCGATTGCAAATACATGCGCGCTAAGCTGTTTCAGGAGAAGGGCAAGGGCACGCCGCTGTTTGTGCGTTTTTCCACCGTCATCCACGGCCAGCACTCGCCGGAGGCGCGCGAGGCGGATAGAAGAGCTTCAACCGATCAGGGCACCACTTGGCTGCGCCCATCCTCCGGCCGATCGCGGCCATACGTAACCAGCGCCAGGGCACGACGGAGCCGGAGAACGCCGTCGCGCACTTCGCCCCGTTCGCACAAGTCGCGGCCGTCATTCGCCAGCCAATGCGCCTGATAGGGCAACGGGTCGGGCGCCGCGCGGATCAGCGCGGTCACACGTTCGAGAAGCTGGGAGCAATACTGACGAGTATCGGTCGTTACAACCGCCGTCGGCATGTCCCCGCTTCTGGACAGCGCCAACAAGGCAAAGCCCACACCAGCGACCAACCCGGCAGCGCTAGAATTGCGGGCGAGGGGTGACATGCGGACGAACCTGCTCGATTTGCCCTATCGGCACCGTGAGGCGGGCATGACAAGGTATCCACAAGGCTAATGCGCAGACTGCGCCCCGGCGCCGCGCGCAGCGGCCCGGGTTCGCTGCGAACGTCGCGCGCGTTTACGGGCTGACCCCAGCAGGAACACGCCAGGATCGGGTCGAACCGGCTTGCCGCAGGCAACGTGGCGATGCAGTAACGGTCGACCCTCGGGCGGGGTAGAGATCGAGCCCCCTTCTCGGTCAGCCGGGACCTCGAAGCGCGGCGGACGTTTGGTGTAGCGACGCTTCGATAGCACCCCGGCCTCGACAAGCCGGGCCAAGCGATCCGCCAGCAGGTGGCGGGTGATCCCGGGCCGTTGCTGAAACTGCTCGAAGCGGCGCACCCGCACGAAGCAGTCGCGCAGGATCAGCAAGGTCCAGCGGTCGCCGACCTTCTTCGTGGGCGGGGAGATGTTCTTCGGCAAGGACCGGCTGAACGAGGTCGAGGAGGAGATTCCGGCGCGTGCGGGGGAAGGATTGATGCAAACGGGATGATCTAATGGCGGCGTGCCCCCCTCACCCCTCCCTCTCCCCACGCAAAACCGGGTGGAGGGGGAAATGTTGCGCTCGGCGGTTTGAGCAAACGAGCAATGGTCAATGAAGGGCAAGGCGATGGAGCAGATCGCGCCGCGCGCGCTGGTGCACATTTCCAAGTAAACACGATGGGGCTACTGCATTTGGCGCGCCGGCTCGCGCCGCCGATGATCGAAGCGGGCAATGGCGCCATTGTCGTGACTGGCAACACCTCCGCCTTGCGCGGCCGGCCCGGCTTCGCCGGTTTCGCGCCGACAAGGCCGCACAACGCATCCTCGCGGAATTGATCGCCCGCGAGCTTGGTCCGAAAGGCGTGCATGTCGCCTATATCGTGATCGACGCGCTGATCGACGTGCCGTGGACTCGGCAACGCTGGTCCGAGGCACCGGACGATTTCTTCATCAAACCGGCGGCGATTGCCGAGGAGGTCTGGCACGTGGTGCAGCAGGACCGCTCGGCCTGGTCCTTCACCGTCGAGATCAGGCCGTTCAAGGAAAGCTGGTGACGGGCTGTTGCCTGGCTGTTTCCCTACCGCCCGCTTTCCACCAATGCCTGATAGGCGGCAATTTCAAAGCGAACCAGCATATCCAGCACCGTTTCATCATTGGCCGGCAAAAGCTGCATCAGCAGCACCGCGGTCAGGCGCCTTACCGGATCGATCCAGAAGAACGTGTTGTGTACGCCCGCCCACATGAGGCTGTTCGCGCTGCGCCCGGTCGGCAGCGGATCCACATTGATCAGGAAACTCAGCCCCCATTTCTTCGTCACTCCCGGCAATAGTTCCGCGGTAAGCGCCATCGCCGGGTTGTCGCTCTTGAAAATTGTGGGCACCTCGATGTCGCCGATGTGGTTACGCCGCCATCAACGCGACGGTTTCCGGCTTGAACAGCCGCGCCCCGCCCAGCGTGCCGCCGGCCAGCAGCATGCGGGTGAAGCGCAGATAGTCGGGTCCGGTCGAAACCAGGCCGCCGCCGCCCATGACGAAATCCGCGTCGGTGGGAAACTCGAACTCGATCGGCGCAGCCGTGCCGTCCGGCTGGCGGGCATGCGTGCTCACCATGCGCGCGCGCAGTTCCGGACTCGGCTTGAAGGACGTGTCCTCCATGCCGAGCGGCCCGGCGATGTGATCGGCCACGTAGTCTTCCAGAGGCTTGCCGCTGACAGCCTGCACGATCTTGCCCAGCCAGTCGATGCTGATGCCGTATTCCCAGCGTGTGCCGGGATCGAAGATCAGCGGCGCTTTCAAACTGTCGTTCTTGCAGGTGGCGATGCTCGGAAGTCCGGCCTGCTGCATGTAGCGACCGACATCGGCGTTGAACAAATCGTAGCTGAAGCCCGAAGTATGGGTCAGCAGATGACGCAGGGTGATGGGGCCGCGCGCCGGGCGGACACGCGCCTTGCCTTCGGCATCGAAGCCTTCGAGCACGATTGGATTGCTCAGTCCGTCCACGATTTCGCCGGCCGGCTGCTCCAGCCCGATCCGTCCCTGCTCGATCAACTGCATGATCGCCGCCGCCGTGATCGCCTTGGTCATCGAGGCGATGCGGAAGACGCTATCGACATGCACCTTGTCGGGCTTCCCGGCGGTACGCACACCGAAGGCGCCTTCATAGATCACGGCGCGATCCGTGGCGACCAGTCCGACCGCGCAGGGAATCCACCCGGATCTCGGTGACGTCACGCAAAATCGGATCGATGCGGTCCTGCACGTTCATGTCGGGCGGTTTCCTGCTGGCTGTGGTTGCGATGCGCGGGCGCATCGTGGCACGGCGCCGGGCGGGCAGGAACCCCCGCTCAGCCGCTCCCGTGTGGCGCGATACGCGGCACCAGCGCCGGCACCTCGGCTTGGTAGCGTGCGTAATCGTCGGGGAACTGCCTGCCGCATGAACCGCTCCTCGATGCGGAGCTTGCGCCAGAACGCCACCAGCGATCAGCGCCACCGCGAGAAGGCCGCGCCAGCTTCGCCGCGCGACGGCGGAGCCGAGAAGGCAAGCAGCAAACCGCTGTAGATCGGATGCCGCGTGAACGCGATACGGGCCGGTGCGGATCAGTTCGTGTCCGTGCTTCAACGTGACCGTGCCGCTCCAATTGCCGGCGAGATGCCTGCCGCGCCACACGGCCAGGCAAGCCCCGCACACAGCATCGGCCTGCCCACCCAGAACCAGCGCCGGCGCCACGGCGAGGACATGCCTGTCCAGCCACGCTGCCCGGCAAGCCGCTCTGGGTACCAGCAGCCACATGCCGATCGCCAGCGGGCGCGAGATGCGACAGCCGCGACCACAAACTCTCCGCCGCACGATCTGGCTTTGCTGCGCCCCGCACCGAATCCAATACAGCCAGAACGCCAACCAGATGGCCGGATGCAGCCATGATAGACCGCGCGCACGATGCGGCCGTCGCTCAGGCGCGACGGCGCGGATGCGGGCCAGCGTCTCCTCGCGCCCGAGCGCAGCGAGCGTCGCGTCGATCCCCGGGCTGATCGTGCTGCCGGTGATCGCGGCGCGCAGCGGCTGCGCCACCTGCCCGAGCTTCCGCCCGGTCGACTTCGGCGAAATGGCGCAGCGCCGCGTCGAGCGCGGCCGGCGAGAAATCCGTCGCCGCCAAGCACCGGCGCCAGATCGCGCAGCATCTGCCCTCGCCTCCGGACGTCAGCACGGCATCGGCCTTCGGCTCCAACGGCAGCGGGACGGTGCGCGCCAGGAACGCAGCGGCATCGGCCAGTTCGACCAAGGTCTTCGCCCGCTCCTTCAGTCCCGGCATCAGCGCGCGGATGCGCCGCGCCGCCGCCGTCGTCGAGCACCGAGCCCGGGCCGGGCGCCAGCCTGGCCAGCACCTCGCGCGTCAGCCGTCCGTCATCCGCTTGGCGCAGATAAATCCCGTTCAGGTTGGTGAGCTTCGCGTAGTCCATCCGGCTCGGCGCCCGGCCCACGCCGTCGATGTCGAACAGTCGGATCGCCTCGTCGCGGCCCAGACTTCCACATCGCCGTGCCCCCAGCCGAGGCGGAGCAGATAGTTGCAGAGCGCCTCGGGCAGATAGCCCTGCTCGCGGAACTCCGTCACCGACTGCGCGCCGTGCCGCTTCGAGAGCTTCGCCCCGTCCGCGCCGTGGATCAGCGGGATATGGCGCGAAGCGCGGCAGCTGCCAGCCCATCGCGCCGATAGATCTGCGCCTGGCGGAAGGTATTGGTCAGGTGGTCGTTGCCACGGATCACGTGGGAGATGCCCATGTCGTGGTCATCGACCACCACCGCGTGCATTGATACGTGGGCGTGCCGTCGCTGCGCAGGATGATCATGTCGTCCAACTCGGCATTGGCGACCCGCACCGTGCCTTGCACCAGGTCCTCGATCACCGTCTCGCCGTGCGCGCGGCGCCTTCAGTCGGATGGCAGGCGCGATCCCGGGGGGGCTTCGCGCGGGTCGCGGTCGCGCCAGCAGATCGTACCGCGGGGCGCCGCCCTCGGCCAGCCGCGTGCTCGCGCATCCGCCCGAACTCCTCCGGCGTGAGTAGCAGCGATAGGCATGGCCGGCGGCGAGCAGTTCGTCGCGCGACCTCGGCGTGGCGCGCGGCGCGGGTCGATTGGAACACCGGCGGTTCGTCGGGCGGGAGGCCGAGCCAGTCCGAGGCTGTCGAGGATCAGCCTGGTGTATTCCTCGGTGCTGCGTTCGCGGTCGGTGTCCTCGACGCGCAGCAGGAACTGGCCCGCCGTGATGGCGGCTGAACAGGTAGTTGAACAGCGCGGTACGCGCGCCGCCGATGTGCAGCGGGCCGGTCGGGCTGGGCGCGAAGCGGGTGCGGACGGTCATGCGCCTCTATCTATCGGTGCCGGTGGGCTTACCCGAGCTGCGTATCCCCCCCGACCGATACACCGGCCCGGTTCGGCAATTTACCGGCTGGTGAGATTGGCCGGGCTAGGCTGCTTGGGGAGACGCCATCGTGCAGCCTCAGGCGGCAGTCATCGGAGTGACGCGCGCCGGCCCGCTCTGGTGGCGGTTGCGTGCATGGACGGAACGCGCGCTCGCAGCCGAGCAGGGGCGCCTGGTGTTGTGGTTGCCGGTCTGCATGGGCATGGGCGTGGCGGCCTATTTCGGCCTGCGCGCGGAACCGCCGCTTTGGGTCGGGCCGGCGTTGGCCGTGCCGGCCGTGCCGCCGCGGTGCTGGCGCGCGCCCGGGTGCGCGCGGTGCTTGCCGTTTTGGCGGCGGCGGCATCGGCTTCACCTCGGCCGAGTTGCGCCACGTGGCGGGCGCCGCCGATCGAGAAACTGCCGCATCACGCCGTGGTGCTGACCGGCCGCGTGCGCGCGGTCGAGACGTTGCCGGAAGGACGGCGGATCACGCTCGGACCGGTGCGGCTTGATGACGAGTCGCCGCTCGCGCGGTTCATCCGCGTGCGGCTGCGCACGAATGACCCAACCGTGCCAAGCGCGGGCGACACGATAGCGGTGCGGGCGCTGGTCCGCGCGCCTTCGCCGCCGTCCTACCCGGGCGGCTGGGATTTGCAGCGCGACGCCTATTTCGCCGGGCTAGCGGGCTACGGGTTCGCGATCGGGCAGGCGAGCGTGCTCGCGCGCGCGCCGCCGGGCGGGTTTGCGGGCCATGTGCAGGCGCTTGCGCGAGACTATCGCCGCGCGCATCCGACGCGGTTCTGCCCGGACCCGAGGGCGCCGTCGTCGGCCACGCTGCTAACGGGCGATCCGTCGGCGATTCCGCTGGCCGACCGGGATGCGTTCCGCGATTCGGGCCTCGCGCACCTGCTCGCGGTCGCGGGGCTGCATATCGGCATCGTCATGGGTCTTGTGCTCGGGGCGAGCCGGCGGCTGCTCGCCGCCGGCCAGTACACGGCCTTGCATTGGCCGACCAAGCGGATCGCCGCCCTGGCCGCGCTCGCGGCGGGCGGGGCCTATATGGTGCTGACCGGCATGCACGTGCCGATCGTGCGCAGCTTTGCGATGGCCTGCCTGTTCACGCTGGCGGTGCTGACGGGCCGGCGCGCGGTCTCCTTGCGCGGGCTGGCCGTGGCCGCGACGGTGCTGATGCTGGTCTCGCCGCAGGAAGTGCCCGGCGTATCGTTCCAGATGAGCTTTTCGGCCGTGCTGGCGCTGATTTCCGGCTACGAGGCGCTGCGGCCGCGGCTGCGCTCGTTGCACGGGACGGCGCGCCTTGGCGGCGGGTCGCTTTGCACATCGCCGGACTGGCGCTGACCAGCGCGTTGGCCGGCACCGCGTCGGCGCCGTTCGCGGCGTATCATTTCGGGCATATCCAGGTCTATTTCGTGCTTTCCAACATGGTCGCGGTGCCGCTGACCGCGCTCTGGGTCATGCCGGCCGGGCTTATATCGCCTCGCGCTGATGCCGTTCAGCTGGAGCGCATCGGCACTGGTGCCGATGGGCTGGGGCGCCGGCCTGATCCTGTGGATCGCGCGCTTCACCGCGAGCCTGCCGGCCGCCACCTGGAACTCCCGCACCCGCCGCTGTTCGGGCTGCTGGCGGTGGCATCGGGGATCGCCGTGGCTGGGGATTTGGCGCGGGCCGATACGGCTCGCGGGGGTGGCGGCGCTGGTCCTCGGCTGCGCTTCGCCCTGGATGCTGCGCCCGCCGGATATGCTGGTCGCGGCGGATGCCAAGTTGGTCGGTGTGCGCACGGCAGAGGGCATGTGGGTCGAACGGATAACGGGTGCGTCGAAATTCACGCTCGATGCCTGGCGGCAATACTGGGCAGCGGGGCCGCCTTCCCGGTTGCCCGGGCAGGGCGTGGTCGCCTCGGGCGCGATAGACTGCACGCCGAACGCCTGCGTCATTCGCCCGGCGCTTGACGGCCCGGCCGCGTTGTTGCTGCGTCGTGCCGCGCCCGAGGGTTGCGCAGGGGCTGCGGTGCTGATCTCCACCGAGCGCGCGCGGGGCATCTGCCCGGACGCGGCGCTGATCGACCGTATCACGCTCTTGCTGGGCGGGGCGGCGGCGGTCCGGCTGGAGCCGAGCGGAGTACGCATCTGGACCGACCGCGACGCGCGCGGCGTGCGACCCTGGGGCGCCCGACCGGCCGCGGCGGACGCAACCGCGGGCGGGCGGCCAGGAACCGCTAAGATAATTTTCAATGCTGCATGATACCAATAGATCCAATTCTTTGATACTGCGGAAAGACGTTGGTATCGTGAGCACGATAAATCTCCGTGCATCCCATCCGTCTTTTATCATATGGTCACGGCGTTTGGACCTGCTCGCGGACAGGAGGTCTGCAATGGTCGACTCGTGCGCCGTTCCTGAAACGAAATTCGGTGCCTATTTCCATCGCGACGTCCCCGGCGAGGATGCGGAGCTGACGCATGTCGGCCCCGGACACCTGGCGGCGAGTATTCTGCGTCGCTTCTGGCAGCCGATTTGCTTTTCCGATGAGCTGCATGACCTGCCTAATTGTCCGGCCAAAGAGGAGCTGTGGTGTTCCGCACCGCGAGCGGCGCCGTCGGCCTGTTGGAATTGCATCGCCCGCATCGCGGCACGTCGCTGGAATTCGGGCTGGTCACGCGAAGCGGATAGTTGCTGCTATCACGGCTGGCTGTTCGCCACGGACGGAACCATCCTGGCAGCACGCCCGGCAACCGGCCGACAGCACGCTGAAAGACCGGCTGTTCCATGGGGCGTATCCGACGCGCGAGGAGCACGGCATTGTTTTCGCGTATATGGGGCCGCCCGATCAGCAACCGCCCTTCCCGGTGTACGACAGTTTCGTCCGACCGGGCTATCGGCTGATCCCGGGCCAAAATATTCGTATCCGTGCAACTGGTTGCAAATCATGGAAAACGCGATGGACCCAGCCCATACCGCGTTTCTCCACACGATCGTCAGCGGCGCCGTGTTTACCGAGGAGTTCGGGGTCTTGCCGGAACTCGATTTCGTCGAAGACTCCCATCGGCATGATCTATGTCGCAACAAGGCGGGTGGGTGAGAACGTCTGGGCGCGCATGGTGGAAGTCGTGCTGCCGAATTTGCAGCAGGTCGCGCCGATTTGGGAAGATGGCAGGAAGGAGCATCCGTTCAGCGGCCCGATGATGAGCCGCTGGATCGTGCCGCTGGACGACACGAATACGACGTTGATCGAGTTCCGGTACGTAAGCGAAACCGAAGGCGTGACGCCGGCTTGGTTCGCTGATCGCGAGACCATGATTCACGGCCAGCTTGCGGCGGATTCCTACGCAGCGGGTCAGCGCCATCCCGGCGACTTCGAGGCGCAGGTCTCTGAGCGGCCGATTGCCATTCACGGTCTGGAGCATCTTGGCGCGACCGACCGCGGAGTGAGTATGTTCCGCAATCAGCTCCGGCGCGGTATCCGGGCTGTTGCCGCCGGTGATGATCCGATCGGCCTGCTTCACGATGCGAATGGGGTTATTCCGACCTATTGCAACGATACGGTTGTGCGGGTCGCCGCGGCGGAGAATGCGGCAGAGGACCGCGAATTGATGCGAGGAACCGGGCGGAAGCTGGCGCAGAGCTATCTCCAGCAGCCGCCGCTGATGGCCGGGCGGTGAGGCGGTCCTCCACCTCACCCCGGCGCTCTCCGCCCCGCGGGGCGGAGAGGGAGTGCGTTACCGCACTGACGAGAACGAGGTGGGCGCCAGGATCTCGTTGGTGACCTGTGCGACGATGGCGCCGTTGGCCTCGGTTTGCGCGCGCGCAGACAGCCATTCGGGGTCCACCATGAAGGCGCCCCATTTCTGCTCGCGCTCGGCCAGCGAGTTCCAGGCCAGCAGATAGGACAGCCGCTGGTTCGATTTGCCGATCAGCGTGGTCCAGAAGCCGGCCTGCTTGATGCCGTGCCGCTCCCACAGCTTGAGCGTGATCGTGTCGAACCGCTTCAGCAGATCGGGAAGGCGGCCGGGGACGCAGTCGTAGATGCGTAGTTCGTAGATCATGTTTTCCTCCGTTGCTACGATGGCCGTAAGTGGCGGGGCGAGGTGTTGCCCAACATCACGTCACAAAAGCGGTAAGTCCCTCGATTTCCGCCACCAACTCGTCAGTTGTTCGCTGCCGGCAATAGCCGCGATTGTTGCGCAGCGCCCAGTCGTGCCGATCCTGGGTTAGCGTCACGCAGGCATCGGTGACGCAAGTAACCAGATAGCCGAGGTCACAGGCATCGCGTACCGCCGAGTTGACGCATTGGTCGGTGAGCCCGCCCGCGACGATCAGGTAGCGTACCCCGAGATTGCGCAGCACGTAATCGATGTTGGTCGAGATGAAGACGGAAGACGAGGTCTTCGGCAGCACGATCTCGTCGTCCGCGGGTGCGATCTCTTCCAGCACCTTCGCATCCGGGACCCGCGCGGCACGTTGAAGCCGCTGATCTTGTAGTCCAGGCTGCGGTCGCGCCCGTCTTGCGTCAAGCTCTCGATAACGGTGTACATGACTTCTATGCGCGCTTTCCGGCAGGCGAGTTGGAGCCGGCGCATGTTGGGCAGCGCGGTCTCGCGCAGGGTCCGGAAGAAGAAGCCGTAGTTGCCTGTCACGTTGCTCGGCGGTCAGGCCCTGATACTCGCCGCCGTCCGGTCGCGCGGTGTAGTTCTGCATGTCGATAAACAGCAGTGCCGTTTGGTCGGGGTCAATGGCTCGCTCTCGGGTCAGGCTCATACGCCTCCTCTCCGCAGTTCATAGCACCGCGTTCAATAGACCTCGGCGTAGCGGGAGCAGACCGCCGCGTCGTCGAGATCGGCAAGCACCTCCATCTCGGAGCGCTTGAACATCAGATAGACATCGAGAAACCTGTTCCCGAACCATTCCCGCGCTTCCGGCGTGCTCGCCAGGGCCTGCAGGGCTTCGTCGAGGCTTCGTGGTAGCCTGCGCGCGCCCGATCTCCGCTCGTTCGTTCTCCGCTCATGTCCCAGAACGACCGGGGTGGTCGGGGCGGCAATGCCAGGCCATGCCGTACGCCAAAGACGCCGGCATTGACCAGCGCGCCGAGCGCCATGTAGGGCGAAGCGGCGGCATCGCAGACGCGATATTCCAGGTGAAACTGTGCGGCGGCTTCCACCGGCTCGGCGGGGGCGAAGACGGGACAGATGCGCAGGCTCGCGCCACGGTCCCGTTCGCCCAGATTGGTCCAGGTGGGCGCCCAGCGATTAGGCGTCAGTCGAAAATAGGACGCGACGGATGGCGCGGTGACAGCGGCGAGCGCCGGCATGTGATGCAAAATGCCGGCGGCGAATTGCGCGGCAACCGAGGACAAGCCTTGCGGCCCGGATGTGTCGTGCATCGCCGTGGCGCCCGACGCATCGCACAGGCTGAAATGGATATGCGTTCCATTGCCGATGCCGTGCCGGTGCAGCATGGGCGCGAAGATCGCGCGATGGCCGAGTCTCCAAGCGACCGTCCGGGCCATCTCTCGCACAATGACAGCCTCATCGGCGGCACGCATCCCGATTGCGGGCGCCACCGTTATCTCGAACTGCCGGGGTCCGTATTCCGGAAGGAATGAGTCGGGCACGGCACCGGCCTGCCGGATGGCGCCTACAAGCGCTTCGCCGAAGCCGCCCTGCCGGCGAAACAGATCGAGCGCATAGGTTGAGCCGGGCCTGTCTTCAACACCCGTATAGACGAACTCCTGTTCGAAGGCGGCTCGCAGGCTAAGGCCGGTGGTCGCGCGCAGGTCATTCGAGGGCCCGGCGTAAGAAATGACGGGGGCAGCACTCCCAGTACTCACCCTCGGTCGTCTTAAGGTCGCCGAGATAAAAGCGTTCGGAGGTCCCTCGTCGAACGGCACTTGAACATAGGCCGATTCCTCCGGAACCAGCATTAGGTCGCCCTCGGTGCCGAACGGCGTCGCATAGATCGGACCAAATGCCGACATCATGATGTTGCTGTGGGTGAACCCGACACCGCGGTGGAGCCGCCAGGGGAGGTCGGCTGCGGGAAAGGCTTTGCCACGCACCAGGCCCGCGAGATCGCAGGTCGCCACGAAAACGAGGTCTTCACGCTGCATGGCCTGCTCTTTCTGGCAAGGACGACAGCGGGAGGGCTCAGACCTTGCCCACGCCCTAGAACCGCTCCACCCAAGGCCGCAGTTCGACCTCCCAACTCCAGGCGCTGCGGGGCTGCTTCAGCACGTTCCAATAGGTTTGCGCGATGGCGTCCGGATCGAGCATGGAATTGGGCGCGTCCTTGGGCTCCGTCCGGCCGCCCATGCGGATCGTGCCGTCGATCACGAAATGTGCGACATGGATGCCTTGCGGGGACAGTTCGCGGGCCATGCTTTGCGCCAGGCCGCGCAAGGCGAATTTGCCCATCGCGAAAGGCGCGGACTGCGCATAGCCCTTAACGCTGGCGGAGGCGCCGGTGAACAGGATCGCGCCCGACCGGCGCGGCAGCATGAGCCGCGCCGCCTGCTGGCCCACCAGGAAGCCACCAAAGGCCGTCACCGCGATATCGCGCGCGACCATATCAGGAATCAGGTCGATCAACGGACCGCGCGCGCGGCCGGAGGCGTTGTAGACCACGACGTCCGGCTCGCCCAAGGCAGCAACAACCGCATCGAACAACCCGGCCACTTCCTCGGGCTCGCTCGCCTCGCAGGCGAATGAGGCCGCGCCGGTCTCGGCGCACAGGGCAGCGAGCCGGTCGGGGCTGCGCGAGGCCAGAGCGACTTGCACGTTCTGGCGCGCGAACAGCCGGGCGAGTGAGGCGGACAGCCCGCTACCGGCGCCTACGATCAGGGCGAGACGAGGTTCCATGCGCATGCTCCTCCGCGGCCGACAAGGCCATTCCCGCAATCAAAGCACGCCTGGACGCGGCCCGGGAGGCGGGTCAAAGTCAGGGCAGCCAAGCAAATCCGCGCCATGGGAGGCGTTCAATGAAGGGCCTGATGCAGGACCACAAGCTGCTGATCTCCTCGGTGCTCTCGTATGCGGCGAGGCAGCATCCACGGGCGGAGGTCGTCTCCCGCACCACGGAAGGGGCAACGCACCGATACACCTGGGCGTACGTGGAGCGCCGGGCGCGGCAGCTTGTGAATGTGCTGCAAAGCCTGGGCGTGAGAGCGGACGATCGGGTGGGAACGCTCGCCTGGAACGATTACCGGCATTTGGAGATCTACTACGCCGCGCCGGGAATGGGCGCGATCTGCCACACGATCAACCCGCGCCTGCACGACGACGATATCGTTCACATTATCAACGACGCGGCGGATTCCTTGTTGTTCGTTGATCCGACTTTTGCCGCGCTGATCGAGCGCATCGCGCCGCGCATCGGGTCCAATGTGCGTGCGGTGGTGATTATGACCGCGCCTGCGCAAATGCCGATGCTTGCTTTGCCCGGCGGGATGCAACGCCTGTGCTATGACGAGCTGATCGAAGCGGCCGACGAGCAATACGTCTGGCCCCGGTTCGACGAAAACACCGCCTCTTCGCTTTGCTATACGTCGGGCACGACCGGGCGGCCGAAAGGCGTGTTGTACAGCCACCGCTCCACCGTGCTGCATGCTTACGCGGTGAACATGGCCGACGCGATCGGGCTGCGCGCGGTCGATCGCATGGTTCCGGTTGTGCCGATGTTTCACGTCAACGCCTGGGGCATCCCCTATGCGGCGGCGATGGCCGGCACGGCTTTGGTCATGCCCAGCCGGCACCTGGACGGCGCCAGCCTTGCCGCGCTGATGAATCAGGAGCGGGTGACGATCTCCTCCGGCGTACCGACCGTCTGGCTCGGCCTGTTGCAGCATTTGCGAGCGAGCGGCGAACGGCTGCACACGGTGCGCCGGATCATGACCGGCGGCTCGGCCTGTCCGGCGCTGCTGATCGAGGCGTTCGGCAAGGAATACGGCATCTCCGTCGAGCAGGGCTGGGGCATGACCGAGCTATCCCCGGTCGGCACGCTATAACGGGCCGAAGCCCGCGCAGGAGGAGCTGGATGAGGCCGGGCTGCTGCGGCACCGGCTGAAACAGGGACGCATCCTGTTCGGGCTGGACATGAAGATCGTGGACGACGCCGGCAAGGAACTGCCTTGGGACGGCAAGGCGTTCGGCGATCTGAAAGTGCGCGGCCCCTGGGTGGCGAGCGCCTATTACGGCGAGAAGCCGGGCAGCGCGCTGGATGAGGGCGGCTGGTTCGCGACCGGCGACGTGGCGACGATCGACCCCGAAGGGTTCATGGAGATCACCGACCGATCCAAGGACGTGATCAAGTCGGGCGGCGAGTGGATCAGCTCGATCACATTGGAAAATATCGCCGTTTCGCATCCGGATGTCGCGGAGGCGGCTGTGGTCGCGGCGCTGCACGCGAAATGGGATGAACGGCCGGTGCTGATCGTCGTGCCCCGCGCCGGACGAACGATCGAGCCGGAATCGGTGCTGGCGCTTTATGAGGGGCAAGTGCCGCGCTGGTGGCTGCCGGACGCGGTGGTGGTGGAAACCGAATTGCCGCACACGGCGACGGGGAAGATCCTGAAGAGGCGCTTCGGTCGCGGTATCGGGGGCATTTGTCGGGGGCGGGGTCGGGAGGGTGATACCGGGCATCAGCGCTCGGATCGTGTCGCTGTTTTATCGCGGCTTCGCATTCGCCCTTCTGTTCGGCACTCACGTCACCAGGGCGGACCCGCCGATCGAGATACGGGCAGTGGTCGTCACAACGTTCGAGATCGGCAAGGACAACGGCGACACGCCGGGCGAGTTCCAAAACTGGGTTGAGCAATTCCCGCTATCCGCGGAGTTTGCCTTCCCTCAGGGCTATCGGCACCTGCGCTATGATCCCGAACGGCACGTGCTTGGGATCGTAACGGGAGAGGGCACCGCGCATGCCGCGGCCTCGATCATGGGGCTGGGCATGGATCCGCGTTTCGATCTGACGCATGCCTACTGGGTGCTAGCCGGGATTGCCGGCGTGGATCCGGCCCGGGCTTCGGTTGGCTCGGCGGCCTGGGCGGAGTGGGTCGTGGACGGCGATCTCGCCTACGAGATCGACGCGCGGGAAATACCGTCCGACTGGACCACGGGTTATGTGCCACTCGGCCGATCGTCGCCCTACCAGCCGCCCAAGCCACCGGACGTTTCGGTAACTGGCCACCAAGTTTACCATCTCAATCCCGGGCTGGTGCGATGGGCTTATCAGCTGACCGCCGGTTTGAGCCTGCCGGATGATGCGACGCTGCAACGAGTCCGCGGCTCCGTACACCAATTACCCGAATGCGCAGAAGCCGCCGTTCGTGCTGCAGGGCGATGAACTTGCATCCTCGACCTTCTGGGTCGGCGCATTGTTGAACCAATGGGCCGAGCAGTGGGAATCTTATTGGACGAACGGCCAAGCAACCTTCGTGATGTCGGCCGAGGAGGATACCGGTTTTCTCCAGGCACTGACGTTTCTGTCGCGCGCCGGGCGGGCGGATATCAACCGCGCTCTCGACCTGCGCACCGCGTCCGACTACACGGTACCGCCACCGGGCGAGACCGCGGCGCAGCAGCTTTCCAACGATAATAACGGCGGGCTGTCCGGGTATATCGAGTCGCTGAATGCTGCTTATTTGGTGGGGAGCCGGGTGGTGCGCGAGCTGGCCGATTGTTGGGAGTTGTCGTGCCGGGAGCGGATCCCTTCGGTTCCGTAAGGGGGCCGGCGAGCTGGATTGGCATGCGTGTTGGCTGATCCTTTCGAGCCTGTAGCTTATGCCTGGACCTATGCCAAGCACCGATCCAATGTCGCTGGGGCGCGCCGTCCGGCTGTTCCGGGACGGCCACATTCAGACAGTGCGGATTCCGCGAGAATTCGAGTTGCCCGGCGAGACGGCAATTCTGCGCAAGGAGGGCGGCCGGCTCATTCTTGAACCGGCGCCAACCCGCTCGCTGCTCGGCGTGCTGGCCACGTTACGGCCGATCGACGAGGAGTTTCCGCCCATCGACGAACTGCCGCATGAGCCGATCGCTTTCTGAGGTCCGGTATCTGCTGGACACCAACATTCTGTGCGTACGGCTTCTCAGGCAAGCTACGCGCGGGCGTTAATCCCACATTCAAAAGTTGATCGGCGACTCCGGGGTCACGTAGCTGACCACCTTGCGGAAGATCTCAAAGGCGGAGGCGTCGGTCGTCGTGGCCTCGCTCTTGGTGGCCTCCACCACGATGGTTACCCCGTTGCGCAGGTTGTAGCCGAACGCGCCGCTGTAGCCGTTGATGCTCGGGTTTTGCACGATCCAGCCGTTGGCAACGACAAATCCGAAGACGAAATACAAATCGGGCCGGTTCTTGCCCATGCCCGCCGAGCTCGGCGCGATCTGCTCCTGAAAATGTGCCGGCGAGATCAGACGGCCGGTCCCAAGGATCGGGCCCCATTTGCCCAGGTCGTGGATGTTGGATGTGGGCAGCCCCGGCGTTGAGCCCCAGGACGGATTCCAGTAGGTGCAATCCTCGTAAACCTTGCGGTCCATCGTGAACGAGTGCAACACCGGCCTCTGGATTTCCTGATCGGTGGGAAACTGCGTGTCCTGCATGCCGAATGGTCCGAAGATATTCTTGTCGTCCAGCTCCCTCAGTGACTGCCTGTGGCGCGCTGGATGACCTGACCCAAAATGACGTTGTCCGTGTGGGAGTATTGCTGGCTTGTGCCGGGCGCGAAGTTCATCTTGCCGTCGCGGACCGAGTAGTTGATCAACTCCTCGTCCGTGAACGTGCGGAACGGCTCGGCCAGTTGCAATTTCACGAAGTCGTCCACGGTCACGTAGTCGATGTAGCCGGCCGTATTGGCCGCGAGCATTCGGACAGTGACCCGGTCGGAAGCCAGGAGACGGGGGAACCAGCGCGAGATCTTGTCATCCAGGCTGATGTGTCCCTGCTCAACCAGCATCAGCAGAAGCGTGGACATGAAGGTCTCGGCGATTCCGCCGATGCGATAGTGCATATTCGTGGTGGCGGGCACGGTGGTCATCGAGTTGCCAATCGCCGCCGTCAAGACTTCGCGGTCGCGCACCCACATTCCGAACACAACTGCCTTGGTGCGAGCCTCTTCGGCCCCAGCCTGGACGATCGCTCGCAGCCGATTCGGATCCGCGTTGGCGATGGGCTGGCCGACCGCGGCCTGCTGCCCCAGATAGAACACGGGGAGGCCGAGGAGCAGGACGAGCCTGGTTTTCATGCTTGATCCAGTGGTTCGATGCCAGCGGACACTGAAGCGCAAAATGTGCGGGTTCGCAACGCTCCGCAGCCCCGCACTAACGATTTGCCGTTCCGAAAGCGCGCAGCCCACGAAGCAGAGTATCTCGGAAGATTTCCGGCGCCTGGATCTGCGGCGCATGGCCGAGATCAGGGAATTCAATTAGGCGCGCGTGCGGAATACGCGCCGCCGCCGCCCGCCCTAGTGCCGGATAGTCGCCGAGTGTGGCGCGGACCGAGGGCAGGCGCGCGGTCCTTGCCAATTGCCGTCTTGTCCTTGTCGCCGATCATGAGCAGCACGGGCATCGTCAGTCGGCCAAACTCGTAGACGACCGGCTGAGTATAGATCATGTCATAGGTCAAGGCTGAATTCCAGGCGACGCTCTCGCGTCCGGGACCGCGGTACATCCCGGCCAGCATCTGCACCCAGCGCTCGTACGCAGGCCGCCAAGTTCCCGCATAGTAAGTGGAGCGTTCGTAGTGCCGGATGCTTTCAGCAGTGGTCTGCAATTGTTGCCGATACCACGAATCGACGCTCTGCCACGGCACACCCTTGGCCTGCCAATCCTCAAGCCCGATCGGATCGACGAGCACGAGCTGATCGACCTCGCCCGGATACATCAGTGCATAGCGGATTGCGAGCATCCCTCCCATAGAGTGTCCGACGATCGTTACATGCGGTATGCCGATTGAAGCCAACAGCGCATGCGTGTTCGCCGCGAGCTGATGCAGCGTGTATTGATATCGGGTCGGCTTCGTTGATTTGCAAAAGCCGATCTGATCCGGGGCGATCACGCGGTAGCCCGCTTGGCTCAGAGCCGCGACGCTGTCCTGCCAAACGGCAGCGCAAAAATTCTTCCCATGCAGCAGGACCACAGTGCGGCCGTTCGATTTCTCAGGCTTCACATCCATGAATGCCATTTCCAGGTCATTGTCCTGGGAAGTGAAGCGGAACCTCGACACCGGCCAGGGATAGTTGAAGCCTTGCAATTCCGGACCGTAAATTGGCTCGCCGCCGGACGGGGCCGCAGGGCAGGGCGCGGCCAGAGCCAGCGCCAGGATAATTCCCAAGCCCAGTGCTGATCGAGGCACAAGAAAGGACATTAGAGACTCCGGCGGTTATAGCTTTGGTGTTAGGCCACTCCGGGCTAGTGCGGTAAATTCAGCGCGGAAAATTCCGACCCGCTGGGAGGGCTGGAGCATGACCGGTGACCCCTTCGATCTGGGGCGTTTTGTCACGGCGCAGGCGCCTGTGTTTGATACCGCACTGCAGGAGCTAAGGGCAGCCCGAAAGCGAAGCCATTGGATGTGGTTCATCTTCCCGCAGCTCCGCGGTCTTGGCCATTCTTCGACTGCGCAGTTCTACGGCATCGGTTCGCTCCACGAAGCGCGGGCGTATTATGCGCATCCGCTGTTGGGGCCGCGGCTCACTCAGTGCACCCGTACGGTCCTGGATAGCCAGGCGCGCTCGCTGCACGACATCTTCGGCTCGCCCGACGATCTGAAGTTTGCTTCCTGCATGACCTTGTTCGAAGTGGCCGCGGGTAAGGATGAGTCCGCGTTCGGGGAGGCGCTCGACCGTTGGTGCGCAGGCGAGCGCGATGCTCGGTCCTTGCAGCTTATCTCACGGCACTGCTGAGCCGGCTACCATTGGCGCACTTCCCCTCTGAATATTAATTCCCGGGCTCCGAAATCTGCCGCAGCACCATCCGCTTGAACGCCTCCACCAGCGCGTCACCCTCGGCTCGGCCAAGGGAGATCGCCAGGCGCATAGTGGCCTCACCGAGCTGCCATACCAGAAACGCCGTCGCTCCAATGCTTTTGGGATCAGCGTTGGGATGAACGCGCCGCATGGCGGCCGCGAGCATGGCACCGCAGGCCCTGCTTTCCGCTAGTTCAAGCGCCATCAGTTGCTTGTCGGCCTGCATGCCCGACCAGATGTCCCGCATCGCCGGCTCGGCCAGAAACCATTGGTAGTACTGGTCGAAGAGATTGGCGAATGCAGCGCGAAGTTCGGGCGGGGTGCGAACTTTCGTCAATGACGCTTCGATGCATCGCCGGCTGCCAGCGTGATACTGCTCGGCCAAGGCGCGGATGATCGCGCTCTTGTCCGGGAAGTACCTGGTACAGCGAGCCGATGGAGATGTCCGCCAGCGCTGCGATTTCGCTCATCCTCACCTGATCGCTTCCCTTCCCGCCGATCAGCCTTGTTGCGACCGCAAGGATCCGCTCGACGCGGTCGCGCGAGCGGTGTTGCGTCGGTGTTCGGCGCGGCGCGGCGAGTGAGGGTGTGTCGAAGGAAGGCAAACCCTCACCCGGTTCGCTGCGCGAACCGACCTCTCCCGCCATGCGCGGGAGAGGTGAGCCGGTGCGCTGGCGTTTCCGGTCGGGTTTCGGGGGCCTCGATCGCGTCATGTGTGACCTCCCGATCCTGTTATGCCCTGTCGCGTCATTCCGCTTGACACCGAAAATGTGAGTATCTATCACATTTTGGGAATGTGAGTTCTCTATCATATTTAGCGCGGGAGGCCGCCATGACAAACCCGAACCCGGAAATCGGTTCCACGCTCGTCACCGCCATGGCGTTCGCGGCGGCGCTGGGGAGCGGCGTCGTGGGCGGCGTGCTGCTGGCGTTTTCCACCTTCGTGATGGCGGCGCTGGCGCGTCTGCCGGCGCAGCAGGGAATCGCCGCCATGCAGTCCATCAACATCACCGTCATCAACCCGGTGTTCATGCTGACATTCCTCGGCACGGGAGCGGTGTGCCTCGGGCTCATCGCCACTCAGTTCCTCCGGCGCGGCGAAACGGGCACGACGCTCATCATAGTCGCCGGCCTGATCTACCTCGTCGGCTGTCTCGGCGTGACGATGGTTTTCAATGTTCCGCTCAATGACGAACTTGCCGCGGTCCAGGCGCACACACAGGAAGCCGCTACAATCTGGTCGCGGTACCTGGCGAATTGGACCATTTGTAACCATGTGCGGACTGCGGCGGCAATTGCGACGGCAGCGGCGCTGACGGTGGCTATTCGCAACGTGTCCCTGTTCGGATTGCTTCGGTAACTGCGGGCCGAACGCATTCAGTCGTCGCTGCGCACAAGCTCCGCCAGCCTGGCTCTGCAAGCATCCGCGTCGGCCACGCATCCGCCGGCGAGCCACCATTGGCGTACCGCTTCCAGCAGACGCCCGACGCGCGGCCCCGGCGATACGCCCAGCGCCAGCACGTCCCGGCCTGCAAGCTCGAAGGCGGGCTGCGGCATTCGGGCGAGCCGCGTGCGCAGCGCCGCCCAGCCCGGAGCGTCGTCGCCGGCCAGCCAGGTACGGTCGATCAGCAGATCGCGGTCGTTGTCGGCGAGCAGGCGGCGAAGTTCCGCGTCATTGTCTTCGGGACGCGGCATCGGGCCGGACACAAGTGCAACGAGTCGCTCCCGCTCGGCGCCGGCGAGCTTGAGGCGGTCGGCGAGGGAGACAGGGTCGCCGGTCAGCAGCGCAGCCAGTCGCAGCAGCTTGTCGGGGGGCGCGTCCGCCGCCACCAGCCGCGCGAGCTTCGCGGGGTCGGCGCCCTCGGGCAACACGGCCGCCAGCACCCCGAGCGCCGCCATTTGCGCGACCGCGGCGCGCGGGTCGGGCGCGGCGAGGATTTGTTTCAATTCGCTCCAGACGCGCTCGGCGGACAGGCGCGCAAGGCCGGGGATGCCGGCGCGGATCGCCGCCGCCGCGTCCGCATCCGGCGCCGTGCGCGCATAGCGGGCGAAGAAGCGGAAAAAGCGCAGGATGCGCAGATAATCCTCGGCGATCCGCTTTGCCGGCTCGCCCACGAAGCGCACCCGCCCGGCGCGCAAATCGACGATTCCGTCGAAATAATCGAACACCTCGCCGGCGCGGGTCATCGACAGGGCATTGATGGTGAAGTCGCGCCGCGCCGCGTCCTCGCGCCATTGCCGGGTGTACGCTACGACGGCGTGCCGACCGTCCGTATGTACATCCCGGCGCAGGGTTGTTACCTCAAATGTACACCCGCCGGAGAGGGCCGTGACGGTGCCGTGCGCAATTCCGGTGGGGACCGCGCGGATGCCGGCTTGCTCCAGCGCCGCCGTCACCGCATCTGGCGGGCGCGGGGTGGCGAGGTCGATATCGGCGACCGGCCGCCCCAGCAGGAGGTCGCGCACCGCCCCGCCGACCAGGCGCGCCTCGGGCAGCGCATCGAGCACCGCCGATAGCGCGGCGCCGGAGAGAAACGCGGGCTGTGGGATGATCACCGCCGGTTCATCACCCGGGGCCTTGTTCATGGCGGGGCCGGCCCGGCCGTGTGGCCCGGCACGATCCGCCCGTTGCGCAGCTCCGCCGGCACATAAGCGGCGCCGCGCAGCAAGGCGCGATTCTGCGCGAACCACAGCAGCGCGGCAGCCAGCAGCGCCACCGCCCCGACCGCCGCCGCGACAGCGCCGGCCGATGGCGCCCGCCCGCCGAGGGCGAACCGCCACACGGCGAAGGCCACGAACGGGGCCAAAAACAGCGCGAATTCGGTCAGGCGCAGCATCGCTCGGCCTATGCCGCTTGGCGCAGCTTCTCCGCAAGATCGACGAGAATTGCCGCCGTCGCGCCCCAAATATAATGCTCGGGATGCGGCCAGACCCAGACCTCGCGCATCACCCCGTTGCGTTCCTGGGTTTCGCGCCGCGGCGCGCGCGGATCGAGCAACACGTCGATCGGCAGCTCGAACACCGCCTCCACCTCGTGCGGGGCCGGATCGTAGGCGAGACCGGGCCGCAGCACGCCCAAAACCGGCGTGATGCGGAACCCGGTGCCGGTCAGGTAATCGTCCATCCGGCCGAGTATCTCGACATCATCGGGTGCTAGCGCGATCTCCTCCTCCGCCTCGCGCAGCGCCGCGGCCGTGGCGTCCGCGTCCGTGGGGTCGATGCGCCCGCCCGGAAAACTTACTTGGCCGGCGTGGCGCTTGAGCCGCTCGTTGCGCTTGGTCAGCAACACGCCGGGCGAACTTCCCAGCACGATCGGCACGAGCACCGCTGCCGGTACCGGCGGCCGGCCGAAGCTCGCCAGCAACTCGGCGCCGCGGACGATCCGCCCCGCATCCGGGGCGAACACAAGCCGCGCCAAACGCTGCCGCAATTCCGAGGCTGTCACCTGTTGCGGCCGAGAACCGGGCGTCAGCTCTCGTTTCTCGGCATCTCCCCGAGCGGGAAGAAGGCGCCATTGCTCCAGACGCCCAGCATGCGCCGGCAGCCGACAAACCCCGGTACGCCCAGCGCCACCAGCTCGTAATAGACGGCGCGATTGACCCGCGCTTCCACGTCGTAGTGGCCCCGACCGGGCCGGACGCGAATATAAGGCGTGGGTTCGCAGGTCAGGATGTCGTGCGAAATTCGGATCGGGTGCTCGGACCCGGCGGTCAGCACCTGATCGGTGTTGGTCCGGAACGACAGTACCTGCTGGCGGCCATCGCCTGTCCAGTCCAGTTCGACCGCGACAAAGGGCGCGTCCTCCACCTCGATCCGGCCGCGCTCGGCCGGCGTTTCCAGCCAGAACGAGCCATCCTCCTCGCGCAGCAGCACGCTTGCGAACAGGCAGACCAGTTCCTTGCGGCAGATGGGCGTGCCGCGATAGAGCCACGTGCCGTCGCGCTTGATCAGGAACGGCAGGTCTCCGCATTCCACCGGCGCGCGACGGCGACGCCCGCCCGGTGTGCCAATGCAGGCCCCGGCGGCACCCGCCCGAATTCGCTCATGACCAATTCGCTCTTGATCGGGCGCTTTTGCGGTCACCGGGACCGCTGCGGAAGATCCGGCCTCGTTCACGTTCCCGTCTCCTCGCGCCTGCCTGAACATTCTCCCGTGGCGCGATATAGGGAGTTGCCCCCATGTGCTGAAAGTGGCAGAATGAGTCCTTAATCCCGAAAGCGAGAGACGGAGTTGGCTAATGTCGGTCAGCGCCGCGAGCGTGCAGCAGGAAAGCTTTGCCGCTGCGGGAACTTCGGCCGGCGAGCAGCCGGTGCTTGCGGATATCGAAGCCCTGGGCACGAAGATCGCCAGGGTGCGTCAGGCGATCGGGCGGGTGATTTTCGGCCAGCAGGAAGTGATCGACCAGACGCTGATCACGCTTCTGTCCGGCGGGCATGTGCTGGTGGTCGGCGTTCCGGGCCTTGGCAAAAGCCGGCTTGTGGAGACGCTTGGCGTGGTGATGGGCTTGGCGACCAAGCGCGTGCAGTTCACGCCCGACCTGATGCCCGCCGACATCATCGGCAGTGAGGTGCTGGACGAGGCGGGGGGACGGCGCAGCTTCCGCTTCGTGCCCGGGCCCGTATTCTGCCAGTTGCTGATGGCGGACGAGATCAATCGCGCGAGCCCGCGCACTCAGTCGGCACTGCTCCAGGCGATGCAGGAACACAAGGTCGCAGCCGGCGGCCACGATCACCGCGTGCCCACCCCGTTCCACGTGCTGGCCACGCAAAATCCGATCGAGCAGGAAGGCACCTACCCGTTGCCGGAGGCGCAGCTCGATCGCTTCCTGTTGGAAATCAACGTTGATTATCCGGATCTGGACGCCGAGCGCACGATGCTGCTCGCCACGACCGGGGCGGCGCAGGCGAAGGCGCAGCAGGCCATGACGCCCGAGGATCTGATCGCCGCCCAGGCGCTGATCCGGCGCGTGCCGGTGGGCGAGACCGTGCTTGAGGCGATCCTCAGCATGGTTCGCGGCGGTCGGCCGGAGACGACAACGGACGAACTGGTGCGCCGGCATGTGGCTTGGGGCCCCGGGCCACGTGCCGCCCAGGCATTGATGCTGGCTTCGCGCGCGCGTGCCCTGCTGGACGGAAGGCTCGCGCCCAGCGTGGACGATGTGGCGGCGCTGGCCCGCCCGGTGCTGCGCCACCGCATGGCGCTGAGTTTCTCAGGCGCGGGCCGATGGTGTCGTGCTGAGCGACGTGATCGATCGCCTGGTCGAACGCCTTGGCTAGCGCAACCGGGCGGATGCCGCCCCAGGCGGCGGCTTATGCCCGCCGCGCCGAGGCACTCGCCGCCCGTCTCCCCCCGCTTTTGATCGCCGCCGAGCGAGTGGCGGCAACTGTCGCGCAAGGCGTGCACGGGCGACGGCGCGTGGGGCTCGGAGACAGTTTCTGGCAGTTCCGCCCATTCGTGGACGGCGATGTTGCCGGTCGCATCGATTGGCGCCAGTCGGCGAAATCGGGCCGGCCTGCGCCGCTTGGCTGGTACGTCCGCGAAACCGAATGGGAAGCGGCGCAGACCGTCTTCCTGTGGCGCGACGGCTCTTCCAGTATGCGCTGGCAGTCGCGGCTGGCCGCTACCGAGAAGCGGGAACGGGCCGAACTGCTGTTGTTGGCCTTGGCTTCGCTCCTGCTGCGCGGCGGTGAGCGGGTGGCGCTGCTGGGCGAGCAGGCACGCCCCGTCTCTGGCCGGGCCGGGCTCGACCGGATCGCCACGGCGCTGGTGACCGAAGGCGCGGGTGACGAAGCGGGGCTGCCGGCGAAGAGTATCCTGCCACGTCATTCGAAGGTGGTTCTGTTCGGCGACTTTCTCGGCAGTCTCGCGGAAATTCAGGAGACGGTTTCGCGGCTCTCCGGCAATCTCGTGACCGGCTATTTAATGCAGGTGCTCGATCCGGCGGAAATGCTGCTGCCGTACGAAGGACGGGTGCGCTTCAAGGGGCTGGAGCAGGAGCCGGACACGCTGATCCCACGCGTCGAGACTGTGCGCGACGAATACGGGCGGCGCCTCGCCGCCCAGCAGGACGGGCTCGCTACGATTTGTCGCGCCGCCCGCTTCGGCTTCGGCGTCCATCGCACCGACCACCCGCCCGAGACCGCCTTGCTCGGGCTTTACACGGCTTTGTCGCCCAGATGATCTTCACGGCCCCTTGGGTTCTTCTTGCGCTGGCCGGCCTGCCGCTGCTGTGGTGGCTGCTCCGCGCAACGCCACCACCGCCGCGCATCGAACGATTTCCGGCGATCCGCCTGCTGATGGGGATCGCGCCGCGAGAAGAGACGCCCGCGCGTACTCCCTGGTGGTTGCTGCTTCTGCGTGTCGTCGCGACGGCGCTGGTGATAGTCGCGCTGGCCGGGCCAATCCTGGATGCCGGCACGGCACTGCCCGGACATGGACCGGTGTTGCTGGTCATGGATAACGGCTGGGCAGCCGCGACCGACTGGCCCCGGCGTGTGCAAGCAGCGAACGTCGCGCTGGACCGTGCGGCGCGCGCCGGCCGCAGCGCCGCGCTGCTGGCCACGGCGCCGGACGAGTCCGGCAATGCGGCCGCCGTGTCGCCGGTCATGAGCCCGGACGATTTGCGATCCCGGCTCGCGACACTGCATCCGGAGCCCTGGCCGACCGACCGGGCCGCCGCCGCCATTGCTCTGGCGGGCTGGCACCATGACGGCAGCGCGATCGTCTACGTCGCGGACGGGTTGACGAACGGCGGAGGCTTTCCCGAGTTCGGGCGCGCGCTGGCGCGGGCAGGGCACGTTACCGAACTCTGCTGTGCCTCCACGCCGCCGCGCCTGATGCTGATGCCTGAAAGCCGCCCTGACCGGCTGATCGCGCGCGTGGCTCAGCCCCCGCAGGCCGCACCTACCCGAGCGATGGTGCTGGCGCAAAGCGGCGACGGGCGGACGCTTGCTCAGGCGGAGATTGATTTCCCCGCGGGCGCGGTTACGGGTTCGGCGCCGCTTGTGCTGCCGCAAGAGGTCCGCAACCGTCTTGCCCGGCTCGTGTTGGAAGGTGCCCCCTCGGCCGGCTCCGTTGCCTTGCTCGATGAGCGTTGGCGTCGACGGCCCGTGGGGTTTGCCGCCGGCGACCAGACAACCGCCGACGCGCCGTTCGTGGGTTCCCTCTATTTCGTGCGTCGCGCGCTTTCGCCGTTTGCTGAAATCCACGAGGGCGGCATCGCCAAGCTGCTCGCGTCCGATTTATCGGTGCTGATCCTGGCGGATGATCCCTTGCCGGCCGGCCCGGAGCGCGATGCCGTGGCGCGCTGGGTGGAAAAGGGCGGCACGCTGATCCGCTTCGCCGGGCCGCGCACCGCCGAGGCGCCGGTGGGCGAGGCCGACACGCTCATGCCGGTCAAGTTGATCAGCGGCAATCGCGACCTGGGCGGTGCCATGTCCTGGGGCAAGCCCGCGCGGCTTGCCGCATTCGCGCCAAGCTCGCCATTCGCCGGGCTTGCGATTCCCGACGATGTGACCGTGTCCCGCCAAGTGCTCGCGGAGCCATCCGCCGATCTCGGCGCTCGCACCCGGGCGCGGCTTGCCGACGGGACACCGCTCGTGACGGAGGCGCCCCGCGGCAGCGGAAGAATTGTGCTGTTCCATGTCACAGCCGATTCCGACTGGTCAAACCTGCCGCTCTCCGGCCTGTTCGTTGACATGCTGCGCCGGCTGGTCACGCTCTCCGCAGGCGTCGCGACTCCGGCGGGACATGCCGTCCTTGCCCCGGCGGAAACCTTGGACGGCTACGGCGTGCTGTCGCCGCCGCCCTCCGCCGCCAGCGGCTTCCCGGCTGATCAGGTGACGCGGGTCGCGGTTTCGCCGCGTCATCCACCGGGCCTTTACGGCCCGGAGAACGGGCGCGAGGCGCTCAATCTGGCGCCGAGCGTGCCGCCGCCCGCACCCGCCCCGATAGTCGCAGGCGCGCAATTGGAGACTTTGGGCGCGGCGGTACCGGAACACGCAATCGGGCCGTGGCTTATGGCGGCCGCCTTGTTTCTTCTGGGGATTGACATGGTTTTGGGACTTCTGCTGCGAGGCCTGTTCCGGCCACGCCGGCTTGGCCGAACAGCGGCGGCGGTTGTGATTGCCGGGCTGATCGGCTCGCCCGTCGCACGGGCGCAGCTTCTGGACACCAACCCCAATCCAGCACTGGCGACCCGGCTTGGCTATATTCTGACCGGAAACCAAGAAGTTGACACCGTTTCCCGCCAGGGGCTGGAAGGTCTGTCGGTGTTCGTCAACGAGCGTACCGCAGCGGCGCTGGACGAGCCGGATCAGGTCACACCGGGCAAGACGGACCTGAGCTTCTACCCACTGCTCTATTGGCCGATCACCGCCGATGCGCAGCCCTTGTCCGAACCCGAGGCGCACGCATTGAACGACTACATGGCGCGCGGCGGCCTTATTCTGATCGACACGCGCAATTCCGGCTCGGGCGCCGGGTTCGCGCCGGGGGCCGACACGGCACTGCAACGGATCGCCAAGGGGCTTGTGATACCCGCGCTGAAGCCGCTCACCATAGATCACGTGCTGGCGCGCGCCTTTTACCTGCTGCGCGATTACCCCGGTCGCTATGACGGTGGAACCGTCTGGGTGCAGCGGGTCGAAGACCGGGCGAATGACAGTGTGAGTCCAGTGATTATCGGCGGCAGCGACTGGGCCGCGGCCTGGGCGGTTGACCAGGAGGGCCGCAATCAGTTCGCCACGATCCCGGGCGGGGCGCGCCAGCGAGCTTTGGCCTACCGGTTCGGGGTCAATCTCGTGATGTACGCGCTCACCGGCAACTATAAGGGCGATCAAGTGCAGGTGCCGGCGATCCTGCAGCGCCTCGGCCAATAGGACGCGACGGCGGTGCAATTGCATCACGCCATCGCGGCGCTGCGCTTCGATCCGCTGATCCCGGACGGGCTGCTACTGGCGCTACTCGGGTTGTGCGTGGTGGTGGTGGCACTGGGGGCCTGGCGGCGCGCTCGCGGCACGGTTTTGCGCGCGCTTGGGTTTGCGGTGTTGCTGACCTGGCTCGCCGGTCCTCGGCTTGTGCAGGAAACCCGCGAGACGCTGAGCGATATCGGCCTCCTTGTGGTGGATCAGACGGCCTCGATGCGGATCGGCGAGCGCGCCCGGCTGGCGGAGGCGACCCGCCGGGCCATCCAGCAAGAGGCGGCGAAGCTGCCCGATATGGAGCTGCGCACCGTTACGGTGCCCGAAAGCGGCGGTTCCGGCACGCGGTTGTTCGGCGCCGTGGATCGCGCGATGGCGGATATCCCACGTGCCCGGTTTGCCGGCACGATCGCCGTTACGGACGGCCAGGTGCACGACATCCCGCCCGCCAGTCCGGGCGGGGCGCCGCTGCACGTGCTGATCCCGGCCAAAGGCGAGGAGACCGACCGGACGCTGCGCGTGATCGAAGCGCCGAGCTACGGCATCGTCGGCAAACCGGTGACGTTGCGCGTGGAGGTAGACGATCTGGGCGTTCCTTCGGGTCCGGCTGGCAGCGCGCAGCTCACCATTCGCCGCGACGGCGGCCCGGCCGAAACCGAAACCGTGCCGGTAGGCAAGGTGCAGGCCATACCTGTGCCCATCGACCGCGCCGGTCCGACAGTTGTGCAGCTTTCGGTGAACGAATTGCCGGGCGAGGTCGAGACGCTGAACAACTCGGCGGTCGTGGAGATCAACGGCGTGCGCGACCGGCTTCGCGTGTTGCTGATCTCGGGCGAACCGCATCCGGGCGAAAGGACATGGCGCCGGCTCCTTAAATCCGACCCCTCGGTGGATCTGGTCCACTTCACCATCCTGCGCCCGCCGGACAAGGACGATCTGACGCCGCTGAACGAGCTGGCGCTGATTGCCTTCCCGGTGCGCGAGCTGTTCCAGGACAAAATTGATCAGTTCGATCTGATCATTCTGGACCGGTTCCAGAACCGTGGCCTGCTGCCGATGCCCTATCTCGCGAATATCGCGAATTACGTGCGCAATGGCGGCGCGCTTCTGCTGTCCGTCGGGCCGGAATTCGCCGGTAGCGCATCGCTTGCCGACACCGCGCTCGCGCCGGTGCTGCCCGCTCTGCCCTCGCCGATCAACCCGGTGTCGGACGGTCTGTTCCGCCCGCGCGTCACGGCGCTCGGTTCCCGCCAGCCGGTCACCGAGGATCTCAAGGGCGCGAATGCGCCCGGCCAGACGAGCGCCGATCCGAGTTGGGGGCCGTGGTACCGGCACATCCAGCCAATCGACGTGCATGGCTTGGTGCTGATGCAGGCCCCTGACGGATCGCCTTTGCTAGTGCTGAACCACGAGGGCAAAGGGCGGACGGCGCTGCTGCTGTCCGATCAAATCTGGCTCTGGTCGCGTGGCCACATGGGCGGCGGGCCGCAGGCCGAACTGCTGCGGCGTGTCGCCCACTGGCTCATGAAGGAACCGGAGTTGGAGGGCAACGCGCTGGAAGCGCGCGTGGACGAAGGGACGCTCTCAATCGAGCGCCGGTCAACCGATCCGGGCACAATGCCCGACGTGACGGTGACGCGCCCGGACGGCAAGACGGAGCGGCTGAAGCTAGACGCGACTGCTCCGGGTCGGGCTCGGGGCCACATGGCCGCGCCGCTGCCGGGGGTGTGGACGGTCAGCGACGGCCAGCGCACGGCCTATGCCGCGGCGGGTGCGGCCAATCCGCTGGAGATCGCGGATTTGCGCGCGACCGGAACCAAGCTCGCGCCATTGGTGGCTGCTTCGGGAGGCGGCATTCACTGGCTGGGCACCGGCCGGCCCGGCGCGGCCCCGGTTGTGCCGGAGCTACGCCGGACGGAACCGGACCGGGCTGCCAACGGCGTGTCCTGGATCGGGCTGGAGCGGCGCTACAATCATTTGGTGACAGGGGTCGCCTCGTTGGCATTGCTGCCAGCTTGGGCCGCGCTGCCGCTGATGCTGGCACTTCTGCTGCTTGCCTGGCGTCGCGAGGGAGCGTGACTGGGCCAGTTACGCGTGGTTCCAAGGGCCTGGAAGCCGACTTCACCAAACGGATTGCCTGAACCTTGAGCCGGATGCGTACCAAGGGGGCGATCAGCAAGGAGGGATAGGGCGAAGGCGCGGGTGGGGATTGCCGGATAAGCTACGGAGTTGATTCTCCGGCTAGGCTGCAACCCCAGCACGCCTTCGATTGTCAGTCTCTTCGTCTCGATCGAAATCTATTTCAATAGCGATGGGAACTGAGCGGAAGAGTTCCGTAAGCTTGTCGGGGAGCTTGGGGAGAGTCGCATTTGAACTGCCATGCCAAAAGAGTGTCACTACGGCGGTGAGCGCTTTCTGATCCAGAAGATCCTTGAGTTTAAGGAGACGAGTAGCAACGGTAAGGACTGATTCTTGTTCGCCCGGAATGTTCCCTGGTAAACCAAGAATAATGAACAACAACAGGTGTAAGTGATGATAAATATCCTTGCTTGCTGACAAATGGTCAGTGCTAAACAGCCAAACTCCGGTGTTTGGGACGATACTACTCCTACCAGTCGAATATGGCTGACCTTTTTTATGCGAATGGGTAGGTATAACTTCCAGGAATTCCGTAATTTCCTCAGGAACTAGGGTATCTCCAGCGACGCGAAATGTGGCAAATGCCTCCTTTGTTAGGTTATATTTCGTCGTGGATATTGCCGATCTCGTCGCCATTTGATGCAGTAACTCTCCCGTCTCTCTGGATTATTATCTGGTCGGTTGGACCTATATTACTCCTTGCTTTGATTTTGTGAATGGCCTGCCGCAACTGCCACCGTTCAATTCCCAAAGCGTCGCTGACGTGTCGTGTCGGGTTGCGCCGCTTGTCCCAGATCACTCTAGCCATCGTGATCTGCCCGCCCGCAGAGATTACAAGAACCGTTGCTTTCTAGGAATTAAAATCTCCAGTCCTTCGGGGGAAGGGATTCTTGCCGGAGGCGCCGGAGCGAGGTCGCAAGGCGCCGCGGCACTAGCGCTGTCGCCAGGGCAGGCCCTCGGCCTTCCAGCCAGATACAGTGCCCCGATGGCCTTCGGCGTCCGTTGATCCCTCGAATCCGTCGGCGATATTGTGGGCGTGCGGAAATCCGGCCTGCTGCGCCGCCCGGGCCGCGGCATGGCTGCGCGCGCCGCTGCGGCAGAGGAAATACAGCTTGTTCGCGGGCGTCAGTCCGGCGTGCCGCAAATGCTCGGCAAACGCGCCGTTTAGCTGCATCCCGGGGTAAACCTGCCAGGGGATCAGCACCGGCTGCTTGCCTGCCTCGGCCAAGTCGGGCAGGCCTACGAAATTCCACTCGGCATCCGTCCGCACATCCACCAGCTGTGCGTCGGGGTCGGCGATCAGGGCTTCCCAGACCCGGGCGGGCGGCACATTCTCGACCATCTCTGTTCTCCGGCTACGAGGGGGAGCTATGACCCAATCCTATCACGGCGCCCGTTGGCAGGAGGACCTGGCCTCGGCTATCGGCAACACGCCCTTGATCAAGCTACGCCGCGCCTCCGAAGCCACCGGCTGCACCATCCTGGGCAAGGCGGAGTTCATGAGCCCCGGCGGATCGGTCAAGGACCGGACGGGGCTCTACATCATCGCCGATGCCGAACGGCGCGGCACTCTGCGTCCCGGCGGCACCATCGTCGAGGGAACGGCGGGCAATACCGGCATCGGCCTGACCCTGGTGGGCAATGCGCGCGGCTACCGCTCCGTGATCGTCATGCCGGAGACGCAGAGCCAGGAAAAAATCGACTATCTGCGCATGATCGGCGCCGATTTGCGGCTGGTTCCCGCGAAGCCGTATCGCGACCCGGGCAACTACGTTCATGTCTCGCGCCGGCTCGCCGAGGAGATGGGCACCGCAGGGAACGTGATCTGGGCCAACCAATTCGACAATCTCGCCAACCGCGAAGGCCACCGCGCCTTCACCGGCCCCGAGATCTGGGAGCAGACCGAGGGCAAGGTGGACGCCTTCACCTGCGCGGCCGGCACCGGCGGCACGCTCGCCGGGGTGGGCTTCGCGCTCAAGGAGCGCAAGCCTAACGTGCGGATCGTGCTGGCGGACCCCGAGGGCAGCGCCCTTTACGAATGGGTGAAAGGCCTGGACATGACCGTGACCGGCAGCTCGATCACGGAAGGGATCGGTCAGTCGCGGGTGCCGGAAAATCTGCAAGGTGCGCCGATCGACGACGCCTTGAAAATACCGGACCGAGAGGCGCTGGAGCAGATCTTCGACGTGCTGATCCATGAAGGCCTGTCGATCGGCACCTCCTCGGGGATCAATGTTGCGGCCGCTGTGCGTGTGGCACGGGAGCTCGGCCCTGGACACACGGTCGTGACGATCCTGGCGGACAGCGGCGCGCGGTATCAGTCAAAGCTGTTTAACCTGGAGTTTCTGCGATCGAAGAACCTGCCGGTGCCGGCATGGATGGCTTAACCGGAGGCCACGACGCACCATGACCAAACCGGCGGGCTATGAGACCGATTTCTACGCCTGGGCCACTGAGCAGGCACGGCTGCTGCGCGCCGGTAACCTGTCCGATGCGGATATCGGAAATATCGCCGAGGAGCTGGACAGCATGGGGCGGGCCGAAAAGCGCGAGCTGGTCGGCCAGCTGGCCGTGCTGCTTGCCCATCTCCTGAAATGGCGGTTCCAGCAAGTTTCGCGGCAACAGTTGGCGGCTAACGATCGCCGAGCAACGGGGCCAGTTGGACGAACATTTGAAGGACAACCCGACCTGAAGTCCGCGCTGCCGGACAGTTTCGCGACCGCCTATCGCTTTGCCCTGCTTGCGGCACAGCGGGAAACCGGCTTGCCGGAGGACGCTTTTCCGCTCGAATTGCCCTTGGACCAAGACCAAGAGCCCGCAAACCAACGGCATCGTCGAGCGGTTCCACAAAACCCTGCTCGATGAGTTCTATCGGGTGGCGTTCCGCAAGAAGCTCTACAGCTCCATCAACGAGTTGCAGTCCGATCTTAATTCCTGGCTCGCCGACTTCAACGAACACCGGGCCCATCAGGGCCGCTACTGCTTCGGAAAAAAACCCCGCTGCAGACCTTCGTCGATGCAACTCAGCTGGCCCGCGACAAGCAAATCGGCGATGATGCCCACCAATCGCAAGTCGCTTGATCATAATCACCAGTGGATATCGTCCGTCAGATCAAATATAGACTTGTAAGTTTATCGTCTCGACCCCTCCCCTAACTCCGCCCCCAAAGGCGGTCCGAACCGGGGAGGGGTCGCAAAGCGTCAAAGGATTGGGCGGTTGCTCTTACAGCGGCACGCCCGCGAGCAGGCGGCTGGTGCGGATCGTCTGCAAAATCTGCACTCGGCTGACCGAGGGTGCCTCCGTCAGTCGCTGCGTCAGGGCATTCTCGTGCGCCGTGTCCCTGGCGACCAGCTTCAAGAGGAAATCGCCACCGCCCCGGATCATGTGACACTCGCGCACCTCCGGCCAGGTGCCCACCAACTGCTCAAAGGCCGCGAGCACGGCCTCCTTTTTTCATCTCCAGCCCGACTATGGCGAAGAACGTGACGTCCCAGCCGAGCTTCTGAGGATCGGTGTCGGCATGATAGCCCAGGATCAGCCCGGCTTCTTCGAGCCGACGGACCCGGCGCAGACAGGGCGGCGCGGAAATCCCGGCGCGGCGCGCCAACTCCACATTGGTGATCCGCCCGGTCAGACTGGAGTTCGGACAGAATGCGCCTGTCGATCGCGTCCAGAAGCGTCGCTTCGGAGGTGGCGTCGATCTTCATGCGCGGACAAATCCGGCTCCCGACATTCCCGGACGGCGGTAGCTGCGCGAAATATCGTTGCTTGTCTCCGGCGGCGGCAACCCCGCGGCGGGGTCAGTCCTCGGCCGCTCTCCGGATCAGCACCTCGCGCTTGCCGACATGGTTGGCAGGGCCGACCACACCGTCTTTCTCCATTTGCTCAATAAGCTTGGCCGCCCGGTTATAGCCAATGTTGAGGTGCCGCTGGATGAACGAGGTGGATGCCTTGCCCTCGCGCGCGACCACCGCGACAGCCTGTTCGTAGAGGCCCTCTCTCGCTCTCGCTACCGCCGCCGAAGCCGGGCAGCGGCGGGCCCGCACTCGTCATCCTGCGGTTCGGTGACGGATTCAATATAAGGCGGGCTCGCCCTGTTCACGCAGGAAGGCCACGACCTTCTCCACCTCCTGGTCGGAGACAAATGGGCCATGCACCCCGGGTTATTCGCCCACCGCCCGCCATGAACAGCATGTCGCCCTGACCGAGCAACTGCTCCGCGCCTTGTTCGCCCAGGATGGTGCGGCTGTCGAATTTGCTGATCACCTGAAAACTGATGCGGGTCGGGAAATTGGCTTTGATGGTGCCGGTGATCACGTCAACCGACGGGCGCTGCGTCGCCACTGATTGACGTGGATGCCGGCCCGCGCGCCATCTGCGCCAGGCGCTGCACGGCGGCCTCGATCTCCTTGCCGGCGACCATCATCAGGTCGGCCATCTCGTCCACCACCACGACGATGAACGGCATGGGTTCCATCGGGATCGGCTGCTCCTCGAAGGTGGGGCGGCCGGGTGCTCGGGATCGAACCCGGTCTGCACCTGCCGGGTCACGACCTCTCCCT
>CAWGIP010000041.1:0-58242 GCA_963822675.1 uncultured Pseudomonadota bacterium | reverse complement strand
CGGGGCGAAGCCATCTGCCAGCCAAGCATCGAATCGCTTGGCAAAAGCCGCTAATGTCGCCGCCTCTGCCGCCTGAACAGTCACGCGGGCCACTCCCGCCGCCGCGAGCGATGCGGCGGGATAACGCGTGCCCTCGGGTCTATGCAGCACGTTCAGTCCGATGCCAACGACAGAGACGCCGGGGTCGGCATGCTCGACCAGTATCCCGGCGATCTTGCATCCGCCCACAAGCACATCATTCGGCCATTTCAGCTCGGCGCGTTCCGTTGCAGGCAACAAGGCGTCCACTGCGTCGGCCACGGCGAGCGCGGCGACGAAGGAGAGTTCGACAAAGCGCTCTGGCGCCAGATCGGGACGCAGAACTATGGACAGGTAAAGATTGCCTGGGGGGCTCTGCCAGGATCGCGCCTGCCGTCCACGCCCCCCACTTTGTTCACGCGCGACGACCACCGTACCCTGTGGTGCGCCGTCACGTGCCAACAGTCGCGCCTCGTCGCTGGTGGAGCCGACCCGAACAAGACGATGGAGCGCGAATCTCAGCGACATCCTCAATCCGCCAAAAGTGTGACCGCATCGGCCAGCAGGGCCGGATCACCGACCGCCAGGATACGACGGTCGCCCTCGCGGCGAGGGGGTTCGCCCGACCAATCGGTGAGCCGGCCACCCGCCCCCTCTATCACGGGCAGAAGCGCAGCCCAGTCCCAGATTTTGAGATCGGCCTCGGCAATGGCATCCACCTGACCCAGCGCGAGGAGACCAAAGCCGTAGCAGTCCCCTCCCCAGGAGACCCGCCGGCATGCGCCGGCCAGGCGACGGAATCGATGTACATTCGCCGCCGCAAACATATCCGGCGATGTACAGGACAGCTCGGCGTCGGCCAAATGCGCGCAGCGACGACAGCCCGCGTGACCTCCGAACGGGCCGCGAAAGCGTGTTGGTTGCCCCGCTACGCCGATCCAGCGCTCGCCTGTGATTGGCTGGTCGATTACGCCCAGTATGGGCCGATCCGCGTCGAGGAGGGCGATCAACGTACCGAAGATCGGCCGTCCAGTGACAAAAGCGCGCGTGCCGTCGATCGGGTCCAACACCCACCGCATCCGCGCTTCCGGCCGATCGAGGCCGAACTCCTCGCCCTCGATACCGTGCTCCGGGAATTGAGCCGCAAGCGTCGCGCGCATGGCCTGTTCCGCGCTGCGGTCGGCGATGGTGACAGGGCTAAGATCGGCCTTCAGCTCGGTCGCGAACGTGGCGCGAAAAAACGGCCGGATCGTCGCGCCGGCCACATCCGCCGCCCCTTCGGCCGCGGCGACGTATTGATCGATTCCGGCGCGCAGGGTGTCGGCTCCCGGTCACTGTTTCGTTGCGCCTTCCGAAGTCGGCGGCTTGCTTGCAGCGCCGCTGCCCGACTCCTTCGCGGAATTGTCGGATTTTGTCGCTCCGGGGCCTCCGCTGGCCGGCGCAGAAGCGGCCTTCGCGTTGTCGGGTGATGCCGTTGCCGGTTTGGCCGGCAATTCGGCGCCCTCAGTGGCACCGCTCGGATCAGGCTTAGTCCCCGACGGAGACGGAGAAGCAGCGCCCGCAGTTGCGCCACTATGCTCGGGCTTGTTGGCCGGGACGGCACCGGTGCCGCCCGCATTTGTACCGGCGTTGGGCGTCTGCTGACTAGCGTTGTAGGAGGAGCCGGGTGCCCCGACCGTCTTCGGCGAGGAGGCAGGCGCACTATTGGGCGAAGCCGCGCTGCTGAGGGCGCTGTGGTTCCCCGCTGGCGCGGTGCTGCCCGGGGCCGGCGCCGTCTCGGCCGCCTTCGTTGGCTCCTGCGGTGCAGCCTGCTAAGTCGATGCCTTCGGAAGCTGTACCGGCTTCTTTGAGAGCGTATCGAGATAAGCGATCACGTCGGCCCGCAACTGCGGCTGCGGAATGCCGGCGTAGGTCATAAGTGTCCCCGGCGCGTATTTCGCCGGATTCGTAAGCCACTCGTTGAGCGCGGCAAAGGTCCAGGGCTGGCCCTTAAACTTCTGGAGAGCCGCCGAGTAGTTGAAGCCCTTTTCGTGATCGTGCGGGGCGCCCACGATCCCGTAAAGGTTCGGGCCCACGATCGGAGGCCCACCTTCGTTGAAGCTATGACAGACGGCGCAAACCTGGCTCGCGAATTCCTTTCCCTTGGACACATTCGCCTTGGCCAGCCGTTCATCCAGAGCCGCGGCCGGAGACGGCTGCGGCGCGGCGGCCCCGCCGCCTGAAGGCGCGGGAGTAGCGGTCGCCTCGACTTTCGGCAGAGGCTCAGGATGATCGGAAAGGGTCCGCAGATAATCAATAACGTCGGCTCGGCTCTGGTTGCTCTTGATGCCGGTATAAGTCATCCGCGTCCCAGGGAGCATATGTCTGCGGATCATCCAGCCACTTGTTCAAGGTCTCGTAAGTCCAGGGTTGCCCTTTGTACTTCTCGAGGCTGACGAATAATCGAACCCGGCCTCGTGGTCGTGAGGAGCGCCGAGGATGCCGTACAAGTTCGGACCCACGATCGGCTTGCCGCCCTTATTAAAGCTGTGGCAAACCGCGCACACTTGATTTACGAACTGTTGCCCTTTTGCGACGTTCGCCGAAGCAAGCAGTGGTGCAATCGGCGGAAGCCCCGGCTTTTCGGCGGGACCCGCCAGTAGGCGGTGCAACCGCTATGGCGATTGCCGATTTTTCGAGAGGGGTCTCATGCACCAGGTTATCGCCAAGCAGGCCGGTCACGAAAAAAGCGATACCAGCCACGAGCACCGCGGCGACCGCCTTGTTGACGTCCATGCTATCCATGCGAAGTGCTACCCGGCTGCAATTGTCTGAACAGTTGGGCGGAGTACATGGCTAACGTTGCACCCAGCCGTGCGGCTCCATAAGGTGCGCGCACCATACGGAAACGAACTGCCCCCTGCAATCCGCACCCCGTTATCCAGCTGGATCATGCCCTGTTCCGCGCGCGCCACGTGAACCCGATTGTCGTCATCCCGGCCCGCATGGCATCGAAGCGGTTGCCGGGCAAGCCACTTGCGGACATTCACGGCCGACCGATGATCGTGCACGTCCTCGACCGGGCGCGCGAAGCGGAACTCGGCCCCGTTGCCGTCGCTTGCGCCGATCCCGACATTGCCGGCGCGGTGAAGGCGGCCGGAGGCCGGGCCATCCTAACCGACCCGAACCTGTCGTCGGGTTCGGATCGGATACATGCCGCGCTGGCAGAGCTTGATCCTGCGCGGCGCCCATGATGTGGTGGTCAATCTGCAGGGCGATACCCCAACTGTTTCCGCAGAGCAGATCCGGGCGGCGACTTTGCCCTTGCGCCGACCCGATATTGATATCGGCACCGTCGTCGCGCCGATCGCTTCGGAGGAAGAAGCGGCTTTGCCATCATTCGTGAAAGCCGTCTGTGCGTTCGCTCCAGGTCAAGAAAATGCAGTCGCCCTGTATTTCTCACGCGCACGCGTCCCATCCGGCCCGGGGCCGCTCTGGCATCATATCGGGATCTATGCGTTCCGGCGCGATGCTCTGGCTCGATTCGTGGAGCTGCCGCCGAGCCCGCTGGAGCAGCGGGAGGGACTCGAGCAATTGCGCGCATTGGAGGCTGGAATGCGAATTGGCTGCGCGCGAGTAGCGCACGGGTTATTCGGAGTGGACACCCCGGCCGACCTCGATCGGGCGCGACAGGCTTCTCAAGGTTAATGGATTGGCCCGGCAGTGAGCGGGCCGATTGCCTTCCAGGGACTCCTCGGCGCCTATTCCGATTTGGCCTGCCGAGACGCTTATCCTGGGCTCGCGACACTGGCTTGCGAATTCGTTCGAGGCGGCGATCGATGCAGTGCATGAGGGCCGCGCTGAGCTGGCCATGCTTCCGTGCGAGAATACGTTGGCGGGCCGGGTGCCCGACGTTCATCATCTGCTGCCGGGATCAGGTCTGTTCGTCGTCGGAGAACATTTCCACCGCGTCGAGCACTGCCTATTGGCGCCAAAGGGCACAGCAATAGGCGACCTGAAGCGCGCGCATTCGCATCCGGTCGCGCTTGGGCAAGTGCGTGGATCTTGCGTAGACTGGGGATTACGCCCGTCGTGGAGGCCGATACGGCGGGCGCCGCACGCCTGATCGCCGAGCGCAATAGCAACGAGGACGCGGCGATCGCTTCGTCTTTGGCGGCAGAGATCTACGGGCTTGAAATCATAAGGAAGAATGTTGAGGACGCGGAACACAACACGACCCGCTTCTATGTCATGGCCCGTCGGCCACAAACGCCGAGTTCTGACGCACCGAGGCTTATGACGACCTTCGTTTTCCGTGTCAGGAATGTTCCAGCCGCGCTGTACAAGGCGTTGGGAGGATTTGCGACCAACGGCGTCAACCTGACCAAGCTGGAGAGCTACATGCTGGAGGGGCAGTTCGCGGCAACGCAGTTTCTGTGCGATGCCGACGGCCACCCCGAGCAACCGGCGCTGCGGCTTGCCCTCGAAGAACTGACATTCTTTTCATCCGAGGTGCGCGTGCTAGGCGTCTATCCCGCCGATCCGTTCCGCCTTACGCAGAGCAGACCTTGATCGACTCGTAAGGATTTAGGACTGGACTGGAGTAGAGTAGGTAACGGATACTTGAGAGCGCTGGGTCAGCTTGAGTATGGCGCAGCCGCCGCGTCCCAGGGCGGTGGCCGCGCGAGAGGATGAAATATGGAATTTCGCTCACGCCGCCTGCGGTCCGCATTTCTTCTCGGCACCGCGTTTCTCGCGGGAACCGCCGCGATTCCCGTGGTCAACCTGCTCAGTCGGCCCACCGGCTTCGGTATCATTCGGTCGGCGCGCGCCGATGCGGCTGAGCAGCAGGACACTTACAAATGGCTGACCTTGTTCGGGAACGTCTTTGAGCGGGTTCGCGCCGATTACGTCGATCAGATCGGCGACAAGCAGCTGATCGAGAATGCGTTGAACGGTATGCTGACAGGGCTCGACCCCCATTCCGCCTACATGGACGCGAAGCAGTTCGGTGACATGCAGGTGCAGACGCGGGGCGAGTTCGGTGGCCTGGGTCTGGAGGTCACGGCCGATAAGGATGGCTTCATTAAGGTAATCAGTCCGATCGACGACACGCCGGCCGCACGCGCCGGCATCAAGGCGGGCGATCTGGTGACGGAGATCGACGGCAAGACCGTCCAGGGTCTCACCTTGGCGGACGCGGTGGATAAGATGCGGGGCGCCCCAAACTCCTCGATCACGGCTGACCCTCAAGCGTGACGGCGTGGACCATCCGATCGAGGTGACCCTGACGCGCCAGACTATCCACGTTCAGGTGGTTAAGCAGCGGCTTGAGGCCAATAATATCGGTTATATCCGACTTGCCGAGTTCACCGAGCAGGCGGACGCGGGCATCCGCAATGCCGTGCGTGAACTGAAGCAGCAATCGGGCGGCAAATTGCGGGGCATGATCCTCGATTTGCGAAATGATCCGGGCGGATTGCTCGATCAAGCCGTGGCCGTCGCGAGCGACTTCATCCCACGTGGGGAAGTGGTCTCAACCCGCGGCCGGCACTCCGACGACGCCCAGCGCTGGGACGCCAAGGGCGATGACGTCCTGGGTGGCCTGCCCCTGGTCGTTTTGATCAACAACGGATCGGCTTCGTCGAGCGAAATCGTGGCGGGCGCGCTGCAGGACCATCATCGCGCCGTGTTGCTCGGTACGCGGAGTTTCGGAAAAGGCTCGGTGCAGACAGTTATTCCACTGCCGGGCGGTGGCGCGATGCGGCTGACGACGGCGCGCTACTACACGCCTTCCGGGCGCTCGATTCAGGGCTTGGGCATCACCCCCGATGTCAAAGTGGCCGAAAGCCGCGATGAGCAGTCGCACTTCGGGCCCGAGCACGAGTGGAACTTGAACAATGTGCTGGCCAACCAATACGGCACGGATCAGCATAGCGTGCCGACGCGGGCAGACCTGCCGCCGATCGCCTCTGCCATTCCCGCAAAGCCGCCGGTTGGTTTTCCCAAGTTCGATCCCGCCAAGCCGGATCAGACCGACTTCCAGCTTCAGCAGGCAGTGACGGTTGCCAATTCAATGGCCGAGCAGAGCCGGGCTGCTTCGCTGAGGTGATCTGACGTTCTTGATTTGGCGCGCTGGACTGGACGCACTGTTACCGCAGCGGGCCCCGTGGCGCGCACTGGCGCTGTTCTGGGCGGCTCTTCTGGCGGTGGTGGGGGTCGGGGCAGGAGTGCTTCAGGCTCTCGGCCCGCCACCGCCCCCGCAGCCCGGGAATCACCCACCCGCTCGGCCCAAAACCGCGGTTGCCTCGTCGGATCATGCGGCTGGAGGGCAATTTACCAGCGCAGAAAATCAAGCAAGTCGAATTGCACGGGCCTGCTTCGCCGGAGGGCGCGGGGCAGCCCGTTCCGAAACTGCAGCCGGGCCGGAACACGCCCGGCCCTGTCGCCGATCCAGACCCTGCGCTGCTTGAGGCGTCGGCAGTCTGGCCGGGGCACGCGCTGCCGCGCATCAGCGAGGATGGCCGCGCGCCGATGCAGGTATATGCGGCCGGCTTCGATCACAGCAGTTTGCGACCGAAAGTTGGTCTCCTCGTTGCCGGCATCGGGCTGGACGCAGCGGCCAGCCGGGATGCGATCCGCACGCTGCCCGGCGGCGTAACATTGGCGATCTCGCCCTATGGCCACGATCTGGAGAAGTTGCTGGCGCTCGCCCGGGCAGCAGAGCACGAGTATCTGGTCTCGGTGCCGATGGAGCCACAAGGTTTCCCTCTCAACGACGCAGGGCCGCAGGCGCTCACGGGGCGAGTGCCGCGTGAGGAGAATATGCGCCGCCTCGATTGGGCGCTGTCACGTATTCAGGGCTATGTAGGGGTTACGTCAGCGCTGGGGCACGGCTTGAACGGGCAGCGTTTCACCGCCGTGCCAGGTTCCCTGGCCCCGATACTGGAGTCGATCGCGAGGCGCGGGCTACTTTATGTCGATCCAACTCCCGGAGCGCAGCTTCCACCGATTGTGTGGAATTGCGACGTCGACGTGATTATTGATTCGACAGCCTCGGCTAATGCGATCGACGATAAACTGGTGGAACTGGACAGAATGGCGCAGCAGAAGGGTAGCGCCCTGGGGCTTGTGGGCGCGGTCCGGCCCGTGACCGTTCAGCGCATCGCGACCTGGGCCAACATGCTCTTGTCAAAGGGCCTTGCCCTGGCTCCGGTCAGTGCGCTCGTCTTGCCTCCGATGCGGGTGCAGGCAGTTCGATGACGGCGCCGAACCGGTTGCCGTATCGCCGGAACGTCGGCGCCGTGATGTTCAATTCGCAGGGATTGGTGTTTGTGGCTCGGCGCACCGATTTGGCTGATCTGGATTCTCCCACGCGCGCTTGGCAGCTACCGCAGGGTGGTATCGACGCTGATGAGGAGCCGCGCGCTGCGGTTTTCCGGGAATTACGGGAGGAAATCGGCACCGATCGCGCCGAGATCCTGGCCGAGTATCCGGAATGGCTCACCTACGACCTCCCGGCCCATCTGATGGGCGTGGCGCTGGGAGGACGCTACCGTGGCCAGTGCCAGCGCTGGTTCGCCTTGCGCTTCACGGGCGCGGACGCAGATATCCGACTTGACCGTGAGCCTGAACCGGAATTCGACGCTTGGAAATGGATAGACCTCGCCGCCCTCCCCGGCCTCGCTGTGGAGTTCAAACGGCCGATCTACGAACTTCTGGCCGCTTCCTTCGCCCGCTTCGCCCGCGGCTGAACCGACCCCGCCGAACGGTCGCGCCCTCGCTCGCGCCATCGGCGCGGGATAGGCTGTGGCGGTTCGGGTCGCTAAAGGATCATTCTCATGCGTGTCTCTATGAGCCTGCCGGTAGAGGACTGGCGCGCTTGCGGGGAGGCTGCGCGCCGGGCCGAGGACGAGGGGTTCGACGCCGTGCAAAGTCACGAGATCAAGCACGACCCGTTCGCCCCGCTCGCCTTCGCGGCTCTGGCCACCTCGCGGGTTCAGCTCGCCACCTCGGTGGCAATCGCCTTCCCGCGCAGCCCCATGGTCGTTGCAAACCAAACCTGGGATTTGCATCGGCATTCGGGAGGTCGCTTCGTCATCGGCCTCGGTAGTCAGGTCAGGGCGCATAACGAACGTCGTTTCAGTGTGCCTTGGGTGGCGCCCGCCGCGCGCATGGGTGAATATGTGGAAGCGTTGCGGACGATCTTCCGATGCTGGGAATTTGGCGAGAAGCTGAACTTTCAAGGTAAGCACTACACATTTCACGCTCATGACGCCAGAGTTCACACCGCC
The DNA here is from genome assembly GCA_963822675.1 of uncultured Pseudomonadota bacterium. Lineage (GTDB taxonomy): Bacteria > Pseudomonadota > Alphaproteobacteria > Acetobacterales > Acetobacteraceae > CAWGIP01. Next base: position 49,951 of record CAWGIP010000041.1, on the reverse strand, counting down.
GCCCGCGGGCCTGCCGCTTCCGGCCGTGGCAATGGCCGCGGTCGGGCCTCTCATGGTCAGGACCGCGGCGGACGTGGCGGATAGTGTCCGGCTGCACGGCTTCGCGACGAGAACCTATCTGGAAACCACCGTTTTCCCGCAGCTCGAGGCTGCTTTGGGCGAGGCCAGCAAGAGTTTCGAGAATTTCGAGGTGACCGGGGGCGGCTTCATCGCAACCGGCCCAGACGACGCGGCAACCCGCGTAGCCGCCGAAAAGATCCGCTATCGGATCGCCTTCTACGGCTCGACGCCGGCGTATCGGGGCGTATTCGATGCGCATGGCCTATCAGATCTGGGCGTGCGACTGAACAAGCTAACCCGTGAGGGCAAATGGAACGAGATGCCTGCTCTCATCTCTGATGATACACTCGACCTGTTCACCGCGCGAGCACCCTACGAGGGAATTGCCGAGGCGATCGCCAAACGGTTCGGCGGACTGGTGGATACCGTCACCTTGGACTTCCTGCCAACCGATACCACTCGGACGCGGCGCACGGTGATCGAAGCCGTTCGCAGCATCCCACATCGGTTTCGGGGGTTCAGACCTGCGTTGGCGTAATACGAGTGGTCGTTGGATCGATGTGCGGCAGCAACAGCATGGTCGCTATTCCGGCCAGCAGCCGCTGCAGACTTTGCTACGGGTCACGAACGGCATAGCCCAGCCGGTCCATCACGGGGCCGCAGTATCGGGATGATTGGCGCAAGCTGTGGCAGGTAGTTTCGATCCCGGAAGCGAGAGCTGTCGTAGAGCTTCTCGGTTACTTGGGCATAGCTAGCAGTGCGAGCGTAGCGTCGATTTTCGTGGAAATTGAGGCAGCGCGGATCGAAATCGGCGCCAATGAATTTGAGAATGCCGCGGACGGCGCCCTCCTGGTCGGTGACGATATCCTCGTAGCGCACTTGCGTGTAGTTCAGGCTCATTTGACGACGGTAGTGCTCGACCAGTTCCATGACCAGCACGTAATGGCGCGCGGCGGTCTCCAAGTCGAAAGCGCAATAGAATCCGTGCGTGAGGTGATTGGAGAAGACCGACAACACGGCGTCCAGCGGATGGCGCACCGCATGCAGCAGTGGCGCCTCCGGGAACAGCAAGGCGACCAGCCCGAGATGCGTCTCGTTCAGCGGCATCTTATCGGTAAACCACGCCGCGTCGGGCCGCGCCGCTCCGGCCTGGTGTGCCCGCTGCAGATAATAGTCGCGCAAATTGTCCAACGCCTCGTGCTGATCACCCATCCACAGCTCGGCCAGCGCTTCGGGGTAGTTGAGCGGCGAATTCAGCATGCGCGGCATCATGACGGTGATATCGTGCACAATCGGCAGTTCGTCGCCGGCCGAAATGCCGGGATGCCGTAAGCGTCTGGGTCGACGAGCGTGGTCCCCGGAACGCGGGAAGCCCAACACGAAGATTGGCTTCGGCGTGGTCCGACCGCTCTGGCACGCGGCACGATCGTCAATCGCTAGGCGATGAAGAAGCGTCGCAGTCGCGCCGCGAGCTCGGCTGCCTGATCGGCCATGTAGGCCAGCCCGGGTTGGCCTCGCGTATGCTCATGCATCCGCCGTGCAGCACTGCGCGCGCCAGAAGCACGCTTGGATCGCCAGGAGCCAATTGTTCGGCGCGGTCCAGCAGCTCGGAAGCGGGCTCGAACTGTCGATCGGCTTCTTCCAGTCGGGCCCACCCGGATCACGGGCTTCGTCAGCTCCAGCACGCGACGGTAGTGGAATTCGCCAACTTGGGGCCGGTTCGCCTCGGTGAGGATCATGCCTAGCAGATTGTGCGATTGCGGGTTCTTGGGCGCGATCCTGACCGCATTGCGCGCATGCAATTCGGCTTCCGCTATCCGCCCTTTGCGCAACGGGCCGAGCGCCAGTTCGGAGGTGGCCCAAAACGTGTTCGGATGCAGCACGACCACCCGCGAGAGGAGTACTTCCGCCGCAGCGTGATGTTGTTGCGACTTGCGCAGCTCGTACAGCAGAGTATGCCCCTCAAGCTGCCCGGGTGACAGTTCAAGGACGTCCAGGCAAAGCTGCTCCGCAATTGCGAGGTCGGCCTCCGCATACGCCTGCCGCGCTCGCTCTATCAGCGGGCCGAGGTGCCGCTCAGCCTCCGGTGCCGGGAGCGCCGCAGAGTTGAGCTCGCAGCATCGTGCCCGGCGCAGCCCGCTGCCACAGCCGCAGCGGATCTGATCGTTTCGCATCGGTCCGGTTCTCGCGTCCACTCGTCACATATGCATGATATCCGTGCCAGATTGCACATCCAAGTGGAAGGCGGAATTCGACCGGGCGCCGAGGAAGATTGTCTGGTTTCTACGACCGTGCCATTGAGGATGAGCATCGAGCGCGCAGAGCAGCCCGCCAATTGCCCGCGGATTTTTGAAACAGCATGCATAAGCCAGCTTGGATTTCGGTTGAGCAGGAACCCAAGGACGGCGCAGCGCATCAGCGTACCAAATCCAATCGCTGCGATGCACTGTGCAGTATCGGATCGGGATTCAGGATATCGTCGACCCTTACGCGCGGCGGGAAGGCGAGCCGCCATTCGCTGCCGCGAGCGAGCGACAGGTTCGGATTGTGAAAAGGATCCCCTCCGACCGCCGCGCCCCATCGCTGGCGCATTCGCTGCACCTCGATCCGCTCCAGTGCCGCGCGCTCACCCGCGAAATGATGGCCAAGCGAGAGGGATTTGTAGTGGCGCAGTTTGGCATCGGCGCACAAAACGATCCGCCATCCGGCGGTACGCAGCTTCAGGCAGAAATCGACGTCGTTGAAGGCGATCGGGAAGGTTTCGTCCAGTCCGCCGACCTGCTCGAATGCCGTGCGCCGGACGAGGAGACAAGCCGCGGTCGCCGCTGAAACTTCCTGGCTCAGTGCGGCGCGATGGCCATAGCCGGGCGCGCTCATAGGCAGGAAACGGCTCACGTGCTCCGCCAGGCCGCCCAGGCCGAGCAGGACGCCCCCGTGTTGCAGCGTATCATCCTCGTAATACAGCATCGCGCCGACCGCACCCACCTCGGGATCGGCAAAATGGCCCAGCATCGCCTCCAGCCAATCGGCGCTCATCGGCGCCACATCGTCGTTTAGCAGGCACACAAATGGACCAGCACTGTGGCGGGCGCCGAAGTTATTGGCTCGTGAGTAGTTAAACTGCTCGGCCGGAAGCATCAGAACCCGGACGCGGCCATCGTCCATCAGCTCCTTGAGCACGCCTCGTTGCGTGACTTCGAGCGGGCCGGTCTGCGAGACAACAATGGCAAGCGCCAGATCCGGATAGGCCGTACCGGCCAGCACCGCTTGTAGGCAGCGTGTCACATGCGCCGTGCGGCAAGCGGAAGGGACTATAAGTGTCACCAGCCCTCGCGCCGCCGCGGGAAGGGTTGGCCGCACCCGGAGCGGCATGGTGCTGTCGTCGATCAGCGCCGTCTGCACTTTCCGTGCAAGGTGGGCGCGCACCACCTGGCCCAAATTCTCCGGCGGGACCGTCTCGGCATCCGGCCGGCGGTGCGTCAGAACGAAGGGCACGCGCGCCGTTGCGCCGGCGTCACCTACCTCGTCCAGGCGCAACCAAAGATCCAGGCGCAGCGCCTCGGCGAAAGGGGCGAGCTGCCAATCGGCATGGCGCTGCACCAACTCTCGCCGGAACAGCCACAGGCCTCGCGTGAGGGTGCCGGACAGCATCAGCAAGCGATTGGGCAAAGGTTTGAAGAGCGGATCGCAGCGCGATCCGTCTTTCCCGAACCTGTCCTCGTCGCCAAAGAGAGCGGCCGGACTGCCATGTCGCGCGGCCCATTCCCGCATGACCGCAATACTGTGCGGAGGCAGGATTTCCCCTGCTTGCAGCAGCCCGACATACTCCTGCCGGGCATCCTCCAGCAGGCCGGTAACGTCGGTTTTCCGCTGGATCAGCCGAATTCCGGCGCCGCCGATCTGCTGCTCCAACGACGCGATCGTTGCTTGAGCCGCATCGCTCCCGGACCCTCTCGCCGCATGGACTAGTATCAACACATTGGGCCACCGGTCCGCGTTCTCCCGGACAGCTCGCTTGACCAGCGGGTCAGGCCACCGGTCGAACAATCGGATCCATGAGTTATAGGAGGGGGGCTCAGGACCAGCGGTCGCGAGTACGGCGAGCAGCGTCCGCATTCGACGCAACTTGCCCGGTCCCCCGCGCACCAATCCGCGCATGACCATGCGCGGGTTTCGCGCCGCGAGGACCGCGGCGGCTGTGGATCGCGACAATGGGATCAGAAACAATTGGGTTTCGGACCAGGCCACGTCGGCACCCAACAGCTCGAGTTCCAGCCTCTCCGTCTCCGCCGGCAGGTATTGAGCGGTCCAGTTGAGGAACGACTGGTGCGGGCTGCCCATGGGGTTGAGCAGCACCGCGATTTCCGGAGCGCTTCGGTCAGTTGATCTGACCACCAGACGCGGAAGACAGGCGCGCGGAAGCCGTCCCGGCACAAGGATTAGCCACCATCGCCCACGGATCGCGTCGGGCAGATCAGGTGAAACCCAGCGGTTCACACCCGTCGCCCGCAGGCTTAGCGGTCTGCCAAGCAGACCCGTCCACCCGCCACGCCTGGACGGCGCAGGCGGACCATGATCGAGGTCCGGAACTCCGGGCAAAATGCAGATCCGTTCTTTGCCGACGCCGATAGACTGCGGACGCGTACCGTGCGCGAGCGAGTCGAGTATAGGGCGGTTCCGCTCCGGTCAACGCCGTGTATCGTGATCTCCCCTGGGCCGGGCCGCCCTTCATGGGAATGGACCGGACCTAACTTGCGTTTGGCGACAAAGGCTGCCGGAGCCGAAAGATGCGCCATGCCTGTCTGCTTGCCGTACTCTGTTTCAGCATAGTCGGTGTTCCGGGCTGGGCCGCGTCGGATTCTCCCGCGACATCGGTGCCCGGATATCACGGCGGCTCGGCCAGGACCGGGCTCTACATCGCGCCGGGTCTCACAGACCAGGCCGCTACAGGCGTGCACCCGGTAGTCGGATTCGATGGACGTGTTAGTGGCGCTGTCTATGCTCAGCCGCTTTATTGGCAACCGCCAGGGAGCACGCACGGCATGCTGATTGTCGCCACCGAGCAGAACGAGGTGGATGCGCTCGACGCCGCCACCGGCAAACACGTTTGGCGGGAGAGCCTCGGCCCTTCGGTACCGCGTTCGGCGCTGCCTTGCGGCGACATTGACCCCGTTGGCGTCACAGGAACACCTGTCCTCGATCCCGCCCACGATGCAATGTTTCTGGATGCGATGGTGGACAGGGGCGGCACGCCGGAACACGAGGTATTCGCGCTTGGCCTTACCGATGGCCGGGTGTTGCCCGGATGGCCGGTTAATGTCCGCCGGGCGCTGGCCGATTTTCGCGTGCCGTTTACGCCGCAGAACCAGAATCAGCGCGCGGCGCTTGTGCGCCTGGACGGGCGCGTATTCGTGGCCTTTGGTGGCAACTGGGGGGACTGCCGCACGTATCGTGGGATCGTTCTGGGAATTGACGGGGCGTCAGCCCGCCCCGTTGCGGCCTGGGCCACACGCGGCGAGAAAGGCGGAATCTGGGCTCCGGGCGGCATTGCCTCGGATGGCCGTGCGCTCTTTTTCACGACCGGCAACACCGTGCCCGGACCTCGCTGGGCCGATGGCGAGGCCGTCATAAAAACAGGGCCGGATCTCCGGACTACGGATAACCCACGCAGTTTTTTCGCGCCATCCGACTGGCGCCGGCTTGACGAGGAAGATCTCGATCTCAGCGGGGTCAATCCCATGCTGATCACCCTTCCAGGGGATCGTGGCGCCACAACACTTGTTCTGGCGTTGGGCAAGGACGGAAATGCCTACCTGCTGAACAGGGACGACCTGGGCGGTGTCGGCGGCCAAATCGCAACATTACCAGCCGCACGCAGTGTCATCATCACCGCCCCGGCTACTTACCCGGTGCAAGGCCGTATTCTCGTTGCCTACCAAGCCCACCGCAGCGCTTGTCCGCACGCCGATGACCATGGCGGCCTCGCAGCGATTGCTGTTAGCGCGCCCACCCGGGCCGGTCTGTCAATTGCGTGGTGCGCGCCGCTTGACGGGCACGCCGCGCCGGTGGTCACGACCACGGACGGCGTTGCCAACCCGATCGTCTGGATTGCCGGGGCGGAGGGCGACGATCGGCTACATGCCTTCCGGGGTGAGGACGGAGCCCCGTTATTTACCAGCCGGCAAGCCATTCCGCGGCTCCGGCACTTCGTCACCATTCTCGTCGCAGGGGGCCGGCTCTATATCGCCGGAGATGGACAGGTCCATGCCTTCACCTGGAACCCCGGTTGACACCGCGCTTGTACGGCTGGTCGTGGAGAATGGCTTTCGGCAGTATTTTTCTGACCGCCGGGGGCGGGTCCGCTTCTTTGTCGATCACAACTTTAATGCCCGAGGCACCGGCCGACTACATCGCGCCGCGCTAGGCGCCGATATTATGCGCGCGCCGGCAAACCTGCTGCTGGCCGGACCGCACGCAGCGCTCAAGGGCGCGGCGGCCGCGGCGCGGGCGCTGGGAGCACCCCGGCTCGGGCAAAGGCTCGATACGACGCCCGTTCTGCTCCGCACGGATGTCGCGAGGCGGATTGAGTGGCTGATTTGCACAGAACTCCTGGAGCTGCCGTGCCGGCAAGGGAAACGAGAATTTCGCGGCGATGCATTGGCCGAGACCATCTTGAAAGAGGCGCTTGCGACCGGGGTAGCAATCGAAATGCTGGCCGCCATTGGCCAGCACAGCGCCGATCCCGCGTTCCGAACCAAACTCGGCGAGGCCATGGCAAGTTACGCTGGAACACGAGCCGCAGCGGCGGAGATCACGACATCGCTGCTCACGCTCAGCGCCGGAGCCCTCGCGGTGAAGCAATTGACGCCTGGGGCCGTCTCGCTCGGTCCGGCGCTCGCCGGAATACTGGCCCAGCAGGCAGCAATTGCCTCCTTCCCGCTGGGTGCCGGTCTGGGGAGCATCTGGTACGGCTTCTTCCCCGCCGCCCCTTCCCTTCTGATGATGGCGGGATTGACCGGCGGGCTCATGCTTGCGGCCGCCTGCACTGCCGCGTTCGCGGGGCTGCTGGCCGATCCGCTGCAGCGCCGGCTCGGCTTGCACGAACGCCGGCTCCATCGGCTGCTGAAAGCGTTGGAACGGCAGATGCTGGACCCCACTGCCCCGGCGTACGCGGTCCATGACCATTATGTGGCGCGGGTATTGGACTTGTTCGACCTCCTGGGCTCAGCCTATCGCCTGGCCCACGGCCCCGGTTGATCAAGCCGCGGTCGCATGAACCGGGCGCGACGCGGGGCATGCCTGCGGAATGGCAGCCAGCGATTTGCCCCGGTGCGGAACCACCCGCTACGAAAGGCCATGCCGGATCTCTCCAGGTGCTACGACGTGCTCGTGGCGGGAGGCGGAAACGCTGGCCTCTGCGCGGCAATTGCTGCGCGCAAGGCGGGGGCAAGCGTGCTGTTGCTGGAACATGCGCCGCGTGCTTTTCGGGGTGGCAACAGCCGGCACACGCGCAATCTCCGTGCGATGCACGCGGCGCCGGAAGGGACGCTAACCGAAACCTACCAGGAAGACGAATACTGGGACGATTTGCATCGCGTGACTGGCGGAGAGACCGACGAAGCGCTTGGCGCGCATGACAATCCGCGCATCGGCCGGCTTGCTGCATTGGATGGGGAAACACGGCGTATATTTCCAGCGGTCGCTAGCCGGGACACTCAGCCTCTCGCGCACCAACGCGTTTTTCCTGGGCGGCGGCAAGGCCTTAGTGAATGCCTACTATGTGACCGCCGAAGCAGCTGGGTGTGGACGTGCTGTACGATACCGAGGTGCAATCGCTCAGCTTGCGGGATGGCGGCGTGCGCTCCGCCGAAGTCCGCCATCATGGCTTCCCTCCGCGTGGTGCAAGCGCGCGCGGTGGTCGCAGCTAGCGGCGGATTTCAGGCCAATATCGACTGGATGCGGAGGTATTGGGGCGATGCGGTGGACAATTTCGTCATACGCGGCACGCCGTACAATCGAGGCCAGTTACTGAGCAGCCTTTTGGACCAAGGCGCCGCGCCCGTAGGCGATCCAACACAGTGCCATGCCGTCGCCCTGGACGCCCGCTCGCCCAAATTCGACGGCGGCATCGCCACAAGGCTGGACAGCGTGCCTTTCAGCGTCGTTGTGAACCGCAACTGCGAGCGGTTTTACGATGAGGGAGAGGACGTCTGGCCCAAGCGCTATGCGATCTGGGGCCGCCTGATCGCGCAACAGCCCGGGCAGATCGCGTATTCGATCTGCGATGCGAAGGCCGTGCCGTCGTTCATGCCGTCCGTCTATCCCGCCATTGAGGCGGAGACGCTGAGCGGGTTGGCCGAACGTCTCGGGCTTGATTTCGGTGAAACTGCGGGCGACGATCGCACGCTACAACGTCGCGGTGCGCTCCGGCCGGTTCGACGGCAGCCGGCTGGACGGTTGCGCCACCCAAGGGCTCGATCCGCCGAAGACGAATTGGGCGCGGCTGATCGATACGCCACCGTTCTTTGGATATCCGCTGCGGCCGGGCATCACCTTCACCTATCTGGGCGTCCGCGTGAACCCGCGGGCGCAGGTGTTGATGGAGGATGGCAGCCCGGTCGCCAATTTGTTCGCCGCCGGCGAGATCATGGCGGGGAACATACTCGGTCGCGGCTATCTGGCGGGGTTCGGCATGACGATCGGCACGGTTTTCGGCATCATCGCTGGCGGCGAGGCGGCGCATCATGGCCGAAACTGATGCCATCCGCGACGCGCGACGGCACATGGAGATTTGCAACGCGTGCCGCTATTGCGAGGGTTTCTGCGCCGTTTTCCCGGCCATGGAACTGCGCCGCGCGTTCACCGAAGCGGACCTGACTTACCTCGCAAATCTCTGCCATGACTGCCGGGCGTGCTACTATGCTTGCCAGTACGCGCCGCCGCACGAATGGGGGGTAAACGTCCCGCGCGGCTTCGCGCAGGTGAGAGCCGAGAGTTATGAGCGCTTCGCTTGGCCGAATACGCTTGGCAGGCTATTCCGGCGAAACGGTCTTGTCGTCTCCCTGGCAACGGCTCTGGCACTCACGGCGGTGCTGGGGTTGGCCACCGGATTAATTTCCGACGCCAGCCTGTACGCGCCTCATCCGATGCGACCTGATGCATTCTACAAGCTAATTCCGCTGCCGCTTATGCAGGCAGTCGGTTTGGCGACCTTCCTGTTCTCGCTGCTTGCGTTGGCGATGAGCGCGGTGCGGTTCTGGCAGGATTCGGGCTCTCGGGAGCGCGCTTCGATGGGCGCAATCGTAGCGGCGCTTCGGGACGTGCTAAGTTTGCGCAACCTCGGCGGCGGCGGACGTGGCTGCAATGATGGCTCGGAGCGCTTCTCGATGGCGCGCCGCTGGTTGCACCATGCCATGTTCTATGGGTTCTTCATGTGTTTCGCCGCAACCTGCGTGGGGTTCTTCTACCACTCTGTGCTGGATTGGCCAGCACCGTATCCGTTCGTCAGCGCACCGGTTCTCTTGGGCACGGCTGGTGGCGTTGCATTGATGGCCGGCACGAGCGGCTTGTTCTCGATCAAGCTGGTCGCTGATCCTGGCCCGTCGCCGCGCGAACGCGTCGGGCCGGATATCGCGTTGCTGCTGCTTCTATTCCTGACCGCCGGCACCGGCTTGGCCTTGTTAGGACTTCGCGAAACCATCGGCATGGGCATAGCGTTGAGCGTCCATCTCGGCTTTGTCCTCGCCCTGTTCGTGTTGCTGCCCTTCAGCAAAATGGCCCATAGCGTTTATCGGTCCGCCGCGTTGTTGCGCGCGGCGCTCGAGCATCGGGCTTCTTCCGGCGGTGAAGAGACGCATCAAGCTGACTATTCAACTGTAAGGTCGGGTGACATTTAGGTGACCAAGAGGTGTATGCCTGGAAGCATACCATTTGATTTTCTTTCGTGACGAGATGGGTCCGCGATCCAGCTTATGAACTGGCTGAATTCGTTTCAGGCAAACCTCCGCGCTCTGCCTCGATGCCTAAGCGGTGCGAGTGCTCGGCCGCATTCGCCGGCCGCACCTTCTCGAACACCAAAGAATCAGCCTCGGAACCCCGGCATTGAGGGCCACGCGGCTAGCGCCCACACTGGCTCGCCCTAACGCCAACTGCCAGAAGGGGTCAGAGAAGCCATGACCACCCCGCCGCAGCCGCGCATTGCCGCCGAGGACTATCTGGAAGCGCTCGCCGCGCACGGGATCGAGTACCTCTTCGTCAATCCCGGCACCGATTTCGCGCCCATCATTGAGGCTTTCGCGCGCACCGCGCGCTCCAACCGCCCCGCCCCCAAACCGCTAATCGTGCCACACGAGAACGCCGCAGTTTGCATGGCGCACGGTTTCACGATGGTGACCGGCCGACCGCAGGCGGTCATGACGCATGTGAATGTCGGCACAGCCAACGCGATCAACGCCCTGATCGACGCGGCGCGCGACCGGGTGCCGATCCTGCTCACCTCGGGGCGCACACCGATTACCGAAGCCGGTCCATCCGGCACACGTAATGTCCATATCCACTGGGCGCAGGAGATGTTTGACCAGGCCGGAATGTTACGCGAACTGGTCAAATGGGATTACGAGTTGCGACGGCCGGACCAGGTCGCGGACGTGGTCGCGCGGGCGCTCGAAATCGCGACCGCCGCTCCGGCCGGACCCGTCTATCTCAGCCTGCCTCGGGAGGTGCTCGGCGAACGCTCCACCCAAGCTGCTACGACACCATCGGATGCGCGCCGCGCTCGCCCGCAGCCTCCTGCGGCGTCGGACGGGGACGTGGAAAAGCTGGCGGATTGGATCGCCGCGGCACAGTATCCGTTGGTGATCACCGGCACGCTGGGGCGCGATCCACGCGAAAGCGAGCGCTTCGCGCGGCTTGCGGAGCGCTTCGCGCTGGCCGTGGTGCCGTTCAATACGCGTTATTTCGCACTGTCCAGCCTGCACCCGATGTTTCAAGGCTCTGCTCCGGGCCCTTTGCTGCAGTCGGCAGACCTCGTGATCGTGTGGGAAAGCGACGTGCCATGGATCGCCAGTCAGGAAGGCCCTGCAGCCGGGACGAAAGTGGTGCAGATCGGCGAGGATCCGCTCTATGCCCGCTATCCGATGCGAAGCTTCCCGAGCGACCTGACCATCCAGAGCGCCGCACTGCCCTTACTCGACAAGCTGGAACCGGCCCTGGCCGAACGAAATCCGGACGTGGCGCGCCGCCGTGAACGCTTCGGCAAGCGATCAGCCGGTCTCCGGGCCGGCTGGGTTGCCGAGGCTGAACGCGACGGGACGGGCGAAACCTGCTCGCTGGCTTGGCTTAACTATTGCCTGCGCGAAATCGTGCACCGCGACACGATTATTATCAGCGAATACTCGTTTCGACAAGAATACTGCCCGCTCGAAGAACCGGGCAGCATGTTCGGGCTGAGCGCCGCAGGCGGCCTCGGTTGGGGTTTCGGAGCGGCGCTCGGGGCCAAGCTTGCCGCCCCGGCCCGTCAGGTGATCGCGGTGCTCGGCGACGGCGCTTACATGTTCGCCAATTCCACGGCCTGTCACTTCGTTGCTGAGGCCCGGCGTTTGCCGGTGCTCGTGGTCATCTACAACAATGCACGCTATGGGGCGGTGCGCCGTGCGACGCTTGATATGTTCCCGGCTGGCACAGCGTCGGATGACGACGGACGGCTACTAGCCGATCTCAGCCCGTCGCCGGACTTCGAGCGTATTGTTGCGGCCCATGGCGGTCATGGTGAGCGGGTTGAGCGTCCATGCGATCTGCCGCCAGCCTTACGCCGCGCCTCGGCCGCTGTCCGCGGCGGACGACAGGCGCTTGTCAATGTGATCTGCCGCTAACCGGTCCCGGAGCAGTCGCTAGGCATTAGCTTGGTGCCAGGCGTCTAGCGGTGCGCAGCAGGATTTGCCGGTCCTCCGGCGAACAAGCACGATAAAGTCGTAACATGGCGAGCTCGTCCGCCGTTGCCGCCTCGTTTGCCGCGCGTTCGGCGGCCCCGTGCATCAGGAACTCCACGCCGACGCCGAGCACGTTGGCGATGCGGGCTAAATTTCCTGTAACCTGGCCGGCACGGCCCGTTTCCCATTGCGCGACCGCACTCCGCGAAACGCCGATCTGAGCCGCCAATTCGCCTTGCGTCAGGCCGCGCTCCTGCCGCGCTGCCCGGATGCGAAACCCGATGTCATGCGCGTGGTTCATCTAAGCATGATGCGTCACCTCCACTAACGCCGTCAAGGGCTGAGAAGCGTGAGGGATGCTAGCGCTGGCCTGATTCGCCCCATGGCCGTGGGCAGCCGACCAGAATCGCAGTTCAGGGCTAACATCGGGCGTTATTTTTCTTGACATAACGCGACATTTATACTAACTAACACTCGTCGGTTTCGCCTCCTGCCCGGAGCTTTTGAATGCCTTCTCCGCCGCTATGGACCGCTGCTCTGGACACAAGATTACGCCAACTCAGGGCGGAGGGCGCCACGTGGGAGGAGATCGCGACAGCATTGGGCATGGGCCGTTGGGTGGTCCGCGAGCGCGGGCGGCGGATAGGCGCACGGCGCCCACCCCCTGACTACGCGGCTTCGCCTGAGGATCCACGTCGGGAGCCGCTGCCCGCCGGGCATCCGCGCACTTGGAACCCGATCAACCGCGGTACCGTCTTGCAGGGCCAAGACTATCCCCTTCCCGTCTTCTCGCGCTGACGCCGCGCCGCGACGACCGCAGTCCGTCGCCTCCAACGAAAGGCAAATTATGCTGCAAGACGCCGATGCACTGATTGACGCCGCCGTCGTGACCGCCCGGCTGGAGGAGGCCGGAGCGCGTTGCTTGCCTTGCCAAACACCGGCTGGTCCACCCGGCTGCGCACCTCCTCGATCGAGATTGTGCGGGCCGCGGTCGAGAGCTACGGCTGGGAGGAACGGCGGATCCGTCCGGCGGTGCCGTCGGCTGCGCGGATCACCCGCATGGATGAAGCTTTGGGCTGGCTGCAGCTTATCCCGCCGGATCGCTACGTACTCCGGAGGATTGTTGGCGCTCGAAGCCTGGTCAATCCGACCACCGAAAAGCACCTGTTCCCCTGGCGTCGTCTGGCTGCGGCGCTCGGGGCGGACCATAAGGCGATACAACGCTGGCACGGGGAGGGCATCGGGTTAATCGTAACGGCACTGAACCAAATGGCGCTTTGATCGAATTGCCGCACTTGTTTCGAGCCGGACCGAATCAGGCCGGCTCGTCGGGTCCGATCACAATCCCGCGCTGGCGCGATGAGCAACTTTGGGTACACTCCTCGCAACGCATAGCTAGCTCGGGGAACCGTTATGCGAATTGCCGCTCCGCTGTTGCTGGCGGCCTGCTTGGCAGGCTGCAATTCCCTGCCGACAGCGTCGGAAGGTGGGTTTCTCGATACGGCGGCCTGGCGGCAACGTCAGGCGATCAAGGACGCGAACGCCATTGTACAAGGCATGCACGAGGCGCGGACTTAATCGGAAAGTCTGGCGGGGCGGACGCCGGTCCAGTCGAACATTCCCTGAAGAGGTCAGTAGGCGCGGACGAATATTGCCCGGCCGCTCCGCGCGTCGCCCCGACTGATGGCGTAAGCCGGCCTTCCGTCCCGGGCAACCTCCTAAGCTGATTCAGCTTGTGCCGGCACGCGTCTGCGGCCACATTATCCAAAAATTTGGTCAGGAACCCATTCATGTCAACGATGTATCGATACACCCTCCCGGTGGAGCAAACGGAATGGCATTTTAAGGGCAAGGGCGAGACCTGCTTCACCTGGGAATACGAGGATGAGCGGCAAGCGCTCCTGCAACTCTACGACAAGGGCAAGAAGCAGCAATGGGACGCAGCGGAGCGTATTGACTGGTCGTTGGACCTGGATCCGGAAAACCCGATGCTGCTCGACGACCGTTCCGTGCCGATCTATGGCTCGGACATCTGGAACAAGATGACCGACAAGGAGCGGAGCACTCTCAGACATCACCTACAAGCCTCGCAGCTCTCGCAGTTCATGCATGGCGAGCAGGGAGCGCTGATCTCCACCGCGAAGATCGTGCAGACCGTCCCCGACCTCGACGCGAAGTTTTACGCCGCGACGCAGGTAATGGACGAAGCGCGTCACGTGGAAGCGTATTCCCGCCTCCTGCACGAGAAATTCGAGCTGGCCTATCCGATCACCCCCGGACTGCGCACCCTGCTTGAGCAGGCGCTGACGGATGGCAGATGGGATATGACCTATTTGGCCATGCAGGTGTTAATCGAGGGGCTGGCGCTTGCGGCGTTCCAGCGCATCCGCGACCAGGCGAAGAATCCATTGGCCGCGGCGGTAAATGCGTATGTCATGCAGGACGAGGCACGGCACGTTGCCTTCGGGCGGCTCGCGCTGCGCGACTACTACCCACAGCTTAGCGAGGCCGAGCGAAAGGAGCGCGAAGACTTCGTTGTGGCGGCCTGCTGGCACATGCGCGATCGCTTCAACTCACGGGAGGTCTGGCAACGGCTTGGACTGCCGGTAGAGGAATGCATCCACATCCTCGATACATCAGAAGCAATGCAGCATTTCCGGAGCCGCATTTTCAGCCGCATCGTTCCGACCGTCAAGGATATCGGTCTGTGGGGTCCTAAGGTGCAGGAGGCATTCGCGCATATGGGCGCAATTCAGTTTGCCGAGGTCGATGCCGCCCAACTTCTGGAACAGGACAGCAAGGTCGCGGAAGACTTCGATATCCGAATGCGGGTTCATCAAGTCGCGGCCGACTAGAACAGTTTGAGGCTCGGCGTTTTTTGTCGAGGGCGCCGATCCGCCTCTCCGCTGATGTCACTTGCCGATCTTCGGCGCATGCTTTCGCAAGTGCCGGCCGCGCTCGAAGACAACGAGGCTGTCATAGAAATGCATCGACAATGTGGTACGGGTGAAGACAGTCGGTTGCATCGCCCCTCGACTTAAATCCGCATTGAGCTCGTCGATCAATGCCTTGCAGACCTCGATAAAACTGCCCTCGCGTCGTAGGCCGCCCCCGAATTCCTGCCAGTAGGCGGCATGCAGATCTTCGACCATGTACACGCCGTTGCGGTCCATACGCGGGTAAAGAAAGCGGAAGGATGAAAGGATATGCCCCATCACGTGTGTGCCGTCGTCGATCACGATGTCGGGCGGCCCGAACTCTTCTACCACGCGGGCCAGAAAGGCTGGATCGTGCGGATGTCCGACCCGAGTGGCGATCTGCTCCTCTTCAAGGCCGGCCACTTCCTGACGTGCGTCCAGTCCTACAATCTGTGCGTACGGGCCGAGGTACCGCTTCCACATTTGCAAGGAACCGCCTTGCCCGCAGCCGATCTCGCACAGGACCAATGGGCGATTTAAGTAACGGCCGAAATGCCGCTCATAGGCCGGAAAGAAGTGCGTCCACTTATGGATCACCCGGCCATCGTTGTTCAGAAACTCGGACCACAGGCTCATGGCTGATTTCCCAGAACACCGCCGGCCGGAAAGCGCGACGCTCCCCCGGCGGGGCTCGACGCCTCGCGTTGATCTCGCGCCTGGGCGCGCCGGCCGATCTGCGGAGCATGTTTGCGCAAGTGCCGGCCACGCTCGAACAATGCCATGCTGTCGTAAAGATGCATGGATAGCGTCATTCCGCTGAACGAAGTGGGCTGCACCGCCCCGCGACTGAGATCCGCATTAAGCTCGTCGAGCAATGCCTTGCACACTTCAACGAAACTCTCTTCCCGCCGCATACCTCCGCCAAATTCGGGCCAATACGCGGTGTGCAAATCTTCCACAACGTAAAGCCCTGTCGGCTCCAAAAGCGGGTAGAGGAAACGGAAGGAGGCCAGCACATGCATCATGACATGGCTGCCATCGTCAAGCACGACGTCGGGGCTGCCAAATTCTTCGACGACACTCTGTAGAAACGCGGGATCGGACTGATCGCCGACCCGAACAGCGATCTGCGGCTCTTCGAACGAGGCGCATTCCGGTCGGATATCCAGACCGACAACCTGAGCAAGTGGGCCGAAATAGCGCTTCCAAAGCTGCAACGACCCACCCTCGCCGCAGCCGATTTCCACGAACAGCAGCGGACGGTCAATGAAGCGCGCGAAGTGGCGTTCGTATACCGGAAAGTAGTGCGCCCACTTCTGAACGATCCGCTGATCGTTGCCAAGAAAGTCGCGCCAGAGAGCCATGTCAGCTTTCTCGATCGTGCATGACGGCAAGCACCGACTTCGCAGATGTACTGGAGCGCGGCTTCCGTCAGATCGGGGTGGATCGGCAGCGCGAGAATACGCTTGCGCGATCGCCTCTGAAACCGGCAGCACAGCGCCGTCGTGATGGGAACGATATGCGGGTTGATGATGCAGCGGCCGCGGGTAGTAGATCGCAGTCGGCACGCCGCGCGCCCGCAGGCCAGATTGCAGCCGGTCGCGCCTCGCAGCATCGGGAGCAAGGACAGAGTAGATCGCCCACGCGCTGGTTCCGCCCGGCACGCGGGTCGGAATCTCGACCGCCTCCGGCAAGATGTGCGTCATAAAAGCTGGCAACACGCTCGCGCATGCCCAGTTCGTCGGGAAATACGCCGAGTTTCGCCAGCAGTACTGCCGCCTGCAGTGAATTGAGCCGTCCGTTCATGCCGGTGCGCAGCACTTCGTAGCGTGTGGCGCCCTCTCCGTGCGTGCGCAGGCTGCGATAGAGCGCCGCGCGTTCATCGCTTTCGGTAAACAGCGCGCCACCGTCGCCATACGCGCCGAGCGGCTTGGAGGGAAAGAAACTTGCCGCTGTCGCGTCCGCTGCCGAACCGAGACGTTTTCCGTGCAGCATGCAGCCGAAACTCTGGGCGAGATCGTCCAGGGTGAACAGGCCCTCTCGAGCGGCGATGGAGCAAAGCGTCAGCCAGTCGGCGGGCTGGCCGAACAGATCAACGCCGATCAACGCGCGCGGACACAGCTGTCCCGCACGGCGCACCTCGGCGATGCGCAAGCGAGATGCGTCGGATCGATCTGGAATGTGCGGGGATCGATGTCCACGAAAACAGGACTGGCGCCGAGCACGAGGGGAACCTCGGCCGTGGCCGTGTAGGTGAAGGCGGGCAGGAATACCGCGTCCCCGGGCCCTACACCTTCGGCCATGAGCGCGATCTGGATAGCATCAGTGCCGGAGCTGACCGCGACACAATGCCGAGCACCGGTAAATCGCGCCAGCTCCTGTTCAAGTTCGGCGACCTCGGGGCCAAGGATAAACTGGCAATGGGCCAGAACGGCATCCAGTCGCCGACGCAATTCGGTTCCGATCCGCCGCTGTTGGGCCTTGAGGTCGAGAAAGGGGATTTCAGGCGCGATCTGCCGGCCAACATTCATTTCCGCGTCACCATCGGCATCGCTCCTTCGGTGTTATGTTCGAACTCGGGTACCAATCGCGCCAGCAACGTCAGCGCCAGGCGGACTTGTCCGCCCCGACAGGCCGAGGCGATCTCCTCTATCGCACGGCCCACGATCGCCGGGTCGGCGGTGCGCGGAACGGCCATAAGCAGCCCCGCATAGCCGGTGGGCGTCGGCGGTTCCTTGCCGTGGAACAGTTCCTCATACAGCTTCTCGCCCGGACGCAGGCCGGTGAAGCGGATCTCGACGTCCTCATCCGGGCGTAAGCCGGCCAGACGGATCATCTGTCGCGCCAGATCAACAATTTTCACCGGCTTGCCCATGTCGAGGACGAAAATGCCGCCTTCCTGCGGCGGAACCGGCACACCCGCCTGCGTGCCGACTACGCTGGCCTGCAACACGAGCCCGACCGCCTCGCGTACGGTCATGAAATAGCGCTGCATGTCGGGATGGGTGACGGTGAGCGGCCCGCCGCGCTCCAATTGGCGTTGGAACAAAGGCACCACCGACCCGGTACTGCCAAGCACGTTACCGAAACGTACCGTAACGCAGCGCATCCCCAGGCCACCGGCGCGCGAGGCGATATCGAGACCCTGGCAGTACATCTCTGCCAACCGCTTAGAGGCGCCCATGACGCTGGTCGGATTGACCGCCTTGTCGGTCGAGATCAGGACCATCGCGCAAGCACCCGTTGTCCGCGCCGCATCGGCGACGTGACGCGTGCCGGCTGCATTGGTAAGCAGACCCTCGTGCGGATTCGCCTCCACCATCGGCACGTGCTTCAGGGCAGCGGCGTGGAACACCAGCTCCGGCCGCCAGCGCTCGAAAATCGCGCGGATGCGCGTCTCGTCACGGATGTCCGCGATCATCGACTGACGGGCGACCTGCGGCGCCGATTCGGCTAACTCCAGGTCGATCTGCCACAGCGCGAATTCGCCATTGTCGAGCAGGATCAGCCGCTCGGGGCCGAGCGTCGCAATTTGCCGGGCAAGCTCGCTGCCGATGGTTCCACCGGCGCCGGTGACAATCACTCGCCTCCCCTGGACAAGGCGGGCCATGCCTTCCCGGTCGAGCCCGACCTGTGGCCGGTTCAGCAACTCCTCGATCGCCACCGGCCGGAGTTCAAGCGAGCGAGCGGAGGGGAGGCCGATCGTGGAAAGTGTGGCGGGATCAAGCGCTGTCGGGCGCGGGGAACGGCGGACCAGCATTCCAAATCGTTCAGCCTCGTTCAACAAGCTTGGCGAGGCGCGCGCCCGACAGGTCGGGCGTGGTCACGACAAGTGTGCGAGGCAGCCTGCCCTCCGCTTGCAAACGCGCGAGTACCTCGCCAGCGGCGTCAACCGAGCCTAGGATCGGGTATCCTTGAATGCGCCTGCCAGTCTGGCGGGAGCCGAGCGCCAGCAATCCGGCGACTTGCGCGGTCTGTCGACGATCCTGGGCGAGTGCGCGAAGGAACAAGTCCGCGTCCTCGCCGGCACCGATCAGAAGAACGGCCCCAGGGTCGTTCTCGGTTGCGGGCCGGCCCGGAGGACGCACTTGCCAGCGCCGATACGCAACGCGTGGCGCCCCAAGAAACGCGAACAGAACCAACGCATGGATGACCGGAAAGGCGATGCTTGGGAATGGAGCCCCGGTTGCTGCCATCGCAGCAGCCAAAAGCGCCGGCGGCAAGCGCGCTGGCGCCGGCGACACCGAGCAGGTCCCCGATCCCGGCAAATCGCCAATATTGCAGCGGCAATCGGAACGGCAGGCCAGCCACGAGCAGGGCGCCCACGCCAGCTGCCACCAGCCAGGGAGAACCTAACGCCGGCAACTCCGGATTCGCGACCCACCGCGCGGCAGGCACCGCGAGGGCGGCAAGCCCACTGTCCAGCACGAGATTGACTGCGATTCGGATCAGCGAGCGCCCGGCCATGCCGGCCGCTATAGCTCAGGGCGTTGGCCTGTCAAATGCGGGCCAGGCCATCGGCCGTTAGTCATTGAGTGGGACGCTGCGGCCGCGACTCCGTGGGGATTGCCGGCTGTATTGCGCGGCCCATCGCCGGCCGATCGCGGCTGCTTCGTCTTCCGTCAGCCATGACCACTCCGAGCCCCGGGCGCGGATCGAAACCCACAGCGTCCCGCCCTGAACATGCTCCTCAACCGAATAAGATCCGATCGATTGCGTCATTTGATTGCTCCCTGAGTCAAGCCGGAGACCCGATGTTCCGGTGCCGCCACTCTGCCCGGAGCACGCCAGCCCGAATGTGTCCTGCGCCACACTGTCGGCGCGTTTGGCTGCAAAGTCGGCTCATTCGGCAATCTCTTCGTAGAGCAGGCGGGCCTCGCCGGCCGGACCGCGGCGCGCGGCGAGAGCCAGAACACGGATCACACGGACCCGCCCACGCAAGGGCAGGGTCAGCACGTCCCCGCACCGCAGGCGCGCATGCGCCTTGTCGGTCGGCTGGCGATTGACCCGGATGAGACCCTCCGCCGCGAGACGCGCGCAATCACTACGCGTTTTCAGGAAGCGGGCGCACCAGAGCCATTTGTCGAGCCGCTGCCACTCGCGATCCTCCTGCTCCGCCATCGCTCGTTAGAGTTTGAGCGTAGCGAGTGCCGCGAATGGGCCGCCGGGGGGCGCAGTCGTCCACGATCTCGCCGGCGCCGGAGCACGACGGCGCCGAATCGAGGCGAGCATAGCCGGTGCTGGCGGTCCGTACATGTCGGGCGGAAGAGTGGCACCCGGTGCGATTCGGAAGCCGAGCCGGCGCAGCACAACCGGCAGCAGTTCAGGACCGACCGAAAGGCGGGAGGCCAGACCTGGCGGTATGGCAACGGCGCCCCTTCGGGATGCCCATGCCAGTTCGGCCGCGATTTGTTCCGCGACGTCCAGGCGCACCAGTATCGGACCGGCTTGCAGCCATCCCATGGCTTCCGGGAAGCCGTCGGGCCAGTCGGGTGGCGGCGCAAACGAGACCCGGCTCGCATCAGGCATCATCGGCACCGGCACGTTGTTGGGTACGGCCCAAAGCCGGGCCCGCATCGCCCTGGCACGCGGTTTCAGCAGCGCCGGAAGAAATAACGCAAACCGCCCCGCCTTGACGCCGATCGCCTTGAGCCGGCGGCGAAGGCCGGGGCCCATCTCCATCTCATTGCCTGCAATGATGCCGAGCCCTTCGATCAGCCGGTGGAGCGGCCCACGCAGTTCCGCATGCTCGGCGGCGCCCCTAACGGCTGCAAAAAGCGGCGCCAAATCAGCCTCAACCGCGGCATCGATCAGCCGCTGCAACCGGGCGCGTAACCGTTCGCGCTGGGCGCCATCCAGGAATTCGCTATCCAGGATCTCGATCTGCGGCCGCAGCACGGTTCGCCCCGGGCGCAGCCGAGCAATTGGCTCGCCATCCCAGATGATTTCGTGATCCGGAGAGAGGCGGAATGCGGAATCGGGCGCGGCTTCAACGGCGGCCACGCGACGCGGCATTTCAACGCGGAGCGCACGGCGGGCAGCGCGCAAGACCAGCTTCTTTTCATCGCCGGTTACGCCGGCTTCGGGGAAAAACCGAAAACCACGCGACGTGCCCGACCGCATGCCCCTCTACCACGACCTCGCCCCGCCGCGTGACCGCCGAAAGCAGTTCACGTCCGTCAGGTGCTTCCAGTCGCCGCAGCAGATGCGCGGCCCGCCTGTCCACGAAGCGGGCCGTGAGGCGCTCGTGCAAGGCGTCCGACAGCAAGTCCTCGACCTCACGTGCGCGTGCCTGCCAATGAGCGGCATTCGCGACCCAATCCGAACGCGCGGCAATGTAGGACCACACGCGAATCCCGGCCAGGCGTTGCATAAGCGTGTCGATGTCGCCCTCAGGGCGCGCAAGGCTGTCGATTTGATCGGCGATCCAGTCGGTCGGCACCCGGCCCTGAGTGGCCGCATGTCCGAACACCCGGGCGCAAAGCCGCGTGTGGGTCTCATCCGCCAGTTTCCGGAAGTCGGGGATCTGGCACGCGTCCCAAAGCTTGCGGACCATTCCGCGCCCATGAGAGAGCCGGCGGACCTCGGGCTCGCGCGCAAGCGCAGATAGGGTCGCGAGATCGCTTGCGTCATTGCCCCGGACGAGACCACGCCGGGATGGCGCGGCCGTAAGGCTGCCGAGCAGAGCCTCCACCGATCCGAAGTCCAAATCGCTGTTGCGCCAGCAAAGCTGTGCGAGCGGCTCGAAGCTATGCGCTTCCACGTGGGCGACCAAGTCATCCGAAATGGGCCGGGACCCACCGGTGGTGCCGAAGGTGCCGTCGCGCATGCCCCGGCCCGCGCGGCCGGCAATCTGCGCGATCTCGGCGGCGGTCAACGGGCGCAGCCGATGGCCGTCGTGCTTCAGCAGCCCGGCAAAGGCCACGTGATCGACGTCCATGTTCAGGCCCATGCCGATGGCGTCGGTCGCCACCAGGAAATCCACCTCCTTCTCCTGATAGAGTGCCACCTGAGCATTGCGGGTGCGTGGGCTGAGCCGTCCCATGACCACAGCGCAGCCCCCTCGACGGCGGCGGATCAGTTCCGCGATCGCATAGACCTCCGCGGCAGAGAAGGCGACCACGGCGGTCCGAGGGGGCAATTTGGTCAGCTTGATCGGCCCGGCATAAGCGAGTTGCGATAGCCTCGGCCTGGTTTCGATCGCAGCTTGCGGGACCAGACGCGCGAGCAACGGCCGGATTGTTTCGGCGCCGAGAAACATCGTCTCGACCATACCCCGAGCATGCAGCAACCGGTCGGTGAAAATGTGACCGCGATCGGGATCCGCACAGAGTTGGATTTCGTCTACCGCGACAAACTCGGTCTGCCGATTGAGCGGCATGGCTTCGGCCGTACAGGAGAACCAGCGCGCCTCAGGCGGGATGATCTTCTCCTCGCCCGTGATCAGCGCCACGTGGCGAGCGCCCTTGCGCGCAACCATCCGATCGTAGTTCTCGCGCGCCAGCAAGCGGAGGGGGAAGCCAATAATCCCGGAAGCATGGCCCAGCATCCGCTCCATCGCCAGATGCGTCTTGCCGGTGTTGGTGGGGCCGAGAACGGCCTTTACCCGCGCGTCAAAGGCGGAAGCGGACATGGGCTGATGTTTGGGACTTAACGTCCCGAATGCAAGCGCGAACCGCCCCGAGCTTAATCCGCCCATCCAGACCGACGAAATCCCGGACCGAGCGCCGGGTTCGGCGTGCCCGAGAAATGCACGGAGGTAACCCGCAAATCGTTGAAAGCGTGAGCCCCTCCACGCATATCGCCGGCAAAAGGAGGGCCAAGATGGACGATGCGGGCCAGCAGACCGGTTCAGAAACTTTGCAGTTCGGCGCGGAAGTGGGGCGGCTGCTCGACCTGGTGGTTCACTCTCTTTATTCCGAACGAGAGATATTCTTGCGGGAACTTGTTGCCAATGCGGCGGATGCGATGGATCGCCGCCGTTTTGAGGCGCTGACGGATCCCGCCGTCGCCGTGCCAAGCGAGGCGAAGATCCGCGTCATCGCCAGCAAGGGCGCCCGCACGCTGCTGATCGCCGACGATGGGATCGGCATGACGCGGCAGGAGTTGATCGACAATCTCGGCACGATCGCACGCTCTGGCACGCGTGTTGTGGGCGAGGCTTTGGCTGCCGCGCGCCCGGAGGACCGGCCGAGCCTGATCGGCCAATTCGGCGTTGGCTTTTATTCGGCGTTCATGGTTGCCGATCGCGTCGAGGTGACCTCGCGCAAAGCCGGGTCCGAGGAGGCGTGGACCTGGTCTTCCGATGGCTCGGGTGGTTTCACCGTAACAACTTCCCTCCGCCCAAGCGCCGGCACCGACGTGCTACTGCACGTCAAATCCGATGCGGATGAGTTCCTTGATCCGGCGCGCCTCGAAGCAATCATCCGGAAATGGGCAGATCACATTACCGTGCCGATCACGCTGGACCGAGACGGCAAGGAACTGCCGGCGAATGAGGGCACCGCGCTGTGGCGCAAGTCCCGCTCCGAGACGGCGCAGAAATCCTATGACGAGTTTTACCGCCATCTTGGGCACATTTTCGATTCGCCCTGGCTGACCTTGCATTGGCGAGCCGAAGGAACGCTGGAATTCTTCGCGCTGCTGTTCGTGCCGGCCAGCCGCCCGTTCGACTTTCTCGATCGCGACCGAGAATCGCACGTACGCCTGCATGTGCGACGCATGTTCATCACCGACAAGGCCGAGTTGCTTCCACCCTGGCTGCGGTTCGTCGAGGGGGTCGTTGATACGGAAGATCTTCCGCTCAATGTCTCGCGGGAGATGTTGCAGACCACACCGGTACTGGGGCGTATCCGCAGGACGCTGGTGGGGCGGGTTTTGTCGGAACTCAAGTCCAAGGCGAAAGAAACGGCAGAGTATGAAAAGTTTTGGGGCAATTTCGGCTCTGTCTTGAAGGAGGGAGTTTGGGACGACGCCGAGCATCGCGGCGAAATCGCGCCCCTGCTGCGTTTCCGATCGTCCTCGCAAGACGGCTGGACCTCGCTGCCCGAATATCTGAGCCGTATGCCGGCCGGGCAGGAGGCAATCTATTACCTGACCGGAGACTCGACCGACGGCTTGCGCGGCTCGCCGCAACTCGAGGGATTTCAAAAGAAGGGCTTTGAAGTCCTGCTGATGGACGATCCGATCGACGCCTTCTGGCCCGACCGGCTTAGGACCTTTGAGGGCAAGCCGCTGCGAAACGTCATGCAGGCCGCTTCCGACCTGGGCAAGGAAACCGACCTGCCGGACGTTTCGCACCTGACCTCTGCGTTGAAATCCGCCTTGGGCGATGCCGTTTCCGATGTGCGCACCACGGCCCGCCTGACCGAGAGCGCGGTCGTGCTCGCCGCAGGGGGGCACGGTCCCGACCTGCAGATGCAACGGCTGATGCGACGGGCTGGTCGTTCGGGCCTCCTGCCGGCGCCTGTCCTCGAAATAAATCCGCGACATGCGCTGATCGAGAATCTGGTCGGTCGCGTGGAAGACACCGGTCTGATCGCCGAATCGGCCACGATGCTGCTCGATTTGGCGCGAGTACAAGAAGGCGACCCGCCACGTGAGCCGGCGGCGTTCGCCCGTCGCGTCGCGGCTCTGCTGGCGCGCAGTCTCGGGTGACGTGATCGCCCTACCTTTCCGCGCATCGGCATCAGGGGATCCCCACATGCTCGAACAAAGGCTCGATTGTCTGGCCGATGGAACCGAACCCACGCGCTCGCTGCATGCCGTCCGGCCACGCGATTTGGCAGATCGGCTGCAACGACTGTCCGAGCCGGAGGCCGCGTTCGTGCGGGCCTCGGGTTTCAGTGCCGCCACGCAGGAACTGCTTCTCCTGCCGGGACCGCTTGGCGTAAGCGGCGCGATCCTTGGTTTGGGCGATGACCGGTCGCCATACGCGTTTGGTGGGCTAGCCTTTCGGTTGCCGGAGAATTCGGCCTGGCGTTTCGAGCCGGGCGACTTCAACGATGCCGACGCCACGCTCGGGTTCTGCCTGGGCGCCTATCGCTTCACCAAGTTCAAGCCGGGAAAGCGCGCGCCGGCGCGCCTGGCGGTGGCTGATACCACCGGGCAAACCTTGGCCGCTGCCAAAGCGACCTGGATGGTTCGCGACCTGATCAACACACCTGCCGACCATCTTGGACCCGCCGAATTGGCCGAGTTCACGGCAGAACTGGGCCGCCGCTATAGCGCCGTCGCCTCTGTCACCGCTGGACCCGCACTGGAGGAATCATATCCAGCGGTGGCCGCCGTCGGCCGCGGCTCGGCCCGCACGCCGGCAGTCGTTTGCTTGCGCTGGGCGGGAAGCGAGGCCCACGCGACCGCGCCGCTAGTTTCGCTGTGCGGCAAGGGCGTGTGCTTCGATACCGGCGGGTACGATATCAAGTCGTCCAGCGGAATGCTACGCATGAAAAAGGACATGGGCGGGGCCGCTTCGGTTTTGGGACTCGCTCGACTGATCATGGAAGCGGACTTGCCCCTGCGCCTGATGGTACGGGTGGTTTGTGTGGAAAACTCGATCTCCGGTATCGCAATGCGCCCCGGCGACGTGATTCGAACCCGCGCCGGTCTGACCATCGAGGTTGGCAATACGGATGCGGAAGGGCGACTTGCGTTGTGCGACCTGCTGGCGGAGGCCGCACGGGAGTCGCCTGCAATTCTAATTGATTGCGCGACTTTGACGGGAGCGGCGCGCGTCGCGCTGGGTCCTGATCTGCCGGCTTTGTTTTGCAACGACGATGGCTGGGCGGCCACACTGGTGCAGGCCGGCAACGCGTGCCACGACCCGTTGTGGCGGCTGCCGTTATGGTCCGGATACGAGGACTGGCTATCCAGCCCGGTTGCAGATGTTAACAATGTTTCACCTAAACCCTTTGCGGGGGCGGTTGTAGCCGGGTTATTTCTGCAACGGTTTATTACGCCCCTTGTTCCTTGGGCGCATATTGACCTATATGCGTGGAACGACCAGGCGCAACCCGGCCGGCCTGAAGGTGGTGAGGCCCAAGCGATGCGAGCCCTGTTCAATGGAATTCGGGCACGCCTGGTTGGTCCGGAGCCGGACCGGAACATCCGGGTAACATCGTCGTGAGGGGCGTGCAACGAACTTCGAAACTGCGAGTAATGTGGAGGCCTGGCTAACTTCCTGCAATTCCGCGGCTTCGGCCCAGCCGCCCCGCACGGAGGTAAGGCGCGAGCCGGCATGAATGAAAGGATTGAGCATGGCAACGATCCCCGCCCCGGACCAGCTTATCGGGATCCTACGCGATACTATCGTCGCCTTGGTAAGGCGTGACGGACCGGATCTTTCCGCGCGTCAGCTTGGCGTTTTTCTGACGTGCTATCTGCAGGACGGCGCCCACACGGTGCGTGGCCTGGCTGCGGAACTGCACGTCTCGAAACCGGCGATCACGCGCGCACTTGATCGGCTGGGCGAACTGGACCTTGCCCGGCGTAAGGTTGATCCGCTCGACCGGCGCAGTGTTCTCGTGCAGCGCACCCTTAAGGGGGCGGCCTTCCTGCGTGACTTGAGGGCAATCATGACCGAAGCCGCGACCGCCCAGAAGCGTGCCCCTGCGCCGGCGCATGAAGGCCAACACCGGAAGGCTGCAGCGACCAGCGGCTGAACCCGGGACGCAGAACACGCCGCCGTGACCGGCGGCTGATCCTTCGGCCGAGTACCGGGCGGGGAGCTGTCGAACTTTGCGAACTCGCGGAACGGCAGCCATTGGCGGTAATTGCCGCATGGTGTCTTTACGATTGGGCATATAGCGCCTTCAGTACCATCGTCGTAACCTTCGTCGTGGCCACCTATTTCGTTCACGCCGTGGCCCAGGATACCGCTCGCGGAACCGTCCTTTGGGCCTGGACGCAGGCCGCCGCAGGCTTAGTCGTCGCACTCACATCTGCCCCGCTTGGAGCAATCGCCGATCGCAGCGGCAGACGTCGCCCGATGTTAATAGGCTGCACTCTTTTGATGGCCGGCTGCACTGCGTCGCTCTGGTGTGTGTATCCGGCTCCCGCCTATGTTCCTCTTGCACTCGTACTCGTCGCGCTCGCGACGATTTCTTTCGAGACCGCGACTGTCTTCTACAACGCGATGTTGCCGGATGTTGCTCCCCCGGGACGCCTCGGGCGCGTTTCGGAGCTTGCTTGGGGGGCGGGCTATGCAGGGCGGGCTCGTCTGCCTGGGTTTGTGCCTCGTTCTGCTGATCAATCCCGAACCGCCGTTGTTCGGTCTGTCGCGCGGTGCCGCCGAACCAGTGCGTGCAACTGCTATCTTTGCAGCGCTCTGGATTCTGCTGTTCTCCTGCCCGCTATTTATCTTTGTTCCGGATCGCTCGCCTCGACAGGCTTGGGCCACCGCGCTGCAAGCCGGTTTGCGGGTGCTTGCCGAAACGCTGCGAAGTGCCGTGCGCGACCGGTGCCTGGGTCGGTTCCTGTTCGCCCGCATGCTCTATACCGATGGCTTGACGACCCTATTCGCCTTCGGCGCCATATTTGCCGCCGGCACCTTCGGTATGAGTTACACGTCAGGTTCTGCTGCTGGGCATCGGCCTGAACGTCGCGGCCGCTTTGGGCGCAGCATGTTTCGCAGTTCTAGAGGACGGAATCGGACCAAAGGCTACGGTCCTCAGCGCGCTCGCCGCAATGGTCGCGCTCGGCACCGCCCTGCTGCTGGCGCAGACCACCACCATGTTTTGGGTGCTGGCGTTGTGCCTGGGGTTTTTCGTCGGACCGGCGCAAGCGGCGAGCCGAAGCTTGATGGCAACGCTCGCTCCAGCTTCCAGCCGCGCAGCCCATTTCGGGCTCTATGCCTTATCCGGGCGCGTCACCGGCTTCGTGGGCCCGGCTGCGCTGGGCATCGTAACCGCGGTCACTGAAAGCCAGCGGGCGGGAATGACGGTCATTCTGGTGCTCTTGCTGACCGGTGGCGCGCTCCTCCTCGCAACTCCGGTTTCTGCTACCAGCGCGTGAGGCCAGCGGCCGCAGCTCGCTTGCGAACGAAGCCGATCCACGGCGCGAGCGGGATTAGCGTCAGCAGCGGGACAAAGGGCTTAGCGGCCGTCGGGGCGTCGATGAAGATAACGCAGCACAGCCCGCCGAAGGCGGCGAAGCCCCAATACACCCCCGTGATGGCGGCGCCCGGAACACCGGCCCGGTGTGCCACCTGATACAGGTGGCCGCGATGCGCTTCCGTCAGTTTTTCGCCTGCCAGGGCGCGGCGCGCCAGGGTGAAGGCGACGTCGTACAGCACGCCCGATAACAGCATGGGCACGAGCAGAAACGATAGCTCCACCCCATCGAAGCGGCTGGCGATGACCCCTAGCATGGCAAGTACGAAGCCACAGAACTGACTGCCAACATCGCCCATAAAGATCCGCGCCTTCGGGTAGTTGAAGGGCAGGAAGCCAATGATGCCGGCTGCCAGCAGCAGCGCGGCGAAATAAGCGAACCAGCTCGCATGGGCGGCGGCGATACCGGCCAGGAAGCAGGCGGCGATCAGGGCCACGCCGCTGGCCAAGCCGTTTAGCCCGTCGATGAAATTCATCGCGTTCGTTACTAATACGATCCAAAATAGGGTCGCCACCGGGCCCAGCCAGCCCAGGTAGAGCGGGCCGACATAGGGCAGGCGGAAGTCGCGCACATAGACGCCTGTCGCGACCGCGGCCAGCCCCGCGAGCAACTGTGCCGACAGCTTCACGGTGAAAGGCCAGTCCATCAGGTCGTCGAGGAACGCGACCAGCGCCATCGCAAGAGAGGCTGCGATCACTCCCAGGAAGTAGGGCTCCGCCAGCCGGGCGAACTGGGCAAAGCAATAGAGCACGAGCAATCCGACGATGAAGGCCGCGACGATTCCGACGCCGCCTCCCCTCGGGGTCGGCGCATCGTGCGCCTTTCGGTCGTCCGGGGCGTCCATCATCTCCGCCGCGATCATCAGCCGGACTATAAACGCGGAGAAGCACGCCAGCGCGCCGGCAAGCGCCAGATGATGCATGACTGCAAGCAGGGTCATGGCGGCTGATTACCCGGCTTGAGCATTTCGGGCTAGCCAGCGGTACCGATCCCCGGACAGGGGTGACAAGCCTCAATCGCCCTCAAGCGCGGCAAGCGGGACGGGCGGAGCAATTTCCGGCACGCGCGGCGGCAGGTATGTTAGGCCAGCTTTCCGGGCAATGGCTGCCAGCGAGCCGTCCGACATCAGTTCCGCAAGCGCAGCGTTCACCCGAGCGATCAAGCCGCCCGCTGAGGCCAGCGACACAAAGCCGATATTAAACCCGATCGAGTGCGTGTAGCCGGACGCGCCCATCGCGGTCTTCGGATGATCGTGGCGCCAGGCATCGAATTGATGCAGGCCGACCAATGCCGCATCTACGTGGCCGGACTCCAAATCCTGGAACAAGGCGTACGCATCCGGGTAGTGCACCACGTTATCGGCAAGCTTGGCCCGGGTGTAACCCATGGCGATCAGATCAGTGACGCTGTGGATCTCCACACCAATTTTAAGCCCGGCGAGATCGGCCAGCGTATGCACGGCGCGCTCAGCCTGCGCCGGCGACAGAATGACGGTCAGCGCATCGAAGCGATAAGCACGCGTGGGCACGAGTTCACCGAGCCGCACCCATCGGCGGCGATCATCCGGCGCGGCGCCGACGAACGGCGGGAGCCTGGCCTTGTCCGCGCGCGGCTTGCCGAGCGCGTCGGCGATCAGCGCATAGCCCGGAAGCAGCTCACAACGCCCGTCGGACAGTAGGGCGTTATCTTCCAGGGCGGGATCGCTGTCGGGATCGCGCCTCGTCGTGAACCATTGCATGGCGAGCGGGCGCCCGAGACGCTGAGCGATCCGCTCCGAAAGCGCCACGTCGAAGCCGCTCCCGGTGCCATCTCCCCTCAGCGACAGCGGTGGATCCTTCGCCTGCAAGCAGACCCTCGAGGGCTCCGCCGACCGCGCCGAAACCGCGCCTCCGAGCAGCCCAGTCAGGCAGGCCGCTAAAGCAAGTTTGAGGCGAGCGCTCATGGTTCCTTGCCGCCCGTGCGGACATAAGCCCAGATCGCCTCTATCTCGTCCATTTTCAGGATGTCCTTCCACGGCGGCATGCCGTTCTTGCCCGTTCAGGACGGAATGGAAGAACCGGGCGCGATCGTCATGTGGAAACTTGCGTAGGTCGAATGAGACGGTGCCGGGATTGACCATCTGCGGCCCGTGGCAATGGGCGCAAATGGAAGCGAAGAGCGTCTCGCCCTTCGCGAACTCCTGCGGCGAGGGAGGCGGTTCTGCGGCGACGGGGCGCGACGGCGAACACCGGATTATGACGCAAAGCGTTAGCGGCGAGAAAGCCTGCGGCTGTCATTCAGATCATAGCTTTGAGGTTATCGCGGCGAGGCGCCGATGCGGCGCCTCGCCGATCGTGGTCTCACTACTGGCTGAGGGCAAAGACCCAGAGCGAGCCTCCGGCCGGCACGGCGGAGAGGCGCTCGTCGCCGCTATACAGCGCATAGACCCCGCCGATGCCGCTGGAGACGGCAACGTATTGCACGCCATCCTGCTGCCAGGTGATCGGCTGGCCTTCGATCCCCGACCCGGTCTTGAACTGCCAGAGCTTGTCGCCGTTGTCGGCGTCGAAGGCTTCGAATTCCCCGGTTAACTGACCACTGAACACCACGCCGCCGGCCGTGGACAACACGCCGGAGAAGCGCGGAATGTCGCTCGGCTGCTTCCCACTTCGCCTTGCCGGTAAGCGGATCGATTGCCTTGAGATAGCCGCGTGGACCTTCGGGGGATATCCAACTTAATGTCCGCGCCCCAGAACGGCAATCCCGGCCTGTACTGCACGTCGATTGGCTTGTAGTGCATCCCGAAATAAGGTATTCGCGTACACGAGGCCGGTCTGCGGATCGAACGATACCGGGCTCCAGTTCTTTGTGCCCATCGCGCCAGGCCATACATCCACCGCTTTGCCGGCGCGCACCTGGTCCGTGACTCGGCGGGAACCGGCTTACCGGTTTCGAGGTTGATCGCCTTCGCCCAGGTCTCCTTTGCATACTGGTTCGCGGTGATCAGCCGTCCGTCCGTGCGGTCAAGCACGTAAAAGAATCCGTTGCGATTGGCGTCCATCACCACTTTGGTCGGCTTACCATCAATGTTCAGCGTTGCCAGAACCATCTCGGCGACGCTGTCGTAGTCGTAGGGATCGTTGGGCGAGAACTGGAAATGCCACTTGATCTTGCCGGTTTTCGGGTCAAGCGCCAGGATCGAGCACGTATAGAGATTGTCGCCCGGGATGCTGCGTCGGGTTCCATGATCCGGTGTTGCCCGTGCCCCAATAGACGGTATTCAGCTCCGGATCGAATGATCCGGTAATCCACGTGGAACCACCGCCGGTCTTCCATGTGTCGCCCGGCCACGTCTTGCCGTTCGGATCATCAGGCCCGGCTACGGTGTAGGTACGCCAGAGATGCTTGCCGGTGTCCGGATCCCAGCCGTCGATGAAGCCGCGAATGCCGTATTCCGCGCCCGAAATGCCGGTGATCACGACGCCGTCCGCTACAAGTGGCGCAACGGTTTCCGAATAGCCCGGCTTCCAGTCAATAACGTTCGAGCGCCAGATCTGCTTTCCGGTCTTGGCATCCAGCGCGATGACATTGGCATCGAGCGTGGTGCGTAATACCTTGCCCTCATAGAGGGCCAATCCGCGGTTGATGATGCCGCAGCACACGATGCGCGGAACCTCCGGCGGATATTCGACCTTGGTCTTCCAGATCTGCTGGCCGGTGCGGGCGTCCAGCGCCATCGTCGCGCTGTTGGTCGTTACGTAAAGGACACCTTTATAGATTAACGGCTGCGATTCCTCGCTGTGATTGTCGTCGTAGCTGTAGTTCCAGACCGGGACGAGGTGCCTGACCGTCTGCCGATTGATCTGAATCAAAGGGCTGAAGCGCTGCAGATTGTAGCCCATGCCGTAGTTCAAGACATCGGCCGTATCGTTCGCGCCATTCGTCAGCTCTTGTGCGGTCTGAGCATAAAGGCCGGACGGCAGTAAGGACGCCAGAACGCCGGCCATTAACAGCTTGCGCATAATTGCTTCCTCCTTGCAGGGACGCTGCTGGGCAGCGGCTTCTTCTTTGCTTTGGGGCGCACAGCCGGAGCGAGCCCGGATCGGGCTCGCGGCGACGTGACGATATCAGACTAGCACGAGAGGGGACAGGCTTTGCAAGCGCCCTTAGGCGCGCGGAGCCGCGGTTCAGACCTGCCGCACGACAATCAATTGCTTGATCGCAGCGATCGCCTTAGCCGGGTTGAGGCCCTTGGGGCAGGTATCGGTGCAGTTCATAATCGTATGGCAACGATACAGCTTGAACGGGTCTTCCAATTGATCAAGCCGCCGGCCGGTGGTCTCGTCACGCGAATCTGCAATCCAGCGATAGGCTTGCAGCAACACGGCCGGACCCAGATAGCGGTCGCCGTTCCACCAATAACTGGGACATGACGTCGTACAGCAGAAGCACAGGATGCACTCCCAGAGTCCGTCCAGCTTGCTGCGTTCATACCGGCTCTGCAGCCGCTCGCCATCGGGCGGAGGGGGCGTGTCGGCCTGCAACCAAGGTTCGATGCTGCGGTACTGGGCGTAGACTTGAGACAGGTCCGGCACGAGATCTTTCACCACCCTCATGTGTGGTAGCGGAGTGATCCGCACCGGCCTCCGGATCTCGTCGATCGGCTTGAGGCAGGCAAGCGTGTTGCCGCCGTCGATGTTCATGGCACACGAGCCGCAAATGCCTTCGCGGCAGGACCGACGAAAGGTCAGTGTAGGATCAATCTCGTTCTTAATCTTAATGAGCGCGTCAAGCACCATCGGCCCGCACGAGTCCAGGTCGACTTCGTATACGTCCGTGCGTGGGTTCTGCCCGTCGTCGGGGTTCCATCTGTAAATGCGGAACTCCTTGGTGCGTGCCGCACCGCCGGGCGCCTTGTAAGTCCTGCCCCGCGTGATCCGGCTGTTCGCGGGTAGCGTGAAGGCCACCATGTCGTTTCTCTTTCAGTGCGCCTTAATATACCCGCTTCTTCGGCGGGATGACGGAAACTTCGTTGGTCAGCGTCTGCATCTTCACCGGGCGATAAGCAAGTGTCACGTCGCCCCGATCGCTGAGCCAGGCGAGCGTGTGCTTCATCCAGTGCTGGTCATCGCGTTCCGGGTAGTCATCCTGCGCGTGTGCGCCGCGACTTTCCGTGCGCGCCTCGGCGCTCGACATCGTAACCATCGCGTTGTCCATGAGATTCTCCAACTCCAGCCCTTCCATAAGGTCGGAGTTCCAGATCAGGCTGCGATCGGTTACGGAAACATCGGCAAGCCCGTCCCAAACGCGCCGCATTGCTTCCACACCCGCATGCAAAGTTTCGCTGTTGCGAAACACGGCTGCATGGGTCTGCATGGTCCGCTGCATCTCCAGGCGCAACTCAGCCACGCGCGTGCTGCCGTTTGCGTTGCGCAAACGGTCGAACCGGTCGATCGAGACCTCACCGACGCGCGCCGGCAAAGGCGCTTGCGCGGCACCCGATTTGACGGTCTCCGCAGCACGATGGCTGGCGGCACGGCCGAATACGACCAGATCAAGCAACGAATTGGTGCCCAGCCGATTGGCACCATGCACCGAGACGCAGGCACATTCGCCGACCGCCATCAAGCCGGGCAGGATCGCGTCCGGATCATCCGGCGTCGGGCGCAGTACCTCGCCGTGATAGTTGGTGGGAATGCCGCCCATGTTATAGTGAACCGTCGGCAGGACCGGGATCGGCTCCTTGGTGACATCGACACCCGCGAAGATCCGTGCGGTTTCGGAAATGCCCGGCAGGCGCTCGTGCAACAGCGACGCCCCGAGATGCTCCAGGTGCAGCAAAATATGGTCGTTCTTCGGCCCGCAGCCCCGACCTTCAGCAATCTCAATCGTCATTGAACGGGACACGACGTCCCGAGAGGCGAGATCCTTAGCGGTGGGCGCATAGCGCTCCATGAACCGCTCGCCTTCACCATTCGTAAGATAGCCGCCCTCGCCACGCGCGCCCTCCGTGATCAGACAGCCGGCGGGGAAAATTCCGGTCGGGTGAAATTGCACGAATTCCATGTCCTGACACGGCAGGCCGGCGCGCAGCACCATGCCGTTGCCGTCGCCCGTGCATGTGTGCGCCGAGGTGCAGGACAAATAGGCGCGACCGTAACCGCCGGTTGCCAGCACCACCAATTGCGCGCGGAAGCGATGCAGCGAGCCGTCCTCCAGACACCAGGCGGTAACACCCCGGCAGAGGCCATCCTCGTCCAGAATCAGGTCGAGCGCAAAATATTCAGCGAAGAACTCGACCTCGTGTTTCAGGCTTTGCTGATAGAGCGTGTGCAGGATCGCATGCCCCGTGCGGTCGGCAGCAGCACAGGCACGCATTGCCGGTTCCTTGCCATAGTCCTTCGTGTGGCCGCCGAATGGGCGCTGATAGAATTCGGCCGTCCTCGGTACGGCTGAACGGCACGCCGAAATGTTCCAGCTCGTAGACAGCTGGAATCGCTTCACGGCACATGTATTCGATCGCGTCCTGATCGCCGAGCCAGTCGGACCCTTTCACGGTGTCGTACATATGCCAACGCCAGTCGTCCTCGCCCATGTTGCCGAGCGCGGCACTTACCCCACCCTGCGCCGCCACGGTGTGGCTGCGGGTTGGAAATACCTTGGTGACGCAGGCAGTCTTGAGCCCCGCGGCCCCCATGCCCAGCGTCGCGCGCAGGCCGGCGCCTCCGGCGCCAACCACGACCACATCGTAAGTATGATCGACGATCTCGTACGCCCGCGATGCCGGCATGGTTATTGCGTTCATGGCCGATGTTCCTCAAAGCCCCAAACGCAACGCGGCGATGAAGCAGAACAGCGCGGCCACGATGCATACCGCACGTTGCGCCAGAAGAAGCGTCATGAGCACGGGCTCGTTATGGACATAGTCCTCGATGACGACTCGGAGCCCGAGTTCCATGTGCCAGAACGTCGCGGCGATCAGGCACAGCATCAGCACCAGCGGGACCGGCGCGTGCAGCCAGCCGATCATACCCGCCCGGTCGGTGCCTTCGAGGCGGATCGCCGAGCCGATGAACCACAGGGTCAGCGGGACCAATGCCAGGGAGGTCAGCCGCTGCGCCCACCAGTGGCCAGACCCGACGTGCGCGGCGCCAAGGCCGCGTACCCGCCCGAGCTGCGAACGCAGCCCATCCAGTTCGGAGGTCTTCCCCGCGCGAGCCATCACCAGGTTACCATGCCCACGATCCACACGATCAGAACGCCGACGGCGGTAGCGCCGATCGCGCCCCAGCCGGTAAGCCGGTAGACGCGGCCCTCGAATCCCCAACCGGCATCCCAGAACAGATGGCGTATTCCCGTAAACAGGTGAAACAGCAGGGCGGCCGCCCAGCAAAACAGCAGGAACACGCCGAAACCCGAGCCCAGAAACCCCTGAACAGTCGCAAAGGCGCTGTCGGACTCGGCGGCCGCGACCAGCCACCACGTCATCAGCAACGTGCCGATGGCAATGCCAACTCCGGTCACACGATGGCTGATCGACAACGCCATGCTGACCGGCCATTTGTAGACTTGCAGATGCGGCGAGAGCGGTCTGCTGACCAGCTTACCGTCGCTGTTTCGGCCCAGCATGAGCGCGTCGCGCACGTCCGTCACGGGTGTGCCCCATCTTTTTCTACCGACAGCGCACCGTTCGGTGCCAAGCCGTTGCGGTTCCTTACCCTTGCAGGTAGGGAGGGTCAACGCGGCCACAAGCGCGCCTCAGCCGCGCACCCGTCACATAACGCCCATCACGCGTCCGCGATGGACTCCAGTTGAGGCCGCAAGTTCCGCAGAACGCGCGCGATGTTCTTGCCGACGCGCTCCCAAGCCGCGTCCCAGGCGAACAGGCCAAAACGGTCGAATTCCGGCACCAGGGCACCCTGCCTGTTGGTGAAGCAAGATGCACAATGTAAGCTGGCAGGCTCCGGCAAGGGCAGGGAATACCGGGCGAAAAGGGCAAGGTCTTTGCCCGGGAGATAGCCGAAGACGCCAATGTCAACCAGCGATTGCGGCTTGATACTGAGCCCGGTCTCCTCGAACAATTCGCGCGCCGCCGCGTCACGGAACGATTCGCCCGGCTCGGCGAGCCCCTTCGGGATATCCCACCGCGGCGAGCCGGTCGCATGACCGAGCAACAGCCGCATCCCGTCGGTCACCACCACACCGCAGCTTGTGCGCCGGACGGCCATGCACTCAGGCGCGCTGGGCTTGCTCCACCGACTCGCTCAGCGGCACCGGCAGATACTTCACGTAATCCTTCGGCACCACCTGCCAGAGTTGCGGCAGTGTGCGGTCCCAATCATGCAGCAGCCGGGCCGCATAGCGCGAATTGGTCTCCGCCGCGTGTTGCGCGACCAGATCACGCACCTCCTGTTCCCAGTGCGGGTGGGCGATACGCTGCCACATCACAGTATCCGGATTTACTCTTTGGACGAACACCTCGTCGGGGTCATAGACGAAGGCCATACCGCCGGTGAAGCCCGCGCCGAAATTATCGCCAACGGGCCCAAGGATCACGGCGACCCCGTTCGTCATGTATTCGCAGCCGTTTGAGCCACAGCCTTCAACGACCGCCCTCGCGCCCGAATTCCGCACAGCGAAACGCTCGCCGGCCTGCCCGGCCGCAAACAGGAACCCGGCAGTGGCGCCGTACAAGACGGTGTTACCGATAATAGTGTTCTCGTTGCTGCGCAGCGTTGATGAAGGTGCCGGACGGACCACGATGGTCGCGCCAGACAAACCCTTGCCTACGTAGTCATTGGCATCGCCGAACACTTCGAGCTTGAGGCCCTGCACGGCGAAGGCGCCCAGCGACTGCCCGGCCGAACCGCGGAGCCGGACCGTCAGATGCCCGGGTTGCAATCCGGCCATTCCGAAGCGGCGGGTGATCTTCGAGGAAATCTTTGTGCCGATCGCGCGGTGCGTGTTCCGGATCGAATACTGAAGCTGCATCTTCTCACCGTGCTCGAACAGCGCCGCCGCATCGGTGATCATCTGCGCATCCAGCGTCTCGGGCACCTCGTTGCGGGTTTGTAGCGTGCAAAAGCGCGCGTGCGGCCCCGGGTCGGCCTGCGCCAGCAGCGGGTTCAAGTCCAGGTCATCAAGAATGTCGGCGCCGCGGCTAACCTGCTGCAACAGGTCGGTTCGCCCAATCACGTCTTCCAGCCTACGAAAGCCGAGCTGGGCCAGGATATTGCGCACGTCCTCGGCGATGAAGGAGAACAAATTGATCACCTTCTCGGGCGTGCCCTCGAATTTGGCCCGGAGCTTCTCGTCTTGGGTGCAGACGCCAACCGGACAGGTGTTCGAATGGCACTGCCGAACCATGATGCAGCCCATCGCGATCAATGACGCGGTGCCGATGCCGAACTCTTCCGCTCCCAGCATCGCCGCGATCACCACGTCCCGCCCGGTCTTGATGCCGCCATCGGTACGCAGCCGAACCCGGTGGCGCAGCCGGTTCAGCAGAAGCACCTGATGCGTCTCGGAGAGGCCCATCTCCCAAGGAAGACCGGCATATTTGATCGAGCTTTGCGGCGATGCGCCGGTTCC
The DNA here is from genome assembly GCA_963822675.1 of uncultured Pseudomonadota bacterium. Classification (GTDB taxonomy): domain Bacteria; phylum Pseudomonadota; class Alphaproteobacteria; order Acetobacterales; family Acetobacteraceae; genus CAWGIP01. Next base: position 12,366 of record CAWGIP010000041.1, on the reverse strand, counting down.
ACCCGCGTGCCCCGAAATCAGGATGGCGTCCGCTTTGGCTTTCGCGACACCGGCCGCAATGGTGCCGATCCCGGAGCGTGCCACCAACTTCACGCAAACGGTCGCGTCAGGGTTAATTTGCTTCAGATCATAGATGAGCTGCGCCAAATCCTCGATTGAATAGATGTCGTGATGCGGCGGCGGGCTGATCAGCATGACGCCGGGCGTGGAATGGCGCAGCCGGCCGATCAGGGCCGAGACTTTCAGGCCCGGAAGCTGCCCACCCTCCCCCGGCTTGGCGCCCTGCGCCATCTTGATCTCGATTTCACGGCAATTGTTGAGGTACTCGGCCGTTACGCCGAAGCGGCCCGAAGCGATCTGCTTAATTGCCGAGGAGGCGTTGTCGCCGTTCGGGCGCGGCTTGTAGCGCGCCGAATCCTCTCCGCCCTCGCCAGAATCCGAACGCGCACCGATCCGGTTCATCGCGATCGAGAGCGTCTCGTGCGCCTCGGGTGAGAGCGCACCAAGCGAGATGCCGGGTGCGACCAGCCGCTTGCGGATTTCCGTGATGCTTTCGACTTCATCGACCGAAACCGGCTTGCAGGCATCGAACCGGAAATCGAGCAAATCACGCAACGCCAGCGGTGGCAGCTTACGCACGGCCTCGGCGTAGCGGCGATAGGTCGTATAGCTGTCGGTCGAGACGGCGCTTTGCAGCATGTGAATGAGCTGCGGGTCGAAAGCGTGTGCCTCACCGCCATGCCGGCGCAGCTTATAAACGCCGCCCACAGGCAGCGTCACCACGTCGGCATTCCAGGCAATCGCATGCTGGTCCAGCACCTTACGCGCGATCCCCGCCAAGCCGATTCCAGAAATGCGCGACGGCATGCCGGGGAAGAACTCGGCGACCAGAGCGCGCGAGAGGCCGATCGCCTCGAAATTGTAGCCGCCGCGATAGGAGGAGATCACACTGATCCCCATTTTCGACATGACTTTCAGCAGGCCCTTGTCCACCGCCTTCTTGTAACGATTGACGGCGGCCTTCAACGTCAGATCGCTAAACAGGCCACGGCGGTGCCGGTCCGCGATCAACTCCTGCGCGAGATAAGCGTTGATGGTCGTGGCTCCGACGCCGATCAGTACTGCACAATAATGCACATCGACGCATTCGGCCGCGCGCACGTTGAGGCTCGTAAAAGTACGGAGCGACTGGCGAACCAGGTGCGTATGAACCCCGCCCGTTGCCAGGATCATGGGCACCGGCGCGCGCTCCGGTCCCTGGTTCTCGTCGGTCAGGATTACATGCGTGCAGCCCGCGCGAACGGCCTCCTCTGCTTCGCGGCGAATAAGGTCGATGGCGGCGCGCAGCCCCGCCTCGCCATCGGCAACCGGGAACGTGCAGTCCACGACGCAGACCGACCTGCCCATGAACTCCCGCATAGCCTGGAACTCGACCGTGGAGAGCACGGGGCTTTCGAGTTGCAGCAAATCGCACTGGCTGGCGTCTTCATCCAGCACGTTGCCCAAATTGCCAAGCCGGGTCTTCAAGGTCATGACGCGTGTTTCGCGCAGACTGTCGATCGGCGGATTGGTGACCTGGCTGAAGGTCTGGCGGAAATAATGATGCAGACCACGGTAGCGGTCCGACAGCACCGCGATAGGCGTGTCGTCGCCCATGCTGCCCACGGCTTCCTGTGCGTCTTCCACCATCGGGTGGAGAATCATCTCCAGTTCTTCGAGCGTGAAGCCGACGGCGACCTGGCGGCGCCGCAGTTCCTCGCCTAGAAACAGAGCGGGCTCGGCTGCATCGGTCTTCACAACGCGATCGATTTGGGTAATCCGCCGGGTCCAGGCTCCGAAGTCCTGGCGCGCTGCAAGCCGATCCTTGAGTTCGTCGTCGCGATAAAAGCGCGCGTGTTCAAGATCAACCGCGATGGTCTGACCGGGGCCGACGCGCCCCTTCTCCACGATCTGGTCCTGGTCGAGCTTCACCATGCCGGTCTCGGAACCGACGATGAGCAACGCGTGGTTCGTGATTGTGTAGCGCATCGGGCGAAGGCCATTGCGATCCAGCCCCGCGATGACCCAACGCCCGTCTGTCCCGGCAATCGCCGCCGGACCGTCCCAGGGCTCCATGACCGCATTGCAATACAGGAACATGTCCTGGTGCGCCTGCGGCATGGTGGCGTCCTGGCCGATTGAGGCAGGGATCATCAATGCCTTGGCCATCGGCGCATCGCGTCCCGCGCGGACCAGAAGTTCGAACACGTTATCCAAGGTTGCCGTGTCGGACCCACCCGCTTGGACGATCGGCTTGACTTCCTCCATCCACGGTCCCAGCGCCTCGTCGGCTAGCCGCGTCTCGTGGCTCTTCATCCAGTTGATGTTGCCTGTAACCGTATTGATCTCGCCGTTATGGGCAAGCATGCGGAACGGCTGAGCAAGGCGCCACGTGGGGAACGTGTTGGTTGAATAGCGCTGATGATAGATCGCGAAGCGCGAAGTGAATTGCGGGTCGAGCAGGTCCGGATAGAATTCGGCAAGATGCTCGGCGAGGAACATTCCTTTGTAAATGATCGACCGCGCGGACAGGGAGCAGAAGTAGAGTTCCGGGATTTGCGCGGCGATGGCTTGCTTTTCGATCCTGCGGCGGATCACGTAGAGGTCGCGCTCGAATTCCGCCTCGCTGGCGCCCTTCGGGCTCCAGAGCATGATCTGCTCGATCTCCGGGCGCGTAGCGTTAGCCTTCTCGCCGATGCACTCGACATTGATCGGTACCTGACGCCAGCCATAGATTTGGTAGCCGAAGCTCAAGATCTCGGTCTCGACGATCTGCCGGCAGCGCTCCTGCGCGCTGAGATCGGTCTTCGGTAAAAACACCTGGCCGACCGCGATCGGCCCCGGCATGAGCTTCGCGCCACCACGCTGAACTGCAGCGGCAAAGAAGTCCTGCGGAATCTCGACATGGATTCCGGCGCCGTCGCCGGTCTTGCCATCCGCGTCCACCGCGCCGCGATGCCAGACGGCCCGAAGCGCGTCGATGCCGGCCTGGACAACATCGCGCCGGCTTTTGCCGTCGAGCGAGGCGACGAAGCCGACTCCGCAGGAATCATGCTCCTGCGCTGAATTGTATGTGTGTTTGAGGGCCACGACGTTGGCCTGCCAGGAGGCGAGGAATTCGGCGGCGGTTTCGATACGCTCGCTCATGTGTCGCTCCCCTTGGCTATTAGTCCGCCGCCGCCGCAAAGCTCTGCTCTTGCTGCTGCAGAACGTATTTGTGGATCTGCTCCGCCGCATCGCGGCCGTCGCGAATGGCCCATACGACCAGACTCTGCACCGCGCACGATGTCCCCGGCCGCGAACACACCGGGGATACTGGTCATGAAGGTTCGATGACCGATCTTCAGTGTGCCCCAACGAGAGACAGCCAGTTCGGGTGTATCGAACATCACAGGTAAATCCTCGGGGTCGAAACCCAGCGCCTTGATCACGAGGTCGGCTTCGACCGTGAAATGGCCATCCTCGACCGGCTCGACCGATTGACGCCCGGTCGCATCCGGAAGACCCAGATGCATCCGCACGGCGCGTACGCCGCTCACCCGCTCATCGCCCAGAAACGCCTCAGGTGCGGACAGCCAGAGGAATTTGATCCCCTCCTCCTCGGCGTTCTTCACCTCGCGCATTGATCCGGGCATATTGGCGCGGTCACGCCGATACAGGCACTTGACCGAATTCGCCCCTTGCCGGACGGCAGTGCGGACGCAATCCATCGCGGTATCGCCGCCACCGATTACGACCACGTCCTTGCCTCGGGCATCAAGCATACCGGACGCGAAATCCGGCACATGATCGCCGAGATTTTGACGGTTCGAGGCGATCAGGTATTCGAGCGCGGGCACGATTCCCGGCAGACCCACGCCCGGGCCGCCCAGATCTCGTGCTCGGTACACGCCGGTTGCGATCAGGACAGCGTCGTGCTCCGCGCGTAGCGTCGTAAGCGAAACGTCGCGTCCGACCGCGCAGTTCATGACGAAATTGACACCAGACTCGTCCAACAACGCGTGCCGGCGCAAGACGACCGGCTTTTCCAGCTTGAAATTCGGAATGCCATAGATCAGCAGTCCGCCCGCACGATCGTGACGATCGTAGATCGTGACCTGATAGCCACGCCGGCGCAGCTGCTCTGCCGCGGCAAGGCCGGCCGGACCAGCGCCGATGATTCCCACCGACTGAGCCAATTCCCGGCTTGGGCGTATCGGTTTCACCCAGCCGCGCGCGAAGGCGGTATCCGTTATGTAGCGCTCGACCGCGCCGATTGTGACGCTTTCGTAGCCTTTCTCGATGACGCAGTTGCCCTCACAAAGCCGGTCCTGGGGACAGATGCGGCCGCAAATTTCGGGGAAATTGTTGGTAGCCGAGGTCACTTCATACGCTTCCTCGAGCCGCCCCTCGGCTGTGAGCTTCAGCCAATCCGGAATGTTGTTGTGCAGCGGGCAGTGCACTGCACAGAACGGCACGCCGCATTGACTACAGCGGCTGGACTGCCGCGCGGCCTCGCCATCCTCAAAGATGCGATAGATTCGGAGAAGTCGGCGCGGCGCTCCTCAGAGGTCCGCTTCTCGGGCATCTGTTGCGGCACGTTCACAAACCGCAGCATCCGCTCGGTCATTGGCAGACCTCCCCTCCTCGACGTGGCGGGCGTCAGCCAAACGGGCCGCGTCGCATCGGACAGTTTATAGGGAGTTTCCGCCGAATGACGAGAGCCAATTGAGGTATTAGGTCAAATATTTTGTCCTAATCCCCACCTTATGGCCCGCGGCGTGATGGGGGCATCCGATTTTCCGATCCATATAGGCCCGATTTGGAACTATCACCTTCGCGGGGATACACGATTCTGTCCTCCTCCCGTGCCGTATTGGCGGAGATAGGACGGAGCCACGAGTTCAACGGGCGTCGGCACGATGCCAAGTGCCGAGAGTCCGGGCATGCCGGCGGCAGCAACGTTGTCGCGCGCCAGCATTAACAACTGGTCGCGGGTCATGGGTTTTCCGGGGAGATGCTCCATGATCGAGGCCATTAATCGCGCCAGCGGTCCCGGCACGTCGAGCAGCAATCGACGCCGACCGGTCTCTTTCAGGATGTAGAGAAGTATTTCACGGAAGCTCCAGATCTGCGGTCCGCCCAGCTCGAAGATCGCGCCCGCAGCGTCGGCGCTCGCGAGCGCTCCCATGACCGCGTCGGCGACATCGCCCACATAAACGGGCTGGAACCGCGTCGCGCCGGAGATTACCGGCATGACCGGTGAGAACTGCGCCATCAGGCCGAACCGGTTGAAGAACTGGTCCTCCGGGCCGAACACAACGGACGGACGGAGAATGCTCGCGCCCGGAAATTCCTGGCGAACCACCTGTTCGCCCGCGGCCTTGCTGGTCCCATAGCGGCTCGGGCTCGCCGGATCGGCGCCGATTGCGGAAAGATGCACCAGCCGATAGACGCCGGACGCAGATGCCCGGCGCGCGATGCGGCCTGCCCCCTCGACATGCACCTGCTGAAAACTGCCCGCCCGGCTCTCCGCCAGGGTGCCCACAAGATTGACGACCAGATCGGCGCCCCCGACCGCCCGCTGAACGGTCGCCTCGTTCAGCACCGACGCGTAGAGCGGAACGATCTGCCCCACGACCCCCATGGTCTTGAGGAAAGCAGCCCGGGCCGGCTGTCGGACCGCGACGCGCACGATATAGCCTTTATGGGCCAGTCGCTTGACCACGTAGCGACCGATGAACCCCGCTCCTCCGAACACCGTCGCCACGCTGCGCGTCGCCATGCCGCCCCCTTTTCGGGCCCTGATTAACGGGAGCGCAATTCGCCCTCAAGGCGCCCGGATCAGGCCACATTAACCGGCAAGTGACTCTCGCGGCGAATAATGTGTGTCAGCCAGGAGGGCAGCGCCGGATGATCGAGACGGGCGACGGTGCCGTTGATTCTTTGGCAAGGGGCATTGTGAGCGGCCTGCGGCCGAAGGACCGGCGGGTGCGAGGTCTTCGCCGGAAATCGCTGCGCCGCACCCGCGCTGTTGCACGGATTGCAGGCTGGCGGGCCGCGCCGAAGCGGGCCATGGACATAGCTGTATCTGCGGTTTTCCTATCGTTGCTCTGGCCGCTGCTGCTTGCCCTTGCGGTCGCAGTGACGCTGTGACAGCCCTGGTCCGGCGTTATTCCGCCAACGACGCGTGGGCCTCGGCGGCGCCGAGTTTCTGGTGCTGAAATTCCGCACCATGCATCATGAGCCGCAGAGCGCCAGGGCTCTACGGCAGGCCCGTCGCGGCGACCCGCGTGTCACGCGCCTCGGCGCCTTCCTCCGCCTGACCTCATTCGACGAACTGCCTCAGCTTATCAATGTTTTGCGGGGCGATATGTCGCTAGTGGGTCCGCGCCCACACGCGCCAGGGACTTGCGCAGCCGGCCGACCATTCGAGGCGGTCGCGCCGGGATACGCCGCACGTCATTGTGTTCGTCCGGGAATCACCGGGCTGGCTCAGGTGCGCGGCTGGCGAGGCGAGACGGACACGGTGGACAAGCTGCTGCGCCGTGTTGAGGCCGACCTCGAATACATCGATCGCTGGTCGATTTGGCTGGACCTGGCGGTTCTGGCGCGCACCGCGCGGGCGGTGTTTGGCATGCACAACGCCTGTTAGGCCGGGTTCAGGCGCCCACGGCGGGGTGCCTTGCATCGGCCGACGACGCGGCTTTGGGCTCAGTCGTTGCAAGCAAAATCCCGACGAAAACGCAGGCAAGCCCGATGACGAGATTCCATGTGACCGGTTCGCCCACAAGCCACGCCGCAAGTAGACCGGCTGCGATCGGATTAACGGTCATGGTGTTTGCCACTCTGGTTGGTGCAGCGCGCTGCAACGCCATGACCCAGAGGATGAATGCCAAAGCACCGCCGGCGATGCCGAGATAAACGCCCGCCGCCCATTGCGCGGCACCGAACCTTGCAACGACGGCGATGCGCTCGGTTGCCACTGCAAACAAGACGAGCACGGCAGCGCCCGCCCCCATCCCAACGGCTAAAAAGCCCAGCGCACTCGATCTCTGAATAAACCGGCGAGACCAGACATTGTAAAAGGCCATGCAAAGCACGGCGCCGGTCATGACAAGCTCGCCTCGCCAAGCGCCTGCCGGAGCTGCTGAAAGACCGGACGCCAGCGCTGCAGATACGCTAAGCATCGCGATACAAACGCCAATGGACTTGCGTACCGTGAGCGATTCGATGCCAAGCAGAGCGCCCACAATCATGGTCTGGAGCGGCAGCGTCGAAAGGGCGAGACTTGCGCGTGCCGCCGTGGTGTAGCCGATAGCGATGTTGTAGAGTATGAAGAATACGCCAAAGAAGCAGATGCCGAGAGCAACGACAGGTATATAGGTCCGCTGCACGCGGCCATCTCACCCGAAGAACGAGGGCCACCGGTAGGACAATCAGGAAACCGATCCCCCACCTGAAGACGGCCAAGGTTACCGGATCGGCATTTCCCACCAGATAGCGCGTGACGGCCGCGGCCGTGCCGCCGAGGCTGCTGGACACGATGGCTATCGCCACTCCGACCAGCTCGCCCATGCGCGCGTGCTTTGTTTTTTCGAGCGTCATTGTCCCATGTTGCCCGGCGTTGTCATCTCGGCAACTACCTCGGAGGTATTGATGCCCGACCAGCATGAATTTGCGGCGAAGCTCCGATTCTGGCGGGCGCGGCGCGGTCTATCGCAATTGGAATTTGCTGGCCGCGCCGATGTATCGCAGCGACATTTAAGCTTCCTCGAGCTGGGTCGTGCCGCTCCAAGCCGTCAGATGGTGATGCGACTGGCTGCTGCCCTCGACCTCCCGCTTCGCCAACAGAATGCACTGTTGCTGGCTGCCGGATTTGCTCCGGTTTGGCGTCAGACGGACCTCGCTGAACCGGAACTGCTGCAAGTATCGAGGGCGATCGACTTCATCCTCAGCCAGCAGGAGCCATTTCCCGCCGTGGCTGTTGATCGCTACTGGAACCTGGTCAAGGCAAACTCCGGAGCGGTCCGCCTGGTCGAGCATCTTGTCGGCCCCTTGCACCCGGAGCTCCCATCAATTTGGCCGATGCCCTCGTTGCTCCCGACGTGCTGAGGCCGTTCCTGGCTAACTGGCCAGATGTAGTGCGCCATTTCATTCGCAGCGTCGAGGCGGATGCTGGCAAGGACGGGAGCACGGACATGGCAACGTTGCTGGCGCGGCTCTTGGCCTATGAGGGCGTGCGATCCGCTCTCAACGCCGGTTCTTCCGAGGAAACACTGCCTCCGGTGCTACCGATGCACTTCCGCAAGGGCGGCATCTCGCTGAGAATGTTTACAGCCATTGCGACGCTTGGCACACCGCAGGACATCACGCTTCAGGAGCTGCGTATCGAGAGCTTCTTTCCCCTGGACGACGAGACGGCGTGCGTACTGCGCGGCTGGGCAAAAGGGTAATAGTGCAGGTGCTCAGCGCTCTCGCGGAGCAAGAGCGCGAGTCACTCTGTTGCGAATAAAATGACAAGGCGCCTGCGGTTCCGCAGCCTACAACGCCCTCGACTTAATTCGGATGTCTTGAGGTCTCGCCGGAGGGGAAGTTAAACTCGATACTAATGCCGTCTGGATCTTGGAAAAAGAGCTGCGTGATGTTGAAGCGTGGCAAGACCTTTTCTTCGAAGGCGATCTCGTTGCTCCGGAGCCTATCCTTCATGAGTTCCAGGTTCTCCGCCGTGAACGCGATGTGATCAAGCCGCCCCGTCTCAGCCGAGCCGTTGAATTCGGGTTCTTCCGGGCGCCGGCCGATCAGATGGACCGCGGGCACGTCCCCGCAATACAGCCAATAGCCGGGGAACGGCAGCGGTGGACGGTCGCCCGATTTCAGGCCGACGATGTCCTCGTAGAAATCCTTGGTCCGTTCCAGGTCGCGCACGCGGATCGTGTAATGGTTGAGCGATGTGGCGGGCATCGGTGTCCCCCTCCTGGTTCGTTGGCACTGCGCGCGGAACATTAGCACGGCCCGTTCGGCACGTCTGTGGCCCCGGCCGGCTCTGGTCTAGACTGGTTCCGTGCCTGCCAAACCGAGATCGAAGGCTCCCGACTTGTTCGGCGAGACGGCGGCCGAGACGACGGCCGGCGCGCCGCACGCGACACGCCCGCTGGCCGACCGGCTGCGCCCGCGCGTGCCCGCCGAAGTTGTCGGACAGGACCAGTTGCTCGGGCCGGAAGGCACGCTAACCCGCATGTTGGCGCGGGATTCGCTGGCATCGCTGATTCTCTGGGGCGCGCCCGGCACCGGCAAGACCACCATTGCTCGGCTGCTGGCGGGCGAGGCGGGGCTGGAATTTGTCCAACTCTCGGCGGTGTTCTCCGGGGTCGCCGACCTTAAGCGGACCTTCGATGAGGCGGCGCGCCGACGGCGCCTGGGAGACGGCACGCTGCTGTTCGTTGACGAGATCCATCGTTTCAATCGCGCCCAGCAGGACGCGTTCCTGCCCGTGGTGGAGGACGGTACGATCACGCTGATCGGAGCCACGACGGAAAACCCGTCCTTCGCGCTGAACGGCGCCTTGCTGTCGCGTTGCCAGGTGCTGGTGCTGCGCCGGCTGGACGATGCCGCGTTGGAGCAGCTTCTTGTCCGCGCCGAGGCCGATCTCGGGCACGCACTGAACCTGACGGGCGAAGGCCGGGCCGCGTTGCGGGCAATGGCCGATGGCGACGGGCGATATCTGCTCAACATGGCCGAGCAGATCGCACGGCTGCCCGAAGGACTACCCCCGCTCGATGCCGGCGCGCTCGCATCGCTGCTGGCGCGGCGGGCAGCGTTGTACGACAAGGACCGCGAGGAGCACTACAACCTGATCTCGGCGCTGCATAAATCGCTTCGCGGCTCCGACCCGGACGCCGCGCTTTATTGGTTCGCGCGCATGCTGAATGGCGGTGAAGACCCACGCTACATCGCACGCCGCTTGGTCCGATTCGCTGCCGAAGACGTGGGGATGGCGGACACCGCCGCACTGTCGGTCGCGCTCGCTGCCTGGGAGACGTACGAGCGGCTGGGCAGTCCCGAGGGTGAGTTGGCGATTGCCGAGGCCGTGGTGTATTTAGGCACAGCGCCCAAATCCAATGCGGTCTATGCGGCGTATTCCGCTGCGCGGGCGGCAGCCAAAGAGACCGGCAGCCTGATGCCGCCCGCGCACATCTTGAACGCGCCCACACGGTTAATGAAAACACTTGGCTATGGCGCCGGCTATGCTTACGACCATGCGGCCGAGGACGCTTTCTCCGGTCAGAATTACTTTCCAGACGGACTGGACCGCCAGCAATTCTACCAGCCGAGCGACCGCGGCTTTGAGCGCGAGATCGCCAAGCGGCTCGATACCTGGGCGACGCTCAGGGCGCAGCGTCGGGGAGGTACAACGGATGAGTGACTGCGCGCTGCAGGCGACGGTCACGGTCAGCGAGGACGAGGCGGAGATTCGCCTGGACCGCTGGCTTCGCCGCCATGTCCCCGGCCTGCCGCAAAGCGCGATCCAGAAGCTGTGCCGTACAGGGCAGGTGCGGGTAGACGGCCGTCGGACCAACGCGGCCGCGCGGCTCGGTGCCGGACAAACATCCGAATGCCGCTGCTGCCGGCAATCAAGGCGCCGCCTCCGCCTGCGCGCGAACCGAAACCGATCGAACCGGACCTGGTGCGGGATTTGCAACGTCTGGTTCTGTATCGCGACGCCCATGTAATCGCGCTCGACAAGCCATACGGGCTTCCCGTGCAGGGCGGGCCGGGGATCGTCACGCATTTGGACGCCCTGCTCGACGCATTCCGTTTCGGTGCACCCGACCGGCCCCGGCTGGTTCATCGGCTGGACCGAGACACGTCCGGAGTGCTGCTGCTGGCGCGCACCCCGGGAACGGCGGCGCGGCTTGCGGCGCTCTTCCGCGGGCGCGCAATCGACAAGACGTATTGGGCAGTGACGAACGGACGTCCGGTTCCGCCCGAAGGACGCATCGACCACGCGCTTGTCCGCACGGGGGGATCGCGCGGGGAACGCGCAGCCCTCGCCGGGCCCGACGAACCGAAGGCGGTGCGGGCAATCACCGAGTACCACATGCTGGATCACGCGGGGAAGCTCGCTTGGTTGGAGCTGTATCCCTTGACCGGCCGCACGCATCAACTGCGGGTGCATTGCGTCTCGCTTGGCGCGCCCATCTTGGGTGACGTGAAATACGCAACGCCAGATCAGAACGGCGCTTTCGCCGCCACGCTGGAAGGCCTCTCCGAAGCGCTGCATCTGCATGCGCGCGCACTGCGATTGCCGCATCCCGAGGGCGGCATGCTGGAAGTCGAGGCAAATCTGCCCCGCACATATGGTCGAGACGTTCCGGACACTGGGCTTCACCGCACCGGCCGCCCGTCCGGCATGGCGAGGCTGAGGGAAAGGCGGGCCCCACAATTGCAGCAGCCCGGGCGACGACGGCGGGGACGTGCTTTGCGGACAATGCTGATCACGCTCGTTGCGTTGATCGTGGCTGCGTGTGTTGCCTTGACGATATTTGTCGGGACTTTCAGTGCAAACGCCTACAAGCCGCGCATTGAAGCCATAGCGACCCGGGTAATCGGCCGGAAGCTGACGCTGGCCGGTCCGATCCGGCTTAGGTTCGCGCTGCATCCGACGATCGAGCTGGCCGACGTCGCGCTCGCCAATCCGCCGGGCTTCTCGCGCCCGCAGATGGCAAACGCCCAAGCGATCGACCTACAGGTGGCCCTGCTGCCATTGCTGCGGCAGCGGATCGAAATTGATCGTCTGACCTTGGTACATCCGGACATTCTGCTCGAACGCGCCGCCGATGGCACGGTGAATTGGAGTCTCGGCGCCCCGAAACCGACTGCGTTGCCGGCGCCGGTGCCAGAAAAGGCGCCGCAAGCGCAAGTTGGCGCCCAACCGACGTCACGCGCGACGCAGCCTAATCTGATTGCCGTCGGAAGAGTGGAGATCCAGAACGGCACACTTGGGTGGCGAGACGACCGCGGCGGGCAGACGATCACGCTCGCGATCAGCGGGTTGGAGGCCAGCGGCGGGGCCGGAACGGCGCCGATGCATCTTTCAGCCGGGGCAAGTATCCAGGGTGCATCCCTCACGGTTGAGGCGCAGTCGGGGCCACTTTCGCAGTTCGCCGAAAATGGTGCCTGGCCGGTCAAGGCGACGCTGCGTAGCGGCGGTGTAACGCTTGTCGCCGATGGCGGGCGGGACGCAAGCGGCTGGCGCTTCGCGCTCGATGCCGCAATTCGCGATCTGGCTGCGCTCCGGCCCTTACTACCACAGGTCTCGCCGCCACCACTCCGCGACGTCATGAT
>CAWGIP010000040.1:0-48289 GCA_963822675.1 uncultured Pseudomonadota bacterium | reverse complement strand
CAGCTTGGCCCGGCACTGGCCGACATCAAGGGGCGGGACATCGCGGCCGCCAATTTGACTGAAGCCGATGTGCGACGGCTTATAATTATATTAGCCACAGCAGCATGTCGGTAGCACCGAAAAACGCCTCATCCACGCATTTCTTTGTTCCGGCAGGGATCGAGACCGGCGCCAGCCACCTTTATGTCGTCGCCAACGGCATTGCATCGAAGCCCGTTGGGGTGACGGTCCACTAGCCGCCCATTAGTTGAAAAGTTGAAACCGGGAGTGGATCGAACTCAATACGTGCAGGCGAAGCAGGATGATCGGCACTGCGGGCGGCCGCCCCGGCAAGCCAAGACTTGGACCGTTGTGAGATTTGTGCCGGAGGCGCCACTTGTCTTTATTGCGTTACGACCATGATCGGCGCGTTTGATGGCGTGCCGGCTTGGTTGAAAACGAACAGCATCCAGTAGCCGGGCAACAATACGTTGTTGTTGCTGGGCAGGGTTATCGCGAGTTGATTACCGCTTTGCGTAAACGGCAGATCAACGAATCGTTGGTCAGGGTTGCTCGAGTGCGTGTCGGAGCCGGTTCGAACGAACGTCACTCGGCTGATCTGGTCGGTTGCGCCGACGGTTGCCGAGAACTGCTGACCGGATGTTACGGCCGCCGGGTTTGATAGCACCGACGGGCGCGGAGCAGGATTTCCGGACCCGTCATTGAGGTAAAGATATGGGGGGTAATAGATTTCAGCGTTAAGATTTGCCACTGGCCCGGGTCGCACCGCCGGCTCCGGTCAGCACGGAACCATCCGGAAGCAATAGCGCGATTGAATGGTAGAGACGCGGCTTGGCGGCGTTGGCCCCGGCGGTCCACTGACCGGTAGCGGGGTTCCAGATCTCCGCTGTGTAATCGACTCCGGTTAATTGATTTGCAACCGCTGAACCTCCGGTCACGAGCACAGTCCCGTCCGGCAGCACTGTTCCGCTGGCCCAAAACCGCGGCTGCTCTATGTTCGCCGTCGGGGTTATCACGGGGCTTGGGCCGTTTAAGTTGACCGTCACAGCCTGCCCGAGGCCGCGTAGAGACAGCAACATGCCGGGGGCGAACATAACGGTCGGGAGGTCATAGCTCGTCAGCGTCGTTTGCGGCAGCTGCGTTATCGTGCCCTCTCCCGCGATCGTAACGTCAAACATGGTTCCATCGGAGCCAAGCACGAAGACGGTGCCGTCCGGCGCAACAAAGGCCCGCGGATAATCCCAGTTCGCACTGTTCCCGAACGCCGCTTGACTCGTCGCACCGCTTAGAGTTCGCCAGCCAGTTGCCGGCGCATAGACTTCCGGCGTAACGGCTCCCGTGGACAGGTTCAGACGTCCCCCGAGTACCAGCATCTCGCCATCCGGCTGCGCAATAATTGACGAGTACCAGCGTGGATATTGCATTGTCGCCGCGGAACTCAGCGTATTGGTCTGCGGGGCGAAGATCGTCGTGTCGTTGTTGGAGAAATTGCGTTGGCCGCCGATCGTCAGATCGCCACCGGTAATCAGCACGTTGCCACTGCCCCACAACATCGATTGACCGCTGCAGAAGATATCGGTCGATGTGGTGTTCGGTAACACCATATGGGCGTTGCTGCCGGTTCCCTCGGACGGGTTCCACACGTCATAGACAAGCTCTGCGCCCTGCTGACCTTGCTGGTTGGTGCCGTAGTTCATGACACGCCCGTCTGGCAGCAGGATGGCGTGCAGGCCGATGATCGGCCAGGGCACAACCGGGCCGAAGAAGCCGCGGGTGGCCGCGTTGGCTCCCCCGTTCGGGACTTGATCGTCCGCGGTAGCTACGCCTGGCCCGAAATCGGCTGGGGCATTTGCCCCCGATCCAGTGTCTTCCTCCTCCGTGGGGACCGACGGCGTCTGCGCGAACACGGCTGCGGATGGCAGCAACCAAGCCGCGGACAGCACAAGAACGGCTAGCGGGGTCGGCCCGTGTCGGAAATAATGTGTTTTTACGGCGAGCGACCGGAAGAGGACCATTTTGGAGCCTCCGCCTGATGTATACGGCTCATTCCCGCGACAACGCAATACCGACCGCGAAAGTGTCGGTCCGGCGAAGCGATGCCGATGCGTGTTCACCGATGCGGCAGGCGTCATCGTTTGATGGATGTGTCGGCCCGATTACTAAGCCGTAACCGGAAGACGACGCTTATTTGACCGCGTCCTGCCCGCCGTCGACCTGAATACCGCCAATCGAGAGTTCGCCCTGTGCGCGAAAGTGGGAGGCACCCCGCTGAGGGCTAGTTTGACGGGCCGATCTCGTCCGCGACCTCAATGATCTCGCGTGTGCGAGCTACGTTCGCAAAGGCGCGGTCGAATTCGGCGGCGAGTGCGCGGATCGCTTCGGAACCTATCGCGCGCTGTGCGGCTTCGCGGTTCGGAAACTCGTAGAACGCGTAATGCACTGCCGGATCGGCGTGGCTCCAACCGCGCCAGCCGCGCATCGCCGCGAACGCCTTCACGGCCTCGGGCAAGTGCTCCGCCGAATACCATCTGTCGAAATCAGCCCGTACCGTGTCGGCCACGACGGCGCGGACCATAAGACACGCCTTGCTCATCGTTTCTGTCCTTGGATGCCGGGCCTGCCAGCCTGCGCTTTGCCAGCACCTATTGCCACAGCACGATATCCCGAGAAGGATTCGGTTACAGGCTTGCCGATGGAGGGGAGTGCCATGGGACTAGTTGTAACCGTCATCGCACCGGGGGCAATGGGCAGCGCTGTTGCCGCCCGATTGACTGCGCATTGCATCGAAGTTCGAACCCTGCTCGCCGGGCGCAGCGAAGCGAGCATTGCCCGGGCGCATGCGGCCGGGATGCGCGACGCCAGCCTGGATCAGGCCGCCGAGGCGGACATCATTCTCTCGATCGTCCCGCCCGGTGATGCCGTCGCGCTGGCGGAACATCTGCGGCCGGCTCTGGCACGCGCCGTTCGCAAGCCGGTCTATGTCGATTGCAACGCCATCAATCCGGCTACCGCCCTTCGTATTGCAACTATCATTGAGGCGGCGCGGTGCTCGTTCGTCGATGCCGGCATTATTGGTCCGCCGCCTCGGCCCGGGGCACGCAGCACCCGCATCTATCTTTCCGGCCCGGACGCCGAGCGGGTTGCCGTGCTAGCGGAATACGGGCTGGAGATGCCGATCCTTCCCGGGCCGGCGGGCGTCGCTTCGGCCATGAAGATGTCTTATGCGGGGATCACCAAGGGTTTCACCGCGCTCGGGGCGGCGATGATGTTGGCGGCGCAGCGTGGCGGCACGGCCGAGTTTCTCAAGCGCGAACTGGCCGACAGCCAGCCGCAGTTGCACGCGTGGCTACAGCGCCAGACGCCGGGCATGTATTCCAAAGCGTATCGCTGGGTAGGCGAGATGGAGGAGATCGCCGGCTTTGTCGATCCGGACCATGCCGCGCGGGAATTGTTCCACGCCGCGGCCAGAATTTACGCACGCATCGCCGATGATTACGCCGGCGCACAAACCGAGATTAGCGCACTCGCTGCGTTCTGTGCCAATACGTGAACGTGATCAGGTATCGCGGCCGATACGAGCCGGAACCCGCATCCGCTTGTTAACACGGCGCTCTGTTCGGTGCCCATGCGTTGCGGTCTGAAGCGCGACCCATATCGGCGCGTGATCGCTGGCGTCCGTTCGGCCTCGGATCTCCCGGTCAACTCCCGCATCAGTCAAACAATCCGCCAAGCTCCTGCTGAGCAGAATGTGGTCTATGCGCAAGCCGGCATCGCGCTGCCAGCGGTCGCGCTTATAGTCCCAGAATGTGTAGATCGGGTCGGCGGGATGTCGTGCGCGGATCGCATCCACCCAACCTTGCTCCACCAACCGGCGGAATGCCGCCCGGCTCTCGGGCTGCAACAGCGCGTTGTTCGCCCAGGATTTGGACGGATAGATGTCGGCGTCAGTCGGCACAACGTTGTAGTCGCCCGCCAGCACCACGGGCAGACCTGTTGCGTGCAGCTCGGCCGCGTGCGCGATCAGCCGTTCAAACCAGGCCAATTTGTAGGCGAATTTTGCGCCCGGTTGCGGATTGCCGTTGGGCAGGTAAATGCAGCCGACCAACACGCCCGCAACGGCCGCTTCGATGTAGCGGCTCTGCGTATCGGATGGATCGCCGGGCAACCCGCGCCGGGTGAGCACAAGCTCGGCGTTTCTCGCCAAGATCGCGACGCCATTCCATGCGCGTTGACCCTGCCACACCGCCGCATAGCCGGCGGCATGGATCGCCGTTATGGGAAACTCGGCATCGGTCGACTTCAGCTCCTGAAGGCACACCACGTCGGGCTCCGCCTCCGCCAGCCATGTCAGCAGGTTCGGCAGCCGACGATTGACGTTATTGATATTGAACGTGGCGATCTTCACTAGCTGTTTAATCCCGGGCTTTGATTCGACAACCACGCGCAGCTCGCGTCATCTCAAGGACTTTGTCGAGGCCTACAATTGCGGCCGTCGCTTGAAGACCCTCAAAGGTCTCACACCCTGCGAATTCATCTGCAAAGCCTGGACATCACAGACAGAACGATTTACTCTCAACCCGCTCCAGCAAATGGCGCGAGACTAAGCGCTTAACTCAATCCGACGCTGCCGCCGCGCAGCGTCTCGGAAGGCAACTCGTGGAAGCGGGCTTTGTAGTCGACCGCGAATCGACGGAGAAAAGCCGTGCGCATCCGCGACCGAAGTGACCGAACCGCGATCCCGCCCGGTTCGGGCCAGTTCTGCGCGCCAATTCCAGCCGCAACGCCCGCAAATGCGCCATTGGTGTCGTGTCGCGAAAGCGGCGCAAGGCCATTTGCAACGCCCTTGCGCTGACGCCCGCGGCGCAGGCCAGGTCGGACAGTCCAATGGCCTTTACCGCATAAATCGCTCGGCACGGCGCACGGAAGCCGGGGCGATTGTAGTGGTCGTGGCTTCAAAGGCCCAGGTGTGATTGTGCGGCAGTTCGACAAGCAGGGTGGACGCCAGCGTCGAGGCGACGCGGTCGCGAACGAGCGGGTGATCGGGCCTCGACGATTCGTCGCGAAGAACGTCGCAGAGCATGCGAACGGCGTGCGTCAGGGCGCCGACCTTGCCAATGGCGAACACTTGCGATTGATCGAATTCAATCCGCTCTTTTTGCTTGCGCCCGGTCCAAGCTCGCAACTCGCGCTCCAGAAGACTTCGCTCGATCCTTATCAGGAGCTGGCGGCCCGCAACGGACCAACGTTTCGTGAAGGGCCGGCAGGGATTGGTGACCGCAACCGAAGCCAAGTCGGCGTCGCCCATCAATGCGGCATTGTCTTGGCGCGGCAGAGAGGCCGCGGGCGACATCGGCATGACCTGCCTCCGAACCGCGCCGGAGCGCGAAACGAGGAACGGTGATATCTCGTCGTTCGCGTTCAAAACGTTGAGCCGGGAGGATTGGGTCGGACGGCGGATGCTCGCCGACCGTTTCCGCGATCGGCGCGTATTTCTCTGCGGCGATGCGGCGCATATATGGGTTCCTTTCGCCGCCTACGGCATGAACGCCGGGATCGCCGACGCCATGAACCTGTCCTAGATGCTGGCGGGCGTTATCAAAGGCTGGGCCCATCCCGCTCTGCTCTACGCCTATGAAACTGAGCGCCGGCCGATCACCGAGCAGGTCTCTCGCCACACCATGACTCTCGCGACGACATGGGAAAGGCGCTGCGGTGCTATCCCCGAGACGATCGAAGAGCCCGGACCCGAGGGCGACGCCGTTCGCGCCCGCATCGGCCGCCAGGCCAGCGAAACATGGCTCAGGGCATGTGCTGCGGCGGGCTCAACTTCGGCTATTTTTATGAGGGCTCGCCGATCGTCGCCTGCGACGGCGAGGCCGCGCCCGGCTACACCCTGGTGGACTTTACCCGGTGCACTGTTCCGGGCTGCCGTACGCCGCATCTGTGGCTCCGCGATGGACGGTCGCTATACGATGCGCTGGGCCCGATTTTACTTTGCTGCGGCTTGATCCGGCGGTCGAGGTCGGGAGCCTCGTCGCGGCGGTACGTCGTTGCGTGCCAATGGTGGTGCTGGACGTGGACGCGGATGACGCGGCCAGACCCTATCCGCACAAATTGCGGCTGGCGCGCCCCGATCAGCACGTGGCCTGGCGAGGCGACCAGCTGCCCGACAATTCTTTGGCACTCATCGATCGCGTGCGCGGGGCCCTGGCCGGCGAAGCCGCCCCACGACGCGCGTCGGTGAGCCCCGCGATGGCCGCTGCGCAGTATCCCGCCGTCGGCAATTAACGGAACGCTCGCTCGGCGATCAGCTCGGGCGCAAACCGGTGTTGATCGCCTGCGTGTCGGCATTCGGCGTCCTTTCGCTTATCTCGGCGCTCGTCGCGTCCCCGTCGTAGCTGGCAGGGAAGCCAGCGACCGGCGCCGGCGCCGTTGCGTCAGTTCCGGTTCAGCCGTGCGCGGCTTGCCGCCAGGATGCGATCCGAAAGCTCGGGGTCGTCCACAGCGCGCGCCAGCACGAGGGCGCCCACCAGTGTGGCGGTGGCGGCCAACGCGTCGTCTTCATGCTGACGCGCCGGGCCTGCCGGCAACAGGCTGGCAAGCCGCGTCACCATGCGCCGCACGCCGTGCGTGAAGCTCCGGCGGACCGCCGGCCCCTGACGAGGCACTTCGCAGCCGAGCGCTGCCAGGGCGCAGCCGCCGCCGGGGGCATCGCGGTGGTCGGCGGAGAGGTATCGCGCAGTATAGGCAGCGAGACTGCTGGTGCGCTCCACCTTGGCGGAACTGCCGGCCACGGCGTGGCTGAGCGCCTCCGCCGCCAACCGGTCTTTAGAGCCGAACTGGCTGTAGAGGCCGCCATGCGTCAGCCCGGCCGCCGCCGCCAAGGCGTCCACCCCTACCCCTGACAAACCGCGCTCACGGAACAGCCGCGCTGCCTCGGTGAGAATGCGTTCGCGGTTCTCGGCCGCCGCTTCCTTTGAAACCCTCATGCCATCTGCCTTTGCCACACGGCCCCGGATTGCCGCTTGACAATATTAGTGGCGGGCGCAATGTAAAGTCGATGATGGCGATCGCCATCAAAACTCGTTCCGCTTCCATGACGGAAGGTCCGTTTGCCATGCACCAAGCCAACACCGCTCTCATCACCGGTGCTTCCGCCGGTATCGGGGCTACCTATGCCGACCGCTTGGCCCGACGCGGCCATGACTTGATCCTGGTGGCGCGCGACCGGGCCCGGCTGGAAGCGCTGGCCGGCCGGCTGCGCGCTGAAACCGGGCGGCTGGTCGAGGTGCTGCCCGCCGACTTGGCGCGGAAGGCCGACTTGTTGCTGCTGGAGCACCGCCTGCGCGGCGACGCCGCTATTGCCATGCTGGTGAACAATGCCGGCATCGCCGCTGCCGGCCCGATGCTCGGGGACGATCCGGACCGGCTGGAGGCGATGGTGCAACTGAACGTCATCGCCGCCCTGCGGCTGGCAAGCGCCGCGGTCGAAGGCTTTGTCGCGCGTGGCCACGGGACACTGATCCATATCGCGTCCGTCCTCGCGCTAGCGCCCGAGCGGTTCAATGGCACCTACAGCGGCACCAAGACTTTTCTGCTAAACCTCAGCCTGTCGTTGCAGACCGAACTGCAGGGCAAGGGCGTGCGGGTGCAGGCGGTATTGCCGGGCGTCACGCGCACCGAAATCTGGTCCAAGGCGGGCATCGACATCGCGACCCTGCCGGAAGAGAGGGTGATGGATGTGGACGAGATGGTAGACGCCGCCCTTGCCGGTTTGGACCAGGGCGAGACGATCACCATTCCGTCCCTGCCGGATGCCGGCGACTGGCAACGCTACGAGGCCGCGCGTCTGCCGCTCGGGCCGAACCTTTCGCGCAACCACGCCGCCGCGCGCTACGTGCGGGAGGAAGTCGCGGCTTGAATGCCCCGGCGCCTCCAAGTCCACGGCCCGTAACGGCCGTTGGAACTGAGCTTTCGCCGAACTTTCTCCACAACCCCCTTTGAGGCGGCCATGTCGGGTGTCGTCACGGCTCGCGAGACGGTTCCGTCACCAACTCGCGCACTGAGGCGCCAGGGTACAAAGCGTCTCGCGCTTGCCGCTGCGGCCTCGCCATCGCAGTCGGGGGTGCCTGGTACGGCCACGACTGGTGGACCACAGGCCGTTTCATCCAAACCACGAACGACGCATATGTCGGCGGCAACGTCACCGCACTCGCGCCACATGTCAGCGGTTTCGTCGGTCAGGTACTCGTCCGGGATAACCAGCACGTGCAGGCGAGCGAGTTGCTCATCCGTCTGGACCGGAGCGACTTCCAGGTCGCGCTGGACCGCGCCGAGGCGGAGGTCGCGGGCAAACGGGCGGCGCTGGACAGTCTGCGCGCCCGGTACGTCATGCAGCAGGCGACAATCCGCCAGCAACAAGCCCAGCTCGACGAGAAAACGGCTCTCGCCGACTTCGAGCAAGAGGAGGCCACCCGGTATGGCATTCTCGCCCGGACCAGCGCGGGTTCGCGGCAGGATGCGCAGCGCACCCGCTCACTCGACCAGGAAGCGCACTCCGCCGTGGTCGCTGCCGGCGCGGGTCTTGAAGCCGCACGCCAGCAGCTCAAGGTGCTGGAGGCGGAGACCGCCGCCGCCGAGGCCGCCGAAGCGCAGGCGCAATCCGACCTGCGCACGGCCCAACTCAATCTCGGCTATACCGAGATCCGCGCCCCGATAGACGGTTACGTTGGCAACCGTGCTGCTCAAGTCGGCGCGTATGTGAACCAAGGTGCCTATCTCATCTCGGTTACTCCCACCACGGGTCTCTGGGTGGACGCCAATTTCAAGGAAGACCAGATCGGCCGGATGATCCGGGGCGAATCTGCCACCGTGGTCGCCGACGTCATCCCCGGCCATGTCTTCCACGGCCATGTCGCGAGCCTCGCGCCCGGCACCGGCGCCGTCTTCAGCATCATCCCGCCGGAGAACGCCACCGGCAATTTCACCAAGATCGTGCAGCGCGTGCCGGTGCGTGTGCTGCTCGATCCCGCGGATCCCAGCCTGTCCCTGCTTCGTCCGGGTCTCTCAACCACGGTCAGCGTTGATACGCGCGCGGACCGGGATGTCCGGTCGTGAGCGATACCGCGCCCAAACAGCCCGCTCTGCTGCCCTTCGTGGTGATGTGCGTCGGCATGTTCATCGCCCTGCTGGACATACAGATCGTCGCCTCCTCGTTGCAGGACATAGGCGGGGGGCTCTCGGCGGCGCAAGATGAGATCAGCTGGGTACAGACCGCCTATCTGATAGCCGAGATCATCATGATCCCGCTCTCCGGCTGGCTCACCCGGGTGTTTTCGACGCGCTGGCTGTTTACCGTTTCCGCCGCCGGGTTCACGGCCGCCAGCATGCTGTGCGGCCTCGCCTGGAACATCCACAGCATGATCGTCTTCCGTGCCTTGCAAGGCTTGCTCGGCGCCTCGATGATACCGACCGTCTTCACGTCATCATTTTACTTCTTCCAGGGGCCGCGCCGGATTTATTCAGCCGCGGTGGTCGGAACGATCGCTTCGATAGCGCCGACGCTCGGGCCGGTCATTGGCGGATGGGTAACCGACACGCTCGACTGGCACTGGCTCTTTTACATCAACCTTCTTCCCGGCGTGGCGATCACGGCGTTGGTGCCGCTTCTGGTGAAGATCGACAAACCGGACCTGTCGCTGCTGCGCGGCGCCGACTATCTTGGCATCGCTCTGATGGCCATCGGCCTCGGCACCCTGGAATATGTGCTGGAGGAGGGGACACGATGGAACTGGTTTGACGATTCCATGATCCGCAGCTGCGCCTGGATTTCCGGACTCGCCTGCGCCCTGTTCGTTCTGCGCAGCCTGACCTACCGCAATCCGGTGGTGGATCTGCGAGCTTTAAAGGACCGCAATTTCGCGCTCTGCTGTTTCCTGTCCTTTGTCACCGGCATCGGCATCTTCACCACGATCTATCTTACGCCGCTGTTTCTCGGCTATGTGCGTGGCTTCAGCGCTTGGCAAACGGGCTTGGCGATCTTCTCCACCGGCGCTGCCTCGCTGATCGGCACCCCCGTTTACGTCGTGCTGGCCCGCAAACTGGATGGGCGTTGGCTGATGATGTTCGGCCTCGCCTGTTTCGGCCTGGCAATGTGGAGCTACAGTTTCATTACCGAAGACTGGGGCGGGGCGGAGCTGCTTCTGCCGCAGCTGTTGCGCGGTTTTCCCCAGGTCTTCGCGGTCGCGCCAAGCGTCGTTCTCGGTCTTGGCAGTCTACCGCCGGAACGGCTGAAATATGCCAGCGGTTTGTTCAATATGATGCGCAATCTTGGCGGCGCGGTTGGGATCGCGGCCAGTGCCGCGATCATCAACGATCAAACCAATCTGCACTTCCAGATGATCGCCGCGCATCTCACGCCCGCAAACGGTGCAATGGAGCGGCTGTTGCACGGGCTTGCCATGCGTTATGGCGCCATGCCCGGCAGTGGCGGAGGCGGCGCAGAGGCTCTCAAGCAGCTATGGCAGATTGCCTATCGGGAAGCCTCGACGCTGGCTTTCGCCGATGCCTTTCGAGCGATCATGCTGGCATTCCTGATCGCCACGCTGTTGGTGCCTCTCATGCGCAAGGTTGCCGCCCCGAACCCGACGGATACGAACAGGCGCGCGGCTCATTAGCCAGCTTCGTTGGGCCGCAGGAGCGGTATCAAGTCCGTTCCAGAATTGATAGGCCCCGGTTGCGGTCGATCAGGTAAATTAGGCCGCGTGCGTCGGTAAACACATCGTTGCTGCAAACGCGCTCAGCACCCGTCGGCACATCCGGCAAGTAATACCAACCCGCCTAGACACTGACACACGCCCATTCGCGCGTGCCGATCGAGCGAATGCGCTCGGGATCGTTGATCAAGAAGTGCCAGGCTGTGTTGCATGCCTCGACAATGGCCTCGTAGCTGTCCCAAACCAACGCGCACAGCCGATTGGCGCGCAGGTATTCCCAGACATTCTCCATCGGGTTCAGTTCCGGGCAATACGACGGCAACGGCAGGAGCGTGATGTTGTCCGGCACGCCGAGCCGCCCGCCGGGCTGATGCCATCCCGCGCTGTCGCAGACCAGCACCGCATGAGACCCGGATGCGACTTGAGTGCTGATTTCAGCCAAGTGCTCAGTCATCGCCTCGGCGTTGACGCTCGGCATGATGATTGCGGCGCCGATGGCGCGGTTCGGGCAGATCGCACCGAACAGGTAAGCGGAGTCATGACGGTTGTCGCGGACCATCAACGGTCGCGCGCCGATCGGCGCCCAGATATAGGCGTGTCCACCCTTCTGGCCGACACGGGCTTCGTCTTGGAACCAGATCTCGATCGGCTTGCCGAGGGCGGACGCCGGCAGCGCCGCCTTCACCAGACTGGCGAAATTTTTTTTAAGCCCTCCTCGGCCGCGGCATCCTTCTTCGGATGGAACGGGCGCGGTTGGAGCCGGGTCAGATCGAGCCGACGTAGCCACTTGCCGATGGTGCTTTCATGTACCGTCACGTTGAAGCGGCGTGCCACCTCCGCACGCAAGTCCAGACAGCGCCAGCGCACCACCTTGTGCGTCTCCAGATCCGGCCCCTTGATGACCAGCGCCTTCAGTTCGGCCATCTGTGCCGACGTCAGAGCCGGCGTGGGGCCCGGGCTACGACGCGACTTCAGCCCCTCAATCCCGGCCTGATTGTAGCGATGCACCCAGTCGCGCAACGTTTGCCGGTCCATGCCGTTCTGCGCCGCCGCCTCGGTGCGGGTACTGCCTTCCAGAACCATCGCCAGCGCCAAAAGCCTGCGGACCTGAGCGCCATCACCGCATTTGCCAGCCATCGCCCGCAACTCCGCTGCCAAGTGCTCCGTCCGCGTGATCGTCACTGCCGTGCCCATCCGTGCCTCGCCTATGCGAATCGACCTCGACAAGCATCGAATCGCATCCGGAGGCGGCTGGGAATCCCTGGAGAGTCAACGCCCGGGCAGGTTGGTATTATAGCTTTGGCCGAGGGCGTCACGACCGCTCGCAAGCGGTTCGGTACCCTGTCGAGGTTCCAGGACTGGGCGCAGGATGCCGGGCATGTGCAGGCCAATCCGTGCGCTCTAATCGGCCGCTGCCGCCGCCCCAAGCCGCCGCAAGCCAGGGCGCATTACCTCACGCTGGAGAAGCTTGCCAGGCTCTGGCGGACGGCCGAGGCGATGCGTGAGCCCGTGTGGCGCGATTTAGCGAGGTTGCTGATCGCCATTCCCTGCCGGCGCAATGAGGCGTCAAGACTGGACTGGGGGCGTTTTGACCTGGACGCCGCGGAATGGCGCCGGCCGGGCAAGCTGACCAAGAATTGCGACCCCCACCGGTTGCACCTGCATCCGTTGGCGCTGACGCTTTTGCGCACACGGCACAAAACTGCCGGAGCCCCGAGGGCGGGCTTGGTGTTCCCGGCGCCGCTCTCAGGCAAGCCAGTCGATACGTTCACCGACATCAAGGAGGAACTTAGCGGGCATTCCTCACCGAATCAGGGGCATCGGGGCTCCGAATCGGCGAACGTTCTTCTGTGAACGAGAGTTTTCGCGGAACGGAGGACGTCCCCGATGCGAACAGAGTGCGACCTCGGATGCGTGAGCGCTGCTGCTCGGCGCGACCGACCGGGTGATCGGGCTGACCCGGCGGTTTGCGCAGGCTCAGCCGCTATGGCACGACGAGATTGCGACGCTTCCGGTGAACCAGATTAGGCCAGAGCCCGCGCAGTCTGTACCTGTGGGTTCCAAACGCTCTCTTGCCCGGAGGTTTCGAGGTTCTGCGAGCATGGGGATTCGAATACAAGAGCAACATCGTCTGGCATAAGATTCTGGAAGGACGGCGGCTCCGACGAACGCGGCGTGGGCTTCTACTTCCGCAACGTCACCGAGCTTGTGCTTTTTGGCGTCAAGGGCAAGAACGCACGAACCCTTGCACCAGGACGGCGTCAGGTGAACATGATGGAGACCCGCAAGCGGGAACACAGCGGCAAACCCGACAAGCTTTACCCGATTATCGAGGCTTGCAGCTCTGGCCCCTATCTTGAGTTGTTCACGCGCGGGACCAGGACAAACCGGGTGAGTTTCGGAGATCAGTCTGAGGATTATCAGATCATGTGGGATACCTACTCCCACCACAGCAAGCCAATCGGCTGGAGATTGCACCAGGAGATTGATGCTCGGCGCTGCGAAGTTGCGTCCCCACAGGGTCGCTTTATTGCTCCAGCCGCCCAGAGCCTGCTGGTTCCGGCACGCCACGCGATCTTGGTTGCCCCGCCTCTCTGAAGCAGCATCAACGCCTGCTGCAACTTCAGCATCCGACAGTTTCGAAAGACCAAGTGCGCCGTTCTGGTTTGGTGGCGTCGGCTTGCAATAGCCCTCCACAAGGCTAGCGTTCGACATTGCCGCATGGTGTCGGATACGTTATCGGAGCAAAGAGAAATGAAACTCCCGGGCCACGATCGTTACGACTTCAGCGCGATCGATACGAGGCCAACCTACGAGTGGCCAAATTGATCGCGTCTTGCGTTAACGATTTGCAACAATATTGAGTACTTCGCCTTTTGCTCGGGTCTCGGTAGTGATAGCGCCTCTCCTGGTTCTCCTCAGTCGCAACGCAACTTTGCTTGGCGGGATTATGAACCGTACCGGGTTCCCCGGAGGCGCCGATCCTTGAGAGGATGGAGCGATGGAGAAGCGGAAGTCATCGGTACGGGTACGCGCCCGAGGTTCGCACGCGAGCGGTTCGGATGGTGCTGGAGCATGCGGGCGAACATGGATCGCAATGGGAGGCGATCGGCTCAATTGCATCGAAGATCGGCTGCACGGCGGAGACGCTGCGAAGATGGGTGCGGCAGGCGGAACAGGATCAGGGCAAGCGTCCGGGCCTGACCAGCGATGAGCGCGAGCGGCTAAAGGCACTGGAGCGGGAGAACCGCGAGCTCCGGCAGGCCAATGAGATCCTCCGCAAGGCGAGCGCCTATTTTGCCGGGCGGAGCTCGACCGCCGGTCCAACACATGATCGCGTTCATCGACGATCACCGCGAAGCGTATGGGGTCGAGCCGATCTGCAAGGCGCTGCCGATCGCCCCGGCGACGGACTATGACCATCTCGCGAAACGACGCGATGCGACCAGGCGGTCCGCACGGACGCAGCGCGACGCCGCCCTGAAGGTCGAGGTGCGACGCGTGTTCGATGAGAACTTCCGGGTCTACGGGGTGCGGAAGATCTGGCGGCAGTTGCAGCGGGGCCCTTGGCCCCACCGGCCTAGCGTCTGACCATTTTCGCCGACCGAAATCAGCCCAGATACGCGAACGCAGCCCAGTCCCGGGGACAGCCGCGTCTTCTACGTTGCGGATCCGACGCCAGCCCCAATCAATGGGACATGCCTACGGCATCGGTTCCGGCAAGAGATGGTCCGCGGCATTGCCTTACCCCGCGCCTAGACGACGCCGCGAACCCGACCATAGTTATGCGACGGATGCTGCGCAACTGACGACCCGAGAGGAGATCAATCCTGTGGAAGACGAGACGGTCATGAACAATATCGACAAACTGGCCCGCGAGGAGCACGAACTGTTCCAGCGGGAAGTTCGGGGAACCGCGACTGATGACGATCTTAAGCGCCTCCGGCAGCTTCAGGTCATGCTGGACCAGTGTTGGGATCTGCTTCGCCAGCGCCGGGCGCGACGCGAGTTCGGACTGAACCCCGATGAGGCGCGCGTTCGCGATGAGAAAACTGTGGAAGGTTACATCGGCTGACGCCATGCGGGTGCGACGTTTGCGGCCATGGGCTGCGAGGCCATGACCGATAGACCGAACTTCATCCTGATCCCTGACGATGCCTCGCCGCCAGCGCCTGCTGAGCCGGCACAGCCCGGCGGCATTCTGGCTCGGCTCCGGACGCTTGCGACCGCCGCCCTGATGGTCCCCGCCACGGCGCTTTCGTCCGCGCTGAGCCAAGCTGAGCCGCCGCCGGAGACCGGCACCCCTCCCCGGCCGCGGCTAGTGTTCGCAGTGGACGCAACCGCCTCGCGCGAGCCGGCCTGGGCGGCCGCCCGACAAGTAACGGACGCACTCGTCAAGGCGTTGCCGGGCGAACTGGACGTGGCGCTTGCGGTGCACGGCGGCTCGCGCGTGCACACCTTTACCGCATTCACCAACGACGCAAACAAGCTGCGCGACTGCGCCGCCGGGGTGGCGTGCCAGGCAGGGCTGACCCGCCTGCTGCCCATCCTGGCGACCAGCCTGAAGCGGCCGGCGGTACGCGTGGTCGTTTACATTGGCGATGTGTTCGAGGAAAGCCTTCCGCAAGGGCGCCGGCTGGCAGACTCGATGGGCGCACAAGGCAGCAAGCTTATCGTGCTGCACGACACCGCTGACCCCGCTTCGCGCCGCGATGCCGAGCTGTTTTGGGATCTCGCGAAGCGCACCGGCGGCTGCGTGCTGCCGTTCGACGCGAATGCCCCCGCCCGGTTACGCGAATTACTATCGGCTGTGGCCGTCTACGCTGTCGGCGGTGAAAAGCTATTGCGGGAGCGGCGGCGCGATTTGCCCGGCGCGGTAGCCTTGCTGGAATATCTTAACAAGCGCAACTAGCGTTAAGGCACGGCGCCCGGTCCATGCTTCGACTCGGTATCAACTTTCGCCCGCAATCGGAACCCGGGTCGGATCGTATGGCGCAAGCGCCATCTCTGTCCCTTCGCCCATAGCGAGTTGTGCCAATAGCCGCCCGGCATAGGGTCCAATGGTCAGACCGGACGGCCCAAGGCCATTGCCGACGATCAGCCGTCCCGCGAAACCATCTATTGTGCCGAGCATCGGCCTTATGCCAGGGCCCATCGGGCGAAAGCCGATCCGGGTCTCGATCAGAGTGGCAGAGGCGAGGCCTGGAGCGATCTTAATGGCCTCGTTCAGCACCTCGGCCTGGCCCGCGGCCGTTACGCGATAATCGAAGCCCGCTCCACTCTCGCGCGTCGCGCCCACCACAACACGCGAATCATCGAACGCCAGCAAGTAGTGGCTGCCGGGCGGCAACACGACCGGCCATTCGCGGGTCCGCACGCCGTCCAAACGCAGATGAGTGATTTGGCCACGCTGCGGCGTCACGGCGAGATCGACCCCGAGCGGAGCCAGGAGCCCGGGCGCCCAAGCGCCGGCGGCAACCACACCCGGTCGGCCTCGATTGCCTGGTCGCCCACCCGGATACCCGCGATTTGCCCGGGACGCGCAAGCAACGACGCCGGAGCGTTCAGTATTTTTGCCCCGCGGACGCGGGCAGCATTGCAAAGAGCAGCGGCGAGCAGTCTGCCGTCAACCCGTGCGCCACCTGCGATGTGGACGGCGCCGAGATCGGGGTGAAGAGGCGGGAACCGCCGGCGCGCCTCGCCCGGTGCGAGACGGGTAATCGCGCCCGCTTCGGGCGCTGATGCTTGACGCATCCGCAACAGGTGCTCGGTATGGTCAAGTTCTGCCGCTTCTCCGGACACAAACAGGGCGCCCGATTTGCGGTAGCCGATCTCGGCTTCGCCCGCTTCCGCCAGCAAGGCGACCAGCGTGGGGTAATACCGGGCGCCTGCCACGGCGATCTGATACCACCAGGAATCAGACCGTTCTGAAGGCCATGGGCAGATGATGCCGGCGCCGGCCGCCGTAGCCCGACCTGGCCGCGACTGATCGGCCAGGACGACTTCGAGCACCAGCCCGCCCCAGGTGAAAGGCGGTGCTGGCACCCAGCACCCCTGCGCCGATTATTGCTATACGCATGCTTCGTTCGCCAGATCGGGGTCCGAGCGGCCTCCGGAGCACGGGCTCGCTGTATGCCGGGGCCAATGTCGGTTAACATTCGGCACGCCCCGTGCCACGGGACAACCACTGGGACCAGGTTCGGCCATGCCCCACACCCCCCTCCACCGCGGCGTATACCCGGTCGCGCCTACGACGTTCACCGAGACCGGGGAGTTGGACCTCGACAGCCAACGTCGTTGCGTGGATTTCATGATCGACGCGGGGTCGAACGGATTGAGCATCCTGGCGAACTTCTCCGAGCAATTCGCGCTTTCGGACGAAGAGCGCGAGGTGTTGACGCGGACGGTGCTTGGCCATGTCGCTGGCCGGGTTCCGGTCATCGTCACGACGACGCATTTCTCATCCCGCATTTGCGCCGAACGCAGCCGCCGAGCCCAAGCTTCCGGTGCGGCAATGGTGATGGTCATGCCGCCCTACCATGGTGCCACTATTCGCATTGGCGAGGCGGCGATTGCCGGGTTCATCCAAACCGTCTCCGACGCGATCGACATCCCGATCATGATCCAGGATGCTCCCGTCAGCGGGACATCGCTATCGGCTCAGTTCCTCGCCCGGCTCGCGCGCGAGATCGAGCACGTCGCCTATTTCAAGATCGAGACGCCGGGCGCCGCCTCCAAGCTGCGCGAGATGCTTGAGCTTGGAGGCGATGCCATAGAGGGGCCTTGGGATGGGGAAGAAGGGATCACCTTGCTCGACCGACCTGGAGGCGGGCGCCACGGGCAGCATGACAGGCGGTGGCTATCCCGATGCCCTGACACCAATCGTCGCCGACTGGCTCGCCGGGCGGCGCGAAGAGGCGCGGCTCGCCTACAATCATTGGCTGCCGTTGATCAATTACGAGAACCGGCAAGGCGGCTTGTTGATCAGCAAGGCGCTGATGCGCGAGGGTGGGGTAATCGCCTGTGAAGCGCCACGCGCTCCGCTTGCCCCGCTTCACCCGGCCACGCGCGCCGGCTTGATCGAGTTGGCGCGGCGATTGGACCCGATGGTACTGCGCTGGGCCCTGTGACCGGCCCATCCCCGATCAGGCCGGGATGAGCGATAGCGATTCCGCGCCGGAACCAGCTCCCCTCGCTGCCGCCTTGGCGGTCCAGGCGCGAGCGACCAAGCTGTAAAGGACTGCAAAGCCGATTCCCATGCGCGCTTTCCTTGCAAGCCGTCAGGTTATGAGCTTGCCGCCGACCACGATCAGCACGGCAGCGAGAAGCGGGCGCAGCAGCATCTCCGGCACGCGCGTAACCAACAGGCTGCCGGCGACGATGCCGGGGATCGAGCCCACGAGCAGTGCGCCCAGCAGTGGCCAATCGACACTGCCCAACCACCAATGGCCGAGGCCGGCCAGCAGCGTCAGCGGTACCGCATGCGCGATGTCGGAGGCGACGATGCGCGGGATCGGCAGGCGCGGATACAGGAATGTCAGCGCGACCACGCCGAGCGCGCCCGCGCCGACCGACGTAATAGTGACGAGTACGCCGAGCACCGCCCCCACGGCGGTCGTCAGCAACGCCGCGCGTCGTGCCCCGAGAGTCTCGGTGCAGCTCGATGCAAATCGCAGCAGTTGCGCGCGAAACAGGACCGCCACCGCCGTCGCGATTACCGCGAGCCCGAGCATAAACGAAATCACATGCGCCGCGTGGCCGCTCTTCAGGCCGTAAGCCAGCACCACGATGGTTACTGCTGCAGCGGGAATGCTGCCCATAGCCAGACGGCCCGTAATCCGCCACTCCACGCTCCCGCTCAAGCCTAGCACCGCCGTGCCCACGCTCTTGGTTGCGGCCGCCTGCAACAGATCGGTGCCCACCGCCGTCACGGGATCAATGCCGAACAACAAAATCAGCAGCGGGGTCATCAACGAGCCGCCACCGACACCTGTCAGCCCGACCAAAAGCCCGACCAGCAAACCCGCGACTGGATAAAGCCCGCTCGCGCCACTCAAATGTATCAATCCACCCATGCCCGGCCTCCCCGATTTTCAGTCGGTCAGGGCGCCAAGCCGGGTCCTAGATCCGTGTGGAAGCGGTTTCCCGACAAAGTGGGCCGCACCACGCCGGCGCGGATAACGAACTCGGAAAACCGTTCGCCCGGCTGGCGCTGACTGCCATAGTACGCCAACAGGGGAGCCAACGCTTCAACTATTTCTTCGTGGCTGAGGCCCTTGCGATAGAGCTTCGACAGCCTTGTGCCGTCATAGGCGCCCCCGAGATAGAGATTGTAAGCGCCGGGGCCGGTGCCGACAAGTCCGATTTCGGCCAGATAGGGACGCGCGCAGCCGTTCGGACATCCGGTCATGCGGATCACGATATCGTCATCGCTCAGCCCGCTGCGCTCCATCTCAGCTTCAAGCGCGGTGATCAGATCCGGCAGATAACGTTCGCTCTCGGCCAACGCGAGACCGCAAGTTGGCAACGCGACGCAAGCCATCGCATTACGCCGAACTGCGCTGACGGACGCCGACAAACCATGAGCACCGAGCACCGCCTCGATTTCCGGGCGATGCTCGGCATGCACGTCTGCGATAATCAAGTTCTGGTTCGGCGTAATGATGAACGCGCCCTGGTGATGTTGCGCGAGTTCGCGCAGCCCCGTCAACAGAGCGCGCCCGGCTCTATCGACAACGCGGCCGTTCTCGACAAATAGGCAGTAGTGCCAGCGACCATCGTCGCCCCGGGTCCAACCAAACGGATCGCCCGTTCGCTCGAACGCGTATGGCCGCGCCGGCTGCAAGGCAAATCCGAGGCGCCGCTCCAGTTCTGCTTGGAACGCCTCCAGCCCATGCCTCTCGATCGTGTATTTCAGCCGCGCATGCTTTCGGTCCGACCGGTCGCCCCAGTCGCGCTGCACCGTCACGACATGCTCGCAGACGGCAAGAACCTGCTCCGGCAAGCAGAAACCGATCACGTCGCCCAGGCGTGGGAACGTGTCCGGCTCGCCATGCGTCATGCCCATGCCGCCACCGACGGCGACATTGTAGCCGGCAGATAGCACCGTGCTCGACAATGGCGATCAGGCCGATCTCGTGAGCGAAGGCGTCAACGTCGTTTTGCGGCGGCACGGCGATGGCGATCTTGAACTTGCGTGGCAGGTAAGTGCGGCCGAGGATCGGCTCGTCCTCTTCCTCGCCCCCGGCGACTTGTTCGCCGTCGATAAAGATGTCGTGCCAGGCACGCGAACGCGGCCGAAGATGTTCGCTGATGCGTCGCGCCATCGCCGGCGCCTCCGCATGCACGGTCGAGCGGTACGGATTGGGCGTGCAGATCACATTCCGATTCACGTCGCCGCAGGCCGCGACCGTATCCAGCATCGCAGCATGGATCGCCTGAATGGCCGGCCTGAGATTGCTCTTGATAATGCCGTGGAACTGGATCGTCTGGCGCGTTGTCAGTCGCAACGTGCCGTTGCCGCGCTCCACGGCCATGTCGTGCATGGCGATCCATTGGCGCGGGGTTAGCACACCTCCGGGGACGCGCAGGCGCGCCATGAAGATGAACGCCTTTTCCATCTTCTTCTTGGCGCGCTCAGGACGCAGGTCACGGTCGTCCTGCTGATAGATGCCGTGGAACTTGGTGAGCTGCGTGTCGTCCGCGGCGAGCGCGCCGCTGATGCGGTCCCGCAGCCCCTCGGTAATGGTGCCGCGCAGGAAGTTGCTGGCCTCCTTGATTGCCTCATTGCGCGACAGCTTTTTGTCGCTCATGCGGCCATACCCCCATTCCATACATGTTCGCGCGGCAAGTGAATGCCGCATTCGGTCTTGCGGCTGCCGGCCCAGCGGCCTGCGCGCACTTCTTCGCCCGGACGAACTGCGCGCGTGCAGGGCGCGCAGCCGATCGAACGATAGCCACCGGCCGCGAGCGGATGCGGCGGCAGATCGTAACGAATGAAATACTCGGCGATATCGGCTGCCGTCCAGTCGAAGAGCGGGTTCACCTTTACCCTCCCGTCCGGCCCGTCCTCGATTGCCTCCAACGCCTGCCGGACGCCGCCATGTACCCGCTTGCGTCCTGTAATCCAGGCATCAAAGCCTTCAAGCGCTGCGTCCAGCGGCTCGACCTTGCGCTGCCAGCAGCACAGATCGGGATCGGTTTTCCACAGATCGCCTTTGGGGTCCACGCGCGCAATACGCTCCGGCGCGGGGCGTGCGACGCGCAGATCGACCAGACCTAATCGCGCGGCCAGGGATTCACGATAGCGCAGGGTTTCGGCGAACAGCTTACCGGTATCAAGGAAAATCACCGGCGTCGCGCGGTCGATCGCGGCCGTCATGTGCAGCAGCACCGCGCTTTCCGCGCCAAACGAGGAGACCAACGCGATGCGGCCGGCAAAGCGGTTGCGCAGAACGTCGCGCAGCAGAGCCTGAGCGCGCATCAGTAGACATCCCGCAAATAACGGCCGCTCTGCTGCAGCCCGCGCAGATAGGCGATCGCACCATCCTCGTCCTGGCCGGATTGGTCCCTGATGATGCGCAGCAGCGTCGCATGCACGTCCTTGGCCATGGCCTGCGCGTCGCCGCAAACGTACAGCGCGGCGCCGTCGGCCAGCCAGCTGAACAGTTCGGCGCGCGACTCCCACATGCGGTGCTGGACGTAAATCTTCTCCCGCTGGTCGCGCGAGAACGCGACATCCATGCGCGTCAGCGCGCCCGATCGCAGCCAGTCCTGCCATTCGAGCTGATAGAGGAAGTCGTGCGTGAAGTTGCGCGCCCCGAAAAACAGCCAGCTCTTGCCCGCCGCCCCCGCCGCCTCGCGCTGCTGCATGAAGGCGCGGAACGGAGCGACGCCGGTGCCCGGCCCGACCATGATAATCGGCCGCTCGGGCTCCTCGGGCAGGCGGAAATGCGGGTTCGGCTTGAGAAAGACCTTGATCGGCTGGCCCGCAGTGCGGCGCTCGGCAAGATCGATGGAAGCCACACCCTTGCGCGCGCGACCGTGGCTTTCCCAACGCACGGCGGCGATCAGCAAATGCGCCTCATCCTCAACGGCTGCGCGGCTGGACGCGATCGAATAGTAGCGCGGCGGCAGCGGACGCAGCAGGCTGCTGAGCTGCTCCGCTGAAAGACGCGCCGGCGCCGCGGCAACCAGGTCGATCATCTGCCGGTCACGGACGAAGGACGCCGCGCGTTGCGGGTCCGAGGCGACCGCGGCGAGTTCCGCATTCCCAGTGAGCCTTGCGTACGCCTCGATCTGCCCGCGTGTCAGTGTCGTGATGTCGTGCCGATCGGTGAGCGCGGCGCGCATCGCGCCGTCACCCGCGAGTCCGGTGGCAGACAACAGCTCCTCGACCAGGGCCGGGTCGTTACGCGGCAAGAAGCCAAGCGAGTCGCCCGGCTCATAAGCGATACCGGAGCCTGCAAGCGACAGCTCGACATGATACGTCTCACTGCTGGAGCGGCTGCTGTGCAGGTTGATCAGGCTCGCGATTTCCGCCTCGAATGGCCGTGCGCGGCTGAACGCCTCACCCTCATCGGAGAGCGCGCGAGCGAAATCGACATGGATCACCGCCGCGCCGTTAGTGCCCGGTTCCGTCTTGGCGCTCGGCGCCAGCGCCTTCAGCCCGGTATCGATCCACGCCTTCGCGGGCGCTTCGTAATCGAGGTCGCAGTCGATCCGTTCGGCGATGCGTCTGCCGCCGAGTTCCGCCAGCCGCTCGTCGATGCGGCGGCCCGTCTCGCAGAAATTGGCATACGCGTGATCGCCCAGCGCGAGCACGGCGTAACGCACGTCGCCGAATCGTGGCGCGGCATCCGACAGCAGCGCGCCATAGAAGGCCTCAGCGCGTTGCGGCGGATCACCCTCGCCCCAGGTGCTGGCGATTACGAGCAGGTTGCCGGCACGCGCGACCTGCTCAGGCGTGGCATCCGCCATGTCGAGCGTCTTGGCAGCAAAGCCAAGCCGTCCGGCCGCCTTGCGCGCGGCCCCGGCAAGTCCCTCCGCATTACCGGACTCGGTCGCGTAGAGAATGGTAAGCGGCGCCTTGGCAGCCGGAGGTGCAGCGGGCGTCGGCTGCGCCCGGCCCGCCGTTCCGGCCTGATATCCGGCCAGATAGCCGCTAAGCCATTGCAGCTGTTCAGCGCTCGCGCCGCCGATCAGGCGGCGGATCAACGTGAGCTGGTCTTCCGGGAAGGGGGCCTGCTCCAAGGCGCCGGAAAGGCTTGCCATCGCGGTGGCCTCCTCAAGCTGTTGCGCGTGCGGGAAGGGGCATCGGCGCCACCGTCATCGGCGTCGCCTGTTGCATGGGAAGCAACAGATCGCGCAGGCCGAGCGTCGGGCCGACAAGAATCAAGGTAGGCGCAGAGTGATCGAGACCGCGCGCCACCGAGGCCGCAGTCTCGAGCGTGGCCATCGTCACGCGCTGGCCGGGCATTGTTGCGTCGGCGATGAAGGCGAGCGACTCGCCCGGCGGGCGGCCAGCCCCGATTAAACTTGCGGCAAGCGGTCCGGCCTGGCGCAGCGCCATATAGAAGACAAGCACCTCCGCCCCGCGTGCGAGCGCCGTAAGGTCGACTCCCTCCGGCAATGCGCCCGACGCATCGTGGCCAGTGACGAATGCAACGCTGCGTGCAAGGCCCCTATGTGTCAGCGGAATGGAGGCAACGGCAGTGGCGCCGATGCCCGCGCTGACGCCGGGCACGATACGGAAAGGCACCCTAGCTGCGGCGAGCGCCAGGGCTTCCTCGCCGCCGCGGCCGAACACCGTCGGGTCGCCGCCCTTCAGCCGCAGCACGCGCAGCCCCTGACGGGCAACGAGTGATCAAGCGCTCATTGATGCGAATCTGAGGCGTGCGCGCTCCCTGCGCGCGTTTGCCCACCTCTTCGCGATGCGGGGTGACGGCGAGCGCCAGTATTTCGGGCGAGACCAGAGTGTCGTGCAATACAACGTCCGCCTCGGCGAGCCCATGCACGGCATGCAGGGTGAGCAGCCCCGGATCACCCGGTCCGGCGCCGACCAGCCACACCGAGCCACGCGCGAAGGTGGGCGCGAACAGCGAGGCCGCCGCATGTGCCAGCGCGGGCGCCGTCACGAGAGCCAGCCTTCGTGTTCGATTTCGTCCTCGGTGCGGCGACTCAACTCGGCAATCGAAAGCCCCTCGGCGCGCCACGCTTGCCGCGCCGCGCCGAGTTCTTTGATGCGCACCGCCCATTCGGGGCCGAAGGACGCAGCGAGACTGGCGCGAATTCGGGCCGCGAGGCCCGGGCTTTTGCCGCCGGTGGAAACGGTCAGCAGCAGATCGCCGCGCCTGACCTCGGCTACGCTGTGAAAATCGCACCACTGCGGCCGGTCCTCGACATTGACCAGTACCCGGGCAGCGCGCGCCGCCGCGGCGAGGTCCGCGGCATCGGCGTCGCCCAGCCCGGCAATCCAGAGCAACCGCAGCTGCGCAAGCGAGACTTTATCAGGCAAACCCTTGCGAATAGCGATCTGCTCGCCCGCCTCGCCGACAAGCGCATTTGCTTCGTCGGTGAACAGCGGCACGGGCGCGGCGCCGCCGGCCGCCAAAACGCGCGCCCGGCGTATCGCGCCGGTGCCACGGCCGGCCACGGCCAGCGGCAGTGCCCTCGGCTCGAGCGCGACGGCGATCATGCGGCGCGACTCTGGGTGATCGGGTCGGGCTGGAAGCGGGTCACGGCGGCTATTCTGATTCCGAGCTGGCGGGAGCGCCGGCTCAGAGAAGGATTTTTCTTCGTCGGCCGCAATACCCGGCTGAAAAAGACAATTCCTTCTTATTTTGCGCAGATCGAAGGAGGGGCATCATCTCTCCGCGCGGGCGCGCTTGGCAAACTCTGCCCCCGGTTTAAATCTCGACGTGCCCAACACTTTTTAGTTGCATCTCACGAAACCGTGAATTATGACTACGACTGCGTTCCTCCCCTACCACCTCACGGCCGCGGCGATCTCCGCCGCGGCCGATTTTCTTTCCCAACCCAACCTTCCCAAAGCCGGCCGGATTGTATCCGGACGAACGTGGTATATCTCCATGGCATATCTCGCTTCCCAATCGTCCGGGTTTCGACATGCAAACCGCCAAGGTCTTCTGGTCTGGTCGATCCCAGGCGGTCCGACTGCCTCGGGAATTCCGGTTCGAAGCCGAGGAGGTCCGTATTCGCCGACACGGTCAGGCGGTAATTCTCGAGCCGATTGCCGCTGATTGGGCCTGGCGTGATGTGCTCGTTGGGCCGGTTGACGAGGATTTCGTCCGGGCCGCAACCGAGCAGCCTGACGAGCAGGAACGGGCGGAGCTTGAATTCTTCAAGTGAAGTATCTGCGCGACACGAACGCAGTAATCGGGTTGTTGGCCGGGAATGCGGCGCTTTCGTTCCGCGATCATCGGCCCGCCCCGACCAAGTTCAGCCTGTCGGTGATCGCGATGCAGGAGCTGTTCTATGGCGCATACAAGAGCCAAAGATCGGAAGAAAACATTACGCGATTAGAGGCGCTGCGGTTCGCTGTTCTGGAATTTGACAAGGAAGACGCGCGTCAAGCGGGCGAGATCCGGGCGGTGCTCGCGGCCATCGGCAGGCCGGTCGGCCCCTACGACGTCCTGATTGCCGGCCAGGCCCGGTCCAGAGCACTGACCCTCATTACCCGGAACACTTCGGAATTTGCCCGTGTGCGCGGTTTGCGGTTCGAGAATTGGGAGGCGTGACGGCTGACCGACGCGACGGGATCGTCGCTTGGCTACTCGGGTCAAATTAACGCCGTGCGCACGTCTGGTCGATCGCCTTACAGAACGTGCCGACTGCGTGGGGAACAGCACCGTCCGACGCTGCGGCAGGATCAGTGCGCTAGTGACGGCGCCGAGTTTGGAGACCGCTGAGCGGGCCCAACCGACGAAGGATCGTAATCCGCGTACGCCGAAGCAAGCTGGCGGCCGGGGCAGGAGCGGGGTCATCAGATCGTGCTGACCGCACGCGGGCGGTATATGTTTCACCCCTGGCCACCTACTCAGACCGTGCTAGGATACTATGTCGATCATGGGTCCGGCGATCGTCGTTACCAGCCGAGGACTGCCGGGCCGTGCACGAAGCTATGAGCAGTCAACGAAGGTGAGAACAATCCCGCACAGACCGCGTTAGGATGCCAGCCTACATCGACGACAGGAGCCAGCAATGCCATTCGATGGAAAGGAGTTCACCGGCGCGCCGCTCGTTCAGACCCCAGTGGTTGTGCCCGAGGCTCCGACTGTTTGGGAGCGTGTCAGGACCGCTACGAAGTCATTTCTCCCGCGGCTGAAGTCGCTACCTCCCATACGGTCGTTCTCGCCCGATCCGGGGTTGCCGGCGGAGGTGGCGACCGTCCAGCTTCTCACGATCGCGCGAGCGCTGA
Source organism: uncultured Pseudomonadota bacterium (assembly GCA_963822675.1). Taxonomy (GTDB): domain Bacteria; phylum Pseudomonadota; class Alphaproteobacteria; order Acetobacterales; family Acetobacteraceae; genus CAWGIP01. The sequence goes on along the minus strand of CAWGIP010000040.1, from coordinate 22,135 downwards.
TCGCCGACGAGGAGAACTGGGTGCAAGGCCGCTACGAGACGATTGACGGCCGTCGGTGCGCGGTCGGCGCGCTTCGTGTCGCGTCGCGTTTGATGGGTGTGCGCACGCCGCCACGGGATGCCACCAACCTGTTGTTGTCCGTCGCAACCGGTCGCGGCTTCAATGACATCGAGAAGATGAACGACCGTTCGACCCATACGCAGGTGCTGTCGGCTTTTGACGAGGCGATCGGGCGCGCCCAGGCGCGGCAGATCATTCTCGGCTAGCCGACCGACGGGGCAGGCCCGGCTTTCGCCTCGCATGCGGGCATGCGAGGGAAGGAGGGCCCCGCACCGTTGTTGCGCAAGCCGCGTCGTCCCGATGGGGACTTGGGACAATGGGGGAGATGCCGCGCGGTCGCGCCGGCGAAACAGTGAGAGATAGCCCGGAACGAGGTCGGGCAGGCGCGGCACGACGGGATTCCCGATGGCATCGCTCCCGGACCGTGCAGGTCCGGGTTGGCGCATATCAGCTCAGCAAGCGGGGCGCCACGCGGTTCGATTTTCGTGATCCGTATCATCTCGCGGCCGGGCTGAGTTGGCCGCTGTTCTTCGCCTCACTGCTGACAATCTACGTTGGCATCAATTTGGCGTTCGCATTGCTCTATCTGGCAGTGCCAGGGGCCATCGCCAACGCGCATCCGGGCAGCTTCGGCGACGCGTTCTTCTTCAGCGTCGAAACCCTGGCCACAGTCGGCTACGGGGTCATGGCGCCGGCCAGCCTTTACGGCCATGTCATTTCCTCACTGGAAATCTATTGCGGCCTGGCTTTCACGGCGATCGCGACCGGCCTGACCTTTGTGCGTTTCTCCCGCCCCAAGGCGAAAATCCTGTTTGCCGAGCAGGCGGTCATCGCCAGTCACAATGGCCAGCCGACGCTTATGATCAGGATCGGCAACGGGCGACTGACGATGTTGACCGATGCGGTCTGCTTTCTGACCGTCATGCTCGACGAGCGCACGGCGGAGGGCCTGGAGTTCCGGCGCAGTCACGATCTGCCGGTGGTCCGGTCTCGGCTGCCTATTTTCGGACTGACCTGGACGATCATGCACGAGATCGGCCCATCCAGCCCGCTCGCTGGCTATAGCCCGACCCGGCTTGCGGCTGAGGATGCGCGGCTCTTCTTGTCGGTTACTGCCCGAGATCCGACGCTCGCCGCGGATGTCCATGCGATCCGTGATTACGGGCACGAGGATATCTTGTTTGGCACCCGCTATGGCGACGCGGTCGTCACGGACGAGCGCGGTCGCACACTGGCGGACATGACCAGGATCAGCCTGGTCGAAGCAGAGCCGCAATCCTTCGCGCCCATGCCCGCTTCCGAGTAAGTAGGCGCCAGCCAGCCCACAGGTCCGGAGGCGGGTTCAGCGCTCGCCCTCGTCGGTGTCGGGCTCGACTTCGATTTCCGGGCCGATCGTGTCCGCGTCGTCCTCCAGATCGCCTGCGTCCTCGAGCACGTCTTCCTCTTCCACGTCCTCGACGCCTTCCACCTCCAGATCCGCCTCCTCGGCGCCCGGTGCGGGCACGGGCTTCTTCGGCCGCTTTTCCTCGGCCACGTTGCCGCCGGGTCGGCGCAGACGCGGCTGATCGACCGGCTGCTCGGTGGCGCATTTGGGACAGATCGCCGGCGTCCTGCCAAGGTCATAGAACCTCGTGCTGCACGCGACGCAGACGCGCTTGTTGCCAAGTTCGGGCTTCGCCATTCTGATACGCCTCGCGCTGAAGGGTCGCGGCGCGACGCGCTCGCGAGCGGGCGCCCATGCCACCGCCTACGGGACCTGTCAATTGAGAGCGCGGTCATTCAAGCGAACACGCGGAGGGACTGGCGAATGGACTCGCTTGCAGATTTTCAGACCCTCGCCTTCACACACGCCGGGGCGACACGGACGGTCTATCGCAAGGGGAGCGGGCCGGCTGTTCTGGTCATGCACGAAGTACCGGGCATCACGCCCGAGGTGGCAAGGTTCGCCCGCTACGTGGCCGACGCCGGCTTTATGGTGTTCATGCCGCATATGTTCGGCACGCCCGGCAAGCCGGTCTCGATGCAGTATGGCCTGGCGCAAATGGCGGACGTCTGCATCAGCCGCGAGTTCGCGGTCCTGGCGGAGAATTGGGCAAGCCCGATCACCGACTGGCTGCGCGCGCTCGCGCGGCGGGCGCATGACGAGATTGGTGGCAAGGGCGTGGGCGCGATCGGCATGTGCCTGACCGGGAATTTCGCCATCACGCTTGCGCTGGACCCTTGGGTGATCGCACCCGTCCTGTCCCAGCCGTCGCTGCCGTTTCCGATCACGCGACGCAAGGCCGCCGCAGTACACGCCACCGCCAAGACACTGGCCGCGCTGCGTCGGCGCGCATCCGAGGAGGGCCTGTCCGTTGTCGGGCTCCGCTTCGCCGGCGACCCGATCTGTCCGCAGGCGCGCTTTGATACTCTGAGCCGGGAACTGGGCGGCGCATTCGAAGCACACGTGTTGCCGGACAGTGCCGCCAACCCTGCGGGGCCCAACCCGTATCATAGCGTGCTGACCCTGCACCTGATCGATCGCGCGGGTGAGCCCACCAAGGCGGCGCTTGAGCGGGTGCTCGGCTTCTTCGCCGAACGGCTGAAATGAGCTAAGCGGCGCCGCATGGACCACAGCTCGCCGCGCCCAATCGCCGCACGCCGCCCGCATGCCGGGCTTTCCGGACGCATCGCCGTGCCCGGCGACAAGTCGATCAGCCATCGTGCCCTGATGTTCGGCGCGCTTGCAGTGGGCGAGACAAGGATCAGCGGACTGCTAGAGGGTGAGGATGTGCTGCGCACCGCCGCGGCCATGCGGGCGCTCGGGGCCGAGGTGGCGCGCGGTGCCGGCGGTGTTTGGCGGGTCGCCGGGCGAGGAATTGGCGGCCTGGTGGAACCCGAGGACGTGCTGGACATGGGCAACTCGGGGACCGCCGCGCGGTTGCTTTGCGGCATTCTCGCAAGCCATCCGGTATTCGCCGTGCTGACCGGGGATGCCAGTCTGCGGCGCCGGCCGATGCGGCGCGTCGTCGAACCCTTGTCAGCTTGCGGCGCCGTATTTTCCGCCCGCGAGGGCGGGCGCCTGCCTCTCGCAGTGCAAGGTGCGATCGACGCCCTGCCGATCGACTATCGCGTGCCCGTACCATCGGCGCAGGTTAAGTCCGCGCTGCTGCTGGCCGGGCTGAACGCTCCAGGGATCACCCGCGTCGAAGAACCCGCCGCGACGCGTGACCACAGTGAGAACATGCTGCGCCATTTCGGCGCCTCGCTGCGCGTCGAAACTGCAGGAAGCGGCCGGGTCATCGAGCTGCACGGCCAGCCGGAACTGCGCGGCGCGGATTTCATAGTGACCGGGCGACCCCTCCTCCGCCGCCTTTCCGTTGGTGGCTGCTTTGCTAGTACCCGGGCTCGGCCGTGACCGTCTCCGGCGTTGGCATCAATCCCCTCCGCGCAGGGCTGTTCACTACCTTGGCCGAAATGGGCGCGGACCTGAGGATCGAGAACCGCCGTATCGAGGGCGGCGAGCAGGTGGGCGATGTTACAGCCCGGCACGGGGCACTGCGCGGCATCGAGGTGCCTCCCGAGCGGGCGCCGAGCATGATCGACGAATATCCGATCCTCGCGGTTGCCGCCGCCTGCGCCGGAGGCGTGACGCGCATGCGAGGACTTGGCGAGCTGCGCGTCAAGGAAAGCGACCGGCTGGCGGCGGCGGCGGCGATGCTGGTTGCAAACGGCGTGCGCGCGGAGATCGAGCAGGACGATCTAATTGTTTATGGAACCGGACGCCCACCCGCCGGCGGGGCCCAAGTGGCCACGCATATGGACCACCGGATGGCGATGAGCACCCTGGTGCTGGGGCTAGCAACGGAAGCGCCAGTCGGCGTGGACGAAACCGGCTTTATCGAAACAAGCTTTCCCGGCTTCATTCCGTTGATGCGCGAGCCTCGGCGCGGCATTCGCGCCGTGACAGGCCGGATTGTCATTGCGATCGACGGGCCGGCCGCATCGGGCAAGGGAACGCTCGCACGACGGCTGGCCGAGGCGCTTGGCCTGCCGCATCTCGATACCGGCCTGCTGGACCGCGCCGTTGGGCGGCGGGTACTGGATGCGCGCGGCAATCCCGCCGACCCCGGGGCGGCCGAGACAGCGGCGCGGACGCTGGCGGCATCCGACCTCTCGCGGAGCGATCTGCGCGGGCCGGAAGCTGATGCGGCAGCCTCCTCCGTCGCCGCAATGCCCGAAGTGCGCACGGTGCTGTTGGACTTCCAGCGCCGTTTTGCCGCCGGGCACGGCGCGGTGCTCGACGGTCGCGACATCGGCACGGTGATTTTTCCCGACTCGCCGGTGAAGCTGTTCGTCACCGCGAGCCTGCCGGCGCGCGCACGGCGGCGCTGGCTGGAACTGCAAGCGCGAGGCATCGAGGAGGAGCTGGCCCGGGTCGAACAGGAGATGCGCATCCGTGACGCGCAAGACGCCGCACGGGTAGCGGCGCCGCTGCGCGCGGCGGCGGATGCGGTGCGGATCGACACGACGGACATCGACCCGGACGCGGTGTTTGCGGCGGCATTGGCAGTTGTGCGCGCACGGCTAGGCGGTGGGTGACATCCCATCGTCTGGCTGCTTCGCTGCTGAATTTCTGATCGCTCCAAGCTCAACCCAGTGCACAATCAGTTGAGCGCAACCGTTGCTGGTTCCGTGTTATCCGGATTCCGAAACGCTCTGAAAAGGAAACTCTCTCGATGGACTCGCTGCCGCCACTAATGGCCCCGAGCCGGAAGCAGCAGCGAAATGAGCAACGCGGCTATGCAATCGATCCTGAAGCGCGTGGCGATGGCCTACACCGCGGAACTCGTCATCGTTGCCGCCATGCTGTACGGTTCTTGGCTTTTCGCGGTCGCCTACGGCCATAATAATCCCGATCAGATCTCGGATGATGATCCTGGCCCCCATTGGCTATGCGGTCATCGAGTTCTGTCGGGTACCGCTGGCACTGTCCATTCGGACCCAACGGTCGTTCGTGGTGCGCTGTCTGGCGGCGCTGGGTGTAATTTGCGCTGCCGGCGTCACTGTCAAGTCGATGTCGATGCTGGGCGAAATCATGTTTCGGCCGCGCCTGTTCGACGTCGTGCATGCGCAGGGAGTCCTGGATGCCGCGCGGAACGCGCTCGCCACGATCGACCAGCGCATCGCCGAAGCTGACGCGGTAGCGCAGCAGCGCACAAGCGAACTCAAGGATGCCGACGCCCGCGCCATCAGCGACGCCCGGGAGCTTGGCAACTTGCCCAAGCAGCAATGCTTGCCGACCGCCGGGTTCGATCGCAAGGGCAACGCATACCGAAGCTTCCGCTGTACGACGGATCCGCGCGTCGCCGCGCTGATGCAGGCGATGAAGATCTCCTCATCTGTCCAGGCGAGCGCGTCGGCGAAGCTGGATGCGGCCCGCAAGGCACTGGAAGGGCTGGATCGGAGCGAAGCCGCCAAAGCGTTGAGCCAAGCCCGGGTCGCTTATCGCGAGGCAGTCCTGCACTCGCAGCTCCACAGCTTCACCGCGATGGTGTTCGGAAAATCTCCCACTGAAGTGACCGACGCTGAGGTTTACCTGTTCCTCCGCATCTTCGTGTTCGCGCCAGCGGTGTTTGTATCGATCGCCTCGACCTTGCTTGCTCTTACGGCCGTCGAGCGGGTCGATCCCTCCACGATCTGCGTGCCGGACGAGACCGGCCAATACATCCTCGCGCCCTACACGAGCGTCGTGACCGAGGAAGCCATACGGGCGGCCGAGCACGCCGCAAGGGACGCCATCCGCCGTGCCGCCCACGGTGTGCGACGCGGAGACGACCATGTGGACCATCCCCAACACACCTGACAACCGCGTTTTGGCGCGCGTGATCAATCGGCGCATCAGGGCCGATGCAAGCTGGATAGACGCAAAATCGGCTATGCTGCGGTTCAGCGCTGTAGGGACGTTGCTGATGCTTGCCGGCGTCGGCATTGGCGCGGCCTTCTTCGGTTATTCCTTCGTGCCGGGCCGCGAACCGACGATCAAGGAAATGGCGGCCGCGTTCGCCGAGGCGCTGCACCACATCACGGTTCAGACAGCGGGCCAGGTGACAATGGCTCCCGGTTCGACGGTTGCGCTGGATACCAAGGGCGCAACTGTCGGGGTGGAAACGGGCAATGCCGTTGTGGCGCTCGACACCCGCAATGCCCGGGTCGGGCTCGATACGCGGGGCACCTCGGTTGCTCTCGACGCCGCCGGCATACCGCGCCCCTCACCCGAGCAGCTCAAGCCGAACGTCATCCCGGACTCCGGAGCGCCGGTTGTCACCAACTTCACCGTCTTCAAGGCAACACACTTCGGCGGCGGCGACGTGATCACCGGCTGGAATTACAAGAGTGCCAGCGACAGGTCGCCGTCCGCGCAATTCTGCTACTACACGGAGTCGGTGGATTCGACCGTATCCATGCGCATCGACATTGCCCGCGACGGCTACAAGCTACCGCACCCGAAACCCGCGCCGCTCGATGCCGACGCGGCCGCAGGCAACTGCGTCTGGTTCAATGGCGGCCCGACCCAACCGAATGAAACCTCAAAGAATTGAGCATGGCTCAACCTCTCAGAGCGCAACAGTGACGAGACGCTTGGCGCTGAACGATGCAAGGTCTCAGCTTGGATGCATTGCTCACGCCACGCCACACCGCATCGTCCGGGTCCTCATGCACCGACCGCGAAGCGGCTAAGGCGGAAAGGTCACGAGTGCCGCGATGACGAGCGCCGCGCCCGCGTCCAGCCAGTTCATAATTTTCGCGGGATAGGCATTACGGAAAAACTGCACTAGCCCCACGCAAGCGACCAAAATGCCGGCGCTAACAAACGGAGAAATCGTCGCGGCGGCAGCACATGCCCCGGCGATACTCGCGATCCCGAGCCACTTTGCAGCATAATCTCCATATGCCACCGGGATCGTCCACTTGTACCCAGGATCGATGCTTTTATCCTCCAAATCCTTCAGTATCTCGCGTCCAAAGATAAGCAAGGCCGCCGCAACGAATAGCGGCAGCAACCGGTCCACGTCGGTTCGGAACGCCGAAGGGAGGAAGGCGGGTATCGCAGACATGATTGCAGAAAGACATATCGGTACCCATGGAAGTTTGCGCGTCTCGGAATACAGCAGGGCCGCCAGTGCTATTACCGTGAGCAGAAGCGCCAATGTTGCATTCTGCAAGGCAATCAGCCCGATCAGTGCGGCGCACACGGCCCAAAACAAGAGAAGCAATAGCAGGAACAGCTTCGGCCGGGCGGTGGCGAAGATTTTGCCCTTTTTGATGTCATGAAATCGATCGCGCCAGTCGTTTTGGAGCCGCACGGTACAAAAGAGGCAGAACACCGCCGCAAGTGTCACGAACGATAAGGGCAGTTTCGCCAACCGAAAGGCGCTTGCAGCCAGGCCAACCGCCAAGCATCCCATCGACGCGCGTAGTATCCGTTTCACGATGCCCCCTCCCGGAATACACTTAGCCAGCAGCAACTATATCCGGAAAAAGGCTTGTGAACAGGCCGAATGCCGGAGCTGACGGCAATCACCTGACGCGCGAATGCGACAGTGGCGCCATCGACTTGTCGCCGGCGCCACGCCGCTCATGCTGCGCCGGAGAGGACGCGAGCTTGTTCAGCAATGACCCTGCTTCCTTCAGGACAGGGCTGTTCAGGTTCCCGCTGAACCAGCCATGAATTGGCGCCAGCAACTTGCGCGCGTCCTGAGCATGACCCTCCGATTGCCACAGGCGCGCCAGGCGGATACCCGCGAGTAATTCGCCCCACTTGGCCCCGCGCTCGCGCGACCACGCCAATGCAAGCTGATAATCCTCCGCCGCCCCGGCAAGCTGGCCCGATGCCACCAGCGCGTCGCCGCGAGCGCAATGCAACAGGCAATCCCAGGCGTGTTCGGAAATTTCCATGCTCCATTGCAAAGCCTCATCGGCAGCCGTTATGGCGGCGCTCGCGTCGCCGCGGGCGAGCGTCGCTTCGGACAGCAAGGTGAAGTAGAGTGGAAGCAAGGTGGCGGCCCCGGTCGATTGCCATCCCGCAATTCCGCCGCGAATGTGGTTGATGCCCTCCTCTGTCTTGCCATCCAAAGCACTTCCCCAACCGAACACGACGTTGGCGATTGCCAGCGGGATCGGAAATCCAAGCTCATGCGCGGCTGCCCTGGCCTGTGCGGCAAACGCGGAAGCCGCCTCCCGATCGCGCAATATCGCGTGGCACATTGCCGCACGGCAGAGCGCGTGCGCGACCGAATAGGGATGGCCAGTCCGGCGTGCCAAATCCACTGCCTCCCGCACCGTCGCAATGGCCGTATCCAAATGCCCCATCCAGGCAAGATTGAAGGCGTGAATGCCCCACGTGGTGCTCGGGGTGTCTTCTCCAGAATCGGACAGCGATGCTTCGGCGCTGTTGTAAATCATATGGTACTTGGAGTCTACTAAGATGAAATTCGGAGTCCGAGAGCTGGCCCATGTTGTAAAGTATGCCGCTGAGCATGCCGTTCGCGACCAATCGTAATTCCTCGTCGCATGTCTGCTCGGCGATCTGCACCAATTGCATACCAAACTTCTTTGCGGTCGGCAAGTCGCCACGCACCCAGTGGAATAGCGTGAGTCCACGCAAAACTCGATTTGCCTCAGCGGTCCCGTGGCACAGTTCATAAGCGCAAGAAAACGCCGCCTCGACTTCCGGCGCCGCGTAACCCTTGGCGGCGATCATGGAAAACCCCAACGCGGTCTGCAGATCGATCTCGAATCTGACGCGCGCGGCTGGCTCCGCGACATTGGGCAGCAACTCGATCCCGGCCTTCAGATGGTGCGCCGCTTCCTGGTGTGCGCTACGCTGCATCGCAAGCTGCCCAGCCGAGAGCCAGTAGTGAATTGCCCGTTCCGGGCGGTTGGCGGCCGCAAAATGTTGAGCGAGCGTCTCGGGTTTTGCCTGGACCAGTTCGGGCAAGGAGGATTGTAGGACCTCGGCAATGCGCGCGTGCAGCTGAATACGCTGGTTCTTCAGCATCGATTGATAGGCAGTGTCCTGCACCAACGCATGCTTGAACGTGTATGTCGCATCGGGCGGCTCGCCGCGACAAAACACGAGTTCGGACCGGACCAGATCGCGAAGCGCAGTTCGCAGTTGTTCTTCGGGAACAGTCGCCACCGCACGCAACATTGCATAGGAAAATTCACGCCCGAGAGCGGCACCGATCTGTGCAACTTCGCGCGCCGGAGCGAGCCGATCGAGCCGCGCCATTAACGAGTCGTGCAAGGTCGTCGGGATGGCGAAAGACGACAATGGGCCGGTCAACTGATAGCCTTGCTCAGCGTAGCGCAGCAGTTCGGTTTCCAGCACTGCCTTGGTTAGTTCTTCAACAAACAGCGGGATACCGTCGGTATGCGTGAGGATTTGCTCCGTTACTTCGGCGGGGAGCGCCTTGCCACCTGTCACGGTCGCAATCAACGCCGCCGCTTCCCTCCGGCTAAGACGGGTGATCGATTGACTGGTCACATGCGCCTGGTCCGGCCAGGGCGGCTTGAACTCGGGGCGTGCGGTAATCACCAGCAAAACCGAAAGACGATCTATGCTTCCGACACTCAAGCTCAAAAGTTCGAGGGAGGTGGGATCAATCCAATGCACATCCTCGTAGATTATCACCACCGGTTGGCGCGCAGCGGAACTCACCATTTGCGCAAGCAGCGCTTCGAATAACATCTCCTTACGCTTTTGCGGGCTCACGTCCGCTAAACGGCTGTGGCGTCCGGTTGCAATAGAAAGCAGGCCGGCGATCAGCTCAACCTGCTCGGCGGTAGCATTGGACTGTGCCAGCAGGGCTTCGAGTTTCGCCAGTTTCGTCGGGTCTGGATCTTCCCGCAGAAATCCGGTCGTCCGTTCCAGCTCGCTGATGATCGGAAAGAACGGGCTGTCCCTGTGGTGCGGCGAGCAGAAACACCGCAACCTCGTATGCCGCTCCCCGGCAAGCCGGTCGAGCAGCGCCGCCGTGATCCGCGACTTGCCGATGCCGGACTCGCCGGTCAGCAGTACCACCCTGCCCTCGCCGTCCTTGGCCTGCTCCCAGCGCCGCAACAGCAGCGCAAGTTCCTCCTCACGCCCGACCATGTTCGCCACGTCGCGCCCGCGAAGCGCCTCGAAGCGTCCGAGCGCGCGGTTCTCGGATATGACACGCCACGCGTGCTGCGCCTCGGCAAATCCGGTCAGCGTTTGCGCCCCGAGCGCCGCCGTCTCGAACCGCTTCCCGATAAGCCGCTGCGTGCTCTCCGCGATGACGAGAGTATTGGGCTCGGCTAATGCTTGCAGGCGAGCGGCGAGATTCGGGGTCTCGCCTACGATCGTTTGCTCCTGCGCGGCGCCGGTGCCGCTCAGGCTGGCGATGACGACGATACCCGTGGCAATTCCGACGGTGGCCTGCAACGGCTCGGCCGAGGGCACCCGGCCGGCCATGTCGATCAGCGCGAGGCCGGCGCGGACCGCCTGCTCGGCATCGTCTTCATGCGCCTGCGGATAGCCGAAACGGGCCAGCAGCCCCTCACTCAGGAATCGAGCGATCGTGCCGCCGGCCTTGGTGATGATTTCGGCAGCATTTCCGCAAAAAACCGTCAGCAGCCGGTGCAGTTCTTCCGGATCGCGCTGTGCCGAGAGGAAAGCCGGGCCCGACAATGCACATTGCAGGATCGTAAGCTGGCGCCGTTCGGGAGCGGCCGATGGACTCGGCGATGATGTTGCGGATATCGACTCGCCTCGGCCCCCGGCGGGCGCAGTAATCGCCTCCGGAGTCACCTTGCCCGCGAACTTGTAACCGCTGCCGGGAATGGTGACGATCAGGCTGGGCCGCTTCGGGTCGGGCTCGATCTTGCGGCGCAGACGCACCATCAACATGTCGATGCTGCGGTCGTAGGATTTCGGCGTCCCGCCCGGCAAGCGCCTGAAGCAACTGATCGCGCGTCAAAACGCGCCCCGGTCGCTGCAGAAATTCCCGCAGCAGGTTGAACTCGCCGCGCGTAAGCGGAACCTCTTTCCTTGCCTCATCTGTCAGGCTGCGGCCGGCGACATCCAAGCGAAACCCTGCGAACCGCAGGACCGGCTCCGGCGTGCTGGGTTCGGGCGCAGGTCGCAGCGCTTCGCCAATATGAGCGAGCAAGCCGGATTCGTCCGCGGGGTCGATAAGCCCTGAGCCGGGCACCGCATCGCTGCCGCGTGCGGCGATCGGGAGCACACGGCGTGTCACGGCCGCCAGCTCTTCTAGCATGGCCTTTCCGTCGGGTCCGAGCCCGTGCGGGGCAACAACCGCCACCGCAAAGCCTTTCAGGCCGATACGACGGGCATGGGCTGGGTTCTCGGCCAGTTCCACACTGTAACCCGCGCCATTCAGCAGCCGCGCGAGGCGGCCTCGCAACGCCACGTCCCGGGCAACAACCAGTATTCGGCTGCGCATCCGTTCGGCCCCTACACCGGGGGGTCTGATCGCCCTCCCGTCAGGTTTCGCTACCACGTCGTGAGGCTACGGCGATAGCCGAGTGATCACTTTTGGCCTGAATAGCGGGAAAGAGTTGGCGGACCGGTCGGCCATTCGCAGCATTGCTATCGGACGCTGCCGAAGATGTCGTGATCTTCGCGCCTCTGGCCGCCGTCACGCTCGCAGAGCAACGTCTTGTTGACACATCTGTGATACACCACCCCGGCGCGACGATCGGTTCTGCTTGACTTCACGCACGCGAGACTTATCTCTGCCGCTCATCCGCTTTGTCTCCGCAACCTCGGCCCGCGGTTCCCCGCGGGCAAGTCGTGTTTCCAACAAGGAACGCGCAAGCCAAACGGCCCGGTCCCGGCAATCCCGGGGCTCCCCGTAACGGAACACATCCACCACATGGCAGCATCCGCCACCGCCCGCGCCGTCGAACCCGCTCAAGATCATTTCAAGGGTGAGAGCTTCGGTGCGCTTCTCGACGAAACACTGGGCCGCGACACGAGCTTTGACGGCTCGGTAGTCACTGGCCGGATTGTCCGCCTGACCGACGACGTGGCCGTCGTCGATGTAGGTCTCAAGTCCGAGGGGCGTGTCGCCCTCAAGGAATTCGGCCCGCCCGGTACCAAGCCGGAGATCAAGCCGGGCGACGTAATCGAGCTATATGTCGAACGATACGAGGACCGCGACGGCTCGATCGTGCTGTCGCGTGAGAAGGCGCGCCGCGAGGAGGCCTGGACCAATCTGGAAAAGGCATTTGAGGGCAATCAGCGCGTCAACGGCACGATCTATGGCCGGGTCAAGGGCGGCTTCACCGTGGATCTGGGCGGCGCGGTCGCGTTCCTCCCCGGCAGTCAGGTGGATATCCGTCCGGTGCGCGACGTAACGCCGCTGATGGGCACGCCGCAGCCGTTTCAGATCCTCAAGATGGACCGTGCGCGCGGCAATATCGTCGTCTCCCGCCGCGCCGTTCTGGAAGAGACACGCGCCGAACAGCGCACGGAGCTGATCCAGGGCCTAAAGGAGGGCATGATTCTGGACGGCGTGGTCAAGAACATCACCGATTACGGCGCCTTCGTCGATCTCGGCGGCGTGGACGGATTGTTGCACGTAACAGACATTGCCTGGAGGCGCATCAACCACCCGTCCGAAGCGTTGCAGATCGGCCAGCAGGTCCGGGTGCAGGTCATTCGCTTCAATCCCGATACCCAGCGGATCAGCCTGGGGATGAAGCAGTTGGAGGCCGATCCCTGGGAAGGCGTTTCGGCCAAATACCCGCCAGGCGCCAAATTCACCGGGCGCGTGACCAACATCACCGATTACGGCGCCTTCGTCGAGCTGGAGCCGGGCGTAGAGGGTCTGGTCCACGTCTCCGAAATGTCCTGGACCAAGAAGAACGTTCATCCCGGCAAGATTGTCTCCACCAGCCAGGAAGTGGACGTGATGGTGCTGGACGTGGACGGCGCGAAGCGGCGGATTTCGCTCGGCCTCAAGCAGGTGCAGCGCAATCCGTGGGAGCAATTCGTAGACGAGCACCCGATCGGCTCGGTGGTCGAAGGCGAGGTGCGCAACATCACCGAATTCGGCCTGTTCGTCGGACTGACGGCCGATATCGACGGCATGGTCCACATGTCGGACCTGTCCTGGGACGAGCCCGGAGAGCAGGCCATTCAGCACATCAACAAGGGCGATTTGGTAAAGGCCAAGGTGCTCGATGTGGATGTGGAGAAGGAGCGGATCAGCCTCGGCATCAAGCAGCTGAAGGACGACCCGGCCGCCTCGGTTCTGGAGACCGTCCACAAGGGCGACGTTGTGACCTGCCTCGTCTCCGCGGTTCAGGCCAACGGCGTCGAAGTCAAGGTCGGCGACGTGCTGACCGGCTTCATACGTCGCTCGGAGCTTGCGCGCGACAAGGCGGATCAGCGCCCCGATCGGTTCGCTGTCGGCGAAAAGGTCGATGCCAAGGTGACCTCGATCGATCGCGCGGCGCGTAAGCTCACTCTCACCATCAAGGGCAAGGAGATGGAGGAGGAGAAGCAGGCGATGGCCGAGTACCGGATCTTCGGATTCGGGCGCCTCACTTGGTGATATCCTGGGAGCCGCGATCCGGCGCCGCAACCAGCAGGCCCAATCCGAGAACAGCTAGGGCGGAGAACGGCTGAGCGATCGGGTAAGAACCTGTCCCTGGAAACGGATCTGCTGATCGACAGGCGGCGCCTCAAGCGCCGCCTGATTTTCTGGCAAACGCTGGCCGTGTTGGCTGTGGTCGCGGCGGTGCTGGTCGGGCTTCGGGTCGGCGGTGCGGCCGGCGGCGGAGGCACGCGGGTCGAGCGTGTGCAGATCAGCGGGATCATCACCGACGATCCGAAGCTGGAACGGGCGATCCGGGCACTCGCCGGCGACCGGCAGGTGAAAGCGGTGCTCCTCGCCATCGACAGTCCGGGTGGCAGCGTGGCCGGCGGCGAGGCGTTGCACGACGCTTTCGCCGCGGTCGCCGCCGTCAAGCCGCTGGTTGCGGTCATGGGCGGCACGGCCGCCTCGGCCGGCTACATGATCGCCACGCCGGCCGCACGCATCTTCGCCCGGCGCGGCACGCTCACGGGTTCGATCGGTGTCTATCTGCAAACGGCAGAGCTCGAGGGGCTGCTGGCCAAGCTCGGGGTTGAGACCACCGTGGTGAAGTCGGGACCGCTCAAGGACCAGCCCAGCCTGGTGGAGCCGCTGACGCCGCAAGGCCGCGACATGCTGCAAGGCTTGGTCATGGACTACTATGATCAGTTCGTCCGCATCGTGGCCGAGGGGCGGCACATGGACCCTGGCAGGGTAAAGGCACTGGCGGACGGGCGGCCCTACACCGGACAGCAGGCACTGACGAACGGGCTTATTGACGCGATCGGCGGTGAGCCCGAAGCGCGCGCTTGGCTGGCCTCGACGCGAGGGGTTCCGACCAGCGTTCCGACCACGGAATTGGACCAGCGGAGCCTGGCCGCGCGCTTGCTTTCCTCGGAGATGCTCGGCCCGGAATTCTGGCAGCAGATGCTGCTGCGAGCCGTCCCCAAATCGGCGTCTGGGCGCTTCAGACGTACTGACCCAGCGGGTAGGCCGGTGGTCGGGCTGCTCGGAGGCACGGTTATGGCACCGGAGCTAACGTTTCGATTGGCAACCCGGGTGGCGCCGAAATACGAACGAATAAAAGCGCGGCTCGCCCTCTTGCTGCCGGCGCTGCTGGCCCTGGTATATCCGTTTCTGTTGGCCGGCTTCCACGCCTGCGCCGCTGCCGGCATGCGGGGCGACATCGCCGGCTGGATTGTAGCGGCGCTATTCCTGATGGCTGCACTTGTCGTGCCGGTCGTCGCCCTACTCGGTTTCATGGCATTCGCCGCATCGGGCCTTCGCTCGGCTGCGCAAACTCGGGCAGGGATGGTCGCCCTGCTCGCCGTTGCGGCACCGACCATGTTCGTCTTTCTCGGAGTTGTCCTCTTCATGCTGCACGATCCCGTGCGCGACACCTGGATTTGGTGCGCCGCATGGATCTCGGCCTTGCTGTTTATCGCTCTCGCCGATAGCGACCGCATTTTGCCTGCAACCATTACGCGGCCGTCACCGCCGTGGTTGCGAACCGCACATGGTGTCTCGGCGCTCTGCATAATTGTGGCTTATCTCTCGCTGCACCTTGGCAACCACCTGTTCTTCCTGGCCGGGGCGCAAACCTATAATGCTGTGCAAAAGCTGTTCCGCCACTTCTATCGTGCCGAGATTGTGCAGCCCATTCTCGTCGCCCTGTTCCTATTCCAGGTGGGCAGCGGCATCAGCCTGGCAGTGCGAAAAGCCGCTGCTCCAATGGACCGTTTCCGCGCTCTCCAGATCGCGAGCGGGATTTACCTTGTGATTTACATTCTCGGTCACATGGACTCGGTGTTCATCTACGCCCGAACTTACATGCACATCGATTCCGACTGGGCGTTCGCCACCGGCGCGCCAAGCGGGCTCATCGCGAATGCCTGGAACATCCGCCTGGTGCCGCATTACGGGCTGGGCGTGTTCTTCGTCGTAGCGCATGCCTTTGCCGGCGCCCGCGGCGTGATGTTGTCGCATAACATCCGCAACCCGAGCGCCGACCGGATCATGATTGGCGGAGCCATTGGCGGGGCGGTACTCGCTATTGTCGTAGTTCTGGGCATGTGCGGCGCCCGGTTGAGCTTCACCTTATCCGCTTAATTGCAGATTTGGCGCCGCCGGGCTTGGAGAATCATATCCTGCGCGCGCAGGCGATAACCTGCTCGTCGTCCCAAATGCCGAGCACGATACGCTGCGCATCGCGTTCCATGACCATGTACGGATCCAGCACAACGGATTTGCGCCGCAATTCGCCCAGGACGAACCGCGCGCCAGGCATTTGACGGCGAATGTCGCCGGCAACGGAGCGGATGGAGGCGGGAATTCCGGACCGGTCCAGGGCATTCGCCGGAATTTCGCGCTCTACCCAGGAGACCGATCGTTGCGCGGTCCGCGCGGACGAATTGCGGCGGCGAAAGCAGCGGCGATGCCGCCCAGGGCGACAATGACCCATGCGTCCGGGCTCGCGCCCGCAACAGCGACCAGCGCCACGAGCAGCCCCACCAGAGCGGAAACACCGATCGGGTGCCACCGGCCGGCACCCGCGTGAGCCGAATGCGCGCGGATCATGCGCTGACAATGCGCGTCCAGCAGGTCGAGGCTGACCGGCACGATCCCAAGTCCGCGCGCACAACCGGCCGGGGTCAGCAAGTCAACCGTCCGGTCTTGACCTGGTTTGCAACATTATGGTCCAAGAGCATGTGATCCCTACCAGATCGGCCATCGAAGCGTCCGGCGTAAGATGCCGCCATGCGTCTGAGGAAAATCTTCGCCGACACGACGTCAGAGTTCAATCCCGCAAGGCCCGGGCAAGCTGGTCCTTGTTCATTCGTGAGCGTCCTCTGATACCCTTGCGCGCCGCCTCGGCGTAAAGAGCTTTCGTGTGCCTTTGTCGCGTCCGCGCGAATCGGGCCGCTGCTCGCGCGCCGTCTTAGCCCCGCGCCGCCCCTCCTGCAACGTACGGCGAGCCGGCTCCTGCCCCTCCGCCTCTGCCTGGGCGGTCTGCCCGGCCCGTTCCTTTCGCTTGGAACGACTGAGCTGACGATGGTTCCTTCCGACGGACTGTTGGTTAGACGCCCCGGCTTCCGACAAGGCAATGGCGATCGCCTGTTTGGAATTGCGAACTTTGCCACCCCGGCTGCTTTCCAGTTCGCCGTGCTTAAACTCGTGCATCACGCGGCGGACGGTCGCGCGTTGCTCCGGTGTTTCCTGATTGGCCATGCTCGCCTCGCTCTGACTGATACCCGGATTGCCGGACCTGCGGCGCCGCAATATCGCGCAGGCGCCGCTGATGTCCCAATTACGCCGCTCTCTGGCTGGCTTGCTGGTTCAGCGCCGTATTGGCAAGCTTGCTAAGCAGCTGATCGGCCTTCTTCTCCTCCGCGAGCGTCTCTTCAAGCGGCTTCACCGATTCCTTCAATCCGCATGCCTTCGCCCAGGCGATCATCGTTCCGTAGCGCGCCATCTCGTAGTGCTCGACAGCCTGCGCGTTGGCCAGAATGCCGGCGTCGCGGACCGGACCCTGCTCGAACTGCTCAATCACTTCCTCACCTTCCTCGACAATGCCGTTCAGCGCCTCGCAGGTTTGGCCGCGCGCACGCTTGCCGATCTGCTCAAAGACCTGTTGCAACCGTTCAACCTGGTGCTGTGTCTCGTCGCGGTGCTGCATCAATGCCTGCTTCAGCTCCTCGCTTTCGGCGGCCTTGGCCATTTTCGGCAATGCTTTCAGGATCTGACGTTCGGCATAGTACATGTCCTGTAGGAACGTCAAAAACAGATCGTTCATGGATTTCATTGCTGCTTGCTCCTCTTGTCCTATCCGCCCCAGCGAAGCGGGGGCGCGGCGCCCTGGCCGGGCACGGCCGCGCGATTGTTAAACCGGACACACGCTCACGCCGTTTGAAACAAAGGCACAAATTCCTGTGTACTAAGGCGAATAAGGGGCTGGCTTCAGCGCCAGGCTCACGATTGCGCTTGCGGGAGCACCCCTGACAATCTGGAGGCAACGCGATGAAGCGACTCGCGTTGAACGCCCGACCGGGACGGACGCCCGCTCAAGCCGCCGTCGCGCTGGCTTCGCACGCGCCCGTTGTAACGAGCGTGAACGGAAGGGCGCGTTTATGGCTAAGACGGTAAGCGACTTTTTTTGGGAACGCCTGCACGAATGGGGCGTGCGCCGCATCTTCGGCTATCCGGGCGACGGTATCAATGGCTTGGTCGGCGGGCTGGCGCGCACTGTCGACAAATTCGACTATGTCCAGGTCCGCCATGAGGAGATGGCTGCCTTCATGGCGTCCGCACATGCCAAGTTTACCGGCGAACTCGGCGTCTGCATGGCGACCTCCGGACCCGGCGCGATCCATTTGCTGAACGGACTTTACGACGCCCGGCTCGACCACCTGCCGGTGCTCGCTATCGTCGGTCAGGTGGGCCGCCAATCCCTGGGCGGGCACTTCCAGCAGGAGACCGATCTCCAGGCGCTGTTCAAGGATGTGGCCGGCGCCTTCGTCCAGCAGGCGGAATCACCGGCAGATACGCCATCTGGTCGATCGCGCCATCAGGATCGCCAGGTCCGACCGCCAGGTTACCTGCATCATCCTGCCGAAGGACATTCAGGAGATGAAGGCGGTCGAGCAGCCGCCGCACGGCTATCACGGCACAATCCAGTCCGGCATCGGGGGCGCCGGTGCCGCATCCACTGCCGACGCAGGCCGAATTGCGCTGCGCAGCCGAGGTGCTGAACAGCGGCAAGAAGGTCGCCATGCTGGTCGGTGCCGGCGCCTTGCATGCACCGACGAGGTGATCGAGGCGGCTGAAAAGCTCGGCGCGGGCATCGCCAAGGCATTGCTCGGCAAGGCGGCAGTGCCCGATGAACTGCCGTTCGTCACCGGCTCAATCGGTCTCCTCGGCACCAAGCCAAGCTACGACATGATGATGGCTGCGATACGTTGTTCATGATCGGCTCGGGCTTCCCTACGCGGAGTTCCTGCCGAAGGAGGGCGCGGCACGCGGCGTGCAGATCGACATCGAGGCGACGATGCTCAGCGTGCGTTACCCGATGGACGTCTGCCTGCTCGGCGATTCAAAGCAGACCCTGCGCGCCCTGCTGCCCATGCTTAAGCACAAGCAGGACCGCTCCTGGCGCCAGAAGATCGAGAAAGACGTCAGCGAGTGGTGGGAGGTGTTGAAGTCCCGCGCGATGCCCTCGGCCGATCCGATCAACCCGCAGCGTATCTTCCATGAGTTTTCGCCGAAGATCCCCAGCGGGCGATCCTGACCAGCGATTCCGGTTCGGCGCGAACGGTCGCGCGCGACCTCAAGATCCGGCGCGGCATGATGGGCTCGTTGTCCGGCGGTCTCGCCACCATGGGCGCCGGCGTGCCGTACGCGATCGCCGCCAAGTTCGCCTATCCCGACCGTCCGGTGATCGCCCTGGTTGGCGACGGCGCGATGCAGATGAATGGCATCAACGAGATGATTACCGTTGCAAAGTACTGGAAGGGATGGAGCAATCCGCATCTGATTTTCATGGTCATGAACAACCGGGATCTTAATCAGGTCACGTGGAAAATGCGCGTGCAGGCCGGCGACCCGAAATTCGAGGCGACACAGAGCATTCCCGACGCGCTCGGTACGCTCGCTACGCCAACCGATCCAACGGCAGGGGTATCTTCTGCGACGACCCGGAGAAAATCGCCCGTTCCTGGGACGAGGCGTTGGCGGCGGATCGACCGGTGATCCTGGAGTTCTATTGCGACCCGAACGTGCCGCCGCTGCCGCCGCACATCACCCTGAAGGATGCCAAGGGGTTCGCCACTTCGCTGCCGCAGGATCCCGAGCTTGTCTCCACTCTGAAGGGCACCGTTAAGGAGCTCGCGGCAACCTATATTCCCGGCGTGGGTTGAACGGGGCATGACCCGGCCAGCGGCTCCGATCGGGACCGTGCAGGCGCGCGCCTACACGGTCCCGACCGACCAGCCCGAGCAGGACGGAACGCTCGACTGGGATACTACCACGCTGATCGTCGCGACCGTCCAGGCGGCGGGGCGGGAAGGGATCGGCTACACTTACGCCGGCAAGGGCAATGCGGGGCTGATCAGCGGAAACTCGCCAAGGCGATCGAGGGTAAGGACGCGTTCGACATCCCGGGCTGCGCTGCGTTAACGCAGCGACAGGTACGCAACATGGGTCGGCGCGGTCTCGCGGCGACGGCAATCTCGGCGGTCGATGTGGCGCTCTGGGATCTCAAGGCGAAGCTGCTCGATCTGCCGCTCGTGCGTCTGGTCGGCGCGGCACGGCCGGACGTGCCGATCTATGGCAGCGGCGGGTTCACCAACTACACCGATGCCCGCTTGGCCGAGCAATTGGGCCGGGTAAGCTCGGACGGCTGCCGCTGGGTAAAGATGAAAGTTGGGCGCGACCCGCGGCGCGACCGGGAGCGTGTCAAGGTCGCGCGCGAGGCGATCGGCGATGCCGGCCTGTTCGTCGATGCCAATGGCGCCTTGGCTGCGAAGCGGGCGCTCGCCTTTGCGGATCACATCCTGATCCATGACGTGCGCTGGTTCGAGGAGCCGGTTTCGTCTGAGGACCTCGCCGGCCTCAGGCTTTTGCGCGAACGCATCCCCGCGCCGATGGAAGTTGCCGCCGGCGAATACATCTATGTTGTGGAAGATGCGCGCGCGATGCTCGCCGCCAACTGCGTCGATGTGATGCAGGCGGATGCAACACGTTGTGGCGGTGTGAGCGGATTTACCGCAATCGGCCGCATGACCGACGCGCACCAGATCGACTTCTCCGGACACTGCGCGCCATCGGTTCATCTGCACGCGGCGTGTTCGGTGCCGAAGCTGCGGCATCTGGAGTGGTTCCATGACCATGTCCGGATCGAGCACATGCTGTTCGACGGCGCGCCGATCCCCCGCGACGGCGCGATCGGACCCGACCTGTCGCGGCCGGGACTTGGGATTGCGCTAAAGAGCGGGGACGCCGAGCGCTACGCGGACGACTGACAGGGAGAGGACATGTCGGATACGAAACTTGAGGGCGCCGGCCTCTTGACCCTGGCCGCCGTCTCGACCGGGGTGCTCGGGCTTCTAGCCGCGCGTTCCACCGTCGCTGACGCTCCAGCTGCACGCCAGAAATCACGGCTATTGCCGATCCGCCTTCCGCAGACTTAGTACGCAGATCGGCTGGCCGCGCAGGCTGCACGCCAGCTCAATGCCAGTTCAGCGCTGTTGGCGCTTTCGGTCCTAGCCGATAGCTCGATCGAACACTATCGCGGCATGTTCCACAATAAGGCGATGGTGCTGCCGATCCTTTCATCGGCGATGACGCTGGCGACCAGCCTGCACGGCACGCGGGACCGTACGCCGCGAGTGCATCGCTTCAGGCAGGTCACGGCGATTGCATCGACAAGCATTGGTGTGATCGGCGGCGGATTTCACCTCTACAACGTGATCAAGCGTGCGGGCGGATTGTCCTGGGTCAATTTGTTCTACGGCGCGCCGCTGGGTGCTCCCTACGCCCTGATCTTGGCGGGTACGATGGGCACTGCGGCCGAGCATGTGCGCGACAGGCGCACACCGCGCATTTCGCTGTTCGGCTTTCCCGCTGGTCACGCGCTGGCAGCGATCACGGCGGGCGGTCTGGCGGGAACCGTTGCCGAGGCAGCGCTGCTGCATTTCCGGGGCGCCTTCCAGGATCCGTTTATGTATTTCCCCGTGACGATCCCGCCGGTTGCCGCCGCACTGATCGCCAAGGCCGGAGCGGAGCGCAAGCCTCGTTGGGCGCGCTTCACGCGCATCTGGTTCTGGATCACCGCCGCGCTTGGCTTCGCCGGTGCTGGTTTCCACACATACGGTGTCAGCCGCAACATGGGCGGGTGGCGGAACTGGAGCCAGAACGTGCTGAATGGTCCGCCCATTCCCGCACCGCCCAGTTTTACCGGCCTCGCGCTTGCCGGACTGGCCGCGCTCGACCTGCTGGAGGAGACACGGTAATGCACGACGGCGTCAACCGCTTTCCCGGCTACATGATGCTTGCCAAACGCGACACGCCGTCCTGGAATGACGCGACCCGGCGAGTGATCGACAAGCGGCTGAACAGCCCGCCGCCGCGCCAATTCTTCACTGCCGAGGAATGGACGATTTGCTCGCGCTGTGCGACCGGATCATGCCGCAGCCGCAGGAGCGCAACCCAAAGGTTCCGATTGCCAATTTCATCGACCAGAAAATGGCTGAGAATCAGGGCGACGGCATGCAGCAGGCGGGTCAGCCGAACATGCAGGAGATGTGGCGGCGGGGGTTGCACGCGATCGACGCCGAGGCGCGGTTGCGTTTCAACCACCCTTTCCGGACCTGCCCGGCGGGCGCCAGGACGACATCCTGCAGATGGTGCAAAAGGGTGAGGTGCGTGCCTCGAATTGGTCCGAAGTGCCGCCCGAGCCTTTCTTCAAGGGG
>CAWGIP010000039.1:0-83971 GCA_963822675.1 uncultured Pseudomonadota bacterium | reverse complement strand
CGAGCGGGTGCGTATGCAGGCTGTCGAGAAGAACCGCATCGTCGTGCAAGACAAGCAGATCGCCGCCGCCATAAAGGAAATTGAGCAGCGCAACAGCCTGCAGCAGGGCGGGCTGCGGACCAGGCTGGAAGCCGATAGCGTGAGCTATATTACGTTGGTGGACCAGATCAGGACCGAGATCGGCTGGACCTTGTTGATGCGCGAGAGGTTGGGCGATCGGCTGAAGATCAGCCCCGCCGATGTGGCGGCCCGCCAACGCCTGGACGTTCAGGAAAGGGGTAAGCCGGTTTATCACCTTCGTGAAATCTTCATTCCGATCGATGATGCGAGTTCGGCCGCAGCCGCCGACGCGCAGCGTTTCGCCGAAACCGTGATCAAGGAGTTGCGCGCCGGCGCGGCTTTTCCGGTTGTGGCAGCGCAGTTCAGCCAAAGCCAGACGGCGCTTTCCGGAGGCGATGCGGGCTGGGTTCAGCTCAACCAACTGGACCCGCAAGTGGCGCAGGTGGTTCAGGCAATGCCGGCGGGTGCCGTGAGCAACCCGATCAAGGTTCCGGGTGGGCTCGCCATCGATATGCTGGTCGCCAAGCACGACTTCGGCAGTGACATGGCGACTGTCCTGACCTACGGCAGACCTTCCTGCCGTTCTCTTCACCGCTAAATGCCGCCGCGCCGACCCCGGCGCAGCTCGCGACCTTGGATAAGGCGAAGGCGATCAGCGCGCGAGTGAAGAGCTGCGCAGAGATGGAGCAGGTCGCCCGGGAAAACGGCTCGATTCGTCCGTCCGACCCCGGCCCGATACGGCTCGATAACGTCCAACCCCCGCAGTTTCGGCAAATTCTTGCCACCCTGCCGGTGGGTCGTGCCAGCCAACCGTTGGTCGGGCCGGACGGCATCGCGGTGATGGTCGTCTGCTCGCGCGAGGACAGGAATTTCGCCGAGATGACCAAGGAGAATGTCGAGCGGCAGATCCTCGACCAGCGCGTGGAACTGCTCTCCCGGCAGTTGCTCCAGGATCTCCGCCGCCAGGCCATGATCGAAGTCCGCTCGACCACGTCGTTGTCGCTGACACCAGCGCCGGTGGGGTGACACTGCCGCCGCTGCGCGAGGTTATCACGCGGCATGGATTGGGTGCGCGCCGCGCGCTCGGGCAACACTTCCTGCTGGACGGCAATCTGGCGGCGCGAATTGTACGTGCCGCCGGCGCGCTTGACGGAAGGCACGTCATCGAAATCGGGCCGGGTCCGGGCGGGCTGACGCGCGCCATCCTGGCCTCGGCCGCGCCGTCTTTGGTTGCAATCGAGATTGACTCCCGGGCGGTGAACGCAGTGCGCGAGCTGGTTGCGGTCTGGCCGGGCCGGCTAACGGTGCTCGAGGCGGATGCGCTGGAGGTCGATGTTGCCGCCCTCGTGCCACCGCCGCGCCAGATCATTGCCAACCTGCCTTACAACGTGGCCACGCCCCTGCTACTGCGGTGGCTGCGAGAGGCGAGCGCGTTCGAGCAGATGACGCTGATGTTCCAGCAGGAAGTGGCCGAGAGGATCTGTGCGCAAACCGGCGGCCCGGAATTCGGGCGGCTCTCGGTTATCGCCCAGTGGATTTGCCGCACGGAATTGGTCCTGCGCGTCCCGCCCGAGGCATTCGTGCCCCCGCCAAAGGTCTGGTCGGCCGTGGTGCGCTTAACGCCGCATCCGACACAGCCGGATACGGCGCTTTTTACTAGCATGGAACGGCTGACTGCGGCGGCGTTCGGGCAACGGCGGAAGATGCTGCGCGGAGCGCTGAGACCGGTCGGCGGTGCAGCGCTCCTGGCGTCCGCCGGAATAGGGCCCGACCGCAGGGCGGAAACGCTGAGCGTGGCTGAGTTCGACCGGCTGGCACGGCTCGATGCCGGTTTACTTTCGCACCCCCATCCCTCCGGAGCTAGCAAATGACCGATTTGGCACCCCTGGACAGTTCCGTCCTTCCCCACGGCATTCGCGCGCGTTTCGTGCGTGGCGACATCAACGGCCTCCGCGTGCATATATTGGAAGCCGGTTACGAGCACGAGGGCAGGCCCTGCGTACTGCTGCTGCACGGCTTCCCGGAGCTCGCCTGGTCCTGGCGCAAGATTATGCTGCCACTGGCCGAAGCCGGATACCACGTGGTCGCCCCGGACCAGCGCGGTTACGGACGCACCACCGGCTGGGACGGCACCTATGACGGCGATCTGCGGCCTTCCCGACTACTGAACGTAGCGCGCGACGCCCTGGGGCTGATCGCGGCGCTCGGATACCGCTCGGTCGCCTGCGTGGTGGGGCATGACTACGGCTCACCGGTCGCCGCCTGGTGCGCGCTGGTGCGACCCGATGTCTTCCGCTCGGTCGCGCTGATGAGCGCGCCGTTTGCCGGACCGCCCGCCCTGCCATTAGCGACGGACAAGGAGGACGTGGCCCCCGGCGCATCCGGACCCGCCGCCGATATCCACGCCGCGATGGCGCGGCTGGAACGGCCGCGCAAGCACTATCAATGGTATTATTCGACACGACAGGCCGATGGCGATATGCGGGGCGCCAGCCAGGGCGTGCACGACTTTTTGCGGGCCTACTATCACTACAAGAGCGCCGACTGGCGAGGAAACAAGCCGTTCCGCCTGAAATCCTGGACGGCGAGCGAGCTCGCCAAGATGCCGACCTACTACATCATGGACCTGGACAAGACCATGCCGGAGACGGTGGCGCCCGAGATGCCGTCCGCCGAGCAGATCGCCGCCTGTCGCTGGCTGCCGGACAACGAGTTGCGTATCTACAGCGGCGAATACACGCGCACCGGCTTCCAGGGCGGGCTGCAACACTATCGCTGTCGAACGGGCGGCATTGACGCGGCCGATCTACAGCTCTTCTCCGGCCGCGCGATCGACGTTCCTGCCATGTACATCGCGGGGAAAAGCGACTGGGGCACCTATCAGGTGCCGGGCAGTTTCGAGCGGATGCAAGGCACCGGCTGCACACGGATGGTCGGGGCTCACCTGCTCGACGGCGCGGGTCACTGGGTGCAGCAGGAACAACCGGAGCAGGTCAGCGCGCTGCTCGTGCCGTTCGTGAGGCAGCATGGCGGCGATCGCTCCGACTGACCAGACGATGAAAGCTACATGAAACGCTTGAGCCGGCCCGGGTCCGTCACCTATACTGATCCGTTACGAACGCCGCAATTCGGATCCTATGCCCCTGTCATTCCGGCGCGCGGCGCGGTGCGTGGCTGCCCTGATGCTGGTGCTTGCAGTATGGGGAACGTTCCGCACGGCCTCCGTCGCACAGATACCACACGCTCAGATGGCCGACGCGCCGGGCCAGTTCCCCCGGATGGATCTGCGCGGCGGCTGGTATCCGTGGGATCCATATCAATACCAGGAATATCAGCACGGCGTCCCGGTCCTGACCGGGTTTGACGTCGCCATAGAACGCGCCATCGCGGCGCAGATGGGTCTCGATCTGTCTCTCAGGCAGATGGCGTGGGAGGCGCATCTCGCGGCGCTTGCCGCCGGCCGCATGGACATCGCCGCGGGCGCAACCTACAGCAATCAGCGCGGCGCCTACGCCTTCTTCTCCAAGCCGTACCGGACGGAAACCGACGTCCTGATCACGCGGCGGGGCGCTTCCGCCGGCCTGCCGTTTCGGACCATCGACCAGATGTTGCATTTGTTCGCCAGCCGTCATTTCCGGCTTGGCGTCATCGCCGGCTTCACCTATGCCGACGATCGGGTCAACCGCTTTATCAGCGAGCCCGCGAATTGTAGCCAGATTGTTGCCGTCGGCGATGATGCCGCGAACCTGCAAAATTTGCTCGACGGACGTATCGACGGATTCCTCGCCGATCAGATCGCCGCCGCCACGACGGCTTGGCGCCGGCATCAGGGCGGCCTGATCGAGGACCATCCGCTCCGGTTCAGCACCGAAATTCACTTCATGCTGAGCCGCATCTCGCAGACGCCGCAGATGCTTGCGCGCCTGGACGCGGCCATTGACGCCATTAAGCGGAGCGGCGCGTTCCATCGCATCGCCCAGGAATACGCCTTGCCGGTGCTGATCGGTCAGACACTCGACAGCAACTGGTTTCAGATGCTCACGCTGCTCGGTACCGTAGCCTTCGCCTTATCCGGTGTCGTGCTCGCCTATGCTGGACAGTATAACCTGTTTGTCGCCGTTATGCTCGCAAGCCTTCCCGCGGTCGGCGGTGGCGTGGTGCGCGATCTGCTGTTGCAGCGTAGCCCACTCGGCATTGTGCGGGAGCCGCAATCGCTGTTGGTCGTGCTCGCCACTGTGTTGTGCGCCATGGTGGTGATCAAGGGGAACGCCTTCCTCGGCGCCTCTCGGCTCGCTCGCAGCCTGCGCTCGCATGGCGCGGCCGGAACCCTGATAATTCAGACCTGCGATGCGTTGGGCCTGGCCGCCTTTTCGGTGGTCGGGGTGGTGGTTGCGCTGGATACCTCCGCCCAGCCGCTTTGGCTATGGGGACCGGTCTCGGCCGGCATCACAGCCTCGTTCGGCAGCGTGATGCGCGATCTGCTGCGACACGACCGGCTGGTGGCGAATTTACGCGGCGAACTCTATCCCGAAATCGCCGTCATTTGGGGCCTGGCGCTGGCGCTGTTCCTGCAATGGGAGGTCGGGCGATTGCAGCCGCAGGAGATCCGGCTCGGCGTCGTGGTGGCCGTCACGGGTGCCTTCCTCACGCGCATGCTCGCCATCGCCCGTGGCACCAAGGGGTGGTCGTACGTGTGATCCGTCCTGGAGCCATCATCCGGGTCATCGATCCGTCCAGAAACACACCGCAGTTCGTCACCGCGTTCCCCTAGAACGGACTCACGCGGACTGTACGTAGTCGAGCGCGTTCCTCATCAGACCCGCGCTGACTTTCGACCCGGTGCTCGGTTTCAGCCACGCACGATACTCGTCCGGCGTGGTGTCCGGATGCTCGGCGGCATAGGCAACAATTGTATCGTGCAACGACGCCAGCTTGCGCGGCGCAATGGTCAGTCGTTCGGGGCTACTCGTAACATCTATCCTTCGGTTGGCGGATGCGGATCAGGTTCCTGCCCGAAAGCGGCGGAGCCATTCGTCTAAACCGATGCGGCCGAGGCGCGCCTCGCCCAACGGCACGAGCGAACGCTCCTCGACGCGGCCCCCCCAGTATCGGGCCTCGGGGTCACTCACCACCTGACGCGGGTCGCCGACCGCCTTCAGATAGCGGGCGACAATTTCGTTGAACGGCGCTCGTTCCGGGCCGGCGATCTCGACGATGCCGTTTCGCGGCGCCGCGAGCGCCACATCGGCAACGACGGCAGCAACGTCGTCCGCCGCGATGGGCTGGAACAGGACGGGCGGAAGCCTGACTTTATTTCCATCCGCACTTGAATCGGCGATGCCGCCAAGGAATTCCAGAAACTGGGTCGCGCGGATGATGGTGTAGGCGATGCCGGAGGCTTCGATCAGTTTCTCTTGGGCGACCTTGGCACGGAAATAGCCATTGTCGCTCCGGTCGGTTCCGACGATGGATAGCGCGACATGGTGCCGGACGCCCGCCGAGGCCTCCGTCGGGAGAAGGTTGCGCCCGGAGGTCTCGAAGAATTCCAGCACCGCCTTGTCTTCAAATGAGGGCGAATTCGCGAGGTCGATCACCACCTGCGTGCCGGCCATGGCCTCCTTGAGCCCCTCGCCGGTGATGGTGTTGATGCCGCTTTGGGGCGAGCCCGCGACGACCTCGTGGCCGCCCTGACGAAGAATGGCGACGGTCTTCGAGCCGATCAGGCCGGTACCGCCGATGACGACGATCTTCATGGTTGACCCTCCCTTGTCGATGACGGGAGACCCCAGGTCGGTTCGAATGCGCCTCCTCGGATGTCGCCGAGCAGGCCCACAATCCGCTCAGTTGCCTTATTTGTGGAGCAGGAAGTTAGGGGCAAGAAGTTCCGTGTTCGGATGGGGTCTGGTTTTGATCTCCCCAGTTCAGGCACGGCGTGGGTTGAATTGCTCCACCCCTCGAGCCGCGGCAAGAGACGTCCTGGTGACTGGGCAGCCCGAGCCACCGGCCACGTCACGGATGAATTGCTCCTTCGAGGATGCCCGCCGGAGTGCGCCGACTTTACGGGGCGGACGAGGTATCTTTCCAGTCAGGACGAGTGGTAGCCTTTTCGATGCCGTCCCTTCGTCCCCTTGCAACGGGTGCCCGACATGGCCGAGCAAAGCAACAAGCCAGGTTCGATCAATGGGCAACCGACAGGGAATGGAGATGCTTCGGCGGCCCACGACGCGAAATCCGCGCAGACACCGCCGGAGTCCCGCTCCGTGCCGCAGGAGGCCCGAAAGGCTGCGCGGAAGCGAGAGCTTCTGGCCGGTGTGCTCGGTGTTGCTGTCCTGGCAGTTCTCCTCGTGTTCGGCATCCCCCGGGTCGAGGAGATGCTCAACACCGTCTCCACGGACGACGCTTACGTGAATGGGCACGTCACATTTGTTGCGCCCCGCGTGGCAGGACAGATTTCCCGCGTTCTAGTGGATGACAACAACCGTGTGCACAAGGGAGATCTCCTCGCCGAGTTGGACAAGGAGCCGTACCGGGTTGCGGTCTCCGAAAAGCAGGCAGCGGTCGACACCGCGAAAGCAAACCTGCAAGCAGCCGCCGCGGCGGTGCGCGCGATCGAAGCACAGGCAAGGAGCCGACGCTGGAACCTGCAACGCGCCGTGGAGCGTGTCGACAGCCAGGTCGCTCTCCTGCGCGCGCGGGTCGCCACTGTCAACAAGAGCAAGGCCGCACTGGCGCTGGCGCAGGTTGAATTCGATCGGGCCCGGCAGCTCGTCGCCAGCGCCGATGTGCCGCGTGAGGAGTACGACCGGCGGCAAGCGAAGCTGACGACGGCTGGCGCGGAACTCGCCCAGACCTTGGCCGAAGTCCGCCAGATCCGCGTCTCGCTGGGGCTGCCGGACCAACCTGACGGGGGCGGCGATCTCGGCCAGGTGCCGACCGATCTCGACGAGACATTTTCGTCCGTCCTCGAGGCGCAGACGGAGCTCATTCAGAGTGCCGCTCAGCTCGGCGTCGTGCACTCGTTCGATCAGGGTCCGAAAGCGATGCTCGACGAGTTCGAAAAACTGGGCGACATCAACAGCACGTTCGCCCAGCTCACGGCCAATGCCCCGGCCGTCAAGCAGGCCGAGGCGAAACTCGAAGCCGCCAGGCGCGATCTCGCGCAGGCCGAACTGGATCTTCGTTATTGCGATATCACAGCGGAGATCGACGGTGTCGTCACGCGGCGCAACGTCAATCCGGGCAACTATGTTCAGGTGGGCCAGAACCTGATGGCGGTTCGCTCGCTCGACGAAATCTGGATTGACGCCAACTTCAAGGAAACGCAGTTGCGCGACCTGCGCATCGGGCAGCCGGTCGATCTGAACGTTGACATGTACGGCGGTAAGCACGTCTTCAAGGGCCGTGTCTCCGGCTTTACCGAGGGGACCGGATCGACCCTGGCATTGCTGCCGCCCGAGAACGCCACGGGCAATTTCGTCAAGGTGGTCCAGCGGTTGCCGGTCCGGATCGATCTCGATCGATTACAACGCCGATCAGACACCTCTGTTCATCGGCACCTCGGTCGTTCCCTACGTCTCTATCAATAAGCCGCCGACCGGACCCGATGCCGGGAAGTTTCTCCAGGCCGATGTGCCGCGGTCTCCGAGCCCTGGTCTGGCC
The DNA here is from genome assembly GCA_963822675.1 of uncultured Pseudomonadota bacterium. Taxonomy (GTDB): domain Bacteria; phylum Pseudomonadota; class Alphaproteobacteria; order Acetobacterales; family Acetobacteraceae; genus CAWGIP01. The sequence goes on along the minus strand of CAWGIP010000039.1, from coordinate 76,252 downwards.
GCCAGCGCGTCGGGCGCCAGGCAATGACCGGCGCGGCACTGTCGTCGACACGCCTGGATTCCCGATCCCGCGCGGCGATAAACCCCTGGGTCGTCGCCGCTGTCGTCGTGGTGCCGACCTTCATGGAGGTGCTCGACACCACGATCGCGGTCGTGGCGCTGCGCTATATCGCGGGCGGGCTGTCGGCCACGGTCGATGACGGCGAATGGGTCATCACCAGCTACCTTGCGGCCAACGCGATCATCCTGCCCATCACCGGCTGGCTGATCGCGCATCTTGGGCGCCGCAACTATTTCCTGCTTTCTATCGCCGTATTCACCCTCGCCTCGGGGCTGTGCGGCATGGCCACGGGGCTCGGGCAACTGATCCTGTTCCGCGTAGTCCAGGGTCTCGCCGGCGGTGGTCTTCAGCCGTCGAGCCAGGGCGTGCTGCTGGACGCCTTCCCGGTCGAGCGGCAAGGCATGGCCATGACGCTGTTCGGCCTGGCCGCGCTGATCGCGCCCGTCGTCGGTCCGACGCTCGGCGGCTGGATAACCGACAGCTATTCCTGGCGGTGGGTGTTCTGGATCAACGTCCCCGTCGGCCTTCTGGCCCTGGGTGCGTGTGCCGTCACACTCCGGGACCCCGATTACCTTACGGCACAGCGCATGGAGTTGCGGAGGCGACCGTTCAGCTTCGACGGCGTTGGCCTGTCGCTGCTGGTCATCGTCATGGTCTGTTGGGAGGTGATGCTCAGCAAGGGCCAGGAATGGGACTGGCTGGGCGACCCGTTCGGGCGTGTGCAGACGCTGGCGATCTTGTTCGCCGTGGGCTTGGCTGGGCTGATCTTCTGGGAACTGCGCCATCCGAGTCCGGTGGTCAATTTCCGTCCGTTGCGCGAGCGGAATTTCACCGCCTGCTGCATCATCATCTTTGGCGCCTACGCGGTGCTGTATGCTGCCAGCACCTCGTTGCCTGCCTTGCTCCAGTCGCTGTTCGGCTACGATGCACTGAGCGCCGGACTGGTCATGTCGCCGGCCGGCTTCTTTGCCGTCGTCGCCATGCCGTTCGTGGGGCGCACGCTCGGTCGTGGAACCGATGCGCGGTGGGTGATTGCCGCGGGTCTCTTAACCATGGCCGCGGGGAATTACTGGATGTCGCAGATGAACCTGGATATCAGTCCGGGGCAGGCCGTCTGGCCGCGGGTGGTGCTGATCGTCGGGCTTGCGATCTGCTTTGCCCCCGCAAACGTGGCGGCTTACCTCTATACGCCGGCCGCGCTGCGCGGGGCGGCGATCGGCCTGTTGAGCCTCCTGCGCAACGAGGGCGGCAGCGTAGGGACCTCGCTGGCTCAGACGATGCAGGAGCGCCGTGACCAGTTCCACAGCCTCCGTCTTGGCGAATGGCTCGATCCTTTCAACGCGGCTGCGCGTTCCTTCCTTGATCAGGCTTCCGGACCGTTCCTGCAGCAGACCGGCGATCCGGTCGCCGCGCAGCAACTGGCCTTGCAGGCGCTCGCAAACCTGCGCCAGCAACAGGCATCGGCGCTCGCCTACTTCGATGTGTTCTGGGTACTGGCCGTTGTCATGATCGCGCTTGTGTTCGTTGTGCTGCTGATGAAACGCTCCGTCGCAGAGAAAGGCGCTCGGATCGGATCCGAGTAATACCAAACGGCGGGGTCATTAACCAATCCCGCTCATGCCCGCGAAAAGCGGGCATCCAGGCGGATGCGCCCAATTCCTTGCTGTCGGACTGGATTCCCGCTTGCGCGGGAATGAGCGGAAGTGAGTCAGCTATGAGCTTGGCCCCGACGCCACCGCATCATCGCCTCCGGTCACTGCCGGAGACCTATGAATTACACCTCAGGCCCGTGTCGGAACCCCCAAATGCGATTTCCAGGCAAGGTGAGATCGCTCTAGGGTCGGGCGATTCCCGGCAACCGGCGCGGCCCGAACTCCGAAACAATCAGCAAGAGTTCGTTGCTCGACGCTGCAGCCTGACCCACTTCTCTCTCCGGACCGAAAGCGTGCGAGAGGTTGCCGAGGCAAGCTTCGGGGCATGGGCCGCTGCCGTCACGTCAAGGTAATCGCGATCCGGTTCGCGAGCTCAGCCAGTGCCTTGCTCATGGCCGGCACCACGTCCGCCACGCTGCCGCTTCGCGCGGTCGTCTCGATCCGCTCGCGATGCAACGGGCCGGAGGAGGTTGCGCCCGAACGCGTGATGGACCACGCGACCGAAAGAATCACGCGCCCATTCGTATCGCCAATAAACCGGTCGATGATGACGGTCAGAACTTGCACCCCGCCCGAAGGCGCCGGCGTGCCGGGGGGAAGCACCGAACCCGCGGGCAATCGTTCGCTGAGATCGGATGACAGGGTGCGTCGGATCGTCTGATCCAGCGGTGCGCCCCAGGCATCGTTGGCCGACACGTCAAGCCGGTCGCTGCCGGCGTCCAACACGATCGAACTGCGGTCGATCGTGCCCGGCAGCTGTATTTGGGCGACCTCGATCGGCGGCCGCAGCGCGTGCGAGCCAAATAGCGGTGTTGCCGGCGACATCGGGTCGAGTGTGTAGTAACTCGTACTGGCGCTGCCGCACCCAGCCAGAAGCAGCACGACCCAAAGTGTCACCCTACGTGGTTGCATGCCTATCCCCTACCGCGAATGAGCGCGGACGGGTGCCGGTCGAGGTAGTCTGCAAGTTCGCGGACCGCCTGTGCAGCCCGGCTGACTTGATACAATGTCTCACTAAGCCCTGCCGATTTGAGCCCGACCGGCCCCTTACCCGATGCGGAGCTTACCAGATGCTGGACCGATGTAACGGCATTATCGGCGTTGCTCGCGACCTGTCGGAGCGAGGCAATCAATGCCGGGAGCTGTGTCTTGGCGCTGGCCGTGACCTGTTCGACATTGGCCAGCGATCGGCTCAGATTATCCAGGCTCGCGGTGATCTGCGGCGACTGACTGAGTTGCGCCAGGCGGCCCGTGGCAATTTTGATGTTGTCCGCGATCTGATCGAGTGGAACCCCGTCAAGCTTCCCGGCGATGTGGTTCAGGGCAGTCATGATGCCGTTGATACCGGCGCCGCCGCTGCTGGCCGGAATTACCGGCGGATTCCCCGGCTCGAGCTTTGCCGGCCCAGCGCCCGAGACGAAGGCAAGCTGGATGTTCTTGGGCCCCACCATCGGAACCGAGCTTCCCAGTTGCGCGCGCAGTCCCTCGTCAATCATCCGCTGCAGAACCGCGTTCATTTGCTCCTTCGGATCGTTCCCCCAGCTTGCGCCGGCGAGCACGATTCGCCAGGGCTCGATCGTGATCGTCACGATCTGTTGCAGTTTGCCGCTTTGCATGTCGAATTCGAGCGTGCTCGATTTCACGCTGCCTACTTGTTTGCCAGCGAGTTCGACCGGGGCTCCCGCCGCGACCGTGCCCGATTCGGCCGCGAGCACGACTTTGTAGGCGACCGCCGCGGGGCCGGGCGCGTATTCGGCTTCGTCCTTGTCGTCGTACAGCGTGAATAAATGTTGCGCCGCCGCGACCGGTCCCGGATCGTTCTTCGGTGTATCGAAATCGATTGCGCCCTGCAGCATGGCCGGAACCGACTGAAACCGCACCTGCGGTCCGGTCGGCTGCATCGAAAGTTGCACCGCGCCCGCATTCCAGAAGCGTGTGTTGTCATGCACCAAACGCTCATATTTCGCGTCGATAAAGACGATCAGCTTGAACCGGTCGTCCGGCTCCAGCGTGATCCGATCCACCTTGCCCACGCTCAGGTCATGGTAGAACACACTTGAACCGCGCGAGACACTGCCGAGTGAACCGGTCTGCAGCACATATTGCCGGCCCGGAACAAGCTCCGTCAAGACCGGGGGTTCATTCAAGCCGATATAAGTATCCTGCGTCTTGCCGGGGCGTGGCAGCATCTCGATTGTCGGGCCGGAAATGACCGCCTTGATCGACGCCAAGTTGCTGAGACTGGCGCCCTCTATCCAGAACTTGGTGCCCGGACCCAAATGCCCATCCATGTCGGAGTTCATACGGATCGTGATGCGGACGTGTGTGAGGTCTTTTTCGAGCTTCGCCGCCTCGACCTCGCCCACTTTTATCCCTTGGTACTGGACTTCCGTTTGGCCCGGATTGACACCTTCGGCGCCCGTGAAGACCACCTTGATCTCCGGCCCCCGTGCGGCGAATTCCTTGAAAATCAGCCAAGCGACGATCATCAGGGCGGCGATTGGCACGGCCCAGATCCAGCCCGGCCACCGGCTGCGCTTCTCTCTCGCGGCCGGTGGCTCGGGCGCGATTCGAGGCGGCTCGGAGCCGAGTGGCGCCGGAGAGTGGGCGCTATCGTCCGCCGCGGTCATGGAATCGCGCTTGGCCCCGGCGGGCCGGATCCGGGCTTGGTGCAGCACAAAGGTGTTTCGGCTGCGACATGCCGTCCACGTCGCGATCAGACCCGCTCAGGAACAGCACCGCATCGCTGCGTCTTGAAGAATTGAACAGCCGGCAGCCTGAACGGGTCATTCGCGCCCGTCCCCAAACATGGGTATGGCAGATCGTATCGTATTGATATCCGGGGTTGAAATGATCATCTCGGCGCAGCAACGCCCGGAGCGGTTCGGGGTTGCAATTCTCGCTGCTTGATGAACGGCAAAGCCCGCGTGCCGAGGGCGGCAACGTTCCGTCAGGGCGTGGACACTTGGTCCAGCAAATCGGCGATGCGTGGTGTTGCCTTGAGGCCGCTGCCGGTCAGCACGAGAACCGTGGTCTGTTCGGGATTGACCGTGCCGCTCTCCAGCAGTTTCCGAAACGCCGCCACCGGCTGCGCCGCGGTCGGTTCCACGTAAATCCCACTCCGGGCAAGCTCCAGGGTCGCCGCCACGATCTCTTCCTCGCGCAGCATCACCGCGCCGCCCAGCGTCTCACGCAACGCGCCCAGCACTTCCCGCAGGCGGATCGGATGAGCGATGGCGGTCCCCTCGGCGATAGTCGGCCGGACTTCGACGGGCTCACTCGCGTCAATTCCGGCCAGAAACGCCGCCGCGATCGGCGCACAATGGGCCGGCTGGGCTGCGAACAAGCGCGGCATTGCCTCGATCTCGCCCGCGCGCAGCAATTCCGAGAAGCCTATCTCGCAGCCCAACACGTTGGACCCGGCGCCGCACGGGACAATAACGTTGTCCGGCGCCCGGAAGCCAAGATCCTCCCAAAGCTCGTAGGCCAAGGTCTTGGTGCCCTGCAGGAAGAACGGGTGCCAGTTGTGGCTCGCGTAAAACAGCGACCCCGTACGCGCGATCGCCTCCTCGGCGGTCTCCTGCCGGGTCGCACCGACCAGTTCGACGCGGGCGCCGTAAGCGCGCATCTGCACGGTCTTGGCCGGGCTGGTTGCGGCGGGTGCCAGGATCGTCGCGCGCATGCCTCCCGCGGCGGCGTACGCAGCAACGGCGGCGCCGCCATTGCCGGAACTGTCTTCCAAGACCTCGGTCACGCCCTGCGCCCGCAATAGCGACAGCAGCACGCTGGCCCCCCGATCCTTGAAACTGCCGGTCGGCATGATCCAGTCGCATTTGAGATGGACTTGCGCCCCAGCAATCGGGCGGCTCAGCAGCGGTGTGCCGCCCTCGCCCAGGTTGATCGGGCTATCGACGGTAAAGGGCAGGGCAGCCCGGTAGCGCCAGAGGCTGCGTGTGCCGGTGTCGATCTGGGCGCGGGTGATGCCGCGCAGCGGCGTCAGCAGTAACGGCGCATGGTCCGGGCCGGACCAGCGGGGCTCGTCAAGCGCAAACGTGGCGCCCGAACGAGGGTCGAGGTAGGCCGGCGTCATCGCCGGTCAAGGCGGCGGATGTGCCGCCGCTTCCTCTGTCGGGGCGTCGCCGCTATCGGCAAGGATCCGGCCATCGGGCGATACCTTCCCCTTCGCGGCATCGGCGAGGTCGCGCGCCAGGCGATCCGCCACTCCGATGCGAAAGTGCAGCGGATCCCAGTAGTTGCTATCCGCCGAAGTAATCGGGCTGGGGATCATGAAGTCAACGGCGAGCGTATTCGGCGTCGCATCGGCGATGCGGGCGACGCGGCGTTTGCATTCCGACCAGAGCGCGGCGCCCGGACTGCCCGGCTCGGCGAGCGCGTGCCGATCATAGGGGACAAAGAACAGAATCTTGCGCGTTCCGTCCGGCAAGGCCTGCAGCAGGGCCGACAGCGTCTCCAGCGCCGGAAAGCGCCAGTCCTGCGGCGGGCCGGCGCGCTCGCCTTCGGGAATGTACGGGCCCGCAAGCCGCAGATGCTGTTCGGCCCGTGCGGCATCATATTCGTTGTCGGGCGGGACGAAGCTCGTATAGCCGTCGCTTCCCTGCGTCGGACGCTTCAGGCCGAGCAAAATCCCCGCTTCCTGCCCCGCCTCCTGCACCGTGTACAGATCGAGCATGTGCGCGTAGCCGCGCCAGAGCGCGGTTCCGTACATCCAGGACGGAAAACGGCGGAAGGTCAGTTTCGGATACGTCTCACCCGTGACGCACCAGCGCACGTCAAGCCCGACCATGACGATGCGCGGGTTTGCATGCGCGCGCAGGAACACCCTGAGTATGCTCGCCTGTTCGAACACTGTTGCGTCGTCCATCGCCAGATTGACGAAGCGCGCATCGAATAGGGGATCGAGTGCCGCCGGGCGCAGCAGCCGGCTGGTAGACGTGCCGACGATGGCGCTGTCGAAACGCGGCGATCGGGCGAGAGCCGGATAGGCAAGACGCGCGTCGGCCACCGACCAACGCTCGCCTCCCGGCGAGAAGGGCAGGATGCCGTAAGGGTCGATCAGGACGACGAACAGGTAGATCACTGCGGTCGCGACAAACGCTGTGCCAGCAGCGAGCGCGAAGAAGCGCCGCCAGGGGGGCGGCTGGTCAGAACTGGAAGTAGATGAAGACATTCGGCAACCGCCCGCCGACCAGCAGCAGCAGATACGCGAGCCCGGCCCCGGCCGGAACCGCGAGCCATGGGCGCGGCCGCAGCCGCTCCAGCGCCGCCCCTTGACTGGTCGGCCCCGAACAGGGCGATCGCGGCACCGCCGATCAGCGCGGCCACGTACTCCCGGTCGAGTACGACGTGACCCATTCCGTGCCGGCCGAGCATGGAGGCGAGCATCGAACCGGCTGTCGTGAAACTCTCCGCCCGAAACAAAACCCAGCCGGCGATGACGAACAGGAGTGTTGCCGACCACGCGAGTGCGCGCGGCAGGCGAAGCCCGGTGCGCTGCCAAAAATGGTTCACCGTCAGCCCGGCGCCATGCAGTCCGCCCCAGGCCACGAAGGTCCAGGCGGCGCCGTGCCACAAGCCGCCCAGCAGCATCGTCAGCATCAGATTCGCAGCCTGCCGGACCGGGCCGCACCGATTGCCGCCCATAGGGATGTAGAGATAATCGCGCAGGAAGCGCGACAGGGTCATGTGCCAACGGCGCCAGAAGTCACGCACCGACACCGCGCGATAGGGCGCGTCGAAGTTGAACGGCAGCCGCAGCCCAAACATGCGGGCCAGCCCGATCGCCATATCGGAATAGCCGGAAAAATCGAAATAGATCTCCAGCGTGTAGGCAATGGCCGCGACCCAGGCCGGGTCAGCCTCCAGCGGCGCCGAGGCCGCGTGATGAAACAGCGGATCCGCAACCATCGCCAGCGTGTCGGCGAGCGCCACCTTCTTTGCCATGCCGATCACGAACAGGGCGAAGCCGCGCGATAGATTCTCCCACATGTCCCGGCTGCGCGGGTCGGCCTGGAATTGGGGAATAATCTCATTGTGGCGGACAATCGGGCCGGCAATAAGTTGCGGGAAAAAGGTAACAAACATGAAGAAATCGAGCAGGCCGTAAATGTGGCGATCGCCGCGCCGGAGGTCGATCAGATACGAAATCTTCTGGAAGACGAAAAAGCTGATGCCGAGCGGAAGGATCAGGTGCCACGCGGTCCAGCTCTCGCCCAGCGCGCCGTAAAAATTGCCGCGCAGGAAATCGGCGTATTTGAACAGCGCGAGGACGCCAAGATTGAGTGCCACGCCGAGTAGCGGAATCCAATCCGCCCGGCGCACGCCGAACCAGCGCGCGATCAGCCAATTGGCGAGGGTGAGCCCGACCAGCAACGGCACGAACCGCACGTCCCACCAGCCGTAGAAAGCGAGTGAGGCTGCAATCACCAGCACCTGCCGGGCGGTCCGGCTGCCGGCGAACGCGTAGTAGAGCGCCAGCACGATCGGCAGGAAGATGCAGACGAAAACTTGCGAGTTAAAGAGCATGCGCGTCAGCTCCCTCTCCGCCCTTGGGGGCGGAGAGGGCAGGGTGAGGTGGGGGAAACTCGGGCGCGCAGGGTATGACTGGCAGTTTGCCGTCCGGCGACCGGGTGACTGCGGTGTTGTGCCGTGCAGTACAACGCAGCCACCGTTCGGAGTGCCCCCACCTCACCCCGGCCCTCTCCGCCCCGAGGGGCGGAGAGGGGGCGCAGTTGCCGCCGGACGGAGTTCCAGACATCATGACCCCCGCTAATCCAGCGTCTCCAGCAAACCGGCGAGAAACGCGGCGCGCGGGGCCAACCGTCGCCACAGGATATGCTCCGAGGCAACATGCGCGCCGGAGCCGGGGCAGCCGATCCCGTCCAGCGTCGGCACGCCCATCGCGGCGGTGAAATTGCCGTCGGACCCGCCGCCGCGGCTCTGCTTCGGCAGGTCGAACCCGACCTCGCTGGCAACGGCGCGGGCGCGCTGCCAGAGCGCGGTGATATCGGTAGTTTCGACATAAGGCGGGCGATTCATTCCGCCCTCGACGATGACCCGACAACCCGGCGTGCGCGCGCAGAGTTCCCGGAGCGCGCGTTCCATTGCCGCCCCATCCTCGATCGTGTTCACGCGAAGGTCGACTTCGCAACCGGCCTCGGGCGGAATGACGTTTGGACGCGTGCCGCCCCAGACCGGCGCGGCGTTCAGCGTAATGCCACGATCAACGTCCACCATCGCATGGATGGCCAGAATCTGCTGCGCCAGTTCCAACACCGCCGAAGCGCCGTCCTCGAAATTGCCACCGGCATGCGCACCGCGTCCCTCGATGCGCAGCACGAAGCGGCCGACGCCCTTGCGTGCCGTCACACAGGCACCACCGGCGCCGGCCGGCTCCAGGACGAGCACATAGGCAGACTCGGCGGCTTCGCGCTCGATCCAGGCCCGGCTGCTCGGACTGCCCACTTCCTCATCCGGTGTCAGCATCAGGACCAGCGGACGCGGCGTGCGGACGCGCTGGCGCAGGACCGAGCAGAAAACATGCGTCGCAAGAAAGCTGCCGGCCTTCATATCGAAAATGCCCGGTCCGTACGCCTTCTCGCCATCGACCCGGTACGGCATCGTTTGCAGCGTGCCCGTTGACCAGACCGTATCCAGGTGTCCGAGCATGAGCACCGGCCTGCCCGGGCCCCGGGTGCGGGCGATCAGGATGTCCGCAAAACCGTTGCTGCCCGGAATCCGCTGTATCGCGGCACCAACGCTTGCCAACGCTGCCTCCGCCCGATCCATGAGCCGGTTGACCGACGCGGCCTCCGTGGTCGGGGTCTCCTGGCGGACCCATTCGGCCAGCTCGTCGCGCAAGGCTTCGGAACAGCCCACTTCGGTCTGCGGCATCGGTCCATCCGGGATGTGGCACGGCGGGCGTGTTTGCGCCGAAAGCCGCGCCGTGTCCACGGAGAGGAGGTCCGCCCGCGCGCGGCGTCCGGCGCGGGCGGTGACAACGCTCAGGCTATGCCGGCCAAGTCATACCGCAACCGGGCGGCCGACTGGGGGGCGACGACGCGATCCGACAGGATTTCCTGCGTCGTCACCGGGCGGCCGTAGAAGTTGCGGTCGTGATCGGGCGACGGTTTGATGACGGAGCCGTTGATGGTCAGCCCCCCATAGAGACCGGCCGTGGAGGCCCAGACGACGATATCCGCGCCGCCGGTCGTTGCTGCCCCCTCGGCGCTGGAACCCAGCATGGCGATCGCGATATCGGCGCCGGCACCGAACTTGAAACCGTTGGTGAGCAGGGCATTAAGCCCACGCTGTGAGAGCGCGATCAGCACCATCTCCGACTGTTGCAGGCCGATTTGCAGGCCGAATGAGGCGGAAGCAAGATAGAAGAAGGCCGGATTGCTCCAGGCGCGCGGGCCACGGCGGGCCATTAGCACGCCCTCGCCGCCGGATCCGCCGAAGAAGAAGCCCCCCTTATACAGCCGTGGCACGATCAGCACGCCATGCGCGCGCTGGATCAATCGTTGCGCATTGCCGAATGCCGGATCGCGCCTGAGATCATTCACGGTCTGGATCGCGTGATCCATCACATCCTGAGACGCGAATTGCGCCCGTGTGGCTGGCGCAATCGCCAGTGTAACCGCGAACAGCAACAGACCGGTCAAAGCGGATCGTCTTGTCATTTTCGCCTCCGTGCCATGTGTTCAAGACATTGGGCCGCGGAAATCGTCGCGCTCTTCCGGCTCGACGACCATCAGCCGAGGTGCGCGATCCGGGGTCGGTGTCCGGGTGCGGACCGCTTCACTTGACACGTGCGAGGCGGCTCACCGATAGTCACAATCGCTTAAGCTGAGCGGGGGCGCCGTCCAAATCAGCCCGGCGCCGCCGATTTCGGGGGGAAAATAGCAATGGGCTTGTTCCTGAGCGACCGTGAGGTTGCCGCGCTGGCACCTGCGGAAGAAGCGGCGTTTCATTCGCCGGTTCCGACACAGATGATCTCCAATGGAGAGTTCAATCCGCTGCCGCAAACCGCGCAGCAGAAGCAGGTCGAATCCCGCATCAAGGATCTCGCCGACACGAACGGGCGCCGGCTGGGCCAGGACCGGCGCGGCTTCCTGCGGAGTGCCTGCGGCATGGCTGCGGCCTTCGTTGCGATGAACGAGGTGTACGGGCGGGTCTTCGATGTGAACGCCGCCGAGGCGGCACAGCCCGACGCGGCGGCGGCGCGTGCGGGCGCGACAGCCAAGCAGTTCGTCTTCGACGATCAGCTGCACTTCGTGCGGGACGACTATAAATGGGACGGCATCGTGGGCCTCGCCAGATATGCCGCCGCCCAAAACTGGAACCCGGCACTGGGCAGTCCCGATGCGCAAAAGCTCGATCAATACAAGTTCGAGAATTTCCTCAAGGAAGTCTATCTCGACAGCGATACGACGGTCGGACTTCTGAGTGGGGCGCCGTTCGACGATCCGGACAAGTGGTTCCTGACAAACGATCAGATCAAGCAGGCGGCGCAGACCGTTAACAGCATCGCCGGCGGCAACCGGCTGCTATTCCACTCGTTGGTGACGCCGAAACAACCCGGCTGGATGGAAGAGGTTGATCGGGTCATCGAGGTGGTGAGGCCCACGAGTTGGAAGAGCTACACGATCGGCGATCCGTTGCAGCCGAAGACGACCAAGTATCCTTGGCGGCTGGACGACGAGCAGGTGATGTATCCGTTCTACGAAAAGGCGGTGAAGGCGGGTATCACGACGCTATGCATCCACAAGGGACTGCTCCCGGCGGATTACGCGTCCGCGTTCCCGAACTCTTGGAAATACGCGACCGTGGAGGATCTGCCGAAGGCGGCCAAGGATTGGCCGCAGATGAGCTTCGTGATCTATCACTCGGCGTTGCAGATGTTCCAGGCAGACCCGGCCAACACCCTGGCGGAATTCGACAAAACCGGAAACATCAACTGGGTAACCGATCTGGCGCGCATTCCGGCCGAGCACGGCGTGAATAACGTGTATTGCGATGTCGGCACCAGCTTCGCTGCTTGCGCCACCTCCAGTCCGCGGCTTGCCGCAGCGCTGTTTGGCACGTTGGTCAAGGGCTTGGGCTACGACCACATCATCTGGGGTACTGACTCCGTCTGGTACGGTTCGCCGCAATGGCAGATCGAGGCGTTCCGCCGGCTGGAGATCCCCGAGGACATGCAGAAGGCGCACGGCTTCGCGCCGCTCGGCGCTCCGGACGGGGTAGTGAAAAGTTCGATTATCGGACTGAATGGTGCGCGGCATTACAAGCTTGCGCTGCGCGAGGCCGATCTCAGCCCATGGGAGACGGACGGGATCGCCAAGATGAAGCTGGCCTACTTGCAGGATGGCCCAGCCCGCAGCAACGCTGCCTACGGCTACGTGGTCAAAGCGGGCTGAACTCGTTTCACGGCTCGTGTGACTCCCTCTCCCGCCGGAGGGGCGGAGAGGGACATGCACCCGGCGCTCATCTTGTCATCGCGAGCCGCCGTGTGCGGCAGCGTGGCGATCCAGCGTGCAGCACTGAATGGGCCGCCTGGATCGCCACGCTTCGCTCGCGATGACGACACCCCGAAGCCGTCAGGCGACCGTGCGCTTGGTGTAACCCTCTACCGCACCGCCTGCGCGATGTCGCGAAACAACGCCGCTGGCAGCGTGCCGCCCGACACGGCGCGCATCGGCGCGTTGTCATCGTTGCCGAGCCAGACGCCGATCACCGTGTTATCGACACAACCGATGAACCAGGCGTCCCGGTAGTCCTCGGTCGTGCCCGTCTTGCCGGCGACAAAGCGACCGGGGAGGGCGGCGTCGTGGCCGGTGCCGCGTGCGACTGCCGCTTGCAGCATCTTCGCCATGTCGGCGGCGAGCGTGGGCGCGACCGCTTCTCGGGGCGGCCGATGCGGCGCAGTTTCCGCAGTGCCGGCGGCGCTGATAGTCGCGACGCCGAACGGCGCGACGGCGCGCCCGCCATTGCAAAAGGCGGCATAGGCGCCGGTTAGTTCCAGCAACCCAACCCCGCCAGTTCCCAGTGCTAACGAGGCATTGTCGGGCAGCGGGTCGGCAATGCCGAGCCGATGCGCGACCGAAGCGACGGCGCGCGGGCCGCCCGCTTTCAGCAGCAGTCGCACGGCGACCGTGTTCACCGATTGCGCCAGCGCCTCCTCCACCGTGATCGTGCCCCGGAAGCGTCGATCGAAATTCTGTGGGCTCCAGGTGCCGAGCCTGATTGGCGCGTCCAGCACGCTGTCCTCAAGGCGTACGCCGTGTTCCAGTGCCGCGAGCCACACAAAGGGCTTGAAGGCCGACCCGGGTTGACGCCGTGCGGCGACGGCGCGGTTAAACCCGCCTTGGCGCGGATCACGTCCCCTACCATCGCCCGCACGGCGCCGCTCGCCGCGTCCAGCGCGACAACGGCGCCTTCCGAAACGTTGCGCGCTGCACCCGGCCCGGCAAGCAGCGCCCCCAAGCCGCGCTTCTGCAATGGCTTGCAGCTTCGCATCGAGCGTCGTGCGCAGCACGGCGTCCTCGCCCGGCGGCAGGACTTCCTCGCCCTGTCCCGCCGCCCAATCGGCGAACCAGCCGGCCCCGCCCTGCGCGCCGGGAAACGCTATCCGCTCGGCTGCCACGGTTGCCTGCGTGTTCGACAGCGCGCCGGTGGCCACCATCGCCGCCAGAACTTCGCGCGCGCGAGCCGCTGCGGCTTGCGGATTGGCGCGCGGGTTGAAACGTGACGGCGCGCGCGGCAATCCGGCCAGAACGGCGGCCTGCGGCAACGACAGGCGCCGCGCCGGCACGCCAAAATAAAGCCGGGAGGCCGCGTCGATCCCCCAGGCGCCGGCGCCGAAATAGATGCGGTTGAGCCAGATTTCGAGGATCTGCTGCTTGGAAAAATGCGCGGTGAGCCAGAAGGTCAGCAGCAATTCCTGCACCTTGCGGCGGAAGGTGCGGGCGTTGGTGAGAAACAGGTTCTTCGCCACTTGCTGCGTCAGCGTCGATCCGCCTTGCGCGACGCGCCAGCGCAGCAGATCGGTCAGCGCCGCGCGGGCAAGTCCGATCGGGTCGATCCCCGGCTCGGCCCAGAACCGGCGATCCTCGATCGCGACGACGGCGGCGGGCACATAGGGCGGCAGGTCCGCCAAATGCACCGCATCGCCCACGACGTCGCCAAACCGTGCGACAACGCGGCCTTGCATGTCGGTCAGGGTCAGGCCGGGGCGGCGGGATGGCGCCAGCGCGTCCTCGGGCCGCGGCAAGTCGCGCGCGAACCAGAGCAGCACGGCGGCGAGGGCAAGCGTGCCCCAGATCGCGGCGATGATCCCGTTGCGGAGCCAGCGGAGCGCGTGACGCGGCGACCGGCTTTCGCTCAGCCGGGAGCTTGCCGGCTTTGCGGCCTGTCGTGTGTTTTGGCCCCGCGCAGCGCGCCCGCCGGAAGCGGGACGAGGCATCGGAGCGGTTCGGGGCGCGCGTGGCATCCAGGCAAACGTTACGAGGCATGGCTGAGTCGCGAAAGCGCGCTTGTTGCGGCGCGTCCGGGCGCCGACCAGACTGGAGGGATCGAAGCAAGCGATGGTGGCGGCGATGAAAGGCGTGTTCCTCGACGCGGTGGACGATCTTGCGGACGTGTTTCGCCGCGTCGTGCGACCCGATGATCCGCCCGTGGACGTGCGCGAGCAGGAGAGCGTCCCGCCCGAGGATCTGCCCCGGCTGCTCGCCGGCTACGACTTCGTGCTGGACGATCACAGCCGGATGCCGACCGAGGCGATGCGCGCCTGCGCGGGCCTGCGCCACATCATTTTCCTGGGCACCGGCGCGCGCAGCTACATGGACCCTGAGGCGCTCGCGGGGCTCGGCATTACCGTCCACATCATCAAGGGATACGGGGACACGGCCGTGGCCGAGCACGCGGTCGCGCTGATGTGGGCGGCCGCGCGCGGGCGTTGCGCGTATGGACCGCGGCATGCGCGGCGGGAATTGGTTGCGTACCGAAGGCATGCAGCTCACCGGCAAGACGCTCGGCCTGCTGGGCTTCGGCGGCATCGCCGCCGAGGTGGCGCGGATCGCCGCGGGATCCGGAATGCGGGTCGTCGCCTGGAACCGTACGCCGCGCACTGCTCGGGGCGTGGCCTTCGTCGATCTCGACACGCTGCTTGCCGCAAGCGACGTGCTGTCGCTGCATCTGCTGCTGACTGATGAGACGCGCGGCTTTCTGGACGCCGCGCGGCTCGCGCCGGCTGCGTCCGGGCGCGATCCTGGTCAACACCGCGCGCGGTGCGCTGGTGGACGAGGCGGCAATGATCGCGGCATTACGCGAGGGCCGCATCCGCCATGCCGCGCTGGATGTGTTCGATACCGAGCCGCTGCCGGCCGGTCATCCGCTGCTGGGGCTTGAGAACGTGACGCTCTCCGCACACAGCGCGTTCCGCACGCCGGAAGCGAGCGAGACGCTGCTGCGCCGGGCTCTGGACATCGCGCGCAGTGTAGCGTCAGGGTGAGGGTCTCCACCACCGAACGAGGAGACGTCCCCTCGATAGACATGCTCAAGCGCTTATAAGCTCGCGTGCAAAAGCGTCTGCTCGATGAATGGCCTCATCGGCAATGCTGGCCTTTGCCCGATCCAGCTGAACCGGCTCTGCAGGTTCAGCCAGAACTCGGGGGTGGTGCCGAAGGCGTGCCCGAGCAGCACGGCGGTCTCGCCCGTAATTCCACGATTGCCGTTGATGATCGCCGTGATGCGGTTCGCCGGGACGCCGATCGCCCGAGCCAGGCGGTTCGCGCTCAGACCGTACAGGATGAGGAACTCTTCCTTGAGGACCTCACCCGGGTGAATGAGCGCGTTGCTGTCCATGACCTGGAGCCCTTCAGTGATAGTCGGTAATCTCGACGTCGTAAGCGTGGCCGCCATCCCATCTGAAGCAGACGCGATACTGGTCATTGATCCGGATAGCGTGCTGGCCCTTCCGCTCGCGTTTCAGAGCTTCCAGTTTGTTGTTCGGCGGCCTTTGCCAGTCGCGAAGGCTGCCCGCCAGCGTCCACCATGCTACCAGCTTGCGCCGCGCGACGTGCTCGAAGAGCTCTGCCACTTCTTATCGCCGTGTCCTTGCTCAAAGAGCGTCCGGGTCTTTTTGTCGAAAGCTCTTGATCATCGGCCGGTGTCATATGTGTGGCCGATTCTGCGTTACGTCAAGCATTAAAGGGAGCGAGCGGCCCCGCCGCGATCGCCGCCAGCGCTGTACTCGCAGCCGCCGCGACGGCCGGACGCTACTAGCAACCATCGAACGGATCCGTTAATAGGCCGTTCGGGGCTGCGAACTACTGTTCCCGAGTTTTCCCTTTCGCCGTGCGGCCCGCCTGGCGAAATCGGTAGACGCAGCGGACTTAAAATCCGCGGCCAACGGCGTGGGGGTTCAAAGTCCCCCGGCGGGCATGAATGGGGCATCAGAGCCGAGTCCCCGGACCACTCTGTTTTTGTCAACGAAGACGACTTACGAGGCCCTACGGCTGCTCGCCGTACTGGCCGGTATGCTCCGCCCGTTCGCCGAGCACGCCATCAGTTTTGCCGCCGCCGCGGGCTCCTCGAAAACACCTCAAACACCGGACAGGCGAGCGAAGCGCTCTGCGGTGTGCCTGCAGTTGCAGAACAACGGGGTCAAGACCTATCCTCCTGCCGTGAGGGCAGAATTGGACAGTGACCTGGCCGATGCACGGCTAACCAGGGAGTGTTATGGCCAGCAAGAACGCGTTCTATGCCCAGTCCGGCGGCGTTAGCGCGGTGATCAACGCTTCGGCCTGTGGCGTATTGGAAACCGCTCGCCTGTATCCAAGCCGGATTGGCAAGGTTTATGCCGGCCGCAACGGCATTCTCGGCGCCCTGACTGAAGATTTGATTGATACCAACGTTGAATCGGAAGCCGCGATTGCTGCCCTCAAACATACCCCTGGCGCTGCATTCGGGTCTTGTCGCTACAAGCTTGGGTCGATCCAAGAGGACTGCGCCCAATTCGAGCGCTTGATCGAAGTGTTTCGTGCTTATGACATCGGCTTCTTTTTCTACAATGGTGGAGGCGAATCGCAAGACACCGCGTACAAAGTCAGCCAAATTAGCACTGCGCTGGCCGACCCGATCGTGTGCGTCGGAATACCCAAGACGGTGGACAATGACCTGGCGATAACCGACTGTTCACCGGGCTTCGGCTCGGCAGCGAAATACGTTGCCACGTCGATTCGAGAGGCGGCATTCGACGTAGCAGCGATGCACCGCACCTCGACCAAGGTGTTCGTCCTGGAAGTCATGGGCCGGCATGCTGGCTGGACGACCGCTGCTTGTGCGCTTGCCGCCGAACACGAAGGCGACGCTCCACACGTCCTGCTACTGCCCGAGGTTGCGTTCCATGAGCAACGGTTTCTGGCCAAGGTGAATGAGGCTTTGGAGCGATACGGCCACTGTGTTATCGCCGTGTCGGAAGGGGTCAAGGGGCCGGATGGAGAGTTTCTCTCCGCGGGCTCAAAGGACGCCTTCGGCCATGCGCAGCTCGGGGGCGTCGCGCCACTTATCGCCGACCTGATAAAGGCAAAGCTCGGCTGCAAGTGCCATTGGGCGATTCCCGATTACCTGCAACGGTCTGCGCGCCACATCGCCTCCGAGACCGATGTTGAGCAGGCTTACGCGGTCGGTCGCGCGGCGGTGGAATTCGCCATCGTCGGAAGGAGCGCGGTGATGCCTGCGATCCGCCGGTTGAGCGATGTGCCCTATAGGTGGGACATCATCGAGGCACCGCTCTCCGAGGTCGCCAACCAGGAGAAGCTTTTGCCTTCAGATTTTATCACCGCCGACGGCTTTGGCGTCACCGCGGCAGCCCGGCGCTATTTGGCCCCCCTCGTCGTTGGCGAAGCCTATCCGCCATTTAAGAACGGCCTACCCGACTATATAAAGCTGCAGAACGTGGTAACGCCGAAGAAGCTGACCAAGAGTTTTTCTGTTTCGACATAACAACAATTGGTCGCAACCCCCGGGTGCCCGGCGTCTGCGGACCGCAGCCAACGGCGTGGGGGTTCGAGCGCCCGGCGGGCATTGGAGCGGGCATTAGCGGAAATGCAGTCGTGATCCTGCACGCGGTCGAACAAGGCGCCGGACCGCCGCTCGTGCTTCTGCACGGGCTGTTCGGGGCGGCGCGGAATTTCGGCACGGTGCAGAAGGCGCTTGCAAACCGGTTTCGCACGATCGCGCTTGATCTGCGCAATCATGGCGCTAGCCCGCACGCGCCCGACATGACCTACCCCGCGATGGCGGCGGACGTGTTTGAAACGCTTGAAACTGCACGGGCCTTGCCCGCCGTTCTGGTGGGGCATTCGATGGGGGGCAAGGCGGCCATGCGAGCGGCGCTCGACCACGCCGAGGTGGTTTCGCGCCTGATCGTCGCCGACATCGCACCTGTGGCCTACGCGCCGCATTTTCGCGACTATGCGCGCGCGATGCAGGCCATAGCGCTTTCACCTGGGCTCAACCGTGCGCAGGCCGACGAGGCGCTAACGGCTGCCGTGCCCGAGCCCGCAATTCGCGCTTTCCTGTTGCAGAATCTGCGCCTCGGCGCCGAACCGGCCTGGCGCATCGGGCTGGCGGAGATCGCGGCGGCGCTGCCCGTCATCGAGGGCTGGGACCCACCAGCCGGCGCAATCTATCCCGGCCCCGCGCTGTTCCTGGCCGGCGCCCGTTCGAACTACATCAGACCGGAGCATCGCGCACCGATCCGCGCGCTGTTCCCGTCCGCCCGCTTCGTTACGTTACGCAACGCGGGCCATTGGCTGCATGCCGACGATCCGGGCGGGTTCGTTGCCGTGATCGAGGCCTTCCTGCAGGATCGCGCGTCGCCAGCCGGAGAACCCTCCTCATGACCTACGACGCGCCCTATGCGGGGCTGAAAGTGGTCGATCTCAGCCAGGGCGTCGCGGGCCCCTACTGCGCCATGCTGCTCGCGCAATACGGGGCGAATGTGCTTAAGGTGGAACCGATCGCGGGCGCGGGCGACTGGTCGCGCGGGCTGCACCCGATCCATGGGGATCACACCGCCTACTCGATCCCGGTCAATCTCGGTAAGCGCAGCATCGCGCTGGACCTGAAAGCGAAGGCCGGATGCGCCGTGCTGTGGCGGCTGCTGTGCAAGGCGGATGTCTTTATCCAGAATTTCCGCCCCGGCGTCATCGAGCGTCTGGGGTTCGGCTACGAAGCGGTTTCCGCAGTCGAACCGGGCATCATCTATCTGTCCGTCTCGGGCTTTGGCGCGCGCGGCAAGCTGGCCGAGCGACCGGCCATGGACCCGGTGCTTCAGGCCTATACCGGCATGACCAACGAAAATATCGGCGAGGACGGTATTCCGCATCGCGTGCCGTTCACCGTAGTGGACATGGCCACGGCGCTTTACGCCTTCTCGGCAGTCGCGCCCGCGCTCTATGCCAGGCGCGAGACGGACCACGGGCGGCATATCGAGGCCAGCCTGATGCAGGCCGCCGCCGGGCTACAAGTGATCCGGATGTTGCAAACGCATCTGGCACATGGCGCGCTGCCATAAGTGGCGGCGCCGAACGGGATTTATCGCACGCGGGATGGTTGGATCAACGTGACGGTCGCGCGCCAGCACGAGTGGACCGCGTTCTGTGCCGCGATCGGCGCGACGGATCTGCGCGAAGGACTCCCGTTTCGACACCGTCGAGGGCCGGATCAGAAACGCCGAGCCCGTCCGCGCCACCGTTCGGTCGCTCTTTGCCACGGAGACCTTTGCGCACTGGTCCGAGCGTCTCGCCGCGCACAAGGTAATGCATGAGCGGGTGAACAGCTACCAGGGCTTCCTGGAGCAGCCTCATGTGGCTGCATCGGGAGCAATCGGCCACGTTTCCCACCCGCAGGTTGCCGGGACGCTGCCCATGCCGAACCTGATCGGCCTCGCACCTTTTAAGGACGGGGACCATCTGGTCCGTGCCCCGTCGCTCGGCGAGCACAGCGCGATCATACTGCGCGAGCATGGGTATGCGGATGCTGAGATCGCGGCGTTGGCGGAACAGAAGGTCATAGGGAAGCTGACCGTCTCGCCCGATTAATAGGATGGCGGGTCGCCTCCCGCGGCCCCGTTTGGGTGTCGCGTCCGAAGGCGCTATGGTGGGGCATGGACAAGAGCCCAAAGGGAACGCTCCAGGCGCTCAGTGAGCGCGTAACAGCGTGGTTCGATCAGATCAGAAGCCAGCAGAAGCCCGGTGCCAAGCCGGTCTCCGGGATCGTGGACGCCTACCTGGCCAAGGGCTTGGCCTCGATCAATGACCTCTTGAGCCGGTTGCGTGGGAAGAAATAAAGCCATGTCTGTTGCCTTGCATCGCACCAAGCCGGAAATGACCGATGCCGAATGGCAGGCCCGCTGCGACCTCGCGGCACTCTATCGGATCGTGCATCACCTCGGCTGGACCGACCTCATCAACACCCACATGTCCGCCCGCGTGCCGGGCGAGCCCGACGCCTTCCTGATTAACCGTTATGGCGAGATGTTCGACGAGATCACCGCCACCAGCCTGATCAAGATGGACATGCAGGGCAATGTCAGGGGCGAGCCCGGTCCGTATAACAACGCGGGCTACACGATCCATAGCGGCGTCTATCGGGCGCGCCCGGACGCGAACTGCGTGATGCACACGCATACACGCGCCGGAGCGGGTATCTCGGTCCTGGAGAACGGACTTCGGCCGATCAGCCAGGACGCGCTGCACGTGCTGGACGACCTCGTTTATCACCCCTACGGCGTGCCCGCGACGGAAGAAGAATGCGACGCACTCGGACGAAGCTGCGCGCAAGGAAGCTGCGTGGTGCTGCGCAATCACGGCCTGCTTACCCACGGGCCCACAATCCCCGGCACGATGATGCGGCTCTATATGCTGGAGCGCGCTTGCGAGGTCGAGTTGATGGCGCGGACCATGAACGCGCCCGCCGTGCCGATCGCCGAGCCGATCGTGCGTGAAGCGGCGGTGCGGATGCCCAAGGTTCGCAGTCGGCCCGAGTATGGGCTGATGGAGTGGCAGGGTCTGGTCCGCACCGTGGACCGGCAGGGAGCGGATTACCGGCGCTGAGCCGGCTTAAGCCGCATCCCGCGAATGGATGCGAAGGCGACCGCATAGGTCAGGACCGCCGCCAAAAACGGCGCACCCGGGAAATGCACGGACGCGCCGGGTCCGGTGAATGCTTCGAAGAGCCAGCCCGCGGCCAGCGGCGAGACGATCGCAGTCAGGCCTTGCAGCGAGGCTAGGGCGCCCTGCACCTCGCCTTGGCGGTCCGGTCCGGCCTTGGCGGAAATCATTGACTGCACCGCCGGGCCGGCAATCGCACCGAAGGCTTGCAGAATCACGCCGAGGTAAATGGCCCAGCCGGCCGGAGCGAAGGCGAAGGCCGCATACGCGCAGGCGGCCAGCCCATACCCTGCCATCGCTGCCCCGCGTTCGCCCAATCGGGGCACAATGCGTCGGATCAACAGGCCTTGCACCAGCGCTGAGCTGACACCCGCCACGGCCAGAGCGAACCCGTTTTGCCGCGTGCTCCAACCGAAGCGCAGATTGTTGGACAGCACGAAGCTGCTTTGCAGCGCCCCGAGCGCGAACCAGGCACAGCACCAAGCCAGTCCAAGCCGGATGAAGGTGCGATCACTCATGATCACGGCCAGCGATCCCACCGGGTTCGCACGACGCCAATCGAAGGCGCGGCGGCGGGCAATCGGCAGGCTTTCGGGGAGCACAAGCAGCCCGTACAGCACGTTGCAGAACGCCAGGCCGGCGGCCGCCAAGAAGGGCAGCCGCAACCCATACGCGCCCAGTATCCCCCCGATCGCCGGGCCGAGCACGAAGCCCAGTCCGAACATCGCACCCACGAGCCCGAACCGTTGTGCTCGCCGCGACGGCGGGGTCACATCGGCGATATACGCGCTCGCCGCCGATGCGTTCGCCGCCGTCGCGCCGGCGATCAGACGCCCGGCGAAGAGCCAGGCGAGCGTCGGCGCCCAGGCGAGCATCAGGTAATTGGCGCCGACGCCCGAAAGCGAGATCAGCAGCACGGGGCGGCGGCCGAAGCGATCGCTCAATCCGCCAAGGATGGGCGCGGCTACGAACTGCGTTGCGGAGAACACCGCGACCAAAGTCCCGACCCAGACCGCCGCGCCGGATGCGCCCAGATGCGACAGGCGCTGCACCAGATCGGGGACGACCGGCACGACGATGCCGAATCCCAGCGAATCGATCGCCAGCGTGGCGAGCACGAAGCCGACCGAGGCGGAGCGTCTCGGCATACCTGATCAGCGCCGCTGGCGCCGGCTGGCAGCGGTTGACGACGCCGGTGCAATCACAATCCTAAGGACAGGCGGCATTCGCGTCCGCTTATGGGGGTCCGGAATGAAGGCAGTCGTTGACGATCACGTGGTGGCCGAGAGTGACGACGTGATCGAGTGCAAAGGGTATCAGTATTTTCCAAGCTCTTCGGTCCGCATGGAATGGCTCGAAAAAACCGAAAAGACAAAATCTGATCGGGCCTGCCCGCACGGGGTCCAGTTCTATGACGTGCTGATCGACGGCGAGCGCCATAAACGCGCCGCCTGGTCCTACGAAGCGCCGCGCCCGGAGATGAAGCAGGTCGGCGGGCGTTTCGGCTTCTGGGAGGATGTCCAGGTCGCCTGAGACCTCAGGCCCGGGTCTGCCCGGGCGGCCCGTCCTGGTACCGACGAAGCACATCCATATCGGGATCGCGGCCGAGGCCGGGAGCATCCGGAACGCGCACCCGGCCTCCTTTGGGGACAAGGAGATCGCCGAGCGGATTTGCTTCGAGATCGACGAAGATGTGTTCGAACGGCGCGTCGGGCGCGATCGTGGCGTTGACGTGCAGAGAGGCGAGATAGCCCGGTCCGAAATAGGCGTTGTGCGGCACCAGGCGAACACCGAATGCGCGGGCTAGCGCGGCGATCTCCAGCATCGCCGAGGGGCCGCCGGTTTTGGTCACGCTGGGCTGGGTCACGTCTACGGCGCCTGCTTCGAACAGATCGCGGAATCCTTGCAGCCCGGCGGCATTCTCGCCGGCCGCCAGACGCACGCCGCCCTCGGCGCGCACGCGCGCGAGGCCGGCATGATCTTCCGGCGGCCAGATGGGCTCCTCCAGCCACGTGAGGTTATAGGGCTGCATCTGGCTTGCCATGTCGATGGCCTGCGCCACTGACCAGGGGCAGTTTGTATCGACCATCAGCCGCATGTCCGGCCCAAGCGCCTCACGCGCGGCGCGCACCTGCGGCACGGTGATCTCGTGCAGCTTTATGTCGCGATATCCGCGCGACAGTGCCCGCTCGCATGCGGCTGCGACGCGCTCGGGCGCGCCATAGCGGAGCAGGCTGGCATAGGCCGTCAGATGCCCAACTGGGCTGCCGCCCCAAAGCCGCCATAACGGCAGCCCGGCCGCTTTGCCGGCAATGTCCCAAAGCGCGATATCGAGCGCGGACAGGGCGTAGACGTGCGGCCCGTTGCGGCCGAACAAGTGGAACGCCTTGGCCACGCGGTCGCGCAGCCCGGCAATGTCGCGCGCGTCCTGCCCGATGGCAGCCGGCGCAAGCTGCGTGTCCAGAACCGCCTTGGTCGCGGGCACGCAGGCATGGCCGAACCCTTCGCCCCAGCCCTCCAGCCCCTGATCGGTAATGACGCGGAGCCAAAGCGTCTGCATCGTCTGCCAGGACACGCCGCCGAACGCCACTGGCTCCGCGCCCATGTCGAACGGCGTTCGCGTCACGTAGGTCTCGATGGCGATAATTTTCAGCATATGCGAACCCCGCTTTTGCCCGGTCGCGCGCGGGGCGCATGCTCGGTCCGTTCCGCCCGCCGGGCAAGCGCGGGCGCTTGTCCGTGTTGACGCTGCGCCGGGCTTGCGGCAGGCAGATCGCGTGTCTTACCGGCGCGCGCATCTCCTCGCTGTTGAAGGTCTGACGCCTCCGGAGATCGGGTATCTCCTCGATCTGGCCGAAAGCTATGTCCTGCTGAACCGCTCTGGGAAGACCCAGCGAGACCTGTTGCGCGGGCGAACGCTGATCAACCTGTTCTTCGAGGATTCCACGCGCACCCGCACCAGTTTCGAGTTGGCGGGCAAGCGGCTCGGCGCCGACGTGATCAATATGTCGGTTTCCACTTCTTCGGTGAACAAGGGCGAGACGCTGCTGGACACGGCCGCGACCCTCAATGCGATGCGTTGCGATTTGCTGGTCGTCCGCCACAGCCAATCCGGGGCGCCCAACCTGCTCGCCCAGAAAGTGGAAGCAGCGGTGATCAACGCGGGTGATGGTACGCACGAGCATCCCACGCAGGCGTTGCTCGACGCGTTGACGATTCGCCGCCGCAAGGGGCGATTGCAGGGCCTCACGGTCGCCATTTGCGGCGATATCGCCCATTCGCGCGTTGCCCGTTCCAATATCCACCTGCTGACGACCATGGGAAGCCGTGTGCGCGTGATTGGTCCGCCGACTTTGATCCCCGCCGAAGTATCGCGTCTGGGGGTCGAGGTTTTCCACGACATGAAGCAGGGTCTTGCGGGTGCCGATGTAGTCATGATGCTGCGCTTACAAAACGAGCGGATGGCGCGCGGGCTGGTGCCGAGCGCGCGCGAATATTTCCGCTTCTACGGTCTGGATGCGGAGAAGCTGGCGTATGCCCGTGCGGACGCGCTGGTCATGCATCCCGGACCTATGAACCGAGGGGTGGAGATCGACAGCGCCGTGGCCGATGACCCGACGCGCAGCGTGATCAAGGAACAGGTGGAGATGGGCGTCGCGGTGCGCATGGCGGTACTCGACACGCTGGCGCGTGGGACGGTCGATGCGGGCTGAGCGCGATACGCTGTTTGCTGGTGTACGGCTACTCGATCCGGCTTCCGAGCTCGACCAGCACGGCGATCTTCTGATCCGCGACGGTTTGATCGCCGATTTCGGCTCCGGGCTGGGGCGGCCGGAGGGCGCAGCCGTGATCGAGGCGGAGGGCGCGGTGCTGTGCCCGGGCCTCGTGGACATGCGGGCCGCGCTTGGCGAGCCTGGTTTCGAATACCGCGAAACCATTGCCTCGGCGGCGTTGGCGGCTGCGGCAGGCGGGATCACGACCTTGGCCGCGCTTCCCGACACCGAGCCCGCGATCGACGACCCCGCGCTGGTTAGGCTGCTTCGCGCGCGCGGCGAGGAGACGGGCAGCCTGACGATCCTGCCCTATGGCGCGGTCACACGCGGCTGTCGCGGCGAGGAGCTGGCGGAACTGGGTTTGCTGCGCGAGGCGGGGGCGGTTGCCTTTACCGATGGCGCCCGCGCTATTGGGTCGGCGCGAATGATGCGGCTGGCGCTGTCGTACGCAAGCGGCTTCGGCGCGCGGATCATACAGCATCCCGAGGAGCCGGCGCTCGCCGCTGGTGGGGCGGCGACCGAGGGCGAGCTCGCGACGCGGCTCGGCTTGCCGGGGATACCAGCGGTGGCCGAGGCAATTTTGGTTGCGCGCGATGTCCGTCTGGCGAAGCTGACGCGCGGCGCGGTGCATTTTGCGCATGTCTCGACCGCCGAGGCGCTGAAGGTGATCCGCCGGGCCAAACAGGACGGGCTTGCCGTCACCTGCGACACCGCGCCGCCCTATTTCGATCTGAATGAAACAGCGATCGGTGATTTTCGGACCTATGCGAAACTTTCGCCGCCGCTACGGGCTGAGTCTGACCGATTGGCAGTGCTGGCGGGGTTGGCCGACGGCACGATCGACGCGATCGCGTCCGACCACCAGCCGCGCGACGCAGACGACAAGCGCTTGCCGTTTGCGCAAGCCTCTCCGGGCGGGGCGGGGCTGGTGACCTTGCTTGGGGTTACGCTGGCGTATGTGCATGCGGGTGCGCTGACGTTGGCGCAGGCGATTGCGCTGCTGACAGTGCGGCCGGCGCGGATTTTGGGCGTCGCCGCGGGGCAGTTGTGTAGAGGAGCGCCGCCCGATCTTTGTCTGTTCCATCCCGAACGAGTCTGGCGCGTTGAGGCCGGCTCGCTGCCCGGCAAGGCGCAGAACACTCCGTTCGACGGGCGTGCGCTAGAGGGGCGGGTGCTTGGGACGTGGAAGGCGGGGCGGCGGGCGTTTGGGTGAACGTATTAACGTCCTGTGGAACCGGATATAAGCGTCAGCTATATTCTCGGCATGGTCGCATTGCGCAAGCCGGTTGGCGGCATGACTGTAGCCGAGTTCCTCGCCTGGGACAGCGGCGATCGCAGCGGGCGACTCTGGCAGCTTCGAGACGGCGTGCCGGAGGCGATGGCACCCACCACTGAGGCGCATGGCGCGATTCAAGGTGAACTGGCTGCCCTGATCCGCAATCACTTGATCCAGGCCGGGAGTCCGTGTCGCGTCATCATTGATGCTGGAGTGGTTCCGCGAGTCCGCTCTGAGGATAACGTGCGGATTCCCGATTTAGCCGTAACCTGCGCGCCCGCTAGCCGAGAGCGGCTGCTGGCCGATCCGGTTCTGCTGATCGAGATCTTGTCCCCTTCCAATGCCGACCAGACGCGGGCCAATGTTTGAGCTACACCACGATTCCAAGCGTGGCCGAGATCCTGATCGTCTCCAGCACGGAAATACGCGCCGAATTGCTTCGCCGGGATGCAAGTGGAGCTTGGCCGGCGGAAGCGACGTTTTTGGGCGCTGGCGACGTTCTCCTTTTCAATAGTATCGAAATGGAGATGACGCTCGCGGAACTTTATAGAACCACTTCATTGACCCGAGAATAGAAGCAACCCTCTGCGGACGTTGTGTGGATCTAACTATGCGGATGTCTGTTCTGGCATGCATCCAACGGTTCGAAACCCTTATACCGGCCTCTCTTAAGGCACGTTCCGCGCCTGGCCCGACCCGAACACGCCTAGCACCAGCACGTCGCCGGCCGTGGCGTCGCGCCCGGTGTCCGGGATCACGCGGTACACGACCCGGTGCCTCTCGACGCTGAACTCGCGGTTACGGCCTTCGCGCGGGTGCCGGCAGGGATGATCTGCCAGTCTATTGATAGCGGCGAGGATGCGTCGGAGCCGGCGAGCGGCGATTGCCCCTGCACCGGGCTGGGTGAACCACCTGCGCGCGCTGGTCAGGTCTTGCGCCGCGGCTGCGGTAAATCGGACGGCCCGAATTAGGTTCACCCAGCCTTATTTTTCCCGGGGGAGCGGGCCTCCATCATGCGGTGCCAGACCTCATCCTTGCGCGGCTTCGGGCGCGGCAGCTCGTTCGGTGTGTTCAAGCTCTCTACCCAGGCCGCGACCTCTTCGAACGGGATGCCGCCCTCTTCCTCGAAGGAGCGTTCGGCTTCCGCGATTGCCTCCGCCTCCCGAGCCAGGCGGGCGCGGCGCTCCTCCTCGGTTTCGGATGGCTGGCGATCGGGTTCCGGTGTTGCGGTGGGCATGACGGGAAGATAGGGCGCCTGCCGGGCTGACTGCCAGTGTTAGGTCAAGCATCGCATCCCTTTGTTCGCCGGACCCGCTCCTTGAACCTGCCGCGCTTGAACCAACTTCGCTCGCCGATCAAATAACCCGCTGTCGTGGCTTGCAGTATAGGGCTCATTCCCGTGCATGAGCCTGTGGGGAAATTGGCCGAAGCCCGCGAGCGCCCGCACCATCCGTCACGGCCGGCGTGCCGCCATCCACGTCTTCTTCCCAACAGCTTACGGATTGGCGGCAAAGTCGTGGATAGCCGCGACAAGCGCACTGCTGTCCGGAATGGCTCATCCGATTGCTAGGGCAAGCTGGAGGTCGTGCTGGCTGGGCGGCGGCTGCGGTGGCGGATGAAGCGGCTCGTTGAGGGGGCGTCGTTGCAGCAGTGTCGCGCTGATGATTCGGAATGCCTCCTGCAACGTGAGCGTTGCTTGGGCGCGAAGCTGCGCCAGGCGGACCAGCAAAAACCCGATCAACGCCGCGATCACTTGCAGGGTCACGGCGTTTCGGCTGGCGCCGAAGAAGTGGTGGATTTTCAGGTTCTGCTCAATCCACTTGAAGAACAGCTCGATTTCCCAGCGCGCCTTGTAGAGGCGCGCGATCTCGCAAGCCGGCGTCTTCAGGTCATTGGTGATCAGATCGAGCACTCGCCCGCTGCTGATCTGCACGGTGATGACACGCACCGGCGCCGTGAATGGATTTCTGCGGCTGCTGCACAGCCGATCGGGCAGCCAGCCAATGCGGTCGCCGAGGATGTGTGCCGCACGCTTCGGAACCGCCGGGGCTTGGCATTGCGGATCGGCGTGTTCTTCTTCAGCCGGGTGACGAACCGGCAGCCCGCGATGTGCAGCTTCGCCCAGAAGCCGAAATCGTAGTAGCCACGATCGAAAACATAGGTCAGACCGGCTTCGATCGGGAACCGCTTGGCCGGCGTGATATCGTTCACCCGCGCCGAGGTGACGGCAAAACACACCGTCCGCTGCAGGATCGGGTCGAGCATTACATGCAGCTTGAGCGCGCCGTCCACCGCCCATTCCCGCACCATCTGCCCGGCATGGATGCGCGTAGCGTCGATCAGCCGCAGCGCGTCTCTCCCCAGCCCTGGCGCGTGCCGCGCGATCAGCCCCGCGAGGTGCGCCGCAACCGCCTCGAAGGGCGCGGTCGGACGCGTCCGGTTCGCATCAGCCAACGTCGAGCGGTGCACCGCCTTGACTTCGAGATGGCGCATCGCGCCGGGATGGTGCGCGAGCAGCCGTTCGAGGTCGCGCAGCGACCGGATGCCGGCGATTTGCGCCACCACCAGGCTCACAAAATGCGCCCAGTCGCTCAGCCCCCACTTGGCGCGGCCGACCGCGGCCCTGCGGAACACCCGCCGACAAACCGGCTGCATCAGTTGGGTAAATACGCTAGACTGAAACCGCATGGCTTGGGCTCTCCGAGCTTCGATTCGCTGTTGCGTTTGCAAAACACAGCAGAATCCAAGCCATGCGCTCTGTCCAAGCTTTTCTATTCCGGACAGCAGTGCGACACGCGCGGCCATGACGGGGAATATGGACGCGCCGATTTCCTCCCGGGCTTGCAAGCGGGAATGTTGCAGCCGTAGAGGAATTTGGCCGTCGGCCTGGATGCCCGCTTGTCGCGGACATGAGCGGAGAATGTGTCAGTTCCTCGACCGCTAGTGGATAAAATCTGACGCTTGGTGCCCGGCAGTCCTATCGCTGCCCTCGCACCCACGCAGTCGATCCGAACCGGGTGTCAAGCGAGGTGCACTCAGGAGAAAGCGGCGGCGTAGTCGCGCGCGAAGGCCGCGAACGCTCGAGGTTCGGCGCCGGTCGCGTCCTTCACGCCTGTGGCGATCGCGGCAGCCTCGCCCCGATCACAATGCGCGTAGTCTTCGACCAGTCCGTCCGCTCGCCATGGCGGCATATGCATTTGGCCGAGCGCCTCACGCATGGCCCGGGGCGAAATGCCCACGAACGCGGTCGTGCGACCCGAAGCGGGGGAGAGGTGCGCCGCGATCTCGGCGTGGCTGAGTGCTTCCGGGCCGGTGAGTGTATAGGTCTTCCCCTCGTGGCCATCACCGGTGAGCGCTGCCACCGCAACGGCGGCGTTATCGCGCACATCTACGACACTGACCTTCGCGTCTCCGATCGCGGCGTGGAAGCGGCCCTGCGCCTTGATGCTCGGGGCGAAGGCGAGCAACGCCTGCATGTACAGGTTCGGGCGCAGGAACGTATAGGCCAGTCCCGACGCACGGATCGCTCGCTCCACCGCGGCGTGATAGCGGAGAAATCGCACTGGCGAGGCCTGGTCCGCCGCGAATTGTGACAGCTTGACGATGTGCGTGACCCCGCTGCGCTTCGCCGCCGCGACGAAGCCGAGTTGCTGCCCTTCGGCGCGTTCCGTGGAGTTGGTCAGCAGAAATGCGCGTTCTACGCCCTGCAGCGCGCGCTCCAGAGAAGTCGGGTTGTCGAAGTCTCCGGCCACGATCTCGATCCCGGGCAGGTCCGCAACGCCGGTTGCCCTGCCGCCACCGCGGGCGCACGCCGCGAGCTGACAAGAGCTTGAGGATTTCCGAGCCGTTGCTGCCCGTCGCGCCCGTCACAAGGATCATGGTTCCGCCGCTCGGTCGGTCGCCCTTCCTGAGTTGAGGCGTCGGATTCGCACATTGTGGCGCGACGGCGGATATCGCTGTCGGACTTTTTCGTCAGAATTTACCTACTGGTATTACTCGACAGCCGCGTTCACAAGTGCCCGCGCCGCTTCCATCACCGCATCGCGACGCTCGACTTGCGCCAGAGCCGCGACAGCGAAGGCGGGAAAGCCTTGAAGATTGTTCGTGGACAGGTTCCCGACCGCGCGCATGAAAAGGTCGTAGATTTTTTGACGCATCTTCTCTTCTACCAGACCGGGACGGTTCTTTATGTAACCGAACGGGAGCTCTATTTTCGCACCTGCACTCCAAAGAGACAGCAGACCGACCGTCTGTCCCGGTCGCGTCCGAAATTTGGCCTGCAAAGATGCTTGCCCTCCCCCGACCACAACGTCACCTCCGAGCTCGTGCATCATTTCAAGGAAAGCGTGCGCTCCGCTAACGGCGTCCTTCCCGTAAGATCCGATTTGCTCCACGACCCATGCTTCTGCGCTGACCGCAGGCATTGACGCTACTATTGGCGGCTTCGGGCGCGCGGTCTCGCCAATCACTCGCGGTACCAGCGCCGTATCGCCGAAGTCGCTTGCGAACCACTTCAATTCGACCGCGCGCACATCCGCGCGCATCTGCTCGTTCAGGAACTCGACGATCCGCGCCAATTCGGGCGGGATCGCGTCGGCCACGAACACCAGCTTCAAGCGGCCAGCGGCAGCATTCGCGTCCACCTGCGCCCAGAACGTGTCCGGATCGTCGCCTCCCAGGAACTCGGCAAGCCTTCCGTCTGCATCCATGTTCGCGCCGGCAGTGGCCGCGAACGCGCCGGCAATGCTGCCGGCCGGCCAGTAAGCGACGCTGTTGGCCGCATAATCCAGCATTTGTCCCACCACCTCGCGCCGCGCCCGCGTGTCTTTGGCACGCTTCACTTCCACAAGCACGGGCACGGCATTTCGCGTTACGAACAAGTGGTCAACCGACCACCGGCTCGAACCATTTGTTGCATCCGAAACCAGATGTTCGCGTCGGATGAGCAAAAGCTTGCCGTCATCATCGCCGATCAGATCCGGATGCCGAGCTATCAGTTCCTGAATCTCGTCCTCACTGGCCGGCGCACCGGGCCGCATGCGCGCAAGGCCGCCGTCGGATCCCACCGTATAGATCGTGCCAGCGCTCATGAGGCCAACCTTGGCTAGAACAGTTTATCACGTACGGTACCTGCATGAGGTTACGAAATTGGAAGCGGCATCCCGAGCGCGATCCAACCCCTGGCCTTTGGAGCATGTGGCCATTCCGCTACAATGACCATTTCAAAATCTGCACATGTGATGACCGGGACGGCGTGACAGCGCCGTGGTGATCACCTAATCACCACGCATGATCGCTTGGTGTACACCGGCGTCGCCGTATTCCAGCCCCGATGTACTTCCGGGCTGGGTTGATCGCGACACGCCCGGCCGGTACCGGGTCAGATAGCGCGCCGCCGAGGTTCACCCCATGGCCCCGGCTTTGTGCCTCGCCCTCGGCTACGTCCTCGGCTCCATCCCATTCGGCCCGCTGCTGACCCGTGCGGCCGGGCTCGGCGATCTGCGCGCCATCGGGTCGGGCAATATCGGCGCCACCAACGTTCTGCGCACCGGGCACAAGGGATTGGCGGCGGCGACACTCCTGCTGGATGGGGCGAAAGGCGCCGCAGCCGTGCTGATCGCGGTCGCGCTCGGGGGCCACCAAGCCGGGCTTTGGGCCGGCGGCGGGGCGGTGCTCGGGCATCTGTTTCCCGTCTGGCTCGGCTTTCGCGGCGGCAAGGGGGTGGCGACCGGTCTCGGCGTGCTGCTCGCCATCTGCTGGCCGGTGGGGCTGCTCGCCTGCGCCACCTGGCTCGCGGTGGCCGGGCTGGCCCGGATCTCCTCGGCCGCCGCCTTGGTCGCCTTCGCCCTGGCGCCGCTGTTTGCCCGGGTGCTCGGCGCCGGCATTGGCGTCATTAGCCTTTCCTTGGCGATTGCCGTGCTGGTCTTCGCGCGCCACCACGCCAACATCCGCCGCCTGCTCGCCGGAACCGAACCCAGGATCGGGCGAAAGGCGTGAACGACGGAGCGCGACGATGCGCCGCGAAGCCAAGTCCGCCGATACGAGCCATTCCGAACTGGTCGATCACCTCCGGCTTTCCCGCGCCGAGGGCGTGGGCGCGGTCAGCTATCGACGACTGCTGGCTCGTTACGGCACTGCCGGTGCTGCCTTAGACGCGCTGCCGCGCCTCGCGCGCGTCGGCGGCCGGTCGGGTCCGCCCGCCTTACCCTCGTCGGACGAGGCGACGCGGGAGTTGGAAGCGCTCGCGAGGCTGGGCGGTCGCCTGGTCGTTTTTGGCCAGCCCGACTATCCGCCTTGCTCACCCTGTTGGACGATGCGCCCCCGGTTTTAGCGGCTGCTGGCGACACCGAAGTGCTGCGAGCGCGCTCCGTCGCACTCGTGGGCGGGCGCAACGCCTCCGCCAACGGCCAGCGCATGGCCGAATCGCTCGCCGAGGAGCTGGCTGGCGCCGGTGTTGTCATCGTGTCCGGCCTCGCACGCGGGATCGACGCCGCGGCGCATGTGGGTGCGATACGCGCCGGGCGCACCGTCGCGGCGATCGCCGGCGGGCTCGATTGCCCCTATCCGCCCGAACACGCCGACCTCCAGCGGCGAATCGCGGAAACCGGTGCGGTCGTGACGGAGGCGCCGTTAGGGACTGCGCCGCAAGCGCGCCATTTCCCGCGGCGCAATCGGATCATCGCCGGGCTCGCGCTCGGGGTCGTGGTGATCGAGGCGGCATCGCGCTCGGGAAGTCTGATCACGGCGAGCATTGCCCAGGACGCCGGACGCGAGTTGTTCGCCGTGCCGGGATCGCCGCTCGATCCGCGCGCCCGGGGCTCGAACGACCTGATCCGCCAGGGCGCGCACCTGACGGAGACCGCCGCCGACGTGCTTGAAAACCTGCCCGACCATCCAATGTCGCAGGGCCTCGGCCGGGTTCCCCTATTTGCGCGACACACGGGTCCGGAACGGTTGGCCGAGCAGCTGCCACGCTGGAGCGAACCGGCGGAGTCGGAATCGGAGCTGGCCCGGGCACGGCTGCAAGTTGCTGAACTGCTTGACGCTTCGCCAACTTCCGTTGACGATTTGGTGCGACGCTGCCAGTTCTCCCCGGCTGCCGTGATGGCCGCATTGCTTGAGCTTGAATTGGCTGGCCGGGTCGAGGCGCTGCCGGGCAATCGGGTCGCGGCGGTCGTCTAGACTTACGCCCAGCCCGACGCACAGGACACTATGCCGGACGTCGTCGTCGTCGAATCGCCTGCCAAGGCCAAGACCATTAACCGCTACCTCGGTGACAGGTTCACCGTATTGGCGAGTTTCGGCCATGTGCGGGACCTGCCGCCCAAGGACGGGTCGGTCCGCCCCGAGCAGGACTTCGCCATGGACTGGGAGTCGGATGCGCGTGGCGAAAAGCAGGTCGGCGCCATAGCCAAGGCGCTGAAAGGCGCCAGCACGCTCTATCTGGCCACGGACCCGGATCGCGAAGGCGAGGCGATTTCCTGGCACGTCCGGAACATGCTGGACGAAAAGCGGGCCTTGAAGGGGGTCGATGTCCGGCGGATCACCTTCAACGAGATCACCCGCAGCGCCATCCGCGCCGCCATGGGCCATCCGCGCGACCTCGATCAGCCGCTGATCGAGGCCTATCTCGCGCGTCGCGCCCTGGACTATCTAGTGGGATTTACTCTCTCGCCCGTACTCTGGCGGAAATTGCCCGGCAGCCGCAGCGCCGGGCGGGTCCAGTCGGTCGCACTCCGACTGATTTGCGAGCGCGAGGCGGAGATCGAAATCTTCCGTCCGCGCGAATACTGGACGGTCGAGGCCGATTTCATCACTCCGCTGGGCGCGACGTTCAGCGCCCGCCTGACGCATTTGGACGGCCGCAAGCTGGAGCAATTCGACCTCGCCAACGAGCAGGCCGCGCTGCGCGCGAAGGCCGCCGTGGAAGCGGGCCAATTCCATGTGGGTTCGGTCGAGCGCAAGCGGGTCAAGCGCCATCCGCCGCCCCCGTTCACCACGTCGACGCTGCAACAGGAAGCGTCGCGGAAGCTAGGGTTTGGCGCGCAGCAGACGATGCGGACCGCCCAGCAGCTCTACGAGGGCGCGGATGTCGCTGGCGAGAGCGTCGGGCTGATTACCTATATGCGGACCGATGGCGTGCAGATGGCGCGCGAGGCGGTCGCCGCGATCCGCGGCCACGTCCAAAGCGCCTACGGAGCCGAGTATCTTCCGGGCACCCCGCGGGAATACACGAGCAAGGCCAAGAACGCCCAGGAGGCGCACGAGGCGATCCGCCCCACCGATGTCGCGCGCACGCCCGATGACGTGGCGCGATTTTTATCGAACGACCAGCGTCGGCTTTATGAGCTGATCTGGAAGCGCGCGGTAGCCTCGCAGATGCAGTCGGCCGAACTTGACCAGGTCACTGTGGAAGTGACGGATGGCAAGGGGGTCAAGCTGCGCGCCACGGGCTCGACCGTGGCCTTTGACGGGTTCCTGAAGCTTTATCGCGAAGACCAGGACGACGCGGCCGAGGACGAGGATGGGCGCATCCTGCCGCCCATGGCGCAATACGATGCGCTGATCCGTGGGCTGATCAACGCCTTGCAACACTTTACTCAGCCGCCGCCGCGCTATTCCGAGGCGAGCCTCGTCAAGAAAATGGAGGAGCTCGGGATTGGCCGGCCTTCCACCTACGCGTCGATCCTGTCGGTCCTGCAAGACCGCAAATACGTGCGGCTCGATAAGCGCCGCTTCATCCCGGAAGATCGCGGCCGTCTCGTGACCGCTTTTCTGACCAGCTTCTTCGAGCATTACGTGGAAACGGGCTTCACCGCCGAGATGGAGGAAAAGCTCGACGACATCGCCGCGGGCGAGACGGACTGGCGGGCCGTAATGCGCGCCTTTTGGGAGGAGTTCTCGAAAGCCGTCGAGCAGACCAAGGATCTCAAAATCAGCGACGTGATCGCCGAGCTTGACCGGGAACTCGGGCCGCATTTCTTCCCGGCGCGCGAGGATGGCTCGGACCCGCGCCAATGCCCGGCTTGTGGCAATGGCCGGCTCGGTCTCAAACTCGGCCGCTACGGCAGCTTCATCGGCTGTTCCAACTACCCGGCCTGTCAATACACGCGCCGGCTGGCGATAGAATCGGGCGAGGACCAGGCCGAGACGCTGCGCGAAGGGATGCGCTCGCTTGGCCAGCATCCCGAAACTGGCGAGGAAATCACGGTCCGCCGTGGCCCCTACGGGCTCTATGTCCAGCAGGGTGAGGCGAGTGAGGACAAGAAGGCGCCCAAGCCGCGCCGCACCTCGCTGCCGCGCGGCATGGACGGGGATCAGCTCACGCTGGAACAGGCGACTGCGCTGCTCTCCTTGCCGCGCGTAATCGCACTCCATCCGGAGACGCGCGAACCGATCGAGGCCGGGATTGGCCGGTTCGGGCCGTATGTGCGGATGGGCGCGATCTACGGCTCGCTCGATCGGGACGACGACGTGCTGTCGATCGGCGCCAACCGGGCCGTCGATCTGCTGGCCAAAAAGATGTCCAGCATCCGAACGTTGGGCATGCACCCTCAGGACAAGCAGCCGGTTGCAGTCCGGAAGGGCCGATTCGGTCCCTTCGTACAGCATGGCAACAAGGTCGCCAACGTTCCGCGTGGCACGGCGATGGAGGATGTTACGCTCGAAGACGCGCTTGCGCTGCTGTCCGAAAAGGGCAAAGTGCTGAAGCCGCGCGGCGCGGCGGGGCGGAAGAAGGCTGGCCGAAAGCAAGCCGGTCAAACGCCTGAGGCTGCGGCCAAGCGGGACGAGGCGACCGAGCCCGCGCGCCAGGCCAGCGCGTCGGGCGTGCGGGTCAGCGCGAAGGCCACCATGCGAAAGAGGGTCGCGAAGAAATCGCCCGCCAAACCGAAAGCGAAACGGAAGCCGCCCGTAAGGCGCAAGCACGCCGCGGAGTAACCCAGCCGGCTTTGTCGGTCTTCGTGCCCCGGCCGGAGCCGCGTATCCGGGCATTGATCTCGGTGCCGCTCTAAGCAATCCTCCCGCCCCGCAAATACCGGTTCGGGCAAACGGTAAACAACGCGAAGGGGGAAGGACGTGCAGCTCAATCGCGAAGAGCTTTTGAACGCCTATCGCACGATGCGCATGATCCGGGCGTTCGAGGAACGGCTCCATACCGAGTTCGCAACTGGAGAGATCCCCGGCTTCGTCCACCTCTACGCGGGCGAGGAGGCATCAGCCGTCGGCGTGTGCATGCACCTGACGGATCGTGACAAGATCGCCAGCACCCATCGCGGCCACGGACATTGCATAGCCAAAGGCTGCGACGTTGGCGAGATGATGGAGGAGATCTACGGCCGCAAAGGCGGGCTGTGCGGCGGCAAGGGCGGGTCGATGCACATTGCCGACCTGTCCAAAGGCATGCTTGGCGCTAACGGCATCGTGGGCGGCGGGCCGCCGCTAATCTGCGGCGCCGCACTCACCGCCAAAGTGCTGAAGACCGGCGGGGTGGCGGTGGCCTTTCTCGGAGACGGCGCCTCGAATCAGGGGACCACACTGGAAAGCTACAATCTCGCCAAGATCTGGAACCTGCCGGCGATATTCGTTGTTGAGGACAACGGTTACGCGGAGTCAACATCGTCGAGCTATGCGGTCGCCGGTTCCCAGGTGAAGCGCGCCGAGGGTTTCGGCATGCCAGCGCAAGAGGTGGACGGGTTCGACTTTTTCGCCGTGCATGACGCGGCCGGCACCGCGATCGCGCGCGCGCGCGCCGGCGATGGCCCGAGTCTGATCCATGTTCGTTTCTCGCGCTACTATGGCCATTTCGAGGGCGATGCGACAACCTACCGCGGACCGGGGGAAGTGGAGAAGCTGCGCCAGGAGAAGGACTGCCTGAAGAGCTTCAGGAAACGCGTCACCGAGGCCGCGTTGCTGGAAGCAAGCGACCTGGACAGGATCGATCAGACGACAGCCGATGAAATCGAGCGGTCGGTGCGCAACGCCAAGGCGGCATCGCAGCCGACGAAGGCGGAGCTGCTGACCGATGTCTACGTCGCCTACTGAGGGAGGCCGATCGTGAGCAAGAAGAGCTATCGCCAGGCAATCCACGAGGCGCTTCGACAGGAGATGCGCCGCGACCCTCGCGTGGTGATCATGGGCGAGGACATCGCCGGCGGCGCCGGTGCACCGGGTGAAGATGACGCCTGGGGCGGTGTGCTCGGCGTAACCAAGGGGCTGGTGGGCGAGTTTGGCCGCGAGCGTGTGCTCGACACGCCGCTCAGCGAAAGTGCGTATATCGGCGCAGCGGCCGGTGCCGCCGCAACGGGGCTGCGGCCGGTGGCCGAACTGATGTTCGTGGATTTCTTAGGCGTCTGCTTCGACCAAATCTTCAACCAGGCTGCCAAGTTCCGTTACATGTTCGGCGGCAAGGCGGTCACGCCAATGGTGATCCGCACTATGTACGGCGCCGGCTTCCGTGCCGCG
Source organism: uncultured Pseudomonadota bacterium (assembly GCA_963822675.1). Taxonomy (GTDB): domain Bacteria; phylum Pseudomonadota; class Alphaproteobacteria; order Acetobacterales; family Acetobacteraceae; genus CAWGIP01. The sequence goes on along the minus strand of CAWGIP010000039.1, from coordinate 38,832 downwards.
AGCCAGCACAGCCAGTGTCTCTATCCAATCTTCACGCATATTCCGGGGCTGAAGGTGGCTATCCCGTCCTCGCCCTATGACGCGAAGGGATTGCTGATCCAGGCGATCCGCGATGAAGATCCGGTGATCTTCCTCGAAAACAAGGTCCAATATGACCAGACGGAGGAGGTGCCCGACGAGGCTTACACTATCCCCTTCGGCGAGGCGAATGTGACCCGCGAGGGCGATGATGCCACGATTGTGGCGATCGGGCGGATGGTGCAGATCGCGAATGAGGCTGCCGACCGGCTGAAGAAACAGGGTGTCGCCTGCACCGTGATCGATCCGCGCACCACTTCGCCGCTCGATAGCGACACGATCATAGAGTTCGGTTGAAAGCACCGGGCGGCTGGTGATCGTGGACGAGGCGAGCCCGCGCTGCAACATGGCGACCGATATCTCGGCCCTGGTGGCGCAGGAAGCGTTCGATTGCCCTGCGCGCGCCCATTCAAATGGTCTCACCGCCGCACGTGCCGGTACCATTCGCTCCGAACCTGGAAGACCTTTACATCCCGAATGCCGACCGGGTCGAGGCCGCGGTTCGCGAGGTGATGGAGCACAAGCGGGCGCGGAGCGCCTGAGCATGGCGACCATTCGGCCCATCACCATGCCCAAGTTCGGCCTGGCGATGACGGAGGGTAAGGTCGCGTCCTGGGCCAAACCCGAAGGCGCTGAAATCGCTATCGGCGAGGAGATCGCGGACATCGAGACGGAGAAGATCACCAACGCCTATGAGAGCCCGGTAAGCGGCGTGCTGCGCCGGCATGTCGCCGCCGAACAACAGGATCTGCCGGTGGGCGCGCTGATCGCTGTTGTTGCCGATCCCTCGGTTCCGGACGGCGACATCGACGCGTTCATCGAGAAATTCCAGGCGGAATTCGCGACCCGCCGCGAAGAGGAAGGGGGCGAGACGGCCCCCGCGCCCAAGCTGGTGGACGCAGGCGGGCAATCGCTTCGTTATCTGGAGGCGGGAACGGAGCACGAAGGCCGGCCGATTGTGCTGATCCACGGCTTCGGCGGGGATCTGAACAATTGGCTGTTCACGCAACCGGCGCTCGCCGAAGGTCATCGGGTAATCGCGCTTGACCTGCCCGGCCATGGTGGTTCCGCGAAGGATGTGGGCGCGGGCGATCTGTCCGCGCTTTCGCGCGCCATCGTGGCCTTTCTCGACGCGCTGGACATCCCGAAGGCGCATCTCGTCGGCCATTCGCTCGGCGGCGCTGTCGCGTTGCGCATCGCGCTGGACCATCCCGCGCGTGTCGCCTCGTTAAGCCTGATCAGCCCCGCGGGGTTGGGCGAGGAGATCGACGGCGCCTTTATCCACGACTTCATCGCAGCGAGCCGCCGCAAACAGTTCCAGCCGGTGCTGGAGAAACTGTTTGTTGATCCGACTCTGGTCGGCCGCGACATGGCCGATGACCTGCTGAAATACAAACGCCTCGACGGCGTGCAGGCGGCGCTGACGGCGATCGAGGCGGCCAATTTCGGCGGTGGTCGGCAACGCGAGATCCTGCGCGACCGGCTCGGGGAGCTTGGCACGATCCCGGTGCAGGTGATCTGGGGGGCTGAGGATCGGATCATTCCGGCCGAACAGGCGCAGGGCCTTCCCTCCGGTGTGCGGGCGCACGTGCTGGAAGGTGCGGGGCATATGCCGCATATGGAGAAATCGGCGGAAGTCAATCGGAGGCTGCGTGAACTGATCGAGTCGATCGAGCGCGGAGCCGCCTCCTCGGGCGGCTAGTCCGCCACTGCCTCTCCGCCCGCGGCGGAGAGGGATATGCGCATGAAGCCTGACCGACCACGCGGCCATACCTCGCAGGCCCGCCCGCGAAAACTCCACCTGCCTGAAGTCGCGGTCGTGCTCGTTACCGGTACCGATCCGGACGGCGACGCGATCGCGCGGCCGGTTGCATGGGACGATGCCGGGCCGGCGCCGCTTATCCTCATGGCGCCCGAGCGCCGCGGGCACGCTGCGCTGGCTCCTGGCCAGCGCGTGCTGGCGCGACTGCTTCCGGCCGGTCCGGGGCGCTACGAGGGCCGCACGCTCAAGCTGCTGGATCAAGCTCCAGCCCGCGTCATCGGCATCTATCGCGCGGCGCGGCCAGCGGGTCGGATCGAACCAACCGATCGGCGCTCCAAAGCGGAATGGCTTGTCCCGGCCGGCGAAGAGGGCGGCGCGCAAACCGGGGAGATCGTGCTCGCCGAGCCATTGCCGCAACATCACCGGCTCCTCCGCAAGCCGGCGCGGGTCATCGAACGCCTGGGCAAGACGGGCGACGCGCACGCGATCAGCCTTATCGCGATCGCGACTCACGGAATCCCTCACGTTTTTCCCGAAGCGGCGCTTAAAGAGGCTGGCGAAGCGAGCGCCACGCCACTGGGTGGGCGTTCCGATCTACGCGCGCTGCCGCTGGTGACGATCGACGGCGAGGACGCGCGCGACTTCGACGATGCGGTATTCGCCGAGCCCGAGGCGCGGGGGTGGCGGCTCGTCGTGGCGATTGCGGACGTGGCGCATTACGTCGCACCCGGATCGGCACTGGACCGGGCCGCACGCGAGCGGGGAAACAGCACCTATTTCCCGGATCGCGTCGTGCCCATGCTGCCCGAGCGGCTATCCAATGATTGGTGCAGCCTGCGCCCCGGCGAGGACCGGGCCTGCCTGTTCGCCGAACTGCATATCGACACGGAGGGTAACAAGACAGCGCACCGTTTCGGACGCGGCCTTATGCGCAGCGCGGCGCGGCTGACTTATGAGCAGGTGCAGGCCGCGGCCGACCGGGGCGAGACGCTCGGCCTGCCGCTGGCACCGCTCTACGATGCTTTCCGCGCCCTGCTGCGGGCCCGCGAACGTCGCGGCACACTCGATCTCGACTTGCCGGAAAGGGCAGTGCTGCTGGATGCGTCCGGCCACGTCGCCTCTGTCGTGCCCCGTGTTCGGCTCGACAGTCACCGGCTGATCGAGGAATTCATGATCCTGGCCAATGTGGCAGCGGCTGAGGAGCTGGAACGGCGGCGCGCGCCCTGTCTCTATCGCGTCCATGCGCCGCCCGCGCCCGAGAAGCTGGCCGATCTTCGTTCGGTGCTGAGTGGGCTCGGCCTATCGATGCCCTCACGGCAATCAGCTTCACCCGCGTGACCTCGATTCCGTGCTGCGCCAAGTCGCCGGCACCGACCAAGCGGAGTTGGTCAGCGAGATCGTCCTGCGCAGCCAGGCACAAGCCGCATACAGCCCCGACAATCTGGGGCACTTCGGGCTCGCCCTGCCGCGCTACGCTCATTTCACCAGCCCGATCCGGCGCTACGCCGACCTTCTTGTCCACCGCTCGCTGATTGGTGCGCTGCGGCTGGGGTCGGACGGGCTGAAATCGGGAAGCGACCAAGAGCTTGCCGATATCGCCGAGCACATCACCGCCACCGAGCGTCGCTCGCAAGCAGCAGAGCGAGACGCGATGGACCGCTACCTTGCCGCTTTCATGCAAGACCAGGTTGGCAGCGTCTTCGCCGCGCGGATTTCGGGCGTGACCCGTTTCGGCCTGTTCGTTTCTCTCAGTGATACAGGGGCCAGCGGGATCGTTCCACGCTCGTCCTTACCGGATGACGCATGGCATCACGACGAGCGCGAGCAGACGCTGACCGGTCGGCACACAAAACTGACATTTCGTCTGGCCCAGACGGTAGATGTACGCTTGGCGGAGGCGAACCCGGTCACGGGCGGGCTGGTCTTCAATCTACTGCTCGGCGAGCCTCCGCGGGATGCCTCGGCTGTAACCCGACGATCTCGTAAGCGGGTGCGCACAACGTGAATCGCCCCGGATTTTTGATCGGCTGGCATGAGTGCCACGCGACGCTCGCCTACGTTGCGCCGGTGCGTGCCGGGCGAATGGCGGAAAGCGCGATTTCGGCGCTATGAGGTCCACCCGACGACTCCGGCTCGATGCCAAAGTGGATCATGTAGCTGCGGAACTTTTCCTGCTCCGCCTCGGCGTCCAGCCCATGATCCTCGAAGCGGTAAACATGCGGGCCATAGCCGCCATTCGGCTGCTCGGCCACCACTCGGGCAATGCGCTGCGCGGCTTTAGGCGATAGCTCCATGCCAAAATGCCGGTACACGCCCTCGACCGTGGCGAGAGGATCGGTCACGAGGTCGAGGTAGTGGACATGGCAGACCGGTTCCGCGAAAATCGTCGCATCGGCGGCCTGCGTCATGCGCAACGTTCCTTCGTACCAGCGGGCACTCTCCCCACGACCAATCTGGCGCGGGTCAAGGTGACGCGTGAATGGCCGGCGCAGTACCTCGGTCAATTGAGTCAGAGACAGAAGCACTTTCACCGGATCGCGGTGGACAAATACCACACGCGCATCCGGGAAGGCGGCGCGCAGATCAGCGAGGGCGAACAAGTGGTCGGGGCACTTGAGCACCCAGCGTCCGCCGGTGCGACCGCCTGCTTCATCCTGCTGTTGCAGATGCTGCAAGAAGCGGTGATGGAAACGATAGCCGGCCAACTGGCCATTCGCATCCAGCCATTGCTGATAAGAGGGTATGTAATACGTCGTATCGAACCGCAGGCTACGAAACACGTGGGCGGTGATTTCGCAACATTCCTGGGGTGATTCCGCATTGAGCGGATGCAACGACTGGAACCCGGGCGCCAGCCGCTCGAACCCGCGCAGCTGTCGATCGACCTTGGCAGCCCGGCAGTCTCGACGCCCTGTCGGATAAGGGTAGATCGTCTCCCAAACGCGGGGCGCGCGGTTTCGCTCATCTTCCAGCATCAGCCGATGCAGGAACGTGGTGCCGCTGCGGGGCAGGCCCGTAATGAATATCGGCTGCTGGATGATCTGCTGCAGGATGGAGGGAGCGCAGCGTTCCTCAGCGCGAAGGCGCAACAGGTTCGAAATGAACCGCAACACGTCCCAGCGCGTGGCGAGGCGGCCGATCAGGCTCAGATCCGCTTCGTGCAGGCACGCGTCAAGCAGACGTTGCAACGGCTCCATAATGGCCACGTCGCCGAGATCGGACAGACCGGCGCGCTGAGTCGCACGCGCAACCAGGTGCTCGGCGGAGAATGGGCGGTGCAGCCACCCAAACCTCGCGGCAACGGCATCGGCAATGTCAAGCAGTCTTGTCGTTGTGGGCACGCCAGCGGTCTCCGCTCCGATAGCAATCGGGTCAGGCTTGTCGGCAGGATAACGGCGCTTCCACCGCCGTGAGTTGCGCGGCGGCGGTAACGGTATCACGATACCTGGAGCACCGGGGCAGGGAAACCCTGGCAACAGCCTATCCGGATACTCGACCCTGCCCGGTCGGTGTCTATATTGAGCGGTTCGGTCACTGCACAGCTTCGGGGAGCGGACATGTCCGGTCAAAGATCTTATGCCCGCGCAGGTTGGCGCCTTGGCGCGGCGTGTTTCCTCGCTCTTGCCTTGGGGTCATTTGCTGCGGTTCCGGGTCGGGCGCAGCAATCGACCATGACGGGAGTCAACTCGGTGGCGGTTGAGCCGATCCAGTACCTCAACCAGTCCTTGCTGGCGATCATGAAGGCCGGAACCGCAACGCCGTTCCGGCAGCGATACGCTATGCTCGCCCCGGCGGTACAACGCGCTCTGGATTTGTCGGCCATACTTCGCCTGGCCGTTGGTGCGAGCTGGTTCAGTCTGTCGGCACAAGACCGGCAAACGCTGCTGCAGGCCTTCACGCAATACACCATCGCCACCTATGTGAAAAACTTCAACAGTTACAACGGCCAGCAGATCACCATTTCCCCACAGACAAGGTCGTTCGGCAACGGCGTGATTGTGCAGACCCGCATCATTCCGCGCTCGGGCGAGGAACACAGGATTGACTACGTTATGCGACAATCAGCGGGTGGAGCATGGAAGGCTACCGACGTGCTGGCAGACGGCACGATCTCGCGCGTCGCCGTGCTGCGCTCTGATTTCCAGGAGCCCCTGCAACAAGGCGGCGCTTCGGCGCTGGTCGCAAGCCTGCAACGTAAGACCGCCTCGCTGGAGGCGGGTTGAGGCCGGACGGTTCAGGTTTCGGTGGAACCAGCAGCGGACGGTACTCCAAAAGCCTTGAGGAATGTGTCCACGGCGGCCTTGACCGTAGCATCGATCTCGGCCTCTGTGGGCGGGGGCGGAACGCCAAGTGTGGCGCGGAAATGGAGCCCCGCCCGCAAGAGAGCCATCAGCTGCTCAGCCGCGATCGAGGGATCGCTAAGAACGAGCCGGCCTGATCGAGCCTGCTTGGTCAACCAGTCCGCGATCAGGCGCCGGCCGGAGCCCGGCCCCCCCTCATAAAAGGCGCGCCCGAGTTCTGGAAACCGGACGTTCTCGGCCAAAACCACGCGGAAAATCGCCAGCGACTGCTCCTGAAGCAGGAAACGCAGCGCGCGCCCACCAAGCGCCGTGAGGGCTCGCCGAAGATCCGTCTCATCCGAGGGCAGAAAATCCGGCCCGATCCCGGCTTGGCAGCCGTCTCGAATGATCGTCTCGAACAGCTGATCCTTCGAGCCAAAATGCGCGTAGAGCGTGGCCTTGGAGACCCCGGCGGTGCGCGCGATCTCGTCCATGCTGACCGCGCCGTACCCGCGAGCGATGAATAGTTGGGCAGCGGCGTCCAGCACACGCCGACGCCGTGGTGAATCCGATTCGGGAGGGGTGTCGATGGCCGCGCTCATGCGCGCAATGTCGGACCCGCGAGCACAATTGCAAGAAAAAACTTGAACTGGACGGTTCAGTTCTACCTTGACCAGGCCAGTTTGCAGGGCTAATCGATGCTCCAGACTGAACCGTTCAGTTCAATCGGGACGCTGCCATGAACGCCATCACTGAACCCGTCCTCGAACCGGAGGTCAGGCAAAGCCGCCCTGCCCGGCGGCGCAGGGTGCGGGGCTGCTTCGCCCTTTGATCGTCCTCGGAATTCTTGGCGCCGGTGGGCTGGTCGGGAACTGGTGGATGCTGGAGGGTCGCTATCTCCAGAGCACCGATGACGCCTACGTGCAGGGCGATATCGCGGTTCTGGGGCCGCGGATCGAAGGGGACGTTCAGGCCATTCCGGTCGCCGACAACCAGCGCGTGCGGACGGGCGATCCTCTGATCGTGCTGGATCCACGGGATTGGCAAGCGAAGCTCGACCAGGCGAGGGCCGCTCTTGCGCAGGCCGAGGCGGCCGTGCTGAGCGCCGAGCGGCAGATCCCGGAACAGCAGGCGTCGGTGCAGGCAGCGGAGGCGCAAATTGCGCAGGCCGACGCGCAGCAGGCCTTAGCGCGCGCCGATTCGGCGCGATCGGACGCTTTGCTGAAGAACGGCTGGGCCTCGCGCCAGTCCAACGATCAGGCGCTGGCCGACCGGCGGAAGGCCGAGGCGGGGCTGGCGACGGCCACGGCCCAAAAGGCTGCCACCGAACGGCAGCTCACGGTCATCGAAGCACAATTGGTGCAAGCGCGGGCGAACCGGCAGAGCGCCGCCGCGGCACTCCGATTGGCCGAAAACAACCTGTCATACACGATCATTCGCGCACCGTTTGACGGCGTGGTCGGCAATCGCGCGGCACAACTTGGCGAGCACGTCGCCCCCGGTGCGCAATCTGATCGCGGTGGCTCCGTTGCCCGATAAGCTGTACGTTTTGGCCAATTTCAAGGAAACACAACTCCGGCGCATGACGCCGGGGATGCGTGTCAGCCTCTCCGCCGATATCGCCGATAACGAAACGATACAGGGCACCGTGAATAGCCTAGCGCCCGGCTACGGGCGCGTTGTTCAGCCTGCTGCCACCCGAAAACGCGACCGGCAACTTCACGCGGGTGGTCCAGCGCGTGCCGGTCAAGATCGTGCTCGATCCGCGTCAGGCGCAGCGCGCCCCGTGGCTACGCGCCGGCCTTTCCGTAACCGCTGAAGTTGACACGCGCGGTGCGTCTGCGCAGCGGCTCGGTTTGTTTGGCGCCGCCGCGGCAACGCTCGATCGGTTCACGCGATGATGTCCGACGCCCCCGACGCCCCGGCGCTGACTTGGCGCCAATGGGCCGGGTTCATGGCAATGGTCGTCGGGATGTTCATGGCGATCCTGGATATCCAGATCGTCAGCGCCTCCATCACCGACATCCAGGCTGGGCTCGCCGCCAGCCCCGACGAAGCGGCCTGGGTGCAAACGAGCTATCTCGATTGCGGAGATCGTGATGATCCCGCTCTCGGGCTGGCTATCGCGGCTTCTGTCCACACGTGTGCTGTTCGTTGCGAGCGCCCTGGGCTTTACCCTGTTCTCGCTCGCCTGCGCCCGGGCCGACAGTCTTGGCATGATGATCGCCTTCCGTGCAGCGCAGGGATTTATCGGCGGGGCCATGATCCCGACGGTGTTCGCCACCACGTTCCTGCTGTTTCCCCCTGAGCGGCGCAACCAAATGTCGGTGGTGATCGGACTGACCGCGACGCTTGGCGCCCACGATCGGCCCGACGCTCGGCGGCTGGTTGACCGACAGTTTCTCCTGGCACTGGTTGTTCCTGATCAACGTGCCGGTGGGCGTCGTTGTCTCCGCCGCGGTCTGGGCCTGGCTCGATATCGACCGGCCGGACTGGCAGCTCTGGCGCAGTTTCGATCTCACCGGTCTGCTGTTGCTCGCCGGTTTTCCTCGGCTTGCTCGAATACGTCCTGGAAGAGGGCAACCGCTGGGGTTGGCTGGAAGATGACTCGATCTTCCGGGCAACGGTTGTCTGCACGATCGCCGGCCTGCTGTTCTTCTGGCGCATGCTGACGCAACGCAACCCGCTTGTGGAACTGCGCGCCTTCACCAACGCCAATTTCGCGTTCGGCTCGTTGTTCAGCTTCGTGCTGGGCATCGGCCTGTATGGCTCGGTCTATCTCCTGCCGCTGTTCCTGGCGCGCGTGCGTGGCTACAGCAGTTTGCAGATTGGCGAGACCATGTTCGTCACCGGTGCGGGCATGTTCCTTTCCGCCCCGCTCGCCGCACAGCTTGCGCGTTTCCTCGATCTTCGGGTCATGCTCGCCATTGGCCTCGCCGCGTTCGGCGGCGGGTTGTGGTGGATGGCCACGCTGACAACGCAATCGGCATTTTGGGAGCTTTTCGGCCCGCAGGCGCTGCGCGGCGCGTCGATGATGCTGATTATGCTGCCGGTTAACCAGATCGCGCTCGGCCGTCTGCCGCCCCAGGCAGTGAAGAACGCCTCCGGACTGTATAATCTCATGCGCAACCTGGGCGGCGCCGTGGGGCTGGCGCTGATCAACACGGTGACGACCAACCGGCTCGCTGCGCACACGCTGCACTTGCAGGAGCACGTGACCTGGGCGAGCCCGGCCGCTACGGCCATGATGGCGAAAATGACGAACGCGCTGCTTGCAGCCAAATCGGGCAACGCTCGCGCTTGGCGCCCTCGCCGAGATCGCGCGCACGGTCGAGCAGCAGGCGCTGACACTGACCTATAACGACGTTCTTATGCTGATGGCCGGCGCGTTCTTCGCCGCGCTGCCATTCACGCTGCTGCTGGCCAAGCCCGCGGCAGTGGCCCCGGCGGAGGCGCATTGAGGGCGCTGATCCGGAAGTAGCTTGCAAGCGGCGGTCATAGCGCGGTCAATTGAGCCGTTCTCGCCAGCGAGGCACACATGAACCGACGTGAACTGATCGCCGCCGGCACGCTTATGTCGGCTTTGGCAACTGGCGCGCTGCCCGCGAGCGGGCAGACGACCCGCTCACCGCCTGCTCAATCACTTGATGAGCTTCTGCGACCCTATTTGGCACAATACAGTCTGCCGGCCTTGGCGCTCGCTGTGGTGCGGGGCGGTACCGTCGTCGCGGCCGGCGCGGTCGGCACAAGGCGCGCGGGCACTGAGACCCCGGTGACGATCGACGATCGGTTCCATATCGGCTCCGACACCAAGGCCATGACGTCGCTGCTGGCCGGCATGCTGGTCGAGCAAGGGGAGCTGCGCTGGGACGCCACCGTCGGCGGCGTGTTCCCCGAACTCGCCACGAATATGGATGCCGGCTTGCGGGATGTGACGTTGGTGCAGTTGCTCTCGCACACCAGCGGTATCCCGAGCGACAACGAGACGTTCGACAAGCTGCTGAAGGAATCCTTCGCGCAGGATGGCCTGAACCTGGACGAACTGCGCTACTGGCTAGTGCGGCAATGGAGCGGTCAGCCCTTAGCAGCCAAGCCCGGGACCAAATTCGCCTATTCCAACATGGGCTACACGATGGCCGGCGCGATGCTTGAGCGCGTGACGAAAAAGACCTGGGAGGAACTGATCGTCGAACGCGTCTTCATCCCTCTGGACCTGCGCACGGCAGGCTTCGGCCCGCAGGCAAGCCTCGGCCGCGTGGACGCGCCGCTCGGACACCTGGTGCGTGATGACGGAACGTTGAAGCCCATGCTGGCGGGGCCGAACGGCGACAATCCAGTGATCCTGGGTCCGGCCGGCACCGTCCACCTTTCCATTCTGGATTTCGCCGCCTGGGCCGGCTGGAACGCAGGCGAGGGTCGCCGTGGACCCGCCCTGGTGCGACCGGAGACCCTGCGCAAGCTGCATACCCAAGTTATTGAGATATCCATCCCCGATGCCGCTCCCGGAACGCCCGGCAAAGGCGGCTATTGCCTCGGTTGGGGTATCCTCGCCGATGCCCTATGCACCGGAGCCGTTCCTTGCACATTCCGGATCGAACATGCTGAACTTGGCAACGATAATGCTACAGCCAACCCGAGATTTCGCGATGGTGACTGGCGACGAATGTGGGCGGCAAGAATGCGGATAACGGGCTCCGCGCGGCGGCCCGGCAGATATACGAGCGGTTCGCGTCGGCCTCGTGATGCGGGACGTGGCGAGTGCGTATCATCTCGGGCCATGGCGTGGTCGCCGGCTGCTGGCGCCCGCGGGTGATCGCACCCGTCCTACCGCCGACCGGGTGCGTCAGGCCTTGTTCGATATGCTGCTGCACGCGGTCTGGGGCGGCCGCGAGGCCGTCGAGGGGACGCACGTGCTGGACGCTTTTGCCGGCTCCGGCGCGCTGGGCCTCGAAGCGCTTTCGCGCGGCGCCGCCTTTGCGTCGTTCTTCGAACGCGATCATGTCGCGCGCGCGGCTCTGACGGCCAATATCGCTGCGTTGCAAACGGAGTTCCGTTGCCGTGTTATCGCGGCCGACGCGCTCGCGCCGCCACCCGGATCGCCTTGCGAGCTTGTGTTTCTCGATCCGCCATACGGGGCGGGCCTCGTGATGCGCTCGTTCGCCTCTCTTGCGGGACAAGGTTGGCTCGCCGCAAGCGCGCTTATCTTAGCTGAAACGGGCCGCGATGAACTCACACCCGGACTTTCGGCCGACGCAGTATTGCTCGATGAACGAAAGCATGGCGCAGCGCGCCTGTCCGTGTGGCGCCGCGGGGGATGAGATGACGCGCGTCGGCAATGAAATATTCCGGCACGAGAAGTAGGGAGGGCAGAATGGCAGCACGCGGCAACGGGCGTATGGCGGGCAAGGTAGCGATCGTTACGGGTGCGGGCTCGCGCGCCGAAGGGATCGGTAATGGGCGGGCAGCGGCAATCCTGCTCGCCCGCGAAGGCGCGCAGGTCACGCTGGTCGATCAAGTCCCCGAATGGGTCGAGCGCACGCAGGAGATGATCAAACTCGAGGATGGCGTTAGCCTGACCGCAATTGCCGATGTGACCGAGCCGGAGGATTGCGCCCGCGTCGTGCGTGAGACGGTGCGTACCTGGGGGCGGCTCGATGTGCTGGTGAACAATGTGGGCGTGGGCGGTGCGCCCGGCAAAGCGACCGAGGTCGATATCGGCGCCTGGGAGCAAGGCCTTCGGGTGAACGTCACCTCGATGATGCTGATGGCGAAATACGCGATTCCGGAAATGGCCCGCTCAGGCGGCGGCTCGATCGTCAATCTCGCTTCCTTCGCGGGACTGTTCGGCGGTCATCCGGCGTTGCTGTATCCGACATCGAAGGGCGCGGTTATCAACATGACGCGCGCCATGGCCGCGCACCACGCGGCTGATAAGATCCGCGTCAACGCGGTGGCTCCCGGAATGGTGTACACGCCGATGATGTATGCCGATGGCATGACCGAAGAGCTCCGCGAGTCGCGCAAGAACCGTTCGCTGTTGAAAATCGAGGGTAATGGCTGGGATGTCGGGTTCGCGGTGCTCTACCTCGCGAGCGACGAATCCCGCTGGGTGACCGGGATTGTGCTGCCGGTTGATGCGGGTGCCTCAGCCGCACCGGCGAACTACCCGGCGCGGGCGGCCGCAAGGCCGGGCAGTGGAGATAAGGCTAGCCCCGGCGGCGCCGCAACAGACGAAGTCCCATAATCGCCGAACCGAAAAGCCCGATAGCCGTCGGCTCGGGCACCGCAGTTACAGCAAGAGCCGGCGCCAAACGGGTCCATGCACGCATTGTTCGTCGTCCTTCCTGAGAGCCCGCCTCAGGACATTACGTGCATTAATGCGTTCTGCAATCAAAATGTCCGTCTGAGGGCCTGCGCCGGATCGAGTCGTTCTGAATGCGCCAGACGGCAACCCCGCCCGCCCCGATGTGTTGGCACACAGCGATCGTGAGACGGAGCGTCGGGGATGGAACGGCCGCTGGAGATTGCCTTTCATAATATGCCTTCGTCTGCCTCGCTCGAGGCAATGATTTGGGAGCAGGCGGAGCGGCTGGACAAGCGCTATGGCCGCCTGATCGGCTGCCGGGTGTCGGTCGAGGCGCTGCACCGGCAACACCAGACCGGCAACGTCTATGAGTGCCACGTGGTACTTTCGGTTCCGGGCCGAGACCTTGCGGTGAGCCGAGCGCCGCATCGGCCGAAGGAGAATTATGCCAACCCGGATGTCCGCGTCTCGATCCGCTCAGCGTTCGAGGCAGCGGAGCGGCAGTTGCAAAACCACAAAGACCAGCTGCGCGCCGACACCACTCCGCCGAGCGGTTCGGCTCTTGCCGGGCAGGTGACACAGATCGAACCCGGCGCGGATTATGGCTTTATCCTCACCAATACAGGCACGCAGCTCTACTTCCATCGTGACAGCGTGACGAACGCGCGTTTCGACGACCTCCGGCAAGGCCAGCTCGTCCACTATGTCGAGGAGGAAGGCGATGCGGGGCCGGTCGCAACCAAGGTCCGGGTACCGGAGCGCAAGTCCGAGTGACCGCCGCGCCGGCAACGGAGATGCCGGCGACGGCGTTCGGGGATGCATGGCGAAGGCAATCGCGGCAGCTGGGCTGTTCGGCCTGATCGCGGCCGGCCTTTTGATCGAAGGCGTGATTCCGGTGCGCGCGGCCACAGGGACGCTCGGCGCTAGCACATTGGTGCCGATCGCGCCGGGTGATCGCACGCCCTTCGCTCCCTCGGGCACGCTACTCACAAAGCCAGCCGTCGAGACCGGCTCGGACCGCGGGAAGAGCAAAAACAGACAAACCGGATCAGGACAGTTCCGGAACCATCCCCGGCCGCCGAGGCCGGTGCGGCGCCGCCGCGGCAGGGCACGAGTGACGCTGGAACCCAGCCCAATCGACGACGGGGCGAATGGACCAGCGCGCCGCCGCGACCAGCGCTGCGGCCACGCGCGACCCGGTGCGGACCATCGCGCATATCCTGCGCGCGACGGTGATCGTTCTCGGCCTGTGCGCCCTGCTATGGGTTCTCGCCAGCGCCTTCGTCACCATCATTCTGGCGATCATCCTCGCGGTACTGCTTCGGGGGCTCGGTAAACTCCTTCACGATTATACGCACCAGGTCACGCGGCTAAGCACCAGCGGTTCGGTCCTGGTGGTCTTCATACTCCTGGTGCTCGCCATTTGCGGCCTGGGTTACTGGGCGGGCCCGCGGTTTGCCGTGGAAGGCCAGCAGCTTTGGGACAAGGTGTCCGGCGGGCTTGGGCAATCTCTCCGACATCTTCGGCATTCACAGCGGCATGGCCGGAGTGGCGCTCAGGTGGCGCTGGCGGAGCCGCGCGATTGATCGGCGGCCATTCCGCCCTGATTACTGCAATGCTGAAAACGGTTGCCTCGTCTACGATCGGTCTGATGGCGGCCATCCTGGTGATCGTCGCCACCGGCGTTTATCTGGCCGTCTCACCGGAAATGTATATCGACGGCGTCGCCCACCTGACACCGGTTTGGTACCAGAACCGGACCCGCGCGATCATGATCGAGATGGGCCAGGCCATGCAGGGCTGGATGCTCGGCCAGCTTGATCGACATGGCGATCGTCGGCGTGATCGTAGGGGTCGGTCTGGCACTCGCGGGCACGCCTCTCGCCTGGGTGCTTGCCGTGGTTGCCGGGGTCTGCACCTTCATCCCCTATTTCGGCACGATCATCTCCGCCATTCCGGCGATCATTGTGGCGCTGACGGTGGGCATTCACCGAGGTAATCTGGGTGATCGGCGTGTTCGTGGTGGCGCATGTCGTTGAAGGCTACATCGTCGCCCCGTTCGTGCAACGCCGGACGGTGCATCTGCCACCGGCATTGACCCTGTTCTCTTTCGTCGTGTTGGTGGCAATCTTCAACATTTTCGGCGTTCTGATCGCCACGCCGCTGATGGCCTGTCATCATGGTCGGTGTGGCACGCGTGTACGTCGAGGATATTCTGGGCGACCCGGCGGGGCGCAAGCTGAAGGTGCATGCGCGCTGGTATTGGTTCACGCCCCCCGACGAAACAGAGCAGCAAGCTCAGCACGGCTGAACTTCAGCACGGTCGGCCTGCCGTGGCTGCATGTGCCGGCACGCGGCGTCGCCTCCATCTGGCGCAGCAAGGCGTCCATCTCCGCCTGCGCAAGCCGTCGCCCTGCGCGAACCGAACCATGACAGGCCATTCGCGCGATTGCGGCCTCCAGGCGCATCGAAAGCACCGAGCTCCCGTTTTCGCCCGGCTCGTCGTCTTCGGCGAGTTCCTCGGCCAGATCGCGCAGCAGCGCTTGCCGGATCGGGCGCGCCCAGCGCCACCGGCAATGCGCGGACCAGCACGGCGCCTGGCCCGAATGGCTCGACTTCGAGCCCGAGCCGGTCGAGCATCCGGGTCCGGGCCATCAGCCGCATTGCATCGGCCGGCGGTAAGTCCACGACCGCCGGGACCAGCAGGGGCTGGCGGCGCACCCCGCCATCCAAGCATTGCGCGCGCAGCGCCTCGTGTGTGAGCCGCTCATGCGCGGCGTGCTGGTCGACGAGCACCAGGCCGCCATCGGCGGTGACGGCAATCACGTATGTGTCCGAAACCTGCCCGACAGCCGCTCCTAGCGGGTGCTCTGCATCGGGCTGAGGCGGCGGCAGGGGTCGGGAAGAAGGCGCGAGCCTGCAGCGGCAGCTGCGCCTCCGCCATGCCGGCGGCGGGAGCGGGCGCTCCCCCGGCCGGGCGCGGCGGCCATAGGGTGAGCGCCGAGGCGGGCGAGGGCAGGGCGGGGCAAGGGCACGCTCGTTCCCGCACCGCCTGCCAGCGCCCGACCAATCGCACCGATGAGCAGTCCGCGCACCAGGCCCGGGTCACGGAAGCGCAGCTCCGCCTTGGTCGGGTGCACGTTGACGTCCAGCTCCTCGGCCGGGAGATCGAGCCACAGCGCCGCTATCGGATAGCGCCCGGAGGCAATCACATCCCGATAGGCGACCCGCACGGCCGTCCTCAGCAGCGGATCGGCCACGGGGCGGCCATTGACGGTGAACGCCAAGGCCGAGGCTGTTGCGCGCGTGACGGCGGGCGAGGCGACGAAGCCGGAGAGCGTCAGCGCTTCCCGTGTTGCCTCGATTGGCAGCAGCGCGGCTTCCGCTTCAGGCCCGAATAATACCGCTGCTCGTGCCGCGCGCGCTTGCGCCGGCAGATCGAACACCATGCGCCGGTCAATTTCCAACCGAAACGCGACATCCGGTGCGGCCATCGCCAGCCGCCGCAGCGCCGCCTCGGCGTACTCCGCCTCGGTGCGCGGCTGCTTGAGGAACTTACGCCGTGCTGGTGTCGCGAAGAACAAATCCGCGGCCACGACCCGGGTGCCCACCGGACCGGCCGCGGGCATCACCGGGGAAACGTGCCCGCCTTCGACCGCGATGGACGAAGCGTGTTCGGCGCCGGGCGGCCGCGAGGTGATCGTCAGCCGCGCCGCCGCGCCGATCGAGGGCAGCGCTTCGCCACGAAATCCCAGCGTGCGAATGGCGACGAGATCATCGTCGGCCAGCTTGGAGGTTGCGTGGCGCAGGACGGCAAGCGCCAAGGCATCGGCGCTCATGCCGCATCCGTCGTCCACCACTTCGATCCGCGCGATGCCGCCGCCGTCCAGTGCGACGGCGATCCGCCGCGCTCCGGCATCGAGCGCGTTTTCGACCAGTTCCTTCACCGCCGCCGCCGGGCGTTCGATCACCTCGCCGGCGGCGATGCGGTTTACCAGCTGTTCCGGAAGAATACGGATCCCCTGCATGGGTGCAGGTTAGGGTAAACGAGGACTGCCGGAAATCGTTTGTAACCCGATCCGCCCTTAATCCTCCTCGCGCGCGGCCGGCGAGGTCTCCGGCATGAACGCCCACAACACGCCGAGCCCGATGGCCGCGACGATGGCGAGCACCATGAAGCCTACGGTGAACCCCATCATCTGCGCGACGAAGCCGATCGCCGTGGTGCTGATCGTGGCGCCAATGCCGGAAATCATGCCAACGGCGCCGAGCGAGAAATTGTAGCGCGCGCTTCGCTTGGTGCAGTCGGCCACGACCAGCGGGGTGAGAATGCCGAGCACCGCTGCAGTCAACCCGCCCAGCACTTGCACGCCGACCAGGAACCACGGGCCGGAGGCCAAGGCGAACAGAACGGTACGCGCGAGCAAGGCGGCGAAGGCCGCCATGAGCAGCGGCCGTCGCCCCCACTCGTCGGCCTTGCGTCCCATCCAGGCGGCGATGATGGCCGTCACCAGTTGCGGCACGACCACCAGCGCAGAGATGACGACCTCCGATTCGCGCTGAAAGTTGGCGGCCAGCTTCTCCCCCGCCAGCGGCAGCATCGACGCATTGGCAAACTGGAACAAAAACAGGCAAAGCGAGAACGTCAGCAACCCTCGGTTGCGCGCTAGTTCGTGCCAGCGCGCGGCCTTTGGCTCCTTCCGGCCGACCGCTTGGCGCGCGCGCGCGTAGTCGATTTCGCCACCGCGGATGAAGGTCAGCGCCATGGCGGCGGGTACACAGAGACCGGCGGCGGCGAAAAACGGCGAGCGGCGAGAAACGAGGTAACCGAGCGCCGCCCATAGCCAGCCGCAGTCGCCGCATTGCCGAGGGAATCGTAGCGGTGATTGCGCCCGACACGAGTATGAAAAACCCGGTGCCCGACCAACCCCAACGCGATGGCCGCCACGGCAGTGCGGACCGCGCCGCCGGTGATGCCGTGCAGCGCCTCGCCGGCCACCACCGGTAAATAACTCGGGGAAGAACGCGATCAGCAACGATCCGGCGGCGATGCAGACCAAGCAGACGGCGATGACGAGCCGCTTGCGGCGGATCCAGTCCACCAGAGCGCCAGCCGGTGTCTGCGTGGCGAGGGCGATGGCGCTGTTGACAGTGATAACTGTGCCGATCGTGCCTTGGGACCAGCCATTATCGGCCAGATAGACCGCGACGAACGGGCCGAAGGCCGTCTCAACGTCGGCGATGAAGAAATTCAGCCAGTCGAGCGCGCGCTGGCTGCGCTCTGACGGCCGAGGCCCTTTGCTCGCGGTTGCCGCCTGGTCGCCAGCGGCGGGGCTCGTCGGCGAATCCGGCGGCATGCCGGGAAAACGGTTCCTCTCCGCGTTCGGCGCGGGTTCGGCGGGCGGGCTAGAACAATCCTTCGAGCAGCCCCTTCGACTTGTTCTGAATGATCGGCGTCGAGCCGACCTCGGGACTTTGGCCGAGTGCCGAATCGGTGCGCAGTCGCTGCGCTTCCTGCACTGGATCAATGACGGTACCGGGCGGGGCGGAGCTCCGCCAGAACATGAGCTGATCGACGAAGTTCTTGCTGGGCTGTTCGAGCGCAGCCTCGCGGTTGATCTGCTGACGGATGCCGGGCGGCGCCGGTGGACCCGCCTGAGCGACCAGCGCCTGCTCGCCATGTCCGCTGGCCGCGTTGCTGCCAACAGCACTCAGCGCCGTCTGCGGAGCCAGCGCCTCCTGCGCCTGCCGGTCCTCTGCCACGAATTGCGGCCTTGGCGCGCCGGGCCTGGGTGGGCGCAGCGTGTAATCGGGCGGCATCGACAACGGCGGCTGAGTGGTCACTGCGAACTCGTCCGGCGAGTCGCGCACGAAGCCGAAAGCTCGGGCGGTGCTGTCGCCGCCGAGGCTTTGGCATCCCGCCAGCCCGCAGGCGCCAACGGCGACGAGCAGGATCGGGAGAAACTTGGCCGAGTATCGCAGCATGCGGCTTTCCTAGCCGCGCGGCGGGGGTTCTTGCAAGCCGCAGGGCCGCCCGGATGCGTCATGACGTCCGTGGAACTGGCTTTCGATCAGCAGCGCGATCACGCCGCAGACAATAGCTGCATCGGCGACATTGAACACATACCAGGACCAGTCGCCGACATGGGCATGGATGAAATCAACAACGGCCCCGTGGCGCAGCCGGTCCATGACATTGCCGATGGCGCCCCCGGCGATCGCCCCGAGCGACACGGCGGTCAGGACTGATTTGGTGCGGCGGAGCCAGGCGCCGAGCGCGCCCACGATTAGAATTGCGATCACGGCAATGACCGGCCCGCTCCAGGGACCGAGCCCGTTTAGCAAACCGAATGTCACGCCGCGATTCCAGACCATCGTCAGATCAAGCACGGAAAGCAGGCGAATGTCTCCGATCTGCGGCAGGTCGAGCCGGTTCAGCACCCACCATTTGCTGATCTGGTCCGCCGCCAGCACGAGCACGGCGGCGCCGATGCCGAGCGCGGTCAGGCGGCTCCCTTTGCTCACTCAGCCGCGACTTTGCAGACCAGGCCGGACGCAACCGCATCCGTGCAGCGGGCGCACAGCGTCGGATGGCCGGGCTGATGGCCCACCTCCGGCAGCACACGCCAACAGCGCGCGCATCGTTCTCCGGGCGCGGGTTCGATAATGGCGGACATTTCCCCGCCGGTATTCACCGAACTGCACAGCTGCGAGACGATCGCCACCTCCGCCCATTCCTCGTCGGAAAGCAGCCCGGCGTCCTGCTCCGGAAGCATGAGCCGGACCATCGCCTGGAGCGAGGAGCCAATCTGGTTGGCGCGCCGTGCTTCTTCCAACGGCAGCGTGATTGCCCGGCGGATGTCGCGGATGCGCGCCCATTTGGCGGCCAAGGCAGGCGCGCGCCATTCGGCGGGCAACGCGGAAACAGGTGCAGATGCACGCTTTCCTGTTCGCCGAAACCGCGCGATCCAGGCTTCCTCCATGGTGAAGCACAGGATGGGCGCGAACCAGGTGACGATGCGGCGGAAGATTTCATCCATCACGGTGCGGGCGGCGCGGCGGCGGGCACTGTCCGGGCGGTCGCAATAGAGCACGTCCTTGCGGATATCGAAATAGAAGGCCGACAAGTCGTTGGTGCAGAAATTGAACAGCGCGGGATTGACGCGGTTCTACTCAAAGTCTCGGTCGCCGCCCGGATGCGATCGTCCAGCTCGCCAGGCGCTGCAGCATGAAGCGCTCCAGCTCCGGCATCTCCGCCGGACCGATGCGCTCCGTCTCGTCGAAGCCCGCAGATTGGCCAGCATGAAGCGGATGGTGTTGCGCAGGCGGCGATAGGCTTCGACATTGGCCTTGATGATGTCCTGGCCGATGCGCAGGTCTTCGGTGATAGTCCGACGACGCCGCCCACAGGCGCAGAATTTCCGCGCCGTTCTTTTCCGCGATCACCTGCGGCGCCAGGGTATTGCCCAGCGACTTGGACATTTTGCGGCCCTGCTCGTCCAGCACGAAGCCGTGGGTCAGCACGCCCTTGTAAGGCGCGTGGCCGCGCGTGCCGACGCTTTCCAGCAGCGAGGACTGGAACCAGCCGCGATGCTGGTCGGAGCCTTCCAGATAAAGATCGGCCGGCCTTTGGGCCAGTGCGGATCGATGGGATTTTCCACACGAAAGACATGGGTCGAGCCGGAATTCGAACCAGACATCCAGAATGTCGGTGACCTGCTCGTAATCTTCGGCATTGCGGCCCTCGCCCAGGAAGCGCGCCGGCGGCGAGGTGAACCAGGCATCGGCGCCTTCGGCCTCGAAGGCCTGCCTCGATGCGCTCGAAGACGGCCGGATCGTTCAGCACCTCGCCGGTTTTCTTCTCGACAAAGATCGCCAGCGGCACGCCCCAGGCGCGCTGGCGCGACAGCACCCAGTCGGGCCGGCCTTCCACCATGCGCGCCGATGCGGTTCTCGCCGCGCGGCGGATACCATTTGGTCTCTGCTTGATCGCTGCCAGCGCCAGCTCGCGCAGGCTCTTGCCGTTCATCCAGGGCTTGTCGATGGCGACGAACCATTGCGGCGTGGCGCGGAAGATCACCGGCGCCTTGGAGCGCCAGCTATGCGGATAGGAATGGCGCAGCGTGCCCTTGGCCAGCAGCTTGCCGTGCGTCGATCAATTCCTTGATCACCGCGCCATTGGCGTCGCCGTCCTTGCCTTCGGGCGTCAGGATGCGCTTGCCGGCAAACACCGGCACCTGGGCGGCGAATAGCTGCCGTCCGGCGATCGGCCGAAGCGTCTCGGGATTCTGGCGGATAGCCGGTGGCGCCCAGCATCAGCTCGAAATCGTCCTCGCCATGGCCGGGCGCGGTATGGACAAAGCCGGTGCCGGTATCGGCGGTGACAAAGCCGCCGGCAGCACCGGCACGTCGAAATCATAGCCCAGGCTGCGCAAGGGATGCGCCGCCACCAGGCTTCCAGCTCAGTCGGCGGCGCACTGATCACGCGCACCCGGCTCAGTACATCTTGGCCTGCTTGGCCGACCTGCTCGGCCAGCGGATCGGCCAGCAGCAATTGCTCGCCGGGCCGCGCCAGCGAGCCGTCGGCGGCATCGGCGATCTGGTAAAGGCCGTAGGAAATCTCCGGCGAGAAGGCGATGGCGCGGTTGCCCGGAATGGTCCAGGGCGTGGTGGTCCAGATCACGATGAAAGTGCCTGCGCCAGTCCTCGGCCGGCGCGTGGATCACCAGGGAAACTTCACATAGATCGTGGGCGAGATTTTCTCGTGATACTCGACCTCGGCATCGGCCAGCGCGGTCTTCTCCACCGGCGACCACATCACCGGGCGGAAGCCGCGATAGAGCAGCCCGTTCTCCACGAACTTCATTGCCTCGCGCGCGATCACCGCCTCGGCCTTGAAATTCATGGTGGTGTAGGGACGCTCGAAATCGCCGATCTGGCCCAGCCGCTCGATCTGCTCGCGCTGCACGTTCAGCCAGTGGCCGGCGAAGGCGCGGCATTCGGCGCAGCACATCCTTGGGCATCTCGTCCTTGTCGCGTCCCTTGGCGCGGAATTTCTCTTCCACCTTCCATTCGATGGGCAGGCCGTGGCAGTCCCAGCCCGGGCACGTAAGGCGCGTCCTTGCCCAGCATGCCCTGGCGCGGACGACCACAGTCCTTCAGGATGTGGTTGAGGCCGGTGCCGGAATGGATGTCGCCATTGGCATAGATCGGCCCGTCATGCAGGATGAAAAGCGGCCGGCCCTTGGCGCCGGCGCGCAGTCGGCCGTAAAGGTCCATTGCCGCCCAGCGCGCCAGCCATTTCGGCTCCGCTTCGGCAGATCCCCGCCATGGGGAAGTCCGTCTGCGGCAGGAACATCGTGGCGCGGTAATCGCGCTGCGGATTGTTCATGGGTGGTCCGGTCGGCCCGAGCCGTGCGTTAAGGTGAGGGGGCGGGTGTTTTGCCTATCCCGGCGCTCAAAGAGCTGCCGGGCCGATAATTCGGGTCTGCCTGGAGGCCATCGCCATGCGGCCGACTATGGGGATGCGGCGGTGCCACGGTCAAGGATTTGGCCGCAAAATGCCGCGTGCCTGCGCCGCGTCGGCGGCGATTTGTGTCTTAAGCGCATCGAGCCCGGGGAACTTGATCTCGGGGCGCAAATAAGGCGAGCAGCCCCACGGTAAGTTCGGCACCGTAAATATCCTCCTGAAGTCGAAGATATTTACCTCCAGCCGGCTCTCCAGTTCGGCGCTGACCGTGGGCCGGCGCCCGAGATTGGCGACCCCGTGCCGCGTGCTCCCGTCCGGCATGCCGGACGCGCACGGCATAGACCCCGCGCGCGGGCTCGATATGTCGCCCCAGCGCGATGTTCGCGGTGGGAAAGCCGATCGTGCGCCCGCGCGCGTCGCCGTGCGCGACCACGCCACGGATGGTCCATGGCCGGCCGAGATCGCGCGCCGCCCGCTCGGTGTAGCCTCCCTTCAGCGCGCGCCGGATGCGAGTGGACGAAAGCGGACCCTCGGCATCCGAGACCGGAGGAACCAGCGTCAGCCCGATGCCGAGCGCCTCGGCGCCGGCGGCCAGAACCGACGCATCGCCACCCTTGCGGTGGCCGAAGGCGAAATCCTGCCCGCAAGCCAGGTGGCGTGCCCCTAATCCCTCGTGCAGCACCTCTCGGATGAATCCCTCCGGTGACATGCGGCTGAAAGCGAGGGTGAAAGGCAGTTCGTAGATCACGGCGACCCCGAGCGCGGCCAGCGCGTCCGCACGCTCCGCTGACAGCGTCAGCCGGAACGGCGGGTCGTCCGGGCGGAAGACCTCGCGCGGATGCGGCTCGAAGGTCAACACGGCAAGCGGCGCGTCCGGGCGGGCCGCGTGCGCCGCCCTGACCACAGCGGCGTGGCCCAGATGCACGCCGTCGAAATTGCCCAGCGCCACGGTCGCACCGCGTGCGTCTTCGGGCAGATCGCGCCAGTCGTGAAAGAGGCGCATCACCCGCGCGAGGGCACCTGAACCTGCGCCTCGCCCTCGATCACGATCTTGCCTTCGACGGCGCAGCTTGTCTTCAGCGTGGCGCGTTTCTTGGCCGGATCGAGCGCCGTGACTTCCACGCTGGCTGTGACCGTGGCACCGATCTTTACTGGCGCGCGGAAACGCAGGCTTTGGCCGAGATAGATCGTGCCAGGTCCGGGCAGGCGGGTGCCGAGCACGGCGGAGATCAGCCCGGCCGAGAGCATCCCGTGCGCGATCCGCTCGCCGAACACCGACTGTCTGGCGGTTTCGGCGTCGATATGCACCGGGTTGGTATCGGTGCTGACCGCCGCGAACAGCAAAATGTCAGCCTCGGTAATGGTCTTGCCCAGGCTAGCGGTCTGCCCGACGGCCAGATCCTCAAAACAGGCGCCGTTCATACTGTGTCCGTTCCGGGTTGTGCGGGCGCGTTGTGGGGGAAGGGGGCTAGCGGGTCAACTGCCCTCTGCGACATCGGTGAGCGCGGTCCGAGCGGCCTGTGGTCGCGGCCGTAGCGCAAGAAAGGGTAATTGCGTGACCACTTGGCGGCGCTCGTCGTCAGTCCCGCGATAAGGCCAGCCGAGCAGGCGGCTCAACACCAGACGAACGACCGGAGCCATGAGCCGGTGGCGCTGCTCATAGCGCCTGAGCACGGACATGGCTTCTGCCGGCCCGAGAAAGCGATGTTCCGCGATGAACCTGTGTCGGCCGACAATCACCAGGGGAGCGGTCGCGGCCTGAATGTTGAGCAGCCAGTTCGCCTTGGGGCCGAAGCCACTCATCACAACCACTTCAGGACCGTCGTCTCGATATTGGAGGACCTCAAGAACGGTTTCGCGGCGCTGCCCGGTGCGGCGTCCAACATGCACAAGGAGCAGAAAGCGACGTCCGAGCAACCAGCCGCATTTCCAACGATACAAGTATACGGGGACACGAAAAATTCGCCGCAATGGGCGGCTCGGGCGAGGCGTATCGGACATCTGTCCACTCTGTTGACTGTCGGGCCGCGCGAAAAGCCGGCCTACGGCGCAACTGGTCACGCTATCGTGAGGTAGATGCAGATTTGTAATTCTCGATAGTAACCGCAGCACGCAAAGCGATATAAGTGCAATCTCAGGAGCGATCGAGAACTCACTATGAGAACTCAATTTTTGGTCGCATACACTTTTGCCGTGGTGCTGGTTGCGGGCACGGCCAGGGCGGATCCCCCGCCGACCGCTCCCGGTGCAATCATGATCGTGACCGCATCGCGTCCTGTCGTCGTTTCCCACAAGCCGCACCCGAAGTCGAAAGACCGCGCGGAGCCCTTCTCGTGCGGCGCGCCGGGCTCAGTGGGTGCGTATAACGGCGCGAGCGGGGTCTCCTTCGATGCCCGGATCGTCCGCGTCACCATCCGACCCGATGAGACGGTGCTGGTTTTGCGCGATCGGGCGGGCAAGACCTGCGCCTATCTGCCAGGGAAGGCCGAGCTGGCGCGGCATGGCATCGACGCCGCCCTGCTGCGCAAGCGAACTCCGGTGACGGTGGACGGGTTCGCCAATCGGGAAAATCGCCGCAAGGTGCTGGTGCAACAGCTTACGGTGCATCCGACCGTGCGCGGCTGATGCGATTGCGGCGGCGCGCGACCGGCCAGGAAACGCGCCGGTTACACAAGGCTTCGCAGCGTATCGAGACCGGCCTTCAGGGCGGCCTGATACAGCACGTGGTCCAGCCCGTAAGCGATGATACGGAAACCGTGTTCCCAGTACTCGCGCGCCCATGTCTCGTCGGATGCCAGGAACCCGGCCGGTTTGTTGTTCGCGCGCGCGGCGGCGATCACGCGGCGTATCGCGGCCAGGTAGTCGGGGTGGCGGAACTGGCCGGGGATGCCCATGAAATTCGTCAGGTCGAAATGCCCGACCCAGATCACGTCGATGCCCGGCGTCGCGGCGATTGCCTCTACATTTGCCAGACCCTCGGCCGTCTCGATC
The DNA here is from genome assembly GCA_963822675.1 of uncultured Pseudomonadota bacterium. Classification (GTDB taxonomy): domain Bacteria; phylum Pseudomonadota; class Alphaproteobacteria; order Acetobacterales; family Acetobacteraceae; genus CAWGIP01. The sequence continues at coordinate 13,948 of CAWGIP010000039.1, read as the reverse complement.
TGCGCGATCACCAGCGTACGCTCTCGCGCGGCGCGATCTCCTCGTCGGGTGTGCCCTGATGATAGTCGTCCTGCGCCATGCCGAACGCGGCGCCCCGCCGCCCGTGCGGCGGGTAGTGCGCGTAGCCAACGATGCGCTCGGCCTGAGCACGATTTCCACCATCGGCAGCATGACGCCCTGCGCACCGATATCCAGTGCGCGGGCGATGAAGTCATATTCGGTCGCGGGCACGCGCACGAGCGGTGCGGCGCCCATGCCACGGCAGCCGGACACGAGATGCTTTAGCGTCTCGAAGCCAAGCCCGGTGTGCTCCATGTCGAACAGGGCGAAATCGGCCCCGGTCGCGGCGATGATGGCCGGCATGCCGGCGGTGAAAAACTCGAAGATCATCGGGCCGAAGGCGTGGCCGTCACGATGCAATTTCTCTTTGAGCGGGCCTGCCAGCATCCTGGGCTCCTTTAGTCTCTAATCCGCGGGACGACCCGCGCCGGGTCATCTGGCCTGGCGCCAATAAAAAGCGGCCACCTGGTCGAGATGCGCCTGCATCGCAGCCTCCGCCCGGTCGGGGTCATGCGCTGCGATGGCCGCGAAAATCCGTGTATGCGCGTTGATTGCCGCGGTTTCCGCCCCGCGTGCCATCAGCGAGACACTGCGCTGTTCCGTGAGCCAGCCGGTCAATGCCTGATGGACGCCGATCAGCAGCGGATTGCCGGCGGTGCGCACGATTTGCAGATGGAACGCCACATCGGTCTCTGGAACGATGTGGTATCGCCGCGTGCCGCCCGGTTCGCCGCCAGCGCCGCCTCCATTCGTGCGATGTCGGCGGCATCGGCCCCACGCGCCGCATCCCGCGCTATGGCGGCCTCGAACAGCCGTCGTGCCGCCTGGAACTGGCGGACGCCTTCCTCCCGGGAGAGATACACCTGGGCAGCGCCCGAGACAGCGCCGATCAGCCGCTCGGCGTCGGGGTGCGTCACCCGTGCGCGCTCGCCGTTGCCGACGACGACAAGCCCTTTCTGCTGCAACGATAGCAGCGCTTCGCGGATCGCCGGACGGCCGACCGCGAACTGTTCCATCAGCTCCCGCTCGGAGGGCAGCGATCCGCCCTCCGGCAATGCGCCGTCGCGGATCATCTGCTCGATACGTTCGGCGACCTCCTGATACAGCCGCCGCCGCAAGACCGGCGGGAACGCCATGCGCCCGGTTGCTCCCCTTGACGGTATAAAAGGTTGTCATGCATGACTGGCTGACTGTCAAGCCGGGCACGGTACAAAATTCCGCCCGGCAGGTCGGCGTGCTTTCTGGCGCGGCATCAGGGGGAAACAAACGATGAAAGAACTCGCACGTCGCTGGCTGCTTGGCCTGAGCGGGGCGGTCTTGCTGGCCGGATCGGCCCGGTCGCGCACGCGGGCGCGCCGGTGATCGCCTTGTCCAACGCCTATTACGGCAATACCTGGCGTCATCAGATGGTTGAAGCGTTCCAGGCCGCGGCCGAGCAGGCCAAGAAGCAGGGCGCCATCTCCGACTATGTATCCTCAACGGCGACGGATCGGTGAACCAGCAGATGTCGCAGATGAGCGACCTGATCCTGAAGCACGTCGATGCCATCGTTATCGACGCGGCCTCCGAGACCGCGCTGAACGGCATCACCGCCAAAGCCTGCGCCGCCGGCATCAAGGTCCTGGCGTTCGATTCGATCGTCAGCGCGCCCTGCTCGTACAAGCTGAATTTCGACTTCACGAAATATCAAACGAAGCTTACCGAAGCATATCGAGCATGATCGGCGAAAAGGGCAACGTGATCGTGGTGCGTGGCGTCAAGGGATCGGCGCCCGACCACGACATGTATGAGGCGCAGATGGCGGCGCTGAAAAACTATCCCGACGTGAAGGTGGTGGCGACGGTGTACGGCCAGGCGACCGGTTCGGTGGCCCAGGCGGCGGTAGCCAATGTGCTGCCCAGCCTGCCGCATATCGACGCCGTCCTGGCGCAGGGCGGTGGCGACGATTACGGCATCGCCCAGGCCTTCGAGCAATTTGGCGGTCCATACGCGAACAAGCCCCCGGTGATCGCCGGCGGCGGCAGCTCCAACTTCATCCATTGGTGGGCCGAGCAGGCGAAGAAGAACGGCTACAACACCATTTCCATGAACACGACGCCTGGCATCAGCGGCGCGGCGTTCTGGCTGACGGTAACATCTTGCAAGGGGCCAAGCCGCCGAACTACATGATCATGCCGGTCGCCACCGTGACGAAGGCGAACCTGGCCGAATATGCCGACATGAAACCGGGAACCATCGTCAGCCCGACCTATAGCGATGCCTGGGTCAAGCAGAACCTGCTAACGGCGCACTGAGCGGTCCTGTTCGTGGCATCGGTGCTGGTAAAGCACGAGCGCGCACCGGGGGCGGCGGTAAGCGAAGCCGCCCTCCCCGCGTTGCGGCTCAACGGCATCAGCAAATCGTATGGCCCGACTCCGCCAACGAAGACCTGTCTTTCGTCCTCCAGCGCGGCGAAGTGGCTGGGCTGATCGGCGCCAATGGCGCCGGCAAGAGCACGCTCATGCGCATCCTGTCCGGCATCACGTGCAAGATGCCGGCACGCTGGAGATTGGTGGAACCCGGGTCGATCCGGCGCATTTCTCGCCGCAGCGGGCGCGCGAGCTGGGCATCCGCATCGTGCACCAGGAACTGTCGCTTTGCGACAGCCTGACCGTTGCCGAGAACTTCTATATCGAGCAGCCGCGCCACACTGGACCGGGTGTGTCTGGCGTGCGCGCCATGAACGTCTTGCCCGAGACAGTATCGGCGCAATTTTTCCGGATAGCGGCATCGACGTGCGCCGCCCTGTCGCGGATCTCGCTTTCGCGCAGCGGCAAATGGTCGAGATCGCGCGCGCCGCCAGCGACCCGAAGCTTGCCGTGCTGATCCTGGATGAGCCCACCTCCGTCGCTCGATTCGCGCCGCAGCGCGGAATTGCAACGCTTCATTGCAGCGCGCGCCGCTTCGGGTGCCGCCGTCATTTTCATCAGCCACCGGCTGCAAGAAGTTGCCGCCATCGCCGACCGTGTGCTGGTGATGCGCAACGGCAGGCTGGCAATGGATGCGGCGGCGCAAGCAATCGACGTGCCGCGCATGATCGCCGCGATGGCCGGCGATGCGGTGCGTGAGCTGGAGCGCACGCGGCTTTCGGTGGAGCGCAGCGCGGGCGCTAGTCTGGTGCAGGCAGATGCGCCGTGGGCCGCCTCGCCGCTCGACCTGCGCGCCGGCGAGATCATCGGCCTGGCCGGGCTTGAGGGCAGCGGCCAGCGCGCGTTCCTGCACGCATTGCACAATGCCTCGGGCGGGCGGCGCGTCGCCGGTCTGCGCTGCCGTTCTGCCGCCTCCTTCGTCTCCGGCGATCGGGCGGGCGAGGGCGTGTTCCCGCTCTGGAACGTAATCGCCAACGCCACAATCGGCCGTGTCGCCGCGGGCACGGCGCTGACCTGGCTGCGTCCGGCGGCCGAGCGCGCCGCGGCAGCGCCATTCCTGGACGCGGTGCGCCTGGCGCCCGAGCGCCGCGCGGCGCCAATTGTCGAACTCTCAGGCGGCAACCAGCAAAAGGTGCTGATGGCGCGTGCGCTGATCGCCGCGGCGGACGTTATCCTGCTCGATGATCCGACGCGCGGCGTGGATGTCGCGGTCAAAGGCGAATTCTACCGCTTGATCCGCGAAGCAGCCGACGCCGGCAAGCTGGTCATCTGGTATAGTTCGGAAACGGTCGAGTTCCTGGAATGCGACCGCGTGCTCCTGTTCCACGACGGGGCCGCGCGGCGGATGCTGAGCGGGGCGGATCTGTCCGAGGACGCGATCGTGAGCGCTGCGTTCGCCGAGCGCATAGCGGAAACCGCCGCGCGCCCGCGCGCCGCACGCGTTGCACCGTCGCGCGAGACATTCTTCCGACTGGTGCCGTTCCTGACAACGGCGCTGATCTTCCTCGTCATCGCGCTGCTCAACCGCAACGCCGCGACGCTGTTCGGCATCGACCTGCTGCTGAGCGCCGCCGTGCCCCTGGTGCTGATCGGGCTGGGTCAGATGTTCGTGGTGGGCGGCAGCGAGATCGACCTTGGCATCGGCGCCTTTGCCGGGCTGGTCAACGTGCTCAGCGCGACATTCCTGGTCAATGATCCGCCGCTGGGTGCGGCGACGCTGCTTGTGGCACTCGGCGCCTATGCCGCGCTTGGTCCGCTGATCCAGATGCGCGCGATCCCGGCGATCGTCGTGACCCTCGGCGCCTCGTTCATTTGGTCGGGAATTGGTTACGCGCTGCAACCGACGCCGGGCGGCAGCGCGCCGCTGTTTCTGGCCGCGGCCGGCGCGTTTCACTTGGCTGGACTCCCCGCTTCATTGCTCGCGGTGGTGCTGGCTGCGATTTTGGCCGCGGCGCTGAACGCGTCACGGGTTGGCGTGGTGCTGCGCGGCTTTGGTGCCAATTCCCGTGCGCTCACGCAAAGCGGTTGGTCGCCCCTGATCGCCTCGCTGCTGCGCTATTGCGTCGCCGGGGGCTTCGCGCTTGTGGCTGGGCTGGCCATGACAGCGATCAACACCGCATCCGACATTAACGCGGGCGGTCCTTACACGTTGTTGAGTGTCGCCGCCGTGGTGGTCGGCGGCTCGGCGCTGATCGGCGGACGAATCGCGCCGGTGGGCGTGGTGTGCGGCGCGCTCAGCCTGTCGCTGATCGGCAGTCTTCTCGGCTTCCTCGGCGTGAGCACGGATTACAATGCGGCCGTGCAGGGTGGGCTCCTGATCGGTATTCTGATACTGCGCGCGGCTTTGGGGAGGCGTGCGGAATGACCGCCGCGCTCCCGTGGCTTCGCGCGAACCGCTGGAGCTTTTCGGCGATCGGCGTGCTGGCGCTGTGGATCGTGCTGTCCGTAACCACGGCGCGGTTCAGTCTGGAGAGCCTGTCGGGTGTCGCCAGCTCTGCGTCATTCCTCGCAGTGGTAGCGATCGGTCAGATGTTCGCGGTGGCGACCGGCGGCGGCAATGTTGATCTCTCGATCCCGAGTGTGATCACGCTGTCCGCCTTCGCCACGATGATCGTTTCGGGCGGCAGCAATGCGGGGCTGCTGATGGCGCTCCCGTTGGTGCTGGCGATCGGGCTCGCCATTGGTGCCGTGAACGCGCTGCTGATTCTGAAGCTGCGCATTCCTGCGATCATCGCCACACTGGCTGTCGGCTACGTGCTGGACACCGCGACGTTGCTTGCCAATCGCCGGTTCACGACCTTTGCAGTGAGCCCGGCACTCCGCGTGTTGGCCAGCGCGCATGTGGGCGGAGTGCCCGTGATCCTGCTGCTTGCGTTGGTGCTGACAATCGGCACGGCGGCGCTGATCGGACGAACCGGATACGGGCGCGCGCTGATGGCCACGGGGCAGAATACGCGCGCGGCGCATCTGGCCGGTGTCCGCCCGGGCCGAATCATCACAGCGGCTTTCATGCTGAGCGGGATGCTGGCGGCGATCGACGGGGCTCTGTTGTCCGCGCACGCCGGCGGCGCGTTTCTGGAAATGGGCCGGCCCTATCTTTTGCAGTCCGTCGGCGCCGTGGTGGTGGGCGGCACGCTGATCTTCGGTGGCAGCGCCACGGCGCTGGGAACACTGCTGGGTTCGGTGCTTCTGGTCCTGATTGTCACGACGATGCAGATCGCCAATCTGCCGGGCGGCGTTCAGGATATGGTCCAGGGGGCGGTGATCATCGCCGTTCTGGCCGCCGCCGGCAGCGGGTCTAGCCGCCGGTTGGCATAACATTGGGAATCATCCGGAAGGCGCTATTCGATGCTCAAGTTATCGACGCTTCTGCTGGCTCTCGTAATGGGAGTGGCCCCGGCGGCTGCCCGGGCACAGAGCGCGGAAACGACCAAACCACCGCTCCGCCTCTGCGCCGATCCGGATAACCTCCCCTTCAGCAGCGAGGTCAAAGGCAACACTCCGGGCCTCTACATCGAAATCGGCGAGCTGATCGGCCAAGCGCTCGGCCGCCCGGTGGAGCCGGTCTGGACGCGGACTTACTTCACGAAGCACGAGCTGCGCACGACCATGCTGGCGGGCAAATGCGACGCCATGATTGGCCTGCCGCTGACGCGCGATTTCATGGGGTCGAGGGTGATCTTCACCAAGCCTCTGCTGGAGGTGGGTTATGCCATGGTCACGCCGAAACCAACTTCCCCTGCGGCGCTGGATCATCTCAAGGGCAAGCGGGTAGCGGTGCAGTTCTCCAGCACGCCGCAGAATCTGCTGGCGGAGCACAACGACATCACGATGGTCACGGTGCTCAGCCCGGAACAGGGAATGCAGGCGCTGGCCACCGGGAAGGCTGACGCCGCCATCCTTTGGGGACCATCGGCGGGATGGCTGAACAAGTCCATGTTCCACGACGCCTACAACGTCGAGCCGCTCACCGGGCCCGGCGGGATGCGTTGGCCTGCGGCGGTCGGACTGGCGCAATCGTCAACCGAGCTGCGCGATGCAATGGATGGGGCGATCGAGAAGCTTCACGACGACATCCGCACGCTGGCTGAGAAATACGGGCTGCCCATGGCGACGCCGGTTGCACTCGACGCAATCGCCCCTCACGCTACACGGGAGCGATAGCGTCGTTCCACCCGCTCGCACCGCCCGCCAGCCGCCGGGCTAGCCGGTACGATCGCCACCCGATAGGCTTCTCGGCTCAGGCGTAACAGACAGAGAAAGCGAGCAATGGAATTCGGGGTTTTCCACGAATTCGCTCGACGGCCGGGGCAATCCGAGGCCGGCGCCTTCGCGGAAGCCTTCGAGCAGGCCGACGCCGCTGAACGCTGGGGCCTCGATGTGCTGTGGCTCGCGGAGTTGCACGTCGCGCCCGAACGATCCGTTTTGTCTGCGCCACTCACCGTCGGCGCCGCCATCGCCGCGCGCACAACCCGCATGAAAATCGGTATTGCCGTCCAGGTGCTGCCGCTGTGTCACCCGCTGCGATTGGCGGAAGAGGCGGCTACCGTCGATCACATCAGCCATGGCCGGCTGATTTTCGGGGTGGGACGGAGCGGCTTTCCGCGGACCTACGAGGCGTATGGAATCTCCTACGCCGAAAGTCGCGAGCGCTTTGCCGAAGTGCTGGAGATCCTTCGCCGGGCCTGGACAAAGGAACGGTTCAGCTTCGAGGGCCGGTTCTATGATTTCGAGGATGTCTGCCTCGTGCCAAAACCCGTGCAGATGCCGTATCCGGAGATCCGGATAGCGGCTACGAGCCCGGATAGTTATGCCGCAATCGGCGCGATGGGCTATCCGATCTTCTGCGCCGTCAGGCTCGGCACCATTTCGGAGCTTGCCCCCAGCATCGACGCCTATCGCACGGCCTGGAAGGAAGCCGGGCATCCTGGCGCAGGCCGCGTGTTCCTCCGCGTGCCGGTCTATGTGGCCGCGACAGAGGCGGGGGCGCGAACCGAACCGGAAGAGAGCATCATGCAGTTCTATCGCATGCTTGGCGCCCAATTGGAGGACTCCGCCACGCGCGCCGGCGCCAGGGCCGTCGAAGCACGGGCCGAGCGTGGCCAGCGGCTGCAAACCATCGCTTGGGACGAAGTTCTGCGCGAGAAAGTCGTGGTCGGCACAGCATCAGGGGTCGCCGCGCGGCTGGCCGCTCTGCGCGAGGAGCTTGGATTGGACGGCATTCTTGCCGAGACGAATTGCGGCGGAAGCATTCCGCACCCTCAGGTAATGGCGTCGCTGGAGCGGTTATGTCACGCGGTCATCCCGCGATTCCGTAGCGGCTAGCGCATGTTCTGGCGCCTCTTCCGCATCGGACGATCGCCGAACCCTGATGCGGCGCGTCTTGGCCTGTCTCCCGAAGCGCCGCAGGATACGGTTCCGATGCGCATCCTGCGGGAGCCGAGCATGGCGTTATTGCCGGTCGAGGGCTATCCGAATGGCAGCGAGCCGTTGCGGGAGTGGTTCCGCCGCAATCACGGCCGCGAGGCATCCGAACGAGAGTTGGGTGAGTTGCAAGATGCCCTCGCCCGTCGGGACGCGACGCCTCCGCTGAACTATCGCCTGCCGGGCGAGCCCGGTTTCGAGTGATCGCATGCATGCCGGCTTGGTACTCCGGCGCGCGTGGGCCTTGTTGCGTGACACCGCCTGGGCATTTTTCGCAGACAACGCCCTAAGCCGCGGCGCCGCTCTTGCCTACTATACGATTTTTGCGATCGCCCCAATTCTGCTTATTGCGATTGCGGTGGCCGGGCTGTTCTTCGGACGTACTGCGGCGCAGGGCGCAATCGTCGCCCAATTCAGCGGGCTTATGGGAAAGGGTAGCGCCGAGGCGTTGCAAGCGCTGTTGCAGGGTGCGTTCTACCACAGGAGATCGGGCGTTTTGGCGACCGCACTCGGCATCGTCACCTTGGTCCTCGCCTCGACCGGCGTTTTCGTGGAGTTACAGACCTCGCTGAACGAATTCTGGAAGGTGGAACCGCCAAGATCGATTACGTCCGCAATGCTGCGGGCGCGACTTCTTTCTCTGGGGTTGGTTGGAGCGTTAGGCTTTCTACTGATCGTTTCGCTGGTTTTCAGCGCCGGGCTTCGTGCCGCCGAATCCTATCTAAACCTGACGTCGGCCGAGTCTACGACCGTGTGGAGCGTTGCCAGCACGGTGCTGTCCTTCGTTTTGCTCACCGTGATGTTCGCCGCGATCTACAAGGTCCTGCCCGACCGCGCCATTCGCTGGCGCGACGTCGGCGTGGGTTCGGTAGTGACAGCCTTGTTGTTCACCGTGGGCAAGTTCCTGATCAGCCTCTACATCGGCGGCAGCGCGATCGCCACTAGCTATGGCTCAGTGGGATCGCTTATCGTCATTCTGCTGTGGGTCTACTACTCGGTGCAGATTTTCTTCTTCGGCGCCGAGTTCACCAAGGTCTTCGCCGCCCGGCGCGAGCACGCACATCGGGCTGGCAAATCGCGTTGAGATGGCTCACTGCCTGGGTTTGCCCACAAGTGCGGTGTTGCCGGCCCGGTTTGCTACCTCGCTTGCGCTTTGCCGAGTAGCTTGCACCACACCCTTGGCGCTGGTGCGCGTCTTCTCCGTCACGTCCTGAACGCTTGCTTGTGTTTTCTCGCCCAGCGCGCGGGCGTGCTCGCCTGCCTTTTCACCGAGATCGCGGGTTGCTTGGGCGGCTTCCGAGAGCGTCTGGCCGCCCGCGTCCGTCGCCGCTTGCGCTACGTCCGACCCGCGATTTACCGCGTCCTGCACCGCCGCGCGCGTATCGGAGGCGAGTGCCATCAGCCCCCGTTTGAGCTTGCGGTCGAACTCCACACGGGCCAACGCCATCTCGCCGCGGATCAAGCTCTGCGCATCGCTTGCGACATCGCCGATGATGTCGCGTAGCGGGCGGATGCTGTGCACGTCATCCGTTGGTCATGGTTCCGGGATAAGTGACCTCGGCCCGCGACCGCCATAGCTCCGCCACTTGGTCCAGCCCTTCCGCAGCCCGGTCCTTCTGAGCTGTGGCCGGATCGCTGGCCCGTTGCTTGGCCACCCCGACCAGGTCAGCCGACGCATCGCGCGCCTGCCCGACGAGATCGGCCGCGCGCTCCTGCGCGCGTCCGGCAACCTCGGAGGCACGGGCCTGCGCCGTGCGCGAGAGATCGCCCGCCCGGTCCCGGGCCTCTCGTCCAATATCGGCCGCCTTTGCCCGCGTCTGCTGACCGACATCCGCTGCCCGAGCCAGGGCTTGCTGTGCGATCTCGGCAGCGCCGTCGCGGACGTCGCGCCCGGTCTGGCGCGCCTTCGCCGCCGCGTCCGCGCCGGCGTCGCGCGCACGGGTTGGTTCGGAAGGCGGTATCGAACCCGCCCGGTTTTTCTCGTCCATCCCCGGCGCTCCCCGAGTTGATCCTGCCGGTGGGCAACGCTTCGACGTATCCGTGGTTCCGTTCCGAAGCACCACAGCCTCTCACACGGTTTCGATACCGGAGAGCAGTGATCGCGCAAGGAACCAGACCCGCCCGGACCGGTTCTGCGCCGAGACAAACGACGAAAGAGACTGGGGAAAGCTTGCCATGCGTGTTGCTGATCAGATGTCCGGCAGCGAGTCCGGGCGTGGCCGCGAGGCCGAGCATCCGAAAGACATTCCGGCGCGCGGCTGGAAGGATGTGTTCTGGCGCGTTTGGCAGGGCATCAACGACAAGAACCTGTTTCTCGTTGCGGGCGGGGTCACCTATTCCGTGCTGCTGGCCCTGTTCCCCGCGCTGATCGCCCTGGTCTCGATCTACGGGCTGGTGTTCGACCGGGCCCAGGTCGAGAAACAGGTCGCCGCGATATCGGGAATACTGCCGGCACAGGCCAGTCAGCTCATCGGTGGCGAAATGCACCAGATCGTAACCTCCTCCTCGGGTGCGCTGGGCTTCGGTGCCATCATCGGCCTGCTGTTCGCCTTGTGGACCGCCTCGCGCGGCACGAGCGGCCTGATGTCGGCGCTCGACATTGCCTACGGACAAAAGGACCAGCGCAGTTTCATTCGCTTCAATCTCGTGGCGCTCGCGATCACGCTCGGGCTCCTGATTGCGTCCGTCTTCGTCCTTGCACTCGTTGCCGTGCTGCCTGCGGCGATCGGCAGCGGTCCCGGCGGCAACGCCATAACCGGGTGGATCGCGCTGATCGTCGAGTGGCCGGTGCTCGCGTTGTTCATGATCACTGTGCTGGCGATCCTGTATCGCTACGCCCCGGACCGCGATCCGCCACAATGGCGCTGGGCAAGCCCGGGCGCCGTGCTGGCGACCGTTCTCTGGATCGTTGGCTCCATCTTATTCAGCGTGTACGTGGCAAATTTCGGCAGCTATAACGCGACCTACGGCTCACTCGGCGCCGTCATGGTGCTGCTGACTTGGCTCTACCTGACCGCTTTCGTGGTGCTGCTCGGGGCCGAGGTCAATGCCGAAACCGAACGGCAGACGCGCAAGGATTCCACAACCGGTCCGCCGAAGCCGATGGGAAGCCGGGGGGCAACTGCGGCCGATACGCTGGGCGAGAGCTACGATCGCACGTGAGATCGCGCTGGAACTGACCGGCCAAGGACACTTTGCCCGCCGCTATTAGGCCAACTCGGCAACGGCTGCTACGGCACGGTCAAGGAGAACCAGCAATGAAACGCATATTGCTCGCGGCCGCCGTGCTGCTGATGCCCGCACTCGCGCGTGCGCAGGGTGAACAGGCGCTCGTGGATCGTTCCACGATCGCGTTCCAGGAAATCCTGAGCCGGCCCCAGTCGCAGAGCCCGCGCGACCTGCTGCCGCGGGCGCGCGCGGCGCTGATCTGCCCGCGTGTCCTGAAGGGCGGGTTCATCTTTGCCGGCGCCGGCGGCGACTGCGTACTGCTGGCCCGCGCCGGCAACGGCACCTGGTCCTATCCCGCGTTCTATACGATCGGCGAACTCAGCTTTGGCCTGCAGGCCGGCTTACAGGACAGCGCGTTGGTCATGATGGTCATGAACAATGCGGCTCTGGGCGGCATCCTGAACAGCCACTTCAAGATCGGCGCCGATGCCTCGGTCGCAGTCGGGCCGATGGGCGGCGGGGTGGAGGGAGCGCTGACCACCGCCCTGGGTGCGGATCTGGTGACGTTTTCCAGCGCCCGAGGCGCGTTCATCGGGATCTCGTTTGATGGCAGCGTGCTGAACGCGCGTCCCGCGATAAATCAAGCCTACTACGGCCGCGCAATGGACGGGCGTCAGATCGTTATCAGCATGCTGGGCTCGAATGCGGGTGCGGACCCGCTCCGCGCGGTGCTGACCCGGTATGGCGCGCCGGGGGCGCCGGCTTATCCGCCGCCGTCCGCCTATGCGCCACCTGCCTACGCACCACGCACCTATCCGGCATCAACGGCGCAGGCTTACCCGCCTGCTTATCCACCGGCATCCGGGAATGCGCCGACCGCACCGGGTATGGGCGCGCCGATCGCGCAGCAGAACCTGCCGCCGCCGTCGCACTAAAGCGCAGCATCGTAAACAACGTGGGGCTCGGGTAGCCGGCGGTGACGTTTGCCTGACCAGTATCATCCGCAGGGTCGCGGGTCCGGGCCGATCCGCCATTAGACTGCGGCCGGGGCAGAAAGTCTGATTCCTCGCGAGCCGGCCGCGAAGAACACCCGGACAGGAGGTCACGCAGAGCCTCGGCGGTGCTGGAATTTGCCGGCAGTAGGATCTCGATTGCCAGTTCCGATAACGTAATGTCGATGGGCGTGCCAAACATCATGGTTGCGCTCAGGAACGAAAGTGTCCCCTTTTCGGTGATTAACCGCAGCGGTATGGCGATTTCCGATGCCTCGCGTCCCTCGTTCAAGCTGCCGTTCACTCCGCCAGGATAGTCGGACAGCTCTCGTAGCAAGTCGATCAGTATTGGATCCGCGGAAGTCTCGACCTGGCGGCTCAGGCGCGCAAGCAGGTGCGTGCGCCATTCGCGCAAATTGGCGGTCCTTGGCGCGAGACCATCGGGATGCAAGCTCAAACGAAGCACGTTTACGGGCGGCTGCAACAGCACTGGGGCCGAGCGGGCGATTAATGGCGCCACCGCTCGATTTGCAGCGACGAGGTTCCAATGCCGGTCGATCGCCAGGGCGGGGAAGGGCTCGTGCGCTCTGAGGATGGACTCCAGTGCTTCGCGAGCCACGCGCATCGCCGGATCAGCGAGCGGCCGATGCGGAAAAGCCGGTGCGAAGCCGGCTGAAAGCAGCAGGGAATTCCGCTCTCGCAACGGAAGCTCAAGCCGTTCGGCCAGATGCAGCACCATGTCGCGACTTGGGCGCGCACGTCCCGTCTCCACAAAGCTCAGGTGACGAGCCGAGATACCGGCGTCACAGGCAAGGTCGAGCTGGCTGAGCCGCCGGCGCCGACGCCATTCGCGAAGATGCTCCCCGATCGTCTTTTCAGAACACATCATGAGCGGGACGCTAGTCGGCCGGCTCGATAAGGTCCATTACCTGCCACGTAAGCGGCGAACGTCACGCCCCGGCGAACCGGGGCGTGGCAAAACCGCACAGCGTTGGCGCGCTGCGCTCAGAGCGGGGCCGGCGCGGCATCGACGAAACCGGTGACCGATTGAAGACGGCCATCTTCGGCGACGACCACAAAATCGGTTCCCGCCAAGTAAAGCGGAGCCTGCTCGGTACCGCCGGCTGCCCAGCTGAAGCGCATGCGACCGTTATGCGCCTCGATCTTGCTGATCAACCGGACACGGTAGCCGGGAAACTGCCGCTGGGCATTCGCGATCATGCTGTCGATGCCATCATGACCTTCGCCACGACGATGCGCGTCAACATAGGTGCCATGGTCGGTCCAGGTCTTCGCAACGATGTCGCGACGCCGCTTGGCATCTTGTTCGTTCCAGGCGGTCAAATAATTCACCACGAGTTCGTTGGCATTGCTCATGTGAGGAGTCCTTTCCAATTCCGAGACTTTGGCTGATCCCGCGATCGACCGGTCGTCAGCGGGCGTGCCGTGCCCGGCGCCCGGTGCGGTCCCGATGCCGAGTAGTGCAACGGCGCCGACCAAGTCGCGTCGTGCAGCATTGGCGATCCCCTCCGTATGGCCGTGGCATTCGCGGCGGGATTGATGAAAGCGCAGTGGCGAATGGTCCCATCAATCCTGACGAGATTGATGTGCGATCCGGTGATCAGCGTCGATTACCTGGCAGGTAGGAGCTGCGAAATTTAGCTGACAGCCGTCGCGCCCTTGACCAATTAAGTCACCCCCTTGCGAAGCGTCGTCTCTGCCGCGAAGCCAAGAGATGCTGCGCCCGGCTCGGATTGCCGACGGAAGCCCGAATATCTCCCGGCCGCGCCGGCGCTCGTTCAATGCGCAGCGTGACGCCTGCTATATCGGCGATAGTTTCGGCCAAGGCGCGAACGCTCGTAGCCCGCCCGGTGCAGACATTAAGCACTGTTGCCT
>CAWGIP010000038.1:0-73624 GCA_963822675.1 uncultured Pseudomonadota bacterium | reverse complement strand
CGGCCTATCAGATGGACAACGCGCCCTCGGAACGGCATCGCCAGGCCTATGTCTCGCGTGCCAAGCTGCGCGCAGCGGACGCGGCAATGATGGTCACGCGGGCGGCGGTGCAGCTGCATGGCGGGATTGCCCACACAGATGCTGCGGATATCGGTCTCTTTTTGCGCAAGGCGATGGTGCTCTGCCCGCTTTACGGATCGCAGATGGCGCACCGTGCGCGAATCCGCACGGCCGCGCCAGGTGGGGACTGATATACCAGGGCCTGCAGCTTGAGGCTACGGCCTCGGCGCCCTTCGGGATCAGCGAAACCGTCCCGACAACACGCGACATTGACGATGGCGAGCCGTTTGTAGGCCCAATCCCGGGCGACTTCGATCGTGCGTCCGTGATCCGCCGCGTAGACTAGCCCGCGACCGTAGCGGGATCGAGCGAGATCTGCTGTGCCATAAGGTTGCTGCCGAAATTATCGGCTGGTACACCGGGAGAGCCAGCCGACCAAAAGGCCGCCGGCGCCGGCCAGGGCCAGCATGCTCCGATGCCGCGTCATCCACATTTGCGCACTGCGGTCGAAGGCGCTCCACGGACCATGCGCCGGCGGGGCAAAATCCGAGGGGTGGAACAACGTTGGATCCCGCAGCGCCGCGATCTCCGGATCGCGCGTGCGTTGCGAAATGTAGCCGAACCACGCGAACAGCCGATCCGCGAGCCCCGGCGCCAACCTGTTGAGCAACGCGGTCTGGACGGTTATGCCGCCCACCATGACTTCGCGCCGCCGTTCGGCGATGGCGAGATGGACGGCTTCGGCAACAAGCTCAGGTTGGTAAACAGGCGGCGGCGGACGCGGCACGCCATCCATGCGTGCGCCCGCGTGGCTGAAGAACGGCGTGTTGATCGAGGCCGGATGCACCATCGCCAGATGCACCCCGGTTCGGTCGTGCAGAAGTTCCGAACGCACCAACTCGGTGAAGCCGCGCACTGCGTATTTCGCGCCCGAATAGGGCGATTGCAGCGGCGCGGCCCGGTGGGCGACCAGCGAGGCGATGTTGACGATGGTCCCGCGCCGTCGTGGCACCATGCGCCGCAGGGCCACGCGCGTTCCGTTGACCACGCCCATATAGGTCACGTCGGTTACGCGACGGAATTCTTCTTCCGTGATATCCATGAACGGGGCGACGAAGCCAACGCCCGCGCCGTTGACCCAGACATCGATGGGACCGAGTTCGTTCTCTACGCGCTGCGCGGCGGCTTCAAGCGCCTGCAAGTCGGTGACATCGGCCGGCGCGATGCAGGCGGCGCTGCCTGCGGCTTCCACATCCTGCCGTGTCGCCGTTAGCCCCGGCTCACCGCGGGCAATCAGGCCGGTGGTCCAGCCCTGGCGAGCGAACCAGGCGGCCGTTGCACGCCCGATACCGAAGGAAGCCCCCGGTAATTGCAATGACCCCGATCCTGGCGGCTCCGGGGCGCGGCGTGACGGGGTGGAATCCGATCGCTGACAGTGTCCATGCTTCGGCAAACGCCCGCCCGGCATCCCTGGTTGCCCGGCGCGGGGTCCGGCAACGTCCGATTCGTTCCGGCGTTGCGGGCATCGTCGAGAACGAAGGAGAGGCCGATGCGGGAGCTTGCCGGTGCGGTGGTGGTCATCACGGGCGCGTCCGGCGGACATCGGCCGAGCCACTGCGAAACGCGTTTCGCGGCCGCGGGTGCGAATGTGGTGCTGGCTGCGCGACACCGTGCCGGGCTTCGTGCTGCGGCGCGCGAGGTGCGCAGAGCGCGGGCGTGAACGCCTCGTCCGTCCCGGACCGTGTCACCGACGCGGTGCAGGTTAAGTCGCCTGGCGGACCCAGGCGGCGCGGGAATTCGGACGTATCGACGTATGGGTGAACGATGGGCCGGGATCGGCGCTGTCGGCGGTTTTACCGAGACACACGGTGAAATCGCACCGATCAAGGTGATCAGCACAAGAATCTGATGCGCACAATCCACGGCGCGCATGCAGCGTTGCCGTAGGTTTCAGCGCCAGGAAACCGGCGGCCGTATTGATCAATGTGGTCTCGCTCGCCGGCTGGATGCCGACGCCCTATGAACCGCAAGCCTACGCGGCGAGCAAGTTCGGGCTGCGCGGCTTTTCCGAAAGCTTGCGGGCGGAACTATCGGATTTGGTCGCAAATCCAGGTGTGCGACATATTCCTGGTTCATCGACACGCCGGGCGTGCAACACGGCGCAAACTACACAGAGCCGCAGACTGCAGCCCGCGCCGCCCGTCTATGAGGCAGAAAAAGGTTGCTGCGGAAATCACTCTAGTTGGCGCGCAATCCCCCGCGTCGGCGACAGTCGGCAGCGATCACGACGCTGAGCGCGTGCAGGCTATGCATTGGCGCCTACGCTCGGAACGTTGAGGCAATGAACAAGTTCATCGAGGACGTGATCTGCACAACGCGCCGCCCGCCCCGAAGCAACGTCCGAGCGGAATCTGTTCCGCCCCATCGCGCTTGCCGCGATCACAGAGGGGGTTGGCGCGCGGTGGAACTTCGGACCATGGCAAAGCTGGGGGCTGGTGGCGCCGCCGCAGCCATAGCGTTGGATCGCGTGCAGACCGGGACTGGCGCTGATCCAGCAGGCGCGGGAGGGATCAGTCCAAAGCCCCAAGCGTCTCGATTACACGCGCTAGCTAAGACGGTCGCGCACTACCCCGGGACTGGGATGAGACGGTGTATGGCCTGGAGGGCCACGATCGACTTCAACGTAGACGACGCCGAGCACGCGGTCAGGCCCGGGGACACCCTCTTTATCAAGCGCGGCGTCGTGCACGGCTTTCACAACGTAGCGGCGGCGGCGCGATGCTTGCGGCCCTGACGCCCGGCGTGCTGGGCCCGGAGTATTTCCGCGAATTGGCTGATTTAATCGCCAAAGGTCCGCCGGACGAGGTGCCGTGCATGAAATTATGTTAAGCACGGGCTGGTGCCGCGGGATAGCTGCCGCGCCATCAAAGAGGGCAGCCCAAAAAAGTCGCTGGGGGCTGCTGGCGCGTTGGGCGCAGGTCTACTCGGCCCGTTGCGTGCACCCAGGCTATCGATTTGCGCGTCTAACCCGTCTCTCAGGCACCCCTCGCAATCAGGCGCCAACGGACCGACCGACCGCCTGAGAACCTTCACGATCCCCAGCGCGTGGCACACATCCTGCGCCATAAACCACGGCTCACCGCCTCATCCAGCACAACGCGGACATCTGGGCGCATGTCGCCGAACTGGGCGCCGTTAATCGCCGGCGGCGCAGTGCATGGATCGCCATCCGACCCCATATAATCAGACATGCCAGGATCACTTACCGGCTTATCGGGCAAATTGATCACGGTTCTGCGTCGAGATCACGGCCCCACAGCAGTGGCTCACGCTGCCTCTGGCTTCCACACGGCAACGGAGGCGAGGGCTTGGATCGCAGAAGATAGATATCTGGAGAGCCGTGGGCAGCACTGGCAGAGATTTGCCGCCCGCTACGTTGGAAAGCGGGCGATGAACGGGTTACGGATGCCGGCATCCGATCATGATGCCAGAATAGGGAATGATGAAGACGAATTGCCAACGACCCGAGATGCCGGTAGCGATGAAATTGCCGGTCGCAATCTAGCCAATCAGTGTACGGCGGCTACAGTTTGGAACGATCAGGAGGGCCACATGGCTAAATCGCGGGACGTTCGTCGCTGCGCGGCTGCAGCTATAACCATTGCCTTGGTGCTGTCGGGTGCGGCGACCTTACTGTCCGCCTGCAACACCCTAGCCGGCGCCGGGCAAGACATTAGCGCCACCGGCCATGCCATCACTGGTGGCGCGGATAAGACAAAGCAGGCTCTACCACCCAACCCGTAAACGCCCTCTCCTGTGCCAATTGTCCCAGCTTCGGAGAGGCACAATCGCACTGAGTGCCGCGCTGAAAAACGGCCACCCAGAAAGCACTCCCTGACGGCTCGACACTCCGGACGTGCTCAGAGGCCTGAGCCCCCATCGCAGCGGCGCCGTGTAGCGCAGCCACGTGCCCGCGTCCCGGGCGTGCTCGGCGCCGCCAAAGGCAAAGCGCGGCAGGGAAAGGAGGGACTAACTGGGCGCCGTGCCGGGTCGGGTTCGCCGATTTCCAGGATCAGCCGCTCGCCGCTGCGGTGGACGCCGTTCCGCGCCGATAGCTGACGGACAAGCAGATCGGCGTCCGTGTCATCGTGCAGGGTCAGCGCAACTGCTTGCGGACCAGCCGTGAGCTCCGCAATCCCGCGCGCACGGACAGCAATCGTAGCCGCGCGAGGTCCAGGAGCGTGGCTCTCTCCTCCGGCAGTTCGCCATAGCGATCTTCGAGTTCCTCGGCGAAGTCGCTGATGGATGTGTCGTCCTCCATCCGGGCGAGCCTTCGGTTCGGTGGATCTCCAGCCGACAATCCGGCTCCGACACGACGGAGTCGGGCATGAAGGCAGCGAACACACGCGCCATTCGGGCGAGATCTCGACGTCTTGTTCCGATCTCGTAATGTTAAGAAGTCCGTTTGCACCGGCCTGTTCGGCCCAGTGCGTGAGCAGCAGCGCCAGGCGCTTTGCGGCGGCAGGCGGTATTCGGCGTGGCTCTTGGTTTTGGGAGAGGGGGGAGAGCCGGGACCGTGGCGGGGTGTCGAGCATGAGGCACGGCAACGACGGCGGGTGGGTCGGGTTGCGGGAGCGGTCGTCACGAGGCGAAAGGGCAACGTGCGCGAAGGTCAGCGGCCGAAGGCAGAAACTGCTATCTGCGCCTATAGTTGTCCAAATGCGCGCGCAGCCTCACCCCCGCCCCGCCTTCACAATCAGCGCATCCACCGCCACGATCCGGCTGCCGGCGCAGATCAGCGGGTTAATGTCCAGTTCGGCGATCGCCTCCCGATGGTCGGCAGCGAAGCGGGAAACGGCGGAGATCACCTCCGCCAGGCGGTCGCGATCCACGGCTGGCGCACCACGGAACCCGTCGAGCAGGCGGGCGCCGCGCAAGCTACCGAGCAAGCCGAGCGCCTCGGCCGGCGTGACCGGCGCGGGGGCAAGGGCCGTGTCCTTCAGAACCTCAACCAGAATGCCGCCGAGGCCGACCACGACCAGCGGTCCGAACAGAGGATCGACGCGCGCGCCGAGCACGATTTCCAGGCCGGCGGGCACCATCGGCTGGACCAGCACGCCCGAAATCCGCGGCGTCGGCGACACGCGCGCGGCGTTCTGCATCACTGCGTGATAGGCGCGCCGCACGTCATCGGTGCTGCGCAAATCCAGGCGGATCACACCCGCTTCGGTCTTATGCGGCAGATCGGGTGATTCGACTTTCAGCACCACCGGCAGGCCAAGCGCTTCCGCCGCTGGAACCGCCTCGTCGGCGCTCTGCACAAGCCGCTCGCCCACTACCGGCACGCCATACAGCGCCAGCACAGACTTCGCCTCGCGCTCTGTCAGCGTCCGCCCGTGAGCTGCGGCGATCAGCTTCGCAGCCTGTTCTCGAATCTGCCGCGCAGTTTCCGGCACGGACGCAACCGGCGCGGCACGACGCGCGGCGCGATCGTTCCAGGCCGCCAGCGCCGCGAAACAGGAATTCATGGACCGGAACAGCGCGACGTGCGGCGCCGCCTCTGCCTCGCGCGCGCCCGGGCCTTCCAGCCACTCGGTTGTCCAGACCATGCAGAACGGCTTGCCGTACCGCCCGGCCAGTTCGTCGAACAGCGGCATCCGGCGGGTGGAAAGCTCGGTGGCGTACACCTGCGGATAGACCATCGCGGCATAGCTCGGTTCCGCCAGCAAGGCGGTCGCGCAAGCGGTGAGCGATTCCGGGTTGCTGATGACCTGCGCCGTCACGTCGCACGGATTGCGCGCGGCCCCGAATTCCGGGATGTGAGCTTCCAATACCGCCCGCACTGCGTCTGTCGGTTGCGGAAGCGGCACGTTGTGATGCTCCGCCGCGTCGGCGGCCATGATCCCCGCCCCGCCGGACGTCACCAGCACGGCCGCACCGCGCGCTTTCGGTGGCGGGGCCTTGGCAAAAAACGCGGCGGTTTCGGCCAGCCGCTCGAACTCCTCGACCAGGATCGCGCCCGCCTTGCGAAACGCGGCGCGATAAGCGTCGTGCGATCCGGCCAGCGTGCCGGTATGCGACATCGCCGCCGCAGCACCCTGCGCGCCGGTTGCCATCTTGTGTACGATCAGCGGCTTGTCGCGCTGCCAGGCGATTGCCGTGGCGGCCAGAATCCGCTCGGGCGAGTCCATGCCTTCGAACAGGCAGCAGATCGCGGCGCAATGCGGATCGTCTGCCAGATACGCGATGTAGTCCGCCATATCGACATCGCAGGAATTGCCGGAGGTCAGAACGTGGCTGAACGAAGCGCCGCGCACGACCGCTTGCGCCATGCCAAGGCCGAGCGCACCGGACTGGCTGATCACCCCGACTGCGTGCGACCGGGGCTTCGGAATCGGGTTGATGGTCATGAACGTCAACGCCGTGTCGAGCACCGCGTTCACGCAGCCAATCGTGTTGGGGCCAATGATCCTGAGCCCGGTTTCGCGTGCAATCGCAGCAAGACGTTCCTGTTGCGCGATCCGCTCCTCCTTGCCGGTCTCGGCGAAGCCCGAGGCAAACACGATCGCCCCGCCGGCGCCGGCCTTGGCGCAGTCGGTCACGATCTCTTCCACCGCGTCGCGCGCGGCGGCGATCACCACGCAATCGACCGGCTCGGGAATGGCCGAGACCGAGGGGAAACACGCGCGGTCGCCGATGCGCTCATAGCGCGGGTTCACCGCGTAAACACGGCCCTCATAGTGGGCGATATTGGCCAGCACGCGCTCGCCGAACGCGCCCGCGCGCGTGGATGCGCCGGCTACGGCGATGGAGGACGGGTGCAGCACCCGCGCCAGTTCGTCACGTCGATAGACAGTGGAACGCTTGCCGGACATCGCCTTGCCTTGATCGCTTTGCTTGCCGGCGCGAACATACAAGCCGGTAGCGAGGCCGAACAGGGCAGCGCGGTGAACCACGGAGGAACGCATGGCGTCGCTATTCGACCTGACCGGCAAAGTGGCGGTCGTCACCGGATCATCGAAGGGGATCGGACGGGCGATTGCCGAGCGCTTGGCCGAGCACGGCGCGAAGGTCGTCATCTCCAGCCGCAAGGCTGATGCGTGCGAGGCAGTGGCGCGCGGCATCCGCGACCGCGGCGGTGAGGCCGTGGTGATCCCGTGTCACATCGCGCGCAAGGACGAGCTGCAAGCGCTCGTGGACAAGACGATCGCGCACTGGGGCGTCATCGACATCCTGGTGTGCAACGCGGCCGTAAACCCTTATCTGGGGCCAGCCACTGGCGCCTCAGACGAGGTGTACGAGCGGGTGATGGGCGCCAATGTCCGCAGCAATTTCTGGCTGTGCAACATGGTCCTGCCACAGATGGCGTCGCGCGGCGGGTCGGTTATCATCATATCGTCCATCGGCGGGCTGCGCGGCTCGGCGCAGCTCGGGCTGTACGCGATTTCCAAGGCTGCCGACATGCAGCTCGCGCGCAATATTTGCGTGGAATGGGGGCCGAAGAACATCCGCGCCAACACCATCGCGCCGGGGCTGATCCGCACCGATTTCGCGCGCGCGCTTTGGGAAGACAAGGAGCTTTACCGCAAGCGCACACGCACCACGCCGCTGCAACGGATCGGCGAGCCGGACGAGATCGCCGGCGCGGCGGTTTTCCTGGCCTCACCCGCCGGCAGTTTCGTCACGGGCCACACCCTGGTGATTGACGGTGGAACGACCGCAGGCGTTGCCGCAGCGGAGGAGTGAACACGCATCGCGCTAGCCCAACAGCCGCGTGCCGCTGCGCGGCGGCCAGGAAGCCGCGACGCCGGGCCTGCCACGCAGTGTCGCGCGCGTGCGGACGAACGAATTGATCGTGCCATGCAGCGCCAGGAACCGCTCCAGCACTGCGGCGAGCAGATAAAGGCCACTTGCCTGCCACGCACGCGGTTCGAACTCCAGCGCGACATCCAGGCCGCGGCAAAATGCCGCCGCGCGTCCGGGTGCGCGCGCCGCCCCCGGCGCGGCGGTCACGCCGGTTAGTCCTTCGATCGCTGCGCGCGTCTCGGCGCTGTCGCGCAGATCATAGAGACGAAGAACCTCGTTCAGCGCGTTCGCTCCCTCGGTTCCGCCCGTCACCGATAGATGGCCGAGCGAGAGATGCGACACCAGCCGCCAAAATCCCTGTTCACGAAGCGGGCGGCGCAATGTCGGGGTCGGCGCCGAGACGGCTTGCAGCGAGGCGACCGCGGCCGCGCCCTCGACCAGCCGAAGTTGCGGACGGCCGCCGCCGAATGGCAGATCGGTCGGCAGATCGCGATTGGTACACAACGCATCGACCGACAAGGTTCGGTCGGCTGGTTGCTCGGGATCGAAATCGGGATCGTGCAACGACAGCATCAGCTCGGTACCCGGCACGCCGGGTGCAGCTTGTCGGCGGGTAAGGTGATAAAAGCCGCCGGGGGTGCCGGGTTCGGGATCGCCTTCCGTCAGCTGGTGCAGCGGGCGCCAGGGCCGCGCGGTTCCGTCCGGCTGCGTCTCGCGCACGCGCTGCACACCCCAGACTTCCGCCGCCAGCGGCCGGCGCGCGTCCGGGACGATGCGATACTCGGTTTCGGCATGACTGAGATGAATCGGTTCGCAACGAACGCGAAACAAATTGACTAGAGGCGTGCAGCCCAAGCCAAAGACTGCGCGGAGACGGCGCGCTCCAAATCCGGTAGCGCGCGATCGAGATAGACAAAAACCTCCAGCCGGTTGCCGCCAGACATCAGCGTCTTCGCGTCGATGCGCACAAGGTCAATCAACAAGAACTTTTCCGGAAACGCGAAATACTCGGTCAGCAGGCGGAAACCGCTGAAGCCGCGCGCGGGCCAGGGCAGAAGCGCGGCGTTGGGATCGAAGCCGGCCGGCTCGATCGCGCTTGCCGGCAAAATGACCGGCGCCGCATCGGTCGGGCCATCGGCATAGGCCACGCTGAGCGTGTGCGCGCATAGCAGTTCATAAAGCAACAGCGCCTGGTTGCCGGGACCACGCAGAAGCAGGCGAAGCCGATCGACGCCCAGCTGATGAAACGTCACCTCGGGGTTGGCGCAGCGCAAGGTGATGCGCAGCACCGCAAACGCGCCGGAGGCGAACGGATTGGCGGGCGCGGTCAGTGGCAGACCGGACAGACGCACGGCTTCCACCTCGACCGGCCACAGCGTCACCACGCTTGTCGTGCGATAGCGGCAAGGCTCGCCACGAACGGGCTCGGTGTCGATCTCGGTGCCGGCCGCCAGGCGCGCGGGAACCAGCAGATCCGGCCGGCAGGCGAACTGCGCCGTCATGCAGGACGGCATCGGCGCCAGATAATGCGGATAGAGCAGTTCCAGCAGCGCGTCGGTGAGTTCGGGGAACTCGTCATCCAGCCGGTGATGCACGCGGGCGGCCAGGAAGGCCACTCCTTCCAGCAGGCGCTCCACATGCGGATCGTCCACCGTATCGCGCGAAAGCCTCAGCCGTCCGGCGATCTTCGGATGTGCCTCGGCAAATTCGGCCGCCAATCGCTTGATGGCGTCCAATTCGCGTTCGTAATAGGGAAGCAGCGTGTCGGACATTCGAGCCCGTCATGCCCCCGCTTGTCGCGGGCAGCCACGACTAATAACAAGAGGCCAGTCGCTTGACGGCTTCGGGTCACCGTCATCGCGAGCGGAGCGAAGCGATCCAGGCGGTCAGATTCCGTGTTGCACACCTGGATCGCCACGCCGCCGGACGCGGCGGCTCGCGATGACGGAACAATTGCCGACTTCGCCGCTTGAGATAGCTTCGCAGGACCAAATTCGTGGATGGCCGGGACAGGCCCGGCCATGACATTTGGAACCCGTCATGCCCGCGCTTGTCGCGGGCATCCACGACTTACTTCCCCGAACGCTTTGCGGTTTGGCACTGCGCGCCACGTCCTACCCCTCCACCCCGGCGCGCACCTGCACGTCGTCGGTTGCCGGATCCACGATCGTATCGAACGTGACCGCTTCGGGCGCGGGCTCGGCGTGAATCACGGCTTCGATTCGCAGCCGCAACACCGTCTCCAGCCGGTCGCGCTGTTCGACCAGCGAGACACTCGCGGACAGAAACCGTGGCTCGAAGCGGTGGATCGTGTCGGCGATCTCCAGCCGAAGCTCTTCGCGCCGGCGTGAATCGTTGAAGGCGCCGGAGGCGAAATCCGGAATGCCGTAGCCCACCGGCGAGGTCGCCATTTGCTTCATATGCGCGGGCCAGGAGCGCCAGCGGCGCCGCGCGTTCAGCAAAGCTTCCAGATCGCGGCGCACCGATTCCCGCAGCAGTAACATCGTCTCGCCCGGTGGAAGCACGGGATCACGTTCTTGGTCAGGCGCGTCGTCGATCAGACGATCCAGCAGCGGAAGCTGAACGCGCAGCGCGGGCCGACCGCTCATGCCCCGCCACTCGCCTCAAAGCTGATCTGCCCAAGCTCCATGATCGGCACCGCTTCCTCGCCTACCAGGAAGACGCGCTGACCCACCCCGCGCACCAAGGTGCCGGACTCCGGCGTCGCGGTTTCCCGCCATTCGGTTTCACGCCCCAGTTTCAGTGCGTCGGTCCCCGCCTCTTCGCCGGCATAGATCGCCGGCAGATACACTTCGCCGTCCGGTCCGGCGATCACGGACATCGCCGCCCGCCGCCACAGCAAATCGCGCGGACGCTTCGGCGCATGGAACGCGATCGACGCCACGCGCTCGGTCGGAATCCAGAAATATTTGCCGGTCGTCGTCAGCACTTCGAAGGTGCCGGCAAGCAGGTCGTCGGCGTCGCGCAGATCGTCGAACGCGGTATCACCCGAATGTCCCGACGCGCGCGGGCGCGCCTGCTCGGCCGCCGCCGCCTGCCGTGCCGCCTCGGCGGCGTCACCCGCGCGCAAGGCCACAAAGGCGGCCAGGGCGAGGCGCTGCGTTTCGGTGGGCTCGCCCAGGAATTCGGGCACACGCCCGTCGCGGAACAACTGCCGGCGGGCCATGTCGGCGCGGATCAGCTGACGGAACTCGGCCACGACAAGCGCGGTCGATGGGTCGATCGTGGCCGCCGCATCCAGGATGACATCCGCCCGCTCCAAATTGCCGGCCAAAGCCAGCAATTCGGCCAGCAGGATACGCGCGCCGAGATCGGTGGGCTTCCGCCGCAGGACTGCCTGCGCCGCCTCCAACGCCTCCCGCAACCGTCCCTGCCGCAGCAGTTCCGATTGACTCGGCCCGCTTGCGCTCATCGTTGCCTCCGTCACCTTCCGCCGAGATCGGTCACGAGCTGGAACGTCGCGGCGACGTCGTCGAGCTGGTAATGCGGTTGCAGTTGCAAGACGCAGCCGAAACTGCCCGGCTTGCCGGGAATGTCGTTCACGCTGACCCGTCCCGCGACCAGAGGGAAGCGTGCGCGCGACTCACCACCGCTCGACAAGTTGCCGTTGACGTACTGCACCAGCCACGCTTGCAGGATGTGCTCGATCTCGTCGCTGGTCTTGAAGGAGCCCACCATGTTTCGCCCCTTCATCTTCAGATAATGGGCGAAGCGCGAGGCGCAGAGTATCGAGTTCATCTGCACCGAAAGCCGGGCATTGGCGTCCGCCGCCGCCGCCGTCGGGCCGCTGTGGCGCGCCGGCACGTGCAGCGAACGCACCGCGCCGAAAGCGAGTTCGTGGCTGTAGGCGAGCGCCGTCAGCGGCATCAGCCCGGCGTCCAGCAACGCACGCTCCTGACGGTCGGTCAGCACGATCTCGATAGACGGACGCACCCAGACATGATCGGGATCCGTGTCGGAACGGTTCGAGCGGGAGGCGATCGACCAAACCGCCGCCGACCCGATCGGTCTCGACGCCGCGCACATCGGCGGGCCAGCCGAAATTGGCGAAGGCCCGGATCACCGCCGAGGCAAAAGCGTAGCCCGCGCTCATCCACACCCGGCTCGCCGCACCCGGCGCCGCCTCGGCATAGCGGAACAGATCGGCGCGCGTGCCGTCATCTGTCCGGGGAGGCCGGGCCAGGACGCGCGGCAGCGCCACGCCCACAAAGCGCATATCGGGGCGGTTGCCGAGACCGCGCCAGCGATCATGGTCCTTATTCCGCAACGGCGCGGCAACATCCGACGCCGGGGCCAGATCGGCAAAATTATCCACTTCCAGCAACGCGGGCGAGGCGCCGATCACCACCGGGGAAAACGCCGCGGCCGCCACCCCGGATAGCGCGGCCAGCGCGCTCACATCATCGGTCGGATGGCCCGGACCGGGGCGATGACGAATCTCGTGGTCTACGACAAGCAGCCCGTAGGGCTCGCCGCCCGGTGTGCCGAATTCTTCCTCGTAGACCTTGCGGAACAGCAGGCTTTGATCGAACTCGATCGCCCGCTCCAGATCGCGGCACAATTCCTGCCAGCCGATATTCAGGGGCTTGACCTTCACCCGCCGGCCCAGCTCGGCGCCGCCGACAAGCCAGGCGATCCCGCGCCAGCTCCCCTCCAGCTTCTGCATCCGCGGGTGATGCAGGATAGCATCAAGCTGTTCGCTCAGCAGCGCGTCGATGGCCGCAATGTCGCGGTCCAGCGCTCCGCGCAGCGCCTCCGGATTCGCGCTCAGGCGTCGCGCCGCGTCGGTGCCGAACCACAGCTCAGTTGCCTGTCGCTCGCCGTGCCCCAGGAACCGGGCCAAGTCCTCGGCGAGTGCCAGAGAGCGATTGCCGACATAATCGCCGCTCAGCACCGACAGGCGCAGCGGCGGGGCGGCTTCGTCTGCAACCGTGCCGCCCGGCAACGGGACTGGCGCTAGGGCCTCGTCGTGCAATGGGATCGCGTCACGCGGATGGCGCCGGAATGCGGGCCACCATGCGCATGCTCGTGGTCAGTTCTTCCATCTGCAACCAGGGTCGCAGATAGGCGATCGCATTGTAAGAGCCGGGCCGGCCGGGGATTTCCTTCACCTCCACGCGCGCCTCGCGCAGCGGGAAGCGGGCCTTCATCTCCTGTCCGGCATTCTCGTTGCCATTGACATAGTTCGTGATCCAGCGATTGAGCCAGCGCTCGACATCGCCCGCTTCCATGAAGCTGCCGATCTTGTCCCGCGCCATCACCTTCAGATAATGCGCGAAACGGCTCGACGCCATGATGTAGGGCAGGCGGGCGGAGATGGCGGCGTTCGCCGTTGCCTCCGGCCGATCATATTTCTTCGGCTTCTGCGCCGATTGCGCGCCGAAAAACACCGCGTAATCGGTGTTCTTGTAGTGGCACAACGGCAAGAATCCCTGGTTCGACAGTTCGAACTCGCGCCGGTCGGTGATTGCGATTTCGGTCGGGCATTTGCCGTCCAAATCGCCGTCATCCGAGGTGAATACGTGATAGGGCAGGTTTTCCACCTTACCGCCGCCCTCGGCGCCGCGAATCGCCACGCAGAATCCATATTTAGCAAAGGCGTCGGTCAGGCGCGCGCCCATCACATAGGCCGCATTCATCCAGCAATAATCGCCGTGATTCATAGCGCGGGCGACGTTCTGCGCGTCGTGCGGCGCTTCCTCGTAACCGAATTCGTCGATCGGCTTGGTGGCCGAGCCATACGGCAGGCGCGCGAGCGTGCGCGGCATGACCAGGTTGACGAAACGTGCGTCCTCGCTGTCGCGGAAGCTGCGCCACTTGGCGTAGTCCTGGCTCTCGAAGATCTTGGCGAGGTCGCGCGGCTTGCTGAGTTCGGTCCAGCTGTCGAAGCCGAACATACCGGCGCCCGCCGCCGATATGAACGGCGCGAAGGCGGCTGCGGCGACGTTAGAGACGAGGCGCAGCGTCTCCACGTCCTCGGGATGCTGCGTCCATTCGTAGTCGCCGATGAGCGCGCCATAGGGTTCGCCCCCCGGCGTGCCGAACTCGTTTTCGTAGATCTTCTTGAAGAGCTGGCTCTGGTCGAACTCCACCGCGCGTTGCAGATCGCGGCTCAGCTCGCGTTTCCAAGTGGCATATTGAGCACGCGCAGCTTGAGCGAGGTGCTCGTCTCCGAGTTCATGACCATATAGTGCAGCCCGCGCCACGTCCCCTCCAGTTGCGAGAAGCGCGGATGGTGCATGATGGCGTTGAGCTGGTCGGACAGTTTGCGGTCGATTGCCTCGATCGCGGCATCGAAGGTGCGTTGCAGGTTCTTGTCGAATGTAACGCTGCCCGACAAAGCCTGCTCGACCAGTGTCTTGACCAGATCCTGGGCCTTGTCGGGCGACGTCTGCTTGGTCGCGGCAACGACTTGATCGAGGAAGTTGGCACCGGTTTCGGTCGTGGTCGTTCCGGCCGCGGCGCCGCGGGCGGGCTGGGTCTCCGACACGGCTTAGCCCTCCTGCTTGCCGACGCCGAGCTGACTGCCCAGCGATTTCAGTTCGGCCTCGTTCTTCAGCACCTGCTCGAGCAAGCCCTCAAGCTCCTCGGAGCGATCGACCTTGCTCATCAGCTCTCGCAGCTTGGCCCGCGTCTCCAGCAGCGCCTTCAGTGCTGGAACCTGCTCTGCCACACGCGCGGGCTCGAAATCCTCGACGGAGTTGAACTTGAGATCGACGGCGAGTTGGCTGCCGTCACCGGCGAGCGTGTTGTCCACGCGCAGTTTGAGGCCCGGCGTCATGGACGCCATCACGTCGTTGAAATTGTCGCGGTCGATCTGGATGAACTTGCGATCGGCCAACGGGCGCAGCGGCGCGGTCGGATCGCCCGAGAAATCTCCCAGGATGCCGACGACGAACGGAAGCTCGCGCTGCACTTCGGCGCCTTCGGTCTCCACATCGTAGGTGATGTGAACTCGCGGCTTGCGCACGCGGCTAAGCTTGTCGTGGATACTGGCGCTCATGGCTTCGGCTTCCCTGCAACGGACGCGACGCCAAAATGACCCGCAGCCCCGATCCACCGGCCGCCGGCGTCCAACGGGAGATTAGAGAGCCGGGAGGAAGCCGGTCAATGATCCTGTTCGGGGTGCTAGTGTCTCGGGTCACTTTCCGGACCAATTCACTCGTTTCGCGACAGCGGCGATAAGCCCTATTCCTCGGGCGCGGGCGGCGGGGGGCGAATGCCGAGGCTGGTTAGGATCGCATGCCTGGTGCCCTCCTCCTGGACTATTTCCGCCAGCAATTCGGGCCACGGAAGCCGCCCTCGTCGGATCGTCTCGTCCAGCATATAGCCCAGCGGGGAATGCGGCTCGGTGCGGCGAAAGAACAGCGCGACCTCCGAGAGCGTGCGGAAGGCATCCTCACGCGTGGCGATCCGGCCCGTGATTACGACCGCGCCGATCCCGCCGGACTGTGCATGCGTTCCGGGCTCAGCCTCGTCCGCGCGGTCGGCTGCGCCGCCGGTCACAGCAGTGCCGGACGGGGCGCCAGCGCCTTCGGGCGCATAGCGCGCGGCAACGGCAACGATCTGTTGCAGAATCTCGCGCACCTGGCTGGTCGAGGGACCATCAGCGCCGGCGCGCGAGTCAAGCGCCTGCGTCATCTCCTCCCAAGCACCGAGCGCATCCTGCGCTTCATTGAGCAGCGGGCCGAACGCGGATGCCCCGGCGGCGCGCGCGGCGCGCTCCAGCTCCTCAAGCGGCACCGTGCCACGCTCGATCCGTTGCTGACGGCGGGCAGCATCAAGCGCGGGAAGCTGTTCGGATTGCTGGAATTGAAACAGATTCACCGCGCGACCGTCGGCGCCGGGGAACAGCGGCAATCTGTACAATGGCTGTATCAACGATCCCGGCCCACCGCGGCCATTCAAACCGGTCACGGCGGATAGTCTCGTCTCCATCCCGTCGTCATCGGGCATCGGAAACAGACCCTCCCAGTAGCGCTCGGCCAGACCCGCAATCAGGCGCGCACCGGAAGCGAGCCCCCGCAAGCCGGAAAGCCGCAGCATCGCTTCGGTCATCCAGGCCGCGACTTCCAGATCCTTCGATCGCGCCAGGCTGGCGGCCGCCAGCTCGCGCACATTGCGCCAGAAGGGGAGCGGCTCCGGCGCGTTGGGCTCGCCGCGCTCAATTGCCTTTTCCGCGTCGCGCGCCTCGGCGCGCGCATCGCGCAGGCGGAAATAGGGTGATTGCGCCGAGAAATCCTCGCGCAAATCGGTCCCTTCCGGCGCATCCCCCTCGACCGGCGCCGAGCAGCGCCTCGAGATCGAAGCCCGCGGGCAGGTCCGCCATGCCGTCCGCCTCTGAGTTTTCTGGACAAGTTTTCGCGGTAACACATAGTCTCCGTGCCCGAAAAGGGGACGGACGACAATGGCCGCGATCGACCTCAAGCAATTGGTGGGCCGCCTCAATGAGCCCTGCCGGCGGGCCCTGGAAGCCGCGGCGGGGCTGACACTGTCACGCACACACTACAATGTCGAAATCGAGCACTGGCTGCTCGCGCTGTCCGATCGCGCCGATACCGACTTCGCAGCGATCCTCCGCCATTACGAAGCCGATCCGGGCCGCCTCGGCGCCGACCTGACGCACGCACTCGAACGGTTCAAGACCGGCAACGGCCGCGCGCCCGGCCTGTCGCCCGATATCGTCGAATTGGCCAAGCAGGCATGGCTGTTCGCATCGCTGGAACAGGGCGCTTCGCGCATCCGCTCGGGCCATCTTGTCTGGGCGCTGCTCGCCGATGAATCCCTGGGGCGGCGCGCGCGCGACGCGTCCAGCCAGTTCCTCAGGATCACGCCGGACCAGCTGAAGCGCGATTTCGCCGCGATGTGCGCCGATACCGCGGAGGCGGCTTCGTCCCGGGCCGATGCCGGAACCGCGCCGGACGCGCCGACCGCCCAAGCGATGCCGGGCCGAGGCAGCGGCGCGCTGGAACAATACACGACCGACCTCACGGCACTCGCGCGCGCCGGCAAAATCGACCCGATCCTGGGACGGGACAGCGAAATCCGGCAGGTGATCGACATTCTGACGCGGCGGCGGCAGAACAACCCGATCCTCACGGGCGAAGCCGGCGTGGGAAAGACGGCGGTGGTCGAGGGCTTCGCGCTGCGCCTCGCCTCCGGCGACGTGCCGCCGTCATTGCGTGGGATCGTGCTTCGTACGCTCGATCTGGGTTTGCTTCAGGCCGGCGCGGGCGTGAAGGGCGAATTCGAGAACCGCCTGCGCGGCGTCATGGACGACGTGAAAGCGAGCCCCGGGCCGATTATCCTGTTCATCGACGAGGCGCACACCTTGATTGGCGCCGGTGGCGCCGCCGGGCAAAGCGATGCGGCCAATCTGCTAAAGCCGGCGCTCGCGCGCGGCGAATTGCGCACGATCGCGGCAACGACCTGGGCGGAATACAAGAAATATGTCGAGAAGGACGCGGCCCTGACGCGGCGCTTCCAGGTGGTCAAGGTCGAAGAGCCGCCCGAACACATGGCGATGGCCATGCTTCGCGGTCTCGTCGCCACGTTGGAGGCGCATCACAAGGTCCGCATTCTGGATGAGGCGGTGGGCGAAGCGGTGCGACTCTCGGCGCGCTACATCCCTTCGCGCCAGCTTCCCGATAAAGCGGTGAGCCTCATCGACACCGCCTGCGCGCGCGTCGCGATGAGCCAGTCGGCGATCCCCGCGCCGATCGAGGACCGCCAGCGACGGCTCTCGCTGATCGAGACCGAGCTTGGCATTCTGGATCGCGAGATATCGGCCGGCGAAGACCACGAAACTCGACGCGACGCGCTGCTTGCGGAGCGTGCAAGCGTCGCCGAGGAACTCAGCGCCCTTGAGGGACGCTGGGGGGAGGAGAAAGCACTCGCGGCCGAACTGGCGGAAACGCGGCGCCAGATCGACGACAAGGATAACCGCTTCGAGCAGCCTGCGCTGCGCGAACGCCTGACCGAAACAAATGCAAAGCTGCGCCGCCTGCAAGGCGAGCAGCCGCTGATTCACCCGGTGGTGGACGGGCAGGCCGTGGCGGAGGTGGTTGAGGGCTGGACCGGCATTCCCGCCGGACGGATGCAGTCGGACGAGATCCGCACCGTGCTCAACCTTCAGGAAGCGATGGAGCGGCGCATTGTCGGCCAGGCGCACGCACTGGATGCCGTCGCCCAAGCGATCCGCACCAGCCGCGCGCGGCTAACGGACCCGCGCAAGCCGATCGGTGTGTTCCTGATGGTCGGCACCTCCGGCACCGGCAAGACCGAGACCGCGCTCACGCTCGCGGAACTGCTCTATGGCGGCGAGCAGAACCTGACCGTCATCAACATGAGCGAGTTCAAGGAGGAGCATAAGGTCAGCCTGCTGATGGGCAGCCCGCCCGGCTATGTCGGCTATGGCGAGGGCGGGGTGCTGACCGAGGCGGTGCGCCGGAAGCCCTATTCGGTGATCCTGCTGGACGAGATGGAGAAGGCGCATCCCGGCGTGCAGGACGTGTTCTTCCAGGTATTCGACAAGGGCATGATGAAGGACGGCGAAGGCCGGGATATCGACTTCAAGAACACCCTGCTCATCATGACGTCCAATGCCGGCACCGAACTGATATCGCAGCTGTTTGCCGATCCGGAGACGGCACCGGATGCGGCCGGGCTAGCGGAGGCGCTGCGCCCGGAACTGGTTAAGTATTTCAAGCCCGCCTTTCTTGGCCGCGTGACCGTGGTGCCATACTTTCCGCTGTCGCCCGCCGTTATCCGCCAGATCGCGGATTTGCAGCTCGACCGCATCCGCCGGCGCGTCGCGGATGCATATGGCGCGAAGCTCGCATTCGACCCCGCGTTGGCCGATACGATCGCTGCACGTTGCACCGAGACCGCTTCGGGCGCCCGGAACATCGAAAGCATCCTCTCCCGCACGCTGCTTCCGGAACTTTCCGCGGAAATACTCGGGCGGCTCGCGGAAGGGCGCCCGGTCGGCGCGATCAGCGTCGGCGTGGATTCGAATGGCGCGTTTCTCTATCGCATGGAGGAGGCCAGGGTTTCAGGCCGGTGAGCCCGCGCGGCCGACCGCGGCCGACACGATCTTCCGAACACTTCCGATCGCGAACATGGCCCGGCCTGTGACCTTGCTCACATCCGCCGCCCGGCACGTTTTGTATATCACGCCCGCAGACCGGCGATGGTCCCTTCCGATCATTGCCGATACCGCTCAGTTCAGTTGGCCTACCCATCAGTCCGGAGGAAAGAACCATGGCTATCTACATGAAATACGCCTCGATCGAGGGCGCCGTGACAACCAGCGGCGTCGAGAAGTGGATCGAGTGCAGCTCATTCCAGTGGGGCGTGGGGCGAGGGATCGGCACCGCCGCGCGTGGGCTCGAATCGCGCGAAAGCTCCGAGCCCAGCATCAGCGAGATCGTGGTTACAAAGGATATGGACAAATCCTCGACCAAGCTGTTGATGGACGCGCTCGCGGGTGAGCTCAACAACGATGTTACGTTCAAGTTCACGACCACCACGAAGGACAAGACCACCGAATACCTGAAGATCGTTCTGGAAAATGTCGGCTTGAGCGGGCACAGCTTCACCAGCAAGGGCGATAAGCCCGTCGAGAGCCTGTCGCTGAATTTCACCAAGGTGATGGTGACGTATACCGGCCTTGACGCCAAGACGAGCGGCTCACCCGACACGTGCGGCTACGACATGACCAAGATGGCGAAGGTCTGAAACTAGAGCAGTTTCAAGCAGACTGCGACACAACGCCGGCTCAGTTCGAATGGTCATGGCCGGCCTTGTGCTGCCTTGTGCCGGCCATCCACGCCTTCCACGCGCGAGCAAGTCTGGATGGCGCGGCAGCGCGGCCATGACGAGGGCGGTTACAGCTATCTGAAACTGCTCTACCTCCGCACAAGATACGCGGCGAACCACTCCGCCGCGGGGCGCGAAGCGCCCTCGAAATCCGCCACATAGGCATCGAAATGCCCGCCCGGGAGCGCCACGAGCCGTTTCGGCTCCAGCGCGCGCTCATACGCGGCGAGCGCCTGGTCCGAAACGGTCAGATGGTCGCCGAGCGCCACGACCATCATCAGCGGCGTCGGGCTGATGAAGGGAACATAGGTGCCGGGCTCGTATTCGATGAACATTTCGATCGAGCGAAGCGTGACCTCGTTCTTCCAGGACGGCGCGCGGCTCCGGCCGGTCTCGGTGAACCACTGCCACGAATCCGGAGTGGGTAGCGCACTGGGCGCCATCGGATCTTCGGCCACGACCGGGATCATGGCGGGTGCCTGCCCCGCATAGCGGGCGCGCCGGTCCTGGTCGAACGCCTTGTGCAGGCCGGCAAACATGTCCGCGCGAATCAGGCGCCTTGCATTCTCATGCCCGCTGATTAGCGGCACCTGCGAGACCACGCATTTCACCCGCCGGTCGATCGCGCCGACCACCAGCACGTGGCCGCCGCTGTAGCTGGAGCCCCAGATGCCGATGCGTTCGGCGTCGGTCTCTTCCAGCGTCTCGGCGAACGTGATCGCGTCGCGATAGTCCCGTACCTGCTCCCACGGGTCGATTTCCTGGCGTGGCGTGCCGTCGCTCGCGCCGAAATTGCGATTATCGAAGACCAGCACGGCCAACCCGGCGGCCGCGAACGCCTCGCCGAAACGGTCGAGATACATTTCCTTCACGGCTGAAAAACCATGCGCCATGACGATGGTCGGCAGCCTGCCGCGCCCTCCATCCGGCACGATGTGCCAGCCACGCAGCATCACGCTGTCGCGCGCCTTGAAAGCGACATCCTTGCGCATTGTTTCCTCCTTTTGATTGCGCGGCTGTATCCGCCGGTTGTGCCCGCGGCCTTCGCCGGGGCCTCTTGCGGGTAACTTCCCCTGGTTCGGGTCCGCGAATTCGGGCACAATGGACCTGTTGGCGCAACCCCGCCGACCCTCGACCGTTGCAAGGACCAGGGCATGGATTTGGCCACCGAGACCCGCTGGCGCGAAGGACTGGAAGAGGCCGGCCGAGAGGCTGTGCAGCGCTACCTGACCGCTCGTCCCGGCGCGGCCGAGGATCCGGTTGACGAATTCGTCTTCGAGGCACCCTACCCGACGCGGGCTTTTTGCCGGGACTGGTGCGCCGAGAAGGACAGCATCATTTACGAAGTTTCCAGCCGCTCGATCTTTATCGGGGTGCTTGTGGCGATCATCGCAATAGGTGGCAGCTTTGCTTTGGGCGACATTTGGAACAGCGTGAACCATCCGGTTCCCACCAAGACCGCCAGCGCCACCACGAACGGCTATGGCCCGACGAACTCCGGCGGTGGCGGCGGCGGGAGGAGGCGGTGGCGGTGCACCCGGCTCCGGTTCCGTCGGGAGCGGCGCCCTCGTCGGACCAGAGCACAATGCTCGACACGGGAACGACCCTGGACACGCCGATCGGCGGTCCCACGATCAATACGCCGGGCGCCTCTTCGCCGGTCGGCGGTCCCACGGTCGTTACCCCGCGGGTCGATCAGACCGTGATCGGTTCCACGGCCGCGACCTCGCCCACGCCCGCGCCACCGATCGCGACACCGTTTCCTGGCACGGTGCCGGGCGGCGCACCCGGCAGCTTCACGGTCTGGACCCCGAACCCGACCTCTCCCCTCGCCACGCCATCGCCCGGTGTGGTCTCCAGCAGCGGGTCGCGTGGCGGCGTCACCTTCTCGGCCCCGGTGGTCACGCCGACTCAGGCCACATCGCCGACTTGCAGGACCGTCAGGGGGTGGCGGAGCGATGCAAAGCAGGCCGCAGACCGGGAAGTAGCCACTGATTGAAATTCGACCTCGCCTGCTTGGTTTGCGGGATAGGCGAGACGCACCATCTGAACCGTTTCAGGCTCAGGCTTAACCAGCCGTGAACCGGGGGTTCGTGGAGGCATGTCCGGTATGCTGAAGTTTGCCACATTTGGTGACCGACAGCACAGCGAAAACGGACGGTGGCCATTTAAAGGTGTGGCGGAACAGGCGCCTACGAGCTCGTCATCTGGCCGGGAATACTTTCGTTCCAAGAGCGTATATCGTGAACCATGATATCGTCGGTTCGCGAAGCCGTCTTCGACGGGTCGGGAGAGATCGACCAGGCTGGAGATGAAGTTCATGATGCTGCGAGAGCGCGGGCCGACGGCCCTGGGGTGAGAGAATGATGCGGTGTAAATTGATTGACTTACTGTTTGCCATGCTTGGCCTAATGCTTTGGACCGGCGTAGCAGATGCAATACCGGCGGGCATGGTCATAGCGGTGAGCGGATCATGTACCGGTCATGGTTGTGTACCGAAGCGCGGGGATGTAGTGCAGGTCCCCGATAGAATCACTGTGCCTGCAGGCGGCCATCTGCAGCTGCGGATGGCCGACGGGTCAGTGGTTTCGGTCGCGCCGGGCAGCAGCATGACCGTGGCACGTTACAACATTGGCAGCACCGGCCGGTATGCGAAGCTCTCGTTGACGCAGGGGCTGCTGCGAGTCCTTATTACTCCGGCAAGCGGTCCCTCCACGTTCCAGGTGGCGACCGCGGTCGGCACTGCGTCGGTGCGTTCCGGTTCCGCCGACTGGTTTATCAAGGCTCAAGCTGACTCCGCTCAGGTTGGGGTATTAGCTGGTACCGTTGAGTTGACGAGTGCTTTGACACGGCAGACGGTCTCGATCCCCTCTCACTGGGGGACGCGCAGCGAAGCCGGGCTTGATCCCGTGTTGCCGCGGCGATGGGCTCAGAGGGAGTTTAATGCGGTCATCCACATAACCGAATGTTGCCAATTTGGAGATCGCTCACTTGCAAAGCCGAGCGCAGCCTCTTTGGGCTAAAGGTATTCGGGACGCCCAAGCTAGGTCCCGCGTTCCGTTAATGGGCATAGCCACAGTCACGCCTCGCTAGGGCGGGTGGAGGCTACCGCCAGTCGTGCATCAGCGATCCCGATCCGGAAATGATGGGTGCGGGAATTAAATCGCGTGCGCGCCTCAGCGGGGTTCGTGCACAGGTAATATCGGCCGGCCAAAGAAGTTGTCGGGCAGTAGGTAATCAAGCTGGACCACCAGCTGGGCGATCACCCCTCTACCGGTGCCCGTAGCCTTGTTAGTCGGTATCATGGCCTCAACGCCGAATTCCCAGCCCCTACCCCGCGAATAGCTAATGCCCGGGGCGACCTGAAGAGTTGTGCCCTGGCCCCTCGTCGTGGTGGTGTACATCACCTCGACTATAGGGGTCATTCCGCGAAGAAGTGGGGGCAGGTCAACGTTCGCCACCTTCGATAGGAGATATGGGATCGAATATTGGATGGAGAAGCCAGCCTGGACCTGGTTATTTCGTGCCCCTTG
Organism: uncultured Pseudomonadota bacterium; assembly: GCA_963822675.1. Lineage (GTDB taxonomy): Bacteria > Pseudomonadota > Alphaproteobacteria > Acetobacterales > Acetobacteraceae > CAWGIP01. The sequence continues at coordinate 50,384 of CAWGIP010000038.1, read as the reverse complement.
GGCGGCCTGGTATCCAGCAAAGCCGGTAATCGCAAGCGGGCGCCAATAGCCGATCGGCAGGTCACCCAATCCTTTAGCGAAGAGTACGGCCGGCGTTGTCGCGTTCTGTCGAGGAGATTGGACTTGCTGACTCCCGGTCCCGCCAACCTCGTGCTCGACCTGAAACGAAAGTAGAAACTCGTGCAACTGATCAATGATCGTCTCATATTGGAGCAGCACTGTGAAGTTTTGAGCTCCAGTTACTGATCCAAGCCGGGTAAGACCATCTGCGAGCTGAAGACTAAGCCGCTCCGTAATCGCTTTATTATAGGTTACGGCAAATTGGGTCTGGCTTCCGGATGTTGTTGGCTGTGCGCTGAAAGTGCCGTAGATAAAGTCTTCAAGGTGAACCTGAGGCAAAATAAGGGTAGCCGGAAAATTTCGGTCGCCAGCGGCCGTGTAGGCATTCCCTGTGGTCGGGGTCAGACCGGCAATCGCGAGCGCGAGAGCCGCCCCAGTGTTCCGACAGTGATACAGACTGTCCCGCCAAGTTGCGAACAAGTCAGTTTCAACGAGTTTGTGCACCAATGCGCGGTTCCGCATTTGATTATGGACAGATTGGCAACACTCGGTGAGACCCATAACCGGGCTGAAGTCGGTCTTACTCCACCGCCGAGGCGGCATGGCGTCAAGTCCCGCGCCGAGGCGCGTCCCCCAGTGAGAGGGGATCGAAACCGATCGTCCCGTCGCTGCACTCGTCAAATCAACAGTGCCAGCTAGCACTCCGACCTGAGCCAAGTCAAGCTTGCGCTTTGATGAACCAGTCGGCGGAACTGGAACGCACCGACGCAGTGCCGACAGCGGTCGACACCTCGAATGTAGAGCGCCCACCAACCGGATAAACAAATGCTCGCAACAGCCCTTCTATCAATGAGATCTTCGCGTAACGGCTGGCGTTGCCGATATTATAACTCGCCACGGCCAGGCTGCTGTCAGGCGCAACGGAAATCACCGATCCGTCAGCCATTCGCAACTGCAAATGGCAGCCATCCGGCACGGTGACCGTCTCGCTGACCTGCACCGTGTTGCCACGCTTCAGCACACGACCATGACTGGTACACGACCCGCTCACCCCGATCACCATGCCCGCCAGTGTTGCGGCTGCTGCGCCGATCCAAAGCATCGGGCCAAACATGGCGACAAGCGGGCCAAACAACTTGCATCGCATGATCCCCCGCATACCGGCACCAGCCCGCGCTCTGGAAGTCGTCAAGAGTGCCACAGCCTGCTTTTACTTCCTTGCGAATCGCCCTGCCTCATACGGATTTTGGCATGCGTCTGGTCGCGGCGGGTTTGGACAATTCGAACCCAGTCGGGCGGCCATATAGAGGTGATGACTCCGAGGCACGCATTCCAAGCCGCCACCGCTTCCTCCAGACACGCCGTCCCGCTCTCCCGCTCGCCCAGGATCACAAGCGCGTTGCCCAGGTTCATCTGCGTCATAGCCCAGTCGAGCGGTGCCCGATTCCGTGTCCTCTCCCGCAGTGCTGCTTTAAAGGCCGCCAATGCCTCCTCGAGCCGTGCCGTCCCGCTCTCGCGCTCGCCAAGCGTCGTAAGCGCGCTGCCCAGGTTCATCTGCGTCATAGCCCAGTCGAGCGGTACCCGACTGCGCGTCCATTCCTCCAGCGCCGCGCGATAGGCCGCAACCGCTTCCTCCAGCCAAACCGACCCGCTCTCGCGTTCGCCAAGCGTCGCAAGTGTGTTGCCGAGATTGTTCTGCGTCGTCGCCCAGTGGAGCGGCACCCGCTCGCGCGTCCTCTCCTGCAGCGCTGCGCGATAGACGATCACCGCTTCCTCCAGCCGCGCCGTTCCGCTTTCCCGCTCGCCTAGTGTCGAGAGCGCGACCCCTAGGTTGTTTTGCGTCGTCGCCCAGTCGAGCGGCGCCCGCTCACGCGTTCTCTCCTGCAGTGCTGCGTCAAAGGCCACCACCGCTTCCTTCCAGCCGCGCCGTCCCGCTTTCCCGTTCACCTAGTGTCGAGAGCGCGGCGCCGAGATTGTTCTGCGTCGTCGCCCAGTCCAGTGGCATCCGCTCACGCGTCGTCTCCTGCAGTGCCGCGCGATATGCGGTCACAGCCTCCTCCAGCCGCCCCGTTCCGGTCTCCCGCTTACCAAGTGTCGCAAGCGCGTTAGCAAGGTTCATCTGGGTTATCGCCCAATCGAGCGGCACCCGCTCGCGCGTCCTTTCCTCCAATGCAGCGCGATAAGCGGCCACAGCCTCCCCCAGCCGCGCCGTCCCGCTCTCCCGCTCACCCAGTCGCCAGAGCGCGATTCCGAGATTGTTCTGATTTGTCGCCCAGTCGAGCGGCACTCGTTCCCGCCGCTTGTTCTCCAGCGCAGACCTGTAGGAGGCCACAGCCTCTTCCAGCCTCGCCGTCCCGCTCTCGCGGGCACCAAGTGTGGCAAGCGAATTGGCAAGAAGAATTGTGGCAGTCGCGCGCTCATCGTCATCGCACGCAACCGCCACCATTCGGCGAGCAATTTCACTGGCCACCAACAAAGAAAAGTTGATGGCTTTCGTCTCTCCATCCAACTGAAACGCCTTATATCGTTCTCGGAATTCCAGCAGCCAAGCTCGCTTGTCAATCGGATGATTTACGCCGACGAGCATTTCAATGCGGGCCGTAACGCCAATGGCATCACGGCGGATGGTGTGCTGTCTCACCCCAGCTTCAAGGATTGCAACCCGTTTTCGCCGAGCCGCCTCGCGTTGCGCTGCCTCCTGCCTGTCAAGCTCGGCCAGTGCGTCGTCAAGCGCTTGCGCCCCACCATCGACGTCATTGTTTCTGATTTTTTCCGCAACGTGCCTCAGAACGGCACGGACGAAGTCATCCTCGTTGGCACTCCGCACGCCCACTGCGACAACATCGAGCGCAACCTTTACAGCGCGTTCCAGTTCCGTTATGGCCTGATCGAGGTCCAGGACGTCGCCGGGTCTGAGGCGTTGGGCCAGAGTTATGATAGTCCGCCGTTCGAGACCGGCACTTTCCGCTGTTCGGAGCACGCCCCTGGCTTCCAGGACGGAAACCAACTCCGCGGCGCTTAAACCATTAGGTGATCTTATCCCGGCCAACGATGTCTCCATCGACAGAGCCGACCGGGCCAGTAATGCTCACTCCGCCATTTTGAGCGCATGCCTCAGAGTACGGGCCCATGCGCGCGCTCCGGTTGAGACTGTCTCGTTTATGCGCTGCGCAGCTTATCGAGCATGAAACTGGTCACTGGCCCGGCGACTCCCCGAGAATTGGGGTGCCAAAGGCACTCACAATGGCACTCACTGCTCTCGGAACAAGCCTTACAAGTCCGTCGATAAGATCCGCGATGAGGCGGTCATTGGCGTCCTTGCCCTTCGCCACTTCTTGCTTAAGGGCTGTGAGCTTGGAATCGGCCTCAAGCCGCGCCTCGTCAGGTGCAGCCTCGATCGCATTACTCAGCGGATGCAACGCTTCATCGATTTCAGCCGAGGTTGGGGCACCTGTGATTTTGTCGCGGCCAGTTATATCACCCCCAACAGAGCCAACGGAGCCAATAATGTTGACTCCACCGCTCTGACCTCCATTCATTTTATCGGGCATCTTTCGCCTCCCCGGTGCTTGAACACCTCGGATAGCATGGATCACCGCAGCAATCCGCGCAACCTCAGGCAAACCAATAACCCGCAGCAGGGAAGTGGCTTTTTAGTACCTGCCCTGCTAAGCAAGCTACCCCAATTGTCCCAGTAAATGTTGGGTTCTTAGTCTAAGCCGCCTTCGCCTGATTGGCGATCCGCTCCAGACTCCCCAGCAGATCGCGTGCCGTGCGGATGCGGGCGCCCACGTCCATCTCTCGGACGATCGCCAGCTTGTGGTCGGGGCGTAGCTTGACCAGCCCGCCCTTGCTCGCGAGCCAGGCCACGAGCCCGGCGGGATTGCGGAACGCATTGGCGCGGAACGTTACCACCATGCCCTTCGGCCCCGCGTCCAGCTTCTCGACCCCGGCTTCGCGACAGGCGCGCTTCAGCGAGACGACGGCAAGCAGGTTGTCCACCTCCTCGGGCAAGGGTCCGAAGCGATCGACCAGCTCCGCAGCCATTGCCTCGGTCTCGGCGTCCGAGGCGAGCGCGCCGATCCGCCGATACAGACCGAGACGCACCGGCAGATCGGCGACATAGGTGTCAGGGATTAGCACCGGCAGGCCAAGCGTAATGTTGGGCGTCCAGTCCCGCGCCTCGCGCGCGCGTCTCCCCTCGCCCGCCCGGATCTCGGCCACCGCGTCTTCCAGCATCTGCTGATAGAGTTCGATACCCACCTCGCGGATATGCCCGGACTGCTCGTCACCCAGCAGGTTCCCCGCACCCCTGATATCCAGATCATGCGAGGCCAAAGTGAAGCCCGCACCGAGAGCATCCAGGGTCTGCATGACCTCCAGCCGCTTCTGTGCCGCCGCCGAAAGCCGGTGGCTCTGCGGCCAAGTCAGGTAGGCGTAGCCGCGCTGCTTGCCGCGACCGACGCGACCACGCAGCTGATAAAGCTGGCCCAGGCCGAACATGTCGGCTCGCTGGATCACGAGCGTATTGACCGCCGGCATATCGAGCCCGCTTTCCACGATATTGGTGGACAGCAGGATGTCGTGCTTGCCGTCGCTGAACTCGGTCATCACCCGTTCCAGCTCGGTCGGCGCTAGCCGTCCGTGCGCCTGCGCCATGCGCGCTTCCGGCACGATCTCGCGCAATCGCTCGGCCATGCGCGGCAGATCCTCGATGCGCGGCACGACGCAGAACACTTGCCCGCCGCGGAACCGCTCGCGCTGGATCGCCTCGCGGATGACTACATGATCGAACGGCATGATGAAGGTGCGCACCGCCAGCCGGTCTACCGGCGGGGTGGCGATCAGGCTCATCTCCCGCACACCCGAAAGCGCCAATTGCAGCGTGCGCGGAATTGGCGTCGCCGTCAGCGTCAGCACATGCACATCGGCCTTGAGCTGTTTCAGCCGTTCCTTGTGGCTGACGCCGAAATGCTGCTCCTCGTCCACGACCAGAAGTTCCAGTGCCGAGAACTGCACGGACTTGGCCAGCAGCGCGTGCGTGCCGATGACGATGTTCACCGAACCGTCGGCGATCCCCTTGCGCACGTCAGCAGCTTCCCTGGCCGGCACCATGCGCGAAAGCTGCGCGATGCGCACTGGCAGGTCCTCGAAACGCGCCAAGAAAGTCCGATAATGCTGGCGGGCCAGCAGCGTTGTGGGCACGACCACGGCGACTTGAGCGCCCGACATGGCCACCACGAAAGCGGCGCGCAGCGCCACCTCGGTCTTGCCGAAACCCACATCGCCGCAGATCAGTCGGTCCATCGGCCGTCCCGAGGCGAGGTCTTCCAGCACGTCGGCGATGGCGCGGGACTGGTCCTCGGTTTCGGCAAAGGGGAACCGCGCGCAGAACTCGTCCCAGGAGCCTTCCGGCGGCATGACCGACGGCGCTTCCTTGACGCTGCGCGCCGCGGCGATGCGGATCAGCTCACTCGCCATGTCGCGGATGCGGCTCTTCATCCGCGCCTTGCGCGTCTGCCAGGCCGCGCCCCCGAGCTTGTCCAACGCGACGCCTTGCGCGTCGCTGCCGTAGCGGGACAGAACCTCGATATTCTCGACCGGCAGGAAGAGTTTTTCCCCGCCGTCATAGATCAGGCGCAAACAGTCATGCGGCGCCCCGGCGACGGTCAGCGTTTCCAGTGCATCGTAGCGACCGATACCGTATTCCTGATGCACGACCAGATCGCCCTCGGCGATTTCCGTTGCCTCCGCAATGAATTGCGCAGCCGTGCGCCGCCGCCGCGCCGGGCGGCTGATGCGCTCACCGAGCAGATCCTGCTCGCCCACCAGGGCCAGCCGTTCGCCCTTGACCGGCGAAACGAAGCCGCGCTCGACGCCGAGCACCGCGAGCGAAATGGAACCGGCCGGCTTGCGCCGAATGGCCGCCCAGCCGTCCTCCGGCGCGATGTCCTTGAAGCTGTGTTCGCGCAGGAGCGCGCCAAGCCGCTCGCGCGAGCCGCGCGTCCAGGCGGCGAGTACCATTCGCCGTCCTTCGTCGGTCCAGCGCCCGATTTGCCCGCGCAACTGGTCAAAGACGTTCACCCCCGGACCGCCCCCGCCCTGGACGAAGAGCGGGCCGGGGCGGGCACCACCGTCAATACCCTCGGCGCCATCGGGCTTGGCGAAGGGGCTGAAGGCGAGCAACGGCCCGGCGGCGAGCATGGCGTCCCAATCGGCGCGGTCCAGATACAAGCGATCCGTCGGCAGCGGCCGATAGGGCGCTTCGCCCTCGCGCTCCGGTCGCTTGCGGGCCTCGTAGTGATCCGCGATCATTTCCAGCCGCGCGGCGAATACCTCCTCCGCCTGGTGGTCGAGGCTGACCGAGGTGGCCCCGCCCGCGCCGTTCAGGTAATCGAGCAGCGTCTCCATCCGCTCATGGAACAGCGGCGCCCAGTGTTCCATGCCCGGATGCCGCCGACCCTCGGAGACCGAGACATAGATCGGGATCCGAGGCCGCCGCCGAACCGAACAACTCCCGCCAGGCGGAGCGGAAACGGGCGATCGCCGCCTTGTCCAGCGGCACTTCGGAGACCGGGCGCAGCACCAAACTCCTGCGCGTCTCCGCGCTGCGCTGGGTGGCCGGGTCGAAGGTTCGGATCGTCTCGATCGTGTCGCCGAACAAATCGAGCCGTACCGGGTCGGGCTCACCGGCCGGGAAAATATCGATAATGCCGCCGCGCATGGCGTATTCGCCGGGCTCCATCACCGTGCCGGCGCGGCCGTAGCCGTTGGCCTCCAAAAACCGGGCCAGCCGCTCGGGATGCGCCTCGCCGCCAACCTTCAGCTCCAGCCTTGCACCCGCGAAGGCCGCGCGCGGGGGCACGCGCTGGGACAGCGCGTTGACAGTGGTCAGCACGATACGCGGGCGCTGCGCCGGCTCCAGCAGCCGCCCCAAAGTCGCGATCCGTTCGGCGACCAGGGCCTGATTCGGCGACACCCGGTCATAGGGCAGGCAGTCCCAGGCAGGGAAACGCAGCACCTCCGCCTCGGGCATGACGAAGGCCAGTGCTTCGGCTAGATGCGCCATGCGGGCGTCGTCGCGCGCCACATGCAGCACGGCGCCGCCGCCGGGTGCGGAGAATTCGGCGCGGCGACGGGCGAGCAGGAAAGCGTCGTAGCCTTCCGGCGCGCCATAGACGGTCAGTGCGCTCATCCGGCGCAGTCCTTAATCCATCGCAGCAGCGGTGTGTCGGCTTCGGCCGGGACCGCGCGTCGCCCGGTCAGCCAATCCACCAGATCGACGTCCGGCAGCTCCAAGAATGCCTCCAGCAAGTCCAGCTCGGCATCCGAGAATGCGGCGATGCGCCGGCTGACGAAGCCACCGATCAATAAATCGGCTTCATGAGTGCCGCGGTGTGTTGCGCGATACAGCACCCGCCGGCGCCGCGAATCGAGCGCGGCCTTATCTGATGCGTCCATCCGATGTGCCATATAGCCGCGTGTTATCTCCCTGTCAGCCGTGGACACCGACAAGCTCACCCCGCTCCTTGCGCCTCTGACATCGCTGCGTGGCATAGGCGCCACAACCGCCGCGCTGCTCGGCAAGGCGACGGGCGGGGAACGCGTGCTCGACCTGCTGTTTCACATGCCGGAATCGTATCTGGACCGCCGCGCTCGGCCGAGTATCCGGGAAGCGCGCCCGGGACAGGTGGCAACACTCGCCGTAGAGGTCGTCCGCCACGAATCACCCGCGAATCCGCGCCAGCCCTGGCGGGTGATCGTGACCGACGGCACGGGCTTCGCCGAACTGGTGTTCTTTAAACATGCGCGGGCGTCGCAGATGCCGCGTGGGGCGAAGTTGGTTGTTTCCGGCAAGCTGGAGCGGTTCGGAGACCGGCTGACTATGCCGCATCCGGACCATTTGCTGCCAGTTGACAGGGCCGAACGCCTGCCGGCGATCGAGCCGGTCTGGCCGCTGACCGCCGGGTTGTGGCCCCGCCAGGTCGCGGCGGCGATGGCGCAGGCGCTGGAGCGCATCCCCGATTTGCCGGAATGGCACGATCCGGCGTTGATGCGCCGCGAAATCGTGGCCCGGCTTCGTCGCCGCGCTGCAGATGGTGCAGGCGCCGTACGCGCCGCCCGATCCGCGTGCGCGCACAAGGCTCGCCTATGACGAGCTGCTGGCCGGGCAAATCGCACTGCAACTCGTGCGCGGGCGGGTGCGTGCCCGGCCCGGGCGGGCGCTGCAGGGAGGCGACGGGCTGCGCGCCCGCGCTTTGGCCCGGTTCGGCCACGCGCCGACACCGTCACAGCGCATGGCGCTGGCCGAGATCGACGCCGATTTGGCCTCCGAACGCCGCATGCTGCGGCTGCTGCAAGGCGATGTGGGCTCAGGCAAAACTTTGGTCGCGTTGCTGGCGATGCTGAGGGCGGTGGAGGCGCGCGCGCAGGCCGCGCTGATGGCGCCGACCGAGGTGTTGGCACGTCAGCACCATCGCACGCTGTCGCGCCTGTCGCCCGTGCCCGTGGCGATTTTGACCGGATCGGTGAAGGGACAGCCACGCGCACGGCTGCTGCGCGGGTTAGCGGATGGAGACGTGTAAATTGATCGTCGGCACGCATGCCTTGGTGCAGGAGGCGGTGTCGTTTCGCGACCTCGGACTGGCGGTGATCGACGAGCAACACCGGTTCGGCGTGACCCAGCGCCTGCTGCTGGGCGAGAAGGGCGCGCGGACCGACGTGCTGGTGATGACCGCGACGCCGATCCCGCGCACGCTCCTGCTGACGCAATGGGGCGAGATGGATGTGAGCCGGCTGGCCGACAAACCGGAAGGTCGCCAGCCCGTGCGCACGACGCTGCACTCGCTCGCGACCCTGCCCGGCGTGCTGGAGGCACTGGCGCGCAAGCTGGAGGACGGCGCGCAAATCTACTGGGTCTGCCCGATGGTGGCGGAAAGCGAGGCGCTCGATGTGGCCGCGGCCGAAGCGCGATTTGCCGAGCTGCGCGGTTTGTTCGGGGACGCGGTGGGGTTGGCACATGGCCAGCTCGACCCGGAGCGGCGCGAAGCGGCGCTGGCCGATTTCGCCGCCGGCCGCATCCGGCTGCTGGTGGCGACCACGGTGATCGAAGTGGGCGTGGATGTGGCGACGGCGAGCGTCATGGTGGTCGAGCACGCGGAGCGGTTCGGCCTGGCCCAGTTGCACCAGCTGCGTGGGCGGGTGGGGCGCGGCGCCGAGGCGAGTTTTTGCCTGCTGCTGCACGAGGATGGGCTGAACGACACGGCGCGGCAACGCTTGCTGCTGCTGCGCGACACCGAGGACGGCTTCGCCATCGCTGACGCCGATTTCCGCCTGCGCGGCGGAGGCGACCTCCTGGGCACGAAACAGGCGGGTTTGCCCGGTTTCCGTCTGGCCGATCCGGTGGCGCATGAGGATTTACTGCGCATGGCGCACGCCGATGCGGCATTGCTGCTGGAGAAGGATCCGGGTCTGTGCGGCGCGCGCGGCGTGGCGGTGCGCTGTTTGCTGCGGCTGTTCGGTCAGTGGGAGGGGATGCGGACTTGCTGGCGGGTTGATGGCCGGGCCGGGTTGTCTGGCGGCGTACACATGAGCGCGCCGGTTGATGCGGGGGTGTACATCGGCGCGTCGGCCGTGCGCCTTGCGTGTACATCCGGGAGCACCCAGCGGATTCGGATGTACATCGCGGGCAACGGACGGGAGCTCTCGATTTCTTTTATTCCGCCTCTTTTTTGGCAAGAGAGTCGCATTTGGCGAGAGTGTGCGAGAGTCCGCAATAGCGGGTTTGGTGAACGTCTTGTGGCGGCACCGACCCTGTGGTGACGCGCGGTGGAGCCGGGCAGCCGCGCCGACTGTGTTGCCAGTCGATCCGCGCAGTCCTTGGCCCATTCTCGCGCATCCCCGTGAACAATCCGCGCATCCCCGCGCAAAGCGGGGAATGCAAACAATAAATCGGGCGTCAGCCGATGTATATTCGACAACCAAGGTATCCGCCACGCCACGGGCCTGGATCGTCAAAGGCGACAGGATTGTCACTAGTGACACGAGGGTGAGGATTGTGTGAGCGCGGTTCCACGCACACACACCCTTCCAATGGGGCAGAAAAGCTTGCCCGGGTGGGCAGTCTGGGGTATGCGCTATGATACCGGATCATCAACGAAGGTCGTGCCGTGCAACGCGCCCGCGTGCTTGGTCGCCAGACCATCGCAACACTTTTGCTGGTCGCCATGGTTGGGAAAGCCAAGGCCCAAGTTTCCTATGTCCCCGATTATGCTACTTGGCAGTCCTTATCAGAGAACGCGCGAAGCTGGTTCGTAGCTGGATATTTGGACCGATCTATGCTCGTTGCGAGCCCCGGTATGTATGCAGGAATTGCAACCGGCCTGGCCGGATGCGCAGCGTATACGCACTTATCCCCTGACCTGATTGCGCAAAACGTTTCTGATATTTATCGTGAGAACCCGGAGACGTGGGGCACTCCAGCAGTAGCCGTGATCCAGTATGTCTCGGCGCGAGCGTGCCAAGCCTACATCAACAACGGCTTGGCTCAACAAGGGGTTTCAGACCGACTGGACGTTGACAGTATGTTTGCCCATCTCAAAAAGCGCCCTCGGTAGACACGATCAAGCGCTCAGAGATGGCGGACTGTCAGTGCCTCCGGGCGGTTCGCGGACCCTGGTCTGCACACCGAGGTAAATGGCGTCACGTTGGTGCGTTCTGGATGAAGTCGACGTCAACTCGGTGCCGAGCGTATTTTTTCACCAAGGCCTCGAACCAGGGGAGCCTCTGCGAAGAGATGACCAGAATTCTCAGCGCATTGCACAACGGCCCGATTGATTAAACAAACTGCACGAAGCGGCACTCTTGCGAAGCAAATCCGCCCTTGAGGTTGCTTGGAAAAGTCGGGTGACAATTCGCCGCGAGCGTCGAGGTTCATGAAGCAGACCAGACAACGAGTTCGCGTCAGGGGGACGTATCGAGGCAGATCGGCCAGGCTGCCACGCCATGGACCGGAGTCGTCATAGGCCACGGGATTGTCGGTGGTGAGAAAATCGGTGCTTGTATCATTCCGCATAACGATCCAGTCAGAGTTATAGAGCACCCATGCGTTTCAGAATCAGGCCTTCGGCGAGGATAGCCCTGATAGCATCAGGTTTCGTTTCAAGGCGAAAGCGGCCAGAGTTGAAGGCTGTGAAGATCTCTTTAGCTTGGCGTCTGATTGGCCGTGTGCCGTTTGCAAGGCGTCTGAGGCGCACAAAAACTCTACGGTATGTCGATTGACAATTTCGACGCAAACCCGTTTCCAAGCCGGGGTAAACGCGAGCAAGTTTGCCATATACCCGGCGATGGCCATTTTCGTTTCGCGCGACACTCCACACGCCAGTATTACCCCTAGCGCCGGATTCCACGTCGGCTCAAAAATCTTGCGGTACTTTGCCGAGAAGGTTCGGGTCCGAAAGGAAGTCTCTCATTATATCACCCTCCCACTCGTGGCAGATGTCTTTCGGGTGGCAGGGGAAATACCTTACATCGGGCTTGGTGTAGGCATGCAACATCCCGTCAGTTCCGACGAAGTGCTTGAGGTAGGTCTGTGCAATGTAGTGGTCACGGGGCATGTGCGGGCTCGAAACGACTAACATTCGCAGCCGCGACCGATTCGGGACAAGCGAAGGCTCGCTATGCTCAGTCTACGACCGGAAGGGATGCGAGACCTTAAACAAAGCCCTGCCGAGCGCTTCTCAGCAGCGGCCGTTAACTCAATTCTAAGGCTCTGCCTATAGCCTCCATCAGGTCGCAATCAGGAATGCGCCGATGGACAAGCCCTACTATGGCTTGAGAGAGGCCGAGCGACAACTGAGAGTCGCACGCCGATTATACGAGGCTTCTCCCGAGCCTAAGAACCCTTGGGACAAGTTATCGTTGCAAGAGCGTCGTCCGTTTATCGACCGGGCCTGCCAAGGTGCGAACGCTGATTGCGACGGGTAATACGGTTTTTTGGTTCTACTTACATAGTAACGTAGCTATGGATTTTGTTGCGATCGATTTCGAGACCGCAAACGCGGACATGGCGAGCATCTGCCAAGTCGGAGTTGCTCAGTTTAGAGGGGGGCAAATGGTCGGCGGTTTCTCATCGCTGATCGATCCGGAAGATTTTTTTGATGAGATCAACATCTGCATTCATGGGATCGAGCGAGGATTCCGTGGCAGGTGCGCCGACCTGGCCCGAAGTCTATCCGGAAGTTAAGGAAAGGATCTCAGGCAAAACTGTCGTTCCCACACCCCCTTTGATCGCGGTGCCCTGCGCCAGGCGATCGCTCGCTACGGCTTGCCGAATTCCATGCCGATGGCTCAACTCTGCGCAAAGTCGTGCGTAGGGTATGGAATGAATGCGCGAGAAGCGGATTTGGCCTCGCATCCATGGCTGAAACACTCGGAATCCAATTTGATCATCATGACGCATGCGAGGATGCCCGGGTCGCCGGCTTGATTCTCATCCGGGCCATCGAGAAGACCAAGATTCCGATCGATGACTGGCTTACAATATCAACTCGTCCAATTGGCGGGCCCGATTGCCCGAACAGGCAACCTCGACGGCCCGTTATATGGCGAAATCATTGTCTTCACTGGTGCGCTCAAGATACCTCGGCGGGAGGCAGCGGAAATGGCCGCTCGGGTGGGCTGCGTGGTCGCAGAGAGCGTAACTAAGAAGACTTCCATCCTCGTGGTAGGTGATCAAGAGATATCCAAGCTGTGCCCCGGTGAAAGCAAAAGCAGAAAGCATCGACGCGCGGAGAGTTTGATTGCGAGTGGCACGAAGATGCAAATGTTAGGTGAGACAGATTTCTTGGACTTGTGCGGTATTGTTACAAGCGATTTGTGCATTCGCTCATAACGGATGCGGGAAGATACAACCGGCTCTCTTGATGTAGAATCGGAAATCTCTGCCCCGCATTACGTTCAACTCGCACCGAAGGCGTCTGCGACATACCCCATGTCCCAGTCCCGCCCGTGGGTCCCCAAAGGGGGGCAGGCGGGGTTCCGCTGGGCGCGCGTCGCGTCTGTGATGTGTAGCATTGGATAGCGATTCACGTCTCCGGATCAAATTCGCTGCTTTTCCGCTTATTCGGAAGTTTGGAGGTCCGGGCGGGAATCGAACCCACATACGCGGATTTGCAGTCCGCTGCATCACCACTCTGCCACCGGACCCCGGAAGCGGGCTGAAGACGCGTAACCGAGAGGAACCCCGATTGCGGCCCGGCAGGGATATAGCCCATCCCCTCCGGCTTCCTAGTGCATCGCCGTTCAAAGGCTTTACCGCCTCGGCGTCCCGCTTGGCCCCTTCCGCACCCTGGCGGGCGCCCGGCAACGCACAGCGCAAGCCCTGCGGAACTCACGGATAACGCCGGGAGAACGAAATGGCGTAGGCGGCGTTGCGGTTGTCGATCAGCGGATCGTCCGATTGCTCGATCCCGGGCGTAAGCTGGCCGGGAACAAACAGCAACTTTTTCTGCGCCTCGTCGCTGTCCGGCATCGCCCGGTCGATCGTTAATACGCCAAGATCGACCACTCTGCGGCTATCAGGCCATGCTTGCGTTGCGTCATTCGTGGGATCGCCGGGGTAGGCAAGTTGCGCCTTCAGGTGAAACGTCACCGGCCCGCGTTCCAGCCTTGCCGGCAACTCGGTCATCAGGAATTTCGGCGCTTGCTTCGCCGCTTCCGTTGCATCGAGATGCACCAATCGCGTCGGCACCATCTGATAGCGGACCGCCTGTTTCTCCCCAGCCTGGTTGACGAAAACGAATGCGTCGATGCCGTCGTACTCTTCATCCGCGAAGCTGTCCGGAGTGCTGGCCGTCGCGAAGGCCGCCGACGCCTTCGGATGCTCAACCATGAAACGCTCGAGTTGCGTTGGCTTCGCCGCACCCGGCGGACTTGCGGCAAACGCCAACAGCAGATCGCGGAACTCCGGGCCGCTGGCTACCGGAAAGAATTTCAGGGAGTTGATCACCATATCGACGTCGTCGCCGCTCAGCAAATGAAACTTTATCGCCATGCCATGCGGGTTGGCCAGGTTTGATCCATCCGGCACGGTGGGAATGCCGGTCGAATCGGAGAACCGAACCGTTACGGGAATCACCGCGCCGGTGAAGATCGCAGCCTTGCTGAGTGACGACGCCTCGGGCGACGCCTTGAAATTGCCCTCCACAACAATTCCCTTCGCATGGTTCGCCCGGAAGCCGGGATGCGTTCCAAAGGCTTGGTTCATCGCGTCTATGATCTGGACGACATCGTACAAACCGTCCGCGTGCAATTCCATAGTTTGCGTCCGCGTCGACGTACAGGCTGTAAGGGCGGCGGCAATCGTTGCCATACACGTCAGGCGCCGAACCTGCATGGTCAATCCTCCCGGATTGCCATGCAGGTTAGCGTTGCCGGCCTGAATCCAAAGCACCGGTTCGGAGTTCACCGCGTCGCGCGGGCTCATCCAGGCTGCAGTTCAGCCAGGTCTTCCGTTCCCGCGCACTGTGCCCTCTCATGCGCCAGCAGCCAGCGCTTGCGGTCGAGGCCGCCGCCGAAGCCGGTCAGCGAGGCGTCCGCACCGATCACCCGATGGCAGGGGACGACAATCGGGATGGGGTTGGTGCCATTCGCGAGGCCAACGGCGCGCGCGGCCCCGGGCCGGCCGATACGCTGCGCCAAGGCGCCGTAGCTGGTGGTCTGCCCTGCGGGGATACGGCGCAGCACGTCCCAGACCAGGCGTTGAAACGCGCTCCCATTGGTCGCGGTCGGCAGGCTGGCAACGGCACTCAGGTCGCCTTCGAAATAGGCTTCGATCGCGCGCCCGGCTGCCGACTTCTGCCGCGTGTTTCGCTCCGGGACCGCATCCGCGCCATAGTGCCGGCGCAACAATCGCTGCATGCGCTCGGCGTAATCTTCCCAATCCACCGCCCGCACACGACCCTCGTCATCCGTAACGATCAGCAGCCGGCCGGTGGGCGTGTCGAGGCGTTCGAGAGAAAAGCTTTGCACGTTCATCGCAATCGCTCCGGACATGAGGCGCAGCATGTCGGGTCAGCCATGCCCTATTTCTGGCGGTTTTCGGACCTGATAGCCGGACCCGCAGCACCCCGGATGACCATGTCCGAAAACCGCTAGACGAAGCCGCGCGTGCACACCAGTCTTGCCTTATGGACCTCGATCACGACGCCTGCTACCGCGCGATCTGCCTGCGCGACGCGCGCTTTGACGGCAGGTTCTTCACCGCCGTCAAGACCACGCGCATCTATTGCCGCCCCATCTGTCCGGCGAGAACGCCGCGGTCGGAAAACGTTACGTTTTATCCGACAGCGGCGGCGGCGCAGGCAGCGGGTTTCCGGCCTTGCCTGCGATGCCGCCCCGAAGTCGCGCCCAATCTGGGCGCGTGGCGCGGCACGTCGAATACGGTCTCGCGCGCCCTCTCGCTGATTGAGTTGGGCGCGCTGGATCATGCCGATGTCGATGCGCTGGCGGCGCGGCTGGGCGTCGGCGAGCGCCAGCTTCGGCGCCTGTTTCGCCAGCATATCGGCGCCTCTCCGATTGCCGTGGCGCAGACCCGCCGCGTCCTGCTCGCCAAGCAGCTGATCCACGAAACTCGCTTGCCGATGGCCGAAATCGCCTTCGCCGCCGGGTTCGGCAGCATCAGGCGGTTCAACGAAACCTTTCAGGCGCTGTTCGACCGCGCTCCCGGTGATTTGCGGCGCGCGCGCGGCGCAGACATTTCGGCCGAACAGCATGGCGCGATCACTCTGCTGTTGCCCTTTCACCCGCCGTACGACTGGCCGGCTTTGCTGGAGTTTCTCCGCCAGCGCGCGATCCCCGGCATCGAGCGCGTTACCGCCAACAGCTATGAGCGAACGGTGGATCTGGACGGCGTGCGGGGAATTGTCGCGATCCAACCCATTGAGCGGAACGCGCTCCGGGCGACGGTGCGCTGTCCCAAGCTCTCGATCCTGCCAGGGGTGATCGCGCGGTTGCGGCGCGTATTCGATTTGGGCGCGGACCCGATCGCCATCGCCGCCCATCTTGCGCAAGACCCCGCGCTGGCTCCTTTGGTGCAGGCCCGTCCCGGGCTGCGCGTCCCCGGCGCCTGGGACGGGTTCGAGCTGGCCATTCGCGCGGTGCTCGGCCAGCAGATCACGGTGGGTGGCGCCGTTCATTTTGGCCGGGCGGCTGGTCGAGGCGCACGGCGAACACCTGGCGTCGCCGGATGGCGATCTGACGCATGTGTTTCCGCGCGCCGAGACCCTCGCTGCGGCAGATCTGACATCACTTGGCATTCCACGCAGCCGGGCAGCGGCACTTTCGGCCGTGGCCGCCGCCGCCTTGGCCGATCCGCACCTCTTCGACGCGTCCAGCGGGCTTGAGGACGCCGTGCGCCGCTTGCGCTCGATCCGAGGCGTCGGGGAATGGACGGCGCAGTATATCGCGCTGCGCCAGCTGCGCGAGCCGGACGCGTTTCCTGCCGCCGATATCGGTCTGTTGCGCGCTCTGGCCGATAAAGACGGGCGCCGGCATTCCTCGTCCGAACTTCTGGATCGAGCCAAGCCGTGGCGTCCATGGCGCGCCTATGCGGCTCAACACCTTTGGGCTTCGTCCGCAACGGGCGCTACGCTGGCCGCCTGAGCCCCATGCGAAAGCCGTGGCATTCTGATGCGAACCGGCCAGATTTCGCCTCAGTTTGCGAGGCGAACTTGTATATCCGGGAACGGCCCGACTGGCCCCGGTTCCGGTAAATTCACGCAAACTGGCGCCGCCCTTGGTTACTGACGCCGTTCAGTGGCACGCAACGGACGATGCTCAATAGCTATCTGGACGGTTTCGCAGGCAAGCTCACGGCGCGAAAATGGGCGGCGCTCGCCAAAGGCTCCATGCCGACTGCGCAGCGCGACATCAGAGATTTGCTGCGCCGAGGCATTCTCATCCGCAACGAGGGCGGCAGCAAGAACACCAGCTACGACGTGGCGAAGCTCTGAAAAGACCCGGCCGGTCTCATCGAGCTTGAGCGTCCCTGTCAGCGTGCGAGCCGTCGCAGAGAGGGTAGGCCGCGATCGGCCGCAGCGGCACAGCGTCGTGTACGTTCCCGCTTCGATCGTGTTTCCCGAGGGATCCTTCACCACATGCGGCCCCCGGACAACAAGCGGGCCCTGGTCAACGCATTGTATCACGGCCCGCTCGGCCGGGAACGGTCGGTTCATTCCGTCGCTACCTCGACATCCTTGAACAGCGCGGTGCTGGTTACCGTATCTTCCATGACCGGGAAGTCGAGCAGGCAGGACGGACAGGGCGCACGCAGAGTCTTTTGCTCCAGATGGAGGTCATAGGCCTTGTCTTCCACATGCCCGCAGCACGGGCAGACGCGGAGCAATCGGCTGTTACGGTGCTCGAAGTTCGTTATGATATCTTCGAGTATCGCGCCATTGGCGGCCCAGGCCTTTGCATGTTTGTGGTAAATCGACATGTGCCAATCATCCAGCGCCTGCTTGCTCGTCCAGAAGCTGACCTCGTTGAACCAAGTGGGATCATCCGCATGGGTCCACCAGGTGAGATGCAGGAAGCCGGGCAGCTCTTTGAGATGTCGCCGGACCCGTGAGAAGAGCAGCTGGAACTTGGCATAGCCGTCGGGACTCGAGAAGCGGACCCGCTGCATACTGAGATAAATGGCCATTGTGCTCACCCCCACTGAGCCGGGCACCGCGCCCGGCAGGGGTAATGTTCAGAACCCGAAGCTTAGACGAACAAGGGCCAGCGTGCGAAACTTCAATTGGTCCAATCCTGTCGTGGCAATCGATCGACGAGCCAAATGCCTCCGTCCGGGCAAGCTACCGGGACAGTCGGACGCTCTTGGCTGGGGAGGCACACAACGCCGCCACGCGCGACACGGCGACCGTAATCTCATGCTCCGAGAGCGCGGCATATCCGAGCAACAGGATTTCGTCATCATGATCAAAGCGTCTGAACTGTCGCGCCGGACTTTCCTCAAGCGAATAGATGCCGACGCCCACTATCCTCAGGCGGGTTTGCAGCTCATGCGCCGGCAAAGCCAGGCCCGGTATTCGCACCGCGACGTGCATGCCGCCCTCGGCCCCCTTGATGATACAGCCAGCGCTAAACCGCTGCCGGAGCTGGTAGATGAGACAATCGCGACGGCTAAGTATCGCTTGCGGATCAAACGCAGGTGTCGCTCGAAGGCTCCGGTGCGGATGAACTCGGCCATCACTGCCTGATCCAGCCAGGGGTGCCCGTTATTGTTAAACGACTTGGCCAGGACCGCCGCCGATGCCAGTTGCGGTGGAACGATGACATAACCTAACCGAAGTCCGGCGCCGATCGACTTGGAAAAGGTGCCGATATAAATTGCTCGCTCGGCAAAATCGAACGACTTCACGGATGATAGAGGAGAATGCTCGTATCGGAAGTCACTGTCGTAGTCGTCCTCGATCACGTAAGCGCCGGCATTGTTCGCCCAATCGATCAGGTCTTTACGACGCCCAAGTGGCATCGTGGATCCGAGCGGGAATTGATGCGACGGCGTGACGTAAACCAGCTTGGCATCAGTCGCGGCAAGCTGGTCAACATCGAGACCATCGTCATCAACCGGTATAGGAATCAGCTGCGCTCGGTGACGCTCGAAAATACCGGCGGCACCATGGTAGCAGGGATCCTCGACTGCGACAGTTGATTCGGGCCAGACGAGGATACTTGCAATGACATTCAGTCCTTCCTGACAGCCTGCGACCACAATCACCTGATCGGGCGAGCATTTAACGTCGCGCGCGCGCAGAACGTGGTTGCAGATCGCAACGCGTAAGGGTTCATATCCGGCAGGATCGCCGTATTGACTGAGCGGGAACTCGGCTCCGCCAAGGCACTCCGAAACCAAGCGGCGCCAGGCTTTGATCGGGAAGAACGACTTTTCACCGCGTCCCATTCGGAAATCGTAGAGTAGCTTGTCCTGTTCCGGGTCGTAGAGTCGCAGTGGCCTGATCGGAATGGCCATTGCAGGGACTTTGTCGCAACCGGTTTTGGAAAGCGCCCGTGGCGGGTCGCGATTTTCCGACTGAATGAATGTGTCCGGCAGTTTATGGCTGACATAGGTCGCAATCGTGGATTGCGCCTCGAGATATTCTTCAGCAGCAAGTCGTTGATAAGCCAAAACAACAGATCCACGGGAGACCATCAGCTGCTCGCTCAGGGAACGAGTAGAAGGCACTTTGCTGCCCGGCGGAAGTACCGCCGTCCTATATCATCCGGCGCAGATGCTGGACGACTTGCTGCTGGATGGCGGATCGCCTTTCAAACTTGACCGGAAGCGAAAACTGCACGGCAAATCTCCCAGCCTGACAGTTTGCAACATCACCGGGACGCGACTTCGTCAGCTCCTGACGGGTGAACGCCGGCTATTGCCATCACCTCCCCAGCACCGCCTCCAGCGTGCTCGCCAGCCGCGCCGCGATGACCGGCTTGCGCAATGTCGCCACCCGCCCGCCCGCGCCCGGTTCCACCGGCGCGGCGGGGGTTTCGCCGGGAAGGCCCGTGATCAGGATGGCGGGTAGGCCCGGGAAGCGCTCCTGCGCCCGACGGATCAGCGAGAGCCCGCTCATCCCCGGCATCGTCAAATCCGTAACCAGCGCATCGGGCGGGCCGGCGCTGTCCAGTTCAGCCAGAGCAGCATTGGCCGACGGCGTGGCGACGACCGCATGACCCATGCCTTCGAGCTGGGCCGCAAGCGTCTCGCGCACAATCGGCTCGTCATCGACCAGCAGGATACGCAATGGCGCCCGTTCGGCGGCAGCCGCTTCCTCCCGGGCGGCGTGCCGCGTCCGCGCCGCTGCGGCGACCGGCATCCATACCGTCACGGTCGTGCCGCGCCCCAAGGTGCTGGTGAGGCCAAATCCGCCCCCGGATTGTTCGGCAAAGCCCTTCACCATCGGCAGGCCGAGCCCGGTCCCTTTGCCAATGTCCTTCGTCGTGAAGAACGGCTCTGCCACATGCGCAACGATGCCCGGCTCCATGCCGAGGCCCGTATCCGTGACCGAGAGCCGGACGTAGCGGCCCGGCAGCAGCCCCGCCGAATGCCCGCCACGCGCGCTTTGCGCGTCCGTCACCTCCTCGCTCGCGGCCGACAGCGTGATGGTGCCGCCCTCCGGCATGGCGTCACGCGCGTTGGTGGCAAGGTTGACCAAGGTGGTTTCAAGCTGACGCTTGTCTGCCAAAAGCGGCGGCAGCCCGGGCTCCAGCTCGATCCGCACCTCGATTGCCGAGCTCAGCGTGTGCGCCAGTATGTCGCGCAAGCTGCGCAGCAGCGCTCCCGGCTCCACTTGCGTCGCCTCCAACCCGCCCTGGCGCGCAAAGGCCAGCATGCGCCGCGCGGTGGCGGCACCGCGATCGGCTGCGTCCAGGATCAGCCGCGCGTAGCGGCGCACTGAGGGTTCGTCCGTCGGCCGGCGTTCGATCAAGGACGCAGCCCCGGTCACGGCCTGCAAGACATTGTTGAAGTCGTGCGCGATCCCACCCGCCAGGCGCCCGAGCGCCTGCATCCGCTCGGCGTGCGCTGCGCGTGTCTGCGCCTCTTCCCGCGCCGCGACCTCGGTGCGCACCCGATCCTCAAGCTCGCCGTTGAGCCGCTCCAGTGCGGCCCGTGCGTCGCGCAGCGCCGTCACGTCAGCAAGGCTCTCGGTCAGGGAAACCGGACGCCCCTCGGCATCACGTTGCAAGACTTTGCGGGTGGCAACGATGATCTCCGCGCCGTCCTTGCGCTGGTGCACCAGATCGCCGCTCCATTCTCCCGTATTCGCCAGGGCCTCATTGATCCGGGTCAGGGGTACCGGAAAGCTTGTGTGCAGCAGAGCGTGAACGTCTTTGCCGAGAGCCTCCTCGCTGCTGAAACCGAACAGACGTTCGCAACCATGCGACCAGAAGCGGATCGGCCCATCGGGATCGCACACCAAAATCGGGGCGAGGTCGAGCGTTCCGACCAGTTCGCGCAGACGGCGCTCGTTCTGGCGCAGGGCGGCTTCGATCCGGTTGCGTTCGGTCACATTGCGGATCGTGAGTACCGTGGCACCAAGCGTGCCATCTGCGCCAACCACTGGCGCATTCGAGCACTCGACCTCGATCGGTGATCCGTCGCGGCGGAAGAACACGTCGCAATGCGCGCTGACGGTCTCACCCGTCGCAAGGAGTCGCGAAAGTGGGCACTCTGCTTCCGGGTAGGGGGTGCCGTCGGGGCGGCTGTGGTGGATCAGCGGGTGCAGCCTGCGGCCCAGCAGTTCGGTGCGGGTCCAGCCGAACAGCCGCTCGGCTTGCGGGTTCGCATACAGCACCAGCCCGTCCCGATCGTGCAGGAAAATCGCATCGGCCGTGCTCTCGGCCACCGCACGTAAGAGATAGAGCTGGGCCGCATCGGCCCGGAATTCCGCCATTGACGCCTCGCGTAGCCCTGACTTCCCCCGGCACCGTCCGTTGAACCCGGTTCGTTCTCGGTGCCGCGACACTCTCATTTTAGTGAGTCAGAGCCGTTCGGGCCAGAGAATATTCAAGAAATCGCGATATCGGTTCTGGAATGAGATAACGGGCCCTGATTAATCCTAAAGCGGAACGCATCGGTATGCCGAGGCGCCCCGGATGGCCCGAACCGCGTCGCCCGCCGGGAGTTGAGGTCCGGCGAGGACGCATGGACAGACCCCGCTTGAACAGTGACAGAACTATTCCGATCCAGGTTCGATCCGGCCGAAAGCGCCGAAAGCCTGGACCCCGCCGCCATCCCGACGGCGCCTTCGGAGCAGGCCGAGACGTTCTATGCCGCGAGCCTGAGGACGCTGATTGATCTTGGGGTTCCGTTCCTGGTCTCCGGAACCTATGCGCTCTGCGCCTACACGGGCCTGACGCGCCCGACGAAAGACCTGGATCTGTGCTGCAAGCCGGGCGACTTCCCTCGCATCCTGGCGCATCTCCAGGCATTGGGCCACCGCGTCGAGACCGAGGACGAACGCTGGATCGGCAAAGTCTGGCGCAATGGCGTGTTTTTCGATGTTATTTTCGCCTCCGCGGGCGGCACGATGCCGGTCACGGACGCCTGGTTCGCCGATGCGCCCAACTCCATGATCCTGGGCGTCCCGGTCCGGTTAGTCGCGCCAACCGAATTGCTGTGCGCCAAGGCGTTCATCCAACTCCGCCACCGGTTCGACGGGGCGGATGTGATGCATCTGATCCTCAAGCAGCACGACCGCATCGACTGGGCCCGGCTGCTGCTGTGGATGGAGCAGCACTGGGAGGTGCTGCTGGCCAATCTGATCAATTTCCGCTGGATCTATCCCAGCGAACGAGATTGCGTGCCGAGCTGGTTGCTGCATGAACTGCTGGCGCGCCTGTCGAACCAGATGGAGTTGCCGCCGTCGCGCATGAAGCTGTGTCGAGGGGGCCTGCTCTCGCATACCGACTATCAGGCGGATGTCACCTGCTGGGGCTTTGCCGATACGGGGAGCCGCGGCGAGTTTCGGCGATGAGCGCCGAGCGTTTGTGCATCGCCGCCATTGGCGATCTGCACGTGAAGGAGGAGGAGCATGCTCCCTATCGGGAGATGTTCGCCGAGATCTCAACTGCCGCCGACGTACTCGTTTTGTGCGGCGACCTGACCGATCTCGGCAAGCCCCGCGAGGCGGAAATCCTGGCCGAAAGTTTCCGCTTCTGCGCCATCCCGGTCATCGCCGTGCTGGGCAACCACGATTATGAAAGCGATGCGGCGGAGCAGGTTGCCGCCATCGTTCGCCAATCGGGCGTGCATTTGCTGGAGGGCCAGGCCTGCGAGATCAGCGGCGTGGGCTTCGCCGGAGTGAAGGGATTCGCGGGCGGATTTGGCAGCCGGATGCTCGGCTCGTTCGGCGAGCCGGCGGTCAAGCGGTTCGTGGCGGAGACGGTAAACGAAGCCCTCAGCCTGGAAAACGCCATGCGCCGCCTTGAATCCTCTCGCATCGTCGTAGTGCTGCATTACGCTCCGACGCCTGAGACCGTCGCCGGAGAACCGGCGGAGATCCTTCCCTTCTGGGCTGCTCGCGCCTGGCCGAGACAATCGACCGGTTCCCCGTCTCGGCTGTGCTGCACGGTCATGCCCATCGTGGCCGCTATGAAGGCCGCACGCCGGGCGGGCGAGCCGTCTATAATGTGGCCTACCAGATCGAAAAGCCGACCGGCCGGCCGTTCGCGCTGCTGGAGGTGTGAGCCGTCGTTCCGCTACGTTTTTCGCCCGGGCGCGTTTTGCGGTGGGCAAGATCCGATCAGAAGGCGAACAGCATGTTTTGTTCCAAAACCGCGCTTGCCGCGATTTGCGCGCTCAGCCTTGCGACGCTGCCGGTGCTCGCCGCGCCACAGCCCGATGTTTCCACGCGAGGTCAGAACCCCGCCAATGGCTTGTTCCCGTCTAACGAACCGATGCCGATGTACCGGACTGGCAGGAATAACCCAAACGCTTCGCTCTACCATCCGGGCGGTCCGGCGCCGAATGCCGGCAATACCGGTCTGAACGGATCGGCCGGGTCGGGTCGCGGCTGGACGCCCCCGGCCAATTACGGCGGCATGACATCCGCACCCCAACGCTGACTTCGGTTGTGGGGCGGGTGCTTCGCTGCCCGCCCTTTCTCGCTCATGGAGCGGAGGAGCGGGATCTTCAGAAGCCCAGCGAACCCAGCCACGAATCCTTGTTCGCCTGTGTCTGCTCCCATTGCGCGGCATTCGCACTGTTCTGTGCCGCGGCCTGCGACTGCGCGGCACTCCAGCTATCGCCGTTGGCGGCCTGCCAGCGAGCCAAATTTTGGTCTCGCTGCGCCATATACCCGTATCGCTCCGCGCGCATTTGGTGATCCGCCGATGCCGCGCCGTAGGCGCCCGGTCCGGGTGTGGCGCAGCCGCTCAGGCCAAAGGCCACGCCAGCCAGTGCGATGCCGCCCACTGCCCAGCGGACGGATCGGAACGTGAAGCCTGACATCCTGCCCTCGCATCGACATCGCGGGGATATCGCTCCCGCCTTGCCGAAAACGAGGTGGCGCCGTAGCGGGTTCCCGCAGCCTGGATTGGCGCGCGGGCCGGTCAGAACGGCGCGTCGCCGGCAATGGTGATCCGGTGCATCACCCGCGTTTCGCCCGGATAGTCGTTGATCGCGAAATGCTGCGTGCAGCGATTGTCCCAGAACGCCAGCGAGCCCTCGTCCCAGCGGAACCGGCAGGTGAATTCGGGCCGCATCGCGTGCTGCGTCAAGAAGCCGATCAGCGGCTCGCTCTCCGCCTCGGTCATGCCGTCGAAGCAGCGCACGTGCCCGCCGATATACAGCGACTTGCGCCCTGTCTCCGGATGCGTGCGCACCAGCGGGTGGACGCTGGTGGTCTGCACGTCGCCCGGATCCTTCACTGTCATGCTGGTCTGCCCGGCATAGGCTTCCTTGCGCGAGCGCCCGCCATGCTGCTTGAAATGGTCGCCCACACAGACCGTGCTGAGCCCGTCGAGCATGCGCCGCATCGCCGGCGATAAACTCTCGTAGGCAAGGTATTGGTTGGTGAACAGCGTATCCCCGCCGGCCGCCGGCACTTCCTTGGCATACAGGATCGTGCCCATGGCCGGCTGGGGCGAGAACATTTGGTCGGTGTGCCAGGAGCCGCCGAAATTCCATGTGTCGGTCGGACGCTTCACGATCTCCAGCACTTCCGGATGATCCGCCATGCCCTGCATGAACGGGTGCAGGTGGATCTCGCCCCAGCGACGCGCGAAGGCGAGCTGACGTTCCGGCGTCAGCCTCTGGTCGCGAAAGAAGATGACCAGATGCTCCAGCAAGGCGGCGCGCAGCTCGGCCAGCACCGTCTCGGACAGGTCTGCCGACAAATCGACGCCGCTGATCTCGGCACCCAGCGAGCCCGCGATCCGGCGCGCTTCGATGTGGTGATAGGTGCTGCCGCGCATCTGGTTCATGGTGCCGCTCCTTTGCCTCGCCGCTTCCCTTCGCGGTGCCCGGACCAGCATGATCCGGCATCGCCGTCGCGTGAAGGGTGCGTCCCGCCCGCATTGGCACGCGAAACGGGCTGCCGGCAATGTGACACGGGATGACCGGCAGGTTCCTTGCCGGAACGGGCGGGAGGGGGCATTCCGGTGCCATGATCCGGCTTCCGTTACCGCAGGTCACAGGCCCGACTTGCGACCAAGCAAAGGCGCTGGCCGCATGAGCGCGCGGCTGTGGCGGCTTGTTGTCGTCTGGCTGCTGGTCATTCTGACCATCTGGGTGGTGGAGCCGTACATCGTCGATGCATGGTGGGCGGCGACCGGGCCGCGGACGGTCGCGACGCGCGGCAATCTGGCAGGCATCGAGCAGGCGACGATTGCTCTGTTCAAGGCCGCCTCGCCTTCGGTCGTGCATGTCTATGCCCGCGCCAGCGGCCCCACGCAGATGACCGATTACGGCCAGGACGAGACGGTGCTGCAAACCGGGTCCGGCGTGGTCTGGGACGAGGCCGGCGACATCGTGACCAATCACCACGTGATCGCCGGGGGGACGGCAATCGGCGTGCGGCTCACCTCGGGCGAGTTCGTGGGCGCGCATGTGGTCGGCATCGCGCCGGGATACGATTTGGCGGCGCTGCGCCTGGAACGACCCCGCTCCCCGCTGCGGAAACTCACGATCGGCAGTTCCGCGAATCTTCAGGTCGGGCAATTCGTGTTCGCTATCGGCAATCCGTACGGGCTCGATCAGACCCTGACCAACGGCATTATCAGCGCGCTGCACCGGCGCCTGCCGGAAAGCGCGGCGGTGGAAATCGCCGACGTGATCCAGACGGACGCGCCGATCAACCCGGGCAATTCGGGGGGGCCGCTGCTTGATTCCGCCGGCCGGATGATCGGGCTCAACACCGCCATCCTGTCACGTTCCGGGGCCTCCTCCGGCATCGGCTTTGCCATTCCGATCGACACCATCAACCGCGTGGTGCCGCAGCTTATCAAGAACGGACACGCGGCGACCCCGGGCATCGGCATCCTGACGGGAAGCCCCGCGCTTTCGGCCCAGCTCGGCCTGCAAGGGGTGATCGTGCTGCGCACGGTCCCCGGCTCGCCCGCGGCGAAGGCGGGCCTGCAGGGAGCGGACCCGGACGCGGGAGTGATCGGCGATGTGATTACGGCGGTAAACGGTCAGTCGGTCGCCACCGCAGCCGAACTGAGTGCCGCGCTCGGACACGTGGGGATCGGCAACACCGCTACACTTACGGTGCTGCGCGACGGGCAGACGCGGACGGTCAAGGTGACGGTGACGGATATCGGCGCGGAGCAGAGCGGGTCATAGGTGGTGGCCGAGCTTGCCGGGGTCAGCGAGTGGCGGAATTGCGATACCTTTGGTAGATTGGTGCTCAATTTCGATTTCGCTCACACCTGAACAGCAGGCGTGGCTTAAAGCTCATGTCGAACGCGGCGAGTTCGCGTCGATTGATGAGGCGGCGCGCCAGCTCATTGATGAGCGCATCGCCGAGCGGATGGCCGAAGAGGGGGACGATCTAGCCTGGTCCAAGCCTTACGTCGATGAAGCGCGAGCGGACATTGCTCGTGGCAATGTCTTGACGCGTGAAGAACGCGAAACCCGGATGAACGCTCTTCTGAGCTCAAAAAGGGCTTGATGGCGCGGGTCATCATTACCGCCTCGGCCTCAGCTGATGAGGCCGCCATTCTCAATCATCTCGGCGCTGAGGCTGGTCCGGGGGCGGCCCGCAAGTTCCGCGCGCTTTTCGGAGCCCCTACGACCGCCTCGCCGCCTTCCCCGCAAGCGGGCCGCGCCGTTCCGCGTTGGCGCCAAACATTCGGATCGGCATCGTGCCGCCGTATATCGCCATCTACGAACATAGCGAGAGCGACGACGCGGTTACGATCTTGCGCATCGTCCACGTCGTCGAGATATCACACGTAGACTGTTCTCAGGAGAAGGACCTAATAAGTGACAGAAATACGAATAAATGACCGGTCGTCACGCCGCGCTTAGTGCCGCCGAAGTCGGTTGCTTCTCCGCGCGCGGGGGCGCGCTGCTAGGCTCGCGCAGCATGTAGCCGCGCCCCCAGACCGTGGAGATCAGGTTCCCGGCGCCGGCCTGGACCAGCTTCTTGCGCAGCTTGCAGACGAACACGTCGATGATCTTCATCTCCGGTTCATCCATGCCGCCGTAGAGATGGTTCAGGAACGCTTCCTTCGTAAGCACCATTCCCTTGCGCAGAACGAGAAGCTCAAGAATGGAATATTCCTTGCCCGTCAGATGGACGGCGGCGCCGGACACAGTGACATCGCGACTGTCGAGATTGAGCGCCAGATTGGCGACCCGCAGCACCGGCTCGCTGAACCCTTTACTGCGCCGCACGATGGCCTGGACCCGGGCCATCAATTCGCTGCGGTCAAACGGCTTGGTCATAAAGTCGTCGGCGCCGAGACCGAGCGCTTTCACCTTGGCCTCGGGCCGCGACAGGCCCGACAGCACCAGTACCGGCGTCGCGTTGCGTGCCGTCCGCATACGCCGCAGCACCTCGTAACCTTCCATGTCGGGCAGGATGAGATCAAGCAACACGAGGTCATAATCGTAATGACGCGTCAGCTCGAGCGCCTCTTCGCCGGTTTCGGCCTGGTCAACAACCGACCCGGCCGACTTCAGCAAAAGCGAGACGCCGCGCGCAACGGTCAGATCATCCTCGACGAGCAGAACACGCATGTGTTCACATCCTACCAACTCGATACGCTGGTAATACCACTATGGCGTGTATTTGACCATAGTTTTTTCATTTATTACGCGTATTTCTCTCGGGAATGGGACGGCAGACGGCGGTGTTTCGGCCCGAAAGCGCCGTTTTTCCAACAGAATAAGTACTTGGTGACTTAATGAGATGCACCAGTTTCGCGGAACGGGCAGGCAATGCCACCGCCGCGCTGACGAGGCTGCCCAGCCCCCGTCTGCATGGAGAGGTCAGCACACTGTCCGGACTGCTGGTCGAGGTCGTCGGCCTGAGTGGCCATGTTTCGGTCGGCGACGGAATTTCGCTCGCACCCCGCGACGGAACCCCGGTGCAGGCGGAGATTGTCGGGTTTCGCGAGGGCCGCGCACAGGCGATGGCCTTCGGTCGGCTGGACGGCCTCGGGCCCGGCAGCAAGGCGCTCGCCCTTGCCGGCGGCCCTGGCGGCTACGGCACTAGCGGCTTCGGCAAGGGTCTATCGCTTGCGGTCTCGGACGCGTGGCTTGGCCGGGTCATCGACCCGCTCGGCCGTCCGATCGACGGGCGGGGCGCCTTGCGGCACGGCAGGCTGACCCGTCCGGTGCGGGCCGACGCCCCCGAGGCGACTGCGCGCGCGCGGCTGGGTCCGCGGCTGGATTTCGGTGTTCGCGCCCTTAATTGCTTCGCGCCATCGCGTCAGGGCCAGCGTTTGGGGCTGTTCTCCGGCTCCGGCATCGGCAAGTCCACGCTTCTGGCCATGCTCGCGCGCGGTGCCGCTTGCGATGTGGCTGTGCTGGCGCTGGTGGGCGAACGCGGACGCGAAGTGCGCGAGTTCATCGAGGACGAGCTTGGCCCCGAAGGCCTGGCCCGCGCGGTCGTTGTGGTCGCCACGTCGGATGCACCGCCGCTGATGCGCCGGCAGGCCGCGCATGCCGCCATGACCGTTGCCGAGCATTTCCGCGATCAGGGCTGTTCGGTGCTGCTGATGATGGACAGCATCACCCGGTTTTGCCTCGCCCTGCGAGAAATCGGGCTGTCGGCGGGCGAGCCACCCGCCACGCGGGGCTATCCGCCCAGCGTATTCGCGGAATTGCCACGCTTGTTGGAGCGTGCCGGGCCCGGACCGGTGGACGCGGCCGGGCGGGCCGGACACATCACCGGGCTGTTCACCGTGCTGGTCGAAGGTGACGACCACAACGAGCCGGTCGCCGATGCCGTGCGCGGCATTCTGGACGGGCATATCGTGCTTGACCGGCGTATTGCGGAACGCGGGCGCTACCCGGCAATCGACGTGCTGCGCTCGCTCTCGCGCGCGGCGTCCGGATGCACCGACCAAGAGGAGGCGGCGCTGGCCCGACGGGCGCGCGCCATCCTGTCATTGTATGCGGAACTGGCCGATCTGGTGCGGCTGGGCGCTTATCGGCCGGGTGCCGACCCGGCCGCTGATGAGGCGGTCGCCCTGGCGCCACGGATCGAGGCGGTGCTGCAGCAAGGTCCCGGCGAACGCTGCGATATCGCGCAATCGCGCGCCGCTCTGCAGAAGGTGCTGACCGATCATGCCGCATAAAACCCTTGCCGCGCTGGTGCGTGTGCGGCGCCTCGCGCTGGACGCGGCAACGCGTGATTTGGCCGCAGCACTTCGGAACGAAGCTCAGGCCGCGCATGTGGTTTCCTGCATCGAACAGGATATGCAGCGCGAAAGGGCGGCGGCGGAAGACCTGCGCGGCGACGATGCCGATGTCGAGGCGTTCGGGCTCTGGCTGCGCCGCGCCCGCCAGGATCTCGCTGAAGCGGAAGCCATGCGCGATCAATCCGAAGCAGAAACGACGCGCGCCCGCGCCGCCGTGGGCGCGGCCCGCGCCGCGCTGACCGCCGCGGAAACGGCGCTGGAGGCACGCCGCGCCGAGCAGCGCGCCGCCGCGCAGCGCCGCGAACAGGCGGCGATTGACGAGATCGCGCAGCGGCGAAGGTAGAAAGCCCGCTGCGCCCTGGACCTGACAATCGATCTCGGCGACAAGACTTCACCGCACCCCCGGGGACGGGAGGAGGGTAGCGAAGCGTCAACACATTCGGCGCCCGGTATCAGAGGGATCACGACCATGACGTTCCCGATCACCGAACACGTCGTCAAAACCGCCCGTCACACCACGTTCTATCTGGCCTGCGGTGCCGCGGATGCGCCCGTAATCGTGTTTGTCCACGGCTGGCCGGAGCTGGCGATCAGCTGGCGCCATCAGCTTCCATGTCTTCGCAGCGCTCGGCTTCCGCTGCATCGCCCCCGACATGCGCGGCTACGGGCGATCGAGCGTTTATACGCGCCGGGAGGATTACGCACTCGCGCACACCGTCCGCGACATGATCGAACTGCTCGACGCGCTCGGCCGCGAGCGCGCCGTCTGGGTCGGGCACGACTGGGGTAGCCCGGTCGTCTGGCACATGGCCAGCCATCATCCGGAACGCTGCTTCGGCGTTGCTAATCTGTGCGTGCCGTACATCGCCAAGGGCTTCGCACCCGCCAATCTGCTGGCGCTCGTGGACCGGTCGGTCTACCCCGAGCAGGAATTCCCCGCGGGCCAATGGGAATACCAACTGTTCTACGAGGAGAACTTCCCCGCGGCCACCAAGGCGTTCGAGACGAACGTAACCAACACCGTGAAGGCGCTGTTCCGCAAGGGCAATCCCGCCGGCAAGGGAAAGCCGTCCCGTACCGCGCTGGTCCGCCGCGACGGCGGCTGGTTCGGCGGCGCCGGCCAAGCGCCAGATTTGCCGTTGATACGGACGTGGTCTCGCCCGAAGACCTGCACCGATACGTGGCCGCGCTGCAGCGCAACGGCTTCTTCGGCCCCGATTCCTGGTATATGAACCACGCAACCAATATCGCTTACGCGGCGGAAGCGGCAGATGCCGGCCGCATCGGCATGCCGGTACTGTTTCTGCATGCCGAATACGACTACACGTGTGAAACGATGACCTCGGCCCTGGCGCAGCCAATGCGCCGGGACTGCGCCGACCTCACCGAAGCGGTCGTGCAGTCCGGCCACTGGATGGCGCAGGAACAACCGGCAGCAGTGAACGCCGCCCTGGCGCAGTGGCTTGCCAAGCGGTTTCCGCAGCTTTGGGCGGTGAAGCTGTCCGGCTGACCGGGTTCAACAGGTCGCTTTGTTGCACAGGTCTTCAGCACCGAATAAGCAAGCTTATCTGGTTGCGAGATTCCCAGCATGAGCGACCTCTACGAAGCGGACATCCTGATCTGGTCTCAGCAGCAGGCCGCGTTGCTGCGCCGGCTCGCCCGCGGCGAGCGGGTCAATGACGCTGATCTCGATTGGTCCAACATTGCCGAGGAGGTCGAGAGCGTGGGGCGAAGCGAACTTGCGGCGGTGCGGGCGCTGCTTCGCCAGTCACTTGCCCACTTGCTCAAGGCCGAAGCTTGGCCCGAATTCGTCTATGCCGTTCGCTGGCGACTGGATGCTGAGCAATTCCGCATCCAGGCCGCTGATCGGTTCGCCACCTTCAATGCGGCAAAACATCGATCTCGAAAAGCTTTACCGCCAGGCCCAGCGCTGGGTTCCGCCGGACGTCGATGGCAAGCCACCGCTGCCGCTCCCGGCTACCTGCCCGGTCACGCTCGATGAGCTGCTAGCCGAGTAGCGGCTGAGCACATCCGAGAGTCGCTAAGTGGATCGGGCGCGCGACGCTCGAGCGGACTATCGAGCTGGCGGGAGAGCATCGTCAACCAAACCAGCCACCAGCAACGTCGTCCCCTCGACACCGACCACCGACAAACACGAACCCGGCGCGGGCTGGCTGCCATCCAGCATACGGGCCTGCCAGGCGCCGTCCCGCAACCGGACGCGACCGTGCGCGCCGCGAAACTCCAGCGCCTCGCAGCGCTGGCCGAGCAGATCCGCTTCCGGCGCGTTGACGAAGTCGATCGGGCGGTTCCGGCGGTGGCGCCAGAACGGGATCGCCAGCAGGACGCTAACCAGCCCCGCAAACACGCCCAGCTCGGCCGGCAGGGCCAGCCCGGTCAGCAGCGTCACGATGCCGGTTCCGCACGCGCCGAGGCCGATCCACAGCAGGAAAACGCCCGGATGCAGCAATTCGGCCCCGCAGGCGAGCAGGCCGGCAATTACCCAGGCGAGCCCCGCACTCATGGGGCGGGGCGCTGTTCGGCGCCAAGCTGCATTGCGGCCAACGCCTGCGTGATGCCTCCGGCAAGGCCGCTGCTTTCGATCGGAACGACCAACGTGCGGCCGGCGGGATTGCCGGCAAGAACGGCCAGAGCGTCGATGTATTTTTGCGCCACGAAGTAGCGCAATGCCTCGCCGGCGCCGCTTCCCGTTGCCTCGGCGACCAGCCGCGCGGCCGTCGCTTCGGCCGCGGCAAGGCGTTCGCGTGCCGCCGCGTCCTTCATCGCCGCTTCCAGGCGCGCTTCGGCCTGCAGCACGGCAGCGCGCTTGCTGCCCTCGGCGCGCGCGATCTCCGCCTCACGCTCGCCGTTCGCGCGTGCCACGGTCGCGCGGCGCTCGCGTTCTGCCGTCATTTGCAGGTTCATGGCGTGAATCAGATTGGCCGGCGGCTCAATTTTGCGCAGTTCCACCCGGCTGACCTTCACCCCCCACGGATCGGTTGCACGATCCAAGGTCGCCAGCAGCTTGCCATTGATCTCCTCGCGCTCCGACAACGCGCCGTCCAGATCCATCGCCCCGATTACCGAGCGGATATTGGTCATCGCCAGCGCCGTCAGCGCCTGCACCAGGTTTTGCGCTCCATACGCCGCCCGCACCGGATCGAGCACCCGATAATACAGAATCCCATCCACCGTGACGGCAGCGTTGTCGCGGGTGATGACGGCCTGTTCGGGGATTTCCAGGACGATCTCCTGCACGTTCATCCGGCGCCCCACCCGTTCGGCGAACGGCAGCGTAAGGTTAAGGCCGGGGCAAGCTGGCGCCGGTACGCCCCGAAGCGTTCGATGATCCAGACCTGGCCTTGCGGCACGGTCCGAATCCCGCTCGCCGCGACCAGGATGAAGAACAGCACAATCACGACGATGGCGATGATGGGCATGCATGCCTCAATGGGGCCGGCACAATCAAGGTGATCATCTTGCCCCGCCGTTTGCCGGATGCCACCGTACCGATACCGCGCGCAACCGAGTCGGAGATCGCCCGGCACATGATCAGGAACGCCGCCGATGCGAAGCTGTACCTCAAACGGGTGGTGAAGACGGCACTCGGGCGCGACCACCTGCTGCGTCGGGATGTTCGGCTGCGGACCACTCGGATCGGCACAGAATATGCCGGCTGGGTGTTCGCCCCCGCTGCCTTGCCGACGCGGCACCCCGTCATCCTCTCATTTCGGGCTGGGCGACGACATTTCTTTCGATCTCGGCATGATCGCGCAGTTCGAGGCCGAAGTCCATGGCTTCGACCCCACGCCGATGAGCCTTGAGTGGCTGAGCCGCCAGCAAATCCCGCCCGCCATGCACGTCAGCGCAGTAGGGATTTCCGACCATGACGGCGAGGAGGACTTCGCCTTCCCGCATGTCGCCGGGTGGGACGATTTCTCGGTGCGCCGGAAATCCGATCGGCTGGTTCGCTGCCGGGTCGCGCGGCTTGCGACGGTCATCGGGAATTTCGGGCTGCAATCGGTCGATATCGCCAAACTCGACGTGGAGGGCTCCGAATACAAGGTCATCGCCGACCTCGGCCGGTCTTCGGTGCTGCCCCGGCAGTTCCTCGTCGAATTCCATCACGGCATGCACGGAATTGTGGTGCAGGAGACGAAAGGACGCAGTGGCCCGCCTGCGGGAGCTGGACTATTGCCTGTTCGACGTCTCTCCTTGGGGCCGCGAATTCTCGTTCATCCACCGATCGGCACTTTAAGCACTCTTTCCGGCGCCGGCCCTCCCCGTGCCCTGTTTGGATTGCAAATGGTGCGCATACGTGTCTAATGCGCATACCAAACGATGCGCGCACTCGTCCTGTTCACCGGAATGCTTGGCGATCATCCCGCTCGGGATCGCGCGCCCTTTCGTGGGCGTGTTGATGTGGGACTGGATCGCCTTCATGAACCCACATCAGCTTGAATGGGGGTTCGGCAGCGATTTGCCCTGGGCGGCGGTCGCCTTCGCCGTGACCATGATCGGCTGGTTCGCCAGCCGCACCGAGCCGAAGCGCCTCGCGCTGAACCCGACCGCTCTGCTGATGCTGGCCTTCATGGCGGGGATAACCGTCACGTCCTGGTTCGCACTCGGGTCGGCGGATGCGGTCTGGAGCGCCTGGTCGCGGACGTGCAAGATCTTCCTGTTCCTGATCGTCACCATGTCGCTGCTGACCGAGCAACGCCGGATCGTGGCGCTGGTCTGGCTAATCGTTATCTGCCTTGGCTATTTCGTGGCGACCCAGGGCCTGCTCGCGGTGATGAGCGGCGGCGAGCACAAGGCGTACGGGCCGCCCAACTCCATGTTAACCGACAACAACGAATTCGCCGCCGCGCTGCTGGTCGTGCTGCCGCTGATGAATTTCCTTCGCCTGCACGCGCGGCACGGTCTGGTCCGGATAGGCCTTGCGGCGCTGATGTGCCTGACCTTGCTCACCATCCTGGCGAGTTACTCGCGCGGAGCGGTAATCGGGCTCGGCGTGGTCGCCCTTCTGCTCGGCCTGCGCAGTCGGCGCAAACTGCTGACCCTGCTGACTCTGGGCGGCGCGCTGGCTGCGGCCGTCGCGTTCATGCCGACGGGCTGGTTCGATCGGTCATACGTTCGATCGAGTCATACGATCGAAGCATACCAAGCCGACGAATCGGCGATGTCGCGACTCTACATCTGGCGCGTCGCCTGGACGCTGGCACTGCGCCATCCCTTCACCGGCGCGGGCTTCCACGCCACCACGTTCCAGACCGTGATCGACGCCGTCGTGCCCGGCGGGCGGGTGCTGGATGTGCACGGCGTTTGGCTTCAGGTGCTCGGCGAACAGGGTTTTGTCGTGTTCGCCATCTGGCTTTCGATGATGCTGGTCGGTCTGCTGAATGCGCGCTGGATCATGCGCCGGGCCGGGGCTGCGCCCGAACTGGCCCAGGCGCGTGACCTCGCCCGCATGGCGCAGATCGCTATTTTGGGATACGCGGTGTCGGGCACGTTCCTACCGCTTGCCTACTGGGACGTTTATTTCACAATCCTCGCCATCGTGGCGGCCACGCGAAGCCTGCTCACCAAGGAGCTGGTTCCGGCAGCCACCGCGCCGCCGGTGCAGGGGCCGCGTGCGCGCGCGGCGGTCCCCCGCCCGCGACCCGTGCCGGCGCCGGCCTCGGCGCCGTGATCGGCGGGCTCGCGTTTTTTGGCACATGTGTCGCGGTGCTGTGGCTGGCGCTGTGGGTGGTGCGCGATCCGCAAACGCGATCGGGCGGGTTCTGGCCGTTTGACCTGGACGGCGTGGATAAGGGGACGCCGGATCGAAGCCGGTCCCAATCACCCCGGACCTCGCAGGCGCCCGTTCCGCCCTGGCGAAGAAATTCGGCTCGGTCCGAGCGAATCCACATCGCCGGTAGCAGGCCACACAAATCGTGAAGCTGAAGGGCATCGAGGCCGCGCGCGGGATTGCCGCCTGCCTGGTGGTCGCGCTGCACGCGACGCATCTGCTTTTCGCGCCGAAATTCTATGCCGCGGTCCCGCTTTGGGGAGTGTTCCGATTCGGCCATGCCGGCGTGGATTTCTTCTTCGTGCTCAGCGGTTTCATCATCTTTCATGTCCACAGGCAAGATCTGCAAGTACGTCGTCGGGGCAACGCCTGGCGTTACGCATGCAAGCGGTTCCTGCGGGTTTATCCCACCTACTGGATCGTGCTGGCGCTGTTCGGTGCCGTGCTGATCTACAGCCCGTACCGTGATCCCGCGCAGACCGGCATCGGCAACGTAATCGCCAGCGTGCTGCTCCTGCCGCGCCTGCAGGAGCCGATTCTGGGCGTTGCCTGGACACTGCGGCATGAGCTTCTGTTCTACGGGCTGTTCGGACTGCTGCTGCTGAACCGTGCGCTTGGTGTGGCCGCGTTCGCCGCTTGGGGCGGGCTGATTGCGTTCAATATCGACGTGCACGCTTGCCACCGGCGGGCCGGCTTTCACCGGCCTCGCGGGCGACTGGCTGTTCCGGATATTTAACGTCGAGTTCTTCTTCGGGATCGCGGTGGCGTTTCTTTCCCAACCACCCCTTGCGGCAGGGGTCGGGGGAGAGAGCGGTGCGCCCTGGCCACTAACATGGCTCACACTCGGGGCCACGATCTTTCTCTGCACTGGCATGATGAGAATCCTTCGGCCCGACCGCGCCGATCGAATACCCGCCGCTGCACATCGGCTATGCGCTCGGAGCCGCGCTTGCCGTGTACGGCCTCGTTGGCGCCGAACAGGCCGGCCGCCTGTCCGTCCCGGCCGTTCTGCTTCGCCTGGGCAATGCCTCGTATTCGATCTATCTCACGCACCTCATCGCCATCATGTGCATGCAGCAAGTTTTGCAGGCGGTCCGAGGTGTCGTGACGGTCCCGGTGGATCTCCGCTTTCGGGTTGCTGACATTGGGTGCGGTCATGGCCGGAATCGCGTTTCCGAGCTGATCGAGCAACCGGTTCTGCGCCGGCTCCGGCCGCGAACGCGCCTGCTTGCCGATGCCGGGGCGAGGCTTGACGAATCGAGGGTTGACCTGCGGCATGTTGCGTGATGGACAGCCCGGCAGCCATGGACAGCGGAGCACAGTATCACGTCGATCTGCTCGCTCTCGCGCGGAGCAGAACCCGCTTCGGCTGCATCCTTGCCGATCCGCCGTGGCAGTTCATAAATCGCACCGGCAAGGTCGCTCCCGAGCATCGGCGCCTCTCGCGCTATGGTACGATGGGAGTGGATGCGATCTGCTCGTTGCCGGTTGGCAAAATCGCCGCTCCAACAGGCCATCTTTATCTTTGGGTTCCCAACGCGCTGCTGCCGGACGGATTGCAGGTCATGCAGGCCTGGGGCTTTCAGGACAAAGCGAACATTGTCTGGCGAAAAATTCGCAAGGACGGCGGAAGTGACGGCCGGGGCGTCGGCTTCTACTTTCGTAACGTTACCGAATTGGTACTGTTCGGTGTGCGCGGCAAGAACGCACGCACGCTGCAAGCGGGCCGGACACAGGTGAACTATCTGGAGACCCGCAAGCGCGAACATTCCCGCAAGCCGGACGAACTTTACGACATCATCGAGGCGTGCAGTCCGGGGCCGCGGATCGAACTGTTCGCGCGCGGAACGCGCACCGGCTGGACTGGGTGGGGCAACCAGGCGGCGGACGGATACACGCCGACGTGGAAAACGTACGCGCATAATTCGACAAACGACCGGCGACACATCCAGCCCGTCCGGGCGTGACGCGTCCTCTCGGACGCCCTGCGTGACACGCCGCTAGACCGCCCCTATCTGGCCTCTCCGGCGCAATGGGTGCAGGGTCAATGCAGCCACCGCGCGAGGGCAATCGGCATGATCGGTATTGATTGGGGCACCAGCAGCTTTCGTGCATTCCGCATCGCTCAGGACGGATCGATCCGCGATCGGCGCAGCGGGCCACGCGGCATCCTGAAAGTCCAGGATGGACGTTTCGCCGACACACTGCGCGAGGAAATCGGGCCATGGCTCGCCGGCGGGGAATCGCAGGTGTTGCTCTGCGGCATGATCGGCAGCCGCCAGGGCTGGATCGAGGCGCCGTACATACCGTGTCCCGCCGGTCCCACCGAAATCGCCGCCGTGCTGACCGACATTCCGTTTGACTGGGCACAGGTCAAGCTGGTGCCGGGCCTTTCCGCCGTGGACCGCGCCGGCGTGCCGGAGCTGCTGCGCGGCGAGAGTCGCAGTTGCTGGGAGCGCTGGGCTCTGTGGGCGCCTCCGGTCATGCGTGCCTGCCCGGCAGTCATTCGAAATGGGTGCGCATCGAAGGCGGGCGGATCGTCGGGTTCGAGACGCATATGACCGGCGAGTTCTTCGCCGCCCTGCGCGGCCAGACGATTCTGGGACGCACCATGCGCGACGGCGCCGGCACCGATCGGGCGATCTTCGAGCGCGGCGTCGCCCGCTCGGGCGAACCGGGCGGGCTGCTGCACCATCTGTTTGGCGTGCGCTCCCTGGCGCTTGCCCGAAATCTGGCTGAAGCCGAGGGCGCCTCCTACCTTTCGGGCATCCTGATTGGCCACGAAGTGCGTGCTGCGCTCGGCGCGGTGCCGGCGGGAAGCGTCGTGCATGTGATCGGCGCGCCGGACCTTACCGCGCTTTATGCGGACGCGATCGCCGCGTGCGGCGGCATGGCCGAACGGCTGGACGGCGAGGCGGCGGCGCGCGGGCTGGCACTAGTGGGGAGCGCCGCTCGGTGGAACTGACCGATTGGCTGGCGCTCTGTCCGCTGATCGCGATTCTGCGGGGCGTCACGCCGCCCGAAGTGGAAGAGGTCGCGACCGCGCTGCGCGCTGCCGGCATCGCGATCATTGAAGTGCCCCTGAACTCGCCTCGGCCGATCGAAAGCATCGCCCGCCTGGTGCAGCGCTTCGGAGGCCAGGTGCTGATCGGCGCC
This sequence comes from uncultured Pseudomonadota bacterium, assembly GCA_963822675.1. GTDB lineage: Bacteria > Pseudomonadota > Alphaproteobacteria > Acetobacterales > Acetobacteraceae > CAWGIP01. The sequence goes on along the minus strand of CAWGIP010000038.1, from coordinate 11,995 downwards.
GGCACGGTCATGACGGAAGCCGATATCGGGGCGATCGCCGAGGCTGGCGGACAACTGGTCGTCACGCCGCATGCCGATGCCGTGGTGGTGCGCGCGGCGAAGGCCCGGGGCCTGCTGGCGGTGCCGGGCTTCTTCACGCCGGCCGAGGCATTCTCGATGCTTGCTTCCGGTGCCGATGCAATCAAGCTGTTCCCTGCCGAGGCCGCGAGCCCGGCCGTGCTGCGCGCCATTCGCGCGGTGCTGCCTGCCGGAACTTGTGTGTTGCCCGTGGGCGGGATCGACGCGTCCAACATCCCCGGCGTGGCGAGCCGCAGGAGCAGCTGGTTTCGGTATCGGCTCGGCGATTTACCGACCGGGTGATGCACCCGCCACGGTGGGCGCGCGGGCCAGATCCCTGGTTGCCACTTTGGCGTAAGAACGGGTCAATCGCCACATCTTGACGCCGGCACAAGCTGGTGCCCATCTCCGGCCCGCCAGACGGCCGGACGGCCGCTGACCGCCGGGCCAACCCGGCGGTTGGAGGAAAGTCCGGGCTCCACGGGAACGCGGTGCCGGCTAACGGCCGGCGGGGGCGACCCCAGGGAAAGTGCCACAGAAAACAAACCGCCCGCGCCGCCCAAGGGGCGCCACGGGTAAGGGTGAAACGGTGCGGCAAGAGCGCACCGCGCTGCCGGCAACGGGAGCGGCACGGTAAACCCCACCGGGAGCAAGACCGAATAGGGGCGGCCGGCTGATCCGTCGCAAGGCGGAGGACGCAAGGGGGTTCCCGCCCCGCCGCCCGGGTTGGTCGCGCGAGGCGCAGCGTAAGCCGCGCCCCAGAGGAATGGCCGTCCCGTGCCGACAGGCACGGACAGAACCCGGCTTACAGGCCGTCTGGCGTCTGCGGTTGTCGTGAACGAATCGGGAATTCCGAGATTCATTTCGAGTCGTCCTTGACCCGGCCACGGCCGGCGAGCGTACACCGATCACAGGTCCGGCAAACCCCGCAGTTTTCGGGCGAATCCACCGCGAAATGCTTTGACGGCCCATAACCTCCCATGATATCCCATGACATCCCAAGAACGCGCGGCGGCTCTGGCGGGCAGGGGCGGCGTGGGGATCGCGAAGGGCGGGTTGGGCGGCCGGATGACCCACTTCCTGGGCACCCACCAGAACAAGCTGGACGCCAAGGGCCGCGTCTCCGTCCCCGCTGCCTTCCGCGCCGCTCTGCGCCAGAACGGCGAGGCCAATGGCGCACCCACCCAGCTCGTGCTTCGCCACTCGCACAAGCATGCCTGCATCGAGGCCTGGCCGCTCGCGGAATTCCAGGCGCTCGCCGAGTCTCTCAACCGGCTCGATCGTTTCAGCGAGGAACATGACGACCTCGCCAGCGCGCTGTATGCCGATGCCTTCGCGGTGGAGACCGACAAGGAAGGGCGGATCGTGCTGCCCGACGCGCTGATCGCCTATGCCGGTCTGACGGAGGGGGTGGCCTTTTTGGGGCTAGGGCGCACGTTTCAGATCTGGGAGCCGGCGGCGGCCGAGCGACGCCGCGCCGAAGCGCGCGAACGCGCGCGCGAACGCGGCTTCACCCTGCCAGGGGCCGTCGCATGACCGGCCTCGAATCGCGCCACATACCGGTGATGCTGCGGGAGGTGCTGGAGGCGCTCGCGCTGCACACGGGCGGGACATATCTGGACGGCACGTTCGGGGGCGGCGGCTATGCCGCGGCGATCCTGGCTGCCTGTTCGTGCACGCTCTGGGCCATCGACCGCGACCCGGAGGCGATTGCCCGTGGTGCCGCGCTCGCCGCGCGCTTTCCGGGTCGGCTGCACCTGATCGAGGGGCGGTTTGGCGACATACTCGCCCTCCTGGCCGAGCGCGGCGTGACATCCCTTGATGGCGTCGTGTTGGATCTCGGCGTCTCGTCCTTCCAGCTCGACGAGCCGGCGCGCGGCTTCTCTTTCCGTGCCGACGGCCCGCTCGATATGCGAATGGGGCGTGACGGACCGACCGCTGCGGATCTCGTCAACACGCTGCCCGAGCGTACCCTGGCCGATTTGCTGCGCGACCTTGGCGAGGAGCGTGCGGCGCGACGGATCGCGCGCGCGCTAGTCGCCGCCCGCGCTGAGGCACCGATCCGCACCACCGGCACGCTTGCGCGTCTGATCCGTGGCGTGATCGCACCCGACCGGTCGGGCATCGATCCGGCGACCCGCAGCTTTCAGGCGCTGCGTATCCGGGTGAACGACGAATTGGGTGAAATCGAGCGGGGCCTTGCGCAAGCCGCGCACCTGCTCGCGCACGGTGGCCGGCTCGTCGTGGTGTCCTTCCACTCGCTGGAAGATCGCATCGTCAAGCGGTTCATGGGGGAGGTCGCCGGACGCGCGCCGTCGCCCTCGCGGCACGATCCGCGCGGGCTCGCCAGACGCGCTCCGGCCGCGTTCCGGCTGCTGACGGGCAAAGCCGAACGGCCCGGCGCGGCCGAAACCGCGGCCAATCCTCGCTCCCGCAGCGCCAGGCTCCGCGCGATCGAGCGGCTGCATCAGCCCGCCCGGCCGGGGCAAGGCGCCGCGCGATGATCCGCCCGATCACCTGCGTGACGTTTCTACTCGCCTGCGGTACGGGGCTTTACCTGTATCAAGCCAAGCATCGGGCTTACGTGCTCGACACCGAAATCGAGCAGGTCGTGCGCGAAACTGAAGCGGTGCGCGAGCAGACCCGCATTTTGCGCGCCGAATGGACGCTGCTCGATCAGCCGGAGCGGCTGCAAAGGCTGGCGACGAGCTTGCTCAACCTGCAACCGACCAAGCCGGCGCAGTTCGTGTCCCTCGCGGATCTCGATAATCGGCTGCCGCCGGTGCCGCCGCCGGAGAGCGCGCCGTCGGTGGTTGCGCAATCATCGGCTGATCCGGATCAATCGCAGGCAACGGCGAGCGGATCGGCCGCTCCGCCATCCGAAGCCGAGGCCGGATCTGAACCGATTGCCAAGCCCGGGCCCAACGCTTCGCCGACCGCGGCACCGAAGCCGCCGCCGCATCCGGCCGAACATCCGGCCGCTCACATGGCCGAGCAGGCGCATCCGCACCCGGCCGAGCATCCGGCCGAACGAACTGCGACCCGAGTTCGGTCCGCCGGCGCCGCGGATCACAGAATCCTTGCCGCCTTCCGCCGCCGAGCCGGCCCGGACCGGCACGCCTTACTTCCGGGCCGCTCTGCCACGCCCGGTTCCCGGGCTGCGACCTTATCCGTTGCAGCCACCCCGGCCCGGCAGCTTCGTGACACCTGTTGCGCAATCGGGCGGCTCGATGCTGGGAATGGCGCATAGCGCTCCTCCACCGCCGGCGCCCATGCCCATCGGCCCCTCCCCGGGCCGGTGGGGGAATTGAGGCCGCCATGCAATTCAGCCCGGACGGCCCCACATCTCCGCCACCCCAAGGCGATTCGGCCCGGCAGGCGGGCCCCATGCGTCCGCCGCCCGCCCAGCGCCGGGGGGCCGCCGGCGCCGACAGCGTGCCGCGCATGGAAACCGTGCGCGTCACCGCGCCGGATCTTCGCCGCCGGGCCGCGCAGGAGCGGACCCGTATGCGGCTGGTCATCGCGGCGGGCGGGTTCGTCGCCCTGTTCCTCGCCGTGGTGGTGAAGCTGGCAGACGCCACTATTCTCCAGCCACGCGCACCGCACCGGCCCGAGCGCAAGATCCTGGAACTGATCGAGAAGCCGCGCGCCTCGATGGCCGACGCATTCGCCCGCCGAGCGATGATTACGGATCGCAACGGCCAAATCCTCGCGATCTCGCTGCCCACGGTTGCGCTGTTCGCCGATCCGCGACAGGTGATGGACCCGGCGGAAGACGCGCACAGGCTGAAGCAGGTTCTGCCCGGTCTCGATCAGGACGTAGCCCGCGAACGCCTCTCGGAAAGCACTAAGCAGTTTGTTTTTCTGGCTCGCCGCATCACCCCGCAGCAGGAAATTGCCGTGAACAACCTCGGTCTGCCGGGGATCGACTTCCTGCCGAGCGAGGAGCGGCACTATCCAATGGGCCGCGTCGCCGCGCATGTGCTGGGCGGCGTCGATATTGACGAGCACGGCGTCGCCGGGGTGGAAAAATGGTTCGACAAGCGCATGATGTCGGACCCGTCCGTGCTTCGGCTGTCGCTCGATGTCCGAGTGCAGGCCGTGGTGCGCGAGGAACTTGCCGCGGCGATGGAGCAGTTCAAGGCGATCGGCGCAGCCGGAATCGTTATGGACGTCACTACCGGCGAGGTCCTCGCACTGGTGAGCCTGCCCGACTACGAGGCCGGTGAATTCGGGCATGCCACCGAAGATGAGCGGTTCAATCGGGCAGTCAGCGGCGCGTACGAGCCGGGAAGCACTTTCAAGTTGCAGACCGTCGCAATGGCGCTCGATGACGACGTGGTGCATCTCTGGGATTCGTTTGACACCATCCACCCGATTCATATCGGCCGGTTCACGATCACCGATTTCGAGCCCGAACACCACAACATGGAGGTGCCGGAAATCATCGCCCGCTCCTCCAATATCGGCGCCTCGCATATCGCGCTGGAGGTGGGCGCCGATCGCCAGCGCGCCTGGCTGCGGAAGCTCGGCTATTTCGCGCGCTCGCCCATCCAGCTTCCGGAATCAGCGGCGCCGCTGGTGCAGCCGGCCTCGGCCTGGAAGACGGCAACGGTGATGACCGTTTCATTCGGCAACGGCATCGCCGTCACCCCGGCGCAGCTCATCGCCGGCACCTCGGCCCTGATCGACGGCGGGATCTCGGCGGCCGGCGACCCTGCTGGCGCTTCCGCCCGGGGAGGAGCCGCGGGGCGTGCAGGTCGAACGGACCGACATCTCCGCGACCATGCGCAAGCTCATGCGGATCGTGGTGACGCAAGGCACCGGCAAGCCGGCCGAGGTGCCCGGCTATCTGATCGGCGCCAAAACCGGAACTTCCCAGAAGGTCGGCAAGGGCGGCTACAAGCTGCACGCGAACCTGAGCTCGATGATCGCGGCCTTCCCGATGTCCGGCCCGCGCTACATCGTGTACGCAATGCTCGACACGCCGCATGCCGACAAGACGACGTTCGGGTTTACGACCGGCGGCTGGACAGCGGGGCCGGCGGTCAAGCGGATCATTACGCGCATCGGCCCGATGCTGGGCGTTATGCCCCTGCCGGCGCAAGAATTGCCGGCGCTTGACCAGCAACTCGCTCTGCCGCTCGCGCCGCATCGTCCGGCAAGCGTTCCGCTGGTTGCCGGCGGGGCGCAAATGCTCAAACCGGTGAAGGCGCCGGAGGCTGTGCCTGCATCGACGGTGTTTCCGCCGTCGCCCATCGAGCGCGCGCCGCGGCGCGAACCTGCGGCGCCGGCTGCGCGCGTCATTGAGGCTTCGGCCCGGGAGCGCGCCCTTGCAGGTCGCTGACATCCTCGCCGCGCTGCGCGGTACCGCGCGCCCGCCTTCCTGGCCGGAAGCGGCGCGGCAATTGTCGATCTCAGGCGTTACGGCAGACAGCCGGCGTGTCGGGCCGGGCATGCTGTTTGCCGCGATTCCCGGCAGCCGCACGGACGGGCGCGCACATATCGCCGAAGCCGTGTGGCGCGGTGCGGCCGCGGTGCTCGCGCCGATCGGCACGGTTTGGCCGGCATCCGTTCCGCCGCGGCCATTGCTGCACGACCCGGAGCCCCGGCAACGGCTGGCGCAGATCGCCGCCGTGCTGGCCGGACCGCAGCCATCCGTCATGGTGGCTGTCACCGGCACAAACGGGAAAACCAGCACGGTCGAGTTCTTGCGCCAGATCTGGGCCGGCGCCGGTCATCGGGCTGCCAGTCTCGGCACGCTTGGCGTTAAGGCGCCCGGCTTCGACCCGGGCGTGGGCCTCACGACGCCCGATCCGGAAAGGCTGGCGGAAATGCTGGCGCGCCTCGCCCGCGCCGGCATTCGCCACGCGGCGATGGAAGCCTCTTCGCATGGGCTCGACCAGCACCGGCTGGACGGCGTGAGCCTGAGCGCGGCGGGCTTCACCAATTTCACGCGCGACCATCTCGACTATCACGGTACCGAGACCGCTTACCGTACGGCGAAGCTGCGTTTGTTTTCCGGCCTGCTCCCGGCAGGTACCCCGATCGCCGCGAGCGCCGACATCGACGGGGCGACTCTGGCCGCCCTGCGTTCCATCGCGAAGCGGCGCAGGCTCGATCTGCGCATCGTGGGCGAAGCGGCCGAAGCGAGCATTCGGCTGCTTGCGGCACGGCCATTGCCTGATGGGCAAGAGATCGAAGTAGAGGCGTCCGGCGCGCGGCGGTCGCTTCGCCTGAACCTGCCGGGTCGGTTTCAGGCTGACAACGCGCTGCTTGCCGCCGCGCTGGCCGAGGCTTTGGGCGAACGCAACGCGCTGGACCGACTGACGGCGCTCTCGGGCGTACGCGGCCGGATGGAACTGGCAGCGCGGCTGGCGAATGGCGCCGCCGCCTATGTCGATTACGCGCACACGCCCGATGCGCTGCAACGGCTGCTTCTGGCGTTGCGTCCGCACGCCGCCGGGCGGCTGCATGTGGTGTTCGGCGCAGGCGGCGACCGCGACCGGGGAAAGCGCCCGCTGATGGGCCGCGTGGCCGCTCTGCTGGCCGACAGCGTGATCGTGACCGACGACAATCCGCGCGGCGAGGATGCAGCCAAGATCCGTGCCGCGATCCTGGCCGGCTGCCGGTCAGTCTCGGTTGACGCGACCGAGATCGGCGAACGTGCCCGGGCGATCGAGACCGCGCTGAACCAGCTTGGTCCGGGCGATGTCCTGGCGGTCGCGGGCAAAGGCCACGAGCAAGGCCAGATCATCGGCCGCACGGTCGTTCCGTTCGATGATGCGAACGTTATCCGCGCGCTGGTCGGTGCGCCGTGATCCCGCTCTGGACCGCCTCGGAACTGATCCGCGCCAGCCGTGGGCGGATGAGCGCGCCCTTCGATGCAACCGGCATCTCGATCGACACAAGGAGTTTACGGCCGCGCGATCTGTTCATTGCCCTGCGCGGCGAGAACGGAGACGGGCACGATCATATCGCCGCTGCGTTCGCCGCTGGTGCGACGGGGGTGATGGTTCATTGCGAACGAGTTCCCCTCCCCTTGCGGGAGGGGTCAGGGGAGGGGTCGGAACGAAGCTTGCTCGTTGACGACACGCTATCTGGCCTCACCAGGCTTGGCGCAGCGGGTCGCGCGCGTTTCACGGGGCAACTCGTTGCGGTCACCGGCAGCGTCGGCAAGACCACAACGAAGGAGATGCTGCGGACGATCCTCGCCGCGCAGGGCGCAACACATGCCGCGGCAGGTTCCCACAATAACCATTGGGGTGTGCCGCTCACTCTCGCGCGATTGCCGCCCGATGCGTCGTTCTGCGTGATCGAAATCGGCATGAATCACGCCGGTGAGGTCGCCCCGCTGGCGCGGCTGGCCCGCCCGCATGTCGCGGTCATCACGTCCATAGCCAAGGCGCATGTCGGCAACTTGGGGAGTCTCGCGGCGATCGCCGAAGAGAAAGCCGCGATTATGCGCGGGCTTGATGCAACCGGGATCGCGGTGCTGCCGGCTGATTTGCCGTTCATCGCCCGTTTGCGCGCGGCCGCCGAGGGCGTAATGACATTCGGAACCACGGTGGATGCCGATGTGCGGCTTGTCGGGCTTACGCAAACCGCACGGAGCGCCGAGCTTCGTGTGGCGTTCGGGGGCCGTGACCTTTGCCTGCGCTTCGCCGCGCCGGGACAGCACATGGCGTCCAACGCGCTGGCTGCGGTGGCCGCCGCTACCGCGCTCGGGGTGGCGCCGGAAGCGGCCGCCGCGGCGCTCGACGGATTCACGCCCAGTTTCGGGGCGCGGCGCGCAAAGACAAATCACTCTGGCGGAAGGGACCGCACTGCTGCTCGATGAAAGCTACAACGGCAATGGCGCCTCGATGCGCGCCGGCCTGGACGTGCTCTCGCTGCAAAACGCCGAACGCCGCATCGCCGTTCTGGGCGACATGCTGGAACTGGGCGAGGAAGGCCCGAGCGAGCACGCCGCACTCGCGCCCGATGTTGTTCGATGCGCCGACCTTCTGTTCACCTGCGGTCCGCTAATGCGCCACCTATACGATTCCGTGCCTGACCGCATCCGCGTCGCGCATGCGCCCGACGCCGCCGCCTTAGCACCCCTGGTTGCCCGCGCCGTCCGGCCGGGTGACGCAATCCTTGTCAAAGGCAGTCTGGGCAGCCGCATGGCGCAAATCGTCTCCGCGCTCGGCCACGTTGCGGAGCGGCACTGATGCTCTACGACCTCTCCAAACCATTTGCCACGCATTGGACGCTGGCCAATCTTGTCCACTACATCACCTTCCGCGCCGGCGCGGCCTGCTTGACGGCCCTGGTGGTGAGCTTCGTGATCGGCCCGCCGCTGATCAGCTGGCTTCGATCGGTGCAGCATGAAGGCCAGCCAATCCGAACCGACGGGCCGGAACGGCACCTTCTGGAGAAATCTGGCACGCCGACGATGGGCGGTGTGTTGATCCTGCTCGCGGCGCTCGGCTCCACGGTGCTCTGGGTCGATTTGCACAACCAGTATGTCTGGGCGGTGTTGTTCGTGACCCTGAGTTATGGCGGGCTCGGCTTCGTCGATGATTTCTTGAAGCTTGCACGGCGCAATCACCGCGGTGTACCCGGTCGAGCCAAGCTGATCGCCCAGGCCGTGATCGGCGTGATCGCCGCATTTTGGATCATGCGCAACATCGACGGCGGACTGGGAGACACGGTCGCTGTGCCGGTGCTGAAGGACGCGCTAATCCGGCTCGGCTGGTTCTTCCCGCTGTTCGGCATGTTCGTGATGGTGGGCGCATCGAACGCGGTGAACCTGACCGATGGGCTCGACGGGCTGGCGATCGTGCCGACCATCATCACCGCCGGCGTGTTCGCGTTAATCGCTTATCTGGTCGGCAATCGCATCTTCGCCGAATACCTCCAGCTCCATCCGGTGCCCGGCTCGGGCGAGCTTGCGGTGTTTTGTGCGGCGCTGATCGGCGCCGGACTGGGCTTTCTCTGGTTCAATGCGCCACCCGCCGCCGTGTTCATGGGCGACACCGGTAGTCTCGCACTGGGTGGCGCGCTGGGGGCGGTTTCGGTCGCGACCAAGCACGAGATCGTGCTGATGATCGTGGGCGGACTGTTCGTGGTGGAGACGGTCTCCGTCGTCATCCAGGTGCTCTGGTTTAAGCGCACCGGCACGCGCGTTTTCCTGATGGCGCCCCTGCATCACCACTTCGAGAAGAAGGGCTGGGCCGAACCGACCATCGTGATCCGCTTCTGGATCATTTCCATGATCCTGGCCCTGATCGGCCTGGCAACGCTGAAGATAAGATGAGCGGTTTCCCGCCCGATCTGTTCGCCGGTTCGCGCTTCGCCCTGGTCGGGCTTGGCCGCAATGGCCTGCCGGCGGCGCGCGCGCTGTTGGCAATGGGCGCTGAAATCATCGCCTGGGACGACAACCCCGCTGTGCGCGCGCTCGCCGAGCCACAGTTGCACGGCGTCGCCTTCCGCCTGCCGCGTGCGGGCGAGCTTTTCGATGCGCTCGTGCTCGCGCCCGGCATCCCGCATCATCTGCCGGCGCCCCACGAGGCGGCTTCCCGGGCGCGCGCATCCGGCGTGCCGATCCTCTCCGATGTCGAACTTCTGTTTCGCGCGGTGCGCGCTTGCCGTTCGCGCGCCTCGTTCGTCGGCATCACCGGCACCAACGGCAAATCGACCACAACTGCGTTGCTCGCGCACATCCTTGCGCGGTCCGGCCGACAGGTCGCGGCAGGCGGCAATCTCGGCACTGCCGCGCTCTCGCTGCCACTGCTCGGCGATGACAGCGTCTACGTGTTGGAGATGTCGTCCTACATGTTGGAGCGACTCGCTGCGCTCCGCTTCGATGCCGCGGCGATGCTGAACCTCAGCCCCGACCATCTGGATCGCCACGGCGACATGGCGGGTTATGCGCGGGTCAAGCGCGCGGTCTTCGATCGGCAGTCGAAAGACGATATCGTGACTGTCGGCATCGACGATGCCGAGTCGCGCGCGATCGCGGAATGGTTGCATGCGACTCGGCGCCAGCGCCCGATCACGGTATCGGGTTCTGTCCCGGCAGATATTTGGTGCGATGGCGGTGTGCTGCGGGACGAATTGGGGCCGATCGTGGCGATGGAAAAGGCCCGTTCCCTGCCCGGCGCCCACAATGCGCAAAACGCCGCCGCAGCGGCCGCGCTTGCACTGGGACTCGGCGCTACCCGCGACGCCGTTGCGCAGGGCGTTACCACCTTTCCCGGCCTGCCGCATCGGCAGCAATTCGTGGGCTCCTCGGGCGGGGTGCGGTTCATCAATGACAGCAAGGCGACCAATGCCGATGCGGCCGCACGCGCGCTCGGCTGCTACCCACGCCTTGTTTGGATCGCGGGCGGGATTGCCAAGGAGGGCGGCATCGTCGCGCTCGCCCCGCTCTTTCCCCGCATCGCACGCGCGTTGCTGATCGGGCGGGATGCACCGGCGCTGGCCACGACCCTCACCGCGCATGGAGTTGCACACGAAATCGCCGGAACGCTGGATGCGGCCGTGCCGGCGGCATTCGCGGCGGCGCGCGCATCCGGCGCGCCCGTCGTTTTGCTGGCACCCGCCTGTGCCAGTTTCGACCAGTTCACCGGATTCGAGCAGCGGGGCGAACGGTTCGCGGCACTCGTGGCCGAACTGGCGCGCGAGAGGGCCGCATAATGGCGACGCTGTCCCGAAGCGACGATTCGACCCTTGGCCGCTGGTGGTGGACCGTGGATCGCTGGGCGCTCGGCGCATTCGGCGTGCTGATCGGCTTCGGCTATGTGCTGATCCTGGCCGCCAGCCCATCCGTTGCCGAACGGATCGGCGATGCACGCGATGCGCTGATCATCAAGCAAGTGCTGTTCCTCGCCCTTGCGGGCGCGATTATCTGCGGCGTTTCGCTGCTGTCGCCGCGTAACATCCGCTGGGTCGCGATCATCGGCTGCATCGTGGCGCTGGCTTTGACGGCGGCGACCATGGTGATCGGCGTCGAGATCAAGGGCGCCCGCCGCTGGATCGCCCTGCCCGGCATGTCGTTGCAGCCGAGCGAGTTCCTGAAGCCCTGCTTCGCCGTGGTCGCGGCCTGGCTGATGGCGGGGGGACGGCGGAGCCGGAATTTTCCGGGCACATGGCTGGCTGCTGGCATCTATGTCCTGATCGTCGTGCTGCTGAAGGCGCAGCCCGATATCGGTATGACGGCGGTTATCACCGCCGTATTCTTCGCGCAGCTCTTCGTGGATGGGCTCAACCTGTTCTTCGTCGGCATCGGCGTCGCGGCGATCTGCTCGGCCGCCGTCAGCGCCTATGTCATCTTCCCACATGTCCAGCTTCGCGTGCAGGAATTCCTGCATCCGACCGGCGCCAACACCTATCAGGTGACGACCGCGCTGGAAGCCTTCGGCAATGGCGGGTTGCTCGGCCGAGGGCCGGGCGAGGGGCGCGTAAAGGACATCCTGCCGGACGCGCACGCCGATTTCGTTTATGCCGTGGCTGGCGAGGAATTCGGCATGATCGTGTGCCTTATCATCCTCGCCCTGTTCGCCTTCGTCGTCGTGCGCGGTCTGCTGCGCCTGCTGAATGAGCCCGACCCGTTTATCGTGCTGGCATGCACCGGGCTGCTAGCCGGTTTCGGCTTGCAAGCTTTCGTCAACATGGCCTCCAGCCTGGAGCTGATCCCAACCAAGGGCATGACGCTGCCCTTCATCTCCTATGGCGGATCCTCGGCCATGGCGGTCGCGCTGGGCATGGGCATGCTGCTGGCGCTGACCCGCCGACGACACGCGGGGGATGCGCCGTGATCCAGCGTCTCGCGAACCGCTGCGCTAGTAATCACCTCTCCCACGCCGAGGGAGAGCTGAAGCAAGGCCGTCTGCTATGAGAGGCGCGACAATCCGCCCGATCGTGATTGCGGCCGGCGGTACTGGCGGTCACG
>CAWGIP010000037.1:0-37398 GCA_963822675.1 uncultured Pseudomonadota bacterium | reverse complement strand
CGGTACCCTCAAACTGGCCGCCGCCTTTTGAGCCGCCCTGCCCGACGGCGAATTGACTGGTCCCGGTAAACTCGTCAAAAATTTTGTCACCATTTTCGAGCGTCACCACGTCGTCCCCAAGCGCGGCCGCTACGGTTGACGTAGTCGCTATAGCCGTGTGTCCAAGATTTGGTCCGCTTCAGCCCCTCGCAATTCGGCTTGTCATTCGAATATCGCGGTGGAGCTCGAAGAACGGACTTGATGCCCCGGCATGTCGCCGACATCAATCGCAAGCTGTTGTGCTATACTTGCCCTCGGCCGGGGTGTCCCAGGTCATCTTGCATTTCTCCTGGGCGACGCGTTCGGAACGGCGAATATCACCAATCCGATAGCTAAGGGCGCGGTGCCAATAATCGGTGATTTCAGAGTCCCCCGTTGGCTTTGTCCGACGCTTACTGGATTACATGGCAAGTTCAGCCTCCCACATCCCACAGGAGAGCTGAACTTATGACCACCCCGTTCAGGTATGCTGCACGAGCGGGCAACTACCTTCGCTGAGTGGCCGGAATGCCTGCTCTGCCGGCGTGGTCGCCACTAGCTCCAGCAAGTCCCACGCGCCCTTGCTCTCCGCCGGCGCTTTCACCTGGAACAGATAGGCGGGATGCATCTTGCGTCCGTCCTCGCGGATGTAGCCTTGGCCGAAGCAGTCGTCGTCGGTGGGCATCTTCTTCATCCGCGCGACCACGGCGGCTCCGTCCGCTTTCGCCGCTGCGACCCCCATGTTGTACACTGCTTTGAGGTAGTGCAGCGTCGCGGCGTAGCAGCCGGCTTCCAGCGAACTGGGACGGGTCTTCACTCCGATTTTCGGCCGGATGCGGTTTGTGAACGCGCGCGTGCGGGGACATGATTTCCTCCGTGATTGCTGATCGTTTTTGCCGGCCCATGCCGGCAAGTTCGCGGCTATCGCGAGCTAGCGGCGTGTTACCGCCGCGGATCGCCGCCTATTCGGAAAGGGATCGTTGCGAACGCCCCTCCCTTGCCCAAGAGCCATGCTCCAGGGGCCGAGGGTGCGCGACATGAACCTCGCGCACGTTCTGTCATGAACGCACAGCAGGTTCGTCTGCGGCCAGGCGATGGCCTAGCCGCGCCAAGACTGCTTTCGTATCACTTCGGCCTATACGAAGGCAAATGAATTCAATGGACCAATTTCGGGGTTGGGCCTGGCACCCTCACCCGCCACGCTGCGCGTCGCGACCTTTCCCGTGTTGCGGGAGAGGCGAACTTTCATATGCCCGGATCTAGCGACAACCCGACATAATTCTCCGCCAGCGCGGTCGATGCGGCACGCGAGGACGCCACGTATTCCAGTTCCGCCATCTGCACCCGCTGCTCGAACGGCGTGTGCTGGTCGAAGAGATGCAGCATCGACGTCATCCACCAGGAAAAACGCTGCACCTTCCAGACGCGCGCGAGACAAGTCGCGGTATAGCTCTCCAGCTGCTCCGTGACACCCGTGCGAAACCATTCGACCAGAGCGCGGGCCAGCACGGCGACATCGGCCGCTGCCAAGTTAAGGCCCTTGGCGCCGGTGGGCGGCACGATATGCGCAGCGTCGCCCAGCAAAAACAGCCGTCCGGACTGCATCGGCTCGCAGACGAAGCTGCGCATCGGCGTCACGCCTTCTGCACGATCTTCCCTTCGGCAAGCGTGAAGCCCTCGCAGGCAAGACGGGTCTGCAACTCGCCCAAATGCGGTCATCCGACCATGCGTCGATATCCTCGTCTGGCGCGCATTGCAGATACAGCCGGCTGACCAGAGGCGAGCGCATCGACAGCAGCGCGAAACCGCGCTCGTGCTTCGCATAGACCAGTTCTTCCGATGAGGGAGGCGCCTCCGATAGAATGCCGAGCCAGCCGAACGGATATTCGCGCTCGTAGATGCGCAACCTGATCGGCCGGGATCGAAGGGCGGCAGACGCCGTGAAACCCGTCGCATCCGGCGATCACGTCGCAGTCCAGCGTCTGCTCCCGACCTTGCGCGCGGAAGCTGATGCGTGGACGGTCGGTGCCGAAGTCGTGGATCGCAACGCGTTCCGCCCCGAAGACGATCTGCCCGCCGGCTGCCAGCCGCGCCGCGATCAAGTCCTGCACCACCTTGTGCTGGCTGTAGACCATTACATGCCGCCCGGTCAGGGCGCCGAAATCGATGCGATGGTCCTTGCCTCCGAAGCGCAGCCGGATGCCCTGATGCAACAGGCCCTCGTGCCGCATCCGCTCGCCGACGCCGGATTGCACCAGGATGTCCTCGGTCGTGTGCTCCAGCACGCCCGCCCGGATACGGTGTTCCACGTAGTCACGCGCGCGCGCTTCCAGGACAACCGAGTCGACGCCTTGCAGATGCAGCAGATGGGACAACAGCAACCCGGCCGGCCCCGCCCCGACAATCCCCACCCGCGTGCGCATGCGCCTCTCCTTCAGCGCCATCCTAGCTGCCAGGGCGTTGCGGGACACCCCCTGCCGGGCTGTGATCCGCCGATGACGGGCTTTGCTGCATCGCCGCCGGGGACGGTCCGGATCGGCATCTCCGGCTGGACGTATCCGCCGTGGCGCGGCGTGTTCTATCCGCGTGGCCTGGCGCAGACACGCGAACTGGAATACGCAGCCAGCCGGTTCCGGACCATCGAGATCAACGGCACGTTTTACGGCCTGCAACGGCCGGAGAGCTTCGCCGACTGGGCGCATCGGACGCCGGCCGACTTCCTCTTCGCGGTCAAGGGTTCGCGCTACATCACGCATATGCTGAAGTTGCGCGAGCCACGGGCGCCATTGGCGAATTTCCTTGCCTCCGGCCTGCTGTGCCTCGGTCCCAAGCTCGGCCCGATTTTGTGGCAGTTTCCGCCGAACTTCGCCTTCAATCGCGATCGCCTCAGCGCGTTTTTCGAACTACTCCCACATGATACCAAAGCCGCCGCCGCTTTGGCAGCCACACACGACGGACGGTTAGCGGGCCGCGCCTGGACCAGCACCGACGCGTTGCGGCCGCTGCGCCACGCAGTCGAAATCCGCCATGACAGCTTCCGTTCGCCTGCGTTCATCGACCTGCTTCGAAAGCACGGGATCGCGCTGGTCTGTGCCGACACCGTCTCCTGGCCAAGGCTGATGGATGTTACCAGCGACTTTGTTTATTGCCGGCTGCACGGCTCCGAGGAACTCTATGCCAGCGGCTACGACGCGGGGGCGCTCGATGCCTGGGCCGCCCGGGTCATCGCCTGGGCGCGAGGGACGGAACCGCACGATGCGGAGCGCGTCGGCGGCCCCGCACGCCGCCGGCCGCGCGACGTTTTTGCTTACTTTGATAATGACATGAAAGTGCGTGCGCCGGAGGATGCGCGCGGGCTGGAGGGGCGGATCGCACGCCTGATGGCCGCCAGCCCGTAGTCATCTCATCACCCGGAGCTGCGGCCGTGCAGCCGACTACGGCACCGCACGCGTCGCATTGTCTGATGGCACCAGGCCGTATTCGAGTTCCTGCGGCCGATCGCCGAACAGGGTGATACTCGGCGGCGGCGGGGGCATTGGCTCGGTTCCGCTCCAGCGCAGGGTGCCGGCCTTGCCGCAGGCCGGGCAAGCGGGGTACCAGGCGGCCGCGGGCGTGTGGCAGGCGGTGCAAAACCAGGTCGGGTCCGGGTCGGCCTCCGCGGCGCGCCGCAGCGCGTCGCGTTGCGCGAGGCGTCCGGCTTCGGTGTCGCCGCCCTCGGCCTCCTCGATCTCGGCCAGCAGCAGCCAGAGCCTTCGCTGGTTAAGGCCCGCGTCGCGCGCGGCCTCCGCCTGTCGTCGAGCCTCGCCGGTCAGGCCGGCTTCCAGCCCGGTTCGGGCCAGCAAATAGCGGCTTTCGGCGTGCTCGGGATTGGCTTGGGCAAGCCGCTGTGCGGCCCGAGCGCGCGCCAACTTGTCGGTCTCGCCGGCCAGCGCGAAAGCAGACAGCGCGGGATGTGGTGCCAGTGTCCACGTATGACGAATCACGGCGAGCGCGCGCTTCTTGTCGCCCGCGTCGCGCAGTCGCCTGGCGTAAGCGAGCGCCGCGGGCGCGAGTGCAGGGTCTTCTTTCCAAGCCTGGCTGGCCAGCCGAAGCGCCGCCTTGGGGTTCGGTTCGGCATCGGCCGCCGCCGCCGCCAACGCCGCCTTAGGCGCGTCGGCATCCGCCAACGCGAGCGCATCGGCCCAGGCGCCGTTATGGATCGCCAGCCGCGCCCGCTCCGCCCGCAACCAAACCGCGCCGGGATACGCTTCCTCCGCACGGCGGACAAGCTGTGCCGCCTCGTCCCACCGCCCGGCCTCGGTCGCCTCACGCAGCAAGCCTCTGTAGCCAAGGAACGCCGCATCCGGGCGGCCGGTGAGCGTCCGGAACGCTGCCTCAGCTTCGTCGGCCCGGCCCGCCAGCCGGCCGGCTTCGGCCGCCAGCAGCAGCGTCGGTGCCGAATCCTGCAAGAGTCGGCGCGCGCGTCCGGCCTCGCGCCTGGCGCCCGCAGCATCGCCGGCGGCGAGCGCTACGAGCGCGCGGGTGGTGGCCGCCTCTCCTTGCCTGCGACGGCGCTCGGCTCGCCGGGCACGGAGCATGCGCGGTAAGCGCACGACCACACCGAAAAACCTAACCAGAGTGTAAAGCACGATAAAGGCAACGAGCAGGCCCAAGGTGACGACCGAGGTCGCCGCCTCGAAGGTGATCGTGCCGATATTCGCCGTAACTGTGCCCGGCAGGCTGGCGAGGAACCAGGCGATCGCCACGACGATCAGACAGATCAGCAGGACGACGAGGGCACGGCGCATCAGAGTTGCGCCTCCAACTTAGTCAGCGCGGCACGAGCGTCCAGAAGTGCTCGCGCCTGCCCCACCCAGCCCGCCATTGCCGAGGCGGCCGGCCCTTGCAACGCGGAGAGCGCGGAGAGCGCGCCCGCAAGGTCGCCCGCCTCCAGATTGGCCCGCGCGCGGGCAATGATACCGGCAGCGGGATCGCCGACGATGACGTGGTCGCCCTCGCGTACGCTGATCAGATCTCGGGTTCGCGACCACATCCGATCGAGGAACGGCCGGTTCACACTTGACGACGGCTGGCTCGCTGCGAGCGCCGCCTTCGTGGCGGCGGGGAAGCTCTTTTTCAACTCCGCCTCGGTCGGCGGCGCCACGTCGGCGAAACGTGCCAGCGCCGGCGGCGCGCCTTGAATCTCGCCCAACTTCTGGCCGGAGGCGAGCCGCGCTTCGGCCTTCTGCAATCGCGCCAGCGTGCTCGCCTCGGAGGCAATGTCGGAAACGTCCTTGACCTGCTTCTGCAAGGCGGCGATCAGCTCATCCTGCGCGTGCAATTGCTTGTCCAAATCCGCGGCCCGCGATTTGTCGGCCGATTGCATCGTTTGCACGCGATCGGCCAGCGTCTGCTGGTCTTTCTGCACTGCATCCATTCGTCCCGCGAGCTGACCGAGTTGATCCTTGACGGCGGGGATCGTCGATTGGTTCTGCTGGAGCGAGGCGATGTCGGAACGCAGAGGCGCCAGGTCGGGTTCTTTTGGAATCGACTGCTGCACCGTATCGATCCGTTTGGCCAGCGCATCGAGTTGCGCCTGCAACTTTCCGGCGTCCGCGGCCCCGGCCGGCTGTGCCGGCAACTGGTCAATCTTCTTTTCCAGCCCGGACACCCGGGCTCCCAATGGCGCCAATCCGGCTAGCGGAGCGGCCTTTTGCTTGGCAAGATCCGCCAGTTGCTGCTGCACGGCGCCGATCTTGCTCTGTATAGGCCCGAGATCGGGCGGCTTCGGCATATCCTTCCGCAGCGTGGCGATGTCTGACTGCAGCACCGCCAGTCCCGGGATCGGGCGCGTCTGCAATCCCTGCACCTCGCCCGTCAGAACTTGCACCTGTTTCTGCAACGCCTCGATTTGTTGCTGCGTATCCGGTTGCGGCCCGGTGTTCAACGGGTGAACCCAGAGGAACAGGGCCGCACCGCCGAGGATGAGAAAAGCCACGGCATAAATGACCGGCACGATAATGCGCCCGCGCCGGCGCGGCGGCGGTGGGGGCGGCAGCGACGCGGCACGGGCTAGCTGCGGACCAGCCGGTTCGGGCGCCATGGTTGCTTGCGGATCAGCCGGCTCGGGTACATCGGGCGCCTGCGCAACGACGGCGGGCACATCTTCCGGAGGCAGAGGAGAAGGTGTCTCTTCGTTCATTGCAGAAGGGCCAGTATCCCATCTTGGTTGGGTCGCGCGGCGACGCGGATGCCGCCCCACGGGAGCGACTCTAATGCCACGGCCGTGGTTTGCCCGATAGCGCAAGCAGTGACTCGACGCACCTCCCCGGCAAGGCGCGCGCGGCCCACCAAGCCAACAAAGGCCCTGGCCGTCTCGGCCGAGAAGAACAGGGCCGCACCCAGACACCCGGCGCTCAGTGCGTGGCAGGCGGCCTCGGGCAGGTCTCGTTCCGCCACCTGCGCGTACACAACTCGTCGCGTCAGCCGTCCGCCCGCCGCGCGGATCGCCTCGGCCAGATCATGCCCGACAGCCCGGCCGGTGACGTGCAGCAGGCGCTTGCGCTTTCCGCCGGGAGCGGTGCGCATGACCAGGGCGGCGAGCGTCCTTGCGTCGCCGCCGGCACTGCGCACATCCGCGAACTCGAGCCGGCGAGCCTGCTCGGCGGTGGCGTCGCCGACCGCGAACAACGGGACCGCGCGCAGCCCGGCAGGAACCGCCGCCAGCGCGTGCCGGCTGGTCACGAGGATCGCGTCAACGGCTCCCGACCCGATCGTCTGGAGATGGCGGCTCGGGCGCACATCAATCCTGAGCACCGGTCCCACGACCGGCGCCAGCCCCAGCGCAGCCACCCTCGCGGCGGTCTCGTCGGCACCCGGCTGCGGGCGCGTTATCAGCACGCCTCTGCGGGCGGTTTCAGGCAAAGATGTCGTGCGGCGAAGCGGCGCGCAGCCCCGCGCCCAGCTCCGCGCCGATCCGCGCCGCTTCCGAAACGGACCCGTGCAGGCTGCGCTTGAGCAGGAAACTGCCGTCGGCGCGTGCGACCAGGCCCGTCAGGTGCAGATCGCCATTCGGCAGCATCCGCGCATGTCCGCCGATCGGCGTCCGGCAGGAGCCATCCAGTACCGCCAGCATGGCGCGCTCGGCCGTTGCGACTGCCTTTGCCTCCGGATCCTCGATCGCCGCGAGCAACTCGCGCAATTCCGTGTCATCTTCGCGCACCGTCACACCGACAATGCCCTGCCCGGCAGCGGGCACCATCGCCTCGGGGTCCAGTATGGCGTCGGCGTGGTTCGCCAGACCCAGCCGCTTGAGGCCGGCGATGGCGAGCAAGGAGGCAGCGCAGGTGCCGGCCGCAACCTTGTCGAGCCGGGTCTGCACGTTGCCGCGCAGCGTTTCGATCCGCAGATCGGGGCGGGCGTGCAGAAGCTGCGCCTGGCGCCGGACGGATGACGTGCCGATCGCCGCGCCCGAGGGCAGAGAGGCGAGCGGGTCGGCCAAATCGACCGGGACGGATCCTGGCCCCAGAATCAGCGCGTCGCGCGCGTCCTCACGCTTAAGGGTGCAGGCGAGAACGATGCCGTGCGGCAACTCGGTTTCCAGATCCTTCAGGCTATGCACGGCGAAATCAATGCGACCGTTCGCCAGCGCCTCGTGGATTTCCTTAGCGAACAGACCTTTGCCGCCAATGTCGGCGAGCCGGCGGTCCTGCACCGCATCGCCCGTGGTGCGGATGGCGTGTTCCTCGAACACGTCCATGCTGCGCAGCACCGGGCAGAAACGGGTCAGCAGCGCTAGAAAGATGCGCGTCTGCACCAGCGCCAGCGGCGAGGCACGCGTGCCGACCCGTAACGGTAGCGCGCGCACATGCGCCTTGACACGCGCGGAAGGAGGCGCCGGGCTCGCGGGCGGATGGGGTGTTGTGGCCGCGTTCATGCCCATGTCCTATTACCGCTCCACCCCGATGGGAAGATTAGCGAATTCGGCGGTGATAGGAGAACCCCCGATGCAGCCCGTCCTGGGCATCGAGACATCCTGCGACGAAACTGCCGGCGCCGTGCTGGACGCCAACGGCGCCGTGCTGGCTGAGGCGGTGTTGAGTCAGGAACGCGAGCACGCCCCGTTCGGCGGCGTCGTGCCCGAGATCGCGGCGCGCGCGCATCTGGCGCATTTGCCGGACCTGGTCCGTGCAGTGATGGAAAGGGCCGGCCTGGAATTCGCGCAGTTGGGTGGGGTCGCGGCGAGCGGCGGGCCAGGACTGATCGGCGGTCTGGTCGTCGGCAGCCAGATGGCGAAGGGCATAGCGCTGGCGGCAGACTTGCCGTACGTTGCGGTCAACCACCTGGAAGCGCATGCGCTGACCGCCCGACTGCCGGGACTGATCGAAGGCGGCGCAGGGTTCCCCTATTTGCTGCTGCTAGTCTCGGGCGGGCACTGTCAGTGCGTGTCGGTGGAAACGGTCGGGCGTTATGTAAAATTGGGCGGCACCGTCGATGACGCAGTGGGCGAGGCGTTCGACAAAGTGGCAAAGCTGCTCGGCCTACCTTGGCCCGGCGGCCCCGCCCTGGAACGGCTCGCCGCGCTTGGCGATCCCACGCGCTACGCCTTTCCCCGCCCGATGCTGGGCCGCGCCGGCTGCGATTTCAGTTTCTCGGGATTGAAGACCGCCGTGGCGCAGGAATGCGCGCTGCACGGGTCCGGGGCCTTGCCTGTGGATGTCGCGTCAGACATCGCCGCCAGCTTTCAGCGTGCCGCGATCGAGGTTCTGACCGATCGCGCCCGGAATGCGATGGCGCTCTTCGCCTCACGCCACCCTGGCGCCCCGGGATTGCTGGTCATGGCCGGCGGCGTAGCTGCGAACGCAGCGATCCGGGAGGCGTTGGCGCAGGCCACGACTGCGCGCGGGTTCCGGCTCGCGGTACCGCCGGCACGGTTGTGCACGGATAATGCGGTTATGGTAGCCTGGGCCGGCATCGAGCGGCTACGGCTGGGGCTTACGGACGAATTGACATTCGATCCGCGCCCGCGTTGGCCGCTGGAGGAGTTGTCCTGCGAAAAGTCGGTCTGATCGGGGAGCTGCATAGGTCTTGGAATTAGTCTCATGACTGTCTCGTTTCGCTGTATGCGAGACAGGCTGGCGCTTAGCCGAACCGGCGGTCCAGCGTCGCGCCATTAGGCGGGCGCCAGGGGCGATCGCATTTTGCGTCGAGCGAGGCGTTTACCCCCTCTCCACCCGCGCTTGCAGGAGGAGACGGAGGGATGAAGGGGGCGGGCCGCGACGGAAATTCGGGGTTGGGGGTGGCACCCTCGTCCGCCATGCTGTGCGTGGCGACCCCGGACCAAGTCCGGGGCAGGCTCTCTCCCGCACGCGGGAGAGGTGATATTGGCCAAATGCAATCGCCATCAGGCGGGCGGGAGACGATGCGCGCCGGCACCGGCTCGTCGTCGGGCGGGAAGTAGACGATGTTGTCGGGCAAAAATGGCAAGCGGCGCATCAGCGCGGCGTTTCGCGGATACGTGGATGCACATTCCTCGGCGGCGACCGGCTCGGGTTGGGGGTGCGCCACCGTCTCGGGTTCCGCTGGCGGCTCGGGCGTCGACGGCGCGGTCATCGCCGCCCCCGGCCGCGGCGACAGCGCCTGCGCCATCAGGCCGATGGCACAATGCTCGGTCCAAGCAGCGCGCTCATTGGCCGCACTGTTCGCCTCGATCTTCTGCCGCGCCGCCTGCATGCGCAGCAGCCTGAGCGCGCTCTGCGCCTGGCGCATCATGCTGTTGGCCTGCGCCCGACATTTCATTGCCCAGCACGCCGAGATGTCCGGCTGCTGGACCAGGCGCAGACACTCCTTCCACTGCTCGGAGGCGGCGACGTAGAGCGCGGCGAGATCGGTCTCGGCCGCATTCGCCGGAGTGGGCGCGGCGATCCGCGCAATGGCGGCGTGGTCGCGCCGGGCCAGATCCTCCGGACTGTCGCTGAGCGGCGGCGGCAACGCCTGACGCAGCGTGCGGATGAGCTGGGAATAGGCGTCGGCGGGGAGCTGGCTGGCGAAGGTTCGTCGCGGCGCTGTCTGGCATGGCGAGCGATGCGGAGTTAGTGCTACTGTTTGTCAATGGTAATTGTGTCTATCTAAAATCGCTTTCCGTTCAATGCATCGCTCCTGGATTGGCCGATGGCTGGCTCACGCCCTCATCCCCCGCGAAAGAGCCTGTGAAGAAATGCGCCGACCCCACACTTGCGCGGGAATGAGCGGGGAGGTGTTCAGGATTGACGAGAGGACCTAATCTGACAGCCGGTGTCGGCAGGCGTGAACCAGAGGACACCGGGCATGAGCAGGCGGGAGGATGTCGCAGCCGGGATAAGGCCCGCCAACCCCACGCTCCTTCGTTGCCCTCTCCCCGGGTTGACCCCGTTCGGGACATACAGGTGCCGAGCTCCCGACGCCAAGTCGCGGCTGTTAGCAGACAATGGCAACCCAATAGAGCCACGCCTTGACAATGACTGTCCCCGCACCTGTTCTGTGGAGCCGCAGCAAAGACTGACGTCGCAGGTAGGGGAACCAGACGATGAGCGCCGCGGGATCGGAGCACCAGGGCGGATGTCATTGTGGCAATTTGCGGGTGCGACTGCGTCTCAGCAGTGCCCCGCAGGATTCGCCCCTGCGCTCGTGCTCCTGCTCTTTCTGCCGCAGCCACGCGACCCGCACCGTCTCGGACAAGGGCGGTCTGTTCGAAGTCTGGGCCGATGATTGGAGTTTGGTTGAGCGGTATCGGTTCGGCTCGCGTACGGCCGACTATATAGTTTGCAAGCATTGCGGGGTATATGTTGGTGCGTTGTGCCAGACCAGCACCGGGCTGCGCGCCGTCGTCAACGTGAACAGCTTGCGTGATCGTGCCCTGTTCACCCAGCCACCGGCTGCGCCGGATTACGACGGAGAGACAACCGAAGCGCGTTTGACCCGGCGCTCGGTGAACTGGATGTCTGCCATGTTGCACGCGCGAGATTGAGGGCAAAAACAAATTCACTCGGCCAGCCTTATAGATTGGCCCATGGCGAAAGCAGGCGCCTGGACAATCATAGCTACGTAAGTAGTGCAAGGAATTCCCGTGCTTTATCCGCGTCGAGTGAACCTTCCAGCACTGGATTTGCAAGCTGATAGATAATATCCGAAATCACGTCTTTTTGGCTTTCCGGGTAGTCCACGTCCTCGCGCACCTCGATCAAATCGGCCCAGTCCTCCACCGCTGTCGCTGGAATCAAGCCGTCCAGGAATTTCTGGAGCACCGCGGCCAGCTCGTTTGCACTGAGTTCGACCGGCTCGCCGCCATAATCAAATCCGAATGCGGCAAGTTCCTGCTTAAGTTGCGGTAAGGGGCGCGACAGCGTCAGCAGATTTTCGAGGATGACACGTCGATCGGGTTCCATCACATCTTATCCTCGACGTGAACTACGTTTCCGTTCGGATCGAGAGTTGTCTTCGTGTAACCAACTGTCTTTCCCGCCCCATCCACGGTCTTCTGGTAGATAGCTCTCGAACCGGGGGCTTTACCCGCCGACTCGGCGGAGAACCCAACGATCCCTCGCGGATCGTCGATAGCGTTACAGCTTCGCGGGCATTCTTCGGGATCTTGCTCATGAATTCGGCACAAACTTTCCGTTTGAGAAGGGTTAAGATCGGGCGAAGTCAATTCCTCACCTGGTATTTCCGGTACTTCCGGCCCTGGGTCCCGCCTCACCCCCGCCGTCCGACACCCCGATGGCGGAACGCCCGCGCCTCGGCGACGTGAGCGCGCCCCACTACCTGCGCGCCTGCCAAATCGGCAATGGTGCGCGCCACGCGCAGGATGCGCGTGTAGCCGCGTGGCGACAGGCGGAGCTTTTCCATGGCCTGTTCCGCGAGCGTCTGCGCCTCGGCCGCCAGGGCCAAGTCTCGCGTGTCCACCTCGGCGTTATTGGCCGGCCCGTCCTTGCCGTATCGGGCGCGCTGGGCGGCGCGGGCGCGTGCTACCCGCCCGGCCACGGCCTCGCTCGACTCGCCCGCGGGCGCACGGGCCAGTTCGGCGGCGCTCGCCGGCTGCACCTCCACCGTCAGATCAACGCGGTCGAGCACCGGGCCGCTGATCCGGTTTCATCACGAGAACTTGTAGGAAATAACAGGCAGAGACCTTCCATAATGCGCTGAAATACTTGTGTTTTAACTGACGGTCACCGTTAGCTTGGGAACCAATGTGAACCCGTGGGAACCCTTGCCGGGTCCGCTCCAGGTCCGCGCTGGGCCGCCGGATATCCTCGACGGGCCCCTTGTGCGAGCCATGCCAAAACTGACCGAACGGCTGATTTCCAGGCTCATGTGCCCACCGGGAAAGAAAGACTGTTGGGCCTTCGATAGCGTGACCCGGGGATACGCCGTGCGCGTCACTCAGGCCAGGAGCAAGGTCCTCTATGCGGTCTGGACCGGGGCCGGGCGCACGAAGCGCCGGGTCAAACTCGGGCTATGGGGTGTGCTGACCGTTGAGGCAGGCCGCCGCCAGGCCATGCGGGTGCTGGGCGAGGCCGCAGCCGGCCGCGATCCGGTCGCTGAAACCAAGGCCAAGGCCGAGGATGCCCGCCACACCAGAATTGAGGCGGCCTTCACCGTCGAGCGCTTGATCTCCGACTGGGCTAAGGCCCGGGCCGGGGATCGGCGTCCGTCGTATTTGTCCGAAGCCGTGGCCTGCTGCCATCGCTATTTGCCCGACCTTCTGACGCGACCAGCCGCCTCGATGACGAAGCTGGAGGCTGTCCGCGCGATCAATTCGGTGAAGAGTTCGGACCAGCGTCGTCCCCGCCAACAGAACCTTAGCCTATCTGCGGTACCGCCTACTCCTGGGGCGTCGGGCAGCAGCGGCTTAGCGATAACCCATTTCGCGGCATACCCCGCACCGGTCGCGAGCCGTCCCGAGAGCGGGTCCTGGAACCAGAAGAGCTTGGCGCGATCTGGCGAGCCTGCGATGGGTTGAGCCCGATTCTGGCCGGATTCGTGTGTTCGCTGATGTTGACGCTCCAGCGGCGCCAAGAGGTTGCGGGCCTGCAATGGTCTGAGCTGTCGGCCGACATGACAGCGTGGCGGCTCCCGGGCGAGCGGGCGAAGAACGGCAGAGCGACCATCGTCCCGCTCTCAACGGCGGCCCTCGCCGTCCTGCAGTCGCTGCCCCGCCTCCACGGCAACCCATTCGTGTTCCCTGGTTCCAAAACGACCCCCATCCGGGGATTTCGGGCACGTTAAGACCCAGCTCGAGCGCACGCTTGCCGAGGGCGGCGTGCCGATCGGAAATTGGCGATTACACGACTTTCGACGCCGTGGCGTTACTGCCCTGGCCGAACTTGCCGTACCACCGCATGTCGCAGATCGACTGCTGAACCACGTCACGGGCGCGATATCAGGTACCGCGGCAATCTACCAGAGGCATGAGTTCATGGCGGAGCGTCGCGCAGCCCTCGAAGCCTGGGCCGAGATCGTGACCGCCGCGGCTGAGGGTCACACGGCTGATCGGGGCGTTTACCAGCGCGAGCTTGGCCTCGCAAAGCATCGCAGCGGCCTGCCACTGTTGGCTGGTAATACATGAACCGGCAATTCACACCAGACGACGTGAAGCGGCTGCTCCGCGATGCCGGGGCACCGGAACCCTACAGGTGCGAAGAAAACTGCAAAGTCCTTTCGGATTTTCTGAGCTCGTTCGCAGAGGCTCGACCTGTTCCCGCGAAGCAGAAGTTGGACGGCGGCTCACATGAGGCGGCTAAACTATTGAGAAAGGAGCTGGCCAAGGAATTTGCTCTGTTCGGTGCCAGTCCCGAACGGCAGCAATTGATGGACTTGCTCAATTCGGAATTCCCCGAAGGACGTAAGGTGCCATTCACTGAGTATCGGATCGCGGCCGACATCTTCTTCCGTGGTTATCGGATCACGGTTGGGCGGGGCTGCACGAGTGATGCCGATCCAGCAATGATCTTCGCTGCCTGCGCACTCAACCTGGTCGGATACATCGCAAAGGGCGGCCGGCCACTCACGCCGGAGGCGGTTGCTAAGGCACTGCGCCGGTTTAATGCCTGCTTCCGGCGCTAAGCACCCCGCCGAGTAGGCCTGATAGGGACTAAATAGCGACCCGGATTTCGTCCCTATACACCGGGCTCCCGTTGCTACTAATGACTTCCCCCTCTTTCCTCAGAGGGGCATACGAGAGTGCGTCTCAGCGATCTTATCGATCAGGCCACCTACTGCCTGCGGCGCGGTATCACGCGCCGGACCGCCTATGCGGAGCGTGAGCGCGGGTCCGGACCACCTTATGTGCGCCTTGGGCGCTGCATCTTTTACAGGGTGGAGGACGTTGCCCGGTGGGAAGAGGCCCGCCGGTTCCCGCACCGTGCGGCCGAGTTAGCCGCCGCAGCCACGCCACCTCGCTGACTACGAATACTTGGCGCCTCCTACGAAAATCGATCTCTCCCGGGTCCGCTCCTGCCGCGGCGGTTTCATTCCTGCCGATTTGGAGGAAGCGCTCGACAATAACGCGGTGACCGGCGACGCGATCCAGCATTACTTGCAGCACGGCCAAGGCAAAACCGCGATCGCTTCTGTGCAACCGTCAAGCACGCAGAAACGTCCTGCGACAGTTCGCCGACAACGGCATTCCTGCCGCTTCGATCGACGGGACGATGCGATCCGATCAGCGTCGAGACATCGTTCAGCAGCTTCGCGACGGCGACATGCGCGTCATGACGAGCTGCGACCTCGCGAGTGAGGGATTTGACGTGCCCGCCGTCGGCGGCGCCGTCCTGCTTCGGTCGACCCAAAGCTTTGCCCTTCACCGCCAGCTGGTTGGGCGGGCGCTGCGGCCAAAGCCCGGACGGATCGCGGTGGAGCGACGCCCGGCATGGGCTGGCGGGCTCGATATCAGTCGCGTTACCGGGCGCGACTGGTATCGATTGATCGATCTGGCTCGCGGCAGCCCGGAGCACCTGCGCGGATCCAGATGGCGCGCGGATATGAGCCCAGGTGGCTCTTCTACGCGCTTCGCGACACCAAGCACCCCGGCCTACGGAGATCAGCATGAGCCGCGGCACGCACGAGCCGAACGTGGGCGCGACGAGCGATTGGTTCACGCCGCCCCGGAGATCTTCACAGCGCTCGGCCTCGAGTTCGACCTGGATCCCTGCCAGCCCCGGCCCGGGGCGCTGGGTGCCGGCACGACGAAACTTCACCAAGGCGGACGACGGGCTCACGCAGCCATGGCACGGCCTCGTGTTCATGAATCCACCATTTGGCGCCAGGCACGGTCATATTCCCTGGCTCCGCCGCTTCTTTGACCACGGGAATGGTGTCGGCATCTGCCGCGCATATACCTCCAGCGGGTGGTTCCATGAGGAAGTAGCCCCGCGCGCCGAAACGCTGGTCTTCCCGCGCGGCAAGACGAAATTCGTCCGGCCAGACGGATCCATAGGCACCGCATCGGGGCACGGCGTGGTGCTGCTAGGCATGGGCGAGACCGCCAATTCCGCATTGGAGCGCGCTTCCCGCAGCGGCTGGGGGTTGTTCATCCGGCTGTCGGGCGCCGCTTTGCCAGCAACGGCACGATGCATCGTTAGTCGGGAAAAGGATCTGCTATCGCCTCTCGAGGAATGCGTCCCATGACCGCGTTCCAGGTGACCCGATACCAGAAATTTGGCGGCGCGTTGACAAAACGTATCTCACTCGGTGAAGACGGCAAGCTGGTCTCGGACGGTTCGCATTGCATCTTGATCCGCGGGACCGCGCATCGCATAAGGCTGAACAGCCTGCATGCGTTCGCGCAACTAATTGGCGGTCTCCCGAGCAATGACGCAATCTCTCTCGGACACCCGTTGCCCGATCTTCCAGACCACGTCGAGGTCACAACCGATAAAGCGCGGCTGCTCCTGAACGGGCACGCGGGACCGACGCTGATCAGCCGAACGCAGAACTACATCACATATACTGAACGTGCGGCCGCGCTGTGTCTTCTCGATTTCGACCGGAAAGGCATGCCGGCTAGCGTGTCGAACCGCCTCCGTGATCTTGGTGGTGTTGTTCCGGCGCTGCATTCGGTTCTCCCGGAGCTGGCGAAGGCTACGACAGTCACCCGGGCAAGCACCTCCACCGGGATCTGGCGCACTGATACCGGAGAACGATTCCCCGATAGTGGCGGCCTGCATGTCTTCCTGCTGGTTCGCGACGGCGCGGACATCGAACGCTTCCTGAAGGCCTTGCACGCCCGGTGCTGGCTGGCCGGTCTTGGCTGGATGATGGTCAGTGCGGGTGGTCAGCTGCTGGAACGCAGCCTCGTCGATCGGATGGTTGGGAGGCCGGAGCGGTTGATCTTCGAAGGCCCACCGGTCCTCGACGCGCCGCTGGCTCAGGACACGTCCGGCCGGAAACCGGTCGTGACCGAGGGAGCCGCGCTGGACACGATCACAGCCTGCCCGCCTCTCAGTATCGTCGAACAGAGCCGGTTACGTGACCTTCTCGCGCGAGAAACGCACCGCCTCGCACCAGAGGCGGCGAAGGCACGCGAGACGTTCATTGGACAGCAAACAGTCAAGCTCGCCACGCGCACCGGCATGCCGCGCGAGCGGGCCGCGAGTATCGTGGCTCGGCAGTGCAAGGGCGTCCTGCTCCCAGACGTACTGCTCCCGTTCGACGATGAGGAATTGGCCGGAGCGACGGTTGCCGACATGCTGGCAGATCCCGGCGCAGGTTCGAAGGCGCCACGCTGGCCGATCCGCTGGAGGGCGTCGCATACGGCCGCTGCAAAGCGCGAGTGATGCGCCGGGCGGAAGGAACGCCCTGGATACACAGTTTCGCGCACGGCCGCACGGTCTATGAGCTGCGTTACGACGCCGCCGCCGTCGAGAAGGCGCTGGACAAGGCACCGCGCATGAGGCTGCCGATATTTTTGTCCGCTTTGCGCTGGCCGCTGATCTGGACGACCGATGAACTGGAGCGCCTTCGCGATCTCGCCGGCAGCCGCGCCGGCGTCGGCAAACGGGCGATCAACAGTAAGCTGAAAGCGGCAAAGCAGGAACAACAGCGCCAGCGAGCGAAGGACGAGCGAGATCGCCGCGCCGCCGAACGGCAAGATCCGCGCCCGCAAATTCCAGCGCCAGCTGGTGACGCCGAGTGGCTGCCGCAAATGGCCGTCCTGAACGAGGTGTTGGGCCGGTCAACCACAGCCCAACCACCCATGCGCGACATCGACAATGACGCCAGCCGGATGCGGGCGCTCGCGCTCCCGCGCCTGCATATGCTAAACCCAGGAGATATCGAGTGACACCAAAACTTCGTATCTGCCGCCGCCGGAAATGCTGTGCCTGGTCAAAATGACCGAAGCAGAAGTCGCCGAGATGATCGAGGAACACATCGACTTCGTCGATGAAAACGGCCGATCAGTTCACCTGCCAACCCACTTCGTCCGCCACTACATGAACCGCGACGACGGCGCCCTGCCCACCGGCTCGCGATCGCGCAATTGCCGATCGTGCTCGCCAACGGCGACATCCTCGCCAAGCACGGCCTCGACCGCGATTACGGCATCATGTTCCGCGATCCCCGACAGAACTCATGACGCTGCTGCCACGGCGCGAGGACTGCACCACCGACGCCGTCTATCACGCATTCCGGCTTCCTGATGGACGAATGGCTGGTGGACGTCGCCAGCAGACTTCGCCGGCAAATGCACCCTGATCGCCGCCGCGTTGACCATCATTGAACGATCCATCCTGCCGGACCGGCCCTGCTTCTTTGTCACCGCCGGCCGACGCGGAGGGGGCAAAACCACCAGCCTGCACATGCTAATTATGGCGGTCCTCGGCCTGCGCGCCGCAGGCGCCGCCTGGTCAACGAACGAAGAGGAACGACGCAAGGCGCTGCTGTCCTACTTCATGGCCGGTGTCCCGTACATCATTTGGGACAACATCACGCGCGGCAGCCAAATCAGCTGTCCGCATATCGAACGCAGCTGCACCAGCGCCTATTACAGCGACCGCAAGCTCGGCGTGAGCGAGATGGTGGCCACAGCCGCCGGCACAATTCACCTGTTCACCGGCAACAATATCGGCCCGCGCGGCGACCTCGCCTCCCGCAGCCTTACCGTGCGCCTGGAAGTGGACCGCGCAGATCCCGAGAATCGAGAGTTCAAGCATCCGGACCCGGTCGGCTGGACCGAAGCCCACCGCGGCGAAATCCTGGCCGCGCTCTACACGATCCTGCTCGGCAATCCACCCTGCAACCTGGCGCCAAACCGCAGCCGCGCACCCGGTTCAAGATCTGGTGGCGAGTGGTCGGCGCCGCCGTCGAGCACGCCGCCAAGCTCGCCGGCCAGGAGCTCGACTTCCAGTCGCTGTTTCTGTCACAAGAAGAAGACGACGAGGAAAGCGCGTCGCTTGCGGATATGCTGGGACGCGCGCCGCCAAATGGCCGAATTCCGGCCCGTTCCAGGCCGTCGACGCCGCCCGCCTCATCAACGACCAAAGCGAGTTTACCATGACGAACGACAAGGAACTCGGAATCGCGCTGCGCGAAACCCTGTTCCCGGACATACCGCCAAACCACACCATTACCGCAAAGGCCGTCGGCAAGCGCCTTAAGCGCCACATCGGCGAGCCGGTCAGCCGTAACGGCAAAACGCTCGTGCTGAAGGCAACGCGCGACTCGCACGACGAGGTGTTGCTCTTTTTTGTCCAGACGACCTGATGCGATTTGCCCGGTTTGCCCGGTTTGCCCGGTTTGCCGGTTCTTTGAATCGGCTCTACGTGCGTGAATCAATATATACGCCGGGAAATATATGTGTTCCGGCACGTGTTAGCGATTACGTAACCCGGCAAACCCGGGTAACCCGGCAACTGTAGCGCGACAATCTGGATGAGCAGCGAGCGGCAATCAGGATGAGACCTGCGGCTACGCTTGTGGGCATGATGACGGCTATTGATTGTCGTTGGCAAGGGTTTGATTGACGCACGCTGATTGTCGCAACGGGAACACCCAGATGAGGTAACGGGAGCAACTTGCTGAGGCACAACGGGTGACTGGTGGGGAGCATCGCCGAGCGAGGCAATACGCCGTTCACCTTGATTGTCGCTGCACAAACGGCGCCCTGGCGCCCGACGCACCTGTTCCACTCCTCCCCGAACGCCAGATCGGCCAGCAAGTCGCGCAGCGTGGTTCCGCCACTAACAGAAATCGAACTCCGATCTGCGCATTCATAAAGCCTATTTCGAGCATGACGCGGAACGCCTAGAGCAGCCGTGCGGCGGACGCGCAACGATCGTCTCTCATAAAGGAGTTGCTTTGTGAATAAGGCCGGTGCATCGTCACACGAATGGAGGCGGATCATGAGCCAGCCGAAGCGTGCCGCGATGTATCTCAGGGTCAGCACGGGCGAGCAGACGGTCGAGAACCAGCGCCGGGTGCTCGATGAGGTTGCCCAGCGGCGTGGCTGGACAGTCGTGAAGATATTCGAGGACAACGGCATCTCGGGGGCTAGGGGGCGAGAGGACCGGCCCGGCTTTGATGCCATGTTGAAAGGCGCAGAACGGCGTGCCTTCGACGTGCTGATGGTGTGGTCGATCGATCGCCTCGGTCGCTCGACGGCGATGGTGACGACTGCGCTGGAAGAGCTGGCCGCCGCTGGCGTGGCTATATATGCCGATCGGGAGAGCATGGATACCTCGACGCCGCATGGTCGGGCGATGCTCCAGATGGCCGCCGTGTTCGGCGAACTGGAGCGCGGGATGATCCGTGAACGCGTCCTGGCGGGCGTCAGGCGTGCGCAAGCGGCCGGTAAGCACTGCGGCCGACCGAGGATGCAAGGCGAGGTGGAGATGGCCGTGAGGCGCCAGTTGGTGGCCGGCATGGGTCAGATGCGCATCGCGCGGGAGCTCGGGTGCAGCGCCGGCTACGTGAACAAGGTCGCGAAGGCGATGCGCGCTGCTGCCGCGGTGGCGAAACCATCTCCACTATGATGCGTCACGCCAGCTCCAATATTTTTTTCGTACTCGCACGCAACGTCCGGATCAGACCTCGAACCCTCATCGCCTCGGAGCCATAGGCTCCATGTTTTGTGCGCGCGGCACGAAGCCGTTCCAACCCTTCCGGCGTGCGCGGGCCAGTGCTCTTGCCGCCATGCAGCCGGCATCGGCCATTCGGCATTGCGGGCTGGCGGCATTCCCTGCCGGCGCGGGTGCGTGCTCCACAGCGCGGCGCTCCATTTGGATTGCCGCATAGGTTCGGATTGCGGCGCTCGAGTGGCATTAGGGTTTTCCGATTTGGGCCCTTCACTTCCCGCCCCCTGGGTCTCGATGCATGGCCGCGACAGCCGGTTCCGGACTCCTGAGACCGTCCAGCGTCATGCTCGCAGGCGCCTGTTCGAGCGCCCGGGGCGGTGACGGAATGGGGCCGGCAGCAGCAGCACCCGCTTGGACATTCCCCACAATGGCCCGGCCACCTTCCTGCACAACGACGCGCTCGACCCGCACCACCTGCGGCCCCTTGCCACGCTTCCGCTCGAGGGCCTCGAGCATTTCTGTAAACGCCCGTGACAGCTTCGCGGCATCCTTCCGAAGTGCGCATTCCGATGAAGTCGGCCGGTGATTCCGGCCTGATGTCGGCCACCCATTCCGATTGAAGTCGGCCGGCCGTTCCGATCGATGTCGGCCGGGGTGGCGTTGCTCGTGGCGTGATGATCTCTCCATGCTGATCGCGGCAAGGTCAAGCGGCGGCGACTTCCCGAGATTTCTTCCGGCGCAGGGAGTTGCCACGCAGTTGGATGCGATGGGCGTTGTGGACGATGCGGTCGAGGATGGCATCGGCCAGAGTGGGAGCACCGATCAGGTCGTGCCAGCGATCGACCGGAACCTGACTGGTAATCAGCGTGGAGCCGCGGCCGTAGCGGTCCTCGACGATCTCGAGCAAGTCGTGACGTTGCTCCGGACCGAGCGGCTGCAGTCCCCAATCGTCCAGGATGAGCAGTTTCACGCCGCCGAGCCCGCGCATCAGCCTGGCGTAACGACCGTCACCGCGAGCCAGCGCCAGATCGGCGAACAGCCGCGGAATGCGCTGATAGAGCACCGAATGATTGTCACGGCAGGCGCGGTGCCCGAGAGCGCAGGAAAGCCATGACTTGCCGACCCCGGTCGGCCCTTCGATGATCAGGTTCTGGCGCTCCTCGATCCAGCCGCCCAGTGCCAACTTCTGAAACTGCGCCCGATCCAGGCCGCGCGCGGTTCGGTAGTCGACGTCCTCGACCGCGGCTTGGTGGCGCAGCCGGGCGTAACGTAGGCGCGCTTTCAGTCTGCGATCCCGGCGATCGGCGAGCTCGCGATCGAGCAGCAATCCGAGCCATTCGGCATGATCGAGCTCGGCGCCACTTGGGTTGGCGGCCAGCTCCTCGAAGGCGCGCGCCATTCCGGCAAAGCCGAGCTGGCGCAACTGGTCGAGTGTTGGGTGGGTCAGCAAGGCGCTTCTCCTTAATGGTAATAGCCGGAACCGCGGATGTTCGGGTGCAGCAACGGCAACTCGTGCTCCGCCGCGGCTGCGGGCGGGTGGCGATCAAGGCCGTGCTGCAGGATCGACTGCACGCTGCCGTAGGAGCGCGCGCCAATTTCCAGACCGCGTGCACAGGCGGCTTCGACGCGGTCGCGACCGTAGGTGTGTACCAGGCGCAGGATACCGAGGCAGGCGCGGAAGCCCTGCTCGGGATGCGGCCGGCTCTGCAGGATCAGCGCTGTCAGCTGCCCGGTTGCGGCGCCGATTCCGGCTGCCTCGCGACCGATGCGCTCGATCGTCCACTCGGCATGGCGCCGGTGCGCGCGCGGCATGTGCTCGGGCAAGGTGGTGTGCCGACCGCGCAGGCCGCCGCGCAGATGCACCGCCACGCGCTCGCCCTTGTGGAACAGCTCGATCGTTCGGGCGGTGATCCGGGCCTCGACCTGTTCGCGCAGCAATCGATGCGGAACCGAATAATAGTGGCCATCGACATCGACGTGGTAATCGAGTGCGACGCGGCGGATGCGCCACTCGGCATAAACGAAGGGCTCCGCCGGCAGTGGCGACAGCGACGGCCGGTCCAGTTCCTCGAATAGCTGGCGGCGACTGACCCCCAGCTTGCGCATCGGCCGCGCGTTGAGGTCGGCGACCAACGCCGCGATTGCCGCGTTGAGTTCGGCCAGCGAGAAGAAGCGCTGGTTGCGCAGGCGCGCCAGGATCCAGCGCTCCACCACCAGCACGCCGGCCTCGACCTTCGCCTTGTCGCGCGGCCGGCGCACCCGTGTCGGCAGGATCGCCGCGCCGTAGTGCGCCGCCAGGTCGCGGTAGGTCGGGTTGATCCCGGGCTCGTACCAGTTCGCCCGCAGCACCGCCGCACGCAGATTGTCGGGCACGATCGTGCGCGGCACGCCGTCGAGAAATTCCAGGGCGCGCACATGCGAACCGGTCCAGTCCGGCAGGCTCTGCGTCCAGGTCGCCTCGGCGTAGGTGTAGTTCGAGGCGCCCAGCACCGCGACGAACACCTGCGCCGCCCGCAGCTCGCCGGTGCTGGCGTCCACCACCTCCACCGGATGCCCGGCATAATCGACGAACAGCCGCTCGCCGGCCGGGTGCGCCTGACGCATCGTCGGCGACAGCCGGGCTTCCCAACTGCGGTAAAGGTCACACCAGCGGCTGTAGCCGTAGCCCGTGGCATGGATCGCTCGGTATTCCTCCCAGAGCAGCAGCAGCGTCACCCCGGGCCGGCGCAGCTCATGGTGGATTGCCGCCCAATCCGGCTCCGCCTTGCGCCGACTGCCCGGCTTGGCGCCGTGCGTGGAGGCGAACAGCATCGCCTCGAGGCCTTGGTCCGTCAGTGTCGCCGGCAACGGCCAGCTCAACCCCGCTGCCGCAGGCCCGAAGCAGGCACAGCTGCACCGTGCTGCGCGCCACCGACACCGCTATCGCGATCGCCCGATCGGACGCGCCACACTCGAACTTCAACCGCAGGATCTCGCGCACGCGTCGCATCGACACTCTCTCGGCCGGCATCGGTCCCCCTCTCGCCCTGACGAGACGGCAGACCGCTCACCTGCCCAGCGGTCGGGCAACGCCACCCCCTCAGGGGGTGGCCGACATCAAATCGGAATGGCCGAAATCACCTCGGAATCAGTGGCCGACATAAACTCGGAATGCCTGGCCGACTTGCCCCGGAATACGCATTCCGAAGCTTGCTCTGGAACTCGCCGGGCTGCTCTGGGATCATGGAACGCCGAAAGCATTCCATTGCACCGAAATGCAGCGCCACCGCTTGCGCCGCCAGCATTCCCTCGATCTCGTCTTTCGGTTTGAAGGCCCTGAGCGCCTGCAGGACTGTTTGGGTTCGGCTCGATGGGCCATCATATTCGCCGCCAGGTACCCACACTGTAGCCAGCGTCTCCCGCAAGATGGTGTTGTTGAAGGGATGGAAGTCCGAGCCGCCCATTGCTTTGAAGGGGTTGCACGTGGTCGTGGCGGTCTCCGCTGGCGCTGACCCATGGGAGTTCTTCTTCGCTCGCATTCTCGTCGGCGCGGCAGCCGGCACACCGGGCGGCCTGTCAAGGATCCCCGCCGGCTCTGTCGGCTTCTTCCTGATCATCAATCGCTTCCTTAAGTCAGGGACGAGCAGCCGCTAGACCTTCTGAGTTATTCGCGAGATGTAATTCGGCGCCACGATCCGCCAAGAAATATATCACCCTCCGACCGGTGCGTACCCCCGGCCTCTTCGCATGGTCAGATCCAGATTGCGGTGATCGGGTGGCATGGGGTTCTCCCCGATTTTGAGCGTCACTCCCTACCCCCAGGTCTCGACCCGACCGCTTGGGTGGAAACCGGACGTAGTGAGCGTGTGCCATCGGTGTCAAACCTCTTCTGCGGCCGGCATCTGCGTGCCAGTGGCGTGGGTTTGCCACTCCGCATCCATCAGGTCTATTCCGTAGCGCAGCTGATCCCGGCTATGCTCGGCACGGGTGGTTGGGTTCCACGTGCAAGGCTCGAGGGCGGCTTCGACAACCCAATGTACAATGTACTCCAATTCCGCAAGCGTTCCGAGACAGCCTTTAAAGGCCTTGCTCCAGAACACGACTACTGCATCGGAGAACCGTTATGTCGATAGAAGACACTGATCTTGAACGGCGTGTCTTGGCGCACGAGCGGATCCTGCAAGTTCTTATAGCCCATATGGCAGAAGGTGAACCGAAGTTTTTGGACCGGCTAAGAGCGATATTTACCAGGCATCACACGTTGGGCGCTGACGAACACGACTATGTCGGGTACTGAACAATATGCGGAGCGGTTCATTCGCCAAATAAAATCTGTGCAGGAGGACAAAGCCCTTAAGAGAACTCCTCGAGCACGCTGAGTGACCGGAGTGGCTTCCTCCCCGGGATCGTCGGGTTCGTTAGAAGACCTTCCATTTCCCAAGGGAAGCCCAGAGTCGTTAGGCGCGGGATGACCGTGCTGGATTCGCCAACCGCCAGCCGGATGAACCTCATGGCGGCGAGTTCCGGGACGCCGTTGCAGAAATTTGCGGATGTTACGCTTTGCCGGAGGACGTTGCCGTTCTGATCGAATGCCGAACCATAGGGCAGGAACAATCGCCGCGCTGACACGAGGCACAGCTCATCGGTGTGATCGGAGCCGCCGTCCTGCTGGCAGTCGCGCCGGCGGTGCGTGAAAATGGCGGTCGGCGCTGAATGGCTCGGCAGCCTCTGATAACCTGTCCTGTAACCTGGCCGCGATCTCATCAGTGCACGGAGTCCATGATGCCGGTCACGCCGCATATCGAGAAGCACTTCCTCGCCTCGGAGTTGGTGCGCGACGTGGTTATCGGCATGTCGGACGGCCTCACAGTGCCGTTCGCGCTCGCCGCCGGTCTGTCGGGCGCGGTGGCCGCGATCGGCATCATCGTGACCGCGGGCCTGGCCGAGGTGGCGGCGGGTGCCATCGCGATGGGGTTGGGCGGCTATCTCGCGGCGCGCACGGATGTAGAGCACTACCTCTCCGAATTGGCTCGCGAGACACGCGAGACGGAGGAACTGCCCGACATCGAGCGGTCTGAGACTATTGAAATCTTGCGCCAGCAGGGGTTGAACGAGGCGCAGGCCGGTCTGGTGGTGGACGCCCTGACAAAAGATCGCCCGCGCTGGGTCCGCTTCATGATGCGTTTCGAACTGGGCCTGGAAGAGCCCGATCCCGGCCGGGCGCTGAAGAGTGCCCTGACTATCTCCTCCGCTTATGTGGCCGGCGGCGTCATCCCGTTGCTCCCATACTTCGTAATGAATGCGGTCTCTTCCGCCTTGGCGGCCTCGATCGGGCTTACGCTGATCGCCTTGTTTGTCTTCGGCGGCGTCAAGGGAAGGCTGACCGGGGTCGCTCCGTTGCGCGGCGCGACGCAGACGGTGATGGTGGGCGGTTTGGCCGCGACAGCTGCCTTTGGCATCGCGCGTCTGGTGGGCAGTTCCTGGTGAGATCCCTGCACTTGGTCGAGCGTATCTGCCGCAATGTGACAGACACGCATAGGCTGTAGTTGCCCCTGAAAACCGGACAGGACATAGTTGTTATCGGTGGTCCACGGCCGTGCCCGCGTCAAGCCAGACGCTTTGCGTCTCCGCGCGGCGCGCGGCTGGCGGGCTTGACCCGATCACGTCCGGGACGTTGCGCTGTGATGCGGTCGACGTGACGCGCCGACCGCAAGTCCGGTCGGGCCAGAGTTCACCAGGACACGGAACTCTCGCGGCGATCGATAGCCAAGCGCTTTGTGCGGGTGCACCATGTTGTAGAACGCGACGCCAGAACGCCCACGGGACCGAGGTGGGTGAAGTTCTGTATCCGTTGCATCCATGGGCGGGATGCCGGGTTCAAATTCGTGAGGTAATCGACAAAGGGGGTGAGACGTTACTCCGCTGCAGCCGCGGTGGTTCGCTGTCGGGCCGGTGGCTGGAAATTCCAGCCTGGATGTTTGAGCGGGTGGCGTGCGCTGCCATACGTTCCTGTGCTGCTCCGTGTGTCGACATTGATGCCCTCAGTACCCTGGCGACGCTGCTCGCGACCTCTGGCTTGGTCGCAGCGTCGCCAGTGCGGGACCTGAGCGCACCATCGGCCTCTCACGATCCGAATCGGAGAGATGTCCATGCCGTGCCGCCCCAACCCTTATCAGCTCGATCTATTCCCCGATTCCCGGGGCGTGCAGATAGCGCAGCCGCCGCTTTGGCAGGCGCTCCCCGCCGAGACGCGTCATGTGCTGACGCGGCTGATGGTGCAGCTGATCTTCGACCATGCCGACCGCGGCCCTACCCCGGGACGGGATGATGGGCGTCGTGATGTCTGAGAAGATCACGGCGCATCATCTCGAGCGCAAGGCCATCCTGTATGTTCGGCAATCGTCGGCGCATCAGGTCGTGCATAATCAAGAGAGTCGGCTCCTGCAGTACGCCATGCGAGAGCGACTGCAAGAGCTGGGGTGGGACAAGATCGAAGTGATTGACGACGATCTTGGTCGCTCGGCCACCGGCGCGGTCAGCCGCGTGGGCTTTCAACGGATGGTGGCCGAGGTCTGTCTTGGCAAAGTCGGTGCAGTCGCCGCCCGGGAAGTGTCGCGCTTCGCCCGCAACAGCCGCGACTGGCAACAGCTGATCGAGATGTGCCGGGTCGTCGATACCGTGCTGATCGACCAGGAGACGGTCTATGCACCCCGCCAAGGCAACGACCGGCTACTACTGGGATTGAAGGGCAGTCTCAATGAGTATGAGCTCGATCTGCTGCGCCAACGTTCTCTCGCAGCCCGATACGAAAAGGCGAGGCGCGGCGAATTGATTGTGGCTGCTCCGGTCGGCTTCGTGAAGGTTGGCGATCGGCTGGAGAAGGATCCCGATCGTCGTGTTCAACACGCCATCACCCTTGTCTTCGACAAAGTAGCGGAACTGGGCAGCGCTCGGCAGGCACTACTCTGGTTTATCGAGCATGGGCTCGAATTGCCGGTCAGGCGCCGCAACTCTGACGTGGTCTGGCGCCGGCCCTGCTATGCGACCATCCATCGGATCATCGAAATCCGGTGTACGGCGGCGCCTATGCCTATGGTAAGAGTCGCGTGGCGACAGGATATGACGCGGCAGGAGCCATCCGGCCAAGGAGCCGGCGCAAGGCACGCGCCGAATGGCTGGCGCTGATCCCAAGCGCCCATGAAGGCTATGTCAGTTGGGAGCGGGCAGAGGCGATCCGCAAAATGGTGAGCAGCAACGTGCCCACGAGCCGGCATCACGGAGCGCCCAAGCACGGTGATGCGCTGCTGAGCGGCCTGCTTCGTTGCCGGCGCTGCGGCCGCAAGCTGACAGTTCGCTACACGGGAGCGAACCACAGCATCCCACGCTATTCGTGCTGGCGGGGATTGCTCGACAATGGCGAGCCGCGCTGCATTGCCTTCGGCGGACTACGCGTCGATGACGCCATCGAACAAGCGCTCCTGCGGGTCGTCGAGCCAGGAGCAATTGCCCTGGCGGTTGAGGCCGAAGCCCGGGCGAACGCTCGTCATAACCAGGCTCGCGCCGCACTGATGCGCGATCTGCAGGCGGCGCGCTACGGCGCCGATCGGGGCCTTTCGGCAATACGATGCCGCCGACCCGGAGAACCGGCTGGTCACGGCAGAACTGGAATCACGCTGGAACCGGGCGCTGACCCGTGTCAGCGAGATCGAGACCAGGATTGCCGCGCATGATGGCTCGACGCCGCAGCCATCCTCTCTGTTGGCAACCGACCTCAGCTCACTCGCCGCAAACCTTGCAACGGTCTGGTCGGCGCCCGGGACGGATGCCAGGCTCAAGAAGCGCATTGTGCGCACCCTCATCCATGAACTGATCGCCGATATCGACGCTGAAGCAGCCGAGATCGTTCTCACGATCCACTGGGTTGGCGGGTTCCATACGGAACTGCGCCTGCCACGTCGTCGCCGTGGCCAGCGCAACAGCGCCTCGGCCGATATCGTCGCTACCGTGCGGCAATTCGTTCTCATCGCCAGTGACGATCTGATCGCCGGTATTCTCAACCGGAACGGCCTTGTCACCGGACACGGTAATCGCTGGACCCGCGAACGGGTCACCGCGCTGAGGTCGCATCACGGGATCCCGGTGTTCCGAGCAGGCCCGGACGGGTGCCAGCCCTGGCTCAACCTGAGCAACGCCGCGCGGCTGCTTGGCATCACGCCGAAGACGCTCAGGCGCGCCGCTGAAGTTGGCGAGATCAATGGCATGCATCCCCTGCCGAATGGCCCATGGATCTTCAGCCGATCTACACTCGGCGAAGCCAATGCTCAGCACCTCGTTCAGCGTGCAAGGCAGAACCCAAAATACCCCGCGGGATCGTACCCCGGATCAGCAGAACCTATTCGTTCCAGCAGCATAGGCAGATGGGTG
Source organism: uncultured Pseudomonadota bacterium (assembly GCA_963822675.1). Taxonomy (GTDB): domain Bacteria; phylum Pseudomonadota; class Alphaproteobacteria; order Acetobacterales; family Acetobacteraceae; genus CAWGIP01. The sequence continues at coordinate 8,950 of CAWGIP010000037.1, read as the reverse complement.
TTGTGAAACAGACTTGTAGTGTCGAACCAATCGTCGAGCTGGCACAACACCGTGGCCGCATCAGGCTTCGGTGGACGAGCGCGTAGTCCCGCTTGAACGTCTTCACGAAGGCTTCGGCCGTGCCATTCGATTGCGGGCTCTCGATCGGCGTGCTCAGCGGCACGAGCCGATCACCCGGGCCAGTGCCCGGGTGTCTCGCGCGGTATAGGGCGAGCCATTGTCCGACAGCCATTCGATTGACGCCGGTAGCTCATCCACCAATCCGAAGCGGCGCTCGACACTTTCTACCATCAGGTCGCGAATATCGGTGCTATCGATGCTGCTTGTGGTGGCGACCCAGGAGATGGCCTCCCGATCGCAACAGTCGAGAGTGAAAGCGATGCGCACGCGCTCGCCGTTGTCGCAGCCGATCTCGAACCCGTCGGAGCACCAGCGAATGTTGGACCGCGCAACAGCAATGCGCCGTCATGGCGTCTTCGATGCTGGCGCCAGAGTGGCGCTGCTGCAGCAGGCCGTGCGCCTTCATCACCCGATAGACGCGCTTGACGTTCACCGCCGGCGCGGCCGGTCTCGCTCGCGCCGACGGCGGATGAAGGCGTGCACGCGACGGTAGCCATAGCTTGGCTGCGCGGCGATGATGGCGTTGATCTCGGCCACAAGACCGCATCGGGCTGCGGCCGGCGACCGCGACGCTGCTCGGGCTGTCGCCGATGTTATCTGCACCGCCAGGTTCGATCGAGCCACGCCGAGCGTATCGGCTATCGTCTTCATGGCATGCCGTTCCGATCCGGACGATGGCGAGCGCAACAGCCGTTTTTTTGGCTGCGCGACATCCAGCGCCTCGCGCAGAATCTCGTCCTCCAGCGTCTTCTTGCCAAGGAGGCGCTGCAGCTCACGTACCTGCTGTTGCAGTGCCCGATAATCCGACGCCGGCACAACCTCCTCGCCGGCACCGACCGCCGACAGCGCGCCGTCCGCGTACAGCCGGCGCCAGGTGAACAACTGGTTGGGGGCGATACCGTGCTGGCGGACGACCACCGACACCGACATGCCGGGCGCGTATGTCTCCTGCACGATGCGCGCCTTGTCCTCCGCCGACCAGCGACGCCGTCGCTGCACCGACGTGATCACCTCAACCCGGTCGATCTTCCCAGTCATGGACATAGGCATACTCCTGGTTCTTAGCCCAAGGGTACACCCTGGGCGGTCAATTAGGGGGCCGGTTCACGGGCCGAGAAACAGATCTTCACACAAAATTCCTGACAAGCTCGTTTTTCCCAAGGTCGAACCCTAGCACAGAGATCTGTATCGGAATGCTCCTTTACCTCCGCTTGCCCAGTCAGGCTACGCTGCCGGGTAGAGGGGCAGCCCGTCGCATAAAAGTCTTCCCGTCCGCCTGGCAGAAGTCGCGGCCACGGATGCAAGCGGCAAGCCGATAGAGATCTGGTTCGCCGACGAGGCCAGGGATCGGGCAGAAGAACAAGATCGCCCGCCGCTGGGCGAAAGGCGGCACGCGACCTTCGGCGCGTGCTGCCGTTCTGTAATTCCGCCACGATGTCGATGCAGTTGGCGGAAATCTCGCAGGTGGTGAGTTGCCTGGGCGCATGCCGTGGTGCTGCTTGACCAGGCGGGATGGCATACCTCCGGGAAGCTCGTGGTTCCTCCTAACATCAGCTTGCTGCCGCTGCCGCCGAAATCGCCCGAGCTGAACCCGACTAACGAGTTGCTCCCGCTGCCTCATCAGGCACTCCCGTTTGCCCGCATAGCAGGCGTCGGCTGGCTCCCGGCGACTGCACCGAACACCGTCCGGGAACGTGCCAGGACACGCCGCCTGCAATCGCTCGAACAGCTCGCGGCTCGTCCGCCACGGCTCGGCATCGAACCACTCGCGCACCTCCGACGTGACCGCCACGAACGGGTCCGGACGCCGCCGGCCGCGCTTCGCGGTTGGTAACCTGCTGACGATTAGCTTGTGCTTGCGAGTGAATGAGGTGGCGGTACGATGTTCCGGGCGAGGCCAAGTGCAGAGAGGAGTTGGATCGTCAGCCACGTTACGTCCAATTCCCACCATCGACGACCGAAGCGCGCCGAACGCGGGAAGCTGTGATGATTGTTGTGCCAGCCCTCTCCGTTGCTGAAGAAGCCAACGATCAGATTGTTGCGGCTGGATTCATCGGTCTCGTAGTTGCGATACCCCCAAAGATGCGTCACGGAATTGACGGACCAGGTGATGTGCCAAACAAGAACCGTGCGAACGAACACGCCCCAGATCAGCACGCTGAAACCAAGTTGGATCGCGTCCAAAGCGTTTCTCCTCAGAACCAGTTCAAGGAGGAACGCGCCAGCGAAGAAAGCCAACCATGAAATCAGTAGCACCCGAACCCAGAGGAAGTTCTGCTCAAGCCTGGCGTAGAAAGGGTCCCGCATAATATCCTTGGCATACCGCGAGACTAACCTGATGCGGGTAAGCTCTCGATTTCTGAAGATCATCCAACCGATATGCGCCCAGAGGAAGCCGGCAAGCGGACTGTGGGGATTCCGGCTGCTCATCGGCGTGCTCGTGATGTCGCCTATGTATGCCGACCCAACGAGCCGGGGTGTCTTGAACACAGCACAAACCTAAAATGGCCAGGGAGTGCTCCAACCATAGGGCGCAGACAACGCTGCGATGGGTCAGCGCACGATGAAAGCATAGGCTTATCCCAAGAGTGCCGAATATATAGAGCCCTAGAAAAGTTAGGACTACTCCGGTCCAGCTAAAAAACCATGGTACGAAGGCAAGCAGAGCTACCAGATGGATCGCTGCGATACCCGTCGCGTCGATCCAGGCGAGACGAAAGGGTCGGACCGACTCGGGAAAGTCCAATTTCCGAACTGCATTTGTCCGACCAGCATCGGCGTTTTTAGCGTAAAGAGGAACAGGCACCGGCAACTCCGCTTGTGTCAATGTGTCAAACGAACGTGAACTCGATACAATGGCATTTAAGCAATCGGAAGCAAGAGCGACGTGGCGGGGCATCCTGCCCGAGGTCCGCATGGTTGGCGATCGCCCGCAAGCTCGCCAACCGCTTCTTCAAGCGCCTGCTCCGCGGGCTGGAGTACAAACCGCGCCTAATCACTTTGCGTTGTCCATCTGACAACCGACGCTCTGCGCTCTGATAAGTGCGGCCGCGGGCTACCGGAACGGCACGCGGTCGCGACTGCTGCTTGGCTCCTTCGGTCCGGTCGAGATCGCGATTCCCCGGGGCCGGCTGTTGGCTCCCGATGGAACCCACCCGGGAATGGCGGAGCGCGATACTGCCGCGCTACGCGCGGATGACCCGGCAGGTCGAGGCGCTGATTGCGTCGGCCTATCTCGCCGGCACCAACACTCGGCGGGTGAAGCGGGCGCTCGGGGCGCTGTTCAAAGGCGCGATTGGCAAGGACGTGGTCAGCCGCGTTTGGCGCAAGGTGAAACCGGACTGGGAAGCCTGGACGGGGCGCGATCCGGCTAAGGAGGATATCGTCCAGCTGATAGGCGGACACAAACTCCGGTGTAGTATCCGCTCGTCATCCTGACCTTGCGGGCGCATTCCCATAAATTCTCGATGTGAATTACCTGGCACACTCAGCACCATCCTTCCGATGTGCCGTGTGAAACCCGAACCAAGGTCTTGGTTTTGCCGAACAGCGGGATCCCCAAATAGATGCGCGCAATGAGCACGGCGGGGGATCTGAGTTGTGCTGAGACACGGTATGTTTTTCCGTCATCCGGGTTGTAGAACCAGCCGCCTTCCCAGCGATCAGGACTAGTGGGGTGCAGGCCCCAAATTACAGTCAGGCCGCAGAGTTTGCGCTGCCGCAGCGCCGGATCGGATTATTCTTGTCCAGGTCCAATTGACCCTGAGGATCCGCGGAACCAGCAGCCAAAGAATCCGGCCGCACAGCAGACTGTCGCAGTCGAAGATTTGCACGGCCACTCGTGAGTTCATAAGCCACACGCCCTGCGGAACGGCTGCCCAGGCCATGGTTCGCAGAACCGCGAGATAGGTGATTGCCGCGACCAGCAGGGCAGCACGGCCTAGCTGATGCAGCGAGCGCGACCAGAGGAAATCCATTTTCCGGTTCAGCCCGGCCATCCGCATGGAGGTCATAAGGCGAGCATGGTGCACCAAGATGTTAGGGTCCGTTCGCATTTCATGACTTGCTGCGGTCACGGCGCGACTGATTGGCTTGATCGTCGGAGTGGGGGAGACGATGCAAGTCCTGACAGATGCCCAGTGGGCGAAATTCGAGGCGGCGATTGCGGCGGCCGGGATCCGCGGCGCACGGCCGCGTCGGGAAGAGCGGCGCACGATCGAGGCGATCATCTGGCGGCTCGACAACGGCGCGAAATGGCGGTCGATCCCGGCCGAGCTCGGTGATTGGCATCACGCCTATCTGCGGTTCCGCCGGTGGGCGGTTCGCGGCGTGTGGGACAAGATCATGGCGCATCTGGTGGCGGAGGGCGAGCCGCAACTGGCGTTCGCCTGCATCGACGGGACGATCGCCCGGGCGCATCAGAAGGCGTCGGGCGCGCGGCCCGGCAAAGACCGGGGTTGAGTTTGCGATTCACTCGCGGCGCCGCCGGCGACGGCGAAGCGCTGGGCCGTTCGCGGGGCGGCCTCGGCACCAAGCTCGTCGGCGCTATGCGATGCAGCCGGGCGGTTGGTGGACTTCCTGCTCGCGCCGGGTCAGGCGCACGAACTCGCCCCGTCCCTGACGCTGTTGCGGCGGCTGCCGGAGGCACCGTCATGGACGCTGGCTGACATGGCTTGCGACGCCAGGGAGTTCCGCGCGCAGGCGCGCGCCATCGGTAGCGTTCCGGTCGTGCCATCACGCCGGGGCACCAAGGCGCGGCCGCCGTGCCCGGCTTACATCTACCGTCACCGCAATCTCATCGAACGCTGTTGGTCGCGCCTCAAGGAGCGCAGGGCCGTGGCGACGCGCTACGACAAGACCGCAACGTCATACGCCGCGGGCGTCGCTATCGCCGCTTCAATCGACTGGATCAAATACTCGATCCGGTGAAATGATGAAATGCGAACGGACCCTAGCACTACTTTGGCAGATTACGCCTGACGGCGTTGGTTTTGGGATTCCCGAATCGGTTGTTCACTGATTCCTAAGGAGCCGGCTTTTGAGAGGCCGGCTATGGCACCGCGGAGATTGAACTGGACCGACGAGCTTGAGCACTGGCTTGCGCCGTTCCTGGCTCGTCTGGGCCACAAGGCGCGGCGGCGTATGTGCCCGCTCTACATTGCCGGGCTGATCGGACCGGGGGACCGCAAAAGCGTTCAGCCGATGGCGGAGCGGCTGGCTCCCGGCGACTATGATCAGCTGCATCACTTCGTGGCGGAGGCCATCTGGGATGCGGCACCGCTGGAAGCGGAACTGCTTACTCAGGCGGATCGGCTTGTTGGTGGTGACGAAGCGGTGCTGGTCATCGACGACACAGCACTGCCGAAGAAGGGCACCCATTCGGTCGGTGTGGCGCCGCAGTATGCCTCTGCTCTCGGCAAGACCGCCAACTGCCAAACCCTGGTCTCGCTGACGCTGGCAAGCGGCGAGGTGCCGGTAACGGTCGGGCTGCGGCTGTTCCTGCCGGAGAGCTGGACGAGCGATCCTGCCCGAATGAAGCAGCGGCGGGTTCCCGCGGACCGGCAGGCGTTCCGCAGCAAGCCTGAGGTCGCGATCGACGAAATCGACCGGATCAGGGTCGGCGGCACGCGGTTTGGTTGCGTACTGGCCGATGCCGGCTATGGCTTGAGCGCGCCGTTTCGCCACGCGCTCAGCGAGCGCGGTCTGCACTGGGCGGTCGGCATTGCACGCCACCAGAAGGTCTATCCGGCGGACGTGTCGTTGGTCTTTCCTGTCGCCGGCCGCGGTCGCCCGCGGAAGCGACACGTCCCCGACAGCCAGTCGATCGCAGCGGAACACATACTCACGAACGCAACTTGGCGATCCATCAGTTGGCGCCGCGGCACAAAGGGGCGTCTGTCAGCACGGTTTGCTGCTGTGCGCGTACGGGTCGCTGACGGGCCACCACAGCGCATTCGAGACATGGGTGCCCAACACATGCCCGGCGAGCCAGTCTGGCTGGTCGGTGAACGTCGCTCCGGCGGCGAGCAAAAATACTATCTTTCAAACTTACCCGCCGACACGCCGGTCAAGAGGCTCGCCGGTACCATCAAGGCACGCTGGATCTGCGAGCAGGCGCATCAGCAGCTGAAGGAAGAGCTCGGTCTCGACCACTTCGAGGGACGCTCATGGACAGGCCTGCATCGCCATGCGCTGCTGACGATGATCGCCTATGCTTTTCTGCAATCCCGACGGCTCGATAAGGTCGGAGGGGGGAAAAAGAATCCCGGGACCGCCGCCACAACCAAGCCTCCCGGCGGTGCGACAAGCCATAATCGACTACCTCGTCCCACGCCCACCCGCCCGATGTCCCCACTGTTCCAAGCTGCTCAAGCCGCTTGCCCCCTATAATCTGCCAAAGTAGTGCTAGGCCGTGTGGACGGATTTGATCAAGATCAGCCCGCAAGCAAAGCTGACGAATGCGGCATAGCTCTCGGCGGTCTTCTCGCAGCGTAGCGCGATCCGCTTGAAGCGTTTCAGCTTGCCCACGGCCTGCTCGACCCGAGCCCGCGTCTTGTACAGCAGCTTCGGGAAAAACGAAGGCCGCTGCTTGGCATTCTCGCGATACGGGATCACCGGTGCGATGCCACGTCTCCGACAAGCCGCGCGGTTGGCGGCCGAGTCGTATCCCTTATCGGTAATCGCCGCGCGCGGCTTAATGTCGGGACCGATGCCCAGCGACGTTTCAAGCTGGGTACTGTCGCTGACCTCTCCGCCGGTCAGGTGGACGGCGATCGGGAGGCCGTCGAAATCCGTCTTGAGGTGAATTTTCGTGGAGAACCCGCCGCGCGACCGGCCGAGCGCCTGATCTTGCTGCCCCCTTTTGCGCCGGCCGCCGAGACATGCGCCCGAACCACGGTGCTGTCGAACATCTGCACCAGATGCGCTGTCTTGCTGGTCTCGGCCAGGAGTTGAAAGAACGCCTCGAACACCCCAGTGCGGCTGAGCCGCCAGAACCGCTTCCAGACGCTGTTCCAGTTGCCGAACTCGGCCGGAAGCGCCCGCCAGGTGATGTTGTGGACGGTAAAGAAATGCAGCGCCTCCAGGAACCTGCGGTCGTCATGTCCCGGCTCGCCCCGGCGCGACTGCGCCGCGTCGAACACCTCCAGCACGACCGACCAATCCTCCTCCGTCATCCCGGTCAGCATGGCCGGCTCCCCGTTGCCGGTCACGCAGTGATTCGAACAAATACCGATTGGGGAATCCGCTATTTGTGCTTCACGCTATCCGTCCACACGGCCTAGCGTCCCCGCATGTGGTGGAGAATCGATGCGGTCGTGTCCGTCAAGCTGGTGTAGATTGGTGATGTATTGAAGGCATTCATCGGCACTTTGGCGCCGGTAAAATTGAGGTTGGCTGCCTCGTCTGGTGCAATGGGACGGACGGCGCAGTTGGTGGTGCTGCGACCGTGGACGCCGCCGTCAAGCCCTGCGCCTTCGGCGCACCGCTGGGCGGCTGCGGGGCTTGACCGCGACGCCCCGGTCGAGCGTTGGGCATAGGTGTTGTCGACGGCACAGTCTGTCCCTCGCGCATCGCCAGTGGAACCGTTTGCATCACATCGGGACCGTTATGCCGCGCAAGGAAGTCGCCTGGGTTCAGCATCGCTTGCCGCGTTCGAGAGTTCTGCCATCGCCTCCACCTGCATGTAGCGGTGCTGCAACTGCCACTCATCATTCTGTTCCAGCAACACGGCCCCGATCAGTCGGATAATCGATGCTTCATTCGGGAATATCCCAACCACATCGGCGCGCCGCTTTACCTCCTTGTTCAACCGTTCAAGTGGATTCGCGCCCGGTGCTGCTCGGGGAAGTCGAGGTGCGACAAGACGTCGGTCTCGCTGTCATCAATGAACGCGGCGAGCTTCGGCCATTTCTGCCACAGCTGGTCGGCGACGTGACGCAGCGTCTGGCTGGCCTGTGCGCGATCCGGCTGAATGAATGCCTGACGCAGCGCAGCCGCCACCATGCTCTGCTGGCCTTCGCCGCATAGGACAGCGCGTTCCTCATCCAATGAACGCGGCAGCGTTGCCAGGTCGCACCAAACACGCGGCGGATCGCCGCCTTCAGCCCTCATGCGCGTCCGAGAGTTCTGCCATCGCCTCCACCTGCATGTAGCGGTGCTGCAACGTAAGCGTACGGCAAATGCCGCGGAATTCTGACTTGACATGCGGGATCAGGCGGCGAGGCGCTGATCGAGTCTTTGTCTGATGTCCTGTGTGTTCCAGGGCAGCAGTGCGGCGACGCGATTGACGGGATGATCGGCGATGCGCTCGATCACGCGGCGCAGATACGCTTCGGGATCGAGTCCGTTGATTTTCGCCGTCTCGATCAGGCTGTAGATCGCCGCGGCGCGCTCGTCGCCTGCATCGGAGCCGGCGAAGGTCCAGTTGCGCCGGCCGAGCGTCAGCGGGCGGATGGCCCGCTCGGCGGCCGAGTTGTCGATGCAAGCGCGGCCATTGCGCAGGATCAGGGTCAACCCTTCCCAACGCGAGAGCGTATAGCGGATCGCCTTGGCCAAGCTGCCGCGTCCGGGGACACGCGATAGGATCATCTGTAGCCAGTGATGAAGCTCTGCCATCAGCGGTGCCGTGTGCTCCTGGCGCGCGCGCAGGCGCTGCTCGGGCGGCTGGCCACGAATGGTATCCTCGATCCGGTAGAGGGCGGCGATGCGGTCGAGCGCTACCGGCGAGCGGCGACTTGGTCTCCTCATGCACGTCCCAGAATTTACGTCGGGCGTGGGCCAGGCAGGCCGCCTCGACTACGCGGCTATCACCGTAGAGCCCGGCGAACCC
>CAWGIP010000036.1:0-39678 GCA_963822675.1 uncultured Pseudomonadota bacterium | reverse complement strand
TAAAGCCGCGCCGCGGAGTGCCTCAAAGCGGTTGGTTGCGGCAGCTTCCGCCGCGACCTGCCAGGCTTCGACCGGCTCGGCGGCATCTTCTAGCAGTATTGGTTCATGGGCGACGCATTCGAACAGTTCGCCCACCAACCGGCGCGTGCTCGCGGCGATCAGCACCGTATCCGGCCCGGCCCGCGCGGCCAGACCGGCGGCTGTGCTGGCCGCCTCGCCCAACGCAGTGGAGCCACCCGGCGGGCCGCCCACCACTGTAAGCCCCGTTGCAATGCCGATTTGGATTTGCAAGCGCGCGGCTTGGCCAGTATCGATCCGGCCGGTAGTCTCGACCAGTCGCAGGGCGGCGCGGATTGCTCGCTCTGCCTGATGTTCATCGGCTTGCGGATACCCGAAATAAGCCAGAATCCCATCGGTCAGCAGCCGGTCGATAGTTCCGCCTGCCTCGGGGATAACCGCTTGGCAGTGATCACGGAATGCGGCAACGAGCCGCTGAAGGTCTTCAGGGTCGCGCCGAGCTGCAGCGAGCGCCGGGCCAGCGAGCCTGCTCTGCATGATCGTCAGTTGGCGGCGCTCAGGCGCCGCGGGCGGGGTCGGTTCTGGTGCGGCCACCGATGGCTCGCGCTTTGTCCCGGCCTGCGCAGCCGTTTCTGTCGTTACCTTGGCCGCGAATTTGTACCCGCTGCCCGGAACGGTGATGATGAGGCTCGGCCGCTTGGGGTCCGGCTCGATCTTCCGGCGCAGACGCACCATCAACATATCGATGCTGCGGTCGTAGGATTCGGCATCTCGTCCGGCGAGCGCCTGCAGCAGGTGTTCGCGCGAGAGCACACGCCCTCGTCGCTGAACGAACTCCCGTAACAGGTTGAACTCACCTCGCGTCAGCGGGACCTCGTTACCGGCGTTGTCGGTCAGGACGTGGGCAGCAAGATCGAGCCGAAAACCGCCGAAGCACCGGACAGGCTCCGGCTCGTCTGCGACTGGCGGCGAGCGCGTAGCTTCGGTGATGCGGGCGAGCAGACCGGTTTCGTCAGAAGGGTCGAGAGAGCCGGGATCCATTCCAAGGGTTAGCATCTTGGTCGCCTGCGCATCCAGCTCCGCCATGAGGGTCTTGGCGTCCGGGCCGAGCCCGTCCGGAGCCACTACTGCCACCGCGAAGCCGCTGAGCCCAATGCGGCGTGCGTGGGCGGCATTCTCCGCTAGTTCGACAGCATGCCCACAGGTCTTTAGCAGGCGTGCAAATCGGGCTCGCAACGCCAGATCCTTGGCGACGACTAGAATTCGCTGCCGCATCGCCCGGCCCTCCGCGACCGACCCTGTCACCTCTGCACCTGATCAGGGTAACGTCGCCATCGAGCACGCTCAAGCTGGTTACAGTCATGGCGGAGCAGGAGATGGCTGTCTCATCCACAGTAGGACCAATTTCGGCCCATTGTTCTTCGGTGAGTTCACCGCCGTACTTACCGGCCACGCACGCAGTGTGCCGTCCGGTGACGGGGCGAGCAGCGCGGGAGGATTAGCTTCGACCTCGCCCAGACAAGCCGGCTCCGAAACGTCCCGCCCCCCGCTTGACGGCCGGTGCAAGATTTCTCACGCTGCGCAGCAAGTCCCTCGTCTGCGGCCTCGTCCTGCGATTGGACCGGGCCCCCGACGCAAGCGACTACAAAAGCCGAACGAAAACGGAAAGACCCATGGGCAGGAAACTCGGTTTGTCTTTTGCCATCGTTGTGGCAATCCTCGCCATCGCGCCACTGTCGCCCCGCCTGTGGCCACAAGCTGTCGCGGCGGGGAATTTCGAGTTGGCAATGGTGATCAAAGAGACCACCAATCCCTACTACAACGCCACGCTCAAGGGCGCGCAGATCGCCGCCGGCGAGATCGGCGGGACGGCAAAAAATTATGGCCCGACGCAGTCGAGCCCGCAGGCGCAGATCGAGATCATCAACAATCTCGGCGATCGCCACGTTCCCGCCATCGCAGTTGCACCAAGCGACCCGAACGCCGTCGTGCCAGCCATGAAGCGTGCGGAGCGGCTCGGCGCCAAGGTTATCACCTACGACGCGGATTCGGCGCCCGCGGGACGGCCGTTCTTCGTCAACCAGGCTACCACCGATTTGGTCGGCCGGTTCGGCGCCGACAAGCTCGCGTCCGCCATGGGAGAAAAGGGGAAAGTTGCGGTCGTCTCGGCGCAGCCGACCGCGGCCAACCAGAATGCCTGGATCGCTGCGTTCCGTGACGAGATGAAAAAGTATCCCGGTATCCAGATTGTGGACGAAGTGTACGGCTACGACAACGAGCAGAAGGCGTTTGACCTGACGGTGGCGCTAACGACGAAATATCCCGACCTGGGCGGCATCTACGCGCCGACATGTCCCGGGTTGCCGGCGGTCGCGCGGGCGCTCGAATCGGTCAACAAGGGTCATGGCGTCATCAAGCTCGCCGGACTGTGCGTGCCCAGCATTACGGCCAAATACATGCTCGACGGCACGATCCAGGCTTTCTACCTTTGGGATCCGGTAAAGCTCGGCTACATCACTTTCTATGCCGCTAAATATTTTGCGGAAGGAAAGATCCACGGCAAGCCGGGGGATTTCGTTCACGATCAAAACCGGCAAGTGGCCCGGCACGTACACGATCCAGCCTAACCATGAGATCGTAACCGGCCAGCCGCTGCAATTCACCGCCGAAAACCTGAAGGAGAACGATTACTGAGCAGAGCTTGCGGCCGCCCTTCAGGCGCGCCTGAGCACCCGCAATGACCCCGGTTATCGAACTGCGCGGGATCACCAAGCGATTCGGACCTGTCGAGGTGCTGAGCGAGGTTGATCTCGCACTTCACGCAGGCCGAGTGCATTCGCTGGCCGGCGAGAACGGCGCCGGGAAAAGCACCCTGGTCAAAATTCTCGGCGGCATTTATCAGCCGGATAGTGGCCGCATTCTCGAACGCGGCAACGATATCGGCATCCTCGGTGTAGCCGACGCAACACGCCACGGCATCGCCGTCGTCCATCAGCACCCTGCACTGTTCCCCGATCTGTCGGTTGCGGAAAATATCTTCCCGGGCCGTCAGCCGCGACGAGGCCAAATCGACTGGGCAGCGATGCGCGCGCAGGCCCGCGAGCTGCTGGCGCGACTGAGCGTCGACGTCGATGTCGGGCTACCGGTAAAGATGCTCGGCATTGCCGAACGCCATGCCATCGAGATTGCCCGGGCGCTGTCGCGGCAAGCGCGCGTACTGATTATGGATGAGCCCACCTCGGCAATTTCGGGCCGTGAGGTCGCCCGTTTGTTCGAAATCGTCGGGCGACTGAAGCAGGAGGGTGTGGCCATCCTGTTCATCAGCCACTTCATCGACGAGATCCTGGGCTGGGGTGACGACGTAACCGTCCTGCGATCGGGCCGGCGCGTTGTCACCGCACCGGCCAGCGAACTTACACCTGAGCTGACCGTTCGTCACATGATCGGCAGCGAACCCGGCGCTCTCTTCCCTAAGGAAATGGCGCGAATCGGCGCGCCAATCCTCACGGTCGCGGAATTAACGGGCGCCGGTTTCGTCGAAGACGTCAGCTTCGAGCTCAGGACAGGCGAGATACTCGGTTTCTTCGGCCTGGTCGGCTCCGGCCGATCCGAGGTCGCCGAGATGCTGTTCGGCATCACCACTCCCGAGCGAGGCGAGATTTGCATCGAAGGCCGCGCGGTCAGCCCCCGCTGGCCCGCAGACGCTCTCAGGCTCGGCATCTCGCTGTTGCCCGAAGATCGCCACCAGCAAGGTCTGGTACTACCGTTTTTGATCCGGGCCAACGCGACGCTGCCGATTCTCAGCCGGCTCTGTGGCGCTCTCGGCCTGGTCGATCGGCGGCAAGAGGCGTCGCTCGCCGGCGATTTCGTGGCGCGGATGCGAGTTGTTGCTCGCGACATCGAACAGCCGACGAATACGCTTTCCGGCGGCAATCAGCAGAAAGTTCTGCTCGCGAAGTGGCTGATCCCGACCCCGAAAATCCTGATCCTCGATCAGCCAACGCGCGGCATCGACGTGGGCGCCAAGGCGGAGATCCACCGCATCGTCTCGCATCTAGCGGCCGAGGGTATGGCGATCATCCTGATCAGCGATGACGCGGCAGAGGCGATCGCGATGGCAGACCGCATCATCGTCTTCCGCGGCGGGCGAGTTGCCGGCACGTTCACCCGCGATAGCATCGATCGCGAGGCGATGATGCTCGCCGCCGCCCACACCGCGCGGGATAGCGAAGGGTCCAGGGTTGCACGGATCGCCCGAACATTCTTCAGCAGGTCAAAGGCGCTCGCGGTCCGGCCGGCTGACGGCATCGGCGGATTCGTCAGGCGGCTCGGCCGCGTGCGCGAGCGTAACCTCGTGCTCGCCCTCTTGCTCATCTCTGCCGCGGTGAGTCTGCGCGCGCCACGCTTCCTGGAGGGAGCGAACCTCGAGCAGGTGGCGTTGTCCGCCACACTGGTCTGCATCGTCGTTCTCGGCGAGGCGCTGGTCATCATTGCGCGGCAGATCGATCTCTCGGTTGGCGCCATCGTTGCGGTGAGTGCGTTCGTGTCCGCCGGCTGGCTGGAACATCATCCCGGCACCCACATCATATTCGTGTTCCTGCTCGGTTGCGCGGTCGGCAGCGCGCTCGGCGTCGGCAATGCATTGCTGGTCGCAGTCGCCCGCATCCCGGCGATTGTCGCGACGCTCGGCACGGTCGCCATCTATCGCGGCGGCGCGATTGCACTGGCCGGAGGGCGAGAGATTTCGGCCACTGCATTACCCGGCAGTTATCAGCAAGTGGCCCAGATCCACGTCGCGGGCATGCCGCTTTTAGTGTGGCTTGCAATCCTGCTCACCGCGCTGCTTGGCTGGGCCGCGCGCTATACCCGTACCGGCCGTAACCTTTATGCGCTTGGCTCCAGCCCCGAGAGTGCGCGCATCGCAGGCATCAACGAAGCGGGCCATCTCGCCTTCGTTTTCATCCTGTCCGGACTGTTGTGCGGCTTGGTCGGCGTGCTCTGGGGCGCTCGCTTCGGCACGGTGGATGCGGTCATCGCCCCCAATTTGAACCTGCAGGCGATCTCTGCTGCGGTGATCGGTGGGGTCAGCATCTTCGGCGGCAGCGGCTCTGTCTATGGCGCAGCCATCGGTTCGGTCATTTTGGCCGTGCTGGACAACGGCGTTCAGCTCCTGGGCATCAATCAGTTCTGGCTCGAGGCGGTGATCGGTGCGGCGATCCTCGGCACCGCCATGTTTTACAGCGTGCTGGCCCGGCGCGCCGAACGGGCGGAGCGCCAGTCGCGGTGGCAGTCCGGGGCGGACGGGCTCGGCGCATTACCAGGTGCCGGACGGTGACGCGACTCACCTTCTCCCTTGCGCGCTGGGAGTTGCTCCTGCTGCTGTTCCTGATCGGCGCCTTCCTTTACGGCAGCTTCGCTTCCCCCTATTTCCTGACGACGTCGAACATTTCGATCGCCATCGCTGGCGCCATGCCCGAAGCCATTGTCGCGCTGCCGATGACGCTCATCATCGTGACCGGGGAAATAGATATTTCGGTCGGCTCCATCGTCGGGCTCTGCGCCACGACGCTGGCGGTCTGCCTCGAACACGGGCTGCCGGTTGAATCGGCGATGATACTGAGCTTTGCCGTCGGCATTCTGGCCGGACTGTTCAATGGCGTTGTGGTCGCCTATGGCGGTCTGCCCTCGCTCGTCGTGACCATCGGCACGCTGGCCCTATATCGCGGGATGGCCCAGATCATCCTGGAAGAACGCGGCGTGAGTAACTTCCCGGATTGGTATCAAAGCATCGGTTTCGGCACGGTCGGTGGCACGCCGATCCCCTGGAGCCTGCTCATCTTCGCCATCTTCTTTGTCGGATTTGCGATCTTCCTGCACAGAACGCACCGGGGACGCGCGCTTTACGCGATCGGCAATAACCGCGAAGCGGCCCGCTTCTCCGGTATCGACGTAAAGCGGGCGATCGTCGGGGTTTTTACAGCCTCGGGAGCCATGTGTTCGATCGCCGCGATCGTGCTCACCGCCTATCTCGCGAGCGCACGTTCGGACACCGCGACGGGACTTGCCCTGCCGGTGATAACGGCGGTCGTGCTGGGCGGCGTCGATATTTTCGGCGGCAGCGGCACCATGGGCGGCGTGCTCATGGCGGTTTTTGTCCTGGCGTTCGTACAGAACGCTCTCGGCCTGGCTGGCGTGACCCCGGAGGAGCAGCAGATCGTCACCGGCTCGGTGCTGATCGCGACATTGATACTGTTCGGAGCTGCCGGGTTCATCAGGCGAGAAACGGCGGCCTTGTGGTTCCGGACCCTCCGCCCGGCCGGGCCGGAGCGGCGCACGGATTTCCCGCGGGCGTCCGGGGATCGTAAGTAGACCGTGCGAGACACACACTTGAGTGGCGCCAGCCTTCGTTGGTAACGGCTCTTCCAGATTTCAGCACGCATGCTGTGTTCCGTCGACTTGCAGTCAAAAGCCGAAGACTTCACTCAGACATACAGCGGATACCGCCCGGCGCTTATTCCGTTGGTCCCCGGTGGCACGGGGTGGTATCAATTCCGGATTGCGCTATACTGCCTAATACGCTTTGGGGGGCCGATGTCGGCAACCGGCGATCGCAACGACGGTCCGATTCGGGACGTGCTGTTCGCCGACCTCGCCCGGCGGCAACCGTTGTTGGTGGCCATTAATATCTTCACTGCTCTACTGTTTGCCTCCGGCCTCGCCAATGCCGCACCGACCCCGGTCCTGGTGGCCTGGCTCGCCTACATGGGTATCTCGCAAGCGGTTCGTCTGATCGGTTGGCGGCACCTCACGCGCAAACCGCAAAAGACGAGCAGAGGGTTCGTTGCAACCTCGGCGATAACCGGCCTCGGCTGGGGCGTGACCGGCATTCTGTTCGCCGGTCTGGGCTCGCCCACGCAACAAATGCTCGTGCCGTTTTTTCTCGCCGGCATGGCGGCCGGCTCCGTGGTCACGCTGGCCGCACACCTGCCGGCCTTTTACGCCTTCATCGTCCCCGCGCTCCTGCCCTACGCGGCGCATCTTGCGCTGTCCTATGGCCAGGCTGCACGAACGATGGCGCTCACGATACTGGCCTACGGACTTGGCCTCTCAGCCGTGGCCTATCAGGTCCATCAATCGCTTCGGCGGCAGGTAAAGCTGCAAGTCGAGAATGGACAACTAGTTGCGGACCTGGGGCGGGCACGGGGGCGTCTGCAAGAATTGCTTGAGCGAAGGAGCGCCGAACTGGATGCGGTGATGGAAACCGTGCCGGTTGCCGTCTGGCTCGCGCATGATCGCGAAGCCGAACGGATCACAGGCAATCAACTCGCCAGCAAGATACTGCGCGCGGAGTACGTCGACAACGATTCCCTCGGCGGCGCAATCCAAGGACCGCCGCCCGGCGCCCGCTGGCTCAAGGACGGCGAGGAGGTACCGACCAAAGATCTACCCTTGCAGCGAGCTGCGCGGGGACAGGCCGTCTATGGCGAGGAACTCCGGGTGGCTTTCGACGACGGCGCCGCGTGCGACATTCTGATCAGCGCCGTGCCGGTGCGGGACGGTTCGGGGACGACCACTGGCGCGGTCGCCGCCGCCATGGACATCACCGAACGCAAGCGGATCGAGGCGGCTCGGGAGCGGCTCAATCAGGAACTGGAGTTACGCGTGCACGAGGAGGTTGCCGCGCGCGAGGCCGCGCAAACGCGCGCGGCTCAAGCCGAGCGGATGCAGGCGCTGGGTCAACTCGCCGGCGGGATTGCGCATGACTTCAACAACGTGCTGCAGGCGGTTAGCGGGGGCGCGGCAATCATCGAGGGCCAGCCCGATCGTCCCGAAACGGTGCGACGCTTCGCCCGACTGATCGCTGATGCCGCGCTGCGGGGCAGTTCGGTCACGCGCCGATTGCTCGCCTTTGCTCGCCGCAACGATCTTCGCGCGGCACCCGTTCCGGCCTGTGAGGTGCTTGGAGGGCTGCGCGAAATCCTCATTCACACGCTGGGCAGCGGCATCACGGCTCAGATTGATGCATCGCCCAACCTGCCGCCGATGATGGCTGACCGAGGACAGCTGGAAACCGTGTTGGTCAACCTCGCGGTCAATGCGCGCGACGCTATGCCGGGCGGAGTACCCTGATCCTGTCGGCCCGTCATGAAACGGTCGTAGCGTTGCATCCCGCCGGGCTTAGCCCGGGGCGCTACATCGCGGTCGCGGTTGGCGACACGGGCAGCGGGATGACTGCGGAGATCCTGGCGCGCGCGTCAGAACCGTTCTTCACCACCAAGGGCCACGGCAAGGGCACCGGCCTCGGGCTGGCGATGGCAAAGGGCTTCGCCGAGCAGTCGGGAGGCGCGCTGTTGATCGAGAGCACGCTCGAGGTCGGCACCACCGTCACACTTTGGCTGCCCGAAGCTCCGGCGTCTGCGCCCGCGCCGCCGGGCCCGCCTTCTGACGGGACAGGCAACTGACAATCCCTTCGACCCTCGCCAGATCCGGCATTAACCGCCGGGATGAAGTAGTTGTATCCTTTATCACATACGAAGAAGCGACGCGTAGGATTTAAGATGCCCTCTATGGCATGCACGCCACCCGAGGAGAAGCAGAATCTTGAAACGCTGCACCCATTCAGCGTTCACCGAGCCCATCCCGCAGTCCCGCTAGGCCATTGTCGTCGTGCTGCAGTCGAATGACTTACGAACGGATGCAGAGCGCATCGTCGCGCCACTGATAGTGCCAGCCGCCATGCCAAAGCTTGAAGGTGAACATCCGCGTATTGCACCGGTGCTCGTCGTGCTCGGACGCGGATATGTTCTCAATCCCTTGGACATCGCCACACTTGGCGTCAATCGCTTGGGCGAACTTGTTGCGTCCTTTGCTACCGACGAGGAAGCGAAGCGCAGGATTTAGGATTCGCTTGACCCCGTCCTGAGCCCTTCGGAAGCGCTGCCAAACGCGGGAACCCCGACCGCCCCAACCCCTCCTTGCCCCACAAGCCCGCCGGGTGGAGGCTCTGCCCCAAACAGCGACCATCATCGGGAGGAAAACGATGGCACTCACCGGCGTCCTACGCCCCGGCTTCATCCAGCTCCGTGTGCTCGACATGGCGGCGGCCAAGTCACACTACATCGACCGTCTCGGGCTCGATTTCGTCTCCGAAGGTGACGACGGCCGCGTCTATCTCAAGGCATTCGACGAGTTCGACCGCCACAGCATCGTCCTGCGCGAAGCCGATGAGGCCGGCTGCGACGTGATCGCCTTCAAGGTGGCGCGTGACGCCGACCTGACCGCGTTCGAACGGCGCATCACGGACTACGGTTATCAGGTGGACCATGTTCCCGCCGGCGAACAGCCGGGGGTCGGCCGGCGCATCGGCTGCCTGATCCCCTCCGGCCCGCATCGAATTGTTCGCGGAGGCGGCGCGCGCGGCCAAGCACCCGCCGATCCATAACCCGGACATCTGGACCGAAGAGCCGCACGGCATGCATCCGATCAGCTTCGACCACGCCCTGTTCTACGGGCCGAACATCGACGCGGTGCAGGACTTCTTCGAAACGGCGCTGGACTTCCGCTGCGCCGAGAAAGCGGTGATGCCGGACGGGCTGCTCGCGACCTGGCTCACCTGCAGCACGAAGGCGCACGACATTGCCTTTGTGAAGCATACCGAGCCCGGCAAGTTCCATCATGTCTCGTTCAATCTCCAGGACTGGAACGAGATCGGCCGCGCCGCCGATCTGATTGCGCGCTACAACATCGCGCTCGATATCGGGCCGACACGGCACGGCATCACGCCCAGACGATCTACTTCTTCGATCCGTCCGGCAACCGCAACGAGGTGTTCGCCGGGGGCTATACCTACTACCCGGATCACCCGACCCGCACTTGGGACGAGCGGGAGGTGGCCAAGGGAATCTTCTACTACGAGAAGGAGATGAACCAGCGCTTCCTGACGGTGCTGACCTGATAGCGCCGACAGGCCGCCCGGGTCGGCCCTTGCGCGGCCCGTCGGCCACAATTTGGGCTTGCCGGGCCGCAAAACCGATCAGCTTGCGCCCTTTGGCGCTGCGAATTGTTGACAGATGCCTCCCCTGCGCGGCTATGCCAATAGCGTGTGAACACGGGAGAGACCGTCAGAATGAACACCACCGATCTGGTCGAGCGGATCGCCACCGAACACGACCTGACCAAGACCCAGGCGCGCGGGCTCGTGGAGGCGGTCTTCAAGTCGATTATCGAAGCCGCCGCCGGGGGGGACGAGGTCGCGCTGAGCGGCTTCGGCCGGTTCAAAGTCGCCGATAGGCCCGCCCGGCAGGGCCGCAATCCCGCGACCGGGGAGACAATCGAAATCCCGGCCTCGCGCAAGCTTGCCTTCGCCGCCGCCAAGGCTGTTCGCGACCATCTCAACATGGCCGGGGCGGGTACGGCGAAGTCCGGCGCCAAGCCCTCCCCCGCAAAACGGCCGGCGGCTGCCGCAGTCCGCTCCGGGCCGCGTCGCGTCGCCCGGACCTAAGGCGTGTCACGACGGGTTTTGTTCCGCTCGTTGCGGCGCAGGCACTCCGCGCAGCAGGGTGGGTGAGGGTCGCAACGGCGCCGGCCTTCACCCCGCTCGCTTCGCGAAGTGGCCTTGCCCTCCCTGCGGGAGAGGCCAACCAACTCGCCTGCGGCTAAATGCATCCCGCGCCTTTGCCTACGACTTGCCGGAAGGGCGAATCGCGCAGTCACCGGCCCGGCCGCGTGACTCCGCCAAGCTGCTCGTGGTCGGCGAGGCGCTGGCGGATCGCACCGTCCGCGACCTGCCGCAACTTCTCCATCCGGGCGATATTCTCGTCTTCAATGACACGCGCGTGATCCCCGCCCGGTTGGCGGCACGGCGCGGCACCGCCCGAATCGGCGTTACTCTCGATCGTCCGCTCGGGGACGGCACCTGGCGGGCGCTCGCACGCAACGCAAGACGGCTGCGCGCGGGGGATGTGCTGGCGTTCGAGGGTGAGGCTGAACTTCGCGCCACGGTGCAGGCGCGAGACGCGGATGGGTCAGTGACGCTCGCGTTCAGCCTCAGCGAGGATGCGTTCGCCGATGCCTTACGCCGCGCCGGCGCGCTCGCCCTGCCGCCCTATATCGACCGTCCGGCCGGCCCCCTGCCCGAAGACGCCGAGGCCTACCAGACGATTTTCGCCCGCCATGACGGCGCCGTTGCAGCGCCGACGGCTGGGCTGCACTTCACGCCCGGCCTGCTGGACGCGCTCGCCGCACGCGGCATACGGCGCGCGACCATCACGCTGCATGTCGGCGCCGGCACCTTCCTGCCGGTGCGGGGCGACGATGTGCGCGCGCATCGCATGCATGCCGAGCGCGGCGTGATCACGCCGGAGGCGGCGCATGCCATCAATGCCGCCAGAGATTTGGGCGGGCGTGTGGTCGCGGTGGGAACAACGTCGCTGCGGCTGCTGGAAACCGCCGTCACACCGGACGGCACGATCCGGCCTTTCGCGGGAGACACCGAACTGTTCATCCTGCCCGGGTTCCGCTTCCGCGCGGTAGACCGGCTGATGACCAATTTTCACCTGCCGCGCTCCACCCTGTTCATGCTGGTCTGCGCCTTCGCCGGGGCCGAGCGCATGCGCCAAGCCTATGCGCATGCAATCGCGGCGGGATATCGGTTCTACTCCTATGGTGATGCGAGTCTGCTCGACCGTGCTGCGTCAGACTGATGCGCCACCGACCGGCGGATCGGCGGGCAAATTCATGCCCGAGACTGTGGCATCACGATCGCCCAGCACGATGATGCTGCGCGAGGCCGGGGCAAGCTCGATGCGGCGCAACAGGTCAAGCGGCGATCCCAGCACATGCGCCAGCACCACCTTGATGATGTCGCCATGGCTCACCACGGCCAGTTCGGCGCCGGGCCAACGGGCGCGGAGGCGCAGCAACGCGCCCACGACGCGCGCCTGAGCATCAAGCATCGTCTCGCCGCCCGGGGATCGGGGCGGTGCCGCGAAACGTGTTGAATGTCTCCCATTCGGGCAGTCCGTCCAGGGCGGAAAAGTCTTTTCCGGTCCAAACGCCGAAATCGATTTCCGCCAGATCCGGCTCGGTTTCGACGGGAAGGCCAAGCCGTTCCGCGATGATCGCCGCCGTCTCCTGCGCCCGCTGCACGGGGCTCGTCAGGATTGCCGCGAGTTGCCGCCGCGCTAGCTGCTCTGCCACCCGGATCGCCTCTGCCCGCCCCTTGGCATTCAGTGCGTGCCCCTCGGACCGGCCCGCCAGCGTCCGGCCGAGAAGCGCGTACGAAGCGTGGCGGATGAGATGAAAAATAGTCGGCGCGGCCATGCGGCTAGCGCGCGCGCGCCGGGACCCGGCGTTAACGGAGTGCCGGCGATGAACGCCTCGATCAGATCATGCGCCACGTCGTCGGGGAACTGTTCGGGCGGTGACTTCATCAGGTAGCTGCACGGGCCGATCAGCGCGCCGCCTATGCCCCGAGCCAGCCCCAGCTTGGCGCAACGCACCGCGTCGATGACCACGCCCGCCGAATTGGGCGAATCCCAGACTTCCAGCTTCAGTTCGCAGGCGATCGGCACATCACCGAAGGTCGTGCCCTCCATGCGGATGTAGCACCACTTCCGGTCGCTCAGCCATTCGACGTAATCGCTGGGGCCGACATGCACCGCGGATGCGGGCAGCGGTTCGGCGAGCTGACTGGTCACGGCGCGCGTTTTCGAGACCTTCTTCGATTCCAGCCGACCGCGTTCCAACATGTTCAGGAAGTCGGTGTTGCCACCAAAATTGAGCTGATAGGTGCGGTCCAGGCGCACGCCCCGCTCGCGAAACAAATTGGCCAGCATGCGGTGAACGATCGTCGCGCCGACCTGGCTTTTGACATCATCGCCGATGATCGGCAGCCGCCGCGCTTCGAAGCGCGCGCGCCAAGCCGGATCGGAGGCGATGAAGACGGGAATGCAGTTCACGAATGCGCATCCCGCCTCCAGTGCGCATTCCGCATACCAGCGAGCCGCTAGTTCGGAGCCGACCGGAAGATAGCAGACGAGAACATCCGTCTCGCTTCGCCGGAGCACCGTGGTAACATCGACTTGCGGCGCATCCGATTCCGTGATCACGCCCGCGAGATACTGGCCTATGCCATCGAGCGTCGGGCCGCGCTGCACCGTAACCCCGGTTGGCGCCAAACGCGCGAAAACATGTGTGTTGTTGGGCTCCGCCAGCACGGCCTCGGACAGATCGCGCCCGACTTTGCCCGCAGCCACATCGAATGCGGCCGAGAACTCGATGTCGCGCACGTGATAGCCGTGCAACATCACGTGCATCAGACCCGGCACGCGCGTGTCCGGGTCAGCGTCAGCGTAGAAGCTCACACCTTGCACCAGCGACGAGGCGCAGTTGCCCACGCCGGCGATCGCCACCCGCACTTTCGGCATGCTCGACTTCGACCTGGTTACAACGGGCGGGTGAACGCTCTCGCTGCGCAATGGTTCCAGCCCGCATGGCCGCGCCGGCCGGGCCACAACGGCGAGGCGATCACTAAGTAGTTGAACTGCCGCTTCGTTTCCAACAACGCCCCGGACGCCAATTTTTGGATCACGAGTGCGGCAGCAGCCGTGCCGGCCCTGGATCGCATGGCCATTCTACGGATCGGTCCCGAATGCCAGCAGGACATTGCCGGGAATGGTGCCGAGGAATTCCGAGCCGGAATCCACGTACACGACGCCGTCCGCCACCACGGCACCGGGGCCATCGATCGAGCCGCCCCGCGCCACGCCGTTTACCGTCCGGTAATCGCCTTTCGTGTCCACGTCCCGGGCAATCGTTCCGGTTTCAGCCTTGGTACGCGTGAAGATGGCCGTCCAGACCGCCCGAAAACACCATGCCCGGAATTGCCGTCACCGCCGCTGACTGGGCGGGGCTGCAGCCTGGCCGATCGGCGCAGCCGGGATGGGGCGTGTGCCATACCACCTCTCCCGTTTCAAGCTTCAGCGCATACGTCCCACCGCCCGATTTCGGGTCGAGCAGGAAGTATAACCCGAATTGGGATGGTTGCGTGCCCGGTTACCTTCATCGACACGTCGAAAGTGTACATCCGAAACGGCGACATAGACATTCCGCTGATCCGCGGCTGCTCCCCATTGCACGCCACCCATCTTGCCGCCCTGCCCCACTCGCCTCTGCCAGACGATCTCGCCTTTCCTATCAGGATCGATGGCATGGACCACGCCCGACTTTTGGCCGGCTATCAGCAGACGATGCCCATTCGCGAGTTCGACCAGAATTGGCGATGAGCCGAAATCCAGGTCCGGGCCGTTGGCTTGAGGACAGTTGCCGACACCTGGCGCGTTTCTACCGCAGGCCACGGTAAATGCGTCGCTGGCCGTCATCTGGCGCGACCACACGAGCTGGCCGGTCTTCATGCCAAACGCTACGAATGCGTCCGAAGTGTCTGTGGGTGGATCGGAATAGTTATCGCCTGTGGCGGCATAGATCATGCCAAGCTTCGGGTCGATCGTCTGTGAAGACCAGATGCCGGCGCCAGACGGCCCCCAAAGCTGGACACCGAATTGGTTCCGGCGCACCCGGGCTGGCTCGCTCGGAATTGTGTAGGACTTCCATAGCTGCTTGCCGGTCGCCGCGTCCAAGGCCACGATGCTGCCGCGGAAGGTGCAACACGGATAATGCGGGTCGGCGCCGATCAGCTCCTCGAAGGATGAAACCGGAACGTAGAGGACGCCATCCGCAAGCAATGGTGCGCCAGGATTATGGCGGCGCGGTGGTCGTCCACGTGAGCCGTCCACAAGAGCTCGCCCGAAAGCGCGGCGACGGCACAGGCATCCGCGCGCAGGTCGCCGAAGTAAGCCACCCAGCCGTGTGCGCCCGGGCCGATGCTGATGGCCGTGCGGACCGGTCCGCCGGCATCGAATGCCCAGTGCACGCATCCCGACTTCGCATCGAGCGAATAGACCTTGCCGGCCATGCTCCCGACGAACAGGCGACCGCCCATCACCGCCGGCTGCGCAATGGCGCGCTCTGCGCCGGGGAAGCCAAAGGCCCATTTAAGCTTTAGGCGAGGCACATCCTGCGGTGCCAAGCGCGCCATCGCGGCCGGCCGGAATTGGGATTCCGCCCCATCCACGCCCCAACCTGTCCAATGCGGTACGGCCAAGGCGGCGGCGAAGTCCGGCAGTGTGTCCCTGCCGGCTGGACAATCGGACTTGGCCGGCTGCGGATTTGGCGGCCCGGCGCGCGCGCCGGCCGGGGCGAGTAAAATGAGGAGTGGCAATAAACCTAAGAGAAGCTTTCGCATTCGGCTGCTCCCCATTGCTTGTTGGGCGCAACAATGTCCGCTGCACGTCCTGAAAGCAGGATTCGCGCCCGATAGCAGCCCTCGCCCGGGGACGGAAAAGCTGCATGATGTCTCCCTTGCCACGGAGAATGCCGGGAGGCGGGCGATGAACATTAGCCCCAACGGCCGCTCACTCGGAGCGCGGATCGAGGGAGTGAACCTTACTGAGCCGCTGATCCGCGCTGACGTCCGGACGATCCTGCGCGCGCTAGGGACAGCACGGAGTTATATGTTTTCCCGCGCCAGTCCCTCGACGCTGCCGGCCTTGGCGGCGTTCGGCCGCAGCTTCGGCCCGCTTGAGATCAATTCGCCAATTTGGTCCGCGTGATCCCGACCTGCCGGAAGTCATGGTGCTGTCGAACCGGCGTGATGCCGAGGGCAGGCCGCTCGGGCTGGCCGACGCGGGCCAGGGTTGGCACACCGACATGTCCTATTCGCGCGAAATCGCGCTGGCCAGCATCCTGCATGCGGTGGAGCGTGCCCCGCCGCAACGGCAAGCCGCTCGGGCAGACGCAGTTTCGCGACATGCGCGCCGCCTATGACGACCTGCCGGACAGCCATAAGCACCGCTCGAAGGCCGCACGGCCACACACGACTTCGCCAAGTTCTGGGACATGATGCGGGCGCGGCCGGGTTCGACGCGCCCGCCGCTGACCGCCGCGCAACGGCGCAGCAAACCACCAGTGTCACATCCCCTGTTCCGACGAGCATCCGATCACCGGGCGGATGGTGCTCTATCGCAACCCCGGCTACACGATGCGGATCGAAGGCATGGACGAACCGGAAGAGCGGCGCCATTCTCGACTTCCTGTTCCGCCATCAGGAACGGACCGAGTATCTCTACGCGCATCATTGGACCGAAGGCGACGTGCTGATGTGGGACAATATCGGCACGGTGCACAACGCGGTGGCCGACTACCTGCCGGACGAGCCACGCACGATGCTCCGGGTTCAGGTCATGGCCACGTTGGACTACGCGGCGTTGCTGGCGGACGATTGCTGATTTGCCGCCGCAACCGGAACAACGCCTGCTCGCCGAACAGATTGGCCAGTTGCGGGAAGCGGCGCCAGGGGGCGCGGCGGCCGGAATCGTCGGCGGCGAGCCAGTGCTCGACCGCGTAGCCCTCGAACGCGCACAAGTCGAAGAAATCGCGGATCGTGCAGGGATGGATGTTCGGCGTTTCGTACCACATCCGGTCCCAGGTGGGCGTCATCGGCATGCGGCCACGGCTCGCCAACTGCCAACGCACCTGCCAATGGCCGAAATTGGGGAAGCTGACCACCGCGCGCGTGCCGATGCGCAGCATCTGACGCAACACCTCGCGCGGGCGTTCCACTGCTTGCAGCGTGCGCGAGAGCACCACGTAGTCGAACGCCCCGTCCGGGTAATGCGCGAGGTCGGTATCGGCATCGCCATGCATTACCGGCAGCCCGTGCGCGACCGCGCGCGTGACCAGCGCCATGTCGATCTCGATGCCGCGCGCATCGCATCTCTTGGTTTGAAAGAGGTGGTCGATCAGGCTGCCGTCGCCGCTGCCGATATCCAGCACGCGCGAGCCCGGTTCGATCATCTCCGCGATCAGGCGCAGATCGACCCGCATGTTCTTGGCGACGAAACGAACCGGATCGTGCGTGGTCATAACTTCGCGTGCAGCGCGCAACCCGCCAGGAAGCCGGCTACCGTGCGATGCAGGTCTGGCTCGTCCAGAAGAAAAGCATCGTGACCCTTGTCGGTCTCGATTTCCACGAAACTGACATTGGCGCCTGCCCGGTTGAGCGCACGCGCAACTGCGCGGCTTTCCGGCGTCGGGAACAGCCAGTCGGAGCTGAACGAGACAAGCAGGAACCGGGTTCGCGTGCCGCTGAAAGCCGCCGCCAAATCGCCGTCGTGATCCGCCGCGAGGTCGAAGTAATCCATCGCCCGCGTGAGCGTCAGATAGGAATTGGCATCGAAGCGGTTGACGAAGGTGCTCCCCTGATGGCGCAGGTAGCTCTGGACCTCGAACATCTCCCCGAACAGGCTGATCGCCTCGCCCGCGTCCTTTGGCGCGGTCTGCAAGCGGCGACCGAACTTCCGCGTCAGCGCCTCTTCGGACAAATAGGTGATGTGCGCGCACATGCGCGCCACCGCCAGACCGCGCGCCGGCACCCGGCCGGTCTGCCAATATCGGCCCTTCTGCCAGTCGGGATCGGCGAAGATGGCCTGCCGCCCGACTTCGTGAAACGCGATATTCTGTGCGGAGTGATACGAGGCACAGGCGATCGGCAAGGCGGCGAAAACCGCATCGGGGTAATCGGCCGCCCATTGCAGCACCTGCATCCCGCCCATGGAGCCGCCGATCACGGCAAACAGGCGCACGATGCCAAGCCGCTCGATCAGCCGCTTTTGCGCGCGCACCATGTCGCGGATCGTCAGCGGCGGGAAATCGGTTCCCCACACCACTTCGCCCGAACCTGGCTCGGAAGCATGATCGGCGGCGTCGCGCGGACTCCGCGGCCCGGTGCTGCCCATGCACCCGCCGAGCACATTGGCGCAGATCACGAAAAATGTATTGGTGTCCAAGGGCCGGCCAGGGCCGACCATCACATCCCACCAGCCGTCTTTGCCCGTGACCGGGTGCCGTTCCGCCACGTATTGATCCAAGGTCAGAGCATGGCAGACCAGCACCGCATTCGATCTTGCCGCGTTCAGCCGTCCGTAGATGCGGTATGCCACGGTGAGTTGCGGTAAATGGGCGCCGCACTCCAGCGTCATGCCTTCCGGGAAGGTGACGTGCTGATGCGTTATAGCGTCGAGTATGGCGGTCGGGTTCATTGGGCCCGAGGTGCATAGTCGCGCGCGACCCGGGGTGCAACCCGCGCCGGCCGCCAGTCGAGGGATGCTTGATGCAGTCGCCACTTGACGGAGATCCGAGCATGAATGGCCTTTCCGGTGGCTGCGCCTGTGGTGCGGTGCGCTATCGCCTGGATGCCCCGCCCATGATCGTTCATTGCTGCCACTGCCGGGACTGCCAGCGGCAAACCGGAAGCGCGTTCGTCATCAATATTCTAATCGAAACGGACCATATTGCCCCTACGGCGGGTGCGCCAGCGCCTATCCCGGTGCCCACAGGCAGCGGCCGTCCGCATGATATCTACCGTTGTCAAGCCTGCGGGACTGCGCTTTGGAGCGATTACGGGCGGCGGCTCGGACTGCGCTTTGTTCGCGCCGGAACGCTCAATGAGCCGGCAAGTGTGGCGCCCGATATCCATATTTACACGCGCTCCAAGCTCCCCTGGGTCACGCTGCCGCCGGGAGTGCCGGCGTTCGAGGCTTACTACGACCCCGCATCGGTGTGGCCGGCGAGCAGCCTCGCGCGTCGCCGCGCTGCGGTGGGGTAGGGGTTTGCCCGGTCCCGCGCAAAACCAACCGTGTCGGGGCTTGACCGGGCCGGAAACCTCGCGCATCCGCAACTCCATGCCCGGCCCGGCCCCGACAGACGCGCATTCGCCCGCCTCCCGGGGGTTGGCGGATGATCCGCCAACCGAGGATCGATGGCCTGCCGATCTCGGCACGCTGCGCGCTGAACTCGATCGGATCGACGACGCAATCCATGATCTGCTGATGCAGCGCGCCGAGGTGGTTGCCCGGGTGGGCGCCACTGCCGGCAAGGCGAACGGGCGGGTGGCGCTGCGGCCGGGACGCGAAGCCGCGATTATCCGCCGGCTGCTGGCGCGCCACCGGGGCGCACTGCCGCCGCAAACCCTGGTTCGGCTGTGGCGCGAATTGCTCGCGGCCACAACGGCGATGCAGGCCCGGTTCGTGATCGCGGTGTGCGATCCGGACCCCGCCTGCGGGTATATCCAAGCCGCGCGCGAGCAATTCGGTGCTCTGACGCCGCTGCACGTACTCCGCACGCCTGCGGCGGCCATCGAGGCGGTCGCCAAAGGGATCGGATCGGTCGCGGTGCTGCCCATGCCATCGAAGGCCGAGGCATGGTGGACCGCGCTGCTGTCCGCCGATCAAGCCGGGCTGCATGTCGTCGGCCGGTTGCCTTTCTGGGCGGTGCGGCCCGAAGGTGCTCCGCGCGTGCAGGCGCTGGTCGTCGCCGCCATCCCGCCGGATCCGAGCGGGGACGACCGGTCGCTGATCCTGCTTGATCTTGAAGGCGCAACGGATAATGCCCGGCTCGGCACGGCGCTCGCGGCTGCCGGGTTCGATGCGACCGCGGTGGTAGGGCAAGCCGCTCATAGTGACCCCCCGCCCCTTGCGGGAGAGGATAGGGGAGGGGTCAACTCGTCCGGTATGCATCACGCCGCGCTGGTCGATGTCGCCGGTTTCGTGACCGAGCATGACGGACGGCTTGCGCGTTTGCGCGAAAACGTGCGCCGGGCCCGGATCCTCGGTGCCTATGCCGTTCCCGTGGGCGGACCGGAAGCATGAGTACACCCGGCCCGCGCCCTGAGATCCTGAACGTCTCGCCCTATGTCGCCGGCGAGTCCTCGGTTGACGGGCTGAACCGCGTTTACAAGCTGTCGTCCAATGAGGGGGCGTTCGGGCCGCCACCCGGCGCGCAAACGGCGGCCGCACGCGCGGTGGCCGAAATGCACCGCTACCCGGACGGTTCGGCGCGCGATCTACGGCGGGCGATTGGCATGCGCTTCGGCCTCGATCCCGACCGGATCGTCTGCGGCAATGGCTCGGACGACATCATCGCCCAGCTCTGCATCGCCTATGGCGGGCCGGGGCGCGAGGTGCTGATGAGCGCGCACGGGTTCTCGATCTACCAGATCGCTGGCACCTATTCCGGCAGCCGTGTGGTCAAGGCGCCCGAGCGCAAGCTGACGGCCGATGTGGATGCGTTGCTGGCCGCGGTCTCGCCCGCAACCCGGCTCGTGTTCCTGGCCAATCCGAACAACCCTACCGGCAGCATGCTCGGCGTTGCCGAATTACTCCGCCTGCGGGCGGGGCTGCCGCCCGAGACCCTGCTCGTGCTGGACGCGGCCTATGCCGAATATGTCGAGCGAGCCGACTACGACCCAGGCATCGGCCTGGTTGACGCCGGCCGGAACACGGTCATGACGCGCACCTTCAGCAAGATTTTCGGGCTCGGCGGCATGCGCATCGGCTGGGCCTATGCGCCGGAGGCCGTTATTGACGTGCTGCACCGAGTGCGTGCCCCGTTCAACGTCTCCGCCCCGGCGCAGGCGGCGGCGATCGCAGCGCTGGCCGAGCCCGGATGGGTCGAGGTCGGGCGGAAACATAACCGGACGCAGCGGGCGCGGCTCGTGAACGGGCTGAAGGCCGCCGGCATCCGTGTCTGGCCCAGCGAGGCCAATTTCGTGCTCGCAGATTTCGCGACCGGGGAACGGGCGCAGGCGGCGGATGCGTTCCTGCGGGGGCGGGGGATCGTCGTGCGCGCCGTTGGCGGCTACGGGCTGCCGCAGTGTTTGCGCATCACCGTTGGCACCGAAGAGGAAGTGGGACTGGTCATCGACGCGCTAGGCGCCTTCATGGGCCAATTGGCTGATGCCTGAGCCGCTCTTCCGGCGGCTCGCGCTGATCGGCATGGGCTTGATCGGCAGCTCCGTCGCCCGCCGCGCAAAGCAGTATGGCGATCTTGCTGGTGAGGTTGTTGCAACCGCGCGCACCGAGTTCGACCTTGACGCGAGTGGCCGAGCTGGGCATTGCCGACGTTGTGGAGCGTGACCCGGCGCGTGCGGTCGCAGGGGCGGATTGCGTCATGCTGTGCGCTCCGGTAGGCGCCTTCGCGGACCTTGCCGCCGCGATCGCCCCATCACTGGCATCGGGCGCGATCCTTACGGATGTTGGTTCCACCAAGCAGTCGGTGCTTCGCGATGTGGGGCCGGTGGTGCCGGAAGGCGTGCATTTCGTCCCCGCCCATCCCATCGCCGGCACCGAGTATTCCGGCCCGGATGCCGGGTTCAATACATTGTTCGAAGGCCGTTGGTGCCTGCTGACCCCGCCGCCGGGGACCGATCCGGACGCGGTGGAGGCGATCGCCGAGTTTTGGCGCCGGTGCGGCAGCATGGTGGAGGTAATGGAGCCCGGCCATCATGACCGCGTGCTGGCGACCGTCAGCCATCTGCCGCATTTGATCGCCTTCACAATCTGCGGCACCGCGGATGATTTGGCCGATGAAAGCCGCCAGGAGGTGCTTCGCTTCGCCGCCTCGGGCTTTCGCGACTTCACCCGCATCGCCGCCTCCGACCCGACCATGTGGCGCGACGTGTTTCTGAATAACCGCGAGGCGTTGCTGGAAATGCTGGCGCGCTTCACCGAAGACGCGCAGGCGATGGCGCGGGCGGTGCGCTGGGGGGATGCGGATTATATTGAGGACAAGATACGGCGCGGGCGGAAGATCAGGCGGAGCTTGATTGAGCTGAAGCAGGCGTGATCGAGGACCGACGCGACCGTTTGAAATCGAAGCTGCTCGCGAATGTTCACCCTTAGCGCTGCCGGCTCTCTCTGGTCAGCTTCGGCCGTGTTCGCGTTACTGCTGGGCAGTGCGGCGCTCGGCTTTTTCGTCCAGCGATATCTGTCGGATTCGCATCGGAGCCGCGATACGAGGGAGTTGTCACAGGTCGTCATCAGCATGCTGGTGACCTTCGTGGCGCTGGTATTGGGACTGCTCACCAGCTCGGTCGTGCAGTCGTTTAACCGGGCCGGGAACGATCTTGACGCCTATGCGATCAATCTGATCCGGCTCGGCCAATCATTGCGAGATCTCGGCCCCGAAGCCGATCCGGTCCGGCACCTGCTGCGCAATTACGTCGCGAGCGCGATTGCCAGCCAAACGAGCCCAGACCGCCAGGCGCCGGCGCCTTCGGCGAAATCACGCCGGCGAGCCCGCCGCATCCGAGCGTAGAGAGCGAGACACTCGGGGATGTTCTGGAGCAAGCCGGGCGGGAGATACGACAGATTTCGGCGGGCAATCCGGCGCACAACGCGCTCGCGGCAACGGCTATGCGGCAGTTCGACCGGCTGATGCAGGATCGCTGGACACTTCTTGAAGAAGCGCGCAGTTGAATTCCGGTCCCGTTTTATCTGGTGCTGGTCTTCTGGCTCATGATCGTGTTCGCGAGTCTCGGGCTGATTGCGCCGCGCAACCTTCTGACGTTGGTGATGATCCTATTGGCTTCGATTGCCATTGCCTCGGTGGTTTTTGCGATCATCGAGATGGACACGCCGTTCAGCGGCCTGATTGCCGTGTCTAGCGATTCCATGCGCGATGCCCTGGCCCACCTGAGCGAGTAAATGGCGCCGTTAGCCGCAAAGGGCAGCTCGAAGAGCGTTCGAATCGGAGTTCGAGGTGATGGACAGTCGCCGCAGAGTATTTCGCCTGTCGTGTAACTATAAACCCGTTTTGCTTGGCGGCGGAGCTGGTTCCCATCACCAAACTTGACCATCCGGGGCACTCCCGCGCGAGACCGGCACTGTTCAGACGTAGTGGATACTGGTGGTGGGGAGCGATGCCACCGTTGTCAGGTCAATATGACCCGCATTGCTTCCGAAGGAGATTATGACGCCGCGATGGCCATCGGAGGTCTCCGCAAACGAGGATTGCAGCGATTTATCGACCATCAGCGTGTCGCCCTTGGCCAGCAAGAAGTCCTTGATGATAAGGTTGCCATCGCCCGCGTGGAACACGTAGGCGTCGGCGCCCGAGCCGCCCGTGACGTCCAGCGCTCCCTTAGCAGCCGTGAAGGTGTTTGTCCCTGCATTGGCAACCACGACCTCGCTACCCGAGCCCGCCGTCAGGTTTACGCCAGACATATTGGTGAACGTCATTGTGTCCGACGCCGCGCCCAGCACGATCTTGGCAACGCCCGGGGTGGTCAGGCTGATGGTCGCGCCATCGGTTGTCTGGTTGTGTACAGTGATCGCATTGACGGTCACCGCGGTCTGGCCAGCCATCTGCACGGTGATGGACGGCAGCGGACTTGTCGCTGCAGGACCGACCCAGGCGCCATTGCTCCAAGAGTACCATTTCAACGAGGTGGCGTCCTCGCCCCAGATCGTCTTGGTTGACGCCACATAGGTCAGAGCCGCCGTGCCACCGCCGCCAGCCACCGCGTTCCCGTTCTCATCGACATCGCCGGCAGAGGTGAGCGTCCAGGTGTTTCCGCTGGCATCAGTAATTGAGCCGCCGCTCGCAGGCGTGAGAACGACCACCGGTGTCGGGCCGGGCGCCGTTGGCAGCGGACTTGTTGCCGCAGGACCGACCCAGGCGCCATTAGTCCAAGAATACCACTTCAGCGAGGTGGCGTCCTCGCCCCAGATTGTGTCGGCCGATGCAACGTAGGTCAGAGCCGCTGTGCCACCGCCGCCAGCCACAGCGGTTCCGTTCTCATCGACATTGCCTGCAGAGGTGAGGGTCCAGATATTGCCGCTGGCATCGGTGATCGAACCGCCGCTCGCAGGCGTGAGAACAACCGCCGGTGTCGGCACCGGCGCCCGGGTTGGCGGTTTGTTTTGATAGACCCTGACGTAATCGAGACTTGCGTAGGCGGGCAGGGAAGCAGGGCTTGGAGCGACAGCTTCAGGGTAATTCGCATAAGTTCCTATATACAAAAACTCCTTTTCGGTTTGATAAACGCCACCAGGATTGGCCGTCTTCCAAACCGGAGCGCCGTCAATATAAAAGGTGATGTAGTTAGACTGCCAATTCCAAGCATACGTATGATATGATCTTGGGTCAAAACCCGTTTTGCTCGATAAGTTGTAGGACCGATAGCCTGAGTTGGTCGCTACCTGAAATGCGACATGCTGGACACCGGACGCGTCAGTGTAGATATCAAGGTCGATTTCCGGTGGCCAGGTACCCGTTAGTTGCACATTCTCCGTGTCCGCGTGGAAATCGAATCCGGGCACACGATCTACTGCTGCCGATAGCTCATAATAGCCATACTTTTGATAGTCGGTCTGACTTGTGTTGAGCAACGCGCCTATAGAAGAAAGATCTGTACCCCCTTGTCCGTCGATGTAGCTCTGCTCGGCCGGGGGAGTTGGCAGTAGACCGAGGTGCAGTTTGCCGTTCGAAACGCTGTATACGCCATTGCACGGTGTATTGGGATTATAGGGGTTCACCCACCACTGAGTACCGCTTTCATTCCATGCAGGTCCACCACGGCCATAAGGGGAATCAGGCGCAATCAATTGCCATTTGTCGCCGGGTTGCCAGGTTTCATGCAGCGACAGTGAGTTGAATTCATCGTCGAATGTCGTCCCAGCCGGCGCCGGCGTGGGCGTCGAAGTTTTGGCTGACATTGGAATGATACGCCTTCGGTTTATCCCGCATGCGTCCTAATCGTGTTCTCCTTTCCATATCGCTAATACTCGATTTGCGGTTGCGCTCCCGGAAAGTTGCCGGATTTACGAGGTCTCGAGCGCAAATGACTGAAATCGCTAAACTCTGAAACTGTCATCTCAGCTGCGGGGCAGGGCACCGCTGGTGCCGGCTCGCAGGGTCGCTGCGATGGGCAGTATCGGCACAGACCTGACCAAGGCCGCCGCGCCACGCGCCGACCCCGGCGCGACCGTCTCCACGCCTCATCCAGAAAACTTGCCCGCCGGCGCCCCGTCCCCTAATCTACCTGAGCAATTGCGAACCGTTCGCAACAGGGAGCGCCCGGCTTCATGGGTCAGGACGTCAGCCAGATTGCGCGCCGCTGCGAGCGTGCCGTCGTCACCGCCTATCGGGAGTTGCGCCAGCGCGGCACCGAAGACCTCGCGGCCTTCCAGTCCTGCACCACGCTCTACCGCATCCATCATCCGGAGGCGACGATCAGCGAGGCGCGCCGGCTCGTCTCGGAGTGGATCGACCACCACATCTTCCGCGAAGAGCGCGGACCCACAAGGGGCTGCGACTGCGCCTGAGCATGCGGCATCGGTGCGTCGCAAAGGTCGCGTCGCGCTGATCGGCCATCGGGGCGCGCGCGGGCTGTTTCCGGAAAACACGCTGGAGGGGTTCGCGGCCGCGCTCGGTCTCGGGCTTGACGGCGTCGAACTGGACGTGGCGCTCACGGCGGACGGCGTGCCGGTGGTCAGTCACGCGCCCGCGCTCGACCCGGATCTGACGCGGACCGAGGACGGTTCCTGGCTGACCACCCCTGGCCCGCCTATTCAGGAACTTCGCGCGGACGCGCTCGCCCGGTTCGATGTCGGACGCCTGCGGCCGGGCTCGATCTCAGAAGCGCGTTTCCCCGACCAGACGCCACGCGACGGCGCGTGCATTCCTCGGCTGGAAGACGCTCTAAGGCTGCTCGCCGGCGTCGGTGCTTTGATAGAACTGAAGACCTACCCCGATCGTGTTGCCTTGACCGCCGCCGCTGAGACAATGGCCGCCGCCGCGCTGGCGGTGGCGGAGCAGTGCGATGCGATGGAGCGGGCGACGTTCGAATCCTTCGACTGGCGCGGTCTGCGGGCATTGCGGCGACTTCGCCCGACGCTGCGCCTGGCCTGGCTTACATCTGCCGAGACCCTCGGCAACGCCAGGCTCTGGTGGGACGGACCGCACCCGGCTGACTTCGGCGGATCGGTGCCGCGCGCCGTTGCCGCCGAGGCCGGTTCGGCGGGCGGCGCCTGGTCGGCGGAGTGGGCCGATCTGACCGAAGCCCAGATCGCGGAAGCGCACGAACTGGGCCTGAAGGTCATCGCCTGGACCGTGAATGAGCCAGCCGCTATCGCCCGGCTAATCCGTTGGCAGGTCGATGCGATCATCACCGACCGGCCCGACATCGCGCGCGGGGTGATGTCGGGCTTGGAGCTCAGCCTGCCGGAGAAGCTGCAGGTCACGCCGCATCCGGCTCCATGAGAAAGTTCGCCATGGCCGAAGCGCGCGCAAGCAGGGACTGAAGCGCCGGATCCTTGTCACTGTTCTCGGCCGTCAGCGCATCCATCGGCACGAAGAACTCGTGCGCGTGCGGCAACTGGTGGCGCAGGAAGCCCGCGTAGTGATGGCGCTTGAGGCCATACAGCACGCGCAGGTCGCGCACCGGCAGCACGAACGGCAGCACGGGTTCGTGCCGCAGCACGCCGGTTGCGCGCCAGCGAGGCGTGCTGTCTTCCGGGCCGACCGGAGCCAGCAGCCAGGGCACCGGACAAACCGCAAGCAGCGAGTGGGTGCTGGGCGCAAACCGCGAGCGTTTATCGAGCAGGTTTTGCAGTGATCCGCACGCCTCGATGGCAAAGATGTCCGGCATTATGTAGCAGATACACCTGAACTATATCTTGCGTTAGCGCTCACGCACGCCACATAATACGCCATGCGTGAGCCGACCGACAAAGCGGATGACGAACTACCGCCCGAGAAGAACCGGGCTGCTGCCGAGCTGGGGCGACGTGGCGGCTTGAAAGGCGGTCTCGCCCGCGCTGCACGGATGACGCCAGAAGAACGCGCCGACGCGGCGAGGCTCGCCGCCGAAGCGCGGTGGGCGCGCATTCGTGCAGCGGGTGAAGCGCTGGAAAGGCCGAACCCTGATCGCGGCTTATTTGTGTTCACCCTGGAACCTGACGAAGCGGCCTACATCACACAGACGACTGTCGCAGGCCGGGGTGGCCTTCAAACGCTACAGAAGAAATTGCAGGCCCAGCTATCCGAGGGAAACGTCGTCAGATTCGACAACGCCGGTCTGGGTCAACTGATCCGCTATATGACCCAGGACCCGGGGCGGAGGCTTCCAAGGGCGGTTGCGCAACGCATTTGAGCGATCGTTAAGGAAACTTCTAGACCTGTGACGGATGCGATGTGCGCGACAGACGATAATGACGATCGTGCGGGCCGAGAAGAACGCAGCCGAGAGGTGATGGCGCTATTCCAAGTACCTGGCGAAGGTATGTTCATCAGTGGTGGTCTGGAAGTTGGAATTGCGTTTCAG
Organism: uncultured Pseudomonadota bacterium; assembly: GCA_963822675.1. GTDB lineage: Bacteria > Pseudomonadota > Alphaproteobacteria > Acetobacterales > Acetobacteraceae > CAWGIP01. The sequence goes on along the minus strand of CAWGIP010000036.1, from coordinate 12,437 downwards.
GAAGCGCGACTTGCATGCGTGCATGGCCTTTGGCTCAGCACCATCTTCAACGCCACCGCCGCCATCGAACGGCATATTGCCTCCACGTTGCACGGCATCGGTGAGTGCAGGACCGGGACGATGACGTTCACCGAGTTGACGTTCAGGGCGGAGCAACTAGGTCACATCGGTAATTACGAAAAGACCAAGTATGACGAGCTTCACGAACTGCGGGACAGCTACGGCCAATTCCGCGAGCCAATAGCGATGGTGGAACGGCTCGCGGAATCAGGGCAAATGGGAATCGGAATTAACGAGCTATTGCAGGCTGACGCTCGGATGGCTTTAACCTTGGCCTGCGGATACTTTGAGAAGAACTGCCTTCTATGACTGCGACGTCTCTCGCACGGCGCCTGAAAATCGTGATTTCGCGAAACGATGGTTCGTTGACTTGACCATGCCGATCACCGCCTCAATCGTCCATTCATCCTTGCGGTACATCGGCAAGACCTGATCAAGCCATACGACCCGCGCCCCCGGCGATGCCCCGGCCGCGAGCGACCGCATGACCACGTTTCGCTTTACCATCGTGGTTTGATACCGTTCGGCGTCTTCTACGCTATAGGGCGGGTCCGCAAGGATCAGATCGTAGCGGCCCAGGGGGATGCGGCTAAGGTCGTGCGCATCCGCCACGTAGGTTGGTTCCAGTTCCGGGCTCACATCTACCGTGTCACCCGGCATTGCTGATAGGTCAACCTTGCCGGAAAAGACGTGCAGCACCCGCTTGCGATCCGGGAAGAGCGCCGCTACGCGCCGCAGATAGCCGGCCGGATAGCCGCCGTAATAGGCGGATTTCACCCGGTAATCGTTGCCCATGATCCATGTTCCAACCACGCGCCCGTCCTCGCCAATGAACAGACTTCGGGGGAAGCCCGTCATACGACCGTAGCTGGCGATCCGATCCTTCCAGTCCATGCGCGCTCTCCGCTGTCATGTTCCTGGACATGACGGTGCGGCGGGTTCCGTACAACCCCTTGTAGTACATAGCTGATATGCGTGGCGTACATGGCTCTCGGGAGGCTCACGCAAACCGTGATATGCCTGAGCGCATACGCATATTGCTATTGCCCGAGCGGTCACGCATATTATGCGTGTGCCGCAGCATTTCCTCCTGTCAGCGAAGGCCCGGACGCTTTCCCTAGCGTCGATCCTCCGAATGACTGATGAGGAAGCCTACGACCGATTCGTGGCAATTCGCTTTGGCGATAACGGCGGCGCTCCGTTCTGCCCCAAATGCGAGTGCACGGCCGTCTATGCCTACTCCAGTCCGCCGTATCTGGAAGTGTAAGGCGTGTGGACGGCAGTTCAGCGTCACTTCCGGGACCATCTTCGCCAGCCGCAAGCTGCCGATCCGCGACTATCTCGCGGCCATCGCCATTTTCGTAAATGCGGCCAAGGGCATATCGGCCCTACAACTCGGCCGCGATCTGGACGTCCAGTACAAGACCGCGTTCGTCCTGGCGCACAAAATCCGCGAGGCCATCGGCGCGGATCAGGGCGAGGTCAAGCTGGCGGGGACGGTAGAAGTAGATGGGGCCTATTTCGGCGGTCATGCCCGGCAGTCGAACGAGAAGGCGAAGCGGAAGGACCGGCGCGCAGCCGAAGAGCAAACCGGCAAGCGGCAGTCTGTTGTAGTCGCCCGTCAGCGGGAAGGCCGCACTGTCCCAGTGGTAGCGCCCATCAGAAGGCGCGGCAGTTTCGGCGGTTCGCCAAATCGTCGAGGCGGGAGCCGTGGTGCACGCCGACGAAGCACCGGGCTGGGATCGGCTGCACGCCTTTTACGACATGCGCCGGATCAACCACTCCATCGCATTCAGTTTGGACGGTGCGTGCACGAACCTAGCCGAATCGTTACTTCTCTCGGCTGCGCCGTGCCGAGTGGGGCCATGCATCATCACATTAGTGGCAAATATCTGCTGACCTATGCGCGGGAAATGGCGTGGCGGGAAGACACGCGGCGGCAGTCGAACGGGAACCCTGCATCGGCTGGCGACCGGAGCGGCGCTAGCGCATCCCGTTAGCCGGGTTTGGGCTGGGTACCGGCAACGCTGATTTGCTGCTGACATGCAGTCATGAGTTGTCAACCACTTATTGCCAACATAGCCGGCTTGGAGCACAATCACCATATGGATGTTGCTTGCTGGCCACACGGAAGCGGGAAAGAGGCGGAGATGTCAATTTTTCATTTTTGGGCTTCTTCTGGGAAACGATTTAAGCCCAGTAGTGACAAACTTTTTCATAGTTTCGAGAAATTATACCTAAGGGACTATCTAAGTGGCGCTGGAAGTATAGTTGATCCACTACCATATGATGAGTTGTCGTTCTATAGGAACGACCGAGAGGCGCTTGCAACCGACTGGAAAAGAGTTGCTGAGACCCTACATCAATTTTATGTAGCATCGCCGACCGAATGTTCCGAGATGGTGTGTTATGAACGGAGAGAGTTCCAACGAAGCTCACACGGAGCGGTCTAAGCGCAAGCATCATTGAATTGCTAAAAATCGCACTATGACAGAAAACGACGGCTCTGACCACTCTAATTCAGAAACTGGTAAAGGGCTCGTTCCTCTTCCGCCTGAAGCCGAAAAGCAACTTCAAGCAATCGGCGTAAACCCCCATGACCCCCTTTTCCGAAAAGCCGTCTTGATTGGGTATTCATTTGCTGGACCTATCCCGCCCCCGGACCTTTTGGCCGCCTACAAAACTATCCACCCTGAAGCGGCCCCCTAATTGACCGGACAGGGTGTACCCCTTGGGTAAGAACCAGGAGTATGCCTGTGTCTATGACTGGGAAGATCGATCGGGTTGAGGTGATCACGTCGGTGCAGCGGCGGCGCCGCTGGTCGGCGGAAGAGAAGGCGCGCATCGTGCAGGAGACGTATGCGCCGGGCATGTCGGTGTCGGTGATCGCCCGCCAGCATGGGATCGCCCCCAACCAGTTGTTCACCTGGCGCCGGCTCTACGCCGAAGGCGCTTTGTCGGCGGTCGGTGCCGGTGAGGAGGTGGTCCCGGCCTCGGACTACCGAGCCCTGCAGCATCAGGTGCGTGAGTTGCAGCGCCTGCTTGGCAAGAAGACGCTGGAGAACGAGGTCCTGCGTGAGGCGCTGGATCTCGCACAGCCAAAAAAACGGCTGTTGCGCTCGCCCTCGTCCGATCGGGACGGCACGCCATGAAGACCGTGGCGGATACGCTTGAGGTGGCGCGGTCGAACCTCGCCGTTCAGGCGAAACCAGCGAGCGCCCCGGAACGCCGCGGTCGCCGACCTCAGCCTGAGGCGGCGTTGCTGGCGGAGATCAAGGCGATCATCGCGGAGCTGCCGACCTATGGCTATCGCCGCGTCCACGCGCTCTTGCGTCGTGACCGGGAGCAGACCGGCGCGCCGGCGGTGAACGTCAAGCGCGTCTACCGGGTGATGAAGGCCCATGACCTGCTGCTGCAGCGTCACTCCGGCAGGTGCCCAGATCCTCGGTCGGGCGTCCGCGCAGCCAGGTGTCGGGTCGGTCGGGGCGGCCACGCAACCCTGGCGGGCGTTGTGGCCATTGCTTCAGCCGCTGCTTGACCAGGGAATCCAGCGATATTTGACGGCTCACGACGTCCCCCGTGGGCGTTGCGTGGATCAGTTCCACAACCTAAGGATGTATTTATAGCGGCATACCATTGTCCTCTGGGAAGGGTCTGCCGGCAAAAACCGTGAACGCGGCGGAAAAAACGTGATTGTCACGTCTCGCTACGCAACAATTCGCTTTCCGTTTCTAACTTCGCCTCTGTCCCGCCCGCCGCGCGAAAGGCGCAAGATCGGGTTGATAAAAATGAGATTCTACGAATCTTTCGAGTCCGTTGAACGGAATTTCTGATCCGGGCTGTTAACGGATCGACGCGGTATCCGGCGCCCGTTACGGCTGGGCCCAGACAATTTCACTGAGTGAAATTTGCCGCCCACCGCAGGTGGAAGGGGACCGCAAAGGTCGCCGCCTACTCAGCCTCGCTCTTCCAGCGGCACGTAGTCGCGCCTTGGCGAGCCGGTATAGACCTGCCGTGGCCGCCCGATCCGCTGCTGCGGATCCTCGATCATTTCCTGCCACTGGCTGATCCAGCCCACGGTACGCGATACCGCGAACAATGCCGTGAACATGCTGGTCGGGAAGCCCATCGCCTTGAGGATGATCCCCGAATAGAAATCGACGTTCGGATACAGCTTGCGCTCGACGAAATAGGGGTCATTGAGCGCGATCTTTTCCAACTCGACCGCGAGTTCAAGCAGCGGGTCGTCTTTGACGCCGAGTTCGCCAAGCACCTCGTGACAGGCGCGCTGGATAATTTTCGCGCGCGGATCGTAATTCTTGTACACGCGATGCCCGAACCCCATCAGCCGCGTGTGGCTGTTGCGGTCCTTCACCCCACCGATGAACCGGGGAATGTGGCGCTTATGGCCGATCTCCGCCAGCATCTTCAGCACCGCCTCGTTCGCCCCGCCATGCGCCGGCCCCCACAGGCTGGCAATGCCGGCGGCGATGCAGGCAAATGGATTGGCTCCCGTGGAGCCCGCCAGCCGCACGGTGCTGGTGGAAGCGTTCTGCTCGTGATCGGCGTGCAAAATCATGATCAAATCCATTGCGCGCGCCAACACCGGATTGACGCGGTACTGCTCGGCCGGCACGGCGTTGAACATGTAGAGAAAGTTCTCCGCGTAACCAAGATCGTTGCGTGGATATACGAACGGCTGTCCGACGTTGTATTTGTGCGCCCAGGCGGCGATGGTCGGCATCTTGGCGATCAGGCGGAAGGCGCTGATCCGGCGATGCTCCGGATTGCTGATATCCAGACTGTCGTGATAAAAAGCCGATAGCGCGCCGACCACGCCGCACATCACCGCCATCGGATGCGCGTCGCGGCGGAAGCCGTTGTAGAACTGGCGAAGCTGCTCGTGCAGCATCGTATGCCGCATGACGCCAAGCTCGAAATCCTCAAGCTCCTTCGGCGTCGGCAGCTCGCCGTGCATGATCAGGCATGCAACTTCCAGGAAATTCGATCGCTCAGCCAGCTGCTCGATCGGATAGCCGCGATACAGCAGCACGCCTTCGTCACCGTCGATATAGGTGATCTTGCTCTCGCAAGACGCCGTGCCGCCGTAGCCGGGATCGTAAGTGAACACGCCGAGATCGGCGTACAGCTTGCGGATATCGGCACCCGCCGGACCGAGCGTGCCCTCGATCAAGGGCAATTCGGCGGATCTGTTGGTTCCATCCAGGGTGACGGTGACCGAACGCTTGGCTGAGCCGCTCATCACACATGTCCTTGTTGGCCGAGGGCGGAGGATGTGCCGCCGGTGGAGTTGCCGAATGCGCCTCGGGCGGGCCGGCGGCGTTTCGCATCAAAATTATGCCTGCCGCTCGCTTGGCGCAACCTTCGCGCCCGCAGCAATTCGCCGCGACAGCCTGGGCCGATGGACGCCGATCCCTCACGCGTTGCCGACGGGAACCAGTGCATCCTGGCTGAACATGCGGATAACGGCGGCGAACAGCCGCAGCGCTTCCGGGCCGCCGAGATCGGCGACACTGCCCTCCTCCATCTCCTGCGCCAGCAGCACGGCCCGCTCGGCGATTGCCTGCGCCGCTTCGCGCAGTGCCGCGCGCGACAGGGCCAGCCTGGCATCTTCGGACAACACGGCAATGTCGGTGAGCATATCGGACCTGACGGCCTTCCCGGCCAGTGGAGTCAGATCATTATGGTCCGGCTCTGGTTAATCAGCGATTGAAGCGCGCGGCAGTCAGTTCAGATGCAGCACCACTTCCGGCAAGGGCGGGAACGCCACCTCCACGGCGGCCGCGCGCGCAAGCCAGACCGGCGGGGTGACGCTGCCCAGCAGCACCACCTGGCCCGCAAGCAGACCGCCGAAGGCGGCGCTAACGGCGGAACCGGCAAGCCAGGCGAGGCAGCGCATCGGATCGCCCAGCAAATCGGCGCCAACTCCTTCATCGCGCACCGTGCCGTCAATGCTCATTCGCCCTGCAAGCCCCGGCAGATCGAGCTCCTGCCATCCGGGAAATGGCTCGCCGAGCACAGCGGCGGCGTGGAAGACCTGATCGGCGATAATCGTCGGCGTGCCCAGATCGGCGAGATCGCTATACCGGTTGTCCACCACTTCGATCGCAGCGAACAGCTCACCCACCGCCGCCCTCGCCTGTTCCGGCGAGCACGGGCCGGGCGGCAGATCGCGCCCGAGGCGCACGGCGATCTCGCATTCCACGCCCGGGTTCTGGAAATCCGCACGCTTCAGCGTGATGCCGCTCGGGTAGAGGCCGGCATCCGGCATGAACCCGCCCATTGGCCCGGACAGGCCGATATGAGCCTGCATGCGCCGCGCCGTGGCGCCGATCTTGAAGCCGCCCGGCGGGTCGGCCCCCATTTGTTGTGCGAGGGCGCGCTGTGCGGCAGCAGCTTCGTCTTCGGTTCGCGGCGCAAGGTCCGGCCCGAGCGGTTCCAGACGCACCCGCGAACGGCGGCGTTCCAGCAACGCAGCGGCGGTGCGATTTGGATCGAAACCGGTCATGCGTTCTGCCTCGTGATTTCGTAAAGGGAGACGGCCGCGGCGACGGAAACATTGAGACTGTCCAGGCCGCCCGGCATGGCGAGCGAGGCCAGCTCGTCGCAGGTCTCGCGCGTGAGGCGCCGCAACCCCTCATCTTCCGCGCCCAGCACCAACGCCACGCGCCTTCCATTCAGCGCCGGGCCGGACAATCGCACAGGCGCGGCGGTGTCGAGCCCCACCACCCAAATCGAAGCGGCCTTGAGCGCGATCAGGGTGCGGGCGATGTTGACCGCGCGCAGCAGGGGCATGGATTCCAGTGCACCCGATGCTGCTCTTGCCAGTGTGCCCGTCTCTTCCGGGGCGTTGCGATCCTGGGTGATGACCCCCGCGGCGCCGAATGCCGCGGCCGAGCGCAGGATCGCACCCACATTGCGCGGATCGGTCACCTGGTCCAGCACCAGCAGCGGCCCCGACCGCTCCAGCACCTGCGCCAGGCCCGGCGTCGGCAAAGGATCGACCAGCAGCGCGACCCCCTGATGCACGATGTCGCGGCCCAGAAGCTGATCTAGCCGGCCGCGCTCCACCGTCTCGTGCGGGATCGCCCACGGCTTCGGCAAGCGCTGCGCCAGCGCCGCGTCGGCTTCTTCGGTCAGCATCAGGCGGCGCAAACGGCGCGCGGGATTGGCGAGCGCCGCAGCCACCGCGTGCCGGCCATAGAGCCAGATCGTGCCGCGCGGCGCTTCGGCTCCCCGCGGCGCTTGCTGCGGAGCGGGGCGGTCACGCCAAGGCCCGTGCTGGTATCCGGACTGCGGGCGCGAGTGTGCTTCGTGCTGCGCCCTGTTGCCGGACGGCTGCCCGGGCCCGTGCGTCTTCCCCTGGTTGCTTTGCCACTGACGGCCGCCCTGATCTTGCGGCCGTGCGGGCTGGTGTTGTCGGCCGGCATTGCGTTGTTGCTCGCCCTGGCCCTGATGGTGGCCCGGCGACCCGGGCCAGCCGCCTTGCCGGGCGCCGCTGCGATGGGGAGGTCGGCCGCCCCCGGGACGTCCGCCGTGCGGAGGTTTCATCCGCCTAAAACCTATCCATATTAATAGTTTAGAACGCGTTCGAACGGCCGACCCATTTTCTGTCCACTATTGGAATTGTAGTTCAGGCCGGCGGCCATCAGTCGCCGGATCGCTTCCGAGCGGTTCGGGATATCGGGCTGGCGCCGGCGCGAGTCGTCCAATGCATGAGACTCAGCGGCCGAAAGCAATACATTGACGCGCGTGGGGCGGTTCTCTGTCTCGCTCATGCCCCGCATGTAGGCAATCTTGCACCCGAGACACAAGAGCGCCCTTGTGACTCTGGAACACGCTGCCCGCAGCCATACTCTACGCCGCGCCTGGCGCAAGTTAAGGCCGCGCACGTGGACCCCTTCCGTATCAGTCGTCGATCGCCGAAGCTGTTCTTCCACGAGCTCGCGTGTTCAGCGAATTCCAACGCGGCATAATCCAGCACCTGGTGTAGGGACGGGACAGGGCACGTGCTCGATAAATATGACGACGGTGTTTCGCCATAGGAACGACATGGCCTCGACCCTGCAGCAGGATGATGGGGGTTGGCCCAGACCGCCAGCCTGCCCGTTATCCGCGTAGAGGCCCAACGGCGATGAGAAGCCGGTGTGGCGGGCGATCGATTGCCGGTTCGGCGGGTCGATAACGCCACATCAGATCGAGTGCCAGGTTGGGCGACCCTGCCCTTCAATCATCACCCGCTGCAGTCGAGGGCCTGTCGTTCCTGGTGCGAAATGGTTGGGACTTTTTATAGAGGTCAAAGACCGCAGGCACGGGGCGTGACACACGCAGCGCCCACGACCCCACATCGGCTCGTCGCGTTCTTACTCAAGGTGGTTATTGAGATATACGTTTGTCCGTGCCGAACCACTTTGCCGAGCTCACGCCGGATCGCGGCCGGTCCCTCGTGCCCATCAGTGGTGACCCGATCTGGAACAACCTCAGTCACCGACTTGGCGGACGAAAGAATGCTTTCGCAGCAGCGAGATTGCGGTGCTCGCTCAGCATCACATCCACCAGGTTACCATCGCGATCGATGGCCCGATATAAATAACGCCACTGGCCATGGACCTTGATGAACGGGTGAGTAGGCCGGGGGACTTTCACCTCCGGCCTCTCGCAGAACCGGACGTGAACCTCTCAGCTCATCCGGCTCCCACCATCCACCTACGACAAGAATCCCGCCGACCAATGTATGAACGCACCCGGTTGACTTTGCGCCAGCCCCTTGAGCAACTCGCCGGCCTTCGTTTTATGGCCCGCCAGCCTCTTGTGCTTGCGCATCAGCCATCGGATCAGAAACAGGTTCATGCTTCGCCACACTGGCTTGAGCGCCGATCCGTAGAACCGGCCATAGTATTGCTGCCAGCCCTTCAGGATCGGAGCGAACATGGCCGATAGGTGGGCCAAGTTCTTGTCGCTCTTCAGTTGCAGGTGCCATCCCCTGATCGTCTGCCGCATGGCCTTGAGGGCGTCGCGGCTCGCCCCAAGAGATGTTCACGTAGACCCTGCCATATTTATCCACCGCCTTACGGGGCCGGAACGTATAGCCGAGAAACGTGAACTGGATATCGGGGTGATCCCCGGTCCGATTGATGTCCTGGCAATACACGATGCGTGTCTTGCCCGGATGCAGTTCGAGCTTGCAGGCGTGGAACCGCTCCCGGATGCGATCCAGCACGTAATCCGCCTGCCGTTTGCTCTTGCAGTGAAGCACCGCATCGTCGGCATACCGGGCAAACCGGACGCCAGGCAAATGCCGTGTTACCCAAAGATCAAACGCATAGTGCAGGAACAGATTGGCCAAGATCGGCGAGACGACGCCGCCTTGCGGCGTGCCTCTGTCGCGCTCCAGACTCTGCCCGTCCGCAGTCTGCATTGGCGCTTTCAGCCAGCGTTCCACGTAGAGCAGGACCCAGGGCTCCTGACAGTGTTTGCGCAGAGCCTTCATCAAGAGGTCATGCTCGAGATTGTCGAACAGCCCCCGAATGTCGAACTCTACCACCCAATCATAGTCCCAGCATCGGCGCCTGGTGATGGCGATTGCCTCTAGCGCCGATTTCCCCGGGCGATAGCCATAGGAGTCATCGCGGAAGACCGGATCAAGCCGTGGCTCCAGCCACATCTTCACCGCCGTCTGCGCGATCCTGTCGGCTACTGTCGGGATGCCCAAGATCCGGACGCCGCCTGACTTCTTCGGGATCGGCACGGCCTTGACCGGCGGCGGGAAGTAGCTGCCGGAGCTCATCCGATTCCAACCTGTACAGGTTGTCGCCCAGCTTTCCCTCGAACCGCTCGATCGTCTCGGCATCGATCCCCGCGGCACCTTGATTGGCTTTCACATGTGACCATGCCTCCCATACCAAGGTCTTCGGAATGTCGTAAGGCTTGCAGGTCATCGAGGATTTCTCCCGGTTGCCCGGTTGATCTCCCATGCCTGCCGGATGACGCCGCCCCTCGCTCCACCCCGTTACAGGGGCTTCAACGCTATTACGAGCGGCTCCGTCCCTTGGCGGCGCATCGCTACTATCGGCCTCGCCTTGCCGGCTTGTGCCTTTCGCTTCGCATCGCCGCCGAAGGTTCCCGCAGTTCAACGTAAGAGCCCGAAACAGGATCGCGCTGCCTCTATGCCGGACGCCGCCTGGCCCGTAAGCAGGTATCGGCCAGACCGATCCCGGCGTAACGAGACCCGCCGGTTTTGACGTCGTCTGATAGCTTTCGACACTTGAACGGCAGTTCACGGTTGTTCGCCTTCCTATCTCCCACCTGACGCCTCGCGGGCGCCTTTTCCGTAACGCTCACGACCCGAGCTTTTGACCCGCGCCGCTTACGGTGGTTTGCAACCTGCTCCTGCAAGCCGGTTGCGGGGGGTCGTCCCCCATCTCTCACGCCGCTTGCCGCGGCACACTCTCATCCACGTACCAGCTTCGACCGATGCGACGGCGCCGACGATGACGAAGTTCTTCAGCCAGCGCCGGCGTCAGAAACTAGCCTCCAAGCGGAGCCCGGGAGTTCCCCACCGAGGACCCGCCCCCTACCTTGCACGACAACTGATTGTCGAGCGGAGTGTCCTTTCTCCTGTTTGCTAAACCGAGTGAGTTACGCCTGATGTCGCACTGACCCGACCGTCAACGGCAGCGGCTCCATGTGACGTGACCTCGCCCACAGAAAGGCGGACCCCCGCGTGCGATCGCCACGACAACGATGGTGTTGCGCTTGCCCTTGGCCATAAGCCGTCGATATCGCGCGCACAAGCGCGCCTGCGCCTTCCAGGCGATCTCACGCACCTGCTGTGGAAGACCTTCTTGCCGCCGTCGGGACGCCAGCAGAATGACGGTAGGTCCAGGCAGCCTCGACGAGCACTTTACGTGCACTGCTGTTGCCCGTCTTGGTGATCCCACCCTGGCGTTCTTCTCCCCGTCGAACGCTCCGATGGAACCAACCCGAGGAACGCCATCAACTGTCGGGGATGATCAAAGCGGCGCAGATCGCCTGCTTCGGATACCATCGTCACGGCGGTCATGAATTGGACCCCGCGCATGGCTTGGAATGCCGACACCACAGGTGCCATCGTCCAGGTAGGCACAATTTCCATCAGTGCCGCCTCCAGCCGATCGATGCGCTCAACGGTCGCTTGCACGGCGTTTAGCATCTCTTGAAATGCCAGCCGCTGCGCTGCATGGGGAAAGTTCTGTCCGTCAAGCCAGCGCTGGTGTCTGCCGCGCCAACTTGTCTTGCCGTCGTAGCTGCGGCCGTGCCGGAGCAGGAAGGAGGTAACATGCTGTCGCTTCCGCCGGTAGTCCTCGACCGCCATGGCACGTGTGCGCACCAGGTCCCGGACCGCCGCCCCCTACCCGTCAGGAACCGATACCGCGGTCAGCTCGCCGGCTCTCAGCAGACGTGCCAAGGACTGCGCATCCCGCCGGTTCGTCTTGACCCGGTCGCCCGGCCGATGCGGGATAAGCGACGGTGCGGCCACCATGCATGCATGACCAAGAGCCAGGATTTGGCGATACAACCCATATCCGGTCGGACCGGATCTTGTAGCAAAAATGCAACTTCTCGTGGCGCCCGGCCAGCTTACGGATCAGCTTCGCTACCGCCTCCGCGTGTTGTCGAATTCCCCTACGTAGCGAACTTCCCCGTCACGGCCGCTCTCCGCTATTGCAACAGCATTCCGCAACTTGGCGGTATCGATCCTGACAAAAATCTCCCCATTTACCCTCATTGGCTCGTCCCCCTGTGCGTCGAGGCTCGGCCCGGCCCACCCGGGCAACCCTCGCTCATCCGCACATTTGGCATGAGCCACCCCGGCCGCTCAGCGGACATGCGGTCTTACTAAAAGTCTGCAATATTTCTGGACGAGGAGACGACAAGGCCTCGACCCTGCAGCGGGGTGATGATTGACGGCGGAGTTGCCCGCCTAGCGCTCGATCTGATGTGGCGTCATGGACCCGCCGAATTGGCAATCGATCGCCCGCCACACCTGGCTTTTCATCGCCGTTGGGCGCGGATAACGGGCAGGCCGACGGTCTGGGCCGACCCCGCCATCATCCCGCTGCAGGGTCCTGTCGTTCCACTGGAGAAACATCGCATGGGTACTTTTGCAGGACTTTTATAGAGCATATGCCCAGCCAGCTGCATCGGCCCAGATGCAGCAGGTACAATTCGCCCCTGTGAGACCGCCTCGCCGCATGTCCTGGAAGACCTCCGGCTCCTGGCCATGGAAGGTTTGGACGGAGTCCTCGACAATCGCCCGCGCGATCCGCGCCGGCTCCGCCCGTGGCATCTGCAATCCCACTCGTTTTGACAGAGAC
>CAWGIP010000035.1:0-41833 GCA_963822675.1 uncultured Pseudomonadota bacterium | reverse complement strand
CGCCGCGCAAGCTGGCGTCGTTGCACGATACAATTGTTGCCTATCCCGCCGAGCATCCGGACACCACGCCAGACGAGTATCGTGTGTGGCTGAAAACCGAGCATCGGGTCGAAAGTTAGCGCGGGTCTGATGTGGAACACGCTCGACTATGTACAGTCGCGTGAGTCCATTCCAGGGGAACGCGGTGACGAACTGCGGTGTGTTTCTGGACGGATCGATGACCCAGATGATGGCTCCAGGACGGATCAAACATACGACCACCCCTTGGTGCCACGGGCGATGGCGAGCATGCGCGTGAGGAAGGCACCGATGACGGCCACCACGACGCCGAGCCGGATCTCCTGCGGCTGCAATCGCCCGACCTCCCATTGCAGGAACAGCGCCAGCGCCAGGCCCCACATGACGGCGATTTCGGGATAGAGTTCGCCGCGTAGATTCGCCACCAGCCGGTCGCGTCGCAGCAGATCGCGCATCACGCTGCCGAACGAGGCGGTGATACCGGCCGAGACCGGTCCCCATAACCAGAGCGGCTGGGCGGAGGTATCCAGCGCAACCACCACCCCAACCACCGAAAAGGCGGCCAGGCCCAACGCATCGCAGGTCTGAATTATCAGGGTTCCGGCCGCGCCATGCGAGCGCAGGCTGCGCGCGAGCCGAGAGGCGCCCAGAAAGACGTTCCCCTTGATCACCTGGCGCACAACACGGTGGCGAGCACGACCAACAGCGATTGCGGCTCCCGCACAATGCCGAGCGGGCTACGCTGCAACAGCAGATCGCGCACTACGCCACCGCCGACCGCGGGAAAGCTCGCGAGCATAACGGCGCCAAACAGATTATACTGTCCGGCATAGGCGAGCACGACACCGGATAAGGCGAAGGCCACCGTTCCCAGCACGGTTAACAACTGGAACCAGTTGCTGTCGAGTGTCTGGCCGATCAGCACCGGCAAGGCGTATTCCCGGGCGATGCGACGGAACGCGCCGCTCCGCTTGATGGCGTCAATGGCCGCGTCCAGGCGCGCAAGCATCTGCGGCGTCTGCGAGATGCGGCTCAGCATGAAATGAATTTCGGTCCTGAACCGAAGCGGATGCTCCTCGATCAGCCCGCCTTGATGCCGGCGCCAGGCCGTCGTGGCGGCGGCGATCTGATCGGCAAGGAACCCGTCGATACGTCCGTCAAGCAAATTTTTCAGGTTCGCCGCATCGTCACCAACTGCAACGATCTGACCGCCATTCGCCCTCTCGCTGATGAAACGGTTGACCCGATCGTCGGCATAGGTGAAGCCGGCGATGACGCCAAGCCGGAAATGACGGCTGGCGAACAAATGCAGCATCTGGTCGATGCTCCGAAACGGCAGGCCAGCGGAAGCGCCCCGCCGCGTGATCAGGACGTCGGTTTCCGTCCGGTACGGCTTGGAGAAGAAGGCGTAGGCGCCGCGCTGATTGCTGTAGGTTGCGCCCGCGGCGATGTCCATGCGGCCGATGGCGAGCGCCGCGAGATGGGCCTCCCACGCCATCTGCCTGAGGGACAGATCGAGGCCCATCTGTGCCGCGACGGCGCGTTCCATGGCGATGTCAAACCCTGTCAGGACCGGAATACCGTGCTGATATTCCTGGTATTGATATGGATCCCACGGATACCAGCCGCCGCGCAGATCCATCCGGGGGAACTGGCCCGCAGCGTCGGCGATTTGAGCGGGTGGTATCTGTGCGACGGAGGCCGCGCGGAACGTTCCCCATGCTGCAAGCACGAGCACCAGGGCAGCCACGCAACGCACCACGCGCCGGAATGACAGGGGCATAGGACCCGAACTGCCGTTTGCGTAACATAGCACTATACGTGCCCGGCCCGGGCCGGCTCAAGCGTTTCGTGTAGCTTTCATCGTCTGGTCAGTCGGACCGATCGCCGCCATGCTGCTTGACGAACGGCACGAGCAGCGCGCTGACCTGCTCCGGTTGTTCCTGCTGCACCCAGTGACCCGCGCCGTCGAGCAGGTGAGCCCCGACCATCCGTGTGCAGCCGGTGCCTTGCATCCGCTCGAAACTGCCCGGCACCTGATAGGTGCCCCAGTCGCTCTTCCCCGCGATGTATATGGCAGGAACGTCGATCGCGCGGCCGGAGAAGAGCTGTAGATCGGCCGCGTCAATGCCGCCCGTGCGACAGCGATAGTGTTGCAGCCCGCCCTGGAAGCCTGTGCGCGTGTATTCGCCGCTGTACACACGCAAGCTCGTTGTCCGGCAGCCAGCGACAGGCGGCAACCTGCTCGGCGGACGGCATCTCGGGCGCCACCGTCTCCGGCATGGTCTTGTCCAGGTCCATGATGTAGTAGGTCGGCATCTTAGCGAGTTCGCTCGCCGTCCAGGATTTCAGGCGGAACGGCTTGTTTCCCCGCCAGTCGGCGCTCTTGTAGTGATAGTAGGCGCGCAGGAAGTCGTGCACGCCCTGGCTGGCACCCCGCATTTCGACATCGGCCTGTCGTGTCGAGTAATACCATTGATAGTGCTTGCGCGGCCGTTCCAGCCGCGCCATCGCGGCGTGGATATCGGCGGCGGGTCCGGATGCGCCGGGGGCCACGTCCTCCTTGTCCGTCGCGAATGGCAGGGAGGGCGGTCCGGCAAAGGGCGCGCTCATCAGCGCGACCGAGCGGAAGACATCGGGTCGCACCAGCGCACACCAGGCGGCGACCGGCGAGCCGTAGTCATGCCCCACCACGCAGGCGACCGAGCGGTATCCGAGCGCCGCGATCAGCCCCAGGGCGTCGCGCGCTACGTTCAGCAGTCGGGAAGACCGTAGATCCCCGTCATAGGCGCTGTCCCCGCCGATGGTACGTCCATAACCACGCTGGTCGGGGGCGATTACGTGGTATCCGGCTTCGGCAAGCGGGAGCATGACCTTTCGCCAAGAATAAGCCAACTCCGGGAAGCCGTGCAGCAGCAGCACGCATGGCTTGCCCTCGCGCTCGTAGCCGGCTTCCAAGATATGAATGCGCAAGCCGTTGATCTCACCACGCACAAAACGCGCGCGGATGCCGCGAGGGAGGGCGGAACTGTCCAGGGGTGCCAAATCGGTCATGTGCTAGCTCCGGAGGAATGGGGGTGCGAACGTGAACCGGCATCGAGCCGTGCCAGCCGGTCGAACTCAGCCACACTCAGCGTTTCCGCCCTACGGTCGGGCCCTATCCCGGCGGAGGCCAGCAGGGTTGCACCGCCGACCGGTCTCAGCGCTCCGCGCAGCATCTTGCGCCGTTGTCCGAACGCCGCCGCCGTCAGCCGTTCCATGCTGGTAAAAAGCGCCGTATCCGGTTGTGTCCGATGCGGCGTTAAACGTACCACGGCCGACCAGACCTTTGGCGGGGGCACGAATGCCTCGGGCGGGACGCGCAGGACCAATTCCGTGCTGCAAATCCACTGGGCGATGACCGAGAGCCGCCCAAATTCCGGGCCGCCGGTTTGCGCACAGATCCTCTCGGCCACTTCCTGCTGGAACATCAGCGTCATCTGCTCGAACGCGGTCGCCTCTCGCAGCCATCGCAGTAGCAGGGGCGTGGCCACGTTGTAAGGCAGGTTGGCAATGATCTGGCGCGGCGGTGGCACGAGGGCGGCAAGATCGACCTCCAGCGCATCCGCCTCGAACACCGTTAGCCGGCCCGGCCAGACCGCAATCAGCTCGCGCACTGCGTTCACCGCCCGGGAGTCAATCTCGATTGCAACCAAAGATGCCGCGGCCGAGGCCAGGATGGCGCGCGTGAGCCCGCCCGGACCCGGTCCGATCTCGATGACGTGCCTTCCGTCAAGCGCGCCGGCGGCGCGTACCATTTGCGCCGCCAGATTGCCGTCCAGCAGGAAGTGTTGCCCGAGCGCACGGCGCGCACCCAGTCCATGCCGCGCGATAATCTCGCGCAGCGGCGGCAGTGTCACCCCACCGGCGCTGGTGTCAGCGACAACGACGTGGTCGAGCGGACTTCGATCATGGCCTGGCGGCGGAGATCCTGGAGCAACTGCCGGGAGAGCAGTTCCACGCGCTGGTCGAGGATCTGCCGCTCGATATTCTCCTTGGTCATCTCGGCGAGGTTCCTGTCCTCGCGCGAGCAGACGACCATCACCGCGATGCCGTCCGGCGCGACCAACGGTTGGCTGGCACGACCCACCGGCTGGGTGGCAAGAATTTGCCGAAACTGCGCGGGTTGGACGTTATCGAGCCGTATCGGGCCGGGGTCGGACGGACGGATCGAGCCGTTTTCGCGGGCGACCTGCTCCATTTCTGCGCAGCTTTTCACTCGCGCGCTGATCGCCTTCGCCTTATCCAATGTCGCAAGCTGCGCCGGGGTCGGCGCGGCGGCATTTAGCGGTGAAGAGAATGGCAGGAAGGTCTGCCGTACGGTCAGGACAGTCGCCATGTCACTGCCGAAGTCGTGCTTGGCGACCAGCATATCGATGGCGACCCCACCCGGAACCTTGATCGGGTTGCTGACGGCACCCGCCGGCATTGCCTGAACCACCTGCGCCACTTGCGGGTCCAGTTGGTTGAGCTGAACCCAGCCCGCATCGCCTCCGGAAAGCGCCGTCTGGCTTTGGCTGAACTGCGCTGCCACAACCGGAAAAGCCGCGCCGGCGCGCAACTCCTTGATCACGGTTTCGGCGAAACGCTGCGCGTCGGCGGCTGCGGCCGGACTCGCATCATCGATCGGAATGAAGATTTCGCGAAGGTGATAAACCGGCTTACCCCTTTCCTGAACGTCCAGGCGTTGGCGGGCCGCCACATCGGCGGGGCTGATCTTCAGACGATCGCCCAACCTCTCGCGCATCAACAAGGTCCAACCGATCTCGGTCCGGATCTGGTCCACTAACGTAATATAGCTCACGCTATCGGCTTCCAGTCTGGTCCGCAGCCCGCCCTGCTGCAGGCTGTTGCGCTGCTCAATTTCCTTTATGGCGGCCGCGATCTGCTTATCTTGCACGACGATGCGGTTCTTCTCGACAGCCTGCATACGCACCCGCTCGTCGATCAATTGCCGCAGGATCTGCGGCTTCAACCGCTCTATCAGGGCCTTGTCCGCCGGCATGGCGGACGACAGCACAAACAGCCTTGTGCGATTGTCCACGTCCTCACTGGTGATCGGCATACCGTTCACCACGGCGGCGATCCGCACCACGTTCGGTTCGGGCGGCGCTTGGCTGATCGGAGCGCCCAAGGCGGGTATAGCTCCGGCGGCGATAGCGAACGCCAGCGACCAAAGTGCGGATTGCGCCCAGGCCAAAACAGGTTTCATCGCAGGATTCCAGCCTTAGAGTGCATTGAAGCCGAACGTTCCGATGGTCTTGAACGTAAGCTGCAGCAGCAGCGTGGTGGAGCCGTGGTCGCCGTTGAAGCTCGTGTAACGCCGATAGTATTTCAGATCGGCGATGAAGCACTCGTCTTCGTAGATGGCATCTCCGCCCGTGGCAACCATCTGATTCGTGGCCAGGTCGCGACGGGCCGAAGCCAGGAATCGGTAATGCCCCCACTTGGTGCTGAACCCCAGCGTAATCTCGTCGCGCGGATTGAAGAAGGGGGAGCCCGGCGGCGGCGGAGACGGTTGGTCGTAGAAGTAGTACGGATCGTCAACCGAGGCGATATAGCCGGCGGTGACCTGAAATTTCGGCGCGCCGACCGCGGCGACCGCCTCCTGATAGCGTGGCTCGAAATCCTGGTGGCTGAACCGGCCGCGATAGGTCAGATCGAGCCAGGACGCCGGCGTAAAGCTAACTCTTGTTACGATGTCCGAAACATGGTCGCGCAACCCGGTCACTTCCGGCAGCCACGTGTCCTCGGTGGTTCTGTACGACTGCCCGATCAGGCCGTCGAGCGCGGTCCCCGCGAGATACCAAACCCCGTGCAAGGCGACGTTGGCGCGGACGCCCCCCTCAAGTCGATCGATCCCGCCAAAGCGTTCAAACCCGAACAGCGTCGCATCGGTGAAGTTGAAGACGTCCAGACTGTCCTCGTTCGGATACTTGTTCACCTGATTGTTGCCAACCACGGGCGCGGTGATGATCTCGAGCTTCGGTTCAATTACCTGGATGCCCCAGTCGCCGGAGTCACGCATGAAGGGCCAGCGGAAATCAAGAGCGGCTTCGGGCAAGGCCCGCGCGGTGTTAGAGGACGGCTGATCGGCGAAATTCGGCTGCTGGTTGAGTTGACTTGCGTCATATGCAACGGCCACGGTGTGCAGCTGGATGGCCCATAGATCCCCGAGCGCGCCAGTGAACGGCCGATTCCAGTTCGCGACGATGTCGCCGCGCCGCGTGTTGGTGCCGTCGGAGCGCATTACGTTGAACGCACCGGTGTCGATCGACAAGCGGCCTCCCCACGAATCGGGCTGGCCGAAATAGCTGTACTGATAGGTAGGCAGGACCAGCGGCACCTTGCTGTTCACGATCGTCTCGTTCAGCCCCTGATAGAATCGCGCGTCCACGCGAGAATAGGCGCCCTCACCGAAGCCCTCGGCATAGATGTCGCTGGCCAACAGATTGACCGCACCGCTCAACAGATTTCCGAGATGGAAGTCGGTCACGAAATCGGGTGAGCTGGCCCGCTGGATTTCGAAACCGTAGCGCCACGAATTGTTCAAACTGAACTGGCCATTGACATTGACCGTGCCTTGGGCCTGGTTCTCAAAATAGCCGAGCGACCCGGCCAGGCTGAGCAGGCCGCTGTTGAATGCGCCGGCGGTATTCCAACGACAGCTCCGGGCCTGCCCGCGTCGTGATCATTGGCGTAAACGTCGCATCCGACTGGCCGTCAATCACCCAATAATAGGGTTGGGCGAAAAACCCGCCGAGATGCGAATTGATGCCGATGCTCGGCACCAGAAGGCCGGTTTCGCGCTTGGCACTCGGCGAGGCATTCCAGAAATACGGAAAGTAAGCGACGGGTAGGCCGAACATCTGCAGCTCGGCGTCGGTGTATTCGATTTGCTTACGCTCTTCGTCATCCACCGCCGTACTGGCGCGGATCTGCCATAGAGGCGGCGCCGTCGGGTCCTTCGCGCACAGATTGCACGTGGAATAGACCGCCCTTGACAGCTCGTTGATCTCGCTCTCGGTACGGCGCCCGCCGTTGGCGGCGAATCGGCCGTTTTGTGGCAGCAGCGCCCGCGGTGCGCCGAAGGTGCCATTGCGCAAGCCACGGTCCAGATCGGCGTAATCGGCAAACAGCACCTGGCCGTCCGGCTCCATGACCACCACGTGTCCGCGCGCAAACGCCTTGCCGGTGATGCGGTTGAACGTGATTTCGTCGGCGTGCAACACAACGCCGTTCTGCCACGCCTCCACATGACCTTTTGCGATGACCAGGTTCTTGTCCCGCTCGTACTCGACCTGATCCGCGCTGAACGTCACCGGTTCCCGGGTACTGACCGGAAGGTTGCTGGTGCCGATGCCCTCGAACTGTGCGTTTGCCTTTGTCGCGGCTCCGCTCAGTACGGCAAGGGCCAGCGCGGCAGCGGCGATGCCAGCCGCCGCCCCGTGCGGGATTGCGCGGCGCATTTCAGCCGTCTTCCATGTGCAACAGCAGCGCCAGGGCGAGCATCAGGCCGGAGGCGGCCGGCGCCCAGGCTGCGAGAGCAGGCGGCAGCGCGCCGGATTGGCCAAACTCCTCTGCGAGTTTGGAAATCAGGAATAGCGCGAAACCCGCCGCGACTCCGGCGCCGATCATGCGCGCCACGCCTCCTCGTCTGGCTGGTCGCATGGAGAATCCGGCGCCGACCAAGGCCATGGTGGCACATAGCAGCGGAAGCGCGAGCAACGTCTGAAAATGCAGTCGGTGCCGCACGGAGGAGAAGCCCGATCGGTCCAGTAGTTCGATGAAACCCGGCAGTTCCCAGACCGAGAGCGTATCCGGGGACGCAAAGCTCTCCTGCACGCGCGCCACGGTCAGATCGGTAGGCAGCTCGAACGCAGGCGCCGGGACGGGCAACTGGTCCGGTCGCAGGGTGACTGCCTGTCGCAGCTGCCAATCCCCGCCCGCCAGCACCGCGTGCCGTGCCTCCACCCGGCTCAGCAAGCGATCCGACGCATCGAGCCGGAACACGCTCACATCCTGCGCGGAAAGTGTCTTGCCTTTCAGTTGGACCTTCAGCGCATGCAGGATCGCGACGCCATGGGGAGATAAACCGTGATCGGACTGACGAAGCCAAAGCTGACCATTCGCGAGGTTGAGCGGCCCGCCGTCGCTCGAAAGATACGTGTCCTGCAACGCCTCCGCACGGCCGAACAGGACAGAGGAAAGCGGGCTGATCACCACCGTCGTCAAGCAGCCCATCAGAGCCGCGCAAAGCAGCGGGGCGGCCAGAAACTCCCAAGCCGAGACGCCGGCCGCACGGGCCACAATCAGCTCCGAGGAGCGGGTCAGCCGCCAGAAGCACAACATGCCGCCGAGCAGCACCGCGAAGGGGAGGATCTGCATGCCGAGAAACAGCAGACGCAGGCCCTCGATTTCGCTCACCACCGCGAAACTTGCGTCCTGGTGGCCGACGGAGCGGCGCAGCAACTCGATCAGATCGAACAGCGAAACCAGTCCGGTCAGCGCCAGGGTCATGGCCGTCACGGATAGCGTGAACTGCCGGGCGACGTAGCGCGACAACGTGAACGGCGCGATCATCGCGCGGCCTCGATCGCTGACGCGGAGGGACGCGCGACACGACGGACGGGCCGTAAAGAGGCGATCAGAGCGGGACCGAGCAGAATCCAGCCACACACGAACGCCGGCACCACCGCCTGAAGCCACATCAGCCCGATCATGGCGTTATCTCTTGCCCCGAGATCATCGAAGGCAAGTTCCAGCGCCATCAGACCGACCACCGCCAGCACCGCGGAGAGCGGGCGTAGCACGCCGCCGTGCCGACGGAAGGCACCGGTCAGCACCGAGAGCAGTGCCACGAGCGCGTAGGAAATCGCGGTCAGTGGCGTGGCGAGCCGCTTATGCGCCTCGGCAATCCAGCGCGGGACGTCGCGCGGATTGGCGGGATGCGGGTGTAACAGCGCCTGCAAAGGCACTTCGGTCATGTCGGCGACCCGCGCTTCGGGCTGCGCGTCCTCGGTCAGATCGAGCACGTTTTGCTTGAATGTCAGGACATTCAGACGCCCGCTGCGACGGTCGATTTCCTGGCGACTCCCGTTGATCAGGACCACCTCCGGACCGGTACGGCTTTCGATCAGCCGCCCCCGTTCGGCCAGGATCGTGGCGTGTGAGGTGGGCTGGCGGGCATCGTCCATGAGGATGCCGCGCAGGGTTCCGTCCGGGTCACGCGTCCGCACATAGACCGTAAGCCCGGGCGAGATCTCCGTGAACACGCCCTCCTGAAGCAGGAAAGCAGCGACCCTGTTGCGGATTTCCCACTGAAACTGGCGAAATGCGCCGAGGCTCGCCGGAACGATCCAAAGATTGAGTGCATAGCAGGCCAGGGTCGCGACCAGCGCCAGGAACAGGGCTGGCCGCGCCAGCGCCCAGGGCGACAGCCCGGCGGCGCGCATCACCACCAGCTCCCGGTCGCCCGCCATGCGCTGATAGATGAATTGGACCACCACAAAGCTGGTAATCGGCAGAATTACGGCGACGAAGCTCGGTACCAGCAGTCCCGTCAATTCGAGAAACACGCCCAGCGAAAGTCCGTGATCCACCACGAGCGCCACGAATTGCAGCGATTGCGTGAGCCAGATCAGGGCGGTCAAACCGCCGGTGACGGCGAGCAGGGCCAGGAAGAGCTGGCGAAACACATAACGATCGAGCCTGGTGGCCAGCTTGCCGGTTCGCATGAGGTCGTGGAGGCTCCACGGCTGGGGTCGTAGATCGGCGCCGACCGCAGACGCCCCTCAGATTCCCTCCGGGAAGGACAGCGCACGGCCGGCGGAGGGTTGGTAGCATCGGGTTCGGGTCGCGGTGAAGCGCATCAACGATGGCCAAAGGCTGCACGTGCGCACCAGCAGGGATTGCAAGGAACTCGCGCAGGCCGCGCGATGCGCAGCCATGGCGAGGCGAAGCTGGCGGTAGTGGTCTGCTCGGAAAGCCCTGTGATATTCGCCGGCCGTGCTCCCGGCGCACCAGGCGGCGACCGCCCGCCCTGCGCTTGCCAGTGCGATCGCAACACCATCGCCGGTAAGCGACGGGATCACGGCAACCTGGTCCCCGACCCGATACAAGCAGGGCGAATCGGCCTCTGACGGGCGATGCAGATAGCCGTAGGGCAGTCCTGCGACAGCGACAGGCTGCTCCAGAAGCTCCGTTGCGCCGTCCAGCCGTTGCGCGAGATGCGGCGACTCGGCGGTCAGGCTGTGAAGGAGCGCCGGCCAGCTTCCGCCGGCGGCCCGTACCCGCTCTTCGCCCGCCAAAACGCATAGCGCCGTGCGCCCCTGCTCGACAGGCTGCAAACCGACATATCCGCCGCGGAATAGAACGAGCTCGACCCGGGCGCCCAGCTCGATCCTTTGGCGGGCCGCCAGACCGAGGTAGGTCTTGAACCCGACCGGCCCGCCCGGGCGTGTCGGACGGCGCGCGCCGCGCAGATCGTGCTTGCCGGTCGCCAGGAAAATCACATCAGCGGAGAGGCCATCGGCCGGACCGACATGGACCGCCAAGCGACCCTCCGCCGTAAGATGACGCGCCGTGCAACCGCGACGGATTGCCGCGCCCTTGGCTGCTGCCAGATCAAGCAAGGCCTCATCCAGCGCGAACCTGCTGAGCCCCAGAGCAGCGAACGGCAACTCTGCTTCGGCAACTCGCTTCCCGTGGGCCAGACGCACGCCGTTGATGTTGGCCGGCTCAAGCGCGCCGGGGTCGAGCCCGAGACGATGCAGCGCTTCGATGGCTTCGCCGCTCAGGAAATCGCCACACACTTTGTGGTGTGGCGCGCGGCTGCGCTCCAGCAGAATTGGCGACGCGCCGCTTCGGGCGAGATGGATTGCCACGGCAGCACCCGCCGGGCCGCCACCTATAACGAGCGGGGCACGCATCGTCGGGCAAGCGTCAGGCGAAATGGCGCGTGCCAGGCAATCTCCACGGTATCGCCGGCGAGCCCGGCCCGTGCGGCGAGCGAACGAAGCTCGGCCATTCTGAAACCGCGCGCAATCGAAATACGTCCGTCGGAGCGTACGAAATGATGCCATCTCGCGGCGGCCCCCAGCACCGGGAAGCCCAGATGCGAGATCCGGTGCCGCTGCAAATCGGCGATCATCCATCCGCGCCTGGCGTGCGCCTCCTGCCAGCGCATGAACGCCATTACGAGGTCGTCGCTCAAATGGTGTGCGAATTGCGAGCTGACGATGAAGTCGAATGGCACGTCGGGTTTGAAGGCGAACAGATCGGCTTCGATATACCGGATGCCCGGGTCGGCCGAGCTTGCCTCGCGTGCCGCACGGATGCTCCATTCATGGCGGTCGAGGCCCAACAGCTGGGCCTCCACCCCGCGACGCCGCGACCAACCAGCAATTCGGCGCAGTAAATCGCCGTAGCCGCAGCCGACATCCAGCAGGGAAAACGATTTCAGGTCTTTGGTCTCACGGGCTAGCCAGCGGAGGACAGGCTGGTGCGTGAGCGTTGCGCTGTTGACCCTGGCAAGGTCGGCGAGGCAATTCCGATAATCCTCGTATCCCGCGCAGTCCGTTTCCATCCGCTCGGCGGCGGCGCTCCGGTGCCGTAGGTCGTGCCACCAGTCAGGCGCGATGGAACGCAAAGCTTTCCACCGTCAGGCCGGGACCGAACGCCATCGCGAGGCCGTCTCCCGCGCGCCGCTCCCGCAGGATGCGTTCAAGCACGAACACCAGAGTGGCGGACGACATGTTCCCGAAGCATCGCAGCACCTCCCGCGAGTGGCGGAGCGCATCCGGCCCGAGTGCAAGTCCCTGTTGCACCGCGTCCAGGATTGAGCGGCCTCCGGCATGTACCGCCCAATGTGCAATGCCGGCCGCCTCCCGGTTGCCCAGAAGCAGCCCTCTCTGATCGCGCAGGAACTTGCGGATATGTGCTGTTACTTTGCCCGAAAGATGCATTTCGAACCCGGTGTCGCGAATGCGCCAGGTGATCAGATCACTCGTATCCGGGATCACCACGGTCCGGAAACCACGGAGGGCAATTCCCTCCGGCTCAGCGGATATTAAAGTGGCCGAGGCGCCATCGCCGAAGATCAAGAAGCTCAGCATTTTTTCCAGTTGCCACTGCTCCTGCAGGTGCAAGCTCGACAGCTCGAGATTGACCACCAGAACCCGCGCGTGCGGCTCGGAGCGAATGATATGCCACCCGAGCCTGACCGCGTTCGCGGCGGCGAAGCAACCCATGAAGCCAACTACCGTCCGTTCCACTGAACCGTGCAGGCCCGCTTCACGCATGATCTGAAAATCGAGACCGGGCGCAGAGAACCCGGTGCAGCTCACGACAATAAGGTGAGTCACCATCGCCCGCTCGCGCCCGCCGAGGTCCAGCGCTTCGATTGCGCGCAAGGCGAGAATCGGCGCCTCGTGCTCGAAACGGTCCATGCGGGCTGACGTCCCGGGGAACGCGCCCCGCCTATAGAACCCGTCCACGTCAAGCGCTTCCCGCCGGTCGCCGGGCGCCGGGGAGAAGACCGCATACCGGTGTCGAATATCAGCCAGGACCGCCATTCGATCGAAGAGCGTGCGGCTGCGCTCATCCTCCAGCAACGTGCGCCCGAACCGCACGAATTCGGCATGGATGTCGTGCGCCGGAACCGCGGTACCGATCCGGTTGATCCACGCATCCGCCACCGTCACCCCCACTGCTTCCGCGTCAAAACGTAGGCTACCGCAAGGCGCAGTTGCAGCGGGTCCGGTCACGGCAGCAGCTTGCCGGGGTTCAGAACTCCGCCCGGGTCGCAGGCTGCCTTTATCTTTCGCATCAGATCGAGCTCTGCGCCGCCGCGCCAGTCGCACATCATATAGGATTTGAGCCGCCCGACCCCATGCTCGGCCGAGAAGCTGCCGTCCAGCGCACGAACCACCTCGTTCACGACCTCCATGATCGCGTGGTCCTGATTGAGGAACCAGGCCGGATCGGCGCCGACCGGCTGCTCCAGATTGAAATGAATGTTGCCGTCCCCGAGATGGCCGAACGGAACCGCCCGGATCCCGGGGATCAAAGCCTCGCAGGCTTCTGTTGCCCTGCGTATGAGCTCCGGCACGCGCGAGACGGGAACCGAGACATCGTTCTTGATCGACGCACCTTCCAGCTTCTGCGCTTCCGAATGTTCTTCGCGGAGCCGCCAGAGCGCGATGCGCTGCGCTTCGCTTTCGGCGATTGCGGCATCGGCCACCAACCCGTCACTGAACGCCTGCTCCAGGACATGCTCCAAGACACGGCGCAATCCGGCATTCGCGCGCGGCGTCGCCAGTTCTACCAGCGCGTAATGCGAAACGGGTGCAGCCAGCGGCAATGATGTGCCCGGAATGTGCGCAAGCACGAAGCCGATGCCGGTGCCGGACATATATTCAAAGGCTTGCACTGCGCCGGGTTCGTGCGCCTGAAACCGCGTGAACAGTTCCAGCGCCGCTTCCGGCGAGCCCACCGCACAGAGCGCCACGGCAGTCTCGCGCGGCTGTGGCGCGAGCTTCAGGACCGCCGCAGTAATGATACCGAGAGTACCCTCGGAGCCGACAAACAGTTGGCGCAGACAATAACCGGTGTTGTCCTTTCGCAGTCGCCGCAGCCCGCCCCAAACGCTGCCATCGGCCAGAACCACTTCGAGTCCCAGCACAAGGTCGCGCGCGTTGCCATAGCGCACCGTGTTGTTGCCGCCGGCATTGGTCGCCAGCACGCCGCCGATCTGTGCCGAGCCTTCCGAGGCGATCGAGAGCGGCAGCATGCAGCCGGCCTCGGATGCCGCAAGCTGCGCCGCCTTGAGCGTGAGGCCGGCCTCGACCGTCATTGTCAAATCCACCCTGTCCACCGCGCGAACCCGGTTCATTCGCGCAAGACCAAGGACGATTTGGCTCCCGTCCTCGAATGGCGTCGCTCCACCTACCAAGGACGTATTTCCGCCCTGTGGCACGATCGCCACACCGGACGCCGCGCAAAGTTTGACCACCGCCGCGACTTGATCAGTATTACCCGGCCGGACCACTGCTTGCGCGCTGCCCCGATACAAGCGACGCCAATCCTCCACATAAGGCACCAAGTCGGCCGCCTCTGTCAGCAGGTCATTTTCACCCACGATTGCTCGAAGCCGATCAAGCAGCTTGGCGGCGGCGGCATCCTGCATCCTGCATCCCTCCGATCCGAGCCTAGCGCCGGAGCCACATGATACAAACCGGACCCGGCTCGCGAAGACGCAGCGCGCAAGCAGGGGTTTGTATGATTTTAAACTTAACTTGACCGGCGCAAGCACGATGCGCTAGCCTGCTCTCCCTTGGGGCTCCCCGGTACGGCGAAGCGCTTGTTTCCGTGCCAGATCGCACTGCGAATTACAGCGAGTAGCGGAGCGTCGCTATGGCAAGCCGTCCTTATATTGCGTTGACGCAAAGCTATCGCGCACCACCGGAAGGCGTCATGCCCCTCGGCGATGTGCCGGCGGATGAACGGGTGGAGGTCAGCATCTATCTACGCCCGCGCGACGAGGTCGGAGCGGTCGGCAGCTCGACCGATCCCGGCCAGCGTCGTGCCGCGTTACACGCGCATCGCGCCGCCAAGCATCAAGCCGATATTAAGCGGATCACCGAATTCGCCAACGAGCACGGACTTACGGTGATCTCCGCCGAGCCCGGCAAGCGCCTGGTCAGACTGGCGGGAACGGCTAGCGCGATGCAGGCGGCCTTTCACACCAAGCTATCGCACTATCACGACGGCAAGAACTCATTTCCGGGCGCGTTCGGGAACTCTTTCACTGCCCGACGACCTCGCGTCCGCTGTCGAATCGGTGTTGGGGCTCGACAACCGTCCGGTCGCCAAGCCGCGCTCGATTTTTTTCCACAGCGCGCAGGCGCTCCCGGGCTTCCCGCCAAATGTCGTTGGCCAGCTCTACGCGTTCCCCACCGGCATCGACGGCAACGGTCAGACAATCGGGCTGATCGAGTTGGGCGGCGGCTTTCTTGCAAGCGATACTGCTGCGTCATTCCAGGCGATGGGCGTTAACCCGCCGTCCGTGGTCGCCGTTTCTGTCGATAGCGGACAGAATACACCAGGCGTTGATACGCAGGCGGATGGTGAAGTGGCGCTCGACATCCAGGTGGCCGGTGGAGTGGCGCCGGGCGCGACGATCGCGGTGTATTTTGCGCCCAATTCCGATGCCGGTTTCCCCGATGCGATCGCCGCCGCGCGCATGACGCAACGAACCGACCGAGCGTGATCTCCATCAGCTGGGGCAGCGCCGAGCTGAACTGGACGCAGCAGGCACTGCAGACCATGACCTCGGTCCTGCAGGACGCGGCGACGTTGAATGTCTCCGTATTCGTGGCTTCCGGCGACAACCTTGCCACCGACGGCTCGGCCGACGGGAGGGCGCACGTCGATTTCCCGGCGTCCAACCCATGGGCGATCGGCTGCGGTGGCACGAACCTTGTCGCCGCGAATGGAGCGGTGACATCTGAGACGGTCTGGAATGACGGAGGCACAGGGACCGGGGGCGGCATCAGCGATGCGTTCCCGATGCCGACATTCCAGGAAAATGCCGGGCTGCCGCCCAGCGTGAACGACGGCCACCAGGGTCGCGGCGTGCCCGACGTGGCCGGCGACGCGTCACCGGGAACCGGCTATAAGGTTGTGGTCGCCGGGCAAATGGGGGTGATCGGTGGCACCAGCGCGGTTGCACCGCTCTGGGCCGGCTTGACCGCGCTGATTAACCAGCGGGCGCCGCAACCGGTCGGTTTCTTCTTACCGACCCTGTATGCCAATCCCGCTCTGCTGCGTGACATCACATCCGGGAACAACGACGTGAATGGCCTCGGCTATTCCGCCGGTCCCGGATGGGACGCCTGCACCGGACTTGGCGTCCCGAACGGGGCGGCACTGTTCCAGGCGCTCGCGAGCCCGCCAACGGCCTGACCGTTTGCTCGCTTCGCACCGCCGTGCTTCTGGACGGCGGTGCGATGCAGCCGATACACGTGCTCCAGCGCATGACATTGGGGCAGGGGGAACTGTGTCGGAGCTTCTCTATCTGGAAGACCTGCGTGTCGGACAACGCCATGTCAGTGGTACGTGCGCCGTCACGGCGCAAGCTATTAAGCGCTTTGCCGCAGAATATGATCCGCAACCCTTCCATTCAGACGAGGATGCTGCCCGGGCGACACTGTTCGGCGGCCTCGTCGCGAGCGGCTGGCACACCGCCGCCATTTCGATGCGCCTGAACGTCGATGCCTTGCCGTTGGCCGGCGGCGTCATCGGTACGGGCGGTGAATTGCAATGGACCCGACCGGTGCGGCCCGGCGACACGTTGCAGGTGGAAACCGAGATCCTGGAGATCACCCCATCACGCTCCAAGCCGGATCGCGGCGCCGTGCAGGTACGCTGCACGACGCGCAACCAGAACGGCGAAACGGTGCAGATATTTACGCCGAAACTGGTCGTATTCCGCCGTCCGCCGGCCTGAGCCCGACGCCTTTCTCAATGCAGGGTGAGCTTCCCTCCTTCCGCACCCCTCGCTTTTTGCTTCGGCCGCGCTCACCGGCCGACCTGCAATCCTGTCTCGCCATGGACCGCGACCCGGAGGTGACGCGGTTTATTCCCGGGCCCTGGCACGATCCGGTTGCGCACCGCTCCTTTGTTCTGGATCGTATGCATCGCGCCTATCCGGCCGGAATGGGGTATTGGTCGATCATCGCCGCACGCGGTTTCATTGGTTGGATTCTCCTGACCCCGCTCGACCTGCGCGGGCCGGAAATCGAGATCGGCTGGCGCCTGGTGCGCGCTGCGTGGGGGCACGGCTATGCGAGCGAGGCGGGATTGCCCATTTTGCAGCACGCATTCAGCTCCCTTGCGCTTCCGAAAGTTATTGCCGACATCCATCGCGCCAATTCGCGTTCAATTGCGGTCGCGCGCAAACTGGGAATGCGCTGCGAGGGCCCGACATCCCACAATAACCAGTTGGATCGGTTTTCTACATCTCCGGTAGGAGATGCCGATTGACGGGCGACCGCGGGTGTTGGCGTTGCTTTTTCCACCCGGTCATCATGTTTGAGGCGAGAGAATCGCACGTCGCTGCTTTGTGAGATGTCGGCCAATGCAAACGGCTCCGTTGATTTCCCTGGGGTTGTCGATTTTCCTGGTCCTGGCATCCTCCCTCCTGCGCTGGTGGCTGCACGCCTCGCCGGTCCTGGTCTTCATAATCAGCGGCCTCGGCGTCGCGTTTGTCGCCGATTGGATCAGGCGGGGCACCGACCAGCTCGCGGCGCATGCCGGATCGGCGATCGGCGGGTTGATAAGCGTGACGTTCGGCAATGTGGCCGAATTGCTTCTCGCCGTTTTCGTGCTGGTCCGCGGAGAGCACGCGATCGTTCGTGCGCAGATCACAGGTTCGATCATCGGCACCACTCTGCTGGGCCTTGGTCTGTCGGTGCTGATCGGCGGGTTGCGATACCGCTCGCAAACCTTCAATCGCGAGCGGGCCGGACTGCTGGGCAGCCTTCTGATACTGGCGGTGATCGCCCTATTGCTGCCTGCCG
Source organism: uncultured Pseudomonadota bacterium (assembly GCA_963822675.1). GTDB lineage: Bacteria > Pseudomonadota > Alphaproteobacteria > Acetobacterales > Acetobacteraceae > CAWGIP01. Next base: position 24,194 of record CAWGIP010000035.1, on the reverse strand, counting down.
TGTTCGACTACACGGGGCGGTTTGTGACGGGAACAAATCACCTTCGGCTGAATGAGAACCATCTGAGCCTCGGCGTTGCGGTCGTGCTGCTGGGTCTCTATGCAGCCAATCTCGTTTACACGCTGATCACGCGACGGGACGTGTTCTCCCGAGACGAAGGCGAAGAGAAAGCGGAATGGTCCGTCCGCGTCTCACTCGGGTACTGCTCGCGGCCACGGTCGCGATTGCCATCGAGTCGGACATATTTTCCGACTCGATGGTCACGGCGGGGAAGCTGCTCGGGATGTCCCCGATCTTCATCGGGGTGATCGCCCTTGCCGTCGTCGGCACGATCTCCGACCTGATCGCCTCGATCTATTTCGCTTGGCAGAACAAGATGAGCCTGGTGCTTAGTATCTGCATCGGCTCCGCCACGCAGATCGCGCTGGCAATGGCGCCAATCCTGGTGATCATCTCCTGGCTTCTGGGCAATCCGCTCAGCTTGGTGTTCGGCAGCCCGCTCGAATTGTTCGCCATTGCCGGCGCAGTCTATATCGTGAATTCCATTGCCGGTGATGGCGAGGTGACGTGGTACGAGGGCCTGCTGCTGACCGGGGTTTATGTACTGTTCGCGCTGGGGTTCTGGTTCATTGAGGTCAGCTGAAACAATCGCCGCAGCGTTTACGCGGCGCGAAAGATAATGCTCGCGTTGGTGCCGCCGAAGCCGAAACTGTTCGACAGCGCCAGCCGGATCCGCCGCTTTTGCGCGGTGTGCGCGACGCGATCGATCACGCTCTCCTGGCTCGGTTCGTCAAGGTTAAGTGTCGGCGGCGCCACACCGTCGCGCACGGCAAGGATGGAGAACACAGCTTCCACCGCACCCGCCGCGCCGAGCAGGTGTCCAATCGAGGACTTAGTGGATGACATGGCCAGCCCGTCCGCCGCCGGGCCAAAGACCAGCTCCACCGCCTCAAGTTCCAGATCGTCTCCGAGCGGCGTCGATGTTCCGTGGGCGTTTACATACTGGATTTCGTCCGGCGAAATGCCGCCGTTGCGCATCGCAGCACGCATTGAGCGGCAGGCCCCCTCATGCCCCTCGGCGGGAGCCGTTATATGATACGCGTCACCGGACATGCCGTAGCCGGCGACCTCGGCATAAATCTTGGCGCCCCGGCGCTTCGCATGCTCGTAATCTTCGACCACCACAACGGCGGCGCCCTCGCCCATCACGAAGCCGTCGCGGTCCTTGTCCCAAGGTCGTGACGCGGCCGGCGGGCGATCGTTGAACGCGGTGGAGAGCGCACGGGAGGCGGCAAACCCGGCGACCCCAAGCTCGCACACCGCGGCTTCGGCCCCGCCCGCCACCATGACGTCGGCGTCGCCCATCGCGACAAGCCGCGACGCGTCGCCGATCGCATGCACACCGGTCGCGCAGGCCGTCACCGCGGAATGGTTTGGTCCCTTGAAGCCGTATTTAATGGAGACGTGGCCGGAGGCGAGGTTGATGAGCGCCGATGGAATGAAAAACGGCGACAGCCGGCGCGCGCGGCCTTGAAAGACCTGCACTGACGCTTCGTAGATCGTCTCCAGCCCGCCGATGCCGGAACCGATCATCACCCCAGTGGCGATGCGGTCGTCCTCGCTTTCGGGAGTCCAACCGGAATCCTCGACCGCCTCGGTCGCCGCGACCAGAGCTAGATGGATGAAGCGGTCCATCTTCTTTTGGTCTTTGACCGGAATCCACTCGGAGATGTCCAGACCGCCTTCCGCCCTGATCCCATGCGGCACCTGCCCGGCGACTTTGCAGGACAAGTCCTTGGGATCGAACGACTGGATGGCACCGATTCCCGATTCGCCATTGGTCAGGCGACGCCACACATGCTCGACACCCAGGCCGAGCGGACAGACGATGCCCATGCCTGTGACGACCACACGTCGCATGGTGCCCCCTACCTCCAACGCCTCTCGCCGTCTCGGCGTATCCGGTCCCGACCGGTCTTTCTCAGGCCGTCTTTTGCTTTTCGATGTAGTCGATTGCGTCTTTGACCGTGCTGATCTTCTCCGCCGCGTCCTCCGGTATCTCGACGCCGAACGCCTCCTCGAAGGCCATGACGAGTTCAACCGTGTCCAGGCTATCGGCGCCGAGATCGTCGATGAATGACGCTTCCGGCGTCACCTTCGACTCCTCGACCCCAAGGTGCTCCACAACGATTTTCCTGACCTTATCGGCAATATCGCTCATCGGCTCCAGAACTCCTGGCTGATCGGAAGTCCCTGCTCGGGTTCCTTGCTTCGGGCCCTGCGTCAGTGGGAGCCCTGTCCGTTTGATTCGTCCGGTTCCACCGTCGGCCGGCAGGGCTCGATCGGCACCACTGAACCCGCTCCGGACGAGGCTGCGGGCGCTTAGCATGGTTCGGCTGCAACCGCCAACACGCTGATCAAAGCATCGCCATCCCGCCATTCACGTGGATTGTGGCGCCGGTGACCCAGCCCGCTTCGTCCGAGGCCAGATAGACCGCGGCAGCGGCGACATCCTCCGGCTTGCCCAGCCGCCCGAGCGGCACCGCCGCGGCGATACGCGTCTTCTGCTGCTCCGATAGCGATTCCGTCATCGGCGTGACGATAAAGCCGGGCGCGACAACGTTGACCGTAATACCGCGCGAGGCGACCTCTTGCGCGAGCGCCTTGCTCATGCCGACCAGCCCGGCCTTAGCCGCGGCGTAGTTGGCCTGTCCCGCATTGCCCATCGCCCCGACCACCGAGGAGATGGCAATGAGCCGGCCGGCGCGCCTGCGGATCATGCCCCGAAGCGCGGCACGAGCGAGCCGGAAGGGCGCGGTGAGATCGACATCGAGCACCGCCTGCCAGTCCTCGTCGGCCATGCGCAGCGCCAGCATATCGCGGGAAAAACCCGCATTGTTCACCAAGACATGAAGCGGGCCGGCGGCGGATTCGGCCGTCGTGACCAGTGATTTCGGGCGCGGCCGGATCGCGAAGATCGGCCGGGCACACATGCGCCCGCCCGTCGCCCAAGTCGGCCGCCAGCGCTTCCAGCGTCTCGCACCGCGTGCCGGACAGGACCACGCGAGCGCCCTGAGCGTGCAACGCCCGTGCGATCGCTGCGCCAATTCCACCCGAGGCACCGGTGATAAGGGCCGTCTTGTCATCCAGCCGGAACATGCCGCTCCCTCAGAGGATTTGCCTGAGCGCCGCCTCGATTTCCGCCGGTGTTGCCGCGGCGATGGCGGACGCGTCCGGCGCAATGCGGCGGATCAATCCGGTTAACACCTTTCCTGACCCGACCTCCACAAAACTGTCCACGCCGAGCGTGGTCATCGCCTGCACGCTTTCCCGCCAGCGGACGGTGGCCGTTACCTGACGGACCAGAAGATCCACAATCCGCCCCGGCTCGGTCGCCTTCGCGGCCGATACGTTTGCGATCAGGGGGATGGTGGGTGCACGTGGAGGGGTGCGTTCGAGCGCCTCGGCCATGACCTCGGCTGCGGGGGACATCAGCGCGCAATGGAACGGCGCCGAGACCGGCAGCAGCATGGCCCGGCGCGCGCCGTGCGGCGTGGCGATCTCGATCGCCCGCTCGACGGCTGCCCGGTCGCCGGAGATCACGACTTGCCCGCCGCCATTGTCGTTGGCCGGCTCCACCACTTGGCGCGTCGCCGGCTGGTCGTCAGGCGTCGGATCCCCGGCATGCTCCACCGGTACAAGCGCCGCTTCATCGCAGATCGCGCGTGCGTCCTCCATCTCGACCCCGATCAGAGCCGCCATCGCGCCCTCGCCGGGTGGCACCGCGCGCTGCATCGCCTGGCCGCGCAGCTTCAGCAACTGGGCCGCTTCGGCGATGGCGAAGCTGCCGGCCGCGGCTAAGGCGCTGTATTCGCCGAGCGAATGGCCGGCGACGACAGTGGCGATCCGACGCAGTTCGAACTCCCCTTCCCGCTCCATCACGCGCAGCACCGCCATGGACATGGCCATCAGCGCCGGTTGCGCGTTCTCGGTCAGCATCAGCTCCTCGGCTGGCCCTTCGAACATCAGCTTGGAGAGCTTCTGGCGTAACGTCTCGTCCACTTCCTCGAACACTTCGCGAGCCGGCGCGAAGGCGGCGGCAAGGTCTCGCCCCATGCCGACGGCCTGGCTGCCCTGCCCGGGAAAGACGAATGCCTGGACCGGCATCGGCCGAAATGCCCTTTCGGAGTGGCGCCTGTGGGTGGCGCGGCGGGGTAGCGGGGGGTTCAGGCCGTGTCAATGCGCTGCACCAGGGCGTTAGCCCTGGGAGGACGGCGTAAACGCCCGCCAGGGATGCCCTGCCAAAAAGCGCGCGGCTGGGACTTCGGCAGCTCCGCGGTGGTCAGCCTGTAACCTTCGACGCTAAATGCCACGGCCTCTTAGCGGTAGATGCCAGAACCTTGCCCGTGCAGGTGAGCCCCAGACATCGTGCCTGTCCCCTAGGCGTGCATCGAAGCGGGAGACCTCTACTTCATATACTTGGCGAAGAAGGCGAGCACCTTCTCCGGATGTCTTCCGAAGTAGTTGTAGCCATCCTTGAAGCGTCGCGTTGTGTTTTCAACCCAGATCCTTTCTTTCTGGTTTGTTGCAAGCATATCGAAGGTCTTTTGCGCGTCTTCCGGGTTCTTGGTCCACGCATCGTCCCGCACCTGGATCGTCAGATTGGGCATCGTGACTTTCGACGCAAAGAGCTGCAAGGTCATATCGGCCGCCGGAAAGGCGCCCATCCTCAGCAATTCCAAATCGATGAGCTCCTGATACTCGGCGACTCCCTGCAACTCCGAGAACGCCTGAAAGACGGCTGACATGGAAGGCACCAGCGGACTGCACATGCACTTGACGTTCGCGAACAACTCCGGGTGCCTGGCGATGGCTTCGTACTGCGAGTTGCCGCCCATGCACTGGCTGTAGAGCCCAACCGTCATCTTGCTGAGCCTCGGGTGATTGTCTACATACTTCTTCACACCAACACAGTCGCGCCACTCCCAACGACCGATGCCGGAGATTCCGCCATTCGCAGCGCTGCTGTTGCCAAAATTCCGAATGTCGTAGGTGAGTACGTTGTACCCGGCATCGGTCAGGTGCTTGTACTGAATGACAAAGTCGATCTCGACACCGTCGTAGCTGCTCCACGGCTCGCCGAAGTGTCCCGGAAAGCCGGCGCGACACATGGGCAGAGCATGGTTGAAGATGATGAGCTTGTTGCTCTCGCCGCCCTTGGCCGGGATATACCAGGCTTCGAGCGGAGTGCCATCATCGGACGGGATGGAGAAACCGTGCCACCCGGTCATCCCGTATTCATCGGGAGTTTTAAAAAATAAAGCTCCGCAACGGCCGGACCATGCTCGCGATGGCCTTGACCTTCGCGTGGTCTTCGGGGGAGATGCTCTTCAGTTGCTCCTGCGCTTTTGCCATCGTTTCTTCGGATATGCTGCCCATGACTCCACCTCCTGTGATCTGACGAGTGTTTAGGGTAGGCCGGCTCGGCCCATAAGACGGCGTCTCAACCCGCCGCTTTTCGCAAATTCACCCCGAGCTCGATGCATTAGCCTGCTCGAGCGAACGAAGAAGTCTGGCGAAACCAGGATAGGACGGACCTGCCATCCGAGTTTGCCCTTTCTGACGAGATATTTGCCTAATTGATGCGGCGGTCCTTGGCGCCTTCCCCTTTGCCTCGGCACGATCTACAGCGCCGAGACGGCAAAGGCGGACGACAGCGCACGTCAAGCGGCGAATTGAGAGATTTCAGGTCGGGCTATAACAGCCTGATCGCCGTTCCGGACACGCTCAGTTCGACCGCATGCGCCGAACATCGCACTGCGGCGGGGCGCCGAACAGGCGACTGGTACTCGCGGCTGAATTGCGAGATACTTTCGTAGCCAACCGTCCTGGGTCGCGCGGTCAGCGTTCATATTCTGATTCAGCATCAGTTGCCGGACTTCTTGTAGGCGCAACTGCTTCTGAAATTGCAGCGGACTTATTCCCGTGCCATCACGAAAATGTCGCCTGAATGCGGAAGGACTCATATTCGCGTTGGCTGCCAACTCGCCGACCCGCAGGCTTTTGTGAAGTTCTGCTTGACCAAGTCACGACTCTGGCGATCTGCTCGCTGGGAATTCCTCCTTCATAAGCTGCCGAAGATGCGGGCCGTGGGGTCCCGTCAACAGGCGGATGATGATTTCCTGCTGGATCAGGGGAGCCAGGTAGGGATGAAGGACCGGGTCGTCGAGCAGATCAACCAAACGGCGCAAGGCGTCGAGTAAGGCTGGATCGAGCCGTTCGACTGAAACCTGCTCATCAGCGCGATTCCGGTCAGGTTGCGGCAGTTTCATCGCAGATGCCGCAAGCACAACGGCGCTCGCGTCCAGCTTGAGCAGGAGTCCGAGATAGGGTTCCCGCGTCGTGGCGCGGGTGACATGTGAGACGACCGGTAAATCGATTGTCGTCAGCAGGGACTGACCGGGGAAGTAGTCGAAAATCTTATCGCCGACCATGACCTGCTTGCCGCCCTGCGCCGTAAGGACCAAGCTGAGGGGGTAGACGCATGGCAGCGGCTCAGTCGGTGCATTTCGGCGGTGAAGCGAAAGCGCTGGAAGCGCCGTTTGATGGTCACCGGCGCTGCAAGCATGACGCTCGATCGCGCGCGCTAAAGCAGTGGTTGTGGTTTCTGTGGATATCGTCGGGCCATGCTGGTGATACATACGGCTTACTTTCTACGACCTGCGTAGGGCCTCACGACCTCAGAGGGATCGGGAGACATTGCAGCAGCCCCATCATCTAGGCAAATTTCTCATCGAACTAGTCAAAATGACCCACGCCAGGACCTGATGCGAACCAAAACGGCACACCGGATTGGGCGACAGACTTGTCGGATGAGGCAAATTCAAAGCGGTCGCCCCTCCCGTACCGTCATCCCTTTCGGTCACGGCCTGCCAATGTATGTCCTTGCCAGAGCGTTATCAGCGGAGCGGTAACGCGGCATCCGCCATGTTGAACATTGAGGATGGCGACCTTGGGGTGCCATACAACGCCGGAGAACCGCGCCATTTAGCGTTGAACATCACGGGTCAGCCCACCTTGCAGACGCCCAACGCATTCTGTCCGGGCGGATGGTCCGGAACCGGACCAAGCTTCACATTACCCAGTGACGGCCCATTCGTGGTCGGGAACGGCGTGCTTCCGGCCGGGTAGCAATTGGAGGCGAGCAGGAAGCCCATCACGTCCGCGTATTGCTGTGGGGTCAGCGATTTCGCTGCGTTCAGCGGCATCAGGTTGAACACCAGATAGCGGATGATCCCCACCGTCCACCCGTTCTGTTTCGCCGTTTTGAGGAAGTCGTTGCCCGCGACCGAGGGCGCGGCCGTGCCCTGCAGATTGGCCCCATGACACGTCACGCATTTGGATTGAAAATCTGTTCGCCCGCCTTGGCCTGTGCCTCGGTGTAGAGCGCCGGGAGCGAAGTGCTCGCGTTTGACGCTTCGGTCTGAGGCGCTGCTTTGGTGTCTTCGGCCGAAGAGGGCGAGGATGCTTCTTTCGGCCGGGCCTGAACGGATGCCGTCGCCGTCGCGCAGGATGTCGCAACGATAGCCGCCGCGGCCGTGTGCAACACGACCACGCCGTTGCCCACGCTAATCTCGGTGCCGCCCGGATTCTCTGCCAGTTTGTAATCGCCTGCGGTTGCCGGAACGCCTATCCAAGAAATATATCCGTCATGCACGCCGTAGGCGGGGGCGCTCGCCGCGGGGGCGCAAGCGTCTGCCTGCTTTGCGCTGGCCGGCACGCCCAGAACCGTGTTCGCGAGTGCGCCTTCGAGCCCTCCGAACACGCCGGTCTGGCTTGGCCGGCCTTGCGCGACCTCCAGATAGGTCAGCGCCCGTGAGGCGGCGATCTGATAATCCATCAGTTCCCGCGCACCGCCCGCGTCCCGCAGATGCGTGACCGCCGCGCGCATGTTGGCTTCGGCGCCGTGCAGCGCATCCGCCCAGACCGGCTTGCCCGCACGGTCGAGAAGGGCATCAACGTGCCCGATCGCGCCGCGCACGTCGCCCGGGGTTCCGGCTTCCGCCGCGAACTGCGCGCCATGCGTGCCTTCCAGTGCGTTGATCGCACGCTGGCTAGCGCGGTGATACGTCTCGCGATCGGCGGAAAAACTCGCGTCCGCCTGCACGATTTCCGAAATGGCAGCGCGTAAATCGGCCAGCGCGCCCGTGGCCTCCATGTGGTCATCGATTGGGGCCGCGCTCGCTGGCACCGGGCGAAGCCCGACAGCGGCGAGCAGGATAAGCGCCGGCCCGGTTATCCGGGCCGGCGCGACTGTTGATACTTTGTTGCATCGGCAGTCTGTTTAGCCGGTTGTAAAGGCGCTGATCACCGCGGGCATGCCCTTGGGGTTGGGCAATTCGGGGATGGTCGCGTTGCCCGCAGGACCCGAGCCAACAACGATGTACTCCTTACCATTCGTTTCATATGCTTCCGTTGGCGCCTGGATGTAGGAACCGGTGTCATAGCCCCACAGGATCCGGCCGGTCTTGGCGTCGAAGGCGTTTTCCTCCCCGCCGAGGTTGCCGGAAAACACCAGGCCCGAAGCGGTCACGAGGGCGCCGCCATAGTTCGGCAGGTTGAACCGATAATGCCGTGAAATCCATGATCACGTCGATCGCATTCATCTGCCCGGTGTTCGGCCCGAGCAGCTTCGGGAACGTGCCGCCGATATAGAACTGCCCGGCGATGTAGATGGCGTCCTGTGATGCGGTCCAGGTGCCGCACTCGTTTTGGCTGGGAATGTAGAAGGCGTTGGTCGCCGGGTCGTACGCACCGCCCTGATACTCGATGCCGCCGAGCGTGTTCGGGCAGGCGACATTGCCTTCGGGGCTGGGCGGCACGTGGGCGTTCTTCTGGAAGCTGGCGACCAGGTTATTCACGAGCTTGCCGCTCTCGGCATCAAGGATCCAGAAATTGCCGGCCTTGTCACCCGCGGCCACCAATTTCTCGGTCTTCGTTTTCCACCTTGCCAACGAACAGCACCGGCTGCATAGCCGGGTCCCAGTCATGCGTATCATGCGGGATGAACTGGTGGAACCATTTCAGCTTCGGCTTGGCGCCGGAAATGTCCAGCGCGAGCATCGAGTCCGTGTAGAGGTTTGCGCCCTTCCGCGTGGTGCCGAGGAAGTCCGGGCAAGGATTCCCCTCGTCGAGGAACAGCGTCTGCGTAGCGGTGTCGATGGTCGCACCGCCCCAGACGGCGCCGCAGCCACGCTTCCAAGAATCCCCGCTCCAGGTGTCGTGACCCGGCTCGCCGGGGCCAGGGATGGTGCTCCACTCCCAGAGGCGATGCCCGTCCTTGGGACTGAACGCCGATGTATCCTATGCCGCCCCAGTCGCCGTCCGAGACGCCGAGCAGCAGCATGTCCTGGTTGGTGTTGGAGTTGTGATACGGCACCGGCGCCATGGTGTAGAAGGAGTTGGCCGGATCATGCACGGCGAGGATGTCCCAGACCTTCTTTCCGGTCTCGGCGTTCAGCGCAATCAGGTGTCCGTCCAGCGTGCCGATATAGACGTTCCCGTCGAGCAGCCCGACGCCGCGATTGGCGGCGAAGGCGATGACGTGCGGATTGTCGCTGAATTCCCACTTCAGTTTGCCGGTTGCCGCGTCCAGCGCGTACACATGATCATGTGCAGAGGTCACGTACATCGTGCCGTTCCAGACGATCGGCGAATTCTCAACCGGTCCGTCGTCGTCCATCTGGAACTTCCAGGCAAGATGCAGCGAGCCGACATTGCCGGGATTGATCTGGGTCGCTCCGGTGTAGTGGTTCGCGGTATAGCTCTTGGCGGGCAGAATCCAGTTGGCGTGGTCGCTCGCGGCGTTGAGAAAATCCTGTGCCGCCGGCGTTTGCGCCGAGCTCGTCTGCGCTTGCCCGCCTTGTATCGTCCGATTCGAATTCGACGTCTCCGTCCCCGAGGGGACCAAGGCTCCGGTTTTCGGTCGCGTGTTCGGGCCCGCCTGCGCATGCGCCGTGCCGGTGCCAATGCACAGCCCGAACGCGAGTCCGAGCGCCGCGAACGGCAGCCCGGACATGTGCCCCGCTCGATGACCGAGTTCTCATCTCTTGGCTCCTCCATTCCGACCGTTCCGCATGTTTCCGCACGCTGAAAACGGTCCATCTCTCAGCAACGCCTCAGCATTGCACTGCCCTCCTGTCCACGCCATGCGTTGCGGGCGCATTGCCGGTAACGTGTTCTCGTTGTCGAAAGATGAATTTGACGAATGCACATCACGCGGCTTGCTCGCGCGAACGCGATGCAAGCAAATCGGGCGGTTATGATGTGCAGGCGAAAGATGAACGGTTGGAAATGGGCCGATCCGGCATTGATACTAAGATTTGCTAATTGCGCGGTAAGGCCGGGGATATGATCAAATGCTAGTGCGCTTGCTCTATTTCATGCTCACCGCAGCTTTATCCGTTTCCGGCGTTCGCGGCATTTAGGAGTAGCCGCGCGGTGGCACGCTCGCCGCAGCGGCCGCCTCGGATGCGGGCATAGGATCCGTTCTTGCCTTTGCCGCCGTTCCGTGGTTTACGCGCGCCTTCCCTGCCGGGACCAGGCAAGTCCCGGCTATGCCCACCGCCCGATCGGGGCACGGGCCGATACCAGCCAGAGGGAGCAGACATGCCGCTCTATGAATGCGTGCTGATCGCACGTAACGACGTTACGCAGCAACAGGTCGAAGCCATCGTCGATCAAGTCGCGTCCCAGCTCGAGACCGAGGGCGGAGCGGTACGCAAGCGCGAATACTGGGGCCTGAGAAGTCTGGCGTACCGGATCAAGAAAAACCGCAAAGGCCATTACATGCTGCTTGGCCTTGACGCCAAGCCGCCCTTCATCACCGAGATGGAGCGTCAGCTGCGCATCAACGAGGACATTCTCCGTTTCCTCACGCTGCGCGTGGACGAAATCGAGGAGGGTCCGTCCGCAATCCTGTCGCGCAAATCCGATGACCGGGACCGTGGATTCCGTGGCCCGCGTCCCTCGGGGCGCTTCGACAGCGGACGCCGCCGCGGCTACGACGATCGCGAAGAATTCCGGGCGCGCGAGGATATACGCGAAGAGCCGCCCCCGATGGTCGAGGAGTAGGCCGGCATGTCCGAATCCACCGAAATCAACCCGGCCGCTCGCCGGACGGCTGTCGGCGCGCGCCGACCCTTCTATCGGCGCCGGAAATCATGCCCGTTCTCCGGGCCGAACGCGCCCAAGATCGACTACAAGGACGTTCGCCTGCTCTCGCGGTTCCTGTCGGAGCGGGGCAAGATCGTGCCGAGCCGCATAACCGCCGTCTCGGCCAAGAGACAGCGCGAATTGGCGCTCGCTATCAAGCGCGCCCGTTTCCTTGCGTTACTCCCGTACATCGTCGTCTGAGGAAACCCGGAGATGGCCGCTGTCGAACTGATCCTGCTGCAACGCGTCGAACATCTCGGCCAGATGGGTGACATCGTGCGGGTCAAGCCCGGATATGCCCGCAACTATTTGCTGCCGGAGCGCAAGGCGCTCCGCGCGACCAAGGAAAACCGCGAGCGGTTCGACCAGCAACGCGCGCAACTGGAAGCGCAGAATCTGAGGCGGCGCGAAGAGGCGGAACGCGTCGCGGAGCGGGTCGGCGGGCTCGCGGTGGTGGTCATCCGCCAGGCGGGCGAGTTGGGCGGGCTCTACGGCTCCGTCTCGGCGCGCGACATCGCCGAGGCTTGCACGGCGGCCGGGCTCACGATCACCCGTCAGCAGGTCGTTCTCGGGCATCCGATCAAGACGCTGGGGTTGCATCAGCTCCGGGTCGTGCTCCACCCCGAAGTGTCCGATCACCGTTACCGCCAATGTCGCGCGCAGTCCCGAAGAAGCCGACCGGCAGGCGCGTGGCGAGCGGGTCGGGGCCGAGGCGGAGGAGCAGGAAGCGTTCGACTTGGCCGCTCTGTTCGAGCCCGGTACCGGCGAGCAGCCCGAGGTTCAGTGAGGACGCGCAGAAGCCTACCGCCGGGACGCAACCGGACACACGCGGCAACGTTTTCCACTGACGGGTTGTTCCCGGTGGTGGCTCGATGGCTGCGTTCAGGGCCAAATCTGGTTCGCGACTGGCCGGATTGGCGACGGCGCTGGCGCTCGGGGCGGGTATGCTCGGCGGTTACGGGGCGCTGGTCAGCGGATATTACGGTGAGCCTTACGCGTATGGCCATATGCCGGCGGGTACAGGAACCGTTTGGCCTCGGCGGTATTCGGTTTCGGTAGCGGCGGATGGGGCGGGCACGACCACGATTGGGATCATCATGACGGGGCCACCATGACTGGGACCACGGGCACGCCTGGAATCACTGGCAGCGTCACGGTGTATTTGGGGAGCGGAACGGGTTCGCCCGCGCGGGTCCAGCAGTCCGAGGTGGTAGCGCCCCGCGTCGCTTTGGCGGCGCCTCACAGCGCCCCGCCACCGGGCCACCACATTTAGCGCCGATTCCTGTAGTTTACCCTGGCGCCTCTCGCAGGCGCCGCACCTCCACGATCTGCCAGGCGAGCAGAATGGGCACGCCAACCGTCACGTCCCTTGCGCGCCGGATCAGCGAAGCTGCGAGCGACATCTCCGCAGGGATACCAAACAAGGCTCCGAACCCGGCATAGCTTGCCTCCAATACCCCCGCGCCGACCGGGACGAGGAAGGTCAACGCGCCAAACGCGCTGACCAGGGCCTCGATCGCCAGGGCCTGATCGACCTGCACGGGCACCCCAATGGCTCGATAGGCGATCCAGTCGGCAAAGCCGCTGGCAAGCCAACCCACCAGATGCAGCCCGAAGCAGGCGGCCAGGCGCCCGGTGTCACGATAGATCGCCGCCATTTCCGATTGCAGCAGTTCGAATCGCCGCCGGGCGCCCTGCATTCGTCGTCCGGCGATCCGCCCGGCAATCCGTGCAAAAAGCGGGGTGGCCCCGCGTTGAACCCAGATCAGCAGAATCCCCACCAGGATCGCGATGCCGAGCCCCACTTCAACCGGGATCTCCACATCCGCTTTGGGCGCGCGCGCCAGGAGGACGCTGAGCCCGACGCCGACGAACGCGACCTCGGCCAGGAACTCCGCTGTAATATCGACGATGGTCGTGGCTGCCGCGGTCGGCCAGGCGATGCCATGCAGCACGATGGCCCGCGTTCCAAACACGAATCCGCCCAGTTGGGAGAACGGCAGGCAATTGGCGGCGGCGTCGCGCACCATCCGGCCCCAAATGAACAGAAGCGGCCGCCGCAGCCCGCGGGCTCGGCCGAGCTGCTCCCAGGCCAGGCCGAGCGGCTGAAATATCAGCACCTGCCAGAGGCAAATCATGGCGAAGGCCGCCCAGCCGGCCGAGAGCACGGCGCCGACCACATTCCTGAAGCCGAACGAACCGACCAGAAGCGTGCCGAGCACAAGCCCGAACAGCGCCAAGGCGACGGACAGCTTCTTCAAGACGGCGTTGACCCTACCTCGTGCGGCGTTGCGCGCCTCTACACCAGCCATCGGTGGAACGGCTATAGAGGCTGCGGGGAAATGGGAGAGCCGCGCCATGAATGGGTCAGGCTTGACGCTGGTCTCGGGCGCCACCGGCTTCGTGGGCTCCGCGGTGGCGCGTGCGCTGGCTGCGAGAGGCCACCAGCTGCGCTTGCTCGTGCGGCCGAACAGCGATCGCCGCAATCTCGCGGGCGTGGCGGGAGAGCAGGTGATCGGCGATCTGAACGATCCGGCATCCCTGGCGAATGCCGCCAAGGGGTGCCGCTTCATTTTCCATGTGGCCGCCGATTACCGGATCTGGGTGCCGGATCCTGCGCCGATGCTCCGGGCCAACGTGGACGGCACGGTAGCCATGATGCGTGCGGCAAAGGCGGCGGGGGCGGAGCGGATCGTATACACCAGTTCGGTGGCCGCGCTCGGCCAGGCCGCCGATCGCCGCGCTGCTGACGAAGACACCCCGGTGGACGAAGCATCGACCGTCGGCCCGTACAAAAAGTCGAAATTGATGGCGGAGCGGGCGGTTCTGGATCTCGCCGGGCAAGGCTTGCCCGTTGTGATCGTCAACCCCTCGGCGCCTGTCGGTCCTCGCGACATCCGCCCCACGCCCACAGGAAAAATGATCCGCGATGCAGCCGCTGGTCGGATGCCGGCCTTTATCGATACCGGCCTTAACGTCGTCCATGTGGACGATGTGGGCGAGGGCCATGCGCTGGCCTTGGAACGCGGACAGCCGGGGGAGCGCTACATTCTGGGCGGCGACAATCTCACTCTCCGCGACTTGCTCGCGCTTGTCGCCGGTGCGGCGGGGCGCCGTGCACCGACAAGGCGACTTTCGCACCAGATGGTCTGGCCGGTTGCAGTGGGAATGGAAAGCTTGGCCCGCGTGTTCCGTTTTACCCCGCCCGTGACGCGGGATCATCTGCGCATGGCGGCCAAGCCGATGTTCTACTCGTCCGCCAAGGCGATTGCGCAGATCGGCTACAATCCGCGCCCCGCCCAGTTCGCGGTGCAGGACGCGGTTGCCTGGTTCCGGGCCAACGGCATGCTGCGCCAATGACGGTCATCGCTGCGATCGCGCTGATACTCTGGGCGTATCTGCTGCTTGCGCATGGCCGGTTCTGGCAAGCCGGGCCAATGCTGGCGCCCGAGCAGCCGATGGCCGGGCCGCCGGTTGCCGCAGTGATCCCGGCACGCGACGAGGCGGCGACGATTGAAGCCGCCCTGCGCTCCCTTCTGACGCAGGACTACCTAGGCCCGCTGCGCATCATCTTGGTCGATGACGGCAGTACGGACCGGACGAGCGAGATCGCTCAAGCGATCGGTGACGCGCGACTGACGGTGTTGAGCGGCACGGAGCGCCCGCCGGGCTGGAGCGGAAAATTATGGGCCGTGGCGCAAGGATTAGCCGAGGCCGAATCGGACGCGGCGCTGATCCTGCTCACGGATGCCGACATCATTCATGACCCGCGCCATCTTTCGACCCTCGTGGCCCAGTCCGAGCGAGAGAGGCTGGACCTTGTTTCCGAAATGGTCACGCTTCCCTGCTCCAGCCTGGCCGAGCGGGTGCTGATCCCGGCTTTCGTGTTCTTCTTTCAACTGCTCTACCCGTTTGCTCGCGTGAACGATCCGCTTGATGCCGCTGCCGCCGCGGCCGGGGGAACGATCCTGGTACGGACCAATGCACTGAAGCGGATCGGCGGTATCGAAGCGGTGCGAGGCGCCCTGATCGACGACGTGGCGCTGGCCGGCGCGGTCAAGCGCGGCGGTCGCATCTGGCTCGGGCATGGTTCGCTGGCGTTGTCCATCCGCAGGTACCCCCATGCGGCAGACATCTGGCGCATGGTGACCCGCACCGCCTATGTGCAGCTCGACTACTCTCCGTTGCGCCTGTTGCTCTGCCTTCTCGGACTTGCGCTCGTCTTTCTCGTCCCGCCGCTCGCTACCATCGACGGCGAGGGCGCAACGCGGGCGATGGGCGCAGCTTCCTGGGCAGTGCTGGCGTGGTCTTACCTGCCGACCCTACGCCGCTTTGGGCGATCACCGCTCTGGGCGCCGTTGCTGCCTCTGGTCGCGCTGTTCTACATGGCCGCCACGCTCGGCTCGGCGCTGAACCATCATTTCGGCCGCGGCGTCGCCTGGAAGGGCCGTGCCTATGGTGGTGCCGGAGCGTGAGCGAGGCAGCGACCGTCGAAGCCTGGTCCGGCAAGGACAGAGGCGACGAAAATTTCCCGGTAGGCTCGGTGCTGATCCGGCGCGATCTTCGCCAGCACGTTCACGCCTTCTACGCCTTCGCGCGCAACGCTGACGATATTGCCGATAGCGCCCTTCTCGCACCCGAAGACAAGGTAGCGCGGCTCGACATAATGGAAGACGTGCTGCTGGGCCGTCGCGACGCTGGGTCGCCCTCGGCGCTCGTTCTGCGAGCCAGCCTTGCCCGCACCGGCGTCACCGCCCGCCATTCGGCCGATCTGTTGGTTGCCTTCCGGCGAGATGCGACCAAGCGCCGCTATGCGAACTGGGACGAGCTGTTCGATTATTGCCGCTTCTCGGCCATGTCGGTCGGGCGGCATGTGCTTGATCTGCACGGGGAATCCGCAGCAACGCGCGTGCCGTCGGATGCGCTCTGCACCGCGCTGCAAGTGCTGAACCACTTGCAGGATTGTGCGAAGGATTTGGCCACCCTCGACCGATGCTATCTGCCCGTGGATCGGTTGGAACGAAATGGCAGCGGCGTGGATGATCTCCGTCGCGACCATGAAACGCAGGGAATACGAGCCGTTTTCAATGAATTGCTGGACCGAGTTGACGACCTGAACCGCGCCGCCGTGGAGTTGCCACGTTGCGTGCGCAACCGACGTCTCGCGATCGAAACCGCGCTATCGTTGGCCTCTCGCGACGGCTCGCGTCCCGGCTGCGTCGCGGCGATCCGCTGGCCGCGCGCGTGAAGCTGACAAAATCCGATGCGGTGGCAAGCGTGCTGACCGCACTCCGTTACGCCCTGTGACGACGCCGGATTTCGCCCCGGGGGATCTCGCAGCGGTCGAGGCCATCGTGCGCGCGGCCGGAACCTCGTTCTATCGCGGCATGCGGGTGCTACCCGCCGATCGGCGCGCGGCCATGTATGCGATCTATGCGTTTTGTCGCATGGTTGATGACATTGCCGACGAGACTGGGACAGTTGCCGAAAAACGTGCAAAACTGGCTGCTTGGCGCGCACGCATCGATGGGATCTACGCGGGCGAGGCGGACCAGCCGGTGGCGCGTGTTCTGCGGGTCGCAGTTCAGCGCTTCGCGCTTAGGCGCGCCGATTTCCTTGCTGTGATCGACGGTATGCAGATGGACGCCGAAACGGCGATCGTTGCGCCGGACCTCGCGACGCTGGATCTTTATTGCGATCGCGTCGCGGCGGCGGTTGGGCGGCTATCGGTGCGCGCCTTCGGCGATGCCTCACCGGCCGCCGATCGCGTCGCGCACGCCCTCGGACGTGCGTTGCAACTCACCAACATTCTGCGCGATGTGCAGGAAGACGCCGAGCGCGGGCGGCTTTACTTGCCGCGCGAATGGCTGGACGAGGCCGGCGTGCCGCATCATCCGCAACTAGCGCTGGCCGCCCCGGGGCTTGGGCCTGTCTGCGAGCGCCTGGCCGGTCTGGCGCATGAGAATTTCCAAGCGGCGAAAGCGGCGATGGCGGCCTGCGATCAGCGCGCCATGCGCCCGGCACGGCTGATGGGAGCGACCTATGCCGCAATCCTGAGACGGCTGGAGCGGCGGGGTTGGAATCGCCCGGCCGAGCGGATCAGCCTTCCTGCCTGGCAGAAACTCTGGCTGGCGGCGCGATACGGTATAAGCTGAGCGGAATCCGGTACCTTTCAGCCCGAAACGAGATTCTCCGCCCGGCCGACCTCGACCTCCGTATCGTTGAAGCACGCCCCGTCGGCCAAATCCGCACGCAAATCGGCCGACACCAGGGCCGAGATCGTCTGGCCGGTCCGGCTCGTGGCGAGCCAGGCTCCCTTCTCGCTGGCGACCACTCCCGGACGCACAGCGTCGGTCACCTCAAGGCGCAGCACCACCTCACCGCGCTCGTTCCAGACTTGCACGTCCTCACCCGACACGAGCCCTCTGGACGCGGCATCGTGCGGGTGCATCAGCAATCTCGGTATCTGACGCGATGGCGGGAGCTCGCCGAGCGTGGATGAAATGCGCTTGTCCGAAGCCGGCGAGATCAGCATTAGCGGGAAGCGGCGGTCCGGCTCGCGCCAGGACGGCTTCAGCGCCGCCTCGCCCCAGCGCTTGGCCAGGGACTCGGAGTGCAATTCGACCTTGCCGGACGGTGTGGCGGGAAAGACGTTCTCGAAGAGCACCAGCGGCCTGCCATCCGAGCCCGTCATTTCCACGGCTTGCGCTGTCGAGATCCGGCTTGGCGCAATACCGCCCAGGCGCGGGTCCGCGCCGTCAATTGCATCGTCCATCAGTTCCGCGTCGCTTGCGCCGAAACACCGCTCGTTGAAGCCGAACCGGGCCGCAAGGCGGCGGAATATCTCGGTGTTCGGCAGCGATTCGCCGGCGGGTGACACGACCGGCTCGGCGCGCTGGAGCCAGTGATGGCCGTAGGCCGGATAGAGATCCGGATATTCAAAATGCGTCGCCGCCGGCAGCACGATGTCGCAATGCGCCATACTCTCGGTCATTTTTACGTCGATGCCGACAGTAAACACGTCCTCGCGCGCGAGCCCGCGCCGCATCCGGTTCTGATCGGGATGCACGACAATCGGATTATGATTGTAGATGAACACGGGCGCGTAGCGGCGGATCGATGTCGTCCGCGGCCAGATGGCGACCCATGTCGATCAGATTGAGCGTGCGTGTGGCCGCCGGCGCGAGGTCGGGGCGTTGTAGCTTGGCCATCGTCTTCGGAAAGGCGTTGCCCGCACCAAGGACGATACCACTGCCGTTCCCCAGCTTGCCGAGCAGCGCCGGCAACGCGATAGCCGCGCGGATGCCGCTGCCGCCATTGCGCCCGCGCTCCCACCCGTTGCCGGGTACGAGAACCACCGGATCCGCCTCGGCGAGCCACCGCGCAAAGGTAAGTATCTGCGCTTGTTCCAGTCCGCACACCGATGCGGCGCGCGCGGCCGGCCAATTGCGAGCCTGCGCCATGAAGTCATCGGCGCCCAGCACGCGCGCGGCGATGAACTCCTGGTCCAGCGCGCCGGCGCGCTCAAGCTCGGCGGCCACGGACCAAGCCAGCACCACATCGGTCCCCGGCAGCAACGGCAAGTGCAAATCTGCCTGCTCGGCGATTTTTGTCCGCAGCGGATCAATGACCACAAGTTTTCCGCCGGCGCGCTTTGCCCGGCGAACGGACCGCACGATGTGCACATTGGTGACGGTTGCGTTGTTGCCCCAGAGCACGTTCAGTTTGGCGTTCTCGGCGAACTCGGGCGGGCAGCCCGGCACCGCGCCATAGGTTCCGGCCCATGCCTCGCTGCGAACGGCACCGCACAACGACCGGCGATAGAGCATGCTGGCGCCCAGCTTGTGAAAGAACCGCAAGGACATGCTGTCGCCCGCCAGGAAGCCGTGCGGGCCGGCATAGTTCAGCGGCGTCACAGCCTGCGGACCCCGACCGCTCGATCACGGTCCCGACACGCGTGCGAATCTCCTCCAGCGCCGCGTCCCAGGAAACGCGCTCGAATTGCCCGCTGCCCTTCGCGCCGGTGCAGCGCAACGGATGCAGAAGCCGCTGCGGGCCATGCACGAAGGCCGCCATGTCCCGGGCGACCTTGTTGCAGATCACGCCCTCGGTGAGCGGCATGGCATCGGAGCCGCGGACTTTGACGATCCGATCGTCCTGGATGGTAACACTCAGACTGCACGTGTCCGGGCAATCAAACGTGCAGACACTTGGACGTTCTTCGAGCGCCACGGTCATTCTCCCAAGGGCGGGCGGAGTTGACCGCAGGGTAGCGGGCAAGGCAAGGGCCATCTCCACCCGGGCTAAGGCCCTTGCACGAGACCGATCGCGGATGCGTTCTCACGTTCCGGACCAGATTATACCGACTTCATCTTGTCCTTATTGGCCGCGCCGACGACATCCGAGTTCTGGGCTTTCAGGATCGCCATTTCTTGCGGCGAGAGCAGTTCGGACACGATATCCTCGGCAAGCGGGCACTCATGCGTAATCAAGTGCCGGACCAGCACGTGGGCGTAAAAGCTCCGCTTTACACCCTTTGTAGAAGCCAGCGACTTGTACGCCGAGCGTCCTATCGAATAAAACGTCGTCATCACTCCGAGACCGGCACTGCCGATGCCCTTTTTGACTGCCTTTTCGTTCTTTTGGCTGATGATGTAGGGAAGGATTTGCTTACCAATCCAATCATGATCCTTGGCCATTTCCGCGCTGTCGGTCAGGGCCTCGCAGTGGTTATAGCTTCCATTGTCAAATCTGCGCTTTATCTCCTTGAGTTTGTCACAATGTTCCATGGTCTTGACGAGGGATCGGGCGTTGGTAACGATCGAACCGATCGTCAGCGCCCAGCAGCTGCGACCAAGCCTATGCCGGTCGCCGATACTGCTGCGCCGGTGACAATGGCGCCTCCCACGGCCAGAGCGGACGTGCCGGTCCCCAACTGCGCACCGGTCAAGCCAAGCGACGCTGCCGAGGAAACCCCGTTGGCAATCCGCTTGCCCGTTCTGTGGCGATCGACGACACCATAGCCGTCGGGATAGGCCGTCTTTACCTGTGCCCAAGTCAGATCGAACTTGGCCGCCTCCATGTCCAATTCGAGATCGGAACTCATGGCACGGCTCCGATCACGACAGCGCTTGATCCGTTTCGACGATACCGCATGGGTCCGGTGCAATCGCTATAGATGGCCAAGGCGGCAATGGTGGTTTCGGTTTGCATGATGACCTCCTTAGAACCCGGATGACGAACCTCCCAACCCTTAAGCGACCCGAACGGGCACCTCTGCGCTAGCGGCGTCAAACAGGCAGCGAATTTGTCTAAGGAGAAACGGTGGTCCACATCGTGACGAAAGTCACAATGTGGTTCCTTTTGTAGATATCGGCTGGCGGCTCCGGCGGTTACTGTCAGGGCGGAGCCCGGGTTGGATGCGCGGGCGATGGGCCGAGCAAAACCACGGCCGGCGCGCTTAGCGCGTCCCCGGCGAACGGGTGAATGATCCGGACCCCTTCCAAAATGGCGCCATCCGACAGGTCCTCGGTCAGCACTGCAGCACAGCCCCCGCCAGCGGCGCTCGTGAGGAGCAAGGCATCCCAATAGGCCGCCCGGCCAGAAGTTGCCGCGGCGAGCGCGTTGCGCACAGCTGCTGACGAGGCGGAGACCGTCGGAAAGAGTTCCAGCCAATCACTCGCTTGGGCTGCCGCCTCGCTTGGCGGCACCAGCCCTTTCCGCGTGACCGCAGCATAGAATTCTGAAACCGCCTGTAAGGTTAGCCAGCAGTCGCAGCGCACTGCTCGCAAGACGATATCCTTCGCGAGCTTATGCCGCGCACCGGCCCGTCGATCGACGCTGTAGACCAGGATATTGGTATCGAGCGTGAACCGCTCATCGCTCATGCAGGGCGGTCCGGTCCAGCGGGCCCGCGCCGATTTCCCAGCCGGCTTCCATACGCGCCCGAGTACGCGCCAGCGCCGCCTCCTGCTCGGCCGTCAGTACGCGCGCTTTCCCCAAAGGTACCAGGCGGGCTACCGGCGAGCCATTACGAGTAATGACATACTCCTCGCCTGCTTCAACATCGCGGATGCAGCGCGCGAAGGCTTGGTTTGCCTCCCGCAAGCTGATGGTCTTGGTCACGGATCGCATTCCACAATCGAGGACTAGATCATGTAGCACGCCGCCGCGCTACATTCAATCCGCTCGATAAGCCAGTTCGCCGCAAAATCAGAATCCGGCCGCCGAGGCGGCGACCCCCTGGCGCACGCCCCAGAAATATAGAGCAAGCGAGACCACTGCGACGCACAGCAGATCCCAGCCGAACGGAATCGCGTCGATGCCGCCGAAATGCTTGGCGCCCAGATACGAAATCACGGCCATTACGATCAGATACGCGACCAGCCACAGGCCGAACCGGACCGAGGCGCCGGAAACGCGGCCCGCAAGCGCATAGCCGACATAGATCAGCACGCCGAACAACAGCACGCCGAGTGTCTCACCGGTTTGCGGCCATTGGCTCCAGTAGAGCAGGATCGAGGCGATCACAAAGGCAAGCGGCGCCAGCAGACCGCCGGCCGGAAGCCGAAACGGCCGATTCCTCCCGGCCGCCGTGACCCTCAATACGCCGAATGAGACCGGGCCGATTGCGTAGGCGACCATGAAAGCCACATTGATCGCATCGACCAGTGCGCCGTAACCACCGGTGGAAATAACCAGGAAGAAGACTTCGACCAGGAAACAAACAAAAAGCCCCCATCCCGGCGTGCCGTGTTTGGGGCTGAGCCGCAGAAAAAGCCGCGGCATTGACCCGTTCTCGGCCATCATGTACGCGACGCGCGGCACCGAGCCGACATTGGTGGCGTTGGGGCCATTGGGCGAGAGCAGGCCGTCGGCGAAGATCAGCCAGGCAATGAAGCCAATTCCGGCTGTTGCCGCGAGGTTGTAAAGCGGCGCGGGGAGCTTCGCCAAGCTCGCCCAGTCTCCTTGCTTGACGCCGAAGCGAGCCAGCCCGCCCCAGTCGATTGCGCCCGTGAAAACCAACGCCACAAGCACATAAGTCACGGTCGCTAGTCCCATCGTGAGCAGCACGGCTAGCGGCAGATCCCCGCCCCGGCCGTCGCGCCTCGCCGCCGAAATCCAGCGCCTGGCGAAAGCCGAGATAAGCGAACAAGGTGGAGGCGGTGCCCAGCATGAAGCCCGACGAGCCTTTGGGCCAAAACCCACCGTAGTTGGTGAAATTCGCGGGCTTGAAGGCGAGCACGCCGATGCCGATGACGAACAGGAGAATCGGCACGTATTTCAGGCTTGTGACCCAGTTCTGGAACACGCCCAGATAGCGGACGCCGACATAGTTGAGCGCGCCGATCAGCGCCAGAATGCAGATCGCCACTAACAAGCCCAGCCCGGAGAGCGAGGAGCCGTTGACGAAGGCAGGGACGAAGGAGCCGGCATAGCGCGTCACCGCGACGGCTTCAGCCGGAGGGATGATGGCATAGGAAATAAACGCGGCCCAACCGGCGAGATGTCCGGTAAAGGTTCCGTGTGACAGGCGCGGATAGAGCGCCACCGCCCCCGGCGCCGGCCAGGCCGCGCCGAGTTCGGCATAAACCAGCGCGATCACGGTCATCAGCAGGCCAGCAAAGGCCCAGCAGACCACGCCCGAGGGTCCGGCGTCCGCGGCCACCACAGCTGGCAGCATCAGCCAGCCCGATCCGATGACCGTGCCCAGGCTCATCGTGAGCAGCGAGAACCAGCCAAGTTCCTTCCGGAAATGGCCGACTCTCGCCGCCGCGCCTCCGAGATGACCGGACTGAACGATATCTGCCGGCATGATGCGCCCCTGCTGCGTCTACGCGTGAAAACGTCACCGCACCCGGTCGCGTGAGTTGACGCACAAGGTTGTGTCATGGCCCCGCTCCCGCATCCCCGCAAGGAACGGACGAGCACAAGACGTTAACTCTTCGTTGCAAATATTTATCCGGATGCGTAATGTTGCCGAATGCATATGACCTGCGAACCGGGCTGAGCGCATGCATAGCTTCAGCCGCGTCGCCGTGATCGGCCTTGGCTATATCGGGCTGCCGACCGCCGCGATCTTTGCCGAGAACGGGCTGGAGGTCGTCGGCATCGACATCCATGCGCGCGTCGTTGACATGATCAACGCCGGGCGCCCGCATTTCGGCGAGCCCGATCTTGAAGCGCTGGTCCGGCGCGTGGTCGAATCCGGCAAGCTGCGCGCCACACTCGCGATGGAACCGGCAGACGCCTTCATCATCGCGGTTCCAACTCCCTTGCGCGGCCACGGCGAGCGCGCGTCACCCGACCTGACCCATGTCGAGCAGGCGGCGCGCGCCCTCGCTCCGGTGCTCGTGCGCGGCAATTTGGTGGTGCTCGAATCCACCTCGCCCGTTGGCACGACCGAGCGCGTGGCGACAATTCTGTCCGAACTGCGCCCCGACCTGACGTTCCCGCATCAGAAAGGCGAAATGGCCGACGTTCAGGTCGCGCATTGCCCGGAGCGGGTGTTGCCGGGCCGCATCCTGGATGAGGTCGTCAACAATGCGCGGCTCATTGGCGGGATGACGCGCAAATGCGCGCAGCGAGCGCTGAATCTCTACAAGATCGTCGCGCGTGGCGATTGCCGGCTGACCAATGCGCGCACGGCCGAGCTAGCGAAGCTGGTGGAGAACGCCTATCGCGACGTAAACATCGCCTTCGCCAATGAGCTTTCGCTCATCTGCGACAAATTACGGATCAATGTCTGGGATCTGATCGCGGTCGCCAATCTGCATCCGCGAGTTAACATTCTGAGCCCGGGCCCTGGTGTGGGCGGGCACTGCATCGCCGTCGATCCCTGGTTCATTGTCGCCACCGCCCCGGATGAGGCGAAGCTGATCCGCACTGCCCGGCTGATCAATGACGGCAAACCGTCTTGGGTGGTGGCCAAGGTACGTCAACGTGCGGCGGCGCTGAAGCAGCCGGTGATTGCCTGTCTC
>CAWGIP010000034.1:0-83880 GCA_963822675.1 uncultured Pseudomonadota bacterium | reverse complement strand
GGATCGTTCCGCCCCAGCGCGGCGCTATGTCGGTAAACAGGCCGATGACCAGCAATCCCTGTTTGGGACAGTCAACGCTGTGAAGAAACCAGTTCCCGTCGACGTGCCAGTTTGATGTGGGAAAGTCCCATGCCAGATCGGCGTCGAAGGAAAAATTAACCGGCCAGAGCCCCCATCTCCCCTCACCGCGCCGGCGGTCCGGACCCAGGAGCTGAGCCACGCCGGCTGCCAGCCGATCCGTAAAGCACGCCAGCACGTCGGGATCGGTGAGATGCTCCTCGATATCGTAGCACGACGGCCATGTCGAAGGATCGGTTTCGCAAATCCCCGCCTTCTGCTCCATTCTGCGCCACAAGCACCGGCAAGCGGAAGGCGCCTGCTGCGCGGTGAACGCTTCGGACAACGTACAACGTCCTTGCTCGACGAAGCTTTCGATCTGGTCAGAGGACGGTCAATTGCCGAGCATGGATGGCCTCGACTGATACTATCAGCGCAACGTCGTCACCTGGCGAAACATGTTGAGCCATCTTTTACCAATGGAGCACCCATTCCGCGCCCCGGCGCAGGCTAGCATCGACGCACGGTGCAGCCAGGGGATGGCGATGACGGTCAAGGAAATGGGGCCGGTCACGAGTGATCCCGTGGCCGGCCCTTCTTCCACCAGACAGTCAGGGGGTAGGCCATAGAACGGGCAGGCTGCGGCCGACAGTCTTAGTTGCCGCTAAGCTTCTCGCGCGTCCGGTCACGGATTTCCGTGACCTCCGGCGTCAGATTCTCGTCGCAAATCAGCCATCTCGTACAGTGGCCGGATTTCGATCTCGCTCGGTCCCGGCATGGGGATTGGGGCAGCGCTTCACCCAGGCGACCGCCTCGTCCATGTCCTTGACTTCCCAGAGCCAGAAGCCGGCGACCAGCTCGCGGGTTTCGGCGAAAGGCCCGTCGATGACCGTACGGCCGGGACCATCGAACGCAATACGCTTGCCCTGCGAGGAGGGTTTGAGGCCGTCGGCCATAAGCATGATGCCGGCATTGCGCAGCTCATCATTAAATCTGCCCATCGCCTCCATCGCCTCCATGGCCTCGGTCGTGGGGAGAAAGCCCTTTTCGCTGTCGTCGGTCGCCTTCACCAACACCATCACGCGCATCGTCTGTCTCCTTGCTAGAGCCGGCCTCACCGGCCTAGCATCGAAACGACGAACGGGGTTTCCGGAAATCGACATCGTCCTGCAAATTTCTTTCTATGGGAGATCAGGATCGCGCTGCGCACGCGACCTAGGTCCGCTTTCCACCCACTGCGGCCCTAACCTAGCTATGGAGCGAGACGGTCATGTTCCCGGTAAGTGCCACGAACCGTGCTATCCTGCCCGTTCTATGGCGTAACCCCCAGTCACCCGTCCGACGGCTCGGCCTTCGCGATTGCTGCTTTGACCGTGGCGATATGTGCGTCCTCTTCGCCGGCGTAGTTGTTGATCTCGAGCCGTTGCAAGGCGCCCTTTAGCGCATCCAGCAAGTCGCGCGCTGCCAGCCGGAGCCGCCGGTCGTCAGTTTGCCATTCGGCAACCGTGCGCCGATCCGCCGCCCAGACCTCGATGTGCTCAACGCCGTTTGTGGTGTCGTAGCTCTGGAAATCGAGCGTCTCGGTTTCGTCACTTGCGATCTGGCGAGTACGCTGTAACGCGAGTTCCAGCGTATTCGCTGTGATCATGGTCTCGGTCCAATCGGCTTCGGTGTA
This sequence comes from uncultured Pseudomonadota bacterium, assembly GCA_963822675.1. Classification (GTDB taxonomy): domain Bacteria; phylum Pseudomonadota; class Alphaproteobacteria; order Acetobacterales; family Acetobacteraceae; genus CAWGIP01. The sequence continues at coordinate 82,148 of CAWGIP010000034.1, read as the reverse complement.
GAAAAGTGTGCTGTGTAAGTCGGCATGGCTGAAATCTCCTGGCTGAAAGAAAAGCCCCGCCGGGGGATGACCCGACGGGGCGGTGCGTTGCTACTCGGCCATCTCTGGCTCGGCGGGTTGTTCCTCCCGCGGTTCGCGGCAGACGATGTGGCCGGAAAGGCTGATGCCTTCCGGGATCACGAGATCGAACCCGCCACCGTTCTTGTGGGCGGCAAGGTGAACGAAATTGGATTTGCGAAATCGGGCGGCGGCCTGCCGTCACTCCAATCTATGAGCTGGTCCTGAAGATCGCAGTGGATCGAGGCACAGTCCGTTCGCGGAATAGCGATATCGTTGAAAATATCAAGATGTGTTGACCGAAGTCGTTCCGAATATTTTTATTGCGATGACGGGTGGCCCATTTGCCTGCCGGTAGGGTGCCGGAGGAGTTCAATGCGAAAGATTGCCCCACAATGTGACGCGGGTGATTCTGAGCGCAATCACAGGTAGCAGCGCAAGTTCCATTGCAACGAGTTGGGGGTAGCGGTCCCGGAGCAGGGCCTGTGACGCTGCGTGCTCCTCTCCGTTCGTCAGGATCTCGGCCTTGCCGCGCAGCATGACCCAGCCGAGCCGGCGCCAGTCCTCGTCGTAGCGATCGGCCACGAAGGCGACGGAGGGATTCTCGGCAATATTGCGCAGCCGCTTGAGCGGCCGGTCGGTCCGTTTCGGCTTTTCGTCGATCGTTATGTAGAGACTGTCCGCGGCCAACGCAAAGCAGACCGGCACGACATGCGGATTGCCCGGGTGATCGGCGGTGGCGAGGTGCCCGACCCGGCGGGATTCGAGAAAGCCGCGTGCGCGATCGTCCAACATCCCTATCGGCCGAATATGGAGACCCATTGGCGATGGCGGTAGGGTCTTACCCGGCCATGTCAGGGACATATTACAGAATTGAGTTGCGCTCCAGATATTCTGTGATATATCCACCGATAGGAGGACGGCCATGTACACGCAAAGCTTGTCCAGCTCCGAAGCCACCGATCGAGCCTGTGCCGATGACGATCCCGCCTGGGCAGACGCGTTCCAGCACCGCGTCGATCGCGAGGACCGCATCGAGCCGAATGACTGGATGCCCGCGGGCTACCGCAAGACGCTGGTGCGGCAGATCGCGCAGCACGCGCATTCGGAAATTGTCGGCATGCTACCCGAGGGGAACTGGATCACACGCGCCCCGACACTGCGCCGCAAGGCGACGCTGCTCGCCAAAGTGCAGGACGAATGCGGGCACGGACTATATCTGTACGCGGCAGCGGAAACGCTGGGCAAGAGCCGGGAGGAAATGTTCGACGAACTCCTCTCGGGGAAAGCGAAATATTCTTCGATTTTCAACTATCCTACGCTGACCTGGGCGGATATCGGCGCGATCGGCTGGCTGGTCGATGGCGCCGCCATTATGAACCAGATCCCGCTTTGCCGCTGCTCTTATGGCCCGTACGCGCGGGCGATGATTCGCGTCTGCAAGGAAGAAAGTTTTCACCAACGCCAGGGCTACGAAATCATGCTGACGCTGTGTCGCGGCACGGCGGAGCAGAAGGCGATGGCGCAGGACGCGTTGGACCGCTGGTGGTGGCCGTGCCTGATGATGTTCGGCCCGCCCGATAGCCAAAGCACGCATTCCGACCAATCCACGCGCTGGAAGATCAAGCGCTTCTCCAATGACGAGCTGCGGCAGAAGTTCGTCGATGCCACCGTCCCGCAAGCGCAGTTCCTGGGGCTGACGATTCCCGACCCGGCGCTGCACTATGAGGAAGAGGCGGAAGGCCAGTCCTTTGAGGGGGCCGCGCCGCGCGGCCATTGGCGCTACGGTCCGATCGACTGGGAGGAGTTCCGGCAGGTGCTCGCGGGGCACGGTCCCTGCAACCACGACCGCATCGCCGCGCGGCAGCGTGCGCATCGCGAGGGCGCCTGGGTGCGCGAGGCAGCGGCGGCCTTCGCGGCGAAGCAGGCCGACGAGAAGCGGGCCGCCTGAGGGCGATTCGTCCGGCAAGGAAGGTGCTGAATGTCCTCCGGCAAGGAAGGTGCTGAATGTCCGATGCCAAGACAGCGAACGTTCCTCTCTGGGAGGTCTTCATCCGTAGCCGGAACGGGTTCGCCCACAAGCATGTCGGCTCGCTGCACGCCGCCGACGCGACACTCGCCATGCAAGCGGCGCGCGACCTGTTCACGCGGCGCGGCGAGGGCCTGTCGATCTGGATCGTTCCGTCCAACACGATCATCGCCTCGGATCCGGCCGACAAGGAGATGATGTTCGAGCCCACCATGTCGAAAGTGTACCGGCATCCCACGTTTTACGACATGCCGGATGAGGTCGGCCATATGTGAGGCCGGGATGCGAACCACCTCGATCGCAGTGACGGAAACGCCGCTGCTGCTTTATGTATTACGGCGGGCCGATGATGCTCTGGTGCTTGGCCATCGCCTCTCCGAATGGATCGGACACGGCCCGATGCTGGAAGAGGAGATGGCGCTCGGCAATATCGGCCTCGACCTGATCGGCCAGGCGCGCTCGCTCTATGCGTATGCCGCCGAGATGGAAGGCGCGGGTCGCACCGAGGACAGTTTCGCGTATCTTCGCGATGCGGGTCAGTACCGCAATCTGCTGCTGCTGGAGCGACCGAACGGCGATTTCGCGCTGACCATGACGCGGCAGTTTTTTTACTCGGCCTTCGCCGATCCGTATTGGCGGGCCATGACGGCCAGCAATGATGCCACGCTGGCGGCGATTGCCGCCAAATCGGATAAGGAAAGCCGCTATCATGTACGCCACGCCTCCGAATGGATGATCCGGCTGGGCGATGGCACCGAGGAAAGCCATCGGCGCGCACAGGACGCCGTGGACCAGCTCTGGGCTTTCACCGGCGAGATGTTCGAATGCGACACGATTGAGCGCGGCCTGGTCGATGCCGGCATTGCGGTCGATCCGGAGGCGCTGCGGGCTGGCTGGGAGAGTACGATCCGATCGGTATTGTCGCGGGCGACCCTGACCGTGCCGGCGGATCAATGGATGCAGAGCGGCTGCCGATCCGGCCGGCATAGTGAGTATTTGGGGCATCTGCTGAGCGAATTGCAGTATTTGCAGCGGAGTTTTCCGGGAGCGGTGTGGTGAACTCTTCCGCTCATCCCCGCGAAAGCGGGGATCCAGGGACATGGCCGACTTCTGCCGGGAACGAACGGCTGGATTCGCGCTTGCGCGGGAATGACCGAAATGAGATTTCGTCTGCGGAATCCGAGAAATTGCTCACACGCGCGCTGTGCGCACTCGAAACCGTCTGCGATCCGGAAATCCCGGTGCTGACCATCGCCGATCTGGGCGTGTTGCGTGATGTTTCGGTGCAGGATGGCGCAGTGGTCGTGACGATCACGCCGACCTATTCGGGCTGCCCCGCCATGAACGCAATCCGGCTTGATGTCGAGCTTGCGTTGGAGCGCGCCGGCATTCCCGATTTCCGCGTGCGCACGGTGCTCTCGCCGGCCTGGACCACGGACTGGATGACCGAGGCGGGGCGGCGCAAGTTGAGCGCGTATGGCATCGCCCCGCCCAAGTCCGGCGCCGGGCGGCGGGCGTTGTTCGGTGTCGAGCAGGTGGCATGCCCGCGTTGCGGCTCGACCGACACCCGCCAGCTTGCGGAATTCGGTTCGACCGCCTGCAAGGCGCTCTGGCAGTGCGCCACCTGTCGCGAGCCGTTCGACTATTTCAAATGTCACTGACCGGACCTCCGTCCATCCCGCCACGGTTCCACCACCTGCGTGTGGCTGGCGTGAAGCGGGAAACGCCGGACGCAATATCCGTCGCGCTGGACATCCCGCCCGACCTGCAAGCTGCGTTCCGCTTCGCGCCGGGCCAGTATCTCACCCTGAGAACGACGATCGACGGCGAGGAAGTGCGGCGGTCGTATTCGATCTGCTCCGGCCCGGATGACGCCGAGCTGCGCATCGCGGTCAAGCGGGTGGACGGCGGCAGCTTCTCCAGCTGGGCAAACAGCAGCATTCGGCCGGGCGACGTGCTGGAGGTGATGACGCCGACCGGGCGTTTCGGTATTGCGCACCAGCCCGAGACTGCGAGGGTGCATGTAGGTTTCGCCGCGGGTTCCGGCATTACGCCGATTTTGTCGATCATCCGCGGATTGCTGAGCCGGGAGAAGCGGAGCCGCGTGTTCCTGTTCTACGGCAACCGTTCCACCAGCGAAATGCTGTTTCGCGAGGAACTGGAGGCGCTGAAGGATCGCTACCTTGACCGGCTGTCGGTCTTCCACGTGCTCTCGCGCGAGCAGCAGGACGTGCCGGTGCTCAACGGCAGGCTTGACGCGGCCAAGGTGCGGCTGCTGCTGCGCCATATCGTGCCGGCCGAACGCGTAGATCACGTCTTCATCTGCGGGCCGGAGGGAATGAGCGAGGAACTCGCACCGGCATTGCGCGACCTGGGCGTGCGCGACGAGCAGGTGCATGTGGAGCGTTTCGTCTCCGCGCTCGGCGGCAAGCCGCGACCGAAACCGGCGCCCGCGCCGGAACAGGCGCCGCATGCGGTCGCGGAGCTTGTCGTCGAGGGGAGGCGCTTCGAGGTTCCGGTCCGTGACGGCGAAGCTATTTTGGACGCCGGGATACGCGCGGGACTGGATCTGCCGTTTGCGTGCAAGGGCGGCATGTGCAGCACGTGCCGCGCCCGGCTGGTGGAGGGCACGGCGGAGATGGAGGTCAATTTCTCCCTGGAGTCTTGGGAGCTGAAGGCGGGGTTCGTGCTGACCTGCCAGGCGCATCCGACGAGCAAGCGGGTGGTGGTGGACTACGATCAGGTATAGGGCTGACGCTGCGGTTCTTCCTTTGCGGCGATGAGATCGACGGGGCCGAAACATGACAGAAATGCGCATAGAGACTGACAGCCTCGGCACTGTGGAAGTCCCCGCGGACAAGCTGTGGGGCGCACAGACGCAGCGATCGCTTGAGCATTTCAGCATCGGCGCGGACCTGATCCCGCGCGAGATGGTGGATGCCTACGCGATCCTGAAAAAAGCGGCCGCCGCGGCTAACCATCAGGGCGGGCGTCTGGACGGCCGGCGCAACCAACTAATCGCGAAGGTCTGCGACGAGATCCTTGCCGGTCAGCACCGCGACATGTTCCCGCTGCATGTCTGGATGACCGGAAGCGGCACGCAGTTCAACATGAACGTCAACGAGGTGATTTCCAACCGCTGCTGCCAGTTGGCGGGCACCCCACTCGGCAGCAAGACGCCGGTGCATCCGAACGATCATGTCAACATGGCGCAGTCATCGAACGACACGTTCCCGTCGGCCATGTATATCGCGGCGGGTGTGAATGTCACGAAGCGCCTTATCCCCGCGGTGCGGGCTTTGCACGACGCGATTGCGGCGAAGGCAGACGAGTGGCGCGACATTATCAAGATCGGCCGCACCCACATGCAGGACGCGACGCCCCTGACCCTCGGTCAGGAATGGTCGGGCTATGCCGGCATGCTGGAAGACGATCTGGAGCGGTTGCGTGATGCGCTGAAGGGGGTGTATCGGCTGGCACTTGGCGGCACCGCGGTCGGCACGGGGATCAACTCGGCGCCGGGTTTTGCCGAGGCCGCGGCAGCGGAAATCGCGCGCCTGACAGGTCTGCCCTTCGTCACCGCGCCCAACAAGTTCACCGTGCAGGGCGCGCATGACGCGCTGGTGCAATTGTCCGGCACGCTGCGCACGCTGGCTGCCTCGCTCTACAAGATCGGCAACGACGTTAGGCTGATGTCGTGCGGCCCACGTGCCGGGTTTGCCGAGTTGCACATTCCGGAGAATGAGCCCGGATCGTCGATCATGCCGGGCAAGGTCAACCCGACCCAGGCCGAGGCACTTACCATGATCGCCGTCCAGGTCATGGCGAACGATGTCGCCGTGGGATTCGGCGGCGCCGGCGGTTATCTAGAGATGAACGTTTATAAGCCGCTGATGATTTACAACATCGCCCACTCGATCACGATCCTGACGGACGGATGCACAAACTTCCGCACGTTCCTGATTGAGGGCACCCAGCCGAACCGGAAGAAGATCGGCGAATACGTGGAGCGGTCATTGATGCTGGTGACGGCGCTGGCGCCGGTGATCGGTTACGACAAGGCCTCCAAGATTGCGCATCACGCCATGGATCATGATTTGACGTTGAAGCAAGCGGCGCTGGCGTTGGGGTTCGTGACCGAGGCCGAGTTCGACCGAATTGTCGATCCGGCGAAGATGGTTGCGCCTTATGTGGCGGCGGATTGATTAGTCGACGTCATGGCGAGGACCGCGCGAAGCGCGCGGCGAAGTCATCCAGCCGCGCGCCTGGATTGCTTCCCACCGCTCGCGCGGTGTTCGCAATGACAAATGCGTCACACCTTCGCCCGGCTGTCGATCACCCGCCGCACTTTGCCCAGCGAGCGTTCCAGCGTGCCGGGCGGTTCGATCACCACGCGCGTGGTCAGGCCAATCGTGTTCTTGATTAGGTTCACGACCAGCCTGGCCTCTTCCTGAAGGCCGGTGCCGTCCCAGTGTTCCGGACGCGCCTCGGCGTGCACCGTGACCTGGTCCATCCGACCGTCGCGCGTTAGCACCATTTGAAAGTGCCCGCCGCACCAGTGTCGCGCCAGCAGAACCTCCTCGATTTGTGTCGGGAAAACATTGACGCCGCGAACGATCAGCATGTCGTCGGACCGGCCGGTAACCTTTTCCATGCGTCGGAAACTAGGGCGTGCGGTGCCGGTCAGCAGCCGCGTCAAATCTCGCGTCCGATAGCGGATCACGGGAAGCGCTTCCTTGGTCAGCGACGTGAAGACCAGCTCGCCCTTTGCCCCCTCCGGCAGCACCTCGCCCGATTCCGGGTCGATGATCTCCGGATAGAAATGGTCCTCCCAGACATGCAGCCCGTCCTTGGTCTCCACGCATTCCTGGGCGACGCCGGGGCCGATCACTTCGGACAGGCCGTAGATATCGACCGCCTGGATGCCGAAGCTGGCTTCGATCTCCTGGCGCATGGCATTGGTCCAGGGCTCGGCGCCGAAAATGCCGATCTGCAACGAGGTGGCGCGCGGATCGAGGCCCTGACGCACGAACTCGTCCAGGATCGCCAGCATGTAGCTGGGCGTGACCATGATGATGTCGGGCTTGAAGTCCTCGATCGAGCGCACCTGCCGCTCGGTCATGCCGCCCGACATCGGGATCACCGTGCAGCCGAGCCGCTCCGCGCCCGCATGCGCGCCGAGCCCACCGGTGAACAGGCCGTAGCCGTAAGCGTTATGCACCATCATGCCGGGCCGTCCGCCGGCCGCGTGGATCGAGCGGGCCATCACGCCGGCCCACATGTCCAGATCGGAGCGAGTGTAAGCCACCACGATCGGCTTGCCGGTGGTGCCCGAGGAACCGTGCAGCCGCACAATGCGGTCCCGCGGCACGGCCAGCAGGCCGAACGGGTATGTGTCGCGAAACACCGCTTTGGTCGTGAACGGAAAGCGCGACAGATCGGCAAGATCGTGGAAATCGGCCGGATGCACGCCGGCCTCGTCGAAGGCGCGGCGATAGTACGGCACATTTTCGTAAGCGTGCCGGAGCGACCACGCCATGCGTTCACGTTGCAGGTGGCGCAGTTCGTCGAGCGACGCACGCTCGATCGGATCGAACACGTCGCCGGTTTGGCCGGTCTTCTGATCCATCTCGTCCCTCCCGCGCGGGTCGGGAGACGCTCGCGCGTTGCTATCGGGGCGGGATTATGCGTCTGTGATGCCTCGGCGGGTAGGGGCGTGCCATGCAGTTCCAGGATCGCGTGGTCGTTGTCACCGGCGGGGCCGGGGCGCTGGGAACAGCCGTCGTCGGGGCGCTGCTGGCCGAGGCCGCACGGTGCATCGTGCCTTGCTATGACCAGCGCGAGGCGGATGCGTTCCGTTACCGCGACCACGAGCGCGTCGCGCTGGTCCGCGACTGCGACCTAACCGATGAATCGCATGTGGCCCGGCTGTACGCGGGCGCCACCGGACTGTGGGCCTCGATCCACATTGCCGGAGGCTTTGCGATGGCGCCGATCGAGGAGACGGACAGGGCGGCGCTGATGCACATGCTGGAGATGAATCTGGTCACGTGTCATCTGTGCTGCCGGGCGGCGGTGCGCGCCATGACGGGCGGCGGGCGGATCGTGAATGTTGCCTCCCGCCCGGCACTGGAGCCGAGGACGGGCGCCGGAATGAGCGCCTACACGGCGAGCAAGGCGGCTGTGGCGGCGCTGACGCAGGCACTGGCCGAGGAGGTCGCGGCGCGGGACATTTTGGTCAACGCGGTCGCGCCCTCGATCATCGACACGCCGGCCAATCGCGCGGCGATGCCGAACGCGGAGCACGCATCCTGGCCCCGGCCGGACGCGATTGCCGCAACGATCATCTTCCTGGCCTCGCCCGAGAATCGCACGACGCGAGGCGGCATTGTGCCGGTGTATGGGCGGGTTTGATGGCAATGCGCGCAAGCGGTGGCCTTAGCTGCCCGGTTGTGTACGCATCCGCAGCGTCCATGCCTTCAACGCGACCAGCATCGTGGCTATGAAGTCGCGCGTGGGCTGATCGGTCAGACGCCCTTCAGCGTCGAATTTCGTGGGCGCCGCGTTGATCATCACCTCCGGGCGGTTCATGACATGCGCATTGAGAAAGATGAAGCATTGGCGAAGATGATACTGAGCGCGCGCGGTGCCCAGCGCGCTCGGGCTGGCCCCCATGATGCCGATGGCCTTGCCGTCGAAGGGCTGCTCCGGCGGGCGCGAAACCCAGTCAATGGCATTCTTTAGCACGCCGGGAATGGAGTAATTATATTCCGGCGTGGCGAACAGCAGCCCGTCAGCCTCCCTGATACCGTCGCGCAAGGCTTGTACGGGCGGCGGAAACCCCTGCTGCTTGACGTCCTCGTTGTACGGCGGGATTTCGGCGATATCGAACACCTCGATCCGCATACCGTCTGGGGCGAATTCCTGCGCGGCACGGAGCGCGGCTTTATTGAACGAGCCGCGCCGCAAACTGCCGGCTATTCCGAGAATTTTCACCGTGCCGCCATTGCTCATAATCGCATCCTTCCGTGAACCTTGCGTCAACCCCGACTGCACGCCGCACCGCCCAGCACGCAGAACGAAGCGCAGTGCGGGTGATTGAGGCTTACCGTGCGCGCTGCGTCCGCCAGTGTCCGCCCCAGCTCGAAGCGCACATCATAGGCGAGCAGTGTGCAAGCCAGTACGGACGGCGCCATCGCTCCCTTGCGCTTCGCCACCATCCGCGCGCTGGCGCACATTACGTCCTCGGGCGATTTGCCGAGAATGCCCCAGCAAGAGGTGGTGATTTCCGGCACATCCCGGCTTGCGTCCATTTCGGGAAATAGCATCAGGCGCACCGGGTCGAACGCGTCGATCGAAACGGCCAGATCGGCGAACAGACGCGCATAGCCGGCGCGGATGTCCGCTTCCGCCTCGCCCGTGAAACGCCGGCCGGCAACGTCGATGCGAAAGTCGTTGCGTGCGAGCCAAACCAGACCGTCGATCGCCGGTGCCCAGCTTCGCCGGCCCCGCTCGGCCTCGTGCACCGCCTGCGCATAGTGGTCGATCGACACGCGAAGCCGCAGCCGCTTGCCGTATGCATTGCGCAAGCCGGTCAGCCCGTCCCGCAGCTTGCGCATGGGCTGCATCGCGTTGGTCAGCACCAGCACATCAAATCCCCGCGCCAATGCATCGTCGAGCATCATAACGATTTCGGGGTTCATGAACGGCTCGCCGCCGGTAAACCCGATCAGGCGCGTCGGCAACCGATCGCGCGCGATCTCGTCCAGAAAGCTGAGCACTTCGGCGCGCGTGACGTAGGCCAGACGATCGTTGCGCGGCGATGATTCGATGTAGCAGTTGCGGCAGGTCAGGTTGCACAGCGTGCCGGTGTTGATCCACAGTGTCTCCAGGGCGCGCAGGCGCACCGAGGCGCGCGTCTCGCCCTTGGCGGTCACGTCGGGGTCGCGGAACTTTCGCGGATCGAGGCCCGCGAACGAGCCCAAGGTTGCGTCCATTCAGCGCCCCTGGAAGACCGAGCGTCGTTTCTCCAGGAACGACTGCGTGGCTTCGCGGTAGTCTTCGCTGTTCGCGGCGGCGGTCTGTGCGGCCGCGATCTCCGCCGCCCGTGCCGCCGCGTCACCGCGCGCCAGCGCCTCCAGCGATAGCTTCGCCCCGCGCTGCGACAGCGGTGCCCGTTCGGCCAATTCGGCGGCCAGTTTCATCGCCCCGGCGAGCGCGCCCCGTTCGGCTAGTTCGTCGATCAGTCCCATCGCCCGGCAATCGGCAAGAGGAAATGTGCGCCCGGAAAAAAGCACGAGCTTGGCCTTCGCCAATCCGACCGCCCGCAGCAGGTTTTCCGTATCCAGCAGGCTATAAACGATCCCGCGCTTGGCGGCCGGGATACCCATTTGCGTGGTCTGGTCGCCCACGCGAAGGTCGCAGGCAAGCGCCAGACCGCAGCCGCCGCCGACGCCATAGCCATGCACGGCGGCGATCGTCGGTTGCGGCAAGTCGCGCAGCGCCTGCGTGGCACGCCGCCCGGCCTCGCTATAGGTCTGCGACGCCTCGGCGCTGGCCCGCATTTCGGGAAATTCCGAAATATCCGCCCCGGCCGAGAAGTTGCCGCCGGCCCCCGTCAGAATGACGACGCGTATATCGGCCCTGTTGCGCAGCTTCGTGAAAATGTCCCCCAATTGCTGCCACATGGCGAACGAGATCGCGTTCTTCTTGCGCGGCTTGTTCAGCGTCACCACGGCGACGCCCGCCTTGTCCACGTCGAGCAGGATATCGTTCGAAGCCGCGTGCGCCTGGACCATGCCCCCCGCCTTACGTCGATACTGGATGGGGAGCGCACCATGACAGCCTGGCCCAAGTGCGCCAAGCCGGGCCGATCCGGGACCGGCGGGCCGGATTAAAAATGCCGCGGATTTAAGAACTCCCGCAGCCGGTACACTCGTAGAAATACTGGCAGGCGTCGGTCGGCATCATCTCAAGCTTGGCAGCGTTACACTTTGGGCACGTGATGACGGATTCCATAATCACGCCAGTTCTTTCCCTCATAGCTAGAGCATGCAACCGATATCAGCCGCGCCGGTCAGGTAGCGCCAGTGGCGATCAGCCAGCGTCCGACATGCTCCGTTCAATTCGCGACTTTGGTTGGGTATCCGGCATTCGTCGGCGCCGCGGCGAGCGTTGGCACGGTGGTAATCGCATCGTCAAAGGTGATAGTCGCCATGAAGTCCGCCATATGATTGGCCTGTTTTATCTCGACCGTCTTGACGCCCGGAACGCGCATCAATGACTGCTTCACGATGGGTGGGCAGAGCACGCAGTCCGCGTTTTTGATGTCCAAAACGACGGACTTTTCCGCCGCTTGGACGGACAAGGGGGCCAGCATGAGCGCGAGGCCGGCAGCTACGGTGATCTGGCGCAACATGATTTGTCTCCGTGCGGTTAGAGGAACAGGGCGACGAGTTTTGGGAAGCCGATCGCGATCACGACGAGCGCTCCCGCGCTCCAGAGACCGATCTTCGCCATACGGTTCGAAGCCGGGCTTGCGCAGCAGGAATCATCCGCGCAGGCTATTTTCGGCTTCCAGTAGACGAGATAAGCGCCATAGCCGATGCATCCGAAAGCAACCGCCGCGAAAATCGGCTGGTAAGGTTCAAGCGCGGTCAGGTTGCCGATCCAGGCGCCGCTGACGCCCAGCATGAACAGTGTGAATGGAACCACACAGCACGAGGCCGCGCCGAGTGCCGCCACAATCCCGCCCGCCGCGAGAAGCCTCTGCACCCCGGCGGTGTCCGGCCTTTCCGGCTGATAGGGCGTCTCCCTCATCATCGCAATCGACGGCTTGGCTTCCCGCCGGCGAATATCGATCGAGCTTTCTGCTTTGCTGGTCATGCTGGATAGGCTACATCCTGTAGTCACTACAGGATCAAGGGGAAAATTGAAGGTGCCGACAACCACCTCCGAGCAGCAATCTTCCGCTATTCCGATCGGCGAACTATCTAGGCGGAGCGGGGTGAATATCGAAACCATCCGATATTATGAGCGCATCAAGCTGCTTCCCGCGCCGCCACGCGCCGCCAACGGGCGGCGGGTCTACGGCCCGACTGAAACGCGGACATTGGCTTTCATCCGCCGTTCCCGCGAACTCGGGTTCACCCTCGATGAAATTCGCACGTTGCTAACTCTTTCAGCCGAGAACGGCCAAGGCGCTTGCGCCGAGGTGAGCGAGCTTGCAACCGGCCATCTCGCAGAGGTTCGGGGAAAAATCGACGATCTCAAAGCACTGGAACGTGTGCTAGTCGATGCCGTGCGGCGCTGTAATGCAGGCGAGGCGCCCGGATGTCCCCTCATTGACGCCTTGTGGCGCTCTGCTTCTAGCTAAGTTGCAAAAATCAAACATTCTGCGATCCTTTTGGCTGTCTCGGTAGCGAAGCGCATCGACCAGCAGAGCAAAGGCCGGCGACGACTGGCGCCGGCTTGGATAGTAGAGGTGGTATCCGGAAAAGGGAGGACACCAGTCTTCAAGCACCCGGCTAAGACGACCCTTGGCGAGATGCGGCTGCGCCAGGTCCTCCGGCACATAGGCCAAGCCGAACCCGGCGAGGGCGGCATTAAGCATCTGGAAGGTGCCGTTGAAAACGAGCTGACCTTCGACGTGAACCTTCAGCTCACGTTTGCCTTTCTCGAACTCCCAGGCGTATAGCCCGCCATAGGTGGGCAGGCGCAGATTGATGCAGTTGTGACCGATCAGGTCCTGCGGCCTGTTTGGCGGTGAGCGGTTCGCGAAATACGACGGCGCTCCTACGACCGCCATGCGCATGTCCGGTCCGATACGCACGGCGATCATGTCCTTCGCCACTTGCTCGCCGCTGCGCACGCCGGCGTCAAAACCCCGGGCGACGATATCGATCAGGCCATAGTCAATGATGATCTCGACTTTAATGTCCGGATACTGCTGCAGGAACTTCTCAAGTTTCGGCCAGAGGATGATGTCAGCCGCATAGTCTGTGGTCGTGATCCGAATGGTGCCGGCGGGCTTCTCCCGAAGCTCACTTAAGGCCGCAAGCTCGGCGTCGATCTCCGCAAACCGAGGGCCCAGGGTGTGCAGCAGGCGTTCGCCCGCCTCGGTTGGCGAGACGCTGCGCGTGGTGCGGATCAGCAGGCGAAGGCCGAGCCGTTCCTCAAGTCCACGGATGGTGTGACTGAGCGCCGACTGCGAAACGCCGAGCTGCGCTGCCGCCCGCGTGAAGCTGCGCTCCTTCGCAACCGAGAGGAAGGCGAGGAGATCATTGAAGGTTTCCCGTGGCATTCATGAGCCAAGATCATAAGCGTATACGGATCATAGCGGGTAATCCCAACGGATACAGGTTCTAAATTATGGCCCGGACAACCGCCGCAGCGCCCGACCGTGCCCCGTGCGCCCCGGCCGCGCTCCGGAATTGGGAGGACGTTGGATGAAAATGCGATTTTTGGCCTCCGCCATCGTCGTGATTGGTTTGACCTCGCCCGTCGCGGCTCAACAGAAAACGGGCACCTGCACCGGCCCGCAGGAAGTGTGCCGGGAGCTCGCCAGCGTTCCGCAAAAATACGATGCCGCATATAACAAGGGCGATGCATCTGCCGTCGCAGCCGTCTTCACCAAGGACGCTGTGCTTGCTGCGCCACGGGGGCCCAATCTCCGTGGAACGGAGGAATTACAAGCTTTCTACGCGAATGCCTTCAGGGCCGGCTTCTCCAGCGACCTGCTGAAGGTCCAAACAGAGCGCGTAATTGGCGATATGGCATGGGCTGTCGGCCAGTGGAGCGCGATGAGGCCGGGTGCGAATCATACGACCCGGCCACGGCAGGGCAACTGGGGCGCCGTGTTCGTCCGTGATGGAGACACCTGGAAAATCCAGATGCTTGCGCCGAATGTGATGGAGCCGGCACCTGGAAGAACCTCCACTGCATCGAGCAAATAGGACCTGTCGCCGCGGTACCAATGCGGCACCTCTAGTGTCCAATCTTCGGCGGGATCAAGCTGCTACATCGAACCAGACGCAGGGACCAATGACTGAAAACTTTACGGGAGCGGATCCCGATACCGAATGTGTGGTGGGAATAGAACGCGACCGGGCTGTCGCTTGCCGCCAAGCGCAATCGCATCAGCTTACCGATGGCGTAGTGGCGGCCGAGGCCTGGCTCGGCGATTTCGGGGCGGCCCTGGCCTCCGGCGAGGTCGCGCGTATCGCAGCGCTCTTCGCCGACGAATGCCATTGGCGCGACATCCTCGCCTTCACCTGGAACCTGCGCACGACCTCCGGCGCCGCTGCCATCGCGCAGCGCATGGCGCCGGCCCTGGCGCGCATGACGCCTCGCGGGTTTGCACTGGCCGCGGGCCGCACGCCGCCGCGGCGTGTCGTGCGCGCGGGCATCGACGCGATCGAGGCAATCTTTGTCTTCGAAACCTCGGTCGGTCCCTGCAACGGTGTCGTGCGGCTGGTCTGCGAAGGTGGGGAGCCGCGCGCCTGGACGCTGATGACAACGCTGGATGAGATCCGCGGACACGAGGACCCGGCCAACGGCCAGCGTTGGCAGGACGTGGACTGGAAGCGCAATTTTGGCGGCGAGAACTGGCTCGACCGGCGCAAGAAAGCACAGAGCTACGCGGACCATGACCCCGCCGTGCTGGTGGTGGGCGCGGCGCAGGCGGGGCTGTCCATCGCGGCACGACTGACGTTGCTCGGCGTGGATACGCTCGTCGTGGACCGCGAGGCGCGGATCGGCGACAGTTGGCGCCGCCGCTACCACGCGCTGACGTTGCACAACGAGACGCGCGTCAACCACCTGCCCTACATGCCGTTTCCGCGGTCCTGGCCGGTCTTTATCCCTAAGGACATGCTGGCCAATTGGTTCGAAATCTACGCCGAGGCGATGGAACTCAATGTCTGGACGCGGACCGAGCTTGCCGGCGGCACCCGGGATGAGGCCGCCGGTTGCTGGGACGTGCAGCTCAGGCGACGGGACGGAACAGTTCGACGCATGCGGCCGCGCCACATCGTCTTCGCCAACGGCGTCAGCACGACGCCGATCAGGCCCGACCTGCCCGGCCTTGAGGAGTTTCGCGGCGCGGTGCGGCATTCCGGCGACTACGGCAGCGGGCTGGACTGGCAGGGCAAGCGTGCGCTGGTGCTAGGCACCGGCACCTCGGGACACGACGTTGCGCAGGACCTCTGCGTCTCGGGAGCAGCGGAGGTGACGCTAATCCAGCGCAGCCCAACTCTCATCGTGAGCCTCAAGGAGGCACAGGCGCCATACGCGCTGTACGACGAGGATCTCCCCTTCGAGGACCTCGATCTGCTCGCCACGTCCTTTCCGTTTCCTGTCTACCGACGCTCACACCAGCGCATCACGGCAATGAACTGCGCAGCCGACCGGGAACTTTTGGAAGGGCTGGAGCGGCGCGGCTTCCGCCTGACCTTCGGGCCGGAGGACACCGGTTGGCAGATCATGTACCAGAGCCGCGGCGGCGGATACTATTTCGATGCTGGCTGTTCTCAGATGATTGCCGACGGGCGTGTCGGGCTGATTCGGTACGCCGACATCGAGTGCTTCGGGCCGGAGGGCGCGCTGATGAAGGACGGCAGAGTGAAGCAAGCGGACCTGATCGTGCTCGCCACCGGCTACGAAGGTCAGGCGGCGGCGGCCCGGCGGATCCTCGGCGACGCGGTGGGCGAGCGTATAGGCCCGGTCTGGGGCTTCGACGACGAAGGGGAACTGCATGGCATGTGGCGCCCCACCGGACAGAAGGGACTCTGGTTCCATGCCGGAGGGCTAGCGCAGTGCCGCATCTTCTCAAAGGTGCTCGCGTTGCAGATCAAGGCGCGGGAGCTGGGCATCACCTCATGATCGAGGTGCAGGACGGCGCGGACTGCCGCCCCTCGTGAAACTGCGCTTCTTCGCAACCGCGAGGAAGGCGAGGAGACGATTAAGATTTCTCGTGGCATTCATGAGCCAAGATCATAAGCGTTTGCGGATCATAGCGGGTAATCCCAACAGATACAGGTTCTAAATTACGGCGAGACGACCGGCCGCAGCGCGGCGGGCTAGCGATGCTAACGGAGATTAGGCCATGACGAATTTCGATGCGGACACCCTGCGCGAATTGCGCGAGGTGCGGGAAGCCGTGATCCGGACCGAGAAGCACCCCAAGAGCGCGATCGTGATCTGGGTGGCGGTGGCCGACGACGAGGTCTTCGTGCGTTCCTGGCTCGGCACCAAGGGGCGCTGGTACAGGGACCTCGCGGCGGGCGGGCCCGCCACGCTGGAGTTTGCCGGCCGCCGGTTGGCCGTGCAGGCGATTCCGGCGAGCGACCCCGATGCGGTCGCGCGGGCCAGCCGCGAATACCTGAGGAAGTATCAGCCGGACCCCCATGCGCAGGAGATGGTGCGCTCCGAAACCTTGCCGACCACGCTGCGGCTTGAACCGCGCTGACCCGCCGCGCTTGGTTCGAAGCCGATGCAACCAACCGCCCCGGGAGACGTCAAGATCACGCGTAGACGCATGCTTGCCGTAACTGGCGGCCTCGCTGCACTGGCGGCGGCTCGACCTGCCGCTGCAGAGACGCCGACTCTGAGTGTCCCAACAAAACGGAGCAATGGAACAATGGAAATCAAGCGATGCGGTTCACAGCCGTCCGGCAAGGGACCGGCGGACTATTTCACCGGCTCGGTTCGTATCGACCCGCTGTTCCAGGCGCCCGATCCGGCACGTGTTCGTGGCGCCAGCGTCACGTTCGAGCCCGGCGCCCGCACCGCCTGGCATACGCATCCGCTGGGTCAGACGTTGATTGTCACGGCCGGGTGCGGCTGGGTCCAACGCGAGGGCGGACCGGTGGAGGAAATCCGGCCGGGTGACGTGGTCTGGTTTTCGCCGGGCGAGAAGCACTGGCACGGCGCCACGCCGACCACGGGAATGACCCATATCGCCATTCAGGAAGCGCTGAACGGCAAGGTTGTTGACTGGATGGAAAAGGTCAGCGACGCGCAATACCGCAGCTGAACGGTAGCGACTGCTCTAATCTCTAGCTCAAAGACAGAATCCGAAATGCAAAAGCGCAAACTTGGCAACAGTGGCCTCGAGGTCTCTGCCATCGGGCTTGGATGCATGGGAATGACCGACGCCTACGGACAGAGGCCGGACAAGGGGAAGATGATCCCAATCATCCGGGCGGCGGTCGAGCGTGGCGTCACATTCTTCGATACCGCGGAAAACTACGGCCCGTTCAGGAACGAGGAACTCGTAGGTGAAGCCCTGGCTCCGTTCCGCGGAGAGGTGGTGATCGCCACTAAATTCGGCCACAACATCGACCCGATTACGGGAGAGCGGCTTGGTGGCCTCAATAGCCGTCCCGATCGCATCAAGATCGCAACCGAGGGGATGCTGAAGCGCCTAAAGACGGACTACATCGACCTCCTCTACCAGCACCGCGTCGATCCGGAAGTGCCGATGGAGGATGTCGCGGGAGCGGTCAAGGAGCTTATTCAACAAGGAAAGGTCAAGCACTTCGGCCTGTCGGAGGCGGGCGCGCAATCGATCCGTCGCGCGCACGCGGTTCAGCCGGTCACCGCGCTTCAGAGCGAATACTCGCTGTGGACGCGGGAACCTGAGGCCGAAATCCTGCCGACCCTGGCAGAGCTGGGAATTGGCCTCGTCCCCTACAGCCCGCTGGGGAAAGGATTCCTCACGGGCAGGATCGACGAAACAACAAAGTTCGACAGTTCGGATTTGCGCGGCCGTATCCCACGCTTCGAGCCGGAAGCCCTCAAGGCAAACTTGGCGCTGGTGGATCTCCTCCGCCGGATCGCGGAACGCAAGGGCGCAACGCCTGCTCAAGTCGCGCTCGCCTGGCTACTCGCCCAAAAGCCTTGGATCGTGCCCATCCCGGGCACCACCAAGCTCGCACGCCTCGAAGAGAACATCGGAGCCGCCTCACTGGAGCTTGGCGCGGAGGATCTCCGCGAAATCGAGGACGCGGCCGCGAAGATCACGGTGCGCGGGGCCCGGTATCCCGAAGATCTTCATGAGGCTGTCCGGCCGCTGAACGGCCGTAATGAAAGAAAGAGTAAAAGCTATGAGCAATAACATCGAAGGAAAAGTCGTCGTCATCACGGGTGCGAGCAGCGGCCTCGGCGAGGCAACCGCGCGGCATCTCTCCGCGCAAGGCGCGAGCGTGGTGTTGGGCGCGCGCCGCCAGGATCGCATCCAGGCGCTGGCTCGCGAGCTGACCGGCAGCGGCGGCAAGGCAATCGCCGTGACAACCGACGTCGCCCACCGCGAGCAAGTCAAGAACTTGGTGGACGCAGCCGTGCAGGCGTACGGGCGGATTGATGTGATGATCAACAATGCCGGGCTGATGCCACAGGCGCCGCTCGAGCGTCTCAAGATCGACGAGTGGGACCGGATGATCGACGTGAACATCAAGGGCGTGCTGTACGGCATCGCCGCGGCGCTGCCGTATATGAAGCAGCAGAAAACCGGGCATTTCATCAACGTCTCTTCGGTGGCCGGCCATAAGGTCGGGCCCGGGTTCGCGGTCTATGCGGCCACCAAACATGCCGTGCGAGCCCTCTCCGAAGGACTGCGCCAGGAAGTGAAGCCTTACAACATCCGCACGACGGTCATTTCGCCGGGCGCGGTAGCGACGGAACTGCCCGAAAGTACAAGCGAGCCGGACATCGCTGAGAGAGTCCGCAAAGTTTACGAGAACGCAATTCCTGCCGATTTGTTCGCCCGCGCGGTCGTGTTCGCCATCAGCCAGCCGGATGATGTGGACATCAACGAAATCCTGTTCCGGCCCACGAGGCAGGAATATTGAGCGGAAGGACGGAAAAATGCTCACCGTGGTGGCCTGGTGGTGCCACAATGCCGGCCGGTGCTCAGACGGGTGTGAAGCCGTCCTGGCTCCATCGCTCGCTGCCGACGCCATGATGCGTGACGAATAAGCCATCGGGATCATATCGACGCTTCACCCCGAGAAGGCGCTCGTAGTTCGAGCCGAACGAACGACGACGCCAGTCCGGATCGGCGAAGCTCGCTTCCGATACGTAAGACCCGGCATCGGGGATGAGATTGTGCAAGACTCCGATGGCTCGACTGATCGCTGCGGCGTTATGCCGCGCGAGCGCTAAATCCGGTCCCGGTCCCGGCATTCCCGGGAACGCCGGCGGTCCGCCACGTGCGATGATGGCAAGCGCGAATGCTTCGGCTACGGCCGGGTTCATCGGCGTGTCGCGGACTGCGGCGATCGCATCAGAGGGCCCGCCGGCCAGGCCCTTGTTGTAGTGCAGCGCCACCGGCCAATGCCGGCTTGCGGCAAAAAGCGCATCATCAAAACGCATTCGCTGCGCATCCTCGAGGAGCGCTGCCGGAAGCCACGCCGATTCATAACCATGCACGAACCACCCCGCCTCGGTCTGATTGCTGACCCACCACATATTGCCGGCCGGCGCGCCGGCGCGAGGATCGTGAACCAGCAAGGGGGGCACGTTCTTTGTGAGGTAGTCGACATCCCATAAGTGACGGGCGGGAAGCGCGAGGATGCGGACAGGCGCAACAATTGCGTAGTCCGCTGGCCGACCTGTAACGAAATCAAGCAGCGGCTTGAAGTCGGCTTCGGCTTGGGCTCGGGTGCGGTCGTGGAACACGAGCGCGAGGCTCAACACGTTCTCCGGCCGGAACGAGGCCTGCTCGCCCCAGTGCCGGTTGAACAGCTGCTTGGAATAGAAAGCATTGAACTGCGCGATCAGACGACGGAACGCCTCATCCGAATTCGCCTTGATCGCGCCAAATACCGCGCCACAGAATTCCGGGAGCGTTCGCGTGCGCAGCGTGAGCCGGGTGACGACGCCGAAGCTGCCGTTGCCGCCGCCTTTAAGCGCCCAGAACAGGTCCGGCTCGGTGCAGGCATTGACGATGCGTGCGCGGCCGTCGGCGGTAACGATTTCCGCCTCCAGCAGCCCCGTTCCCGCGGCGCCGTAGTTCTTGGAGAAGCTGCCGAAACCGTTGCCCAGAACCAATCCCGCAACACCAACGGTGGTACATCCGCCGCCCTGAACGTAACGACCGGCGACAGTCGTCACCGCCTGGTAGACGGGCAGCCACCGCGCACCAGCCTCGACCGAGACCGCCGGCACAGCCGCCTGTTTGCCGGCGCAGCCCTGGCCGACGAAATCCTCGTGCAGGGTGATGCGATCCATTGGCCGCATCCAAACCAGCAGCGAGTTGGGCGCGTTCGATCCGCCGAGATACGAATGCCCGCCGCCCTTGATGACGAGGCGCAGGCGATGGGTGCGGGCGAAGTTGACGGCGGCGACGACGTCTGCCGTCGAGTTGGCGGCGACTGCATAGGCGCTCGGGGCGGAGATCCAAGCGTCGACCCAGCCCGAAGTCTGCGTGCCGGCCGGTTGCTCGCCGATGTAGTAGGGATTTTTGAGGCCGCGGAGCACCTCAGCGCAGGACCCGCCAGTAGGATCACTCTCGCAGGCGGCTAGGAGCGGCTCGACCTTAATCAGACGGCCGCCGACGGCGGTGTTGAGCTTGCCCCAAGCGTCCGGCGAGGGCCAACCCGGATCGCCCGGCCGAACGCGCGAAACAGCCTGTCCAGGCGCGGCACGGGAGGATGCAGTGGCAATCCGCGCGAGCGCTACGGCGCTTGCGCCACGCAAAGCGGTTCTGCGACGAAGCGGCATCGTTGTTGCTCCTCAGTCTGCACTTCTTGAGCCGAGGGTAGCAGCACACTTGATCAATGAGGATGCAAATGGCCTATTGTCCGTGGGGACGCAAATGGCGAAGGTGATACAATAGGACGCCACCGTGCTTTGCATAAGTCCAGAATTTCGCCACAAATCAAGTTGCTGGAGAAACTACGCCTTTCTGCTGCGTAAATCGGCTGCATAATGCATCCGGAACCGAATGCCTCGTTCACCGGACGAACAGGAGCGAGAGCCACGCGAAGTATGAGATCACGAAACCGGCGGCCATCAGGTCCGTCATCCACTGGCAGAACCGCACCGGGATCGGAGATGAGCCGCCGGTCTCGCCCAGCTGCTTGATGATCTCCTCGATCTTGCAGTGCGCCGCCGCGATGTAGTGCCGGAACGTCAGGATGCCGGCGAAGGCAAGGATGTGCAGCAGCAGGAAAGCGATCGGCACGCCGTAGACCAGCGCAAAGCCTCGCAGCCCCGCTCGATGCGCGCCGGTGAAAAGGAAGATCGCAGCCGCCACGAAGCTGAAGGTCAAGAAGAAGTTGAACCAGTTGACGAACTGTGCCGTGTTGGCACGCAGGTGGGCGTTTACCTCTCGATATTCCTGTAGCAGGAGACCGGCCCCGGCCGCCATCAGGTGGCCAACTCCGGCCGCACCAGCCCGACCGCCCAGCACAGCCCGACCGCTGCCCCCTTAACGAAGGGCAGCAGCACGAGGCTCATGACGGCTGCCGCCGGCAGCCAGATCACGCCTTGCACCCAAAGCGGTGGCTCGTAGGCACGATCCGACCATATGAAGAGCGGCACCAGCACGTGCCCGACGATAAAAATTGCCAGATAAGGTGGTAGATCATCGGACGGATAGATCGTGTTGTCCGCGCCGCAAACCTCGCAGGGCGAATGGATCTTCAGATACAAGTCGAACAGGCGCCCCTTGCCGCAGTCGGGACAGCGTCGCAACCCGCGCTTCAGTCCCGTCCAGATCGACCTCTCGCCTGCCATGAGGTTCTCCTGCCCGGTCCTTGTCGGAAACTAGATGTCCTCACCCGGAAAAGATACCGGCGGCGCGGTTCAACCCTCCTGAAAACGGTGTGCTCGCCCGCTTCGGCTTGCGCAGGCGAAGCCGCGAAGAGGAAGGGCCATAACGTACACGCCCCTCGTTCGCCGCCACTGCTCCGTTACGGCGCATGCATGTGCTCTATGCGCCCGATAGGCGATCACGCCGAAGCTGCGCTCCTTCATCGGTTTTATCGTATCGCGCTTTTGCGAACCCGCCATGCTCTAGAGGTCATGACAGCGACGTTCTTTTTTCGCGCTCGTACCCGGGTTGACGCGACTCTGGCTTCCACGGTTGGGACCCTCCCCCGGCCTTGTTTCAACGAAGAAGACATCCTAGCATGCTGGCCGACGGGCGGATGCGCCGTCCGTCTCGGCAAATCCAAAACAAAACATAGGGGACTTCCATGCCCGAGGCATTCGTGGTCACACCCGCGACCAGGCCGGCCCCGCTTAATGTCGTCGGCGAGCAAATCACGGTTCTCGCGCCAGGCTCCCGAACTGGTGGTTACGAGATCTTCCGCCAGGCAGGCCCGGAAGGCAGCGGACCTCCACCGCACTGCCATCCGTGGGATGAGTCTTTTTACGTGGCGAGGGGAAACATCGCATTCGGCATGGGCGACAAAGACATGATCGCTGAGCCGGGCACTCTGGTGCACCTTCCGGCCGGCACGATGCATTGGTTCCGTTTCGGCGAGGGTGGCGGAGAAATGATTTCGATGACCTCGCGTGAGGCGGCTTCTCATTTCTTCACCGATGTTGATCGCGCGATCTCCCCTGAGGCACCGGATATTCCGAAGCTCGTCGAGGTCGCCAATCAGCATCAGTTGACGGTTGCAGCGCCCCCGGGCTGAGGCGCGGTCATCGCACCGCGTGGCCTCGTGGTTGCCCGCCCGATATCCAGTTACCGGGCGGTCCGGCACCCGGGACTCCTGCCGGAGAAAGCAACGCACTGAAAGGGACTGGCTTCGCTAGCGATCGCTGACCCGCCTCGGCATCGCTATTTAACGACCCGGGTTGGGCATCGCCGAGGAATGATGATCTACGATCATCCAGTTCTGCCCATCCTTAACGAACACAAAACCGTATCGAGCCGGAAGGGTTTCCCACTGTCCATCTTGAGTACAAGAGAAGGTATAGTAGCCAGTATTGACCGCGGTGTTGCCATAAGCGCGTATCAGTTGTTCGCCGAATGATACCTTCAGACCCGGCAAAACCTTGAACGCGGTAATGAAATAGTCACGAAGTGCCGCTCTGTCCGCCCGCACTTTTGGCGAAAGTGTGCCCCAGAGGACTGCGTCTGCGGCATAGAGGTTTACTACCTTATCAGGCTCGTTCTGCGCCGGGAATTCGCCCCGTTTCGCAGTCGCGGCGGCAACATCCTCTTTCGGCCTGGCAAAAGCGCTGGTGCCGACCAGAAACAGAGCGACGCTAAGCACTACGAAAGGTCGGATACCATCCCTTTCCCCCCTGTTCAGTCGCAAACGATCGGAGTTATCCCGAGGCCAATCTAAAACCTTGCCGCGTAGCGACACACAACAATCAGGTGCCGGCCATCCGTGGTGCGGAGCTTCCCAACTTTGCCAGCCTTTCATAAATGAAGAGATCTGCAACCGAAAAAAGGCGGTACACGGGTGCGGAGGTCTGGTCGTGACGCCAAGCGGGTGTTACCTATGGTGCCATGTAGCTCGCCGGCTCTGGCGTGTTCGGACGGCTGTGCTGCACGAGGCGAAGGCCCGTCGAGCGTAACAGTGGGGTCTGAATGGCTCAGCCGCACCAACCGCCGGCGCGTTCCGTGCTTGCATCCCTGGTGCTGATCGCCGTTGTCGTCGCTGCCGGCGCCGCTGCCTTTGCCTATACGGCGGGATGGTTTTCGCCCGGGCGCCTCACGCCGGCCAAGATGGTGGACGCGTTCTCGCTTCGGACCGGCGTGCCGCTCGGCCATCGCCGCAACCATGCCAAGGGCATCTGCTTCACCGGCATCTTCGAAGCAAATGGGGCTGGATCGGCGCTGTCACATGCTGAGATTTTTACCCGCGGTCGGTATCCCGCTCTCGGTCGTTTCAATCTCGCCACCGCCTAATCCCAATGCGGCGGATGCAACCGTTCGGGTGCGGGGCATGGGACTGCAGATCGCGACGCCGGACGGTCAGAAATGGCGCGCCGCCATGATCGACCCGCCATTCTTTCAGGTGTCGACGCCGCAAGCCTTTTACGAGTTGCTGCTCGCCTCGGCGAGCAAGGACCCGGACGCGATGAAGATATTTGCTGCTGCGCATCCGGAGTTCGCAGCGTTCGCTGCCTGGGCCAAGAGCGCCCCCTGGACCGGCAGCTACGCGGAAGAGCGGTTCAACGGCCTCGACAGCTTTGTCTTCACCGACAGTTCGGGCGCGGAGCATACGGTGCGATGGTCGCTGCTGCCAGCGGCGCAGCCAGTGTCGGTCTCGCCCCATGATCGGGCAAAACGGGGCCCCGGCTTCCTCGAGCAAGAGATTACCGAGCGGGTTCGCGGCGCGCCACAGCGCTGGACCATGGTGGTGACCGTCGCCGATCCCGGTGATCCCACCGCGGACCCGAGCAAGGCTTGGCCGGAAAACCGCCGCACGGTCGATGCTGGCACGCTCACCGTTCAACAGATCGAACCCGAGCGGGATGGTCCCTGCCGCGACATCAACTTCGATCCGGCCGTCCTGCCATCGGGTATGCGGACGTCCGACGACCCATTCCCGGCCGCGCGGTCGGCCGCCTACGCGAAGTCATACGACCGTCGCACGGCGGAGGCTAAGTACTATCCCCGAACTGCAACGGGACGCCAAGCCGTGATTGGGCGCCGCCAACGCTTCACTCCGATCCAGCGCCTGCTGCACTGGCTCATGGCAATCTGCATCCTGACCATGCTGTTTGTTGGCGTGGGTATGGTGTCTACTATCAAGCCGAAATATGTGACGCTCGTTTCAATTCACAAACCGCTCGGGATCGCAATTCTCGCGCTCGCGCTCGTCCGCCTTGCGGTGCGTCTGCGCTATGGTGCGCCGTTGTTGCCGGCGGACCTGCCCAAGCCGATGAAGCTCGCGGCCGATCTGTCGCATTATGCGCTCTACGTTCTGATGATCGGCATGCCGCTGCTCGGCTGGGGGATGCTGTCGGCCGCCGCCTACCCGGTCGTGCTCATCGGGGGCATACACCTTCCGGCGATCCTGGCGCAGAGCGACGGCCTGCATACGCTGCTCTGGGATGCGCACTTCTACCTCGCTTTCGTGTTCTTTGCGCTGATCCTGCTGCATGTCGCGGCGGCGCTCTTCCATGCGCTCGTCCGACGTGACGGCGTATTCGGCGCAATGGCGCCGGTCTCTACTCACCACCAGGTGACGCCCGCCGAGTGACGGGGCCCTTTGGGAAGCGCAAGGCCGCTTTCCACTCTGCAAGCTCAAGACTTTGAAGATCGTGCTTTGACGCTTAGGCGGCATTCTTTGAACCGCGCCGGGCATCGAAGGTGGTGCGGGCGGCCGCGATGCGACTCTGGTTCTTTATTGCCCAGTCTCCGAGTGCGATCACCGGCACGGTGAGGTCGTGGCCCAGGTCAGTCAGTTCATAGTCCACTCGCGGTGGAATGGTCGGGAAGATCGTGCGCGTGACCAAGCCGTCGCGCTCCAGGCCGCGCAGAGTGGTCGTCAGCATTTTCTGCGAGACGCCACCGATCTTGTCCCGCAGCTCACTGAAGCGCTGCCGGCCTTGGCTCAGCGTCATAACGACGAGAATAGACCACTTATCACCAACGCGCGACAGGATCTCGCCGACAGCCCGGCAGTCGGCTGGAAGGTGTGAATGACGGGTGCGTTTCATTGAGGTGACCAAGTTACAGGATGGTGCCTTCTTGTGAAAGCCATTTCGCTCGCTAACATAGCGCCAGTCACCAAAGGTTACCATCAAACCGAGGGAAACCGAAATGTCGCCAGCTAAGCCCAAGATGGGGATCGTGATCTCCACCACGCGCGAGGGCCGCTTTGGGGATAGGCCAGCGCAATGGCTCTTGGACCTCGCCAGGGCGCGCGGAGGGGCGGAGTTCGAGATCGTTGACCTTCGCGACTATCCGTTGCCGTTCATCGATGAACCTGCATCACCAGCTTTCATGCCGCCCAAGAACGAGGTCGCGCAGCGTTTCGGCGAAAAAATGCCGAGTTCGATGGCTACATCTTCATCACGGCCGAGTATAACCATGGCGTCCCTGGCGTCCTGAAGAACGCGCTGGACTACGTCTACCCTCAGTTCCACCGCAAACCGGTCGCCTTCGTCGGCTACGGCGGTGTCGGAGGCGCATGGGCGATCGAGCACCTCCGTCTCATCGCAATCGAGTTGCAGGCCGCGCCGCTCAGAAACGCAGTTCACATCGGCCTGGCTGAGTTCTTGGGCCTGTGGCAGCAGGGGAAGGCGTTCTCCGACTATCCATATCTTGAGCAATCGGCCAACTTGATGCTGGACGACCTGCTCTGGTGGGTGAAGGCGCTGAAGGCAGCGCGGGACGGGATTTCCGGTGAGGAGCTGAAAGCGGCGGCCGATTGAGGGAGCTGGCGCACGTCCCGCGATCAGGGAATGGTGAAACAACCGGCATAGGCGGCGGCGATCAGTTCTTCTGGATTGGTGCCCTTCTTATCCTAGAAGCGTGGCCTGAAAGGATACGGGTCTCTGCCAGCGCCGGAGTCGGTGGAAAGAGTGCCGCTGCCGGCCCGACCAGTGCCGTGCCAGACCGCTTTTGCCTCGCGGATCATGTCGTTTCTCCCTGTTGTCGCGCGTGCTGAACTCGCTCGCATGTCGCCATTGGCAGCTGCTTGCGCAGCACGACGGCTAGCGCTTACGCCGGCAGCCGGAGAACGGCGGTATTGATCGGCAGCTTCCGCAGCCGCTGGCCGGTCGCCACAAAGATCGCATTGGTGATCGCGGGGCCGACCGCGGAGGTCCCGGGTTCGCCCATCCCGCCGGTAACTCGGAACTCTGGACAATGTGGACCTCGATGCTCGGTGCCTCGTTCATCCGGAGCATTTGGTAAGTGTCGAAGTTGGTCTGTTCGACACGGCCATCCTTGAGCGTGATCTCTCCATAGAGCGCCGCCGTGATGCCAAAGATAATCGCGCCCTGAATCTGCGCTTGCACGGTGTCGGGGTTGATGACAGTGCCGCAGTCGACAGCGCAGACGACGCGCCGGACGCCAACTGTGCCATCCTTCGCCACTGCAACTTCCGCAACCTGCGCCATATAGGTGCCGAAGACGAACTGCAGGGAGACGCCGCGGCCGACCCTTTCAGGCAACGCCTGTCCCCAGCCGGCCTTTTCGGCGGCGAGCTCGAGAACGGTTTTGGCACGCGGCGATCTGTCGAGGAGGGCCCGCCGATAAGCCACCGCGTCTTGCTTCGCCGCGGCCGCCAGCTCGTCCACGAAGCTCTCGGTCACAAAGACGTTGTGCGACGGCCCGACGCTGCGCCAGAAGGCGGTCGGAATCCCCGGAGGCTCCACGCGCACATACTCGACATGCATATTTGGGAGTGCATAGACCAGATGGATCGCGCCATCGGTCGTGTCGGGGTCGAGGCCATTCTTGAACGTCGGCGGCAGCCATCTCGCCAGGATCGAGGAGCCCGCGAAGCGATGGTTCCAGGCGATCGGCATTCCCTTCTCGTCGAGGCCGGCAGACATCCGGTCGAAGAAATACGGCCGATACATATCGTGCTGGATATCTTCCTCGCGGGTCCACACGACCTTCACGGGGCCGTCGACATGTTGCGCGATCTGCACCGCGCGAATGACGCCATCGATTTCGAGTCGCCGGCCAAACCCGCCGCCGATCAGATGATTGTGGACCACGACCTTATCCAGCGGCAGACCGGCGGTCTTCGCCGCCGCCGCTTGCACGCGCGCGATGACCTGGCTGCCAACCCACACTTCGCAACTATCCTTACTGACATGAACCGTGCAGTTCATCGGCTCCATCGTGGCGTGCGCAAGGAATGGAACCTGGTACGTCGCCTCCACCTTGGTGACGGCCCTCGCCAGAGCCCGATCGACATCGCCGATATTCTGTCCGACCGGGCCCGATTTGAGCGTCGCCTTTTCGAGCTCGCTCGCAACCTCTTCCGTAGTCAGCTTGGCGTGCGGCCCTAATCCCATTCGACCTCCAGCGCGGCCAGCCCCTTTTTCGCAGCACCCATGTGGTCGGCCACCACGGCAACGGCGTCGTGGAGCCGTCACGATTTGACGCACACCCTTAACCGCTTGAGCGGCCGCGTCGTTGCTGCTCTTCAACCTGCCACCGAAAACAGGGCATTGTGCAAGGGTTGCAACCTTCACGCCCGGCGGCCGGACGTCGATGCCAAAAATGGCCGTTCCGTTGACCTTGGCCGGCGCGTCCAGACGCTTCAGGGGACGACCGATTAGCGTGAAGTCCTCCGGGCGCTTCAGGGTCACGTTTTCGGGGACAGGCAGGTGGGCGGCATCGGCCGCAAGCTCGCCGTACGCGATGCGCCTTCCCGTAGGCGCGTGGAGCACCTCGCCATTTCGCGCACGGCAGGACGCCGGGTCGATATCCCAGCGTTTTGCCGCCGCCGAGACGAGCATGGTTCTCGCGATCGCGCCGGCTTCACGCAGCGGTCGCCACGCCGCCAGCATCGCGGTCGAGCCACCCGTCGCCTGCTCGCCGCCAAATACGGGATTGCCGTAGAGCTTTCTGTTGGGCGGAGCATGCTCTAGCCGGACCCGTTTCAGGTCGACCTCGAGCTCTTCGGCGATCAGCATCGGGATAGACGTATAGGTGCCCTGGCCCATCTCCACATAAGGCATGGTCAAAATGATCTGCCCATCGCGTTCGATGCGGATGAAGGCGTTCGGCACGAAGTCAGCGCCGGTAGCTGCTTCCGCATCGCCCTTTCCGAGCGGCAAGCTGAGGCTCAGCATCAGCGCTCCGCCGGCGGCAGCTCCAACTTGGAGAAAGTGTCGCCGGGAGAGACCATTCGCTGATCCAGGTTGATCAAGGCCGGCAGATCGTGAAGCGATGTGGTCGCGGATCATTGTCAGCCCCTCCGCTCGATCGATTGCGCGGCCAGCTTGATCGCGGCGCGTATCCGCACATAGGTTCCGCAGCGACAGATATTGCCGGACATCGCATCGTCGATTTCTGAGTCTGTCGGCTGCGGCTTGCTCACCAGCAGCGCCGCAGCCGACATGATCTGCCCCGACTGGCAGTAACCACATTGAACGACTTCCTGATCCAGCCAGGCCCTCTGGATCCTGACACCGGCATCAGTCAGGCCGATCACTTCGATCGTGGTGATCCGGGACGTGCCGATACTGGCCACGGTGGTGATGCAGGACCGGATGGGCACGCCATCCATGTGCACGGTGCAGGCGCCGCAAAGCGCCATGCCGCAACCGAACTTAGTACCGGTCATTCCGAGCACGTCGCGCAACACCCACAGAAGCGGTGTGTCGCCGTCAACATCGACACTATATGCCTTTCCGTTTACATCAATTGTAAAGGCCATGGTGTCCTCTCCCTTTCCAGCAACAGCCAACTTCGGCCTGCACTCCCGGGTTATCTGACGAAGAAGCTTCCGTGACTTCAGACCAGCTGATTGTGACCTCGACATTGCCGTGCCGGGAAATCGAGTTCGGCAAATCTCAGAAACGGCCTTTCCGCGCAAATGCGCTTTTCTGCTGCGTACCTCCGCTGCGCAATTGCAGACAGGGGGCTTGGCATCAGCAACGCAGTGTCCGGTGCGGCATCGGCCGGGCCGGTCGTCCCGGCTGTACCCGGCCACGCGAATGCAGCCTCACCGCGTCGCGATGCCCGCCTCCGGCCGGAACAGCAGCACGGCGTCGCTTCGCTCCTCCCCGCCCTGCACGCCGGCTTGCAGCGCAATCCGGCCGCCGGGGCCGATCGCTACCACCGGGTTCAGCGGGAAATCGCTGATCCGCCGTCCGTCGGCAAGTTTGTCGCCCACCGTGGCGACGCGCTGAACGCCGCTCGGGCCGGTCGCGAAGGCGCCCAGGGTTCCGGGGCCGCCCTGCACCGCCGCCATGAACGCGATCCGCCCGTCAGGCGCGAGCGGGGCTGCGTCGCCGAACGAGACGAATTTTCCGCCCCCCGGCGCCGAGCCGCGTTCCGCCGCGATCTGCGTACCCCCGATCCGCCCGCCACGAAGACGCCAGAGCCGATCGGGGATTGCGACAGCATAGCAACGAAACCAACGCGGCCGTCATCGTCAATGCCGACATGCTCGGAGAGTCGGGCAAACAACCCGCCGCCCGGCGCTGCGTCTCCGGAGGCCACCGCCCGACGCAAGCCGCCTTTGTCGGCAACGAAGATGCCGCCGGGCAACGACGCCTGCTCGGTGCACGGCGCCGAATGCCACCTCGCCCTTGCCGTTGATTGACGGCGCACCCAGGCCCGCGAAGACACCGCCGCCCGGAACCGGATCGCCGTTGGCGACCAGCTTCGTCAGCTCGCCCTTCGTCGCGACATAGATCGCGTCCATTGTTTCGCGCGCTTTGCGGACGGTGGCGAGGAATGCAACGTCGCCTGCGTCATTGATCGCGGCCTGGCCGAAATCGAAGAAGACGCCGCCGCCGATCCCCGGCGCCCTCTGCCCGCTTTGCGCCACGGCGGTCGGCTTGCCACCGCTCGCGACAAGAACGGCGTCGGTTGCGCCGCCGCCGTCCAAAGTCGCCGCGAAGGCGATGGTTCCGTTGCCGTTCAGGGAAACCGCCGGGCGTTCCGTGAAACTCGCCAGCGTGCCGCCGGTGGAGACGCGGTCGCCGGCCGCGGCAAGGCGCCTGAGTTGCCCTTGATGTGCGACGAATAAGCCCTCGCCGGAGACGCCGCGCATCAGTTTGGCGAAGAAGGCGACATCGCCCCGGCTGTTTACCGATGCGGCGATCGGCTGATTCTCCAGGCCGAACGCATCGAAGCTGCCGCCGGACGGCGCGGCCGTTCCGGCTTGAACCACGGCACTCAGCGCCGATGCCGATTCAGGTGCGAACCGCCTGTCCGATCCCGTTGCCTGCCTAGTTCCGACAAAGCCCCTGGCACCCACGTTGGTCGTGGCTTGCGGTCCCACCGAGCCGAGCGACGCCCAGAATACCGCAAGCCAGAGCGCCGCCACCGCCGCACCCGCCGCCGCGAGCCGCTGGCGCGTGCCAGAAAGCAGGCCGCTTGCGGCCCAGGGCGAATACGAATCCATTTCAGTTCTTCAGCATTCCGGCCCGCAGCGTGGTGATATTGTGCCGGACCATCTGGACGTAGGTGGCACCGTCCTCATCGGGCTTGGACAACGCGTCCGAATAGAGTTCGCCGCCAACTTGGACACCAGTTTCCTGCGCGATACGCTGGATCAGGCGCGGATCGTTCATGTTCTCGATGAACAGCGCCTTGACCTGCTCCTGCTTGATCTGTCCGATCAGCTCGGCCACGCGCTGCGCCGAGGCTTCCTTGTCGTTGGTCCAGCCGCGCACGCCGATCAGTTGGATGCCATAGGCACGCCCGAGATACGCGAAGCCGTCATGCGAGGTGATGACGCGACGCTTCGCAGCCGGCACTCCCGCGATCTGCTGCTTGGCCCACACGTCCAGGTCCAGGAGCTGCTTGCGGTACGTGGCACCGCGCGTGCGAAAGGTCGCGGCATTGCCGGGATCCAGGGCGATCAGCGCCGCCTGGATATTGGCGGCATAGATCGCGCCGTTTGCCGCATCGTGCCAGGCGTGCTGGTCGATTTCCTCAACGCCCGGCTTCTCCGCGCTATCCGCTTCCTCTGTTTTCTTGAGTGTGCGCACACCGTTGCTCGCAACCACCTTCGTGCCGTGGAACTCCGCCTGTTGCAGCAGGCCGGGAAGCCAGGGTTCGAACTCCTTGTTCAGACCGTTCATCACCAGCAGATCGGCCTCGGCGACCGCACGCCCGTCCGCCGCCGTGGGCTCGTACGCCTCGCTGTCACCATCGGGGCCGACGATCGTTACCAGGGCTACTTTGTCGCCTGCGATCTGCCGCACCATGTCGCCCAGCACGCTGAACGTGGCGACAACCTTTGGCCTGCCAGCCGCGCGCGCGACGGGCGCGATTGCCGGAGCGAAGAGCGCGGCGAGCAGAAGCGTTCGGCGTTGCACGGTTTCCGTCCTTTCCGATTATTCGGCGGCCGTTGGGAAGGCAATTTCCGGCGCCGGTTTGCGCTCCCGGGCAGGGAGCAGGCAGAGCCCATAAACCGCGCCGGCCGAAAGCACGATTGCCGGACCCGAGGGCACATTCAGATGAAACGAGATCAGCAGCCCGGCGGCATCGGCCGCGACCCCGAACACGAAAGCCAGCACGATCTGCGTCCGAAGCTCCCGTGATACCCGCCGCGCCGCGATCGCGGGCAGAAGCACGGGACCGATCGCCAACAGCGTGCCGAAAGCCTGGAAGCCGGCCACAAGGCACAGCACCAGAATGCCGATGAAGATGCGGCCGAACACTGGCCCGCCGCCGCCGATGGCGCGGAGGAACATCGGATCGAAGCTCTCGACCGCGAGCGGCCGCCAGATCACCGCCAGCCCCAGCAGCGTCACACTTGCGACACACGCGATGAACACCAGCCCCGCCGTGTTGACCGCCAGAACGGTGCCGAACAGCACGTGCATCAAGTCGATATTGCTGCCGCGCAGTGTGACCAGCAGAACCCCGCCCGCCAGCGACAAGAGGTAGAGCACGGCCAGCATCGAGTCGCTCTGCTCGCGGCGCAGGCTGAGAGTTGCGAGCAGACCCACGAGGCCGCCGGCGACAATGCCGCCGAGACTGAGCGCGAACACCGAATAGCCGGCCAGCAGGAAGCCGAGCGCGGCGCCGGGCATCACCGTATGCGACAGGATGTCGGCGGTGAGGCTCATCCGCCGCTGCATCAGCAGCACACCGACCGGCGCGTTGGCGAGCGCCAGTCCCACACAGGCGACCAGTGCCGTGCGCATGAAGCCGAACGTGAAGAACGGCTCGATCAGCAGCGCGCGCATGTTCAGCCCGGGACCAGACGGAGTAGGCCCGCCCGAGGTTCGGGGCGGTTCACGATCGCGAGCCCGGCCGCAGCGAGATTTCTCGGGACTGAGCACCGACGCCGTTTCGCCCCATGCGATCACGCGGCGGGCGAGCAATAGCGCGTTCGGGAAAAGGCTGCGCACCTGGTCGAGTTCGTGCAGCACGGCAATTACCGTGCGTCCCTCCTGCTGCCAGGCTTGCAGAACCACGATCAAATCCGCCGCCGTCGCGGTGTCGAGCGCCGCCAGCGGCTCGTCGAGCAGAACCAGACGCGCGCGTTGCACGATGACACGCGCGAACAGGACGCGCCGGAACTGACCGATGGAAAGGTCGCCCACGCGCGCGGCAGCGAGGTCGTGCAGGCCGACGGTGCGCAGGGCGGATTGCGCCTCGGTCAGCAACGCGTACGGGGGTGTGCGAAAGGCGCCGAAATCGCGCCAGCGCCCGAGCGCCACGAATTCCAAGACCGAGACGGGATAGTCCCGATCGACCGCGTGTGCCTGCGGCAGGTAGGCGATCTTCTCCGGACCCGCGCCGTCCAGGCGCACGGTCCCGCTCAGCGGCTCCGCCAGGCCGGCGATAAGGGTGAGCAGGGTCGTCTTGCCGGCTCCGTTGGGGCCGACGACCGCAGTCATGGACCCCGGCTCGAACCGCCCCGCGATTCCGTGCAAGGCCAGGTCCGGACCATAGGCGGCGGAGACGGAATCGAGGGTCACGGACACCGGCTCGTCCGCGTCGTCCTGTGGCCGGAAGCCGGGATCGAGCAATTGCTCCACGAAGTCTCGCGCCCGAGACCACAGCGTGGATGATGTGCTTAGCGTGCTTGCCAGCCAATCGCGGTGTTGCGCCGCGTTATCGGCGATCCGTTCCGTCCCCATGAGTGCTGCCGCTTTCGCAAGGCTTGCAGGCTAGGCTAAGCGACAGTGCCCGCCGCGCCAAGCGTTTTTGGCATTGATCAGGCCGGGCGGCTCATCGCGCGGGGGCGCCCGCCGGGGCCAGGGCCGCAGGAGGGTGCGCCCGCTCGTGATCATGGCCGCCTTGTTCCGCGGCATCCCACATGAGCCGTGGGTCGAAGGTCCGGGAGGCCACCATCGAGAGCACGACCATGGCGAGGAAGGCCGGCGATCCGCCGCCCGTGCCGAAATGGGCGAGCTGGCCGAACTGCACCATCGGCGTGAAGATGACGATGGTGAACGGGTCCATGTTGGACCAGCGGCTGATCTCATCCACCCAGCGAAAGATCTTGGTCTTGCGGACCAAGTGCCGGTCCGACCGGTGCCAGACCGAAATCAGGAACCAGGTGAGCGCCACCAACTTGGAAACCGGAATGCCGATGCTGGCCACGAACACCAGCACGCCGAGCGGCATGAAGCCGTGCTGGAACAGCAGTTCAACACCCCTGAAGATCGTCTGCGCGTCTATTTTCGGGCCTTCATAGAAGACGCTCATCGGGAAGTAATTGGCCACCGGCAGCAGCGCCCAGGCAGCCGCCGTCAGGGCGGTGGTTTGCAGCATCGCATGCGGCCTGCGCCGATGCAGCCGCGCCCGGCAACGCGGGCAACGCTTGCCCGTCATGGCGCCGGGCAGCACCAAATCGCACTCGACACAGGCCACGGCATCGGGCGCGACCGCATGCGCCGGCGCGCCGATGCGCCGCCAGACGGCGCGATGATCGAGCATTGCGCGCGTGAGCATGGTCAGGAAGGCGGCGCCAATCAGGCAGTAGCCGCCGGGGTCGATCCGCACCGGGATCAGCGCCTCGACCCGGCCGTAGCCGATGGCACCGCCGAGCAGCAGCACATCGGCCATGGCCCAGAGGTCGAGGCGCTCGGACCAGCGGAAGACAGTACCGATCCACGGTCCCTGGCGATTGAGCTTGATCGCCGCAAGCACCGCCGCCAGCGAGCCGAAGCGAATGAAGGGCAACAGAACGCCCTGGGCCGCGAGCACCAGGGCCATGACCGGCCAGCCCTGGAACCAGATGATCTGAATGCCGGAAAACAGATGCGTCGAAGAGACGATCCCGAGCGGTGCCCGCACCGTCATCAGCGACATCGTATTGGCCGGAAACAACAGGATGAAGGTGGTAAGCGCCAGGGCGAGCGCCGCGTCGATGCTGCGCCCGGTGGTGCGCTCCAGCACGTTGCCGCAGCGCAGGCATTCCAGATGCCCGCGTTCAGGCGGGGGCGGCATGCGCAGAACCGTTCCGCAATCCGGACAAGCAATCACGTTCATGGCCGCATGCGGCGCCCTTTTTCGCTGCAATCCTATAACGGGCTAGCTGCTTACGGGTTCGGGGTGGACGCGTGCGTGCATCGCTCCGACAATTCGCGTCGCGCATGAATATAGGGAGGCCGGGGCATGGATCTGAAGCTGGCGGGCAAGCACGCGCTGATTACCGGCGGGTCCAAGGGGATCGGACGAGCCGCGGCGAGCGTGCTGACCGAGGAAGGCTGCGACGTCACCCTGGTCGCGCGGACTAAGGCGACACTCGACGAGGCTGCAGAGGCAATTCGGACCCGCCGGCAGGTGAGTGTGCGGACGATTGCCGCAGATCTCTCCAGCGAGGCGGCCGTCCGGCGCGTGGCCGATGCGGCAGGCGAGATCGACATTCTGGTCAACAATGCCGGCGCCATCCCGCCCGGCGACCTGCTGACCGTTACCGACGAGGTCTGGCGCCGCGCCTGGGATCTGAAGGTATTCGGCTTCATCTCGTTCTGCCGCGCGGTCTATCCGCGCATGGCGGCGCGGCGGTCGGGGGTGATCGTGAACGTAGTCGGCGCTGCGGGCGAAACCTTCCCTCCCGGATACATTGCGGGTGCGGCCGGGAATGCCTCGCTGATGGCTTTTAGCCGCGCGCTCGGGCGGCAGGCGCCATCCGACGGGCTGCGTGTGGTCGCCATCAACCCCGGCCCGGTGGCGACCGAGCGTCTGGTGATGCTGCAGCGGGCGACCGCCGCGAAGACCCTGGGCGATCCGGAACGCTGGCGCGAACTGACCTCCGGCATGCCCTTCGGCCGCGCGGCGACGCCCGAGGAGATCGCCTACGCCGTCGCATTCCTGGCGAGCCCGCTTTCGGGCTATACGTCGGGGACGGTGGTTACGATCAATGGCGGGGCGGGGTTTCCTTAGGCACCGCGACCCGAACTCGTTATCGGCTTCATCCCAGGTGACGAATGTATGCTAAATTGCGTGGCCACCTGGTTTGGCTGGGGTGGGCGAACCGAGACTAGGAGAGGCAAAATGAGCAGTGAGGCGGGAGGAGGTCAGAGCGGTGGCGTCAACATCAGCGGACAAGTCGGATCAGTAGCGGGTGACATCGTAGGCCGTGACAAGATCACGAACGCCCAAACGATAGCCGCGCTGGATAGCGCACTCCGTCCGCTGACCGATGCGATTAATTCCGCACACCCTGAGAAGCGCGACGAAGCTGCAGCGAAGCTAGCGGCTTTGAGGCAGGAAGTGACTAAAGGAAAGGGCGCGAACGACCGCACTGTCGCGGATCTCGTCGATGGTCTTGTGAAGCTGGTCCCCAGCGCGGTGACTGCCGTCGTGAGCGCGTTTGCAACCCCCGTCCTCGGGGGAATTGCAGGGCCGGTTACGGGCTTCGTGCTCGACAAGCTGCAAGGCAAGTAGGCGCGGTATCGAACCCGATCAACGCATGTCCCCTTCTCCACAGTCATCCGGCCAAAGCGGCGGAGCGAACATTCCTGGCAGCGTGGGTTCGGTGAGTGGCGACATTGTCGGCGGCGACAAGGTCACTACTTACATGGTGCGCGAAACTGTTCCGGAACAACCTCCTCCGGAGCCGATCTACTTCGATATTCCCAGTCTGCCGGAGCGCTACCGGGCACGCGAAACGGACTTTCCTGAGGTCCGAGCAAAGCTGTTGGGGGACAGTTCCGCGATCGGCATCACTAGCGCCGGCCGAACCGTCGGTCTCAAGGGCATGGGCGGGGTTGGCAAGACCGTACCTAGCAGCTGCGCTCGTAAATGATCCTGACATAAGGGCCGCCTTCCCGGACGGGATTACATGGCTGACCATCGGCCGTAACGTGTCAGGTCCTGGCAAAGGCCGCCGAGTTGGCCTTTGCACTGACGGGCGCGCCGGCGGCTTTCGGTAGCGTGCCCGAGGCGCGCGGCCAGCTCGGCCTTTACACTGCCAAGAAACGACTGCTGGTCGTTCTAGACGACGTATGGGAGCCGGAAGCGGTTGATCCGTTCGCGGGACTTGGAGCAGACTGTAAGCTTCTCATAACGAGCCGTGATACCCGCGTGCTCGAGCGTGCGCGGTCAGATACACAGCGGCTTGATCTTCTCGAACGCGAAGCAGCGCGAGCATTCCTCGCGGACGCGGCGGGCATTGCCGTTGAGGCATTGCCTGACGAAGCAGGCGAGATCATCCGCCATTGCGGCAGGTTGCCGCTTGCGCTAGCCGCGGCTGGCGCCTTGATCCGTCAGGGAGCCTACTTATGGCCGGATGCACTGGCGGCATTGCGGGACGGCGCACTTGAGGAAATGGATACAAGCTGGCTTCCCGATCCGGAGCAGCGGAACCTAGCTGTCGTGCTGAAACTCAGCGTCGACGCGCTGCCCGACGATACGCGTGCCTGCTTGTTCGACTGCGCTGCGTTTCGGGAAGATGTCGATATACCTGAGGCGGCGCTGCTGCGGGTTTGGTCGGCACGTGTGCCGGTTGAGCGACGAATGAAACTGGTTGCCCAGGAGCTGGTCGATCGTTCGCTGGTGCAGCGCGATGAGCAACGACGCTATCGCATCCACGACCTTTACATGGACTATCTGCGCCATGTCGCGGCTCCGCTCACCGCGCGGCATGTGTACCTTGTCATCCGCTACCAAGAAGTTTGTCCGAATGGCTGGCCCAGCTGTCCGAATGACGGATATTGCGTTCAGCACATCGCGTGGCATTTGCACGAGGCAAACCAGATCGAGACGCTGCGTCACTTGCTTTTTGATCCAGCCTGGATGCAACGCAAGCTTGAAATTGCCGGCGTCCATCCTGTCCTGGATGACTACAAATTGCTGGCTGGCGACCACGAAGCAATGCGGCTAGCCGCGGCGCTTACCTTATCAGCACACGTGCTCGGGCCCGATCCAAGCCTCGTCAACGCGCAGCTTCGCGGTCGGCTTTTCGAAGACGACGGACTTGCCATTGCTACGCTTCTGAAGACCCTTCGCGGAACCGAACCAGCAGCCTTTGTTCCGATTCGAGGAGGATATCTGAACTGTCCGGGTGCTTTGTTGCGTACCAATTCCTACAAGCAGTGGGGTCAGGGCGGTCGCGCTGCTGGCGGACGGTCGGCGCGCGCTGTCCGGCTCCAGTGACGGGACGCTGCGGCTGTGGGACCTGGAGAGTGGTGCCGAGCTGCGGCGGTTCGAGGGGCACGGTGATTGGGTCTGGGCGGTCGCGGTGCTGGCGGACGGTCGGCGCGCGCTGTCCGGCTCCAGTGACGGGACGCTGCGGCTGTGGGACCTGGAGAGTGGCGCCGAGCTGCGGCGGTTCGAGGGGCACGGTAGTGCGGTCACGACGGTCGCGGTGCTGGCGGACGGTCGGCGCGCGCTGTCCGGCTCCAATGACCGGACGCTGCGGCTGTGGGACCTGGAGAGTGGTGCCGAGCTGCGGCGGTTCGAGGGGCACGGTAGTGTGGTCACGACGGTCGCGGTGCTGGCGGACGGTCGGCGCGCGCTGTCCGGCTCCAATGACGGGACGCTGCGGCTGTGGGACCTGGAAAGTGGTGCCGAGCTGCGGCGGTTCGAGGGGCACGGTAGTGCGGTCACGACGGTTGCGGTGCTGGCGGACGGTCGGCGCGCGCTGTCCGGCTCCAGTGACGGGACGCTGCGGCTGTGGGACCTGGAGAGTGGTGCCGAGCTGCGGCGGTTCGAGGGGCACGGTGATTGGGTCTGGGCGGTCGCGGTGCTGGCGGACGGTCGGCGCGCGCTGTCCGGCTCCAGTGACGGGACGCTGCGGCTGTGGGAGCTGGAGAGTGGTGCCGAGCTGCGGCGGTTCGAGGGGCACGCTAGTGTGGTCACGACGGTCGCGGTGCTGGCGGACGGTCGGCGCGCGCTGTCCGGCTCCAGTGACCGGACGCTACGGCTGTGGGACCTGGAGAGTGGTGCCGAGCTGCGGCGGTTCGAGGGGCACGCTAGTGTGGTCACGACGGTCGCGGTGCTGGCGGACGGTCGGCGCGGGCTGTCCGGCTCCTATGACCGGACGCTGCGGCTGTGGGACCTGGAGAGTGGTGCCGAGCTGCGGCGGTTCGAGGGGCACGGTAGTGCGGTCACGACGGTTGCGGTGCTGGCGGACGGTCGGCGCGCGCTGTCCGGCTCCAGTGACGGGACGCTGCGGCTGTGGGACCTGGAGAGTGGTGCCGAGCTGCGGCGGTTCGAGGGGCACGGTGATTGGGTCAGGGCGGTCGCGGTGCTGGCGGACGGTCGGCGCGCGCTGTCCGGCTCCGATGACGGGACGCTGCGGCTGTGGGACCTGGAGAGAGGTGCCGAGCTGCGGCGGTTCGAGGGGCACGGTGATTGGGTCTGGGCGGTCGCGGTGCTGGCGGACGGTCGGCGCGCGCTGTCCGGCTCCAGTGACGGGACGCTGCGGCTGTGGGACCTGGAGAGTGGTGCCGAGCTGCGGCGGTTCGAGGGGCACGCTAGTGTGGTCACGACGGTCGCGGTGCTGGCGGACGGTCGGCGCGCGCTGTCCGGCTCCGATGACGGGACGCTGCGGCTGTGGGACCTGGAGAGTGGTGCCGAGCTGCGGCGGTTCGAGGGGCACGGTGATTGGGTCTGGGCGGTCGCGGTGCTGGCGGACGGTCGGCGCGCGCTGTCCGGCTCCAGTGACGGGACGCTGCGGCTGTGGGACCTAGCGAGCGGCGCCGAGCTAAAACGCTTCGTTGGAGACGATTCTATAACCGCTCTCGGTGTGTCGTATCGGGAAGCCAGGGCTGTTGTAGGCGATCAGCGCGGACGGGTGATGCTGTTTGCTCTGCCATCCTGACGGCCCGCATTTGGCGAACGAATTCTACCCCGCGACTCGCAAGCTGTCCGCGTTTGTGACACACTGACGGCGTGTTCAGGTACAGAGGCCATGAACGTCGCGCTTCGCCAGACCATGACGCTCGCGCAGTTCCTCGCCTGGGAGGAGCGGCAGGAACTGCGCTACGAGTTCGACGGCTTTCACGCGTTGGCGAGGACGGGGGGCACGATCGAACACGAGATGATTGGCGGCAACATTCGGGCGATCCTGCGCGACCGGTTGAAGGGAACGCCTTTCCGGGTGCTTGGCCCGACCATCAAGATCGAGGTCCAGGGGCATATCCGGTATCCGGATGCTCTTGTCTCCTGCGCTCCGATGCAGCGCGGCGACCGCATCGCCCCGCAGCCCGTTATCGTTTTCGAGGTTCTGAGCGAAAGCACGTCGCGCACCGATCGCATCGACAAGCTGCGAGAATACCAGGCCACCGAGTTCGATCCAACGTTACATCCTGCTTGAGCAGGACAGTATCGCGGCGATGGTTTTCTCGCGGCAGGGTTCGATGTGGACCACGGCTCCCCTGACCGAAGGCGAGGTATTGCGTTTGCCCGAAATCGGGGTCGAGTTCCCCCTAGCCGACATCTACGCCGATGTCGAAATGCCGCCGCTTCCGGAGGCGGAGGGAGACACGCCGCCGGCCGGCTGAAGTGGGGTTGTGCCCGGTCGCCGGCTTGCCAGTTTCGTCCCCATGATCGCGTTCGCCGAACTCCTGGAACGGCTCGTCTTCACCCCGTCGCGCAACGCCAAGATCGCGCTTCTGCGGCGCTATTTCGCAACTGAACCGGACCCGGATCGGGGGATCGGCTTGGCGGCGATCACTGGCGAGCTGAGGTTCACCGCGGCGAAGCCCGGGCTGATCCGCGACTTGGCGGCACAGCGCACCGACCCGGTGCTGTTCGGCTGGTCCTATGACTATGTGGGCGACCTTGCCGAGACGGTGGCGCTGATGTGGCCTGCCAAGCCCACCGACGCGCCGCCGCCGCGTCTGGCCGAAGTCGTCGAGGCGCTCGAGGGGGCGCCGAAACAAGCGCTTCCCGGCATCGTCGCCGGCTGGCTGGATGCCTCCGATGCCTCCGTGCGCTTCGCCTTGCTGAAACTGATAACCGGGGCGCTGCGCGTCGGCGCCTCGGCGCGGCTCGCGAAGGTGGCACTTGCCGAGCTGGGCGGCGTGGACCCGGACGAGGTGGAGGAGGTGTGGCACGGGCTGGCACCGCCCTACCTGCCGCTATTCGCCTGGCTGGAGAAACGTGGCCCGCGCCCGGATCCGGCCGAGGCGCCGGTGTTTCGCCCGCCCATGCTGGCGCATCCGCTAGAGCCGCAGGATCTGGCCACGCTCGACGCGCACGCCTACAGGGCGGAGTGGAAATGGGACGGCATTCGCGTGCAGCTTGTGGCGACCGAAGGCGGGCGCCGGATCTACTCGCGGGGTGCCGAGGATATTTCGGCGGCGTTCCCCGAAATTATTGACGCGATGCGCTTTCGCGCGGTGCTGGACGGCGAGTTGCTGGTGATCCGCGAGGGCGGCGTAGCGACGTTCGCCGATTTGCAGCAGCGGCTCAATCGCAAGCAGGTCAGTGCCGGCATGTTGCACGATTTCCCCGCTGGCGTGCGGCTCTATGACATCCTGTTCGATGGCGCGGAGGATGTTCGCCCCTTGCCCTTCGATGCACGTCGGGCGCGTCTGGAGGCATGGTTTGCGCGTGAGCATCCGGCGCGGATGGACTTGTCGGCGCTGATCCCGTTTGCATCCCTGGACGAGCTTGCCCGACTTCGAGAGGGAGCCCGGGCCGCTTCACGCGAGGGCATCATGCTGAAGCGGGCCGACAGCTCCTATGTGCCCGGCCGGCCCAAGGGCCTGTGGTGGAAGTGGAAGCGCGACCCGCACACGGTGGACGCTGTGCTGATGTACGCGCAGCGCGGGCACGGCAAGCGCAGCAGCTACTACTCCGATTATACGTTCGGCCTGTGGCGCGGCGAGGAGTTGGTACCGGTCGGCAAGGCGTATTTCGGCTTCACCGACGCGGAGCTGAACCGGCTCGACCGCTGGGTGCGCGAGCACACGACTGCCCGCTTCGGCCCGGTGCGCGAGGTGGAGAAGTCGCTGGTCCTGGAGGTCGCGTTCGATGCGGCGCAGCTTTCTTCGCGGCACAAATCCGGTGTTGCCATGCGATTTCCTCGCATTGCGCGTATCCGAACAGATAAGCCGGCGGCTGAGGCGGACACTTTGGAGCACTTATTGGCGCTGGTGGAAGATCGCTCCCGGCCCGAACCGGTCCCCATTCACGCGCAGGCATAGGAAGAAAAATGGCGGTGCCGCGAGGCACCGCCAAGTTTAGGGAGGAAACGTCCAAGAAAGCAGACATCACAGCCAAGGCCGTGCTGCTGCGGTGCACAATCTACGAACCGGCGGCATTGGATACAAGGCTTTTTTTGCATTGCAGCACTGACCATAGCGTGAGCCTGCAGAGGGCAGGCGCAGCAAGGATCGGTCAATGTTTCTACCCTAGGCTGCACGGATGCGCCGGGCTGCCCTGCTGCTATTTCCGCTCTTGCCTCTGCTGCCAAGTCTGGCCCGGGCCGCGCCGGCGCAGCCGATCTCGACGGCCGGGCTGCTCTGCCGGCAGGCGATCGAGGCGGCGTCACGCATGGAGGCGATACCTCCCGGTCTGCTCGGTGCGATCGGCCGGGTGGAGAGCGGTCGGCGCGATCCGCTGACCGGCATGGTCAATCCGTGGCCCTGGACCATCAATGTCGAAGGCACGGGCTACACCTATGGCACCAAGGCCGAGGCGGTGGCGGCGGTCGGTGCGTTTCGCGCCCGAGGCGCCCGCTCGATCGACGTCGGGTGCATGCAGGTGAATTTGATGCATCACCCGAACGCTTTCGCCAGCCTTGACCAGGCGCTGGATCCGGGCGCGAACGCGGCCTATGCCGCGCGGTTTCTTCGCCAGTTGATGGACCAGACGCATGATTGGGGCCGGGCCGCCGCGCTTTACCACTCGGCGACGCCGGAACTCGCCGCCGAATATGGCGCCAAGGTGCGTGCCGCCTGGCCACAGGAGACCGCGCTCGCCGGCGCTTTTGGTGCAACCCCGCTATCCAGGGCATGGCCCGCATACGGGCAAGCTGTGGCTTCGGGCTGGAGCCGGCCGGTGATGGGCGGTTTCCTGAGCCGGCATACGCCGCCGGCGCGCGTCGTAGCGGCCAGCTTCTCGGGCGGGGCACAGGCGCCAGGCCGGACACTCGCTATCGAGCGACCCCGATTGCCCTAGCGGTACGGCGCTGAATCTTCGCAAAAAAGACATTGCTACGAATGGCCCTGGGCGAGATGACGGCAGGTTCAGATCGCCACGTCGCACAGGTGCAATCGTCAGCTTGACGGGGCCTTCCAGATCCCCCGTTCCTGCATCAGCCGAACCTGCCGGTCGATCACTTCCGTCTTGTATTCCGCGTGCTTGCCCGGCACGCGATCGGCGTAGCGGTTCTTCGGGTAGATCGGCTGTTCGTAGATCAGCCGCGCCATCTCGGCACGCACGTCCTTCAGCCAATTGGTGACTTGCGCGTTCTGCCGGTGGTGGCGCAGCGCTTCGATATTGATAACGCCGGAAACGAAGGTGGAGCCGTTGGTGTCGCGCTGCTTGCCGACGATCGCACCGTGATAGTCCACGATCAT
The DNA here is from genome assembly GCA_963822675.1 of uncultured Pseudomonadota bacterium. GTDB lineage: Bacteria > Pseudomonadota > Alphaproteobacteria > Acetobacterales > Acetobacteraceae > CAWGIP01. The sequence goes on along the minus strand of CAWGIP010000034.1, from coordinate 38,500 downwards.
GGACTGACCACCACCCGCATCGATCGGCGTTTCGCTGTCGGGATAGAGATGATAGCCGCCGATATTCGGTGCGATCACGTACATGTTGTTCTCGAGCGCGCGCGCACGGTTGGAGATTTCGAAAATGTCGTTCTCGGTGAACGGGGCGGGCATGGATGCGCGATAGACCACCTCTGCGCCATTCATCGCCAGGCCGCGCCCGTTTTCCGGATAATTGCCCTCCATCGCCATCATGATGCCGAGCCGGCCGATCGCGGTGTCGGCCACGGGCCAGAACGATTGCAGGCTGGCGCCATATTTCGCTACCCACCAGTCGAACAGGTCATGCGGTGAGATCGACCGCTCGCACGGCAGCAGCGCCGAGATTTTGTAGTGCTTCAGCACCACCGCGCCGTCCGGGTCGATCCCGAACCCCATGTTGAAGAACCGGTCGGGCCAGTCCGCATGCCGTGCCTTCGCCTGGGCGATCACGAACACGCCGTATTCCCGGGCAAGGCGGCCGAGCCGGTCGGTTTCGGGTCCGGGAATGTCGATGGCGCACTCCCGCGCATAGGTGGCGTGGTCGAGATCCAGCACCTCGTCGTTGAAGCCTTGCAACGCGCCTTCCGGGATGGCGATAAGCCGCACCGGGATATCCAGGTTGGACAGCCAGAACGCGGCTTTGGCGAGGCTTTCGAGGTGTTCCAAATTGCGCGCGATATCGTCGCGACGCCGTATGCCCCAAAAGCTCGGGATCAGACCGACGGCGGTGTATGGCTCGATCATGGCGCACCCGATCAGGAATTGCGCTGGCGCAAAAGCCGCGACGCGAGAAACGCAGCCGGGATCAGACTACCGTCCGCGCCGGACGGTGTAATCGCATATCTCGATCAGGGCGTGACGAAACGGACTGGGGGGGAAGGCATTGCGCAGTGCCTCCCCGGCAGCGGCGGCGAACTCCGCCGCGCGCGCGAGTGTTGCGCGGAACGCATCATGCAGGCCCATAAAGGTCAGGGCGCGGTCGAGATCGGCCGGTTCCTGCTCCAAGGCGCCGACCGTGCGCTGCCAGAAGGCGCACTCCTCGGCGTCGGCGGCCTGATACGCGAGCAGCACCGGCAGTGTGATCTTGCCCTCGCGAAAGTCGTCGCCGACGGTCTTGCCGAGGTGGCGTTGGTCAGCTGCGTAGTCGAGCGCGTCATCCACAAGCTGGAAGGCAACGCCAAGGTTCATGCCGTATTCGGCGAGCGCCGCCTCCTCGGCCCGGGGCCGCCCGGCGATGATCGCTCCCGACTTGGCAGGCGGCGGCGAACAGCGCCGCGGTCTTGCCCCGGATCACCTCCAGATAGCGCAGTTCGGACGTGGCGAGATCGTTCTGCGTGACCAACTGAAGCACTTCGCCTTCCGCAATCGTGGCGGCGGCACGCGAGAGAATCTCGAGCACTTTCAGAGATCCGTCCGCGACCATCAGTTGGAAGGCGCGCGCGAACAGGAAATCGCCGACGAGAACCGACGCCTTGTTGCCGAACACGGCATTCGCGGACGCCAGGCCGCGGCGCAGCGCGCTCTCGTCCACCACATCGTCGTGCAGCAACGTGGCGGTGTGGATGAACTCCACGCAAGCAGCGAGCGCCACGTGCCGTGTGCCCTCTGGCGAGGCCGGATAACCGCAGAGCCTCGCCGCGGCCAAGGTCAGCAGCGGCCGCAGCCGCTTGCCGCCCGCCGCGACGATATGCGCCGCGAGCTGCGGGATCAGCGCAACGGGGCTCTCCATGTTGGCGACAATGGTGCGGTTGCAGGCTGCGAGGTCAGCGCTGACGAGCTCATGCAGCGTGCCCAGCGCGTCGCCGTCGTCCTCGGGGGGCGGGGCAGGTTGCAGATGACCGGCGGTGACCCCCACCGCGCTCTCCCGGCTTGCATGTCTGGCATCCACAGTCACCATATCGGCGGGGCGGAAAATCGGTCAAGGCAAAGGGGGAGCTGCGGTCACGCATGCGCATTGTGCTCACGTCCAACGATCCGGTGCGGCTGAATTTCGTTGTTGCATTGCTGGCCGATGCCGGCATCGCGGCGATGCTGCTCGATGCGCATACCAGCGTCATGGAAGGCAGTATCGGCGCGATCCAGCGCCGGGTGGCGGTGATGGAACAGGACGAGGCCCGCGCACGGCGGGTGCTCGCCGAGGCCGGCGAGATTTGACCGCAAGCGCCTGCGGGCCGTCGCGGCGTGCCAGCGCGGGTGGAGAGGGGGAAATCACTCAAGGCACCCTCCTGGCCGGTCGGGTTCGCTATGCGCAGCCGCGTGACGGCTATCGCAGCGGCCTGGAACCGGTGTTGCTGGCGGCCGCCGTCCCGGCATTCCCGGGTCAACGTGTCCTGGAGGGCGGCGCGGGTGCCGGGGCGGGATTGCTCTGCCTCGCGGCCAGGGTTCCGGGCCTGGCCGGGGTCGGCGTGGAGCTCGATCCGGCGCTCTGCGCGCTCGCGCGGGAAAATGCCGCCGCAAACGGTTTCAGCGGCTTGGAATTTCGCGTGGCTGATATAGGCGGGTGGTCCGATCCGGACCGGTTTGATCACGCCTTTGCCAATCCGCCCTGGCACCCGCCCGAAGGCACGTGCTCGCCATCGGCCGGCCGCGCGGGGGCGAAGCGCGCCAGCCCCGGCCTTCTGGAAATCTGGATCGGCGCCTTGGCGGGCTGCTTGCGTCGAGGGGGCACGCTGACGCTGATCCTGCCGGCCAGCGCCGTGCCGGCCTGCCTGCGGGCCATGGAGGATGCGGGTTGCGGCGGTACAGGTCCTGTTGCCGCTCTGGCCGGGGCGCGATCGTCCCGCCAAGATCGTGTTAGTGCAAAGCAAACACATGTCGCGCGCACCGTTCCGGGTGTGTTCCGGATTCGTGCTGCACGGCCCGCCCGGCGATTTCACCGACGAGGCCAATGCCGTGCTGCGCGGCGGGGCCGCTCTCGCATTCTAACCGGTGATCAGCCGCTAAAGCTCGCTTTCGCGCGGGTGACGCAGATACCAAAGGCGCTCATGCGCGGCGACCAGGCTTTCCATGTTGCGTCGGCGGTTGTTATCGGCCGACTGCGGGCGGCGCGTCAGCATCATCTCCAGGATGTGCAGCAACTGCTCCGCCACGTCGAAATCGCCCTGGTCGCAGGCGTGATGGAACGCAATCAGAACTTTGTCCGAGAGTCGCCGGCTATAGCGAGGCGTACCGGCCTGTGACGGCGCGGCACTGTCCCGTCCGATCTCTTCACGAAGTTGTATGTGGCTCACTCTCCCCTCCCGAGTGACCCCGCTCCCGAGGCACGGGGACGAGCAGACCCTGCGTCAGACCATGCAACGCCGGCATGATCCATTCGTGATACCACCGTTAAATCCGTTGCGATTTGATGGCGAGGACTAACACTATCATGCCAACGCAACTTCCGTAACAGGCTTGGCGATAGAAAGTCAACTAACACGTGTATCAGGCCCGCGCATCAAACGCTTCCTCCCAGGTGCCGATCGTGGCGGCCTTGCTGTATTCGGTCGCCCGGTTCTCGAAGAAATTCGTGTGCTCGACCGCATTCAGCATTTCGTCGAGCCAGGGCAGCGGATTGCGCGCCACGTGGTAAAGCGGTTCCAATCCGAGCTGCACCAACCGCCGATCGGCGATGTATCGGATATAGGCCTTAACCTCCTCCGCCGTGAGCCCCTCAACCGGCCCCTGCTCGAAGGCCAGGTTGATGAAGGCATCCTCGTGCTCGACGATGGCCTCGCAGACCAGGGTGAGATCGCGCTGCAGCGCCTCGGTCCAGATGGTCGGGTTTTCCTGCACGAAGGTGCGGAACAGCCGGATGATGGACTGGCAGTGCAGCGTCTCGTCGCGCACGGACCAGGAGATGATCTGGCCCATGCCCTTCATTTTTCCGAAACGGGGAAAGTTGAGCAGGATAGCGAAAGAGGCAAAGAGTTGCAGACCTTCGGTAAAGGCGCCGAATGCCGCCAATGTCTTGGCGATTGCCGGTCTGCTCTCGACCGAAAATCCCTGCATGTAATCGTATTTGTCCTTCATTTCCTTGTATTTGAGAAAGGCTTGATATTCCACCTCCGGCATGCCGATCGTATCGAGCAAATGGCTGTACGCCGCAATATGCACGGTCTCGGTGTTCGAAAAGGCTGACAACATCATTAATACTTCGGTCGGTTTGAATACCTGGCTGTAATGCTTCATGTAGCAATTGTTCACTTCGACGTCCGCCTGCGTAAAGAAACGGAATATCTGCGTGAGCAGGCTGCGTTCCGCGTCGGTCAGGTTGCGGTGCCAGTCCTTGACGTCATCGGCGAGCGGCACCTCCTCGGGCAGCCAGTGGACCCGCTGCTGCACAAGCCAAGCCTCGTATGCCCACGGATAGCGAAACGGCTTGTAGACCGGATTGTCGGTCAGCAGATCGGACGCCGGCTTGTGCTCGCCGGCGGGGGTAGGCTGGGTGGGCTCGCCGTGCATGACTCGTCCCGTGTTGTCTTACCGGGCAAACTAGCACTTAAGGCCGAAAGCTGAAGCAGCATTTTGTGTATGGAGACCCGCGTCGACCGCAATGTATAGTTTGGCGTGCGAATCGAGGCGGACGCTTCCGTTAGCACAGCAGTTGCAAGCCGGGAGATGCAACAGTTTCCTAACCAAATCGCGGTGACACTGGTCTGAGAAAGGGCCCGTGATGCCGCGCAGTGCCGCCAACCTCGCCTCGTCCCTCGCCCTAAGCCGGCCGTACCGGCGCGCCAGCCGTGGCTGATGGCGCGGACGCGGCCCCTCCGGCGGCGGCGCGCATTTGGCCCGCTCGGCAGGTTTTGACGCTCCGCCCGCCCGGCCGCACCTTCCGGGCGAGGGTTCTTTTAGCCGGGCTTGCGGCCTGCGCCGTCTCCGCCGTCACATGGCGGGCACTCGGCGCGCCTTGCCCCGCTTTGCCGTTGTGGCCTGCCGGCTTGCATCCGGTCCCGATCGTGTTGCTGCTGGTGACTGCCGGGCTTTGGCTGGCCGCGACACAGTGGCGACGCGGCTCCGCCCTGCGACGCTCCCGTGTAAGCCTGGCATGCGCCATGGCCGAGCTTGCCTCGGCCGGCGAGCAGCTTGCGGCCGCCAACGATCGCGCGCGGCGGGCGGTCGGGCTGGCCAGGTTGCACACCCGCCTGCTGCAAAGCCGTGATCGCGCGCTTCAGGTCCACAATGCGCGTTTCGACGCAGCACTCAATAATATGTCGCAGGCGTTGTGCATGGCCGATGCGAGCCAGCGCGTCATCGTCTGCAATCGGCGATTCCGCGAGCTGTTCGGCCTGTCGCCGGAGGAAACGAGAGCGGGAGATTCGGCGGCCGAACTATTCGACGCGGTACGCGCCGCCGGTCGCTTCGACGCCAGCCTGATCGACCGGCTGCAGGCCGAGCAGGCCGAGCAGGACACGCTGGCAAGCGGCGAGCAGGCCCGGTTCTTTGTCGTCGAAGACGCGGCGGGGGAACGGGCGCTCGCGGTCTCGTTGGAGCCGATGCAGGGCGGCGGCCGGGTCGCAACCTACGAGGATGTCAGCGAACGGCGGCGGGCGGAAGCACGCATCCGCTATCTCGCCAACCATGACGGGCTCACGAATCTTCTGAACCGGCGCGTGTTCCGCGAGCGGCTTGAAGCCGAGCTCGCCGCGTCCGCCGATCGCGGCGAGACGCTTGCTCTGTTTCTTCTCGATCTCGACTATTTCAAGCACGTCAACGACACGCTGGGCCACGCGGCCGGCGATATGCTGCTGGCGCTGGCGGCAGCGCGGCTCCGGGCCTGCGTGCGCGAGGGCGATATCGTCGCACGCCTGGGCGGGGATGAGTTCGCGATCCTGCAACGCAGCGCCGGCCAGCCGGCCCAAGCCGAAGCTTTGGCACGGCGGGTTTGTGCGGCGATCCGCCAACCTTTTGACCTCGAGGGCGAGCCGGGGCATGTGGGCGTCAGCATCGGCCTCGCCCTGGCCGAGGGACCGGACCTCTCCGCCGATCGCCTGCTCAAGAACGCCGATGTCGCTTTGTTCCAGGCCAAGGGCGAGGGGCGCAACACGTGGCGGTTCTATGCCGCGGAAATGGATGCGCAACTCCGGGAGCGCCGGGCGATCGAGGCCGATTTGCGCCAGGCGCTCGCCCGCGCCGAACTCGAGCTGGTCTATCAGCCGCAATTCGATCTGCGAACCTCCCGCGTGGTCGGGTTCGAAGCGCTGCTGCGTTGGCGCCACAACGAGCGCGGCCTGATTCCACCCGCCCGGTTCATCCCGCTTGCCGAGCAATTGCTGCTGATCGGCCCGATCGGCGAATGGGTGCTGGAGCGGGCCTGTGCGGACGCGGTCTCCTGGCCCGAGCACGTCCGGGTTGCCGTCAATCTCTCCCCCGTGCAATTCCGTGACGGCGATCTGGTCGGCGGGTGATCCGCGCCTTGGCGCAATCGAAGCTTCCGCCCGCGCGGCTGGAGCTGGAGATCACCGAGACGGCGCTGCTGCAGGAGACCGTTTCCGTCGTTGGCACGCTGCACCGGCTGCGCGGGCTCGGCATCAGCGTAGCGCTGGATGATTTCGGCACCGGCTACTCGTCGCTGAGCTATCTCCGGAGCTTCCCGTTCGACCGGCTGAAGATCGACCAATCCTTCGTCCGCGAGTTGGGGCGACGACCGGACTGCCGGGTGATCGTGACGACGGTCGCCAGCCTCGCGCACCAGCTGGGCATGAGCACCACCGCCGAGGGCGTGGAAATGGGAGCGCAGCTTCGCGAGCTGCGGCAGGCCGGCTGCACCGAGGCACAGGGCTTTCATCTCGGCGTCCCGGTGCCGCTGGCGGAAACGCTGCACTGGTTCGCGCCCGCGCCGGACAACGCGGAGCTGGCCTCGGCCTGAAGCCGGCGGGGGCGGGCAGGGCGCTCCCGGAAAGCTGAAGCAACAATTCCGCCCATAGCCGCCTTATCGTCGGCACATGCAGTGCCCGATCGAGGATTATGCGCTGATCGGTGACGGCGAAAGCGCGGCTCTGATCTCGCGCGACGCTTCGGTCGATTGGCTATGCTGGCCGCGCTTCGATAGCGATGCGTGTTTCGCCGCGCTGCTCGGGACCGCGGCACACGGATGCTGGCGGATCGGCCCGACCACCGGGGGCTGGCAGGTCAGCCGCCGCTACCGGGGCGAGACGCTCGTGCTGGAGACGGATTTCGCGCAAGGCCGGAACGTCGTGCGAATCATCGACTTCATGCCGCTGCGCGACCGTAATCCCGCGCTGGTTCGCATCGTGACCGGATTGTCGGGCCAGGTCGCGTTGCGCTCAGAGATGGCGCTTCGTTTCGACTACGGCCAGTTGCCGCCTTGGCAGGAAATCCAAGCGGAGGGACTGTTCGGCTTGGTCGGCCCGGATCTCGTGGTATTGCGCGCGCCGGTCCCCGTGCAGCTGCACCGTGACACCGCCGTATCCGATGTAACCGTCTCCGCCGGTCAGAGACTTGCCTTCGTCCTGTCCTACGGCCCATCCAATTACGCGGCTCCGCCGGCCCTCGACGCCGAGCGCACGCTGACGGCGACCGAGGCGTGGTGGCAAGACTGGGCCGGGCGGTTCCATCGACGGACCGAACAGCCGGACGCGGTGATGCGCTCGCTTATCACCTTGAAGGCGCTGGTCTATCGGCCCACCGGGGCGCTGCTCGCCGCTCCCACCACCTCGCTGCCCGAGGCGTTCGGCGGGTCGTTGAATTGGGACTACCGCTATTGCTGGCTGCGCGATGCCACTTTCACCATGGGGGCGCTGCTCAATGCGGGCTATCAGGACGAGGCGATTGCATGGCGGGATTGGATGCTGCGCGCCATTGCCGGCAGCCCCGAGAAAATGCGGATCATGTATCGCGTCGATGGCGGGCGGCACATCAACGAGTGGGACGTGGATTGGCTACCCGGCTACGCCAAATCGCGTCCCGTGCGCATCGGCAACGCTGCCGCGGCTCAGGAACAGCTGGACGTTCCCGGTGAGCTGATCGACGCGCTGCATCTGATGCGCCGGGCCGGGCTGAAGCCGCATGCACACGGCCTGGCCGTGGAGCGCGCGCTGGTAGAGCGCCTGGAGCAAACCAGGGACGACAGGGGCCACGGCCTGTGGGAATCCCGCGGCGACGGCAAGCACTACGTCTATTCCAACGCGATGGTATGGGCCGGCATCGACCGGTTCCTGCGCGGCCATGCCACGACCGAGGGCGCCGATCCGGCGCTGATCGCCCGGCTGAGCGCGCTGCGCGCGACGATCCATGCGGAAATCTGTGACAAGGGATTTCGATTCGGCGCGCGGCCATTTCGTGCAGAGCTACGGTGACAGCGCGCTTGATGCCAGCCTGCTGCTGCTGGCCCCGATCGGCTTCCTGCCCGCGAGTGACGCGCGCATCCGCAACACCATCGCCGCCATCGAGCGCGAGCTGATGGTGGACGGGCTTGTGCTGCGCATGCCGCCAAGCCAGTCGCAGGAAGGCGCGTTTCTCGCCTGCACCTGCTGGCTGGCCGACTGCTATTCAATGATGGGAGAGAAGGACCGCGCGCGGGCGTTGCTCGCGCGGGTGCTTGCCGTCAGCAACGATCTCGGCCTGCTGGCGGAGGAATACGATACCAGCGCGAAGCGGCTGTGCGGCAATTTTCCCCAGGCGCTTACGCATCTCGCCGTGGTGAACACCGCGCTGGGCCTGGCTGGTCCGGTGCTGCAGCGCGCAGGTGGATGAGCGGCCCGCGCTCGGCGCGCCGGGACGCGGTCGCGACGCTGCCCGACATTCAGGTGGTGTTCTGTGCTGGCGAAAAGGGCGGCCAATTGCCGAACGGGCGCCGGATGCCTTAGCGCAGCTTGAAGCCGGTCTGCCGTCGCTCCGCGCCTGCCGGCTCTACGGCGCCGTGATCGACGGCGAATATCGCGCCTGCCTGGATGTTGCGTCTGCACCCGAGGGCGCCTGTCTTCCGCGCGCGTCCCGAACGATCCCGGACGAGCAGTATCGGCGGGTGCGCACCCCTGATTGGCCGACGAACATACAGGCTCGGCTCGGAGGCCGCGTCCTGCGTCAACGGCGGTCTGGGGCAGATCTGAGGGTCGGGCCCCACGAGCCTCAGGCGTGCCATCCGACACGGGCCGCTAGCGGCTGCCGCCCTCAGCAAGGAGATTGCCGAGGGCGGCAGCCGCCAATCTCAAATCGCGGTCATGCCGCCATCGACCGGGAGGTCTACGCCTGCGATGAAGCTTGCTTCGTCAGATGCAAGGAACAAGGCGGTCGATGCGATCTCCTCCGGGCGGCCGAGCCGCCCGAACGGGACCGCCGCGGCGAACTGGGCGCGGGCCTGGTCGGCCCCTTCCTTGGTCGGCGCCTGCTGGTCGAAGATCGGCGTGTCAATCGGACCCGGGCTGATCGCATTGACGCGGATGCGGCGATCCTTCAACTCGGCCGTCCAGGTGCGAACGAAGGGAGCGGACTGCCGCCTTGGCGGCGCTGTAGGCGGTGAAGCCGGGGATGCCCTTGTTCTCGGCGATCGATGTGATCACGATGATCGCCCCGCCGTCGTTCAGAAGCGGCAGGGCCTTCTTGACCGTGAAGGCCAGGCCGCGCGTGTTGATCGCAAAGACCTTGTCGAAGCTTTCCTCCGTCGTCTCGGCGAGCGGCTGAGGATCGACGATGCCCGCCCCGGCGAACAGGATGTCGATCTTGCCCTTCTCGCTGGCGACCTTGGCGTAGAGCCGGTCGAGATCGGCGAGGTTGCAGACGTCGCCCTGCACGCCGGCGATGTTCCGGCCGATCGAGGCGACCGTCCTGTCCAGTTCTTCCTGGCGGCGGGCGAAGATATAGACGAACGCCCCTTCGGCGACGAAACGCTGTGCCGCTGCCAGTCCCATCCCACTGCTGCCGCCGGTAATCACGGCGATCTTGTTCTGTAGTTTCGACATCGTTGCTTTCCTCAATCGCTGGAGTCACGCGCGGCGCGAGCCGTCCATGGCGCAGAAATAAGGCTATGTCTTGGAGAGGGGGTAGGCGGCCTGATTGAATAGGGATTATTCCACGATGGAATTAGCGCTAGCCGATTTCCACATGGCAAAACAACCCCGGTTCGAATTCCGGCTTGACGCTCTACCCAGACGACGCCGAACGCCGGCCGGCCGCGCCGATCGGTTCAACGAATTTTGGGACGATTAAGCGTCCGGATCGTTCCCGTAAGGGATGATGCGGATGGGTGAGGTCGTTTGATCACTATGGGATATAAAGCGCCGTTGAATGCTGGAGGGCAACGACCGATTTCGCGGGCAACGAAGTCTTGAATTAGCTCTCGCTATGACGCGGACACCCTAGCCCTCTGCCCGCCTGAACCTCGTCCTCGCACAGGACATCCTGAGTCAGGTTGACGAGCTGCGGCGCGATGCTGCGGCACGGTAAGCTCACCATAGATGGATGCCGGAAGCGGTCCTCTCCCTCTGGAAGTGGTCCTTGAGAATGGGTCCGCTATTTGGGACACTGTGCGCTGATCCAGTCCGAGATTTCCTGGGTCTGAGCGGGGGACATATAAGGCCCATTAGGATATGGCATTTGACCGATGGGCGCATTCGGGTCGCCCTTGGTGAACAGTGGAGGGTCCCCGGCCAGCGCCATGACGATATTCGAGCTCGGGCCGTCATACTTGCCGTTTATCTTGTTCAGGATCGGGAGCGGGTCGCCATTCGGATCTTGCACACCCGGCACGTCTCCTTTGATAAAATTATCATAGGTCATGGTGTTCCAGAACGCAGCGTGCGGGGAGCCGGTAAGGTCGATATGATTGTTCTGAACGAAATCGTTCAGAAACTGCTGGACAGCAGCAAAACTGGTCAGTGCCATCGAAGTAGGCTCCTTTCTTGGCGGTGGAACAGATGTCTTAGCGCTGGAACAGATCCAGATATTTGGCGCGCAATTGCGCATCACCTATCGCAGACGGTGTATCGGGTCTCTTGGTCCCACCTTCAGCCAGAATAAAGCTGAAATCAGTACCTCTACTGACTTGCGCGTTGCCGTGGCAGCCCATACAGCCTCCCATGTTGACGCCGACGACGCCGGGCGACAGAGGCGCCGCTGGCGGCGTGGGCGCCGGCGTGACGACATTAGGTGGCGGGGGACCACCCAGGGAGGTCGGCGCACCTCCGCCGGCGGCGCTGGTAGAGATGCGGCCCTGAAATTGCTGCAGCGTGTAATTCGTCTCGACCACAATGTTGGCCTGGTAGAACACCGCCGGGCTGTGGAGGGGATCGGTGGGCGATTTCGCGGAGACATCGAACGGCGAGGCCTGAACCGACACCAGCTTGTAGAAGAGCCAGGGCGAATTGACGATCCCGTTCGCCGTATTGTAGGCAGTGATCGCCTGATGTGCGGCATTGTTGACCGCGATGACGTCGGGCGGGATTGGTTCGTAGCGCTGGTTGACGCAGATTGCGCCGCCACCGGTCAGGCCTGGATCATTGGGATTGTCTTTGAAATAAAGGTTGTTCTGCGGCGTGCAGAATGGTGCACCCGCCGGCGTTACCTTTATTACCTTGGGCGCCGTGGGTGAATCCTGATAAGCAAGCGCCGGCGTGGTTGGCGCGGCACCAGGGATCGGCTGAGTGACATTGCCGTCGGGATCCTCTACCGGCGTCGCGTTTGGCTGCCGGATGTTGTCGGCCTGCTCGAAGGTCGCATAGATAAACGCGGGTGCAGTTGGCGTCTTCTGGATGATGTGCAGCGCGATCAACCCCCATTGCTGCTCAAAATAGCAAGGCAGGTTGTGGTTAGGACCACCCTTTTTCTCGTAAAAACGCACCGTCTGAACATGGAAGCGGCCCGGCTGATCGTAGTTATTCAGCGGCCGCCAGGCGCTCTTGATCTCGATCGTCCACGGTCGGAAAACTGATAAAGGGTGGCGTTGGCGCCACCGGCGGGCTCGCCAGATAGGCTGTCTTGTTGTTGGTGGCGGGCCCCGTTACCTTGGAGGGGAGATATGGGACTGGTTGTTCGGGTCCGCGATGTATTCGTACTCGACGTGATTGGCTTTCACGGCGTAGCGGATGAGCTGCGGCACCGAATTCGCGCTATCTTGGATGGCAGGGCCGCCCGCGAACATTTGAGCGAGCGCGATCTCGGTCGTCTCGTCGAGGTTGATCCAAGCCGGCGAGGCAGGCGGGGCCTGTCCGGGACAAGCTGGCACTGAGCCGCCTAAGGCTGGGTAAGAATACGATGGCAGAGAATCCGATAGCGGAGTGTTGTAGCCAAGATCGTGCACTGGCGGAGTCGTGGAGTTCATGGAGTAGCCGGGAGGGGCGGAACCGCTGGGGGCGTCCTTGTTCGTGGTAACATTGAAAATCTCGACCTTTCCGCGGAACGTTTCCCACACCAGCGGATTTCGGGGTTGCGCTCCAAAAAACCCCCCGGCGTTCGCACCGAATTTCTGACTTGTGTCGGCGACATCGCGCTGGCCCGCCATTGCCGGCCAATTGAGTGCGATGAACTCTTGCCAAGCGAATGCTGCCGCTTGTTGCAGCGTAGCCTTCGTTGCGCCCCCCGCGATGTCAGACGGCAACGGCGGGTTGACATCGATCGCAACCTGTCCTGCGGCGAAACCTCTCGATCCGAGGCAGATGCACACGGTCAGACCAGCGAATCCAAGCGATCTCTTCAACGAAGCGCCTCCCCACTATTTATACTTGCTAAGCTCGCAAGCTATCCGTGGCTTTGATACCAGTATCACACCTTCGACGGCTTGATCAACAGCACCTCGGCTCCAGGGCGTCGATTTGTGACAGGACGACCTACTGCACCACGTCATCCGGCACGACGCACCGCTGCCAGCTCATGTCCCGCGCCGCCTCGTCCGCCCCGCTATTAAAGCCTCCGACTACGAACTAGCGTGCGTCGAACGATTGGACGTCGAACGAGTGCGGATCCCGGGTCCGGACAATTGACCGGAAGCTATAACGGAGATCGTTATACCTCTTCCGCAGGCGGCCCTCAGTCCGGTAACCGCCTTACCCGCTGGCGCGCATCTCTTGAAGGCGGGGCCACTCCGGCCTCAGGCAGCAGTCGCCGTGAGGGAAGAGGCGTTCTGGAACAGCCGATTTTCGATGAAGGTTGCGAAGGCGCGCGCCTTGGCGTTCGTTTGCCGGCCGGTCGGGAACACCGTCCACAGTTCGATCGCCGGCAAGGACCAGCCTTCGAGCACGGAGCGGACCTTGCCGGCACGCAGTTCGGGCGTGAACATCCATTCCGAAGAGACGGTGAGGCCGAGATCGGAGAACACGGCTTCCCGCACGCCCTCGGCAGCGGTGACACGAACCCGCCCCTTCAGCGTGACCGCCGTTTCGGCCGTGCCTTGTCGGAAGGTCCAACCGGTGCCACCACCACGCTGGTCATAGATGATCGCCTGGTGGGTTTCGAGGTCGGTTGGCGACCCGGGCTCACCGGCTTTTTCGAAATAGGATGGCGTACCGAGGACGAGACGACGGCCTTGCCCAATCTTGCGGGCCGTCAGTGACGAATTTGTCAGCGAGCCCATGCGTAGGGCGACGTCCACACCCGCCTCGACGAGATCGACGTTTCGATCGTCGAGCATGACGTCGATGTCGAGCGCCGGGTGCTGGTCGAGAAAGGCGGGCAGATGCGGCATGACGTGGAGGCGCGCGAACGTGACGGCCGCACAGACCAACCGGCCGGACAGCGCGGCACCGACGCCTCGCGCGGCGAGATCCGCCTCCTCGGCCTCCTCAATCGAGCGCTTGGCATGCTCATAGAAGGTCTGCCCCGATTCCGTGGGGCTCAGTCCGCGCGTGGTACGCACCAGCAGACGGACGCCGAGGCGTGCCTCGATCTGCGCGATCGCTTTCGAGACCGCCGGCTGGCCGATGCGCAGTAGCCGCGCGGCGCCGGAGAAGGAGCCGGTTTCGATCACGCGGACGAACGCCTCCATGGCGGACAAGCGATCCATAGTTATTCTCCCATGGAATGAACTTTATGGCGAAATGACGCTTATCACCATGATCGCGGAATGGGCCAAGAGACCGCTGCCGCCAGGCTCAACTCGCGAAATGTACGAATTAGCCAGCTTTGTCAGCTACTTAGCGTCTATGGACGGGCACTAGTCTAGGAACCGTCTGCGTTGAACCAAGGGGTTGTAGAATATCCGCAGGTCTGAAACAGCTGATCCAGCGTTGGCCGGAGCGATTGGGCAATCTGATCACGAGTCACGTCGCACTCGGACATTGTTTCGCGGCGATTACTGGCGCAAATCACTCCACCTGCGCCACCCGCAAGACATTGGTGTTCCCGAACTTGCCGAACGGGAGGCCGGCCGTGACGATGATCTCGGCGCCCGCGTCGGCGAAGCCTTCGCTCCGGGCGGTTTCAATCGCTTGCGCCACGGCCTGGGAGAGCGAATCGACATCCGGGCTGATGACCGCATGCACACCCCAGACGACCGCAAGCCGCTGCGCGGTCTCGCGATTGGGCGTGAAGCCGATGATCGGCGCTTCCGGCCGCTCGCGCGCGACGCGCAGAGCCGTGCTGCCGCGCGCCGTGAACGCCACGATGGCGGCAGCGCCGATCGTGTGGCAGACCTGCCGTGCCGCAGCCGCGATGGCATCGGCCGCGGAATGCTCCGGCTCCGGCCGGCTGGTTTCCACCATTGCGCGCCAGCCGGGATCTTGTTCGACACGCGCAACTATCCGGTCCATCATGTTCACCGCCTCGAACGGGTATTGCCCGGCCGCCGTTTCACCGGAAAGCATCACCGCGTCGGCGCCGTCGAAAACGGCACTGGCGACATCGGATGCTTCCGCGCGTGTCGGCGCGGGGGCGTTCACCATGCTTTCCAGCATCTGCGTGGCGACAACGACGGGCCGGCCATATTGGCGTGCAAGGCGAACGATGCGCTTCTGCGCCAGCGGCACTTCCTCGGGCGGCAGCTCGACGCCGAGATCGCCGCGCGCGACCATCACCGCATCCGACAGGCGCACGATCTCTTCCAAATTTTCCAGCGCCTGCGGCTTTTCCATTTTCGTCATGACCCAGGCGCGGCCGTTCACCAGCCGCCGCAGCTCGGCCACGTCCTCGGGCCGCTGGACGAATGACAAGCCGATGTAGCTGGCGCCGTGGTCCAGCGCGAATTCCAGGTCGGCCCGATCCTTCTCGGTCAGCGCGGGGATCGGCAAGGTTACGTCCGGCACGTTCACGCCCTTGCGGTCCGAAAGCGGCCCGCCCACGACAACCTCGGTCTCCAGCGCCTGCGGACGCTTGCGGGCGACGCGCAGGCGAAGCTTGCCGTCATCCAGCAGCAGCGTTGTGCCGATCGAGGCTGCGCTGATGATCTCGGGATGGGCCAGCGTCACCCGATTCGCGTTGCCCGGGGTGGGATTGAGGTCGAGCTGGAATCGCTGCCCGGTTTGCAGATGCGCGCGCCCGCCCATGAAGCGCCCGACGCGCAGCTTCGGTCCCTGCACGTCGGCCAGAATGCCGATCGGCCGATCGAAACGCTCTTCCAGCGCGCGGATCATGGCGAAACGCGCGGCATGATCCTCATGCGTGCCGTGACTGAAGTTCAGACGGAAGATGTCGGCGCCGGTCTCGAACAGTCGCCCCAGAATGTCGGGATCGGAACTGGAGGGCCCGAGCGTGGCGATGATCTTGGTTCGCCGGCGGCGGTGGATCTTCGGACGCAGTGCCACTTTTGGCCTCGGCGATCAGGATGGCGCGGATATCGTTCACGTTGGTCAGCGTCGGGCCGGTGCGGATCAGATCGCCAGTCGCCGCGAACAGCGTGTAACTATCATGTCGGGCGAGGTAGGCGCGCGGATCGAGCCCGGTGGCGCGCGCACGCGACAGCGTATCGGGTGTCACGATCGCCCCGGCGGCGTCCTCGGTGCCGTCAATCCCGTCCGTATCTCCGGCAACCGCCCAGATGGCCGGGGCGGCATTGAGGGCAAGGGCTAGGCCGAGCAGGAATTCGGTGTTGCGACCGCCCCGACCGGCCGGCTCGCGCCCGATCGTCACGGTCGTCTCGCCGCCGGAGAGCAGCACCGCGGGCGGGGCGATCGGCTCGGCATGCGCGCGGACCGAACGCGCGATGCCCGCCAGTGCAACACCGAGTTCGCGTGCCGCGCCTTCCAGCGCATCGCCAAGAATAAGCGGCGCGAGCCCCGATCCGCGTGCCGTAGCGGCAACGCTGCGCAACGCCATCATCGGCGTGGCGATCAGGCGGAATTCTGCATGCGGCAGGCTGCCGGGCTTGGGCGTTTCATCGGCCGCCGCTTCGAGCCACGCGGCGACCGCGTTCGGCACAGCAATGCCATAGTGCAGCAGCAAAGCGCGTGCTTCGGCGAAGCTGGTCGGGTCGGGCACGGTCGGACCCGAGGCGATCACCGCCGGATCATCGCCCGGCACGTCGCTGATCGCCAATGCCACCACGCGCGCGGGCGCGGCGGCGGCGGCAAGGCGCCCGCCCTTGATCGCCGACAGATGCTTGCGCACGGCGTTCATTTCGCTGATCGTCGCACCCGAGGCGAGCAGCGCGCGATTGATCGCCTGCTTGTCTTCTAGCGTCAGTCCCGGCGCAGGCAGGGCAAGCAGCGCCGAGCCGCCGCCCGAGATAAGCGCGATCACCAGATCGTCAGCGGTCAGGCCGCGGACACACTCCAGCAGCCGCCGCGCGCCTCGTTCGCTCATCGCGTCGGGGACCGGATGCGACGCCTCGATGACCGCGATGCGCTTGGTCGGCACCGCATGCCCGTATCGCGTCACCACGGCGCCTTCCAACTGCACATCGGGCCAGGCTTCTTCGAGCGCCGCGGCCATCAGTGCCGCGGATTTCCCCCCGCCCACCACGACGCAGCGGCCCTTGGGCTTTTCCGGCAAGTTCGCCGCCAGCACGCGGCGCGGATCGGCAGCGGCAACGGCAGCGTCGAACAGGGTTCGCAGCACCGCCCGTGCGTGTCCGTCGTCCAGGAATGGAGCCGGCATGCATCCCCCGTTTCCGGCTGCGCAGTATGGCGAAGCCGGACCAGCCACGCCATCTTGGCACGAGACGCAAGACCCGGACGAAGGAGGCGCGTATGCCCCAAGACCCGAATGACGCGGCGAACCGCACGGAACTGGAGGCGGCGGCGTTCCGCCGGCTGGTGCAGCACCTGCGCGAGCGAACCGATGTGCAGAACATCGATCTGATGAATCTGGCGGGGTTCTGCCGCAACTGCCTGAGCCGCTGGTATCGGGAGGCGGCCGAGGCCAAGGGGCTGGCGCTCTCCGATCCGGATGCGCGCGAGATCGTCTATGGCATGCCGTACAAGGAGTGGCAGGCCAAATACCAGCGCGAGGCGACGGAGGGCCAAAAGGCGGATTTCGCCAAGGCGCAATCGTCGCCGCATCGTTGACCGGACTCGCAGCGGGCGGTTAGCGACGCCCCCTCGCTTGGCAAAGGAGGGCGGCAGGCATGGCCTTGGACGCGGTGGGACAGGCTGACACGACGACCGGCGGGATCGCTGCGGACCGTCTGCGCTCCATCGTCGAGCGGATCGAGCGGCTGGAGGAAGAGCGCAAGGCGCTGGCTGGCGACATCAAGGATATCTACGCCGAGGCCAAGTCGGCCGGGTTCGACGTGAAGGTGCTGCGTCAGCTTATTCGCATCCGCAAGGAGGAGCCGGCCGAGGTGGAGGAGCAGAATCACTGCTGGATGTGTACCGCCGCGCGCTCGGGATGTGAAAGCCGCGGTTTGAGGGCCGCGGCTTGAGGTTTCCAGGGGAGGAACACGGCCAACCACGCGCCCGGCCGAGTCGCCTTACGCCGCGTGCAGGGTCGGGATCTTCTTCACCGTCTCCGCCAGGTCACGCTCGGCCTGCCATAGGTCCCGGGCCTGCTGCATCCGCAGCCATAGCCCCGGGCCATTGCCGCAAAGCTTGCCGAGGCGCACGGCCATCTCGGGCGTGACTGCCGCTTTCTCGGCCAGGATCGCGTGCAAGGTCTGCCGCGAGACCCCAAGCTTCTCGGCGGCATCCTTCACCGTCAGTTCGAGAGCCCGCAGCATCTCGTTGAGCAGCGTGCCGGGGTGGCTCGGCTGCCAGGCGGGCGGACCCTTCACCCGATATTCCATTAGTGTCCTATAAAGAGGACACTCTGGACGCGTCAAGCTTCGGTTGACACGAAGCGCAGCCGCGCATTACACGGCCCGGCGTGATCCGGTCGTTCAAGAGCCGCGCGCTTCATGCCTTCTGGCAGCGAGAGGATGTCTCCCGGATCAGGCCCGACCTGGTGACGCGGCTACGGGTTCGGCTGTCGGCGCTGGTGCCGTCGCGATTGATGTGGAAATTCGGTACAGCGATGTCTCCAAATGCAATGAGATATCGGGTCAAGCTGCCAAGTCAATGCATTGAGGGGTGAGTTTCTCGGGGAGCGTTTGCCAACCATCGACTTTTCGCATCGTGATCTGCCCCGAAGCGAGCAACGCCCAGAACAGCATCGCCGCAGTCTCCGCCGAGGGCAGAACGGTTTGCGTCTTGACACGCCGCTTGAACTCTTCGTGCAATCGCTCGACGGCATTCGTGGTGCGCGCCGATTTCCATTGGCTTTCGGGCAGCCGGGTGAAGGTGAACAACCGATCGCCCGCTTCTTCCAAGCTATCAGCCACGGCGCGGCATTTCAGACGCCACTTGCGCAGGAACGACTTGCGGCGTGTCTCGATCTCCTTTGCCGTCTTGGCATAGATCATGTCGGTGTAGTCGGCAGAGATCTCCTCGTGCAGCGCATCAGGCGCGTGCGCCAGCAGATTGCGGTGTTTGTGCACCGTGCAGCGCTGGATGGGCGCCTCGGGCCACAGCGCGGCAAGCGCCTTCTCCAGTCCGGCGGCGCCATCGATGATCAGGAATTCGGGGCTCCGCAAACCGCGCGCGACGAGGTCATCGAGCACGCCGCGCCAGGCGGCTTCACTCTCGCCGCCCATGTTGCGCACCGCCAGCAGAACCTTCTGCCCGTCGCGGCGGATGCCGAGGACAACCAGGAGCGAGATGTTGGTGGCCTTGCGGTCGAGGCGCACGCGCACCACGCTGCCATCGAGGATCAGTCGGACGATGTCCTCCTCAGCCAGATCGCGGCGCATCCAGGCGTCCCAGTCGGTCTTCACCTTGCGCCACACGCGGCTGACCACGTCCTTGCCGATCGCGCCCTTGAACAGCGCCCCGAGCGCCCGCTTCACCCGCCGAGTGTTCGTGCCGGCGAGATAGGCCGATGCAATCAGCGCCTCGACTTGTCGAGTCATCCGGACGTAGCGCGGCAGCACCGTGCTCCGCCATTCTCGGCTGGCGCCATCGGCAGCCAACAGCCGGGCCCGGGGAACCGCGATCTCCACCGGACCGAACGAGCCAAGCAACCGGCGCGACCGCGTGCCGTTCCTGTAGCCCGCAGACGCGCCCCGCTGGTAGCGGCTGCGTCCCAAGGCAGCCGTCGCTTCTTGCTCGACCATCTCTTCCAGAAAGCTTCGGATCCGCTCCCGCAACTCGGCCTCGATCGGGTCGAACCAAGTCTCTCCAGCAAACAGCGGCCCGCCGTCCATCGTGCTATTCTTTTCCATGGCGTGATCTCCGCCGGCGCGCCAACGCCGGTTGCGAGTCGTTGACCTACTCGGAGATTACGCCACCCTTTTTCCACCACCTCCGCTACGGCACCGTCGGCGCTCGACGCCGCGCGCTCGCCCGCGGACTTGCGTCTGCCCGGCTTCAACTTCCACCGGCTGCGCGGCAGGCCGGTTCGCTACTCGATCCACATAAATGGCCCGTGGTGTCTGACCTTCGAATGGTCAGGCGAAGACGCGACCCGGGTTGACCTGGAGCAGGACCATTGACACGAGCCCTGTTCACAAAGCCCTTCGACTCGATCGACGCAGCAGATGTCTCCGCCCTCACTGGCTGGCCTGAGTCAGAAACGGTCGAATACAAAAGCGATCTTCCTGCACGCGAGGGGCGAAAGGACGCGTGGCATAGCGCCGGCCATGTGGAGCAGTACGCCAAGGACAGACTGTTCAAGGAAGTCGTGGCACTGGCCAACACGTCAGGAGGCCATCTGATCCTTGGCGTGGACGAGATAGGCGATAAGCCTCCCGCTGCCGCCGATATCACCCCTGTCCCGCGATGCGCGGACCTGGCGGAGCGGCTGGAGCGCGCCGCACAGGCTATTGAGCCGCCCATCCCACGGCTGTTGGTGCGAGGAGTGATCACAGAGGAAGATGCCAGCAGCGGGGTGGTGATCTTTCGAGTTCCCGCTTCTCCGCGAGCGCCCCACCGCGGAACCGACAAGGACTGCTACATTAGGCGAGGCGCGAGTTCGGTGCCTATGAGCATGCGCGAGAATCCAGGACATGACAATTGCCGGCCTCCATCGGGAGGAGGCATTCGAGACAAGAGTTGCGAAACGCAGATCGGAATTCTCGGAATGGTTTGAGCAACTTCCAAACACGGTCGTTGGGTTTCGCATTACATGTGTGCCGGTTGGCTCGCCTTTCGCGCTCGACCGTCTTTATGGCAAGCTTCCACCGTTCGACCTTCGGCAGGACTATAAAATTCTCGTAGGGGGCGGCCAGTTTAGCGCGTGTCCTATAAAGCTTCCTGTTAAGGAAAAGCCCATCCTTCGTGGGGTGCGCAGAGAACACAGCGAGCCGAACATCTCGACCTTTATTGACATACACTCCGACGGGTCGGTGAATTCTGGATGTTGCCGCGCCGTGGAAGACGATAGCACGAGGGCTTTGTATATAGGATGGATTGTCGGATATGGGATTACTTTGCTTCGGATTGCCGACACGCTCCGCACGGTCGCTGAGATGCCAGATAGCGAGTGCGCGATCGAAACTGAATTGGTGTGGTCCCATGCTAATCAACCACCCCTGATTAAGGGATGGCAGAACGAGAGGTCATACTCGTACGATGTGGGGGAACCGCCGAAGCGGCATCCTCTTATGCTGCCCAGGGTGAGTTTTGGCCCGGCTTCCGACTCGGATCGCGTTTTGAGCATCATCTGCACGGATATATGCGATGCGCTGGGTGCCAGGTATGCGGAGCCAACACGCCTTAAAGTGCTTTTGTGAGAAAGCAAGTGAGGATTTGTTCCGCTATTGCGCGTGGAAGTCGTGGATGGCCGGCACAAGGCCGGCCATGACCATTCGAAGTGAGCCGCATTGTGTCCCAGTCTGCTTGAAACGGTTCTAAGCACCGCCCACGACTCACTCCCCCGGCGTCAGCACCTTCGCCCGCACCGTCGGTTCCCAACTCCGGAGGAAAAAGGCACAGACCAGCGATGCGATCAGGCCCAGCCAGGCGAGTCCATAGAGGCCGCCCGCGAAGCTTCCGGTCGGATCCTTCATCAATCCCTACATACCAGGGGCCGAAGAAACCGCCGAGATTGCCGAGCGAATTGATCCAGGCAATCCGCGGCCGCTGCGGCGGTTCCGCTCAGGAACATGGGCGGCATCGCCCAGAATGGACCCTTTGAGCCGTAAAAGCCGATAGCGGCGATCGACATGCCGACGAGCGCCCACCACGTGCCCATTGTCGCGCCGGCCATAACCAACCCTGCCGTTGCGACACTACAGGCGCCGAACAGATTCCAGCGCCGTTCTCCCATCCGGTCGGAAATGCGCCCCATACGACGATGCGCGATGCCGCCGGCAATGTAGGGGATCATGGTGAGCCAGCCCACCGTCATATTGCTGAAGCTGCCCAGCGATTTGATTATCTGCGGGATGAAATTGAGCATTCCGAGGCTCGCGGTGACGATACCGAAATAATTAAGCGCCAGCAACAGCACCCTCGGATTGAGCATCCCATCCCGGATGCTGAAGACGCGCACCTTTTCCTTGGCATGGCGCTCGGCTTCGAGCTTTTCAGAGAGCCATGAGCGTTCAGCGACTGTCAGGAACGCCGCTTGCTCCGGCCTGTCGGTCATCACCCAAAGTGTAAGGATCCCTATCAATACGGTTGGAATCCCTTCGGCAATGATACATCACTTGCCAGCCACGTAGCCCGAACAAGCCATCGAGGCCGAGAAGCGCCGTCGAAATCGGCGCGCCAAACGCCACCGCGACCGGCAGTCCGATCAGAAAACCCGATACGATGCGCGCATGGTGACGGCTCGGGAACCAATACGTGAAATACAGCACGATGCCGGGGAAAAATCCGGCCTCTGCGGCGCCAAGCAAGAACCGCAGGACCGCGAAGCTCTTTAGACCGGTCACGAGCGCTGTCAGGCCGGCGAAGATGCCCCAGCTGATCATGATACGCGCGATCCAGAGGCGGGCACCCAGCTTCTCGAGTATGATGTTGCTGGGCACCTCGAAGAGGAAATAGCCCCAGTAAAATATCCCCGCGGCGAAGCCGAAGCTAGCCGCCGACATCGCCAGGTCGTCGCGCATCGTTAATCCGGCGAAGCTCACGTTGATGCGGTCGATATAGGCAAGAAAGTAACCAAGGATTGCGAGAGGAAGCAGCCGCTTGTAAACCTTGCGCATTGCGGACTTCTCGACCGAAGCGTCCATCCGTAACTCCCCCGGGCAGGCGACCGAACGGTTGCCGGCCAAAATATTGTCCTGCTTGCTGGTCCTCTGAAGGGTGCCCCGGGGCGCGCTTGTCGCTGCCAGCATCGGCCCCGGCATGCGAATGACGACGTCAGTGATGCGCGAACAGGAGGTTCTGGTCAATGCCCACCTGCACCAGGTGAAGGTGCAGCCGAAAAGTCTGCTCCCGGGGATGTCTACAAGGACGCTCGCGACCAGATCGGGCGCTTGTGTGAGGTGAGCGGGAACACGTTTGCGAGTTTACGACACGCCTTAGTGCAATTCGCCGCGTAGGATGCGGCGCCGCGGCTTGACATCACCGGCGCCGCGGTGCGGATGGCGTGCCTACAAGCAGGACCAAACACAGGAGACGCCATTCCGATGCCGATTTCCCGCCGCACCCTTCTTGGCACGGCGGGCGGAGCCGCCGCTGCCTCCGCCCTGCCGCTCGCACGCGGACGCGCCCAGGCCAAGCCCGCCATCAAGCTCGGCGTGTTGACCGACCTTTCCGGAACGTATCGCGATACGACCGGCCCCAATTCCGTGGTCTGCGCGCGTCAGGCAATCGCCGAGTTCAATTCGTCCTCGCATGGGTTCGAAGTGCAACTCGTCCAGGCCGACCATCAGAACAAGCCGGATGTCGCCTCCTCGATCGCCCGGCAATGGTTCGACCAGGGGGTGGACGCGATCATTGACGTGCCCACCTCCTCGGTCGCGCTCGCGGTGTCACAGGTCGCCAAGCAGAAGGACAAGATCCTGTTGGACGGGTCGGCCACGACCACCGACCTCACCGACAAGCAATGCACGCCCAACACCATCGTCTGGAGCTTCGACACGTACATGCTGGCGAAGTCCAATGGCGGCGCCTCGGTCAAGGCCGGCGGCAAGAGCTGGTTCTTCATCACCGCGGATTACGCCTTCGGTCATATCCTGGAAGAGCAGACGGCGGCGGTGGTCAAGGCGGCCGGCGGCACGGTCAAGGGTGCGCTGCGCTACCCGTTTCCGGAGACCACGGATTTTTCGTCTTATCTGCAACAAGCGCAGGCTTCCGGGGCGCAGGTGCTGGGTCTTGCCAATGCCGGCGCCGACACGGTCAACAGCATCAAGCAGGCGCACGAATTTGGCCTCAGCGAGAGCATGAAGATCGCCCCGCTGCTGATCTTCATTACCGACGTGCACGCGCTGGGGTTGGAGATGGCGCAGGGGCTGAACTGCACAACCTCGTTCTATTGGAACTACAACGACCGCACCCGCGCCTTCACCAAGCGGGTGCTGCCGCACATGGTCAGCGGCGCCTATCCGAACATGGCGCATGCCAGCAGCTACGGCGTGACCTTGCACTATCTGAAGACCGTGGCGGCGATGGGCGCGGCCGCGGCGAAAAAGAGCGGGCGCGACACGGTGGCCCGGTTCAAAGGCATCCCGGTCGATGACGACGCCTTCGGCAAAGGCCGCGTTCGCGCCGACGGACGCGGCGAGTTCCCGGCCTATCTCTGGCGGGTGAAGAAGCCATCCGAGAGCAAATCGTCGTGGGACCTGTTCGACCTTGTATCCATCACGCCCCCGGCCGAGGCGCTGCATCCGCTTAATCCCAAGTGCAACTTCCCGGTCACGGGACCGGCTTGATCGGCCCAGATCTTCCCTTGCGGGAAGAATCGCATATGACCCGGGCCAACGTTTCCCGCTCTCCACCCGCGCTGGCGGGGAGAGCGGGGTGCGCCGCGACCGGGTTCCGAGTTTTCAGTGTGCCACCCTCGCCCGGCACGCCGCGCGTACCACCTGACCGCGTGACGGGAAAGGCGAACTAGTCCAGTTGCTCTGGGACTGCTCGAAATGCGAACCGCGTGCGGTGTCGGCTGATGGCGCGGCGAGCTGGGCCATTGCCTGGACCCGCGTGTAGCGGTGCTGCAGCTGCCATTCGTCGTTCTGTTCCAGCAGCCCGCGGCGCTTCACCTCTTTGTTAGGCCTTTCGAGAAAGGTTGGTGCTATGCGCTTCAGAAAAGCGGAGCGTTCTGTTGGGCACCAGCGACGGTTACGTTCATATTCTTGCAAAGAGTTAAAATACCAAAAGAGGAGAGGGGCGTCAAAATGTCGAAGAAGATCTACAATGGTGACGTCAATAGCTGGACGAATCCCGACGCATGGACCCCGATCGGGGTGCCGCAAGCAGGCGATAGCGTGCTTATCGAGAGCGGAACCCTCTCGGCGACCGCGCTGGACATTGCTGGAGAGTCGATTTCCCTTGAGCGATTTAGTCCATCGGCTTTGCGCCTCTCCTTCTCCGATTCGACGCTTGATCGGGGCACCTCTGTTAGCTCTGTCGGCGACGATGGCAACGTTAATATTAGTATGCTTGCTTTCGACGAGGTGCCGTAGCGGAGGTGGTGGAAAAAGGGTGGCGTAATCTCCGAGTAGGTCAACAACTCGCAACCGGCGTTGGCGCGCCGGCGGAGATCACGCCATGGAAAAGAATAGCACGATGGACGGCGGGCCGCTGTTTGCTGGAGAGACTTGGTTCGACCCGATCGAGGCCGAGTTGCGGGAGCGGATCCGAAGCTTTCTGGAAGAGATGGTCGAGCAAGAAGCGACGGCTGCCTTGGGACGCAGCCGCTACCAGCGGGGCGCGTCTGCGGGCTACAGGAACGGCACGCGGTCGCGCCGGTTGCTTGGCTCGTTCGGTCCGGTGGAGATCGCGGTTCCCCGGGCCCGGCTGTTGGCTGCCGATGGCGCCAGCCGAGAATGGCGGAGCACGGTGCTGCCGCGCTACGTCCGGATGACTCGACAAGTCGAGGCGCTGATTGCATCGGCCTATCTCGCCGGCACGAACACTCGGCGGGTGAAGCGGGCGCTCGGGGCGCTGTTCAAGGGCGCGATCGGCAAGGACGTGGTCAGCCGCGTGTGGCGCAAGGTGAAGACCGACTGGGACGCCTGGATGCGCCGCGATCTGGCTGAGGAGGACATCGTCCGACTGATCCTCGATGGCAGCGTGGTGCGCGTGCGCCTCGACCGCAAGGCCACCAACATCTCGCTCCTGGTTGTCCTCGGCATCCGCCGCGACGGGCAGAAGGTTCTGCTGGCGGTGCGCAACATGGGCGGCGAGAGTGAAGCCGCCTGGCGCGGCGTGCTCGATGACCTCGTCGCGCGCGGTTTGCGGAGCCCCGAATTCCTGATCATCGATGGCGCCGCCGGACTGGAGAAGGCGCTTGCCGCGCTGTGGCCCGAGGCGCCCATCCAGCGCTGCACGGTGCACAAACACCGCAATCTGCTGGCGCACGCGCCTGATGCGCTGCACGAGGAGATCTCTGCCGACTACACCGACATGATCTATGCCAAGACGGCAAAGGAGATCGAGACACGCCGCAAGTCGTTCCTGCGCAAGTGGCGTCTGAAATGCCGCGCCGTGGCTGATAGCTTGGAAGAAGCGGGCGATCGGTTGTTCACCTTCACCCGGCTGCCCGAAAGCCAATGGAAATCGGCGCGCACCACGAATGCCGTCGAGCGATTGCACGAAGAGTTCAAGCGGCGTGTCAAGACGCAAACCGTTCTGCCCTCGGCGGAGACTGCGGCGATGCTGTTCTGGGCGTTGCTCGCTTCGGGGCAGATCACGATGCGAAAAGTCGATGGTTGGCAAACGCTCCCCGAGAAACTCACCCCTCAATGCATTGACTTGGCAGCTTGACCCGATATCTCATTGCATTTGGAGACATCGCTGTACCGAATTTCCACATCAATCGCGACGGCACCTTCGACGATAACTACGGAATTGTCGCGGATCGCTTTGGCACTCTCGACGTGAACATCGGAAAAGTCGGCACGAGCTCGAGCCTGTACAACTACGGCACTCTGGATTCCGAAGGTGGGATCGCATCCAGTATTGACGTAAACTGTTGCGAAGGGAAGTCAGCTGACGAACATCGGGACGATTATGACCCAGGGCAGCAGTTCCAGCCCCAACGATCAAGTAAAAAATCGGGGGGATGGCAAAATCACGAACAAGGGTGAGATCCTAAACCGGGGAGGTACCGTCGCGGTAAATTTTCATGGCGTCATGAATAACCTTGGCACCATCGAGGAGTATGATAATGGCGTAACGCCCTTCCGGAGCTCAATTCGAATTTCCTACGGACATATCGGAGGGCCAGACGACACATTCGTGAACGCTGGCGATATAGTTGCGGGACAAGGGACTTCGCTCAACTTTTTGGCTGCCCACTCAGGTGCCACATATGGAGGCATGTTGTATAACAGTGGGCAGATCGAATGCGGCCAAGCGATAATGGTCCTGGACACGCCGGTAACGCAGATCGGCAGTGGCAAGATAGAGGAGGGAAGAGGGAGTTTAATTCTGAAGAGCGGCGTTAATGGCGGTACGGTCGCGATCGACAGTGGAAACCTTCAATTTAGCGGCCCTGTCGCTAATCACGCCGGCCCGATCTCAGCCTGGGAATTTCATGCGGCTCTTCAACTCGTCACTCCAATCTCAGGACAGGTGTCGCCAGACATTGTTCCGAGCATCGCCTTTCTCAGTTTTGAGAACACGCCGATTACTGAGGTATTCAAGAACAACGCGCTCCTTGTCTACACCGAATGGTCTCGGAGGGAAGAACCTGGTTTCCGACATTCAACTTGCCGGCGGCCCCTACAATGCGTCGGAGCTCCAGGTAGTTAATTCCAATGCAATTGAATATAACCCATCCGCCACACACCCCAAATAGGCGATTATCCGGAGGCTTGAGCAGGGCGTATGAGACGGACTTGGCTGGTTGGGCAAACGGGCGCCGCTCCAAGCACGCTGCTCGACGAGATGCTGCGGGCTCTCGAACTGACGGTGAAGGACGCCGCCGAGAAGCTTGGGGTTTCGCGCCAGACCTTGCACGCGGTTCTGGCCGAGAAGACGGCCGTCACCGCAGAAATGGCGGTGCGTCTCGGCAAGGCTCATACCACCGTCCGATCCGATGATCAGTCTTGGCCTACTGGACATTTGCACCGGGCTTTTGCACCGATTAACCAATTGATATGATTTGGCCAAAGTCCGCAGACAGTGCGAAAGTATTCAAATATGCAACAATCGCCGGCTTTGGATAGACATTCGGATCTTACTGTTCCCGTAACCCCGCCTTTCGCAGCCCCTCGAACACTCGCGAGCCTGGAAGGATTTGATGATCGGCCAAGGTGCGTCGTTCGAACCCCCGGAGCGTCTCACGAGGCCGCATCCGCCGGAACTCGCCTAGCGCGCTCCTCGCCCGCACATCGTCGCCGTTCAAGGCGTAGGCAGCCGCAAGATAGGCCAGCGCCGGCGGCAGCGGATTGAGTCCGATCGATTCATTCAGCCACTGGATGGCCTGCGCAGTCTCCCCAATCTTCAGAAAGTTGACACCTATCCCATACAGCCAGTTGGCGAGGACAGGGTCGCTGGGACTGATACGTCTGGCGAAAGCACAGGCCGTCCAGCGAATGAGCTAGCCCATCTCCGTCACCGGCGAGAACCTGCTTGGCGAAACCAAACTCGGCGTGCGCCGGCGCGAGGCTTGGATTGAGCTGAACCGCCATATCGAAGGCCGCGATCGCTCGCTCGTGCTGCTGTTTCACCCGCAAGACGAGCCCTCTGACGTGATGGGCGTAGGCCAGTTTCGGATTTATCTCGATGGCGCGGCCAGCCGCGGCGTCGGCAAGGCGCACTTGGGCATTTGGGTCACCGCTCCAACGGCACATCGTGTCGGATATATGCGTCTGCGCCAGGCCCGCGAGCGCATCGGCGTGGCGGCCGTCGGCGCGCAGAGCGCGCTCGAAGAAGCTCCGCGCTGCGGCAAAATTCTGCATGGAGCGCGGACGGTACAGACACCCATAGCCGCATATCACCAGATCCGGAACGCCGGGATCGTCGGCGTCATTCAGGCCTCGTCGGCTCTCGATGTTCACCAGCTCCAGATCGATCGCGCGGGCGATGCGCGCGGAAACCTCGCGCTCGAAGTCGAATATGTCGGCGAGTTTGCCATCGAAACGATCGGCCCAGAACGGAAGGCCCGCCTCCGCATCGGTCATTTGAGCATCCACGCGGATATCGCCGGCGCTCCGCCGGATGCTGCCGCAGACGATGTACCGAGCGCCGAGTTGGCGGCCGATCTCGAGTGCCTTCGCATCGCTGCCACGATGCCCAAGAACCTGAGTTCCGACGATGTGCCTGAGTTCGGTTATCAGGATGGTGGAGACCGATGTCGCGGAGTGAGAAAGCTCCGAACCACCGTCGAGATTGCTGAAGGGGAGCACGAGAACCGAACTTCGGTGCGTCGTCGCGGGGGCCGGCGGCGGCACCCTGCCCGCATCCTGCCAGGGTGACACCTTGTAACCCGCCCCGCGCACGGTGAGAATGACGCGCGGCCTCTTCACGTCAGGCTCGATCTTGCGGCGCAGCCTGACGATCAGATTGTCGATGCTCCGGTCAAAGACATCTGCGCTTCGACCGCTCACGGCATCGAGCAGCCGGTCACGCGACAGCACCTGGCCAGGCCGGCGCACCAGCGCCGCCAGAATGGCGAACTCTCCGCGGGTCAGCTCTACCTCGCGCCCGGCGGCGTCGATGAGCGAATGGCCGGGGATGTTGAGCCTCATGCCGTTGAAATCGACTGTTTCAGCTGCATCCGGCACGTTCTCGTCCGTGCCGGCTGGCCGTATAACGGCTGCAATGCCTGCGAGCACGTCGCTCTCCTTGAGAGGTCGGGTGAGGTATGCGTCGGCAACGAAACCGAAGCGTCGCAAGCGGCCTATGTCGTCGCTCTTGTCAACCACCGCGATCAGCCCGCAGCCGATCTCACGGAGCTGCCTGGCCACGGCAAGGAACTCTATGTCCAGGCGCTCAACCCGAAGGATGCCAGCCGCAATCTCGGAGGCCGCGAGCGCTTCGCGTGCCTGCAGCGGAGTTGCGACCGAGTTCGACCGCATAGCCTGCCGGCGCGAGCCAGCGCTCCAACGCCATCCGCAGACCCGCATCACCAGCGACGACCAGCACGTGTCTTCGCATCGGACCAACCTGCCCACCAAGGCACTCCCGGCCGAAAGGCATTCTACCGTGACTGCCGGCAAATGCAGCCTCGATCTGCGGCGCCGGGCGGGCCGGCATTGTCGCGCGGCTCACAATGCCGGTACACGCCGTTTACACGGCCGTGCCACTTTCGGCGTCGATGTCACCGCGAGCCGAAGGGGAGGACCACATGACGAAGACACGACACTGTCTGTGCGCGGCGTTGCTGCTGCTGCTCGGGCCGGCGCTCGACCGCTCGGCGGCGGCAAAGAACTACGATCCGGGTGCCAGCGACAGCGAGATCAGGATCGGCCAGACCGAGCCCTATAGCGGGCCGCTTTCGTCGGCCAGCGTCATCAGCCGGACCGAGCTCGCCTATTTCCGCATGCTCAACGAGAAGGGCGGCATCAACGGCCGCCGCATCACGCTTATCTCGCTGGACGATGGTTTCCAGCCGCCGAAAACCGTCGAGCAGACGCGGCGAACTCGTGGAACAGGAGCAGGTACTGGCGCTCATGGGGAGCTTCGGCAGCGCCACCAACGCAGCGGCGCAAAAGTATCTCACGGAACGCAAGGTGCCGCAGCTCTTCATACTGGCCGCCGCGTCGCAATGGAACGATCCCGTCCACTTCCCCTGGACGATGCCGCTGGTCCTGCCGGTGCGCAGCGAGGCCAGGGCCGCTGCGGGCTATGTTCTGCGCAGCAACCCCAAGGCGAGCGCCGCCGTGCTCTACCAAAACGACGATTTCGGCAAGGATTACCTTGCTGGCGTGAAAGAGGTGCTCGGCGCCCGGGTCGCGGCGGTAGCCAGCTATCAGCCGACCGACCCGACCATCAGCCAGCAAATAATCGCGCTGCAAGCATCCGGCGCCGACACGCTGTTCCTCGCGGCCACGCCGAAATTCACCGCGCAGGCCATCCGCAAGGCCTACGACATCGGCTGGCACCCAGCGCGGTTCGTCACTGAGCTTTCCAGCTCGGTGCCCGCCGTGCTCGAACCCGCCGGGCTCGAAAAATCGACGGGCGTGGTGGCCGTGTCGACAGTCAAATCGGCGAGCGATCCGCAATGGGAAGGCGATCAGGAATATCGCGATTGGCACGCCTTCATGCGCAAATACTATCCCGATGGAGACGTCGCCAACGGAATGACGGTCGGCGGGTATGTCGACGCCATGCTCTTCGCCGAAGTGCTCCGCCGCTGCGGCGACGATTTGACGCGGGCGCACCTGATGCAAGTGGCGACGCATCTCGAGGGTGTGCACGTGCCGATGCTGCTGCCCGGCGTGACCTTCAACACCAGTCCTACCGACTTCAATCCCACGAAGCAAATGCGCCTAGAGCGCTTCGATGGGCGCAGATGGGTACTGTTTGGTGACCTTATCACGCAATGACGGGCAGCAAAGCCACGAGGACCGCAAAATGGCTCGACCCACATCCGAGACGACAGCGGCGCCACCCGCCGTATCGATGGCGCTCGTCTATGGCTTCATGCCTTCAATGGTTCTCCATGTCGCGGCCGAGCTTGGCATCGCCGATCGGCTTGCGGAGGGTGCCAA
The DNA here is from genome assembly GCA_963822675.1 of uncultured Pseudomonadota bacterium. GTDB lineage: Bacteria > Pseudomonadota > Alphaproteobacteria > Acetobacterales > Acetobacteraceae > CAWGIP01. The sequence continues at coordinate 7,374 of CAWGIP010000034.1, read as the reverse complement.
ATCCGCCGAGACCTTGGCGCGCGAGACCCGAACGGATGCGCCCTCGCTTCACCGATTGTTGCGCGCGCTCGCCAGTCTGGGCGTCGCCGACGAGATCGAGCCGGGTCGGTTCGTCCTCACCTCTCTGGGCTCTCACTTGCGAACGGGTACGCCGGGCTCGCTGCGTAACCTCGCGCGGTTGTCCGGTGCCGAGCGGTCATGGCGATGCTGGGGGGATCTGCTGCACAGCGTCCGAACCGGCGAATCCGGAATGCGGCGTCTCTACGGGATGGGAGGCTTCGATCTGCTCGCGACAGAACCGGAGGCGGCCGTGATCTTCAACGAAGCGATGGGGGAGGCCACAACCCAAGTCGCGCGCGCCGTGGTCGCGGCTTACGATTTCTCGCGCTTTTGCACCTTCGTCGATGTCGGCGGCGGCAACGGCACGCTCGCCGCCGCCATCCTGGCCGGCGCGCCCAAGCTGCGCGGCATCGTCTTCGACCTCCCCACTGGCAATGCGCAAGCGCCGCAGCTTCTCGCCGCCGAAGGCGTGGCGCAGCGCTGCGAGGTGGTGGCGGGCGATTTCTTCCGCTTCGTGCCCGACGGCGCCGACGCCTATGTCCTCAAAAGCATCATTCACGACTGGGATGACGAGCAGAGCATCGCCATCCTGAAAAACTGCCGCAAGGCGATGACGCCCGGCGGCCAGCTCCTGCTGGTGGAGCGCGTGATGCCGGAGCGGATGGAAGCCTCGGCAAGCCATCGGGAGATGGCGATGATGGACATGAACATGCTGACCCTGCCGGGTGGCCGCGAGCGAACCGAAGCCGAGTGCCGGGCGCTTCTCGAAGCAGCCGGCTTCGCGCTTGAAAGCATCTTGCCGCTGCCCGATATCGCCGACCGCGCCATCGTCGAGGCAACGCCGCGGTAAGGACAGATCGCCTCACCTGCTTGAGCCCCCATTGCCCACCGGGTTCCAAGCCCGGGGGGTGCAGAAATCTTGGTTTTCGGTGCGCCGGCGAAACCGGCAAGGAGTAGGAGGTGCAAGTCCCCCGCGATGAAGGCGTAGCGAGCCGCATCGGCCCCGAGCCGTGCGCCGGCATCCGCGAGGGTGACGGCGAAGCGTCGGCAGGGGAGCACCCAGGCCAGCCATTGAGCCGCGAAAACTTGAGCAACCCGGGTGCCGACGTGTTCGAAATCACGGAAGGCCACACGGGCGGATGCGTCAGCGCGAGTGTCCGCCCGACCCGGCGTGGTCGCAGACCCTGGCATGTGTGGACGCTCCTTGCGCGGGAACCGGGAGGTCTCGGGACTGGCCTGCGCACGGACAGCGCAGGTCCGCATCGGAAAGGCGAGAAGCCGTAACCGATGATGCACGGACCCGAGAAGTCTGACTCTGCCGTAGTAGCTGTGAAGCCGGTGAACAAAGTGGAGCAATCCGCGGCGGAGCTGGCGGAGCCAAGGGCAGGGACCAAGGAGAACGCGAGCCAGCAAAGCACGCGCCGGGCGCAGGACTGGGAAAGTGTGTCACAGGCGCTGGAATGCGTACGGCTCGCCGCAAGGCGAGGGAAGCAGGCGAGGTTCACCGCGCTTCTGCACCACATCAACCCGGAGATGCTGCGGATGGCGTTCTACGCGATCAAGCGTGACGCCGCCCCAGGCGTCGATGGCATGACGTGGGAGACCTACGAACAGGGCCTCGATCAGCGGATCGAGGATCTGCACGCGAAGGTCCACGCCGGAGCGTACCGGGCGCAACCATCCCGGCGGAGCTACATTCCGAAGGAAGGTGGCAGCAAGCGCCCGCTGGCGGTCGCCGCACTCGAAGACAAGATCGTCCAGAGAGCGGTGGCAGCACTGTTGAACGAGATTTACGAGGCGGATTTCCTCGGGTTCTCGTACGGGTTCCGACCAGGGTGCAGTCAGCACGATGCGCTGGACGCGCTGATTGTCGGGATCAGCAGCAGGAAAGTGAACTTCATACTGGACGCCGACATCCGGTCGTTCTTCACGGAAGTTTCTCAGGAATGGGTAGTCCGCTTCCTGGAACATCGGATCGGCGACAAGCGCATCGTCCGGCTGGTGCAGAAATGGCTGCGGGCCGGAGTCCTGGAAGATGGGTCGGTGACGGTAGAGGAGAAGGGGACGGGGCAGGGTTCGGTGATCTCGCCGCTGCTTGCGAACGTCTATCTCCACTACGTCTTCGATCTCTGGGCGGAGCGCTGGCGACGGCGCGAAGCCACCGGCGACATGATCATGGTCCGGTACGCCGACGATATCATCGTCGGCTTCCAGCGCGAGAGTGACGCCCGGCGCTTCTGGGACGCGATGTGTGAACGGCTGCGGGAGTTCGCTCTGACGCTGACGGTCCCCGGAAAAGACGGGCAGGACGATCGCGAGGTCGTTCTCGACAGAGGCACCCACTACGCCGGGCAGTTGTTGCGGATTTACCCAGAGGGATTGAAGTACCAGTGGTATTAAGCTCATCGCAATCACCGGTGCATTCCGCGAGATAACGTCTGCGGGTGCTCGCTCTCCTGCTCGTCTTCATCGTGGTCGGTGTGATCACGCCCCATCTGTTGGGTAAAGCGCGGGTCAGGGCGCTTGCCGCCACCAGCATCGGTGATACCGCGATCGTCCATCGGCACCGCAATGTCGATCGCCGGCACGTCAGGCGGAGGAAGCTGGCGCTTGCTCAGTGTGCGGTCCGCATACCACCTGATCTTGCTCGCCAGCACCGGCGCCATGCCGACCCGGAAGATCAGTTCCTGATCGTCCGGCAGGCGCGCGACCTCTTGCGGCAGCAGTATGGGGCGCGAGTGCGGGTGAGCCGCCGTGGTTTGCTTGTGCCATGGCCAGCTGGACCAGAAGCAGGGCTTGTTCCGCGCGACGGGAATCCATCCAGGCCAGGTCAGGCTACGGTTTTTCAGAATATCCGCAGTGCTATTCCTTTCACAGCAGGGGCAAAGCACGATTTTTGTTGCGGAATAGGTTTGAATGGTTGAGACTAGCGTTTAGAAGGCCGTTCACCCCATGTCCTGATGCCTCGACACTCCGCAAGATCGGGCCTGATCGGTCTCGATCGTGCTCGATCGCGCCAACATTCGATGTGCCGGCGCGGTGAGCCTGCTCTCTGGGAGGAAACTTGTGCACGCGGTTTCGGTAGCAAAACGCTTGCCGGGCACGATTGCGGTTGCGCTGCTGCTGACCACGGTCGGAACCGTGCGCGCGGCGGAAGTTGTCGCCGCTATGCAACCCATCAGCGGTATCGCCGTTTCCAGCCCGGCCGAAACTGCGACGAAGAACGTGCTCGGCCTGAATTCGAGCATGTTCGAGTTGTACGGGAATACCGCAGCGATTTTCCAGAAAAACATTCTGGCACGGCATGCTGTTATACTTGGACTATTCACGGGCGCCGGTGGGCGGTTCATTCTGTATCGGCCCGGCATGGCGCCCCTCGAGGCGCCCTCGGTGCCAGTGTACTATCAGATCCTGAAATCAGTTAGCCACAGCACGATGGCGCTTGCCGAGGTTGTCGCGCCCTATCTCGACAATCCCGCCAACCAGGCTTGGCGCGGTCCCCTTCTCGCCTATCGCAGCCGGATGCAATCCGCTCTCGACGGCCTCGATACAACCGAGCTGCCGGCCGACTGGCAGGCAACCAGCCGCGCCATTCTGAAGAACAATATCGCTTTCATGGACGCTTGCGCCGAGAAACGCGCCATTGCGTTTGCCGATTTGCAGTCCTTCGCCAACCAGCAAAGGCCGTTGCTGAAGGAGAACATCGCTTGGGCAGCCCAGACGCAGGTCCACCATTGGATGGGTGTCATCGCCGGCTGGAAGCAGATGCTCGGGAGCGACTGGGACAAGACCTACGCGGCCAGCAACACGATCTTCGTGGCCCGCCAGAATAACGTGCTGTTCAGCGTGCTGGCCCAGTTCTTCGGCCCCGACGCCATTAACGATCGTTTGCTGCTGATCGAAACAATCTCTTTCACGACGACACCGGAGGATATGCTGGAGGCGCTCACCCGCGTCATCGCGGACCGCTCCGTGGGCGCAATCTTCTTCGGCAACTAGCACCTGATGGATTATGAGCTGATGGGCGGGGACGGGCGCGCCGCAATCATTGCCGAGAGCGCCAAAGTGGGGATGAAGCCGTTCCTGCCACCGGCCGTGCCCTTCGGGTCGCATCAATGGCCCACCTTGATCACCCCTGGCCCGGGGCCGGCTTCGCTTGCGGATCTGCCGTGACAACGCGAAACCGGCCATCCGGGAGCCGCTCAGCATGAACCTGAACACCATAACCGCGATCCGCCATCCCGCATCGGCAGGCGAAATTGAGCATTGGCGCGTCGGCTATGCATGGCTTGCCGGCGGAACCTGGCTGTTCTCGGAGCCGCAGCCCGACATCGACACGCTGATCGATATGCAAGCGCTCGGCTGGCCGGCGCTCGAGGCATCGCCCGCCGGGCTTGAAATCGCTGCGACCTGCCATATCGCCGAGCTCTATCGGTTCGCCGAACCAGAGGAATGGATTGCCGCCCCATTGCTGTGTCAGTGCTGCAACGCTTTCCTGGCCTCCTTTAAAATCTGGAACGCGGCAACTGTCGGCGGAAACATCTGCATGTCGTTGCCGGCCGGGCCGATGATCTCCCTGACCGTGGCCTTGGAGGCGACGTACACGCTATGGCCACGCGGTTCAGCGCCGCGCGAAGTGCCGGCGATCGAGTTCGTCACCGGCAACCACGCCAACGTTTTGCGGCCGGGGGAATTGCTGCGCAGCATCCACCTGCCCGCGGCGGCGCTGGCCAAGCGTGCCGCGTTTCGCCACGCATCGCTCACTAAGCTTGGCCGCTCCGCGGCATTGATTATCGGCACACAGACGCCAAAGTTCGACAATCTGCTGATCACGATCACCGCGGCGACCCCTCGGCCGGTGCAGCTTCGGTTCGCACGGCCTCCATCCGCCGAAGAACTGCGCCAGGCCATCGATGCCCGCATCCCGGCCGATGGATATTTCGGCGACGTGCACGGCAGCGCCCCATACAAGCGCCACCTGGCTTATCACTTCGCTGAACAGATCCGCGCCGAGCTGGCGTGAACCGGAGCGCGGCCATGGACGACACGATCGCACCCCAAGCGGACCACGCCGCCGAGACGCTCGGCTTCAGCGTCAACCACCACCGGTTTGCCGCAACACCTGAACCCGGCCAGTGCCTGCGCACTTTCCTGCGCGAGCACGGCTGTCTGGGCGTGAAGAAGGGTTGCGATGCCGGCGATTGCGGCGCCTGCACCGTCTGGTTGGACGGCACGCCCGTGCATTCCTGCCTGATGCCCGCCTTCCGTGCTGCTGGGCGCGAGGTGACCACGATCGAGGGTCTTGCGGAGAACGGCGCGCTGCATCCGACGCAGCAAGCGTTCCTGGATGCGCAGGCGTTCCAGTGCGGCTTCTGTGCCGCCGGCATGATCATGACCGTTACCGCCCTGAGCGCCGAACAGCGGGCCGATCTGCCGCACGCGCTCAAGGGCAATCTCTGTCGCTGCACGGGATATCGCTCCATCGCCTACGCGATCCAGGGCGTGGCATGGACAGAGGATGACGTAGCCGGCAAGGCCTGCGGGGCGAGCTTGGCCAATCCGTTCAGCGAATCGTCGGTTAGTGGCTTTATTCTTTTTGCCGGCGTACCGGCATATAAATACCCCGACTCGCAAATAGTGTTTTCTAACACTACAGACCCTGCGCCTATGATCACAAACTCTTCAACCACGGCATGGTCCATCACAATGGCGCCCATGCCTACCAATACATTATCATTAAGCGTACAGCCGTGTACAAGGGCATTGTGGCCAATAGACACATTATTACCTATATTAGTTGGCGCACGCAGGTAAGTAGCATGTATTACAGCACCATCTTGTATATTGGTATTATTGCCTATTTTAATATAATTTACATCGCCCCTTATAACCGCATTAAACCAAACCGAACAATTATTGCCCATGGCAACATCGCCTACAATAGTGCAATTTGGCGCAATAAAACAATTGTTTCCCCAAGCGGGGCTTTTATCTTTTACGGGTAATATAACGGCCATATAATTAGTGAATAATTTATTAACTTTGATACTGTACTTGTGAATCAACTCATGAAACCGTTAGCGATAATCTTCCTTTTTCTATTCGGACTAGCTATTTGCCATGGGCAAACTATCCATCAGCTTGACAAAGATACTTCCAAATATAAAAACAGCTCTATTTATATTTTAAGATATAATAAAAAAATAGATACTACTTTCACATCTTTAATTAACCCTAAAGATATAGATTCGATAACCATTACACGAGTTACCAACCCAGACCATTGTTATATCCACAATGGTGTAATTAACATCAAATTAAAGATGAATTAGTAAGCTTGGATCAGATCTTTGATCACTACCACATTGCTTTGAGGAACAGGAGATTGCCTGTATTTATAGATAGCGCAATTGCTTACCATGCTGAAACTATGCGTTTGGAATTAAAGTATGTAAAATCTGTTAAAATTCAAAAAGAAAAAGGCACATCAATAAGTTATGTAAGCATAAAATCAAATACTACGATTGCAAGGCCTAAAGACGGTGAATAATGAATGAAATAGCCGTAAAATTTAATGTAAGGAATTAAATTCTTTTTATAATTTGAACTAATATAAGCGGAAATAGCTCAGCTGGTAGAGCATCAGTTTCCCAAACTGAAGGCCGCGGGTTCGAATCCCGTTTTCCGCTCAGCCCCTCCAAATCTCCCTTAAAGGGGGGATCTTAAAACTTATTATTTACAAGACTGAGACTTTCGAAGTTTTAAAAACTTCGAAAGTTTTCATAAATTTAAAATACCGTATCCTGCAACTCCTGTGCATGTAATTTATAATCCGTTGTATAATGTAATCCCCTGCTTTCTTTACGTATCATAGCTGATTTTACTACAATATAGGATACCTGGATCAAGTTACGCAGTTCGCAAACTTTACAGATATTTTAGTTTGTTTATAAAATTCTTCTGTTTCTTCGTATAATAAACCTAAACGCCGCATAGCCCTTTCCAGCCTGAAATCAGAACGTACTATACCTACATAATCATTCATCAGCTTTTGCATTTCGCGTACGTTGTGGGTTACTAATATATCTTCGTTTGATAACTTTACCCCATGTTCGTCCCAGTCGGGATATTTTCTTTTATAATGCGGTTTTAAAATTTTCTATAGCATTTTGATATATACGGTGTGCAAATACCAATGCTTCCAATAATGAATTTGAAGCCAATCTGTTAGCACCATGTAAACCTGTTGAAGAACACTCACCACAAGCATATAACTGCATAATGGATGATCTGCCCAAATGATCAACCCAAACA
>CAWGIP010000033.1:0-352199 GCA_963822675.1 uncultured Pseudomonadota bacterium | reverse complement strand
TCTCGGTTAGGCCGGGCATCTCGGCGGTCGCGCGCCGTGCCCGGCCGATCAGCTACATAGAAGCTTCGTGGAGCAGAGTCAACCGGTTGACTTTTTCCGGCGCCGCCTTATATCACCGACATGCCGAAGAAAATCGATGGTATGGCAGTGCGCTTCGAGCCGGCCGAGCGGGCCGCCATCGAGCGCATCGCAGACGAGGAAGAGCGCGGCCTTTCAACGGTGATCCGCCGGATCGTCCGCGATTGGTTGGAGCAGCATGGCCACCTTCCGAAGAAGGACTTGCCCAAGCGCGCCAGAGGGTGACTTGGGCTAACCCGCGCCTGACGAGAACGCAGCGTGATGCCACGCACCGCCGTAGTAGCAGTTTAGATTCCCGGTCGCCGTATTGACCGCGCACGGGATGCCGGCCGTGTTGCTCGGCGTCCCGGTCGGTGCGGAAGATTGGGCGGGCAGGTGGAAAAATCCCGACGTGGCACCTGCGCCTAGAGCGCTGTTTCCGACCACCACGTCACCGCCAGATGTAGGGTTCAGCGCTAGAGTGCTGCGCGCGGACCAGGTCAGGTTGACTTGCAGCCCGGTGGCGCCCCACTGCGCCGCCATCTTGTCCGGCGTCAACGTCACCGGGTTTGAAGGGGTCGCCCCGGAAACAACTATTGGCGCGCGGGTACATCGAGACGGCGGTAACCACCCCGGTTCCCGTATTGATCGTAAGCTCGTAAACCCCACCATTCGCATCGACCGCATAATAGGTGTTGCCGTCCGTTGGCCAGCTCGATCCGCCGCTGGAAAGCGCCACGGCGGTGCCGATGCTTCCGGTGCAATCGATGGAATTACCGGTGCTGGTCGGATCATGAGAGCAGGTCCCGATCTGCATATCGCCTGAGCCATCAACGAACCATCCTTGCGTGCGGAATGCATAGCCGGAGAACGTGGCCAGGAGAAGATCAATGCCGGACAGTGCACTTGATGGGCTTGTCGCGTAGTTAAAGCCCAATTCGGCCTTCAAGATCGAGCCATGCGTCGGATCAAGTGGCCATTGGCTGAGACGATTGTTGATTGAAATCCCCGACAACGACCCGGCAGATGTTCCGCTCTGGTCCGCGAGGGTTATATCATCATCATAGACCGCACCCTGCACGGCATCGGACGACGTGTGCGTGACCAACAAACCACTGCGGCCGCGATAAGTGCTTCCCGTGACGGCTTGCATATCGATCTCTTCGCCTGAACCGCCGATGCCATCCACGAAGCTCGAGCCGAATGTCAAAAAGGGATTAAGAGCCGTGCCAGTCCCAGCAGCGCCGTTGTTCAAGTTTGTGCCGCCCCAGGTATTGTTTAGCGAAATGCTGCTTTGAATTCCCTCTATGGTCCCTGTGGCAGTCGCAGCGCCATTCTGTGCCATATCAACAAGAAGCCCAGCACGACTTCCCGCGTATGGGCTACCGCCGAAATTATGCGCAACTTCCAGGTCCGCGAGCAATTGGCCAGATTTAGTCAATGTATCCGTGCTCACGTTCCACTGGCTTACACCAACGATCGAGCCAGTTGAGTTTGTTCCGGTGTAGTTGAGGTTGCTCGTAAAGCCCGGAGTGATCGTCGCACCCCCGACCGTGACGCCGGAGATGTTGATCTGACCGCTGTCTAGCGTGCCGGAGCCGAAGCGATCTTGACGTGCGCGGTGCCTTGCGGGTTCAGGTTGATGTTCGAGCCATTCGGCGTCGAGATCGTCACGGTGCCATTAGCGGCAACACCGGTGCCGAGGCTCAGGCCCTGAGATGTGGTCACAGATGGATTTGAGCCGGTGGCCTTGAAGCTTCCGGCGGTTATCAGCCCGGAAGCGGTTTCTGTGTCGGTTGCCAGTCCATTGCTGACGGTCGCGCCGCCACTCAGCGTCGCTGCGCCGGTGGCGTGGAGCGTATCCGCCGTCAAACCACCGGTGATACTCGCACCTGAAGTCGCGTTGATGGCCCCTGCCGCCAGGGTGCCGATAAAAAAACTGTTCCCAGAAACGCTCAATGTATCGACCGACTTTCCGCCACTGACGGTCGCACCCGAACCTAGCGTAACGGCACCGGTATAAATGCAGCCCGAAAGCGGGCAAACAGCTTGGAATGCCTGGTTTAACTCAGATGCCGTCAAAACTTGGCCTGGAGAGAAGCTCGGCACCTGCGCGAGCGCCGGCACGCCAAATGCGCCGGCAAACAGGGCGACGAACGCGCCTATGACCACTTGTTTCATGCCACGAATGTAGCGTGGCTAGTTTCGCCTGCAAGGAAAATCGGTTCGAGTTCAGGGGTCATCTTTGATCCGGTGTGGCCCCGGGCCGATCCGACCATGCGGCCGGGAAGGGTCCCCCATCCACCGTCCCGACGCAAAATCGCATTTTCGTGCATTGCATGGTCGAAAGTCTTCTTTGTAGAATTTTCCGCTTCGGGGCATCCGGGTATGGGAAAGGATGCTTAGATGTCTACGGAAGTGATAGATAGTCCAGGTAAGTTCAATTACTTTACAGGCGACGGAAATACGTGCGTGCTCACGGGCAATGATATCGCTGCTCGATTGCTTGTCGGAAGCTGGAACGCGATATTCATTTATGGGACAGATAACGCGCTCGCCCTCGACGAAGATAGAGGCTCCGGGAATTGCGTCAGTGATCAAGGTCAAGGATCGAGGATTGATGTCGGAACTGGGTCATTGTCACCTTCTTTTTATGCGGCGCATCCTGATAATAATCTGCTGTTCAATTTTCAGCATGATCTAACTGGTTCGATATCCGTCAGCAGTCCGTGGGATAAAATCACTTCAGACGGACATGGAGGTTCGCTGATACAATTCCTCGGCGGCTCTCTCGATGTAGTCGGTGATCCGAACGTAAGATCGCATGTGATCCTAAACTCGTAGGGTTCTTGAGCAGAGGGCCGGCGGAAGGGGGAACCGCCGGCTACTCTCCAGCTCCGGGTGCAGCGTGGCTGGACGTGATGTCCGGATTTGGACGGGGAAACCGGGAGCGGGCGGGAGGCGTTATGCCGGGGTGTGACACTCACACACCTTTCGTCTCTCAGGGGAAGGTGACACTCGGCCGCCCGCGAAAAGTTGGCGGCCTTTTTCTATGGCTCAGCGCGGGCAATCGGCATTAGCCCTTCCGGCGCGTCCCGTCCTCGTTGAGCCAGATCAGCTCATCCAGCGTCGGATGCTGCCGCTTGGGCGCGTAGACCACCCGGCCGGCCTTGGGCTCAATGGCCGCAGCCTTGGCCTTCGGGCGCTTTATCCGGCTCGGCGGGCGGGCAGAGACGATGCGAGTGGGCTTGGACGTGCGTGGACTTCTAGCGAGGCGGGGCCGGGGCGCAATCTGCGCCCGGCGCGGGCTGCGTGGTGCCGGCCTATTTCTTCGGGGAAGACTCCGCCAGCTACGCGAAAGCAACGGATGTAAGTATCCAGGATTTCTTCTGAGTTTGGTGCCTGTCGGCCAGAGTTAGGCCCGTGGATCATACCATCGCTAGCCTTCCCTTCAGCCGTTAGGGCCGCAACCATGAGTGCAAAAGCCACAGCTTCCCTACTGTCGCCGTTAATATTTGCCATCATTAACCGCGCTCCTTCCGCTCCTCATCATCGGGGTGTGTGCTAGCCGCCAATCAGACCGCCTAGGCCGCGGCCGGAATCGATTCTCCGTCTTCTCTGAAACGCGCCTCGCGCATCTCGTGCTTAAGCTCGTCTAGTTCTGTTAGCAACTCACTCAGCCGCCTGACCACGTCTTCCCCAGCAGCGGAGGCAGCATAGAACAGCCTCAAAGCATGGTCCGCGCTTTTCGGAATCCGCCCATCTCGGTTGATCTCCCAGCGAGCCACCGATACCCGTGAATAACCAACAACACGCGCGAGCGACTCCCGCGAAAACTCTAACATCGATCTCAGGAACCGAACGTCCTGACCACGAAGGGGAGCCGGGCTCGTGATCATGCATGTAGCGATCACCTTATGCAGCCCCTCCATATTATGGATTTGCACGCCAGACCCGTGCGGGGTTTCGATGCGCTCGAACCCATTCAACAGCCAGACGTTGTCCAAACCGCTATTTGTGTAATGGAACATCCCCTCGCGCTCTACCGGATGAACCAGTCCATCCATTCTGCCGTCTTTACGAACAGCCCGTCTCCGGGGTGCATGATCACCACGACCACCCCCGCATCCCGCGTCCCCGGCATTCGCCGCTCGACTGTAACACTCCATCCATCTCCCTCCTTTTCCGCTGGCTTGCGGACCATCCCTTTTTTCAGAATTACCAGCACGTCGTGGTCCGTCAGCCTTTCGTCCCCGCGCTCATCTATGCGATCAAACACGTGATCACTCATGATCGGGTCGGCTATGGCCAGGCGCCTCTTGATTTCCCGCTCGGCTTCATCGGCCCGTAGCGGGCGGTCCCAATGTATAGGCCGGATCGGCCCCTTCAGCTCTTTCCCGGCCGTCATTCGTATCTGCTGCCTGCGTTGTATCGTGGTGATACAATGCCAGGCAGGTAGGCAGAAAGCAAGACCCCGTGATCTGGGGGAGAACAGATGGACCGCATCGCAGGCTCCGGGCTGAGCGCAAGTGCGGGCAGCAATTACGAGAGAAAGAAAAGGGGAAGGGCGGCCGCCTTCCTCCTAAGGAAGAAAACTCCCCCCTAAGGGGAACAGTTCTTTTGGAAGAAAACGCAGTCCCTCATGGCCCGAGTTATTTTAAAGAGACAAAGGACGCGGCGGGCATTACCGACAAGCAAGCTAAGCGCTGGCAAAAGCTTGCCGAGGTCCCTGAAGACCAATTCGAGGCTACGTTCGCCAAGCCGCTCCGCTACTCGGCCTCGGCCCCTGCGGGCGCAATGGCAGACCAGAATGGTCAGGAGTGCTGACGAGCCGCCCCGGGGCGGCCTAATACGGAAGAAGAACGAATAGACCAGATCATCGCGCTATGGTCCGAGCTAAGCGAGGCGGGACAGCGGGACCATAGGTTGCCCCATGGCCCCGGTCGATAGCGCATGATCAGTTCGGGCCGGGCAAGTCGCTTGCTACAGCGCGCACATGATCGCGCATTCGCTCAACGAACGCTCAGCCGAGTGCCGGCATGCTCCGTCTTCTCAAACCAAGTTCCCCAACTGGATTTCCGGCGTTCACTCGCGCGCTTAATCATGCCTATCAAGCGGTCGCATATAACAGCACATGCCTCCTCCTCGCTCAGCCGCCTCATAACAATCTGCCTTGATTGGCACTCGGTTTCCAAGTCAGGATCAGCGGCCTCGAACGGCGGCTTTAGGCTTGGGAATCCGGACGTAGTTTTAAGCGCTCTTATTCCGAGATTACTGATCAAAAAAGCAGCCGCAGGACGGACTGTGCTCAACACATCATCCGTAATGGCCCGCTCTGATTCCAGAGACTTTAATAGTCCCAACACACCGAGCGCGAGTAAACTGTCGATCATCTTGTTGGCGCCACGAGGAAGAGGGTCCGGCCACTGCACCAACATCCTAATCGACATAGGCAGAGGGTCGATAATTAGCGCCTCCGCAATCTCAAACATGTCACGCTCAACGCGAACCATGTGCCGACGACGCTCCGGCTCCTCAGCCGGCTCGGCGGTCATCGCAATTTCCTCAGACATCGCTCTGCTACCTTCATGACAACGTGTTGCACAGGATTTAGTATGTAGCTATGGCTTCGAACGTTGCAAGAGTTGAACGCGCTACAGTTGCGGCGGAGTTACGGGCAGACGCAGCGGCGGTCGCAGGTGCGAGCCGCCCTGGTCAGCTATATGAGGCCATGGAAAGCCGCGGCGTCATCCTGCTCGGCGAAGTCGCAGGGAAGAAGTCAGACCCAACTTGAACAGTGAAGCCCTGATTTCGGCACCGGGAGTGGTGTAAGTTATTGATTTGCTTGGGAGACCGTTTGAGCTGAGAATTCGTGTAGTGCTAAATACTGACTGTTGTCTGTCGATTTTGCTTGACGAATTGACGTGGCACCGGCTGCTAATCGTGGCGTGTTTGTCCGCGAGAAGCGCATCAACGGTTACACCTATCTCTACCTCGTCGAGAGCGTGCGCGAGGATGGACGGGCCAAGCAGCGCATCATCAAGAACCTCGGCCGCAGGGAGGTGGTCGTCGCCTCCGGTGAACTCGAACGCCTTGCCGCGTCGGTGGCACGCTACGCCGAGCGAGCGATCGTCCTTTCGCGGCTCGCCACGGGGAATCCCGATGGGCTCGCCTGCAAACGCATCGGCGCGCCACTGCTGTTTGGCCGTTTGTGGGAGGAGACCGGTTGCCGCGCCGTGCTCGAAGAGACGCTTGCTGCGCGCAGCTTTGAATTCCCGGTCGAACGTGCTGTCTTCGCCAGCGTGCTGCATCGGATCCTGATCTCCGGATCAGATCGCGCCTGCGAGAAGTGGATGGCGGATTATGACATTCCCGGCGTCGAAGGCTTGGCTTTGCACCACCTGTACCGCGCCATGGCTTGGCTGGGTGAAGAGCTTGATGCTGATCAGCAGGCTAGCAGCACAGGTGTCGTTCCACGCACGATCAAGGACCTGATAGAAGAACAGCTGTTTGCGCAACGGCGCGATCTGTTCAGTGAGCTGTCCGTGGTGTTCCTCGATACCACGTCTCTGTCGTTCACCGGTGCCGGTGGTGAGACCTTGGGTGAGCGAGGCTACTCCAAGGAACATCGCCCTGACCTGATGCAGATGATCGTGGCGGTGGTGCTCGACGCCGAGGGACGGCCAATTTGCTCGGAGATGTGGCCCGGCAACACGGCGGACGTCACCGTGCTGGTGCCGGTCATCGACCGCCTGCGTTCGCGTTTTGGCATTGGACGGGTCTGCGTCGTCGCCGATCGCGGCATGATCTCGGCGGCAAACATTGCCGCCCTGGAGGAACGCGGGCTGGAATATGTGCTCGGCGTTCGCGAGCGTACTGACGCCTTGGTGCGCAGCGTCGTGCTGGAGGACACACGGCCATTCACCCCGCTCTGCGTGCAACGCGTCAATGGCAAGAACACCCAGCTCTGGGTCAAAGAGGTCAAGGCGGAGAAACGGCGCTACATCGTCTGCCGCAACGAAGAGGAAGCGGACAAAGATGCTGCCGAGCGCCAGGCTATCGTCACGGCATTGGACCGACAGCTCAGGCGCGGCGACAAGGCCCTGATCGGCAACTCCGCCTACCGCCGTTACCTGCGTACCACCACCGATGGTCGAGCATTCGAGATCGATCCCGGTAGGCTTGCCGATGAAGCACGCTTCGACGGCATCTTTGTCTTGCGCAGCAATGCGCGTATTTCACCGCTGCAAGCGGTGCTGCGTTATCGCGACTTGCTGCAAGTGGAAGACCTATTCCGCACGGCCAAAGCGCTGATGCGCACGAGGCCGATCTATCACTCCTCGGACGCCGCCATCCGCGGCCATGTGTTCTGTTCGTTCCTTGCACTCGTCCTGCGCAAGGAATTGGATGAGCGTTGCCGTCGTGCCGAGTTCCGGCCCGAGTGGAGCGATGTGCTACGTGACCTCGATCGCCTTCAGGAGGTCGAGATCAGCTCGGACGGAAGCCAAATCGTGCTACGCACGCCAGCAACAGGTGTCATCGGCTCGTTATTCAAAGCCGCCCGCATCGCCCTCCCGGCAAACATCCGCGAACCCGAATTGGCCTGACGCGCCGTTCCCGGTCACCCCGTCGTGGTGCCGTTGTGGTGCTAAGGATGCCGCACGCTCACGTAACCAACTGATTCGCCTCGCTATTTTCAAAATCACTGTTGAAGTTGGGTCAGACGCCATTCGTGACGCCGGCCTCTCCAAATCCGAAGCCTACCGCCTTCAGGACTTGGCTCGTTCCGCCACGCCTGAGCAGCGCGAACAGTATATTTCGCCCAGGCACGCGAGAGGCAGGGCACGCACTCGGGAGCTCAACTTCCCAACAGTGGGAAGTTGAAGTCGCCACCATCCGCGACGCTGGCCTCGGCCAATCGGTCGATCATGCGGGGAAGGGGAAACTGCGCTAGTTCCGCGCGGTTTTGTTTCCCCACTAACCGCGTCTCTGCCGGGGGGAGGCGATCGAAGCGGTCAGCTCTGGATGTCCACGACGACGCCGTCGCGGGTGAAGACGGACCCGTACTGCCCCCATTGCCACTGCACGGTTTTCCCGCTCGGCGTCACATGCGCACCCTCCTCCAGGCAGCCACAGGCGGCAATCATTTCGTCCACGTCCATGCCGATCGCGACCTTGCCCGTCGCGATATCGTCCGCGTACTGCTGCCGGATCACACCTCGTTCCAGCAACTCGGTGAGCACGCGCCCACGAGCGTATGGCGATTGGGAGACCCCGATACCGTCGCCAAGATAATTCGTCAGGTCGGCGGTCGACTTCTGACTAAGGCCTTCCGGAGACTGCGCAGCGATATCGAAGAAGCTGCCGCGCGCGGAGATCGCTGCGCAGCCGGCGATCGCGGCGAGAGGCGCCGAGATGCCGATCAGCGCAAGCGCGCGACGGCGGGGAATGATAGATGTGATGGCAGCCTTGCTCATGGCCAACTCCCATTAGCGGGTCAGGCTCGGGCCGCGGTGTTACCAGCACCCGCCGCTTACGGATGTGAGCGCGGCGATAATGCGACGCGTAGTTGTGCGGGTCAAACGCTGGCCGCAGCACGCGCCACAGGGCGCCGCCATGCCTAGGCGTGCACAAGCACCGGCCAGGGTGCGGGCGCCGCCCATGAGCGCCACAGGACAGCGGCACCCCATGCCGTGGGGTCTGGTAGGAGGCCACGCAAAAATATGCCCGGCGCGAGAGGGAAGGGAAACGCGCCGGACACAAGGGGAATCGTAAGCCGGAACGTGGCAGAGAGTGACGCCGCCATTGGGGCTGGGTCTATAGGTACAAATACCCACACGATGACTGCGCCGGAGCCCCCGTGCAGCGCTGCCACTGGGCAAGCGCGGAACCTGTATGGCGGCGATCCGGGATGCGGCAAAGCACCGAAAATTTTGGGGGAAACAACCGATCAGGCGCGGCCCTTCGAGGCTAGAGCACGATCCTTCAATAGCGCCGCCAACACGAAACTGGCTACACGCAACGCCAGATCGGGGTCTGCGAAGGGCACCGAGATCATGGCGGATGACTTAACCGCCTGGAACAGCCTGCAAGCCCGCTACGCCATGCAGCGGATCGATCATCAGCTCGCCTATAGCCATGCGGGCGTCTACACGAATGGCGCCGAAGAATTCTTCCCCCGCATCCGCCGTGGCGAGATCGGCCACAATCATCACGTCGCCTGGCCGTATCTCGTCCGCTATGCCCAAGAGGCGGCTTGGCGGGAAGATCACCGTCGTGTGGACAACGGCCGTCAGGTGCAGGCCGCTATGGGCTGACGATGGCGTCAGGGCCATCGGTGGACTGGTGCGGGTATTGGCAGCGGGCGTCAGGATCACAGTAGACATCTTGGCTTCACTAGCGTATCGTTAAGTTGAGTTCCATATGCGGAGCCTCAGAAAGATGAACGATAGTTGCCTTATACTTGTAGATAATTCTAACGTCTTTATAGAGGGGCAGAAATTTTCTGCAAGGAGAAAGGGTATCCAGCGATCCAGTATCGAAGCAAGGGACCCGCAGTACCCGTCTTGGCGTTTGGACTTCGGACGTTTGCTTGATTTTCTTGCTCAGGGCAGACATGTCATAGCGGCCATTTTGGTGGGATCGACCCCGCCTCAGAACGATAGTGTGTGGACTGCCGCAAAGAGAGATGGCTTTGACGTCATTACACACGACCGCGGCTGGGATGGAAAGGAAAAGGCAGTCGATACCGAAATTGTTGCAAGGGGGACAGAGATCATCTGTGACCAGAATCACCCTGGCGTGGTGGTCCTCGTATCTGGCGACCGTGATTTCATTCCTCTTGTGCGACTGGCGCAGAGGCGGGGATGGGCAGTTGAAATGTGCTCTTTTTCGAACGCATTTGCTCCGTCTGGCATCATGGCCTTATCCGTAGATCACGTCCGACAGTTGGACGGAGCTTTTGAGAAAATCGGTCGCTATGACTTCCCTTGGCCGGAATAATAGTCAGCAATTTAAGCAGCGTCAGGCCGGAGCGATCCCCCATCTCGCCTTCGCACTCCACCCCTGCCTGGCCACATCCCCCTTCGTATGCATCCGGCTCAGCGTCCAGGCGATCCATTCGGTGAAGTCCGCCCGGAGCGCATCATCGCCCGCGTCCAGACCCTTGGCGTGCAGCGCTTTGACGGCGATCTCATGCGCCGTGATCGGGCGTCCTTCGGCCTCCCGGAGTGAGTCCATGCATAGCCGGGTTAGCTGCCGGTCAAGAAATGCTCCGATCGTCGGAACTTGGTAGCCTGGCGCTTCGCAGCGGTCACGCTCGGGGCGAACATGCCGATCGTGGCGTCAAGCTGGCCCATATCCGCCTTGTGCTTGCGAATTTGCCGCTCCAATTCAGCAATGGCGGCTTCGATCTCGGCTCGTTTCTCCAGCAGGCCGGTGATTAAAGGCGCTTTTTCCATCCCAGCCGTTGCTACATAAGACCGCGGAATTTCCGCAGCAAAAATTCCAGGACCGAATTCCGGAATCTGCGATCGAAGACCCGGCACCCACCTACCCCGGCATTTTCCGTGGCGAATCGTATGCGGTGCTGGGTGGCAGAAATTTTGGGAAACTACCGAGGGGTGTGATAGGGGGTCGGGAGTGCCAGCGCTCTGTTACGATTAAGGAACCATCCCCCCTTTCCTGCCAGCCCCCTACCGAGCCCGGCCTGGAGCCTGGCCGAAGTATCCGCCAGCGCCGCTGGCAAAAGAACGCCGGCGCGCTGTGAGGCGGCCGGCGGAGTTGTCGTCTTCACGACCTAGGGAAGAGTTATGTCTAGCATGATTAGAACTCGATCCGCAAGGTCATCGACCGGCATCTGCCATCATCGTAACGAACAGGCCGAGACGGAGCGACCTGATCCGAGAGCGGGGCCGTCAAGAGGCACTAAAGAGCGCCCATGCACGGGAAATCGTCGAAGCCGCCGCCGCGTACTTAGCATCTGGGGCCGTCCGTCATACTTGGATGCTAACCTATTGCTGTTGCTGATGATTGGCTCAGCACCGTTGGGCTTGCCAACAAATCAGCCTACAATCGCGGAGATCAATCGGGGTAAATTGGGTCAGTGAGGCTGACCGGTCCGCTCGTGGTCAATCGTGCAATCGCCCAGGGTTGCCTTCATAAACCCAAGTGTTGAAGTCCACATCGAGCCGACTGCGCGGCGGGTCGCCTGCAACCCGCGCGCCGCCTGCCACGTAAACACGGCCAGGATCACGGTGATCCAGCGCCCGCTGCACCACCTGCCGTTGCTCGCAAATCCGCCGCTGCTCGCGCTTCGCCCAGTTCAATTGCGTCGGCGATGCAATCGCGGGCGCTCGATATACCATCGCTCACGCGTCTCCCGCCGGCCACCAGACGCCGCGAAAATCGCTTTCGCCCGAGAACGCGGACCAGGGCAGCGCTCTGGCTTCCGTGACCGATACAAGCACCGAACGTCCGGGCTGCACATCGGGCTGTGGGCCGCTCGGCTGAGGCGCGGGTGGCGTTAACTGCGCTGCCTGCTGGCGAGTGAGACTGAAGGTCTCACCGGCAATCTGCATCTCGACGATCTCGCGCTCGGCCTTTTCCGCTTTGAGATGCGCGTTCTCAGCTTCTAGCTCGCGCACTCGGTCTGCTAGCTTCATTTTACGCACCCCAATTGCTGTTCCGCCACGCATCCTCAATGCTTGGCTCGGCCTGATTGCTCTGCGGCGGAGGCGTCGGGCAATCAACGCGAGCCACTTGTTCCCGCATCTGCCGCGCAATCCGCTGCGCAATATCCGGTCCTTCGCCAACCGGACGCGCAACTTTACCACCACCGCGGCGTGCGAGACGATCGGCCTTGTCGGCAGCATCGATCCGAGCACCAAGAGCAGGATCGGCTTCGAGTAATGCCCGACGCAGCGGCCAAATCGCCTCCTGTCGCCAATAGTTGGCACGATCGGAACCCATCCGGCGACCCCGACTGCTGTTCTGGCGCAGCAGATCATGCGTCTCCTGCCAGGCTTGCCTACTCGGCATACGGGCCACGATTTCCGCAATGCAAATCAACGTCGGTTCAGGGGGGCGCTGGCGCTTTCCAGCCACTTCGCAATTGCTCCAATACACACCTAGCACGGTTTTGGCATACGCGCGCGTGAGAGAAATGGTCCTCCCGCATTCCGCAACAAGCTTTAGCCATGAAGAAAGGGTGGGGCGCAATTTGATGCAGCGACCGGACAAACCGGACAAACCGGACAATGTCCGGCGGATGTCCGAAATGTCCTACACCGGACAAACCGGACAGGACATTTCCCCCCTTTTAGGGGGAATGTCCGAAATGTCCGGTGGACCTGTCCGGTCATGGTCTGTCCTGTGAGAGCCAGACGAGGAGATCACGACCAGCCGCGAGTTGGCGTTGGAGAAGCCCGTCGATACTCCGGGTAATCGCCTTGCTGCGGCTATCGGCTTCCGGGGCGCTGGATAGACTGCGTCGTGGCACTCTGCGCGCCAGCGGGCGATTGGAACTCCGAGGATTGGCGGCGTGGTTTGCGTAGGGAAGCCGGAGCGTTCGGGTAGTGGCGTTCCTTCGCTGGCGATCAGGTCTGTCAAAATCCGGAGTGCCATGCGTTGTTGCTTCGGCATGTTTGGCTCGGCGGATTTCTTGCGTGTTGGCGTGTCACTGGTGGGTGTTGTTGCGAGCACCACCAGGCTGGAGCGCGGTTTGCCGTCTTCCTCCGGCGGCAGATCGATCACCTTAGCCGTAAAGCTGAAATCTTGTCCGTCCATGCCGTCTTTCTGGGCTTCGACCAGCAGCGTGAGGCTCAGTTCGTCGCGGGTGATGCGCAGCAGGGTATCGACGGCGCCGAACAGTGCGTTGCTGCCTCGAAGGCCGCGGGCTTCGTCTTTGCCGCTGTGATGAACGGCCAGGACGCAGCAGCCGAGAGCCTGTTGGATCAAAGCGCTGTTGGCGACGGCGATTCCCATATCGCGGGTGCTATTCTCGTCGCCGCCGCGCATATTGCGAGCGAGGGTATCGAATGCGACCACGTGCGGGTGATAGCCGTTATCACGAACGGCCTGGACGGTTGCCACGAGGCAATTGACTGAGTTCTCGTCCATGAGGCTGACGGGCGCGGCGATCATCTTGAAGCCCGGCGCGTCACGGTCAATTCTATGATGTCGCTTCCAGGCCTCGATACGCGCCTTGATGCCGCCCATCCCTCGGCGCAAACGTAGAGCACGTCCGTCTGTTGCAACTGTTCGCCGCGCCAGTCCAGACCATAGGCGAGGCGCAGCAGGGCGTCGAGGACCACGAAGCTCTTGAGCGACTTCGGTGGCCCGTATGTCGCTGCCAATGTCTTTTCAATCAGCAAACCGGGGATCAGCCATTTTGGAGTTGGGATGGAGCGGATGTCTGCCATGTCGAGCAGGCGGAACAACGTTGGATCGGTATCCGGCTCTTGCTGTCCGTTGGCGCCATAATCATGCCCATTCGGCCTGGCCTTAGCGCGCTCTTCGGTGCGGCCGCCGATGCCGTTGATCGCTTCTTCCGGCGTGTCGAAGGTCTGCTTCATGCCGTTTCTTCTTTCTTGGCGCTATGCGCGAGCACTGCGGACAGCCAATCGTGCCCGGCAGGCGGGACGTGGATGCGTGCGTTTCGGTCAGCGTCGGCCCAGCGGTCGGCGCATGCGCGCGCGGCAGCGAGGCTAACGCCGTCATCGTCGGCGTCGGGGAAGAGTGTGATCGAATCGATGCCGGGAAGGACGGGGAATCGCTCGATCCCGCCCGCGCTGCCGGCGGCCCAGACCGGCCCCCAGGCGATTATTTGTGAAACGGCAAGCGAGGTCTCGATTCCCTCCGCGATACCGAGCCCGAGGCCGACGTGCTTGTCAGGGGTCAGCCGGATCACGCCCGCCCGGCCCAGCATGCGTTTTGGTCCGTTGATTGGCGCCTTAGTCGGTCCTGGTGCCGGAGACGAGCAAAAACGTCCTGTGAATGCCGGTCGGCTCGCCCGTGAGCGGATCGGTCATCAACCCGATCATCGCGGGGAGCCGGTCGCCGTCAGGGCCGCACGGACAGCGCGGGTGAAAGCGGATCGGCGCGTCCGCTGGCAGGGCGACCCCACGGCCATACAGGTAGGCTTCAGCCGGTGTGCCGATTGCGGGCACGGCCTCACACCAGATGCGACGTGCCTGCTCGACCCGGCGCGCCGTATTATCGCGAGCTGAAGGCGCCGGGAGAGAAGCTGGAGCCGCGATGGACCGATTGGCGAGCGTATCGCCGCCCAGGAAGCGAATGGCTTCCGTCAGGCTCATGCGCCGATATTTCGTAAGCCAATCGAACACATCACCGCGCTGGCCGCATCCGAAGCAGTGGAAATGATCCGGCCAGACGAATAAGCTCGGCGTGCGTTCGCTGTGAAAGGGGCAGCAGGCGGCCCACAAGCGGCCTTCGCGGCGCAGTGTAACATCGGCTCCGATGACGGCTGGGAGCGATGTGGCGGCCCGAAGTTCCGAGAACGGGATGCGCGCGGTCATGGCGTCGCCAGCACGCCAATGCGGGCAGCGATGCCGCGGAGGATCGTGCGTTGTTTCGGCGAGATTGCTGGTTGCCTCAGCAAATTCGGGACGAACGTGCGCTCCCACGCAGTCATACTGCCGGACTTGTCGATGCAGCGTTGGGCCAGCACCCGCCAATGCGGGGCGCGACTGACGGGCGGTTCCGACGCAGGTGTTGATGCAGGTCCGGTAAGGCAACTCCGCCAGAAGTCGGGAGCGGCGCACATGAGCCGTCCGACAGCGGCTTCGGCAGCCTGTCGCTCGCCTGCGCTTCCGGGGCGTTCAGCCAACGCAAGAACGCGATCGAGGCGCTGCGCCATGCGCTGGCGTTCGGCGGGCGGGATACTCATGCCTCACCCTCGCCGCCAGGATGTGGCCCGAAATAGTCCGGGAGGGGCGTGTCTTTGCTGTTGTCGGAAGCTAGACGGGGTCCGAGCCGGTCCGGGTCAACGCCGAATACCCAAAAGCTACCATTGTCGGCATTGGCGTACTTGCAGCATATTTGCCATTGTCGATGAGGGTGATTTGCTTATGCCAGCAACCGTAGCAAATGACGGCCCATTGATTGTACGGCGCCACGTAATAACGCCAGACACGATCAGGAACCATGAAAAGAGCTGGAGAGATAAGGCCGCAGTGTTGGCAGACGTTCGGCAACACGGGCCCATGACGACCAACTCTCATCGCCCGCCTCCCGCGGCATCCGCCGCTTCGAGCAGGCGCTGTGTTGCGACAACAGACCGCCCAAGACGCGCTGCCAGCTCTTGCAGTGTCGGCGCTCGGCCAAGCTCGATCGTGAGTTCGGCGCGCGCTTCCGTTGCTGCCGCGACCTTAGCCGGATCGTGACGTGGCCACGGTGGTATGGCTGTGCCGTTCATCGTGCCGCTTCCCGCAGTCGGCGGATTGCCGTGACCGACCGAGCCAGCAGCGAGGCAAGTTCCTCGTCCGTCGGTTCGCGCCCCAGCCTGGCGGCCATCTCCGTCGCGAGGCGGCGAACAGTTGCGACCTTGCCGGCATGTGGGGGTCGGCGCTTGACGCCGTCGGGTGATCCCCAAAAGCCGCTGCGCTGGCGGCGGGTCACGGCGCACCGCCTGCGCCCGATGCGGCCGCCATTTCCGCGAAGCGTGCCGCGACAATCGGCTCGCCTTCATTGAGAGCAATTTCAGACGCCAGTTGCAGTCGCCTGGAACGACTGATTGCGGCTAGGAACGGGCGGGGATTTGGGTGTGGCTCCTTGACCGGTCGTAGTCCCGGGACGCACGCCAGCGCGAGGGCGGTCATCGCTGCTGTCCCCGCGACCAGACCGGCTCAGGCTCGCCGGAGGACCAATCATAGGCCGCTGGCCGTGGCGGAAGCTGATGCGCCCCGATACGCTTGACCATCGTCGGGCTCATCGCAGCGAAGGAGCGGATCATCGTGGCGATGGCGGACTGCGTTTCAGGGGGGCAGTGCTCGACCGCATAAGCGAGAGCCTCGGCGACCGGGCGGGGGGCAAGGTGCATCAGGCGAACGGCGTCCTGTTCGAGGCGCGCGCGCATCGCTGGCGGAAGTTGATGGCGGCTGAACTGTGCTTCGGTGGATGCCGGAACTGGCCGGCAGGTGGAAACGAAGGACATTTGCGCGCTCCTTGAGCGAGCGCGACTTGCGAAAGCTTCTGAGAAGGGCTAAGTTCGCCGTTGCCGCAAATACCTAGCCTTTGTGCCCCAGGTTACCTTCCGCTCGCCGCGCGGTTGGACCTGGGGTTAGGCGGCGTGCAAGGACGCTGCTTCGCTAGTGCTCCGGATCGGACGGCTTAGTCGCGATTGAGCCCACGAAAGCGCATCGCCCCACCGATAGCGGGGCCAATTCCCCCACTTGGAAAAAGGCGGCCCGCAATCACTACGAGAGGCCCACGTCGCCAAAGTTGGTCCTTTAACGGGATAGCCCGCGCTGGTTAGCGCAGCCGCAATTTCGCGGCGGTTCAGCAGCGTGTCCGGATCGGTCGGAACCATAGTCATTTCACCGTCGTTAGCGCGGCTTGACCGCGATTGATGACGGTGGGTTATCTATGACGCGGAGCGATCTTCCGGCAGATGGACAAATGCAGGGGGTGACATTTGTCCACCCCAGGAGGGGGGGTGGGGATGTAGGTGGTAGGGCTTCTGCTACCCCGATGCTACCCGCGTGCCTGATGGGCGTTGGCCAATCGCGGCTAACTATCTGCCAAGACTGAGAGATTTTGGGGTGTCGAACCTTCGGCCTCTGCCGAGTAACAGCAGCGCTCTGCCACTGAGCTACACGCCTCCGGCCACGGATGCGATCGACCGCGATGCCAGACTGGTGCTTACCAAGTGATTAGCTTGCGTATATGGACCAATTCCGAGTCAGCATCAAGCGTCCAATCGATCCCGCTTCTGGATCATCCCTTGGCCTCCGATCAAGCAGAAAGATACGGGCCGGCGAACAGTTTCGTTGATTAATCCGAGAACGCGGTTATTATGGTACCGCATCGAGTAGCGGTTTCCCGGCAAGGCTTGGGAGGACACCGGATGGGGAGGTTGGTCGGGCGATACGTCGCGCCAGAAATGGCCTTGCTCTGGTTGTTCGAACTTCTGGTCGCCTCCGGCGTCGTCTATGCAGTTCCGCTGATGTTCGCAACCTTTGATCCGACGCGTCAAACCACGGTCCCGGACATCACTCCCTGGCCGGCGGAGCGGATCGGCCTGGTGTGCGCCACGATTGGCGCGATCGCGGTGATGATCGGTCTGTATCGTCCGGACATCTGCCTCGACCGCCGACGCCTCGTGTTGAATGCCGCGCTGGTTGCGATCTTGGCGTTCCCGGCGGCCCTTATCACGGACCGCATGTTCGCTGATCAGCTCGTGCAGACCTACTCGCTCTGGTATTGCAAAATCTTGGTCATCTGGCTGGTTTGTGTGCTGACGACCCGATCGCTGCTTCAGATCGGGTTGATCCGCACATTGTTCGTGCGGCGACTCCTCGTGATCGGCGCAGCGCCTGGATGCTCCCGCGTCGCTGCCATGCTGCGCACACGTCGCGGCGGCTTGTTCGAGCTGGCGGGCACTCTGGATGCGACGGACGCGGCTTGCAGTTCGCAGCTTACAGCCGAGGGGTTGCGGGAACAGCGGGCATGGGGACTGGTGATCGTTGGTGACGCCTCTAACTTGCCGGACGTCGTGGCGGGAAGGCTGCTGGACTGCAAGCTGCGGGGGATACGGGTTTTTGACGAGAGAAGGTTCTGCGAACAGCAGCTCGGTCGGATAAACGTCGAACACGCGGCGCTGGATTCATTCCTGACCAATGACGGTTTCGACGGAGGTCAATTTTCGGGCGCCTGCAAGCGTTGCCTCGATCTGCTGGTCAGCGCAACACTTCTGTTCTTGACGCTTCCGCTGATGTTGGCGGTCGGCTTGGCAGTCAGGCTCGACAGTTCCGGGCCAGCGCTCTACCGGCAGGAGCGGGTCGGTCTGCGTGGCCGGACATTCACCCTGCTCAAATTCCGCAGCATGCGCAGTGATGCCGAAATCGAAGGCCGCCCGCGTTGGGCAGTGCTGGGTGACCCGCGCATTACCCGCGTCGGCGCGTTCATTCGCGCCAGCCGTATCGACGAGCTGCCACAATTATTGAACGTCCTGCGCGGCGATATGAGCCTCGTCGGCCCGCGCCCTGAGCGTCCGCTGTTTGTCGAACGGCTGGCCGAAGCGATTCCGTTCTATCGACTGCGCGATTCCGTGCGGCCGGGCATTACCGGCTGGGCGCAGATAAACTACCCGTATGGTGCATCCGCCGAGGACGCCCGGGAGAAGCTCGCCTTCGATATCTACTACATAAAGAACCGAAGCCTGGCGCTCGACCTGCTGATCCTGTTCTTGACCATACGCGTGGTGCTGTTCCGCGAGGGAGCACGCTAGTCAAGCCGTATTTAAGTGGACCCGGCGGCTGGCAGCTGGCTATTCAGACTGCGTTTGGTCACAGGGGGTGTCCGTTGGACAACATGCGCAAGCGGAGCTGGCGGGTCGCGCTGTTGTTGGGAACGGTCTTTGCCTGGCCACCTACAGGCCAGGCAAAGGACTACATGGCTGCTGCGCGCGATGCCATGCAACATGGCGACCTCAAGAGCGCAGCGCTCGAGCTACGTAACGCGGTGCGCGCCGACCCGCAGAACGGGGAGGCCCGTCTGTCCTTAGCCGGGATCGAGCTTCAGCTCGGTGATCCGGCCGCGACCGAACGCGATGCGCGCGCGGCCGAACTGCGTGGCGCCGACCCGCACAAGACGCTGCCGCTGATCGCCCAGGCGATCCTCTCGCAGGGGCAGCCGGAGCGATTGCTTCGCGAAATGAACGTCACCGGCAAGGATGCAACGTTAGACGCAATGACGCTCGGGGCGCGTGGCGATGCGCAGATCGCGCTGGGCAGATTGGACGAGGCCGGCCGATCCTTTGCCGACGCGGAGGTTCTGCGGCCATCGCTGGTCGCGGTCTGGCTCGCCGATGCGCGCCTGGCGATGGTTCGTGGTGATAAGGCGGGCGCCGAGGCAAAGCTGGATCGCGCCCTCGCCCAACAGCCGGGATCGCTCGATGCGCGCCTCCTGAAAGCGCAAATGCTGCGGGCCAAAGGCGATGTGACAGGCGCGGTCACCGAACTGGACGCGATCCTGAAAGACGCGCCGGCCTATGTTCAGGCACAACTCGAGAGGGCCGCGCTCCTGATTGGTGAAGGCAAGCTGGCGCTGGCCGATGCCGACCTGGACGTGGTGTTGCCGGCGCTGCCGGGTAACGGGCAGGCGCTGTATCTCAAAGCGGTCGTGCTGCACGAACGGCATGATGACCGCGGCGCTGATGCGATACTCGAAAAACTCTCGGGTCTCATGGCACGGTTTCCACGCGGTTATTTGCTGGACGCAGCCGTCAAGCAAGCGCTTGGCCAATTGCAACTCGCGGCGGAATCGGCCGAGAAATTCAATGCGCGCGAGCCGGCGGACCTCGGCGGGGCGAAGCTACTCGCGGCGATCCAATTCCAGCTTGGCCATCCCGAGCGCGCGATCGAACCGTTGCAACACGCGTTGGCCGCGGGGCGGCCCG
This sequence comes from uncultured Pseudomonadota bacterium, assembly GCA_963822675.1. Lineage (GTDB taxonomy): Bacteria > Pseudomonadota > Alphaproteobacteria > Acetobacterales > Acetobacteraceae > CAWGIP01. Next base: position 332,503 of record CAWGIP010000033.1, on the reverse strand, counting down.
AGGCACAGGCACTTATGCTCCTGGGACGGGCTTATGGCGCGGCTGGCCAGCCCAACCCGGCGATTGCGGCGCTGCAAAATGCGAGCGACCTGGAGCCGCGCGATGTGGCGATCCTGACCCAACTGGCGATGGCCCAGCTGCGGAGCGGGCAGCCGGGCGCCGCGCGGACGACAATGGAACGGGCCTTTGCCATCGCTCCGAAGCAAGCCTCGCTTGCCCGGGATTTGTTCGTCACCGCCGTGGCTACCGGCGAGCTGAACCAAGCCGGCGCCGTGCTGGCGGAGATCCGAGCGGCGCAAGGCGACACCGCGTTGACGCGGGACCTCGACGGGTCGCTCAAGCTTGCCCGTCTCGATCTTGAAGCTGCGCGGGAAGAGTTCGCCGGCATCGTTCGCGACCACCCCGATTTCGCTCCAGCATCGATCAATCTTGCGCGCGTGCTCGGGATGGAAGGGCGCAACGCCGAGGCCGCAGCGGTGCTGCGTGCCGCGCTGGAGAAGAATCCCACCGCCGAGCCGGCGCTTGGGCTGCTCACGGCAGGAATGCTGCGGGCCGGTCGCGCTGCGGACGCCATCGCGCTTATGCAGCGCGCACACGACGCTGCGCCGAGCGACCCCGCTCTGCAGGCCGGACTTGCCGGAACTTTTATTCGCATCGGTAAGCCCGAGCAGGCACTCGATTTCATTAACGCCCTGCCAGCCGCACAGGCAGCAACTCCGGCTCTGATGCTGCTGAAGGCGTCGGCCGAACTCGCGCTCAGAACAGCCGCAGAAGGCGCGCGAGACCCTCACGCAGTTCTTGGAAACCCAGCCACAATCCGTGCCGGTGCGACGCCAGCTCGCCTTGATACTGGTTCAGACCGGCGTGTATCAGGCGGCCCGCGACGTTATCAGGGCTGGATTACGGTTGGCGCCCTCCGAGTATCAGCTCCGCCTGGACTTGGCGCTGCTCGAGCTGAAGGCGTCGGGATTGCCGGCCGCACTCGATATAGCGGCCAAGCTGCACCAGGATGATCTCGGTTTCGCCCCGGGCAGCGCGCTGACAGGCGACGTATACATGGCGGCGAGCCAGCCGGAAAAGGCCGCCAACGCTTATCACGAGGCGGCGGTCTCGGCTCCCTCGCAGCTTCTGACCTTGCGCGAGGCAGCCGCGCTGCAGCGGGCTGGCAAACCGCAAGCGGCCGAAGGCGCGCTTCGAGATTGGGGAACGAGCCATCCCGATGATACGCCGGTGGCCGAGGCACTGTCGCAGTTGCAGATCGATGCGCATGACTATGACCCGGCTGCGAGAACGCTGCAGGCGGTCCTGGCGCGCCACCCGCATGACCCATCGGTCATGAACAATCTGGCCTGGGTCTATCAGCTCAAGAACAATACCAAGGCCGCCCGCGATCTGGCGGAGCAGGCTTACGTGATGGCACCTACTCCGGAGACCGCCGATACCCTGGGCTGGGTTCTGACGCGGGAGGGAAATGCCGGAAAGGGGGTTCCGCTCCTGCGAGAAGCCACAGCCGGAGGCGACGATCCCCGCATCGCCTATCACCTTGCGGTGGCGCTCAAGGACGTGGGACAGCGCGATGAGTGTGTCAGGCTGCTGAAGCTTGTTGCCGCGGCCGACGGTCAATTCGATGAAAAGGCCGAAGCGCGGCAATTGCTCGCTGAGATGTCCAAGCCACAGTGAAAGCCGCCAACGGGCCGATCCCACAGACGGCCGCGGAAGCGGGCGCCGGGCCGATACGGCTGCTTACATTCTCCACCCTGTTCCCGAATTGCGAGCGACCAAACCACGGTATCTTCGTCGAGACCAGGCTTCGCTTTCTGATCGCCAGCGGCGCCGCAACCAGTGTTGTTGTGGCTCCCGTCCCGTTCTTTCCGTGGGCGGCGCGCCGTTTCGGGACGTGGGGCGCACATGCGCGAACGCCACGGCGCGAGGAGCGGTACGGCCAGCAGATTTGGCACCCGCGCTATCCGGTCATTCCTGCGATCGGAATGTCCGCTGCGCCACTCCTACTTTATCGGGCTGTGCTGCCCTTCGCTAAGCAACTCCTCGGGCAGCTCGGAGGGGTTGACGCGATCGACGCGCATTACGTGTATCCGGATGGTGTCGCCGCCATTTGGCTCGGGCGTCGATTTGGCCTGCCAGTCGTGATCACGGCACGCGGAACGGATGTCAACCTACTGCCGCGCTATGCCGTTCCGCGCCGGCTCATTCGCCAGGCAATTACCGGTGCTGCTGCCATGATCGCAGTCAGCGCCGCGCTGAAGGAGGCGCTCGTGGAATTAGGCGCCTCGGCAGAACACGTCACGGTTCTGCGCAATGGTGTCGATATCGCTGCCTTCCGGCTTCCGCTCAACCGCGACGCGCTGCGATCGAAGCTCGGCCTTTCCGGTCCGACGCTGATCTCGGTCGGGCATCTGATCGAGCGTAAGGGCCATGATCTCGTGGTCGAGGCGATGACGCGCCTGCCGCACGCCGAGCTGCTGATTGTGGGAGATGGGCCTGAGCGCGAGTGCCTCGCCAGGCTCATTGCCGAACGTGGTCTCGCGCGGCAGATCCGCCTGTTAGGCGCGCGTCCGCATGCGGAGATGCCGGCGCTCTATGGCGCTGCTGACGTTCTGGTGCTCGCCTCGAGCCGCGAAGGCTGGGCCAATGTGTTGCTGGAGGCGATGGCGTGCGGCACCCCGGTGGTCGCCAGCAACGTCTGGGGCAATCCCGAGGTCGTCCGAAGTCCGGCAGCAGGCATGCTTGCCGAGAGCCGGACCCCTGAGGGCATTGCGGACGCCGTGAAGCGCCTCCTTGCGCAGCCACCCGATCGGGTCGCCACTCGGCGTTATGCTGAAGGTCTCAGCTGGAACGCCACGACCGGCGGCCAGCTGCAATTGTTCCGGCGTGTCATCGCCGGGCGATCGTCCGCGACATCCAAGTTGTTCTGAACCCCGGCCTCGTGGTGGGCAAAGCAAGATTCGTTCGCAATGAAGTAAAAGCCCCCGGCACCGGCCGGGGGCAAGTAAACAGGGAGGCTTCACGTCTGGGAGACGCAGGGGATCTAAGACCCCCCTTCCGGCCAAGTGGACCGGAATGCTGACGGCAATGCCGCCGTAACCAACGAAGCGCATTGTGGTCCGATTATCAATGCGTTTGCATCGCGAAAAGGCGGAGGCCGCCATGCTGTTCGCGCATGCCGCATAAATATCCGGCAATGCCCGACCACTTCATCTCAGTCCGGGGACTCCGCCTCGCGCCGCAGGCGCCGGAAACTGCGCACGCTGACAGGCAGCATGCCGAGATAGATCACACCGAAGGCGGCGAGGGCTGCCCAGGGAACGGCCACGAGCACGGCAGCGCAAACACCCACGCCGAGCATCATGGGAAGCACCAGTTCCGCCGGGATCTTGAAATTTTTGAAATTCCAAACCGGCAAAGTGGACACGCATAACAGCGCTGTGCCGATCAGGATCGGGGTGCAAAACGCCGGGGAGTGAGCGATTCTTACTCCCCAGTCCACGCTGAGCGCCTCGCCTTCGAGGCCGATGAAGAGCGGGAACAACGCGACCATCGCGCCGGCGGGTGCGGGTACTCCGGCAAAGAAGTTGTAGGCGTAAGCAGGCGCCGGCGCACCGTCGAGCGCAGCGTTGAAGCGGGCCAGCCGCAGCGCCATGCAGACCGCGAACATGAGGCAGGGCGTAAAACCCAGTGGTCCCCATTGGTGGAGCGACCACAAATAGAGGGTGATTGCCGGCGCAACGCCGAAGCCCACGAAGTCGGTCAGACTGTCGAACTCGGCGCCAAAGCGCGACACGGCCTTGAGCAGTCGCGCCAGCCGGCCATCCACTCCGTCAATGCAGGCTGCAACCGTGATGGACACGGCCGCTGCGCCGAAAAAGCCGTCCAGCGCGAACCGCATCGCGGTCAGCCCGGCGCACAACCCAACCAAGGTCAGTAGGTTGGGCACGATTCGGTTGAACGAAGGCCCCTTGAACCGGGGGCGGGCGCGTGGGCGCAACCGTCTGTGCAGCCGGCGCACCCGCGATATGCCCGGTCGGTGCCTCGGCTCCTCGTGCCAGTTCGGAACGACGGTCACGCCGGAACCTCGGCCATTACGGTCTCTCCGCCGACCATGGACTGGCCCTCGGCTACAAGCGGTAGAACGCCTTCGGGAAGGTAAAGGTCGGTGCGGCTGCCAAAGCGGATGATGCCAAAGCGCTGGCCGGCGCGAACCGGGTCGCCCTCGCGCAAGTCGCACAGAATCCGCCGGGCAATCAGGCCGGCGATCTGCACGACCGCGATTTCCCGTCCGTCATGCAAGCGGATTGCCACCGCGTTGCGCTCGTTCTGCTCGCTAGCCTTGTCGAGACTGGCATTCACGAAGGCGCCATGCCGATAGGCGATACGCGTCACGGTTCCGTCTGCTGGGACGCGATTCACATGCACGTCCAGAACCGAAAGGAATATGCCGATTCGCCAGCGGGGCGCTGAGCCAAGGCCAAGCTCGGCCGGCGGCGGACAGGGCGCAATCGAGACTACCTTCCCGTCAGCGGGTGCAACGAGCGCGCCGGAGCGGGCGGGGGGCACGCGCTCGGGGTCACGGAAGAAGTAAAGGCTGAACAGCGTAAACAGCCCCGCGAGCCAGGCGAGCCAGTGCGCAAAAACGAGCCCGATGGCAAACAGCACAATCCCGCCGATCAGGAAGGGACGGCCAGCCTGATGCGGGGGAGCTAAGACGAGTCGAACGGTATCGGTAAACCCCATGCTCACGGGCTTATGCGAGCTTCATGCTCCGGCTTCAAGCGCGCCTTGCCGCCCGATTGCTGCGAGGCTGGATTATTCGGCGAGGGCGGTACACCATGCGATTTCGGTCCAAGGACGTGAATCGGCTATGACACTGCTGTTCCGCCGCTCCCGTTGCTTCATCAGCAAGGGGTTGCTTCTTTTAGCGCCGGTCCTTCCGGGCATGGGGCGCTGACCGCTACCAAGCGCGCCCGCCGAGGCGGGCGAGGCTGTTTTCTTTGACTTCGGTTTCCCCGGCTACTACGCGCCGCCGGCTTATTCTGTCCCTCCGCCGGCTTACTACTATCCGCCTTCCTATTACCCGCCGCCTACCGTGTATGCGCCGCCACCCCCATACGCGGTGACACCTCCGCCGCCCCGGGCAAGCTACGGCCAGTCCTGCTATGCCCGCCGGTACGTATGCCCGATGGTGCGCCCGATCACTCCCGGCGACACCTGCTGGTGCCCGGACAACGCCGGCGGGCCCGCCCTATGGCTCGGCAAGCTGATGCCCGAGAGGCGCCATGGCCGATATCGTGACCAGCGGCGTCATGGTCGATACCGTGACGCCCGATCCGGAAGACCTTCCGCTCCGGCTGGAGGATTATGCCCTGATCGGCGATTGCACGACCTCGGCGCTGGTCGGGCGCAACGGCTCGATTGACTGGCTCTGCTGGCCTCGCTTCGACAGCGATGCCTGCTTCGCCGCCCTGCTCGACACCCCGCGCGCCGGTCGCTGGCGGATCGCTCCGGCCGGGCGGCCGCGCAAGGTGACACGACGTTATCTTCCCGGCACGCTGATTTTGGAGACCGAGTTCGAAACCGACACCGGCGTCGCGACGCTGATCGATTTCATGCCGATCGGCAGCACCTCCTCCTCCGTTGTGCGCATTGTGCGCGGTCGGCGGGGGCGCGTGAGGATGTGCAGCGAACTGGCGCTGCGCTTCGCTTACGGGTCAGTCATCCCCTGGGTGACGCGTCTGCGCACCGGCTTTGGGATCAGTGCCATTGCCGGACCGGACAAGGCGGTGCTGCACAGCACTGTCCCGCTTCAAGGGCGCGACTATACGACCTTGGGCGATTTCGAAGCACGCGAGGGCGAGGAAGAGTTCTTCGTCCTGGCGCACGGTCCCTCGCACATGCCAATACCGGCCGTACCGGACCCGGATGCCGCGCTGCACACAACCGAGGCGTTCTGGACTGATTGGTGCCATCGCGGTACGTATGACGGCCAGTGGAAAGAAGCGGTGCAGCGCTCGCTGTTGACGCTGAAGGCGCTGACTTATGCTCCCACAGGCGGCATTGTCGCCGCCGCGACAACCTCCTTGCCCGAGCAGCTCGGTGGGTCACGGAACTGGGATTACCGATTTTGCTGGCTGCGCGACGCCACGTTCACGCTGCTGGCGCTTATTCATGCCGGCTACCGCGAGGAGGCGAGGGCCTGGAGCGAGTGGCTACGGCGAAGTGTCGCCGGGAGCCCCGCACAGTTGCAGACGCTTTATGGGCTTGCGGGCGAACGCCGTCTGACGGAGTGGGAGGCGCCATGGCTCGGCGGCTACCAGGGTGCTAAGCCGGTGCGAATCGGCAACGCCGCCTCTGAGCAACTCCAGATCGATGTCTTCGGCGAAGTCGTAGATGCACTATACGAAGCGCGCCGGGGCGGCCTCGCGCCGCCACACGAGGTTTGGGAGTTGCAGCGCGAGATCGTCGAACACCTCGCCGAGCTCTGGGATCAGCCGGACGAAAGCATTTGGGAGGTGCGTGGGGGCCCGCAACAGTTCACTTTTTCGAAGGTCATGGCGTGGGTCGCCCTGGATCGAGCAGTCCGCACGGCGGAGGACGGTGTGGTTACGGCGCCGGTCGACCGGTGGCGAAGGTTGCGCGACACCATGCACGCCGAAATTTGCAGCAAGGGGTTCAACGCGGCCAAGCAGAGCTTCGCCCAAAGCTATGGAAGCGAAACGTTGGACGCGAGCCTGCTAATGATCCCGCTGGTGGGCTTCCTGCCCGCCACGGACCCGCGTATGCGCTCCACAGTCGCCGCTATCGAGCGCGAACTCGTCCATGGCGGGCTTGTGCGCCGGTATCAGACCGAGCAGGTAGTGGACGGGTTGCCCGCCGGCGAAGGCGTGTTCCTGGCTTGCAGCTTCTGGCTCGCGGACAACATGGTCCTCCAGGGACGCTATGACGATGCGTCTGCGCTGTTCGGGCGGCTGCTTGCGTTGGCCAACGATGTCGGCCTGTTGTCGGAGGAATACGACCCCGACACGCAGCGTCTGGTCGGCAATTTCCCGCAAGCCTTTTCCCATCTCGCGCTGATAAACACGGCGCTCAATCTGACCAATCACGGCCCTGCGCATCAACGCGGAAGAGAATGAGCCCGTGGAGTAGCCGAGCAATCGCTATGAGCGGTGGTCGGAGAAATCCTCCGGACCAAGTCGCTGGGCAGCGCTGCGGCGCAAATCGCAGATCGCGGCGTAGATCTGCTGCCAGCGGTCCAGGCCGGCGGTATCGCCCTGCAAACGCATCTCCTGCACGCGCTCCAGCGCGATCGCCTGCGCCTGCAGGCCGTGCCGCTTGATCATCATCCGGGCGGCTTCCCTTGCGTCTTCGTGCTCGCGCATCGGGCTCCCCTCTTCGCGTTGGGTCACTGTCTCAGGATATGGAGCCAACCCCCTTCCGCGCCAGTCGCGGGAGCGTGAGGCTCCTCACATTGCTGACATCGGCGTGATTGATCGGCTTGCGTGATTAACGCCGCGCCGCCTCGTAGCGGTCGCGGGTTTCCTGATTGGGCGGGTAAAGCCCGGGCAACCGGGATCCGTGCTCGACCTCCGCCATGATCCACGTCTCCAGCCGTTCCTGTTCGGGGCCCTCCACGGCGACATCATTCAGGTATGCATGCGGGATCACCACCGCCCCGTCCGCGTCCGCCACCACGACATCGTCCAGGAACACGGCCACCCCGCCGCACCCGATCGGCTCCTGCCAGTTTACGAACGTCAGCCCCGCCACAGAGGGCGGCGCCGCAACTCCCTGGCACCAGACCGGCAACTCGGTCGCGAGTACGCCCGCCAAGTCCCGCACCACCCCGTCCGTGACCAGCGCTGCCACGCCGCGCTTGCGCATCCGGGCGCAGAGAATGTCCCCGAAAATGCCTGCATTGGTAGAGCCCATCGCGTCAACCACCGCGATGCAGCCCTCCGGCATAGCCTCGATAGCGGCCCTGGTGGAGCGCGGCGAGGACCAGGATTCAGGCGTCGCCAGATCCTCACGGGCCGGGATGAAGCGCATCGTGAAGGCCGGGCCAACAAGCCGCTTCGGGTCCGGGCGAAGTGGACGCGGGCCCCGCATCCAAACAGTGCGCAGACCCTTCTTAAGCAGGATCGTCGTAACCGTCGCGGTGGAGACGCCGCGCAGGATTTCCGCCGTCTCGGCATCCAGTGTCATGACTGACCTCCGTCCGGTAGGAAGCGGTAAGCCTCTCCATAACGCTCGACACGGCCGAGACCCGGCCAAGCATGATGATAGCCGATGACTGGCATCCGCTCGGATGTAAGTCGGTCCAGAACCCGACGTCGTGTCGCCGATGCCTGCGCGTGGTCCGCGTCGTAGGCATTGGCCGCATCGGGCAAGGCGTAGGAAAGCGGCTCATGAAACGCGACATCGCCGGTCAGGCACCACGCCGGGCCATTACTCGGGATCGAACAGGTAGGCCATGTGGCCGGGCGTATGGCCGGGCGTCGCCCAGGCGTAGACGCACGGCATGACCTGCTCGCCATTGCGGACGAAGCGGATGCAATCCCGCAGGGCTGCGACATGCTTGTGGAACCCGGCGATGGCGCGCCGTCCCTGGGCAGTGGGCGCGGCCTTCCAGAACGCGTATTCGGCCTCTGCAAGGCGAATCTCGGCATTGGGGAAGTTGGGGCGGCCGTCATCGCCGATTGTGCCCCAGCAATGGTCTGAATGCGCGTGTGTTAGCACCAGCACGTTAATGGACGCCGGATCAATTTCCGCCTCGTGCAACCCGGCGAGGAGCTGGCCGCTTCCGGGGCCGAACAATTTGGAGGAGCCCATTCCGGTATCGAACAGCGCGCGCCTTCCGGAAGACTCGATTACCAAGCAGTTCTGCTCGACCCGTGACCACATTAGACGGCTGACCGGCGGCGGCAAGCAGCGACTCCAGCACGGCTGGGTCCGTGTCCGGGAAAATCTCGGCCGGCGGCGGGAGCACCAGCTTGCCGTCGGAAACGACGGTCGCCCGCATCGGCCCGATCCGGAAGCGGTGGATCATCTGTCGGCGGCGATGGGCGCGCAGGCTTGGGCGAGCCATGCTCGTGGCTCTGCGTCGAGCGCTGGTCCGATCTCCCGCAGCACGCGCGCATGATAGGCGTCGACCCAGGCCCCTTCACCCTTGTCCAGAAGCGCGGGTTCGATCAGGCGGCGATCGAACGGCGCCAGGGTGAGCGTCTCGAAGCACAGGAATGGCTTGGTCGCGGCCGGTCGATCCGCAGGCTGCACCAGGAGCAGGTTCTCCATCCGGATGCCATACGCCCCCGCCACATAGCATCCCGGCTCGTCGGAAAGGATCATGCCCGCGGCAAGCGGCACTGGTCGGGCTTGGCGCGACAGGCTGACCGGGCCTTCATGGACCGAAAGATAGCTGCCGACGCCATGGCCGGTGCCGTGGTCAAAATCCAGCCCCGCCTGCCACAGTGCGCGCCTGGCAAAGGCGTCCAGATGCGCACCCGCGACGCCCTGCGGAAATACGAGGGTCGCGATCGCTATGTGGCCTTTTAGTACGAGGGTGGCGCGTTCCCTGATCTCGCGCGGTGCCGCGTCGGGACCGGTCCAGACCGTGCGGGTGATGTCCGTGGTGCCGTCCAGGAATTGAGCGCCGGAATCGATCAGATATACCTCGTTCTGCCGGATTTGCCGGTCCGTCTCGCCCGTCACCCGGTAGTGGATAATCGCCCCGTGCTCCCCGGCGCCGGAAATGGCCGGAAAGCTCTCGCCGCGAAAGCGGTCGAGCTGCGCCCGCAGTCCCAGCAGCTTGGCGGCAGCCGACATCTCGGTTTCGGAACTCCTCCGCGCGATAACCGAGATCCAATGCAGAAAGCGGCACATCGCCACACCGTCGCGGCCATGCGCCGCCCGTGCACCATCCTGCTCGGTCGCGTTTTTGGTAGCCTTGGGCAGCAGACACGGATCAGGCCCGGCGTTAACGGACGCGCCGCCCTCACGCAGCACCTGCCCGAACCAAACCGGGGCGCCAGCCGGATCGACCCGAACCCGCTTGCCGGTGAAACGCCGTAGTGCAGGGCCAAGCGCCGCGCGGGGAGAAATCGACACGTCATTGCCAAGCCAGGCACGCGTCTCGTCACCAAGCTTAGCCGGGTCCATGAACAGCTCTGTCGCCCCGTCCGCGTGTTGGATTGCGAACCCCAGGGGAAAGGGCGTGAATGGCACATCACCGCCACGGATGTTGAGCAGCCACGCGATTGAGGCCGGGTCGGTCAGAACCGCCGCGTCCTCTTTGACCTGACGCAGCGCCTCCGCGATCTCCTGACGCTTCTCGGTCGAACTGCGTCCCGCAAAGGACAGCGGGTGTGGCATGACGGGCGCGGCGGGTGGGGCAGGGCGGTCGTGCCAGACCGCATCGACCGGGTTCGCCGCCACCGGGACCATGGCGAGGCCGGCCTCGGTGTAGCGGGCGAGCGCCTCCTCACTAATCAGCATCGGGTCGTAGCCCAGTCTGGTCCCGGGAGGCGCGTTTGCGGTGAGCCATTTGGGCGGCGGATCTTCGGTGATATGTCGCCGCTCCCACAGCGCCGGATCGGTCTCAGCCGCGAGCTGGAGAATGTAACGCCCGTCGGTGAACACCGCCGCGCAGTCCGGCAACACAACGGCCAGTCCCGCGGAGCCGGTGAAACCGGTCAGAAACGCAAGGCGCTCGGCGGACGCCGGCACGTACTCGCCCAGGTGCTCGTCAGCGCGCGGGACAATGAAGCCATCCAATTGCTGTCGCACCAGTTCGGCCCGAAGCGCCGAGAGCCGGGCCGCAAAGACCTGTTTTGCGGACATCTCTCAGCGGCGGCCCAGCAGAAGCCGCGCCCAGCCCTCGATCGCCTGTTCCTGTCCGGGCACGATCTGGATGACGAACTGTGTATAGCCGGCCGATTCGAGGGCTGCGATCCGCTCGCGCAGCACTGGAGCCGTGCCGGTGAAGCTGGTCAGCCGGATCAACTCTGCCGTCACGAATTGCCGTTCTTCCGGCCTTACGAACATTAAATGGCCGCGGTGGTTCTCCAAATATTTCGCGTCATCCGGCTGGAACCTTCGTGCAAGCTCGATATAGCCCGCCACTTCCGCCTTGCAGGGCGGCGGGAGCGGGGCGGTATTCGGCAAACCGGCAATCGCCTCATCGGCCGCACGGTGCAGCGTCGTGGCTGCGCGTGGCCCGGCCTCGGCCAGAGCGCGATCCGAATCCGCCGCCTCGCCTTCCTCCAGAATGCAGCCGGACGCAAAGGCGGTTGCCGAGAGATCGGCACGCTCATGCCCCGCCGCCTCCCAGGCATGCTGCATTGCGTCCAGCGCATCCAGGCCAGAACCGGGGCTGCCCACGAAATTAAGCCAGCCGGCGCCCAGCTTGGCGGTCAGCGCGCGCGCTTTTGGACCATAGGCCGAAACGTGCAAGCGCACCGCGTCGCGCGTGTTGATCAGGCCAAGTTCGGGGTTGAGGAATCGGACCCGGCGGTGCTTGCCTTCCATCTGCTGCTCAACCGTTTCCTCGTCGAGCAGGCCCATCACGGCGCGGATGTAGTGTTCCATATCGGCAAGCCGCATGGCACCGAGCCCCATCGTGCGCCGGCCGGTGAATCCGGTGCCCACGCCGAAATCGATCCGTCCCGGTGCGAGCGCGTTGAGGCTGGCCAATGCTCCCGCCGCGACCGGGGCGATGCGGTTCGAGGGGATCAGGACGCCGGTGCCGAGACGAATGCGCGTGGTTTTCACCGCTGCCGCCGCCATGCCCACGAAGCAGTCGGCGCACAGCATCTGCGTGTCATAGAACCAGGCATGCGAGAAGCCGAGTTGCTCGGCCCGCTGCACCACTTTCCACGAATCCGCTGCCGTCGGCAGTGCGATCCCGAACTCCATGCCGTCACTCCTTCGTTCCGGGCCAGCGGGCAGGCTACGCCCGGGACCAAGCGAAAGAAAACTTGGCCGTTGCCGCGGCGTTGTCGCCGGACACCCCAAGGAGGCTTAATCTGTGTTCTACCATCGCAAGGAAACCATCGTGCCGGTCGATGTTCGCCGTCCCGATCCGCGCTTCGGCCAATGCCTGCTGGAGCAATTCGGCGGCGCAACCGGCGAGCTGACAGCAGCGCTGACCTATTGGGCGCAGTCCTTCCACGTCACCGATGCCGGCATTCGCGACATGTTGCAGGACATCGCCATCGAGGAATTCAGCCATCTGGAGGTGGTGGGCAAGCTGATCGAGCAGCACACCAGAAACCTTGACCAGACCGATGCTTATGAGGCGCCGCTGTTCCGCATCCGCGGCGTAGGGCCGCATTTCGTAGACAGTCAAGGCAGCGCCTGGACAGCGGCATATATTAATGAGGGCGGTAACGTCGTACGCGACCTGCGCGCCGACATCGCCGCCGAGGCCGGCGCCCGGCAAACCTATGAGGCGTTGATCAAGGTCAGCAAGGACGAAGGGACGACCAAAGCTTTGCATCACTTGCTCACGCGTGAAATCACGCACGCCAATATGTTCATGCAGGCATTGGCTAAGATGGGCAAGCTGGATGACCCGTTCTTCGGCACCATCCCGCCTGACGATACGGTCTCGCTCGTGTTCAACTTGTCAAAGGGCGAGGACAAGCGCGGACCGTGGAACGAAGAGCCCAAATTCAAGTACGTTCAAGACCCGCAGCCGGGCGGTCAGTTCCCGTCTGCGCCGGTCAACCCGGACGATGAAAAGACGCCGGCAATGGCGGCCGAGTAATTCCTAAGTAAGGACTGCTACCTGCTCTTAGACTCTGCAGGCCTCTGTGGGCGAGAGCAGGTAGCTGCGCACTATACCTGAGCGCGCGAGTTCCGATCCTGGTCGGGAAAATCCCGTGAACTTCGCGGCATGCTGCTTGCTAGCCAGTGCCCCGGTAGGGTTCTGAAACCCACGGAATCGCGCATCAGGGGGCGTAGGGATGATCACACGTCGGGCAGCCGCCCAGCTCTTTGCGACCGCCGCCGTCGCTGCTTCAGCTGCTTCATTCGGCTCCGCCGGCGCACACGGGGCCGGCAAAATCGCCAGAATTGGCGTTGATTTGTCGCTGACCGGGGCGGACGCGCATGGCGCCAAGCTGATGCTGCAAGGCGCGCAACTCGCCTTCGACGACGCCAACGCGGCCAAATCGGTGCCCGGCTACACGTTCCAGGTGGTCGCTTATGATGACGGCACGGCGACCGCAGGCCAATATGACCCCGCGCAGGCGGCCACCAACGCGCGCAAAATGGTCTCTGACCGGCAGATCATTGCCGCCATCGGTCCGCAAATGAGCGGCGCGGGTAAGGCAATGGCGCCCATCCTGAGCCAGGGCGACCTCGCCATCATTACGCCGTCTTCCACCAATCCGGACATCACCGCCCCGCAATTCGCGGCCCAATACCGCCCGCCTGGCAAACCCGTCTATTTCCGTACCGTGACGACCGACAGCTTTCAGGGCCCCAACATGGCCAACTACATGGCCGAAACTCTGCACGTGAAATCGGTATATGTTCTGGACGATAGCGGTGCGTACGGCGTGGGTCTGGCCGACGCCTTCCAGCGCGAGGCGGAGAAGAAGGGCATCAAGGTGCTGGGTCGGGATCGGCTTGACCCGAAGGCTGCCGACTTCAACGCCGTTCTGACTAAGATAAAGTCGTTGAGCCCCGATGCCCTCTATTACGGCGGAGTCATGGAAGCCGGCGTTAAGCTCGCCAAGCAAGCCTACGAGATCATTCCGAATGTGATCAAAGCGGGCGGGGATGGGGTATGGGGGCCGGAGATGCTGACGGCGGTCGGCTTTCCGGCCGCCGAGGGCTGGTACGCAACCAATGCGTCGCCGCACGTGACCGGGGACGATCGGGCGCAAGACTTCGTCCGTCGTTACAAGGAGAAGTTCGGCGAGCCGCCAGATGACTATGCGGTGTGCTCCTACGACGCCGGGCTGGTGATCATCGACGCGGTAAAGCGATTGGTCGCGGACAAGAAGCCGGTGAATCACGCCACGGTGCGCGACGCGATCCAGACAGCTAAGGTGCCGACCATTCAGGGCACCGTGCAGTTCGATGCAAACGGCGACATCCTGGATCGCACGGTGAGCGTGTTCCAGATAAAGAAGGACACGGCGCGGCCACTCGACGACATCTCTGCCCAGTATAAGTATGTCGGCGTGGCCCCGCAGGCCTGACAGCCCGGATGACCGCCACTGATCTGCTGGTGCAGCAGACCATCAACGGGCTTAGCCTGGGCGCGATGTACGCGTTGCTGGCGCTAGGTTTCACGCTGGTTTATGGCATTCTGGAACTGATCAACTTCGCCCATTTCAATGTCTTCATGGTGGGTTCCTTCATCGCCATGTGGACGCTGCAATCGTTTGGCCTGTCCGGTCAAACCGTGGTCCTGACCGGGGTGCCGCTCGCCGCCGTGCTGTTCGCCGCTTTTGCTGCGTCAATGCTGGCCTCGGGCGTTATCGGTGTCGCCATCGAACGGCTCTCGTTGCGTCCGCTGCGCAACGTCAAGGGGCCGGCGGCGATGATTACAACGATCGGTGTCTCGTATATTCTGTTCAATATCATTCTGTTGTGGGCGGGCGCTGACTCCAAGAACTTCCCGAACCCGCTGCCGCCCTTGCGCTGGCACTTGGGTGGGGCCGTGCTGGAATTGCGCGAAGTGCTGATCTGGATTGTTTCGCTGGCGCTGATGGGAGGGCTCTGGGCTTTTGTCCAAAAGACGCGGCTCGGCAAAGCTATGCGCGCCACGGCGCAAGACCCTGAGGCGGCGCGCATGATGGGCGTGGAGGTGGACAGCGTCATCGTCATGGCCTTTTTCCTGGGCTCCGCCCTGGCTGGCGCCTGCGGCCTGATCTTTGGGCTCTATTACAATTTCACCAGTTTCGATGTGGGCTTCACGGCTGGGTTGCGCGCCTTCACGGCGGCGGTCCTGGGCGGGATCGGCAACGTGCCGGGCGCGATGCTGGGCGGCGTCATCATCGGCCTGATCGAGGCTTATGGCGGGCAACTCATCGCGGCCGCTTGGGCAGATGTTATCATTTTCTCGATCCTGGTCCTTGTCCTGGTGTTCCGCCCGGCCGGGCTGCTGGGGCGGCTCGCGCCCAGCAAGTCCTGATGAGCGGCTCTGCTTCTCCGCTAGTCCGGGCCGACTGCGGCGCGCGGCGCAGCGGCTGATCGAGCCGATCCCGGCAACCTACCGCCAACCTCTGCTGACCTTCATTGTTGCCCTGGCGGCGGTGCTGCTTCCCGATCGTGCACGACAATGATGCCGATATCGACAGCATGGCGAACGCCGCCGCGTTCGCAACCCTGGCGCTCGGGCTGAACATTGTCGTGGGATTCGCCGGGCTACTGGATCTCGGCTATGCTGCGTTCTTCGCCATCGGCGCCTATTTCTACGGCATCCTCAGCTCGTTCCAGCTTCAACCACATTGGAGTACGATCTGGGTGCCGTTCCAGACATCTCGGGCTGGTCGCCAGGCTGCCGGGCGAGTCCGGCGTGGACGTGGTGCATTTCACGCTGTCCTTCTGGCTTGCGTTGCCCCTGGCCGGCGCGGTTGCCGCTTTCTCGGGCGTGCTGTTCGGGGCGCCTACCCTGCGTTTGCGCGGCGACTATCTGGCGATCGTCACGCTTGGCTTCGGCGAGATAGTGCCGATCATCGTGCGCAACTGGTCCAGCGTCACCAACGGCGCCGCCGGGCTGAACGGCGTCGCCGCGCCCCGGGTATTTGCCTACAATTTCGGCGTCGATGCGACGCCCTACTACTACGTCGCCATCGCAATGGTGGCGTTGCTGGTCTTCGTCAGCGCGCGGCTTCGCGAATTCGCGAATCGGCCGGGCCTGGATGGCAATTCGCGAGGACGAGATCGCTGCCGGCGCGATGGGTGTCAACCGCACGCGCTACAAGCTGCTGGCCTTTGCCATCGGCGCGGCTTTTGCCGGCATGACCGGCGTGTTTTATGTCGCAAAATTGCAGACCGCGACGCCGGAGATGTTCGGCTTTCCGGTCTCGGTGATGATCCTGGTCATGATCGTCTTTGGCGGCATCGGCAGCATTTGGGGCGTGGTGCTCGGGGCCATGCTGTTGCAATTGCTGCAATCCTGGTGGTTGCAGGATCTTACCGGCTGGCTCAACGCGCTGGGTGAAGCGGTCGGCAGCGATTGGCTCGCGCATGTCAATCTGGTGCGCTCGATCGAGCTGATCTTCGGCATCATCCTGGTGGTGATGATGCTGTACCGCCGACAGGGCCTCATTCCCGCGTACCGGCCGCCGGCAGCGCTCAGCTTGGAACAGCAGCACGCCGAGGTGCAGCGCGAACCTGCCGGCAAGCTTGCCTTGTCCGGACTTGGCGGAGCGGTGCGCACGGGTGCGCTAGCGCTGGAGGCCAAGGACGTGACGGTGACGTTCGGCGGCCTGGTTGCGCTGGCTGGCGTGGATATTGCCGTGCCGCATGGCAGCGTGGTGGCGGTGATCGGACCGAACGGCTCCGGCAAATCGACGCTGTTCAACGTCATCACCGGCCTTGTTCCCGCCGGCAAGGGCAGCATTCGTTTCCACGGCGAGGAGATTCTCGGTCTGCCGGACTACGCGATACTGACGCACGGCATCGCCCGCACGTTTCAGAATATCCGTCTGTTTCCTAACCTGACGGTGCTGCAAAATGTGCTGATCGGCCAACACGCGCGGCTGCGAACGGGGCCATTCGCGGCTGTGATTCGCCCGCCCGGCACGCGACGGGAGGAGGACGCGGCGCGGGCTTGGGCGCTGGAAATCCTGGCCGTGTTCGGCAACCGGCTGCTGCCGCGGGCGCGAGCAGGCCGTCAGTGGGCTGTCCTACGCCAACCGCCGGCGCACCGAGATCGCGCGCGCGCTCGCCTCGCGCCCACGCCTGTTACTGCTGGATGAGCCGACCGCCGGAATGAATCCGGCCGAGACGCTGGAGTTGGCGGCGCAGATCAAGGCGCTGAAACAGATCGGCCTGACCGTGCTGCTGATCGAGCACAAGCTGGACGTTGTGACCGCACTTGCCGACACGGTTTATGTGCTCGACCACGGCGAGGTGATCGCGCAGGGTCGCGCCGGAAGAGGTGCGCCGTAACGAGGCGGTGCTGCGCGCCTATCTGGGCCGCAACGCGCAGGCCGCGCATGCCGGTGCCGCCCATGTTGCTTGAGTTCCGCGACGTCGATACGTTTTACGGCGATCTGCACGTGCTGAAGGGCGTCAATTACGCCATTGCCCAGGGCGAGATCGTCTCGTTGCTGGGCGGCAATGCTTGCGGCAAGTCCACCACCATGAAAACCATCATGGGCGTGGTGCGCCCGGCGCGCGGTACGGTGATCTTCGACGGCGCGGCGATCGAGCGGCTGTCGACCGCCGAGCGCGTGCGGCGCGGCATCGCGCCGGTGCTGGAGGCGCGCCGCCTGTTTGCCCGCATGACGGTGTTCGAGAACCTGGAGATGGGCGCCTATCTGCGCAAGCGCGGCCCGGAGTTCGAGCAGGATCTGGAGCGCGTCTATCGCCTGTTCCCGCGCGTGAAGGAGCGCGGCAGTCAGCTCGCCGGCACGCTTTCGGGTGGCGAGCAGCAGATGGTGGCGATGGCCCGAGCCCTCATGGCGCGTCCGCGCCTGCTGTGTATGGACGAGCCGTCGATGGGGCTGTCACCACTCTACGTGGAACAGACCTTCGAGATCATCCAGGAGATCAACCGCCAGGGCACCACGATTTTCATGGTCGAGCAGAACGCAAACATGGCGCTGCAGATCGCGCACCGGGCCTATGTGTTGCAGACCGGACGGGTGGTGCTGTCGGGCACGGCCGAGGAATTGCGGCAAAACCCGCTGATCCGAGAGGCGTATTTGGGGGAGATGCAGGTGGCGGAGGTCGGTGAGGGCTGATTTGCCTGCTTGCAGTTCGCTAATCTGCTAAGGCGCGTTCCCTGCTGTAGCCGGAGGAAACTACGCATTGGATTTCCCTCTGACCTTGGTGAAGCTTGCCGGGTCGGTGGCGCTCCTGCTCTGGGGCGTCCGGATGGTCCAGACCGGCGTGCAGCGAGCATTTGGCGCAAGGCTCAGGAGCGTCCTGGGCACGCCCTGCGGAATTGATTGACAGCCTTCCTGGCCGGGATGGGCGTCACGGCCATTCTGCAAAGCAGCACGGCAACCGGCTTGATGGTCACGGGCTTTGCGGCCAGCGGCCTCGTGGACTTGGTATCGGCGCTCGCGGTCATGCTGGGGGCGAATGTTGGCACTACGCTGATCGTGCAAGTGCTGTCCTTCAATGTGCCGAAGTCGCACCCGCGCTGATCCTGATCGGCGTGTTCATGTTCCGGCGCGCCACGGCAGGCCCGCGCGACTTCGGCCGCGTGCTGATCGGCCTGGGGCTCATGCTCATGGCTCTGAGCCAGTTCGTGGACCTTGCTGACCCCTTATGAGGATGTACCCAGCCTCCGAATGCTGCTGGGCGCGGTGTCCACCCAGCCGTTACTGGACGTGATCCTGGCCGCTGGCCTGACCTGGGCCGCGCACTCCAGCGTGGCTGTGGTACTGGTTGCGATGTCTTTTGCGGCCAAGGGAACAGTGCCGCCGGATGCCGCCTTTGCGCTCGTGCTTGGCGCCAATTTGGGAACGGCGATCAATCCGGTCCTGGAAGGCGCCACCGGGGACGATCCGGCCGCCCGACGCGTGCCGCTCGGCAATTTGATCAATCGCCTCGCGGGCGTTGCGATTGCTCTGGCACTGTTGCCCCATATCGGAACCTTTCTGGTGACGATTGACCCGGACAACGCGCGGGCCGTTGCCGACTTTCACACGGGATTCAATCTGGCCCTGGCGTTGATCTTTCTGCCGCTGCTTCGGCCATATGCAGCGCTGCTTCGGCGAGCGCTGCCCGCGCGGATCGATCCCGCCGATCCCGCGCAGCCGATGTATCTCGATCCGTCGGCACGCGAGACACCCGTTATTGCCCTGGGCGGAGCTGCACGCGAAGCGCTGCGACTTGCGGATATTTTGGAAAGCATGCTTTCGGGCCTGCGAGACATCTTCGAGAAGCCCGATCGCAAGCAAATAAGCGAGACGAAGCGTCTGGACAACGTGCTGGACAAGCTGAACGCGGCGATCAAAGCCTATATCACGTCGCTTGATCCGGACGCGCTCAGCGAGGCTGATCATCGCCGTGTGCGAGAGATCTTAGCCTTCGCCACGAACATGGAACATGCCGGTGACATCGTCGATCGGAGTTTGCTCGGTCTGGTTTCGCGGAAGCTCAAGCGCGGATTGTCTTTCTCGAACGAAGGTCAGGCGGAGCTGTTGGACATGATCGACCGCCTGATCGGCAATGCCCGGACCGCGGCTTCGCTATTCATGACCGCCGATGAACGGGCCGCCCGCCTGTTGGCGAGCGAGAAGGAGACGTTCCGCAACATGGAGTCGGCTGCGACCGAGGCGCATTTCGACCGGCTCCGCTCCGGGCGCCTCGATACAGCAGAGACGAGCGCACTGCATTTGGATGCGCTGCGAGACCTCAAGCGAGTGAACACGCATCTGGTTGCCGCGGCGGCCTATCCGGTCCTGGAGAATAAAGGCGAGTTGTTGCCCAGCCGCCTGCGCCGGGGCGTGTGACATACCGGCAACGTTCGAGTAATCAGTGGGGTCAGGCGTAGACCATCTCCATGCGCGCCCGGCAACCCAGCGGCTAGATTGTCAGAACTCCGGCAACCGGGACCCGCACATTAGTTAGGGCGGGCGCGCAGGCCCCTCCCTCCCGGGTTCTCCGGGCGGGGGCTTGCGCGTGGGTGAGCGGCAGCAAAGGAAAGAACATGGCGGGCGTCGATATCCTGGCCTCAGCATTCAGCGGCGCTAATGCGGCATTTTTGAGCGACCTTTATGCCCGCTGGGCAGCCGATCCCCGCGCAGTGGACGAAAGCTTCGGCGAGTTGTTCGGCGCATTGAACGACGAGGCGCGCGCGGTGCTGAGCGAGGCGAACGGCGCCTCCTGGGCGCCACGGCCCACCTTCAACGGCGGGCAGCGGGAAGCCGAGCCGCAACCCGCGCCCGCGCGTACCGACCAAATCCGCGCAATTATCGTCCCGAGTCTGCGGGCGCTGATGCTGATTCGCAGCTACCGCGTGCGCGGCCATTTGGAAGCGCAACTCGACCCCCTCGGCCTGCAAGTGCCGAAACCGCATCCCGAGTTGGACCCCGCGACATACGGCTTCACCTCTGCGGACCTCGATCGGCCGATCTTCATAGACAACGTGCTCGGCCGCGAGGCCGCGACCCTGCGCGAGATCGTCTCGATCCTGCGTGAAACCTACTGCGGCCATGTCGGCGTGGAGTTCATGCATATCCAGGATCCGGAACAAAAAGCCTGGATTCAGCGTAAGGTGGAAGGCGCGCCCTGGAACCACGCCTTCGATGCCGCGGCCAAGCGCGAGATCCTGCAACAACTGACTGAGGCCGAGGGATTCGAAGCGTTCTGCCAGCGCCGCTATGTCACCACCAAGCGATTCGGGCTGGAAGGCGGCGAGGTTACCATCCCCGCGCTGCACGCGATCAACGAAACCGCCGCCGCGATGGGTGTGAACGAGATCGCAATCGGCATGCCGCATCGCGGGCGGCTCAACACGCTGGTCAATATCGTGCAGAAATCGCTCACTGCGGTGTTCAGCGAGTTCGGCGGCGAAAGTTTCAAGCCTGATGACGTGCAGGGCTCAGGCGATGTCAAATACCATCTCGGCACCTCGACCGACGTGGAGCTTGCCGGCCGTTCCGTGCATCTCTCGCTGCAACCTAACCCTTCGCATCTGGAAGCGGTGGACCCTGTCGTGGTGGGAAAGGTGCGCGCGCGTCAGGATCAGGCGGGCGATACACGCGCGCGCCGCTCGGTGATGGCTGTGCTGATGCACGGCGACGCCGCGTTCGCAGGCCAGGGGCTTGTGTATGAGACGCTGGCAATGAGCCAGCTTATCGGCTATCGCACCGGTGGGACCGTGCATGTGGTGGTCAACAACCAAATCGGCTTTACGACGGTTCCGGCGCACGCCTATTCGGGCCTCTATTGCACCGATGTCGCCAAGTCGATCCAGGCGCCGATCCTGCACGTCAACGGCGACGATCCGGAAGCGGTGGTGTTCTGCGCCCGCATGGCGGCCGAGTTTCGCATGCGCTTCGGCTGCGACGTCGTGCTGGACATCGTCTGCTATCGCCGGCATGGGCACAACGAGACGGATGAGCCTGCGTTCACGCAGCCGCTGATGTATTGCGCTATCGAACGGCAGAAGACGACACGGACGCTCTACACCGAACGGCTTAGCGCCGAAGGCGTGGTCTCCTCCGAGGAGGCGCAGCGCATGTGGGATGCCTTCGCCGCCAAGCTGGATGCGGCGAACAAGGCGGCCCAATCCTACAAGCCGAACAAGGCGGAATGGCTGGAAGGACATTGGTCCGGCTTCACGTGGGCGAGCGGCGAGACAGAGCGTGCAGACGAGCCGACCGGCGTGGATGTCGCGATATTGAAGCAGGTGGGACATGCGCTGGCTCATGTGCCGGAGGGATTTGGCATTAATCCGAAAATCGCGCGCCAGCTCGATGCCAAGCGTCACATGATCGAAACCGGCGAGGGCATCGACTGGGCAACCGGCGAGGCGCTCGCCTTCGGCACGCTGCTGCTGGAAGGCCACCGGGTGCGCTTGTCGGGCGAGGATTCTCAGCGCGGCACGTTCAGCCAGCGCCATGCGGTGCTAATCGACCAGACGAACCAGAACGAATACGTGCCTCTGAACAACATTGCGCCCGATCAAGCGAGGCTTGAGATCTATAACTCGCTGCTGTCGGAAGCCGGCGTGCTCGGCTTCGAGTACGGTTACACGCTGGCCGATCCGCGCACCCTTGTTTTGTGGGAAGCGCAGTTCGGCGATTTCGCCAATGGCGCGCAGGTCATCATCGATCAGTTCCTGGCCAGTGGCGAGACCAAATGGCTGCGCATGTCCGGTCTCACCCTGTTGCTGCCGCACGGCTCTGAAGGGCAGGGGCCCGAGCACTCCTCGGGGCGGATCGAACGATATTTGCAGCTCTGTGCCGAACGCAACATGGCGGTGTGCAACCTGACCACTCCGGCAAACTATTTTCATGTCCTGCGCCGCCAGATTCGGCGCAACTTCCGCAAGCCCTTGGTGGTGTTCACGCCGAAATCGCTGCTGCGCCACAAGGTAGCCGTTTCGCCGCTGCACGAGATGGCCGCAGGCAGCGCCTTCCTTCTGGTGATCCCCGAGACAGACACAATCGCTCCGGACGAGCAGGTGCGTCGAGTCGTGCTGTGCAGCGGCAAGGTTTATTACGACCTTCTGGCGGACCGTCGCGAGAAGAGCCTCAACGACATTGCCATTCTGCGCGTCGAGCAGCTCTATCCGTTTCCCGAGACGACGCTGGGGCGGCTACTGGCGCCATACCGCAATGCCGAAATCGTGTGGTGCCAGGAGGAGCCAGAGAACATGGGCGCCTGGACCTTCGTCGATCGCCGGATTGAACGAGTCCTCGCCAGGTTAGACGGCACGACCAAGCGGCCCCGCTATGCGGGGCGGCATGCGGCGGCGAGTCCCGCAACGGGCCTTTCGCGGGTGCATCTTGCGGAGCAGGCGGCACTTGTGGCCGATGCGCTCGGCTGACGTGACCGGAAGGAAGGCGTGGCATGGCGACCGAGATCAAGGTTCCGGCACTGGGCGAGAGCGTGACTTCGGCAACGGTGGCGCGCTGGATCAAGCAGGCGGGCGAGACGGTTGCGGTGGACGAGCCCTTGGTTGAACTGGAGACCGACAAGGTCACGGTTGAAGTCAACGCGCCGGAATCAGGCGTGCTGTCCACAATCAATGCCGCCGAGGGCAGCGAGGTTGGAGTGGGCAGCGTACTCGGTTTGTTGGAAGCCGGCGCTGCCACCGAAGCCGCCCCGCCCGCGCCAGCCGCAGCCGAGGCGCCAGTACGCCCGCCCCATCCCGCTCCCGCCGCTCCGGCTCCGGCTGGGGCCGCCGCCGCGGCGCTGTCTGAGCGTCGGCCAGCCCCGGTTACGGCCGCCGCATCTCCCGAACTGCGCGCGGCGGCCAATCCGCCAGCGGGCGTGAATCCGCCGCCGCGCCCGCTCGGCCCTGTTGCACGCCCGGCGACTCCGCCGGCCGACCTGGCCGCCGCGGCGCACGCGCCGATGCCTTCGGCCGCCAAACTCATGGAGGAGCATCACCTTACGGGGCCCGACATCGGTGCTGGCACCGGCAAGGATGAACGGATCACCAAGGGCGACGTTCTCGCCTTTCTCAATCGCCCGCAGCCCGTCCCATCGCCGGCGCCTCCGGCTAGGCCGCCGCGTGAGGTTGACCGGCGCGAGGAGCGGGTACGCATGACTCGGCTGCGCCGCACCATCGCCGCGCGGCTTAAGGAAGCGCAGAACACCGCCGCGATGCTGACCACCTTCAACGAGGTGGACATGTCCGCCGCGATGGCGCTGCGCACAGAATACCGCGAGGCGTTCGAGAAGAAGCATGGTGGCGTGCGGCTCGGCTTCATGAGCGTCTTCGTGAAGTCCTGCACGATCGCGCTCAAGGAATTTCCGGCCGTTAACGCCGAGATCGACGGCGAGGACATCATCTACAAAAATTTCGTCAATATGGGGATCGCGGTGGGCGGGCCGAGTGGCCTAGTCGTGCCGGTGATCCGTGACGCCGATCGCATGGGCTTTGCCGAGATCGAGCGCGCCATCGCCGATTTCGGCCGCCGCGCGCGTGATGGCGCACTCAAGTTGGAGGAACTGACCGGCGGGACTTTCAGCATCACGAATGGCGGCATTTACGGCTCGCTGCTGTCCACGCCCATTCTCAACCCGCCGCAATCGGCGATTCTGGGGATGCACAAGATCCAGGACCGGCCGGTTGTGGTGGGCGGCAAGGTCGAGGCGCGGCCGATGATGTATCTGGCGCTGTCCTACGACCACCGTATCGTCGATGGACGCGAGGCGGTGTCGTTCCTGGTCCGGGTGAAAGAAGGCGTGGAAGACCCGCGCAGGCTGCTGCTGGATTTGTAAATAATGGACGGAACGACGCCTGATCCGGGCATGGAAGGCCGGGTCGAACGGCTTGGGCAGGACATGCACGAGGTGAAAGCCTCGCTCGGCCGCCTCGAGCCGATGATCGTCTCCATCCACGCGCAAATGCCGTTTCTTGCGACCAAGGCCGAGGTCGAAGCGTTGCGTGGCGAGCTGAAGACGGACATGAGGCGTTGCGTGGCGAGCTGAAGACGGACATGGAGGCGTTGCGCGGAGGGGGTAAAGAACGACATTGAGGCGTTGCGTGGTCAGACTATGGCGACGTTGGCACGCAAGCCCGGCATCGCCGCGATGTGGAGTATGGGGCTTTCACTCTTCACGCTTGTGGTGGCAGCTATGGCTGCTGGAGCGGCTTATTTGCCACTGATCGCCCACTCGTTCCATGCGTCGCCCTGACACGAGCGTCTAATGGCGTGTAGGGGATCTACGATGATCGTTGATCATGTCGGCTTTGCAGTTCGTGACTTCTCGAGAAGCAAGGCGTTCTACAGTGCCGCTCTGGCACCGCTTGGCATCAGGATTGTGGCAGAGGGCGAAGGTTGGGCGGGATTGAATCGTCCGGGGGACCGGGGCGGGCTCTGGATCAGCCGTATGGGCACCCCGCCGGGGCCGATTCACCTGGCATTTGCAGCCGAGGATCGTGCACAGGTGCAAGCGTTCTTCGATGCCGCACTTGCGGCCGGTGGGCGTGACAATGGCGCGCCGGGACTGCGACCGCAATATCACCCGGACTACTACGGCGCTTTCGTGCTCGACCCTGACGGCCACAATGTGGAAGCCGTCTGTCACGCGCCGGAGCTCTGAATGGCCAACGACACATTCGACATCATCATCATCGGCGCCGGCCCGGGCGGATACGTTTGCGCCCTGCGGGCTGCCCAGCTCGGCATGAAAGTGGCCTGCGTCGAGAAGCGGGCGACGCTTGGCGGCACCTGCCTCAATGTCGGCTGCATCCCATCGAAGGCGCTGTTGCAATCGTCGGAGAATTTCGCTGCCGTCACGCACGATTTCGCCGCGCACGGGATCGAGACCAACGGCGTGAGGCTTGACCTGGCACGCATGATGGCGCGCAAGGCCGAAGTGGTTTCGGCCAACGTAAAAGGCGTCGAGTTTCTGTTCCGCAAGAATAAAGTCACATGGCTGAAGGGCGAGGCCCGCATCCCGGCACCCGGGGCGGTGCAGGTCAATGGCGTGACATATGAAACGAAGCACATCGTGATCGCGACGGGGAGCGAAAGCATGCCGCTGCCCGGTGTCGAAGTGGACGAGCGGCAGATCGTCACCTCGACCGGTGGGCTGGAACTGGAAGCCGTTCCCAAGCGCCTCGCTGTGATCGGCGGCGGCTATATCGGGCTAGAACTCGGCAGTGTCTGGCGCCGGCTCGGGGCCGAAGTCACGGTCATCGAATTCATGGAGCGGATTGTTCCCGCGATGGATGCCGAGATCGGCAAGGCGTTCCAGCGCATCCTGGCCAAGCAGGGCATTCACTTCCGCCTGTCCACCAAGGTTACGGGCGCGCGCAAGGGCAATGACGGGGTAACGCTCACGGTGAAGCCGGTGCGTGGAGGGCAGACAGAGGAAATCGGCGCCGACATAGTGCTGCTGGCGGTCGGACGACAGGCTTACACCAACGGGCTGGGGCTTGAATCGGTCGGGGTGGAACGCGACGAGCGCGGCCGGGTTCGCACCGACGCGCATTATGCAACCAAAGTTTCCGGCATTCACGCGATCGGCGATGTGATCGCTGGTCCCATGCTTGCGCACAAGGCGGAAGAGGAAGGCGTAGCGTTGGCGGAGCGTCTGGCCGGCCAGGCGGGGCACGTGAATTACGGGGTTATCCCCGGCGTGGTCTATACGTGGCCCGAGGTGGCCGCGGTCGGGCAGACCGAGGAAGAACTGAAAGCGGCCAGCGTCGCGTATCGGACGGGCAAATTCCCGTTTACGGCGAATGGCCGCGCGCGAGCAATGGGCGACACGGACGGTTTTGTGAAGATCCTCGTCGACGCGACGAGCGATCGCATCCTCGGCGCGCATATCATCGGCCCCGATGCAGGCACGCTGATCGCCGAGCTGGCCACTGCGATGGAATTCGGCGCCTCGGCGGACGATGTGGCACGAACCTGTCATGCGCACCCGACACTGAGCGAAGCGGTGAAGGAAGCTGCCCTGGCTGCCGACGGACGCGCGCTCCATATCTGACGCATGCCCCCTCTTGCTCTGACCATGGGCGATCCCGCCGGGATCGGCGGCGAGCTGACTCTACGGGCTTGGCAGGCGCTGCGCGCCAGTGGGCCGGCTTTCCTCGCCCTGGACGACCCCGACCGGCTGCGCGGTCTGGCTGCAAGCCTTGGCCTTCCGGTTCCGGTCATCGAGCTTGCCGATTGTGCTGGAGCGATGGCGGGATTTGCCAATGCACTCCCCGTGCTTCCGATGCGTCTTGCCTCAGCTGTGCTGCCGGGCCATCCGGACGTGACGCACGCGCCCGCCGTTATCGGCTCGATCGAGCGAGCGGCGCAGTTCGCCCAAGGGGGCGCCGTATCTGCAATGGTGACCAACCCGATCAACAAAGCCGCGTTGCATCGCGCGGGGTTTTCCTATCCGGGGCACACCGAATTTCTGGCGATGCTGACCGGGGCTGCCGGGCGCGAAGTGATGATGCTCGTTAGTCCGGCGTTGCGCGTCGTTCTTGTGACCCTGCATACCAGCCTGCGCGATGCCATCGAAGCGCTGAGCGCGGCGCGGATTGCCGCCGTCGCGCGTACGGCAAATTCGGCTTTGCGGCGCGATTTCGGCATCGCTCAGCCGCGCTTGGCGATTGCCGGGCTCAACCCGCATGCGGGCGAAAACGGTGCGCTCGGGGATGAGGAACGTACGATCATCGCCCCCGCAATCGCGACCCTGCGGGCGGAGGGCATCGACGCCACCGGACCGTTTCCGCCCGACACGATGTTCACCCGGCCCGCGCGTGCCCGCTATGACGCGGCCGTTTGCATGTACCACGACCAGGGGCTTATCCCACTCAAGACGCTCGATATGACGCATGGCGTGAACGTGACGCTGGGACTGCCGATCATTCGCACCTCGCCTGACCATGGCACGGCTTACAACATCGCTGGCAAAGGCGTCGCCGATCCGTCCAGCTTGATCGCCGCGATTACACTCGCGGCGGAATTTGCGACGCGCCGTTGCCGCGCGCTTTATGGCGAGCGGGCAAATGGAATGTGGAGTGGATGAATTTGCCCTTCGCGGAATTGCTGGGCATCAGTGTCGCGGAATCGACCAAGGATCGGGTGGTCGCGACGATGCTCGTGCGACCGGATCTCTGCACCGTGCCTCCCGTTCTGCACGGAGGCGCTGTCATGGCGTTCGCCGATACGCTGGGGGCTCTGGCGACGGTCATGAACCTGCCCGAAGGCGCCGGCACGACCACGATCGAGAGTAAGACGAATTTCCTTGCCCCCGCTCCAGTCGGAACAAGCGTTACCGGCGAGACGACGCCGCTGCATCGCGGCCGCCGCACAATGGTGTGGCAGACGCGGGTCACCTCCGATGCCGGCAAGCTCGTCGCCGTGGTGGTTCAGACGCAGCTCGTGCTTGAAGCAAAGAAACGGGGCGGGGGCGCGACCTGAGCCGCGCCCAAGCTGCGCCCGGTCAGCTACGCGGCAGCGGTGGCTGGTCCACCATGCGAAGATAGGGCCGCAGCGTTTTCCAGCCCTGCGGAAATCGTTTCTTCGCATCTTCATCCGAAAGGCTCGGGGCGATGATTACCTGATCGCCGTCCCTCCAGTTCACCGGGGTGGAGACCTTGTGCGCGTCCGTCAGTTGCAGCGCGTCGAGCACGCGCAGGATTTCATCGAAGTTGCGCCCCGTGCTTGGCGGATAGGTGATGATCAGCCGCACCTTCTTGGCCGGGTCGATGATATACACGCTCCGCACCGTGATCGTCGGATCCGCCTCAGGGTGGATCATGCCATAGAGCTGAGACACCCGCTGATCGGGGTCGGCGATCACCGGGAAATTAAGCTTTTGGCCCTGCGTCTCCTCAATATCCTTCTCCCAGCCTTTGTGGCTGTTGGTGGGATCCACTGAAAGTCCGATCACCTTGGCATTGCGCTTCCTCCATTCCGGCATGAGCCGTGCCACCTCGGCGAGCTCGGTGGTGCAGACCGGCGTGTAGTCTTTGGGATGGCTGAAGAACACGCCCCAGGAATTACCCAGCCATTCGTGAAAGCGGATCTTGCCCTCAGTGCTGTCTTGCTCAAAGTCCGGGGCGACTTGCCCCAACTGGATCGCCATTGCGTCCTCCATCCCATTGGTTGGCCCGTCGCGGACGGGCCGGGTGCTCCCCTGATATAGGAAGCGGGCGCGGGCTGCACGCCTCATGGCGTGAACCGGGGTTTGCGCCGAAAGCGACAGTTTCCCTGGCCGGCGCGGCACCGTCTGTCGTAATCGAGCCTCAACGAGTTACGAGAGAACAAGTGCAGGTAGCAAGCGTCATCCCGGACCGTGCAATTGCGACGCAGTTCCTCCGTTTTGGCACCGTGGGCGCGTTCGGCTTCGTGCTGGACACCGCCACGGTCTATGGCCTGCGACCACTGCTGGGCCTGTACGGGGCGGGCGTGCTCGCCTATTTGGTGGCGGCCTCGGTGAACTGGGTTTTCAACCGGGTGTGGACCTTCCGGGGAGTGGGGCGCGGTCCGGCGCATCGGCAATGGCTCAGGTTCCTAGCCACCAATCTCGGGGGCTTTGTGCTGAACCGGGGCACCTACGCCGCCTTAGTCACGCTGGTGCCGCTTTGCGCAACTCAGCCGGTGCTTGCGGTCGCCGTCGGATCGCTCGCCGGAATGCTGGTGAATTTCTCGCTGTCCCGCACGATCGTGTTTCGCTGATCGGTCAGGCGAGACACCCCATGTGTTGACGCGCTCCGCCCGCCTCGCTACATCGCCTCGCTTGGCGAGCGTCCGTGCTTCGCCGCCCCGCAATGCCCAGGTGGCGGAATTGGTAGACGCGCAGGTTTCAGGTACCTGTGGCCGCAAGGTCGTGGAAGTTCGAGTCTTCTCCTGGGCACCAACTATTACACAACGCAAGTTCCGGTCATGATCCGGTGAGTGTCACCCAGTTCATGGCCGGAGGAACCATCCACCTCTATCGCGACGACTTGCCCGAAGGGGTGAGCTTCGGACCGGTCGTGGCCGTTGATACCGAGACGATGGGCTTGGACCCGCATCGTGACCGGCTGTGTCTGGTCCAGCTTTCGGCCGGGGATGGTGTGGCGCATCTGGTGCAGCTTGCTCCGGCTCGTCTGGGCGGGCGCGGTTTCGACGCGCCAAAGCTGCGTCGCCTGCTCGCCGACCGCCACACCATCAAGCTGATGCATTTTGCGCGGTTCGACATCGCGATCCTACAACATAGTTTGGGGATCGACGTTGCGCCGGTGCGTTGCACAAAGATTGCCGCGCGGCTTACCCGGACCTTTACCGACCGGCACGGGTTGCGGGATCTCTGCCGTGAACTGCTCGGTATCGAGATCAACAAGCAGCAGCAGACCTCCGATTGGGGAGCGCCCGAACTGGCGCCCGAACAGCTCGCCTACGCCGCCTCGGACGTACTGCATTTGCACGCGCTCTGGGAACGGCTGGAAGCGCTGCTCGTCCGTGAAGGCCGCCTGGAGTTGGCCGAAGCCTGTTTTGCCTTCCTCCCGGCCCGTGCCCGCCTTGACCTGTTGGGTTACGCTGAGCCCGACATTTTCGCCCACTGATCCTGATAAGCGGAGCGAGCGTCGCCGATGCGACGGCACGGGTTACACCGTTCTTCGGCCAGTGTGCGAGAGAGCCCCAATCGCGCCCTTCCACAACTCAGCGCCTGCCCAATGGTTCGCCGTCCGGTTGCAGCTTTGCAATTGGTGGCGTTGCTGCATACGATCGTCCAGTCCGGCTTCGTCAGCGCTTGGCAGAACGAGAGGCACTTATTGCGGCGCTCCGCCGCCCCGCTACCGCCAATTGGCGGTAGCGGGTGATAATCTGGCTGCCTGGCAACGCTTGGCATGCTTTTTGGTAAGCTTTTTCGCGGACGGTTGACCCGCTCCCCGGCGCTGGCCATAGAAGTGCCTCGCCGCGCCGCAACAGGGACGGGAGTCGCCCACGTCTATGACCGCCGCAGTCGCGTCCGCGCGCTCCGATCTCGATGTGGCTCGTGCCGTTCTCAGCACTGAGGCGGCCGGATTGAATGCGCTGGCCGCCGGGCTCGATGATAGTTTCGCGCAGGCGGTGCGGGTCCTGGCGACCGCTACCGGTCGTGTTGTGGTTTCGGGCATGGGCAAGTCGGGGCATGTTGCCCGCAAGATCGCGGCAACCTTCGCCTCGACCGGCTCGCCGGCATTGTTCGTCCATCCGGCCGAGGCATCGCATGGCGATCTGGGGATGATCGTCGCCGGCGATGCGGTGCTGGCGTTGTCCAACTCCGGAGAGACGCCGGAACTCGCCGATCTGATCGCGCACGCGCGCCGGTTCGCGATCCCGCTTGTTGCCGTGACTGCTCACCCGCGTTCCGCGTTGGCCGCGGCAGCGGACGTGGTACTCGCGCTACCCGTGACCGCCGAGGCGTGTCCGATGGGTCTTTCGCCTACCACCAGTACGTTGATGCAGATGGCGTTGGGGGATGCGCTGGCGGTTGCGCTGCTGACTTACCGCGGCTTCACCGCCGCCGATTTCCGCCAATTCCATCCGGGCGGGCGACTGGGCGCGCAATTGCGGCGTGTGCGCGAATTGATGCATGTCGACGAGGCCGTGCCTCTCGCCAGGCCCGAGACGCCGATGCAGCTCGCGCTGCTGGAGATCACCGAGAAGCGTTTCGGATGCTTGGGGGTCATCGGTCCCGGTGGCCGACTGGTGGGAATCGTGACCGACGGAGATCTGCGCCGGCACATGAAACCGGACCTCCTCGCCCGAACGGTGGGAGAGATCATGACACGTGCGCCGAGCACCATCGCCCCGGACGCGCTCGCCGCCGAGGCGCTGCATTTGATGAATGCCAGGGCAAGGCCGATCACCGCTTTGTTCGTCGTCGACCCGCTCGAACACCCGATCGGGATTCTGCACATCCATGATCTGTTGCGGGCCGGGGCCGCATGACGGTTCCGCTGTCACGCGCCCCGGCGGTAAGGCGGATGATGGGCTCGACCATCGCGCGCGAGCTGCCGACTCCGGGGGGAATTGCGCGCCGGCGGTTCGCTATCGTCTCGGCCAAGCTGCTCCTGCCGTTTGTGGCGTTGGTCCTGCTCGGCAGCCTGGCGATTTGGCCGGAATTGCAGCGCGAGGCCGATCGGGCGAAGGCGGCTGCCAATCATTTGCGGGACGAGATCCGCGGTGCGCGCATGATCGAACCGCGCTATCGGAGCGTGGACGAGCACGGCAGACCGTACACGCTGACCGCTTCCGAAGCGCAGCAAGTCGGGCAAGACCGCGTGAACCTCACCGCACCCAAAGGCGACATTACATTGCAAAACGGGACGTGGTTGCTGTTGCAGGGTGATCATGGCGTCTACCGACGGCAGTCCAACGAGTTGGACCTCTCGGAGCATGTGACCCTGTTTCGGGACGACGGCACGACAATGACCACGGCGAGCGCAGCGATCGACCTGAAGAACGGCGCCGCCGCCGGATCTGAGCCGGTGCACGCGCAGGGACCGTTCGGCCGGCTGGATGCGGCTGGCGGCTTCACGGCGGTGGACAGCGGGGCACAGGTCCAATTCGCCGGGCCCGCACATCTGCTGCTGAGCGGGGCCGGTACGCCATGACGCCCAAGCTGATCGGGGCCGGAAACACGCGAATGCTGCGCACTGCGTTTCTTGCGGTCGCACTTCCCGCCTCCATAGGCACCTCGGCGCGGGCGCAAGGGATCGATCTGTCGCATGGTGGCCCGATCAACATTACCGCGCGCAACGGCATTGAGTGGTTGCAGCAACAGCACGAGGTCATCGCCGAAGGCGAAGCCACGGCGGTGCGTCAGAACGTCACGGTGAACGCGGATCGCCTGATCGCCTTTTATCGCAAGAAGGCAGGACCGGACGGGAAGTCGCTGCCGGCGATCAGTACCAAACCGGCGGCCAACGGCAACAGCGGCCAGGCCATCACCAGCGACGATGACACATCAGGCAACGAGATTTACCGCCTCGAGGCCGAAGGCCACGTAGTCATCTACACAGCTACCGATCGAGTAGTCGGCGATAAGGCCGTTTATGATCTGGACAGGGCCGTGCTGGTCATCACCGGCCGCAATCTGAAACTGACCACGCCCAATGATGTGCTAACCGCGCGCGACGATCTCGAGTACTGGTCGCAGCAGCACATGGCGGTGGCTCGCGGCGATGCGGTGGTCACGACCAAGGACGCACGCCGCATCCGGGCGGACGTGCTGGTGGCCTACACGACGGAGTCGCCACAGCAGCCGCAGCCCGCGAAGCCGACCAAAGCGGCTGCGTCCGCCACAGCCAAAGATGATCCGCTCGCCGCCACTGGCAAGCTGGAGAAGGTGGAGGCATTCGGTCACGTGACCATCCGTACGCCGACCGAAACGGTCACGGGCGCGCGCGGAGTGTATGTGCCGGCAACCGGCATCGCCCTTCTCGTTGGTCACGTGCATATCACGCGCGGGCAGAACCAGCTCGACGGTTCGGAAGCGGAGGTCAATCTGAAAACCGGCATCTCGCGGCTGCTGTCCGGACGAACCGGACGAGTGCAGGGGTTGATTGTTCCCAATGAAGCGCAGGGGCACGTTCCGGCAACGCCGCCCGCCGCGCCGAAGGGGACCCGCCCATGATCGACCCGCGCGCCAATGGTCTGCGTGTCGTCACAGGCAGCGGCGGGCTGCTGGCCGCGGGTGTGGGCAAGACCTACAACCGGCGCCCGGTTGTGCGGAACGTCAGCCTCAGCCTGCATCGCGGTGAGGCGGTGGGGCTGCTTGGCCCGAACGGCGCCGGCAAGACCACCACCTTTTATATGATTGTCGGATTGGTGCGCCCGGACACCGGCGGCATCACGCTCGACGGCGCCGAAATCACCCTCCTGCCGATGTATCGGCGCGCTCGGCTCGGCATCGGCTATCTACCGCAGGAGGCGAGCGTGTTCCGCGGCCTGAATGTGGAACAGAACGTCATGGCGGCGCTCGAAGTCGTCGAGCCGGACCCGGGCCGGCGCGATCTGATGCTGGACGAACTGCTGGCCGAGTTCGGCATCAGTCATCTTCGCCGCACGCCTGCTCTGGCCTTGTCGGGCGGCGAGAGGCGGCGCGTGGAGATCGCGCGTGCGCTGGCGACTCAGCCCTCGTATATTCTACTGGACGAACCGCTGGCTGGGATTGACCCGATTGCGGTGGGTGAGATCCGCGACCTTGTCTCGCATCTCAAGCACCGCGGCATAGGTGTGCTGATCACGGATCATAACGTACGAGAAACGCTGGAGATTATTGACCGAGCTTATATCATGCATGACGGCCAGTTGCTGATGGAGGGCCCGCCAGAGGAGGTGGTCGCGCATGAAGGCGTGCGGCGCGTCTATTTGGGCGAGCGGTTCAGCCTTTAGGGAACGGAATCGTTGCCGGAGCGCGCATGTGAGCCAGGGGACTGGTACAGGATAAGTCCGTTTACGCAAACTTCGCCATAAGTGCGGGCGCTTCGTATGGCGATCGGACCGCGCCTCGATCTGCGCCAGAATCAGTCGCTGGTAATGACGCCGCAATTGCGGCAGGCGATCAAACTCTTGCAATTTTCCAATCTCGATGTCGCTGCCTTTATTGAAGAGGAGATCGAGCGCAATCCGCTGCTGGAGCGCGACGACCGCGACGGGGGGCAGTCGGCGGAGCGTGCGGCGCTCGACCAGCTTGCGGAACGGATCACCCCGGAGGCGGACACGGCCGAACGGGTCGGCGCCGAAACGCTGCCCGAAGCTGAAACCGCCCCCCTCGACGCACCCGATCACGCCGAACCCTACGACCCGGGCGGCGCCTCGGACGGGCAATACGGTGGGCGAGGCGGATCGCACGATTTCGATTCTGACGGGCGGGATGCCGAGATCGAAGAAGCGCCCCGCTCGTTGCGCGAGCATCTCGGAGAGCAACTTCGCCTCGGCCTTGCCGAACCAACAGACCGGCTAATCGGCGCGTATCTGATCGCTTTATTATGTCCGGCCGGGCGTCTTACCGCCGAGCCCGCAGCAATTGCCGCCGCACTTGCGATTCCCATACAGCAAGTCGAGCGCGTGCGGGCGGTGATGTTGCGTTTCGACCCGGTGGGTCTGTTCGCCCGCGACCTCAGGGAGTGTCTTGCCGCGCAGCTGGCTGAACGGAACCGGCTCGATCCCGCCATGGCGGTGCTGCTCGACAACCTGGACCTGCTGGCGCGCCGGGATCTGCGCCGCTTGCAGCAGATATGCGGCGTTGATGCGGAAGACCTGGCCGACATGATCGCAGAGATCCGGGCCCTCGATCCCAAGCCCGGCGCGAGCTGGGATGCGCAACCGGCGCAGCCGGTTATTCCCGATGTTCTGATGCGCGCCCGCCCCGGTGGCGGGTGGGTGTTGGAGCTTAATCCCGAGACATTGCCTCGACTTTTGGTCAACCACCGATTTTATGCCGATATCGCACCGCGGGCCGCACGGGACGAGCGCGCGTTCCTCAGCGAACGGCTGGCAAGCGCGAACTGGCTGGTGAAGTCCCTGCAACAGCGTGCGCAGACCATACTGAAGGTGGCTGCCGAGATTGTTCGCCGGCAGGACGGGTTTCTCCAGCACGGCATCGCCCACCTCCGCCCGCTGATCCTGCGTGACATCGCCGATGCGGTGGACATGCACGAAAGCACCGTCAGCCGTGTGACGTCGAATAAATACATCGCTACGCCGCGCGGCACGTTTGAGTTGAAATATTTTTTCACCACGGCGATTGCTCGGACGGACGGCGGTTCGCAGAGCGCCGAGACCGTACGCCACCGTATTCGCGCGATGATCCTCTCCGAGCGGCCCGACGCAATTCTCTCCGATGACGCGATCGTTGAGGCGTTGCGCGCCGAGGGCGTGGACATCGCCCGCCGGACCGTGGCCAAATACCGGGAGGCGCTGCGGATCCCGAACTCCGTCCAGCGCAAGCGCGAGAAGGCCGTGCCGGCCTGACGATGCAGGACGCCGCCGGCCAGCGCGAGAGGGCGTTGTTCTGCGGGGAGAGCCATTATGGAGATCACGGTTTCCGGCAAGCAGGTCGAGCTGTCCGACGCGCTGCAACAGCGCGTGGCCATGCATCTGGAAGCC
This sequence comes from uncultured Pseudomonadota bacterium, assembly GCA_963822675.1. GTDB lineage: Bacteria > Pseudomonadota > Alphaproteobacteria > Acetobacterales > Acetobacteraceae > CAWGIP01. The sequence continues at coordinate 297,080 of CAWGIP010000033.1, read as the reverse complement.
ATCGCCCACAAATACTTTGACCGCGCGCTGGAGGCGCACGTCACCTTCAGCCGCGCCCGCAGCTTCTTTACATGCGATATCAACCTGCATGCCGGCAGGGGTCTCAAACTGCGTGGTGAGGGCGAGGCGGCGGACGCAAACAGCGCCTTCGATGATGCGGCCGAACACATTGCCAAGCGCCTTCGCCGCTATCGCCGGCGCGTCAACGCGCACGCCCGCGATATGGCCAATCGGGAGCGGCCGGAACCGGCACGCCAATACGTGTTGCGCCAGGAAGAGGAGGGCATTGCACCGGCGGAGGCGGACAGCATCAACGGCGTGGGCGCCTACGCGACCGTCATCGCCGAGCAGCCAACAGAGATCAGTCGGCTGTCAGTCGGCGAAGCGGTCATGCGCATGGATTTGGCCGACCAGCAGGTGCTAATGTTCCGCAACAGCACCACGGGAGAGCTTAACGTCGTCTATCGCCGTGGCGACGGAAATATTGGCTGGATCGATCCCGGCCTGACGCCTGCCGCTGCCAAGCGTTAGCTTCGGCTGCCCCAACATCAGCGGTCAGAACGTGGGATAGCTTCTCGGCCAAATGACCTTCCCGGGCGGCCCGGGCGGATCGGGAGGCCCTTTCTTGCCGCAGGCCGCCAGCAACGCCGATGCCGCCAGCAACAAGACGAGAATTCGCGTTGCCCTCACAGCACCTCCAGCCAACGCGCCGCCTGGCGGGCAACCTGTTCGGGGGCGGTGCCGCCGTAGCTGGCGCGTGACGCGACCGAGGCCTCGACACTCAATACGGCGCGCGCCGATTCCGTGATGCGCGGCTCGATGCTTTGCATCTGGGCGAGCGACAGCCCGTCAAGATCGACGCCTTCTTGCTCGGCGAGCGCCACAAGCCTGCCTGTCACGTGATGCGCGTCGCGGAACGGCATGTGCAACACCCGCACCAGCCAATCTGCCAGATCGGTCGCGGTGGCGAAACCGCTGGCCGCGAACATGCGCATGCACGCCCTTTCCGCCACCAGGTCGCGCACCATTCCAGCCATTGCCGCCAGCGATAGCGTCCAGGAATCGGCCGCGTCGAACAGCGGCTCCTTATCTTCCTGCAGATCCTTGGCGTAGGCGAGCGGCAAGCCCTTCATGACCGTCAGCAACGAAACCAGAGCGCCGGCCATCCGGCCGGACTTCGCCCGCACCAACTCGGCTGCGTCAGGGTTGCGCTTCTGCGGCATGATGGAGCTGCCGGTTGAGAATGCGTCCGACAGCCGGATGAATTGATACGGGGCACTACACCAGATGACGATTTCCTCGGCGAGGCGCGAGAGATGGACCGCCGAGATCGAAGCCGCGGCCAGGAACTCCAGCGCGAAATCGCGATCCGATACCGCATCCATCGAATTCGCCACCGGCCGGTCAAAACCCAGCGCCCGCGCGGTCATCTCCCGGTCTATCGGAAATGACGTGCCGGCAAGCGCCCCGGCGCCCAGTGGAGATTTGTTCAGGCGCCGCCGGCAGTCGGCGAGTTGGCCCCGGTCACGCTCCAGCATCTCCACATAAGCCAGCAGGTGATGTCCGAACGTCACCGGCTGGGCGGTTTGCATGTGGGTGAAGCCGGGCATCGGGTCCCCAGCGTGGGTCGCCGCGCGTTCGGCCAGCGCGCGCATTAGGTCGGTGATCTGCGTCGTGATCCCGTCGATCGCCTCGCGCGTCCAGAGCCGCAGATCGGTCGCCACCTGGTCGTTGCGGCTGCGCGCGGTGTGCAGGCGCTTGCCAGCCTCGCCAATCCGCTCCGTCAACTTGGCCTCGATGTTCATGTGTATATCTTCGAGCGCCTCGGAAAACGGGAGGCGTCCGGTCGCGATCTCCTCCGCGATGGCCTCCAGGCCGGCGCGGATCGCCTGTTCATCGCCCGCGCCAATAATGCCTGTTTTCGCCAGCATTGCCGCATGCGCGAGCGAGCCCGTAATGTCCTGCCGCCACAGCTTGCGGTCGAAGCCGATCGAGGCATTGATGTCCTGCATGATCGCGGCGGGTCCAGCGGCGAAGCGTCCCCCCCATTGGGCGTTGGCGGGCGGAGCCGTAGTTTGCGCGCTGTCGTTTTGGTGTTCGGTCAAGAGAGACGGCTCGTGATGCGAATGATCCGCCGCCGGGAATTGTTGGCGACAGGTCCGACCCTAGCGGTGGCATGCGCTGCGGGCAAACTACTTGCGGCGGATCAAGGCATGCTTAAGCCGGTCGACCCGCCGGCGAGGGCGCCGGATGCGACCTTCACGGGATCGGACGGGGCGGAGCACCAGCTTTCGCAGTTCCGCGCCCAGGGGCTTGTTGTGAATCTTTGGGCCACGTGGTGCCCGCCCTGCGTGGCGGAACTGCCCGCGTTGTCCAGATTGGCCGGCATGATCGCCGCGGACCACGTAAAGGTGCTGGCCATTGCCGACGATCGCGGCGGCGCGCCGGTTGTTGAGGCGTTCTATAAGACACACCAGATCGAGAATCTCCCGATCCTGATCGACCGGGAAGGCGCCCTGATGCGGGCCTTCAAGGCGCGCGGCATTCCCAGCACTTACGTCATAGACCGCGCTGGTTTCGAGCGGGCCTATGCCGAGGGCGGCGTGAATTGGGTGGCCCCGCCCATTGTCGCCAAAATCCGGGAGCTGACCGGCACGTCTGCATAGACGTCGCTGACCGTTCCCGGCGTCCGAATTGTCGTGGACGGAGGCTGGCGGGGCGCGCGACGACTGGACGCCAGCACCGGCCTTACCCGCCTCGCCACGCTGCGGATTCTCGCGCGCGGCTGTAGAGCAGCGTGCCGGGCGCGCCGGCCGCGAGGGGCCGGGTGTCGCGATCCGCCTCGGGACCGAGGCGCTGCACCGCGGCCTGGCTGCCTTCGAGCGGCCGGAGATTTTAGAGCGGTCCCTGGGTGACTGGAATCGGGGGGATTCCGGCACGGGGGCGATCTGTGATTTACCGGCTTCCGGTTGCGTGGACCGGAGGCGAGATGACCTGGCGACGGGGCAAGGCGTATTCGCAGGATTTGCGGGATCGGATTCTTGCGGGCGTGGACGGCGGACTGAGCGTGTGCCAAGCGGCCAAGCTGTTTCGGGTGAGCATCTCCTACGTCTCCAAGGCGGTCTCGCGGCGCCGACAGACCGGTGAGAGTGCGGCGCGTCCGCAACGGGGGCACGTGCGGCCGAAATTGGCCCCGCTCCAGGATGCCATCCGCGCCGAGGTGGAGCGCCGAGCGGATGTCACCCTGGCCGAACTGGCGATTTGGCTGCACCGGACGCATGCCGCCTCGGCCAGTTCGGGACTGCTGTCGCGCACGCTGGCCCAACTGGGGCTGACGCGAAAAAAAGTCGCAGCGCGCGGCGGAGCAGGACCGTCCCGAGACGGCCGCCGCACGCGAGGCATGGCGGGCGGGGCAACCGGAGTTGAACCCCGCCAAGCTTGTCTTCATCGACGAGACCTGGGCAACGACCAACATGGCCCGCCGCTATGCGCGCGGCCGGCGCGGCGCGCGCGTGGTCGCGGCGGTGCCGCACGGACGTTGGCGGACCTCGACTTTTATCGCCGGCTTGCGCCAGAACGGTCTCACTGCTCCCGGTCTGTTCGACGGTGCGATCAACGGCGAGCTGTTCGTAGCCTATGTCGAGCAGGTACTGGCGCCGACGCTATCGGCGGGCGACATCGTGATCATGGACAATCTGGGCTCGCACAAGGTGGCGGGCGTGCGGGAGGCGATCGAGACGCGTGGAGCCGAACTGCGGTTCCTGCCGCCATACTCGCCGGATCTCAACCCCATCGAACAGGCATTCGCGAAACTGAAGGCCCTGCTACGCGCGAAGGCAGCGCGCAAGCTAAGTTCCCTGTGGTTTGCAGTGAGAAAACTGCTGCACCGATTTACCCCGTCCGAATGCTCGAACTATCTCGCACACTGCGGCTATCGCCAGTCACCCTAAAATCGCTCTAGAAGCCGAACTGTCGGGCCTGGCTTGGACTGTGCCGCCCGGGGTGCGGAGTCCATTTCCTGATCCGCCGCCTTTTGGTCCACTTGGCGCGGCGCGGTCGCTGCTAATCCAATTGGGTGCACTGGACGGCTCGGGCCTATCACCACCGAAGGCAAGGCCGCCAGATGGCGATGCTGGGCGCTCGTCCAAGGCTCGCCGCCATTATGCGAGCCGACGGCACCCGGGAAGAGCTGGGGCTGGCGGCCCAGATCGCCGCAATCCTGGAAGACCGAGATCCGATGCGTGGTCCGGAGGCGCCGGCTGATATCGAGCTACGCTTGGCTGCCTTGGCGGATGCCGGGCAGGAGGCAAACCGCGGGGCGCTGGCCCGGATTCGCCAGGTATCGGCGCAATACCGGCAGCAGCTCGGTTTGCCCCAGACTGTCATTCGGGCAGGCAATGCCGGTCGCCTGATAGCTGCGGGATCCCCCGGCCGCATCATCGCCCAGCGGCGCGGCGAGCCTGGTTCCTTCCGTCTCTCCGGCGGCGGTGGGGCCCGTCTGGCGCGCAACGACCCACTGGCCAATTCCAAACTGCTCGCGGTAGCGGCGGTGGAAATGAAGACCTCGGGGCGTATTTGTTGGCCGCTCCAGTGGAAGCGGACGCCTTGCCGCCGATGCTGGCGTCTCGCACCACAGAGCAGGTCGAGACAGGCTCCGACGCCGTTTCGGGGGCCATCTTGGCGCGCCGGCGCCGCCGGCTCGCGGCGCTGGTCCTGAGGACCGAACTGCCCCTCGAACTCATCCTGCCCGCGGGACGTACCGTGGTGGACTACGCAGCGCCGACACCGGTCGCGTCAGCGCGTGCGCAGGCATTCTTTGGACTCAGGCTCCGGCGCGCGGCCGGGTGCCGCTGAGCTTGGCGCTGCTCTCGCCCGCCGGAATGCCGGTCGCCGTTACTGCCGATATTGCCCGGCTTTTGGCGCGATGGCTGGGCTGATGTCCGCCGCGACATGCGCGGCCGCTACCCCCGAACACCTCGCGGCTCCCGTGCGGGGCGCCCAAAAATCGCTGAGACCACGATTCTTGTTGCGCCGCCGGGCGCACGCCATCTGCTGAGAGACGGCGCGGACCGACGCTCTCACAAGGACCTGCTGATGTCCCTTCTACGATCCTATAAGCTGGACCTGAGGGGCCTGGTGCTGGGCGTGGCGCTGCTTTCTTCGTCCTGCACCCCCGGGGCGCAAATGGCCAGCGCGCGAGCCGTGCCGGATAGTTTCGCGCCGTTGGTGAAGCGGGTCTTGCCCGCGGTTGTTAACATCGCCGTCACCGAAACGGTCAGCGCAGGCGAGTTGGCAGCAGAACTGCCGCCCGAGCTGCGTGATACGCCCCTTGGACGCGAATTCCGGCGACGTTTCGGCAACCGGCGCGAGCAAATGCTGGGCGCAGGCTCGGGCTTCATCATCGACCCGTCCGGAATAATCGTGACCAACAATCATGTGGTCGGCCATGCCACGAAAATTATCGCCTCTCTCAACCGACGGCACAGAGATGCCGGCCCGAGTGATCGGCTCCGATGAATTGACCGATGTGGCGGTGATCAGGGTTGTGCCACCGCACCCGTTGCCAGCCGTAACCTGGGGCGATTTGCGCAAGGTCGAGGCGGGCGACTGGATTCTTGCGGCGGGCAATCCGTTCGGACTGGGCGGTTCGGTCACGGCGGGCATTGTCTCCGCGGAAGGGCGCGATTTGGGAGCCGGCCCATTCGACAATTTTCTGCAACTGGACGCGCCCATTAACCCTGGCAATTCCGGGGGGCCAGCGTTCAATCTAGACGGGCAGGTGGTCGGTATGACCACCGCGATCGTTTCACCCTCGGGCGGCTCGGTGGGTATCGGCTTCGCCATTCCGTCTGACACGGTCCGCTATACGGTCGATCAGCTTCTCGCGCATGGGCGGGTCGATCGGGGTTGGCTCGGCGTTTCTGTGCAGAGCACGGGCATGCAAGGCGGGCGTGGCGGGGTCATGATCGCTGGCGTGGAGGCCAGCGGGCCAGCAGCTCTCGCGGGTTTGCGACCGGGCGATGTTGTTGAGGCCACGGACGGTGAACGGGTGGACAGCGCCATTGGCCTGGTGCGCGCCATCGCCGCCGCGCCACCGGGCACCCGCGTGACACTGTTAATCCGCCGGGGCGAGCGCGAGTTGAGGGTGCCGGTGGTTGTCGGGCGCAGGCCGCCCGAGCAGACGGAATAGCGGGCGGGCGGGCGGCTCGCGTAGGAGGTGGGAATGCGAATCCTGGTGGTGGAAGACGACAAGGAAGTGGCCGGCTTCGTTGTACGCGGGCTGCGCGAAGCGGGCCACGTCGTCGAGCATGTCGATAATGGCCGCGACGGGCTGTTTCTGGCGGCAAGCGAATCGTTCGACGGAGTGATCCTCGATCGCATGCTGCCCGGTGGAATTGACGGGCTCCGTGTGCTGGAGACGCTGCGCTCGCAGAAGAACTCGGTCCCGGTGCTGATCCTGTCGGCGCTTGCTGATGTGGATGAGCGGGTCCGGGGCCTGAAGGCGGGTGGCGATGATTATCTCACCAAGCCTTTCGCCTTTTCCGAATTGCTGGCCCGCGTGGAAGCTCTGGGCCGCCGGGGCAAGGCCGAAGGACCGGTGACCAAACTTACGGTGGCCGATCTGGAGCTAGACTTGCTTTCGCGCCAGGTGAAGCGCGCGGGCCAGAAAATTGACCTGCAACCGCGCGAGTTCCGCCTGCTTGAATACCTGATGCGACACGCTGGCCAGGTCGTAACACGCACCATGCTGCTGGAGGGTGTTTGGGACTATCATTTTGATCCTCAGACGAACGTGATTGATGTGCACGTGTCGCGGTTGCGGCAGAAGGTGGACAAACCGTTCCCGACGCCGCTGATCCATACCGTTCGCAACGCCGGGTACATGCTGCGCGCCGAAACCCCTTGAAAACCGCGTGACGTTCTTCGGGATTAAATCGCCATCCAAAATCGCACCGGGAGCAGTCTCGCCCGAGCCGCCGGCGGACCCTGCTTCGCATCGTCGGCCGCGTGTCTTCCTGCGCTCCGCAGGCGTGCGTTTTGCGGCAGTCTATGCCGGTCTGCTTGCGGTAAGCGCAGCCGCGCTTGCGGTGTTCCTGTGGTGGGCGACGGCGGGCCTGCTCAACCGCCAAACGGAGGCGGCAATCCGCGCTGATGCAACCAGCCTTTCCGAACGATGGGAGGAAGGCGGACTCGCGGCACTGGTGCTGACGATCCAGGACCGGCTGGCGCAAGACGTCGATGACAACGCGATTTACCTGCTCTACGGCCCAGGCGATCAGCGCCTGGCCGGTAATCTCGCGACCTGGCCCGGAGCCGTGCGCCGTACGGATGTCTGGTACGAGCTTCCGGTCTCGCGCGCGGGTGTCAAATCGCTCGCCCGAGTGCGCCGCTTCAACTTGCCGGATGGGTTCCATCTTCTCGTTGGCCGTGACGTGCAGACGCGCGCCCAGCTCCGGCGGCTTCTGACGGATGCCTTGCTCTGGGCGGTAATCGTCGTCATCGCCATGGCCACGTTGGGCGCATTCGTGGTGCGCAGCCTGTTCCGCCGAACGCTCGCCAGCGTTTCTGCCACGGCGGCGTCCATTGCTGCTGGCGATTTCGGGCGTCGCGTGCGCCTATCCGGTCGCGGCGACGAATTCGATCAATTAGCGGAAACCATCAACGACATGCTGGATCGCATCGAGCGGCTGATGGACGGGGTGCGCCAGGTCTCTAATGCCATTGCGCACGACCTGCGCACGCCGATCACCCGTGCTCGGGCGCGCCTGGAGGATGCGGCCGTACATGCCGAAAGCCCCACGGAGCTACGTGCCGCGATCGAGCGCGCGACCACGGATCTTGATGGTATCGTCTCGGTGTTCCAGGGATTGCTGCGCATCGCCGAAATCGAGGCGGGTTCGCGCCGGTCGGCCTTCGCGCCGATCGATCTCGGGCCTCTGCTCGCTGACGTGGCCGAGCTGTACGGGGCGGTGGCCGAGGAAAAGGGCCTGCGTTTCGCTCCGTCCTTCCCCGAGCGCATGCCAGCCTATGGCGATCGTGACATGATTCAGCAGGCCGTGGCCAATCTGCTGGACAACGCGGTGAAGTTTTCGCCTCCCGGCGGCATGGTGCGGTTCTTCGCCTATTCCACCGAGCAGGGCGTGACGATCACGGTTGCCGATCAGGGGCCGGGTATCCCGCCACCGGATCGGGCGCGCGCGACCGAGCGGTTCTTTCGCGCAGAGACGGCGCGCAGCACGCCCGGAGCCGGGCTTGGTCTCGCGTTGGTTCAGGCAGTAGCGAACCTGCATGGCGGCGCGTTGACATTGGGAGATGCCGGGCCGGGCCTGGTCGCAACCCTGTCCTTGCCCGGCCATGAAGCGCATGAGAAGGATGCAGCGGGCGCAGATGCTGCGGAATGACCGGGACAGGTTATGGCGAACTGGAGAGTGGCGCTTCTGGCCTTATGGCCCCTGATCTGGCCGGCCCCGCCGACCCGGGCCCAGTCTGCGACGATCGTCGCCGAAGAAGCGATGCTGCCGTCGGGCGATCCGGGGATCGGGATTTATGTGCGCAACAAACACGCGGCGAATCGGGATCGCTTCGGCCCCGACCGGACGCTTGTGTTCGTGCATGGTGCAACTTACCCGGCCAGCACGTCCTTCGATCTGGAGCTTGGCGGCACCTCGATGATGGACGTGCTGGCGCTGCACGGGTTCGACGTTTATCTGCTGGATCTGCCCGGCTACGGTCAATCCACGCGGCCGGTGCAGATGCAACAACCAGCGGAAGCAAACCCTCCGTTCGAAACCACCGAGGACGCAGTGCGGCACTATGCGGTCGTCGTGGACTACGTGCTGCACCGACGCGACCTGAAAAAGCTGGACGTGATGGGCTGGTCCTGGGGCACTACGATCGCCGGCGGCTTTGCCGCGAGCCAGCCGGGAAAAGTGAACCGGCTGGTGCTCTATGCCCCGCTCTGGGTGATTCATGAACCGGCTCCCATTGCAGGGACCGGCGCCTATAGGTCGGTCACGCCCGAGCAGGCGCGGAAGCGTTGGCTGCGCGGCGTGCCGCAAGACAAGGCGGTGACGCTGATCCCGCCGGGCTGGTTCGAGACCTGGCAGAAGGCGACCTGGGCCACCGATCCGCTGAGCGCGGCGCAGACCCCCCCGGTACTTCGCGCACCCAATGGGGTCGTGCTGGATGTGCAACGCTACTGGGCCGCCGGCACGCCCACCTACGATCCCGCCCGGGTAACCGCGCCCGTGCTGCTGGTCCAGGGCGAGTGGGATCACGACACCCCGCCTTACATGGCGCAGACCCTGTTCGGACTGCTGACCCGGGCGGCCTGGAAGCAATACACAATGATCGGCGAGGGCACACACAGCGTCATCATGGAGCGAAACCGAGGGCAATTGTTCGACATTGTGCGTGATTTTTTGGAAGATGACCCGCCGCGATGATGCAACGCGTACAGCCGCCGTACACCCTTACGCCCTATGGAACGGTACGACATATGGCCCCTCGGGAATCACGGCCACGGCGGGATCACGGCTCGCGGTGACGCTGGCGCGTATCGCCTCGGGCACCGAGTGAATGCGCTCGATGCCAGTTAGAGTGTGCAAATCTTCGCTCAGGCCCGTGCTGTAGAGCTGAATTCGGCCCACGGCCATTGACTTCAGCTGCATCTGCGTCTGCCACTCATCGATCGCCGCATGGCGTTTGCGTAGGATATCGTTCAGGAAGGCCTCCGGTCCCAGAGCGATTAGTCGCCGCTGCGATTCGACGAACTCCTCCGAGCCCATTCCTTCGGAACATTCCGAGGCGATGATCAGCCGCCCCCCCGGCATCAGCACGTCAATTGGGCCGACCATGCCCTTGACGGTCTGGTAGTAGGTCTTGTCCAGCGGATAGCCGGCGGCACTGGTCACGACGGTGTGGAAACGTCGCGGCACCGGCACCTCGGAAAAGCGGCGCACGAAATCGACCGCGGCAAGATGGCTTTCGACGATCTCGCCGAAATTGACGAAGCACGGTTTGCGCGCCTCGTCGATCACCGTGTTGAGCGCGAGCGCGCCGCCCAACATCCGGACGATCTCCAATTGTTCCTCATGCAACGGATTTCCGGCGAAGTTGCAATTCGCGGCGTTCGGATCGGCCATGAAACGGGAACTGTGAAATGTCGTGATCGTCTCGGCATGCGCCAGACCCGGAGCGATGACCTTCCGCCCGCCCGAGTAGCCGGCCATGAAATGCGGCTCGACCAGACCCGTCGCGATCTTCAGGTCCGCCTGCACAAAGCGCCGATCGAGCCGAACCACGGTCCCGCGCGTGCGGGTTTTCCCGAGTGTGATGTGATCGGCGTCATTGCGCGCATAGTGGTTTTCCACGCGCACCGTGCGCAGCACGAACGCATCGCCCAACAATTCATCCAGTTCGGCGCCGAGATTGGGGCGATGCAGCCCGGTCGCCACCAGTACGACGACGCGGTCAGCCGGAATGCCGGAAGCCAGCAAGGTCTCGATAATGGGACGGAGAAAGAGATGATTAGGTACCGGGCGCGTGATGTCGCAGATCGCAATGGCCGCGCTTTTTGCCTTGCGCGCCAGTGCGGCGAGCGGCGGCACGCCGACCGGCTCGGCCAAAGCTCGCTGCACGGCCGCTTCCGGGTCGGGCAGTTCCGGCATGGACGGCTTGCGGAGGATGGTCACGTCGAGGCCCTCGGGCAGTTCGACCGCAAGCCCCGTCCGACCGTAGTTCAATTCAACTTGCATAGCGGCTTTTCCACTGGCACCGGACACGAGACGCTTCAGAGGGCCGGTCAGCAGCTTATCACCCCAGTCGTGCCGGCGGCGAGTGAGCCCGGCTCCGCTGGGTTACGCTACGAAGCGGCGCGCGCCAGTAAGAGCTGCCTCGGCCTCGGCCACCAGATCGCACAGTACGGCGGCGGCCGGGCGAATAGTCCGCACCATGCCGAGCCCCTGGCCGGCAAACCCGGGCCAGATATCGGCGCGCTGCGCGGCTACCCCGGCGGCCAGAACGGGTGCAGCGATGGCGCTCTGCCACGGCATCGGCAGTGGTTCGATCCCCGCATCCGCGTACGCGTCGGCCCATTTGTTGCGAAGCATGCGCGCAGGCTTGCCGGTTACGGCGCGGGAGACGACGGTGCTTCGGTCATCGGCTGCGAGCAACGCCTGTTTCTGATGCGCGGGCAAACCCGCCTCCTCGGTCGCGAGGAACGCGGTGCCGATCCAGGCCCCCGAGGCGCCGAGCATCATCGCCGCGGCAATTCCGCGCCCGTCGGCGATACCGCCCGCGCCGAGCACAGGCACGCGCCCGCCCACGGCGTCCACCACCTGCGGGATCAGCGCCATTGTGCCCACGGGCGAATTATGTCCGCCACCGTCGTGGCCTTGCGCCACGATCAGATCCACGCCCGTCTCCAGCACCTGCCGCGCGTGCTTCGTCGCGCCCACCACGCACATCACCTTGGTGCCGTTGGCTTTCAGCCGCTCGATCCAGGGCGCGGGACTGCCCAATCCGGCCGCGTAGACAGGCACGCGTTCGGCGATTACCACCTCCATCTGCGTTTCGAAGAACGCGGCGGTGAGGGGGCGAGGTCCGGCGCGGTCGGCGGACTCCATGCCGGAAGCGCGCGCCGTCACACCGGCAAGCCCTTCCCGGGCCAGGAACTCGCGGGCGAGTTTGCGGTGCTCGGGCAACAGGTCGCCAGGCGAGAGCCCAGCATTGTTCCCGCCCTCCGCCCCGGCCGCCCCACGCCGGACCGAGGCGGGCAGCAGCGTATCGACCCCGAACGGCCGGTCTGTTAGCGCGCGGATGCGGCGTATCCAGTCGCGAAGTTCGTTAGGTCCACAGGCCGCGGCCCCCAAGACGCCGAGCCCGCCCGCGTTGGATACGGCGGCCGCCAGTTCCGGCGTTGCCGCGCCTCCCATGCCCGCGAGCAGGATCGGGTAGCGAATGCCAAGCAAGTCGCAAACCGGGCTGTGCAGCGCCATCACTGTCCCTTCCCTCAAACTGTTTCGCGCGCAATGAAAAATCCGAGCCAGCGGTTCGGAAGCCGCTACGTCGGCAAGGAGCGTGCCGCTACAGTCCCACGATTACGCGCCGCCCGCAGTAGCGGACTCACTCATTCAACGCGTCATGCGCCCGATCGTCTCAACCAGCTCCGCGACCTTGTGTTGCTGATCGGCGGCATCGCCCGACGCAAAAGCGTCAGCCACGCAATGCGTGACGTGATCGCGCAGAATTTGCTCCTCCACCTTGTGCAGCGCGGCGCGCACGGCACCGATCTGCACGAGAATATCGACGCAATAGCGGTCCTGCTCGACCATCCGCGCGAGGCCGCCGACCTGGCCCTCAATCCGCCTCAACCGACCGAGCACCGTTTTCTTCGCATCATCCCGCATAACCTTGATACCGTACCGCCGGGGGGTATATGTGGTCAACACGCGCCACTGCAACGGCGCGATGACGGCATGGAGCGACAATGCGGATCAGCGAATCTCGGCACCGGCACGGTCCTGCTTGCGAACAGGAGGTGGATGCCCACACGCATTGCCACCGCCATCGCCAGGAAGTCCCCGCGGCTACGACCGTCGGCGCAACCTATACCTGTCCCATGCATCCGGAGATCCGGCAGCCCGGGCCGGGGACATGTCCGATCTGCGGTATGGCGCTGGAGCCACTGGAGACTATGGCCGAGGCCGGTCCCAACCCCGAACTGATCGACATGACCCGCCGCTTCCGGATCGGGTTGGCTTTCGCGATCCCGGTCTTCGTGCTGGAGATGGGCAGCCATTTGCCGGTGTTCGGACGGCTCCACTGGTTTGGCCCGCAGCTATCGAATTGGGTGCAGTTCGCCTTGGCGAGTCCGGTCGTGCTGTGGGCGGGATGGCCGTTCTTCCAGCGCGGGTGGCAATCGCTGCTGTCGCGCCGGCTGAACATGTTCACCCTGATCGCGCTCGGCACGGGCGCCGCCTATCTGTTCAGCGTGGTGGCCACGCTGGTGCCGGGCGTCTTCCCTTCAGGCTTTCGCGGCGCGCATGGCGCGGTCGCAGTGTACTTCGAGGCGGCTGCGGTCATCACCGTCCTGGTGCTGCTCGGCCAAATGCTGGAACTGCGCGCGCGCGAGCAGACCGGCGGGGCCATCCGCGCGCTCCTGAACCTGACGCCGAAACTAGCGCGGCGCATCGCTGATTTCGGGCCAGGACGAGGAGATCACGCTCGATCAGGTTCGGGTGGGCGATCGGCTGCGGGTTCGTCCTGGCGAAGCGGTTCCGGTGGATGGCGCGGTGCTGGAGGGGCGCAGTGCCGTCGATGAGTTGATGGTAACTGGCGAATTGCTGCCCATCGGCAAGCAGCAAGGCGACCGGGTGATCGGCGGCACGATGAACGGTACCGGCGGGCTGGTCATGCGGGCCGAAGCCGTCGGTGCCGAGACCGTGCTTGCCCGCATCGTCGCCATGGTCGCCGAGGCGCAGCGAAGCCGCGCGCCCATCCAGCGCCTGGCCGATACGGTTGCCGGCTGGTTCGTGCCGGGCGTGCTGGCGGTGGCCGTACCTAGCCTTCATCGCCTGGGCGATCTGGGGTCCGGCGCCCGCGCTGGCCTTCGCGCTGATCGCTGCGGTTTCTGTGCTGATTATTGCTTGCCCCTGCGCGCTGGGGCTCGCCACGCCCATGAGCATCATGGTGGGGATCGGCAAGGGGGCTACCGCAGGCGTGCTGATCCGCTCGGCCGACGCGCTGGAACGGCTGGAAAAGGTCGATACGCTGGTCGTCGACAAAACCGGAACGCTGACCGAAGGCAGGCCGAAGGTCGTTGCGATCGTTACGGACGCAGCTGAGTCGGAAGCGCGCGCGCTCACGGTCGCGGCGAGCCTGGAGCAGGGGAGCGAGCATCCGTTAGCGGCTGCGATCGCAGCCGCCGCGCGTGAACGTGGTCTGACTTTAACGACTGTAACGGATTTCGCTTCAGTCACAGGACAGGGCGTCACTGGGACGATTGACGGGCGTGCGGTCGCGCTGGGCAATGCAATGTTGATGGCGGGACTTGGCGTTCACCTCGGCGCGCTGGCGGAGCGGGCCGAAGCCCTGCGGCGCGACGGTGCGACCGCGCTGTTTCTTGCGGAGGCGGACAACCCGGTTGCCGTAATCGCGATCGCGGATCCGGTGAAGCAAACCACGCCGGAGGCGCTGGACGCGCTTCGCGCGAACGGCATTCGCATCGTAATGCTGACGGGCGATAACCTTACTACGGCCGAGGCGGTGGGGCGCAGGCTGGGGATCGACCGGATCGAGGCTGATGTCCTGCCTGAGGACAAGCAGCGCGTGATCGAACGCCTGCGCGCCGAGGGGCGGGTGGTGGCGATGGCAGGCGACGGCGTCAATGACGCGCCGGCGCTGGCCGCGGCGGATGTCGGCATCGCGATGGGCTCCGGAACCGATGTCGCCATCCAGAGTGCCGGCGTGACCCTGGTCAAAGGCGACCTTGCGGCGATGGCTCGCGCCATCGCGCTCAGCCGCGCCACTATGCGCAACATCCGCCAGAACTTGTTTTTCGCCTTTGTCTACAACGCACTCGGCGTACCGATAGCGGCCGGCATGCTGTATCCTGCGTTCGGTCTGTTGCTCTCCCCGGTGGTCGCAGCGCTGGCAATGTCGCTGAGTTCCGTTTCGGTGGTGGGGAACGCGCTGCGGCTGCGTGGAGCGCGCGTTTGAACGACCGGTTTCGCCCGGCTAGCCGTGCGCGATATAATCCATGCGCCCGCCGTCAACCGTCAGCACTTGCGCGGTCACGAAGCCTGATTCCGGGGCGGCGAGGAAGGCCACCGCGTTGGCGATGTCTTCGGGCTGGCCGCAGCGCCCGACCATCGCGCGTTCGCTGAGCATCGTCACGCGCGCCTGATACGCCTCCTCGCTCAGCCCGCGCCGCGTCATGTCGGTCAGCGTATAGCCGGGCGCGACCGCGTTAACCGTTACACCGTGCGGACCCAGTTCCAGGGCGAAACGGCGGGTCAGCACCAACACCGCCGCCTTGGTCGCGGCATAAAACGTTGTGCCGGCCAGAGACGTGCCAAAGGCGGCGTTCGAGGCGATGTTGACGATCCGGCCGTAGCCGCGGCCCTTCATTCCTTCCGCTACCGCCCGCGTAACCGCTATCAACCCGTCAACGTTGACTTGCCGCATCCGTTCAAGCGCCGCCGGTTCGTAGGTCTCGAGCGTGCCCGGAACGGCGATGCCGGCATTGTTGACCAGGATGCTGACCGGACCCAATTCCGAGGCAACGCGATCGGCCATCAGCTTGACCGAATCGGCATCGCCGATATCCGCGCCGACCGCGAAAGCGCGTGCGCCGGTTGCGCGCAATTCCACCACCAACGCTTCAGCCTCCGCCGCGCCGGTCGCATAATTGACGCAGACCGCCGCTCCGCGCTGCGCGAGCAGACACGCGATCGCCCGGCCAATGCCGCGCGAGGCGCCGGTAACGAGAGCAATCTGATCGGTCCAGGCCATGACGCGCGTCTCCTACAGTCCCGGCGAGCATAGGCCGAGACTGTCGCGGCGGGCAGATGCCTCGCTTCAGGACGCGAACAGATCCTCGATATCCGCCTCGCTCAACGTCAGCGCCCCACCGTGCTCGGCATCGAGGATGCTCGCCGCCAGGGCACGCTTGCGGGCCTTCAGGGTCTCCATCTTTTCCTCGATCGTGCCTAGGGTCACGAGGCGGTGCACGAAGACCGGCTTGTCCTGTCCGATGCGATGAGCCCGGTCGGTCGCCTGATCCTCAACGGCCGGGTTCCACCAGGGATCGTAATGGATGACGGTATCGGCGGCGGTCAGGTTGAGGCCGGTGCCGCCAGCCTTGAGGCTCAGCAGGAACAGTTTTGCCTCGCCCGACTGAAAGCGCGCGATCGGGGTCTGGCGATCGACGGTATCGCCGGTTAGCAGCACGTAATCGAGGCCCGACTCGCGCAACCGCTCCTCAATCAGCGCCAGCATGGAGGTAAACTGCGAGAACACGAGCACCCGGCGCTGCTCGTCCAACAACATCGCAAGCAACTCCATTAACCGGTCAAGCTTCGCCGATCCCGCACCGGCTCTTTTGGCGGAAGCCAGTTTGAGTAGCCGCGGATCGCAGCAGACCTGGCGCATCTTCAGCAGCGCGTCGAGGATGATGATGCCCGAACGCGCGAGACCGCGTTGCGCGATCGCCTGCCGTACCTTGCTGTGCATCGCGAGGCGCACCGTGTCGTAAATCGACCTTTGCGTATCCTCCAGTTCCACGGGCTCGACAATCTCGGACTTCGGCGGCAAGTCGGCGGCGACCTCCTCCTTGGTCCGGCGCAGCAGGAAGGGGCGCACCCGGCGGACCAGCACTGCCAGCCGCTCGGCGCTACCATGCTTCTCGATCGGCGTGCGATAAGCATGGCGGAACGTGGCCGCATTTCCAAGAAAACCGGGAGCGAGGAAATCGAACAGCGACCACAACTCGCCAAGGTGATTCTCAAGCGGCGTGCCAGACAAGCAAAGCCGCTGCCGCGCGGTCAGCTTGCCCGCGAGCTTCGCCTTTGCCGCCATCGGATTCTTAATCGTTTGGGCTTCGTCCAGCACGACCATGTGCCAATCCTGTGCGGTCAGCACGGCTTGATCTCGAGTCAGCAGCGGATAGGTCGTGATCACCAGATCGGACGACGCGATCTCGGGAAAGCGTTCACGCCGCATCGGACCATGCAACGACAATACTTTCAAAGAGGGGGCGAAACGCCGTGCTTCGAGGTGCCAGTTGGGAACAAGGCTGGTCGGGCAAACGATCAGCGCCGGCCGGTCGAGCCGACCTTCGGCTTGCTCGATCGCAAGATGCGCGAGCGTCTGCACCGTTTTGCCAAGACCCATATCGTCGGCGAGCACGCCGCCCAGCCCGGCGCCGGCCAGGAATTGCAACCGATCGACGCCTTGCTGCTGATAGGGGCGGAGCGTGCCCGCGAACGCCGTGGGGAGCGTCGCCGAGGGGATCGCTCCGCCGACTTCGCGTAGCTGGCGGCCGAGCGAGCGAACAGAGTCGGCGCCACGCCAGACAACATCGGACGCCGCGTCTTCCAGCGCGGCGAGATCGGCCGCATCGTTGCGGGTAAATCCCGCGCGGCCGGTCTCGGGGTCGATGGCGCCGCGCGCGAACAGCTCGCCCAATGCCTGGATGATGGGCAAAACGCGTCCGAGCGGGAGTGAAACGATGCGGCGGTCAAGCAGCGGGACAAGGAAAGGCGTCGTCGTGTCGGCTTTGGCAACGCTGAGCAGCAATTGCGGGCCGGCCTCGGAAGCGATCATCCGGACCAGCGCGGGTACAAGATCAACCTGCTCGCCCCCGATCGTCACCCCGAGATGCAGCTCGAACCAGTCGATCCCAGAGCCTTCCCGGAAGGAGGTTTCTGTGAATTCGGCCGTTATCGCACCTTCTGCCTCCAGCAGGCGGATCGGGAAGTCAGGCGCCTGCTCGATCGCCCAACCTTCGGCACGCAGGGCCGGCAGGTCACGGGCGAGGAACGCGATCCACGCACCCGCGTCCGGCAGCACGAGATCGTGTGAGCGCGGATTGCCCAACGCGACAAAGCCGAACTGACGGGGCGCGAAGCCCAGCCCGCGAAGGCGCTCGCCAGCGTGCGCCTCGGCCTCCTTATTCTGCTGGACGCGGAAAAGCCGGCCTCCTTGAGCGATTACTCCAGGCCGCGTGCCGCCGCCGATGATGACGGGTCCGTATTGGAATTCCAGGCAAGCGATCGGGAATTCGCCTTCCCGCCATTGTTGCGATACCGGCACGTATCCCGCAGAACGGGGCGGCGAGCCGGCGAACAGCCGCAGCATCGGTCGCGGTGGAGCCTGGACCAGTTCGGGTTCCGGCATGGAAGTAGGGGAGGGAACGGTGCGGTCCGGCAGGCGCCGGGCGATTTCGACGCGAACCCGCTCGACAGAATCAACCGGTATAGGAGGGGCGGACAGGATTTGTCGGGCGAGAGGAGCCGGAACGCCGAGCGCCAATGGCCCCACCTCCCCGGTTTCCGGGTTGGCGTACCATGGATCGGGAATGCGGAGCGTCAGGACCAGGCCATCAACCTCAACGAAGGATGTTTGGCTGCCATCGTCGTTCACGCGCCAGCAAAGTCGCCCCTCCCGCGCGGGCGCTTCCACGACGACCGGACCTTCCAATTCGCCCCAGTGTGCCCTGCCGGTGGCGATGACCCGGCGCAACGTCTCGGCGGATCATCCTCAGGGCTGGGGCTGCTGCCGAGACGCGCGCTCAGGCGATGAAGAATGATCCGGTCGGCCGCGAGCAAGTGCGCTTTGTCCGTGAGCTTGTAGGACGAGCCGAGAGCAAGCGGATGACCCTGGCCCATACGGCCGTCCTTTCGCAGCGTGGCCGTGACCGGCCGAATGCTCAATCGATCCATTGCCATCGGTGCGTCCCAGCGCGGGCCGGCACGCGTGGCGAGGGCATTCAGCACGTAAAAAATGCGGCTCCGAACGTTCGCCGGATAACCATCGCACCCCAAATCGTCGCACCCAGCCCGGTCGAGCCCGGACAGCCACGCGCCAATTTCGGGCGCGAGCGGCTCTTCCGCCGCGCTTTGCGGCGGCTTGGGGCGAAGATGTTGCTCTCGTCGCGCCGCCATCAGCACGGCGGCGACATGCTTGCAATTGCCGCCAACCGGGCAGGTGCAAAGCCCTCTGATTTCAAGTCTGCCGTTCCGATCGCGATGCAGCGCGATCCGCTCGCGGTAGGGCCGGGGTGCCGTTCCTTGGGTGGTCGCCTCAATGAGACTTCCGTCTTCGGACACGACGATACCGCGCACCCGCATGCTTTCGGCGTAGCGCCTGCCTTCGCGGAATTCGCGTTCGGAGGTGGCATGGACGATGTCGGCGTCGGTCACAATCTGCGCCTTCGCCGGACCGATCGAGGACATGATGTTCATGTTGCGCACTGTGCAATCATCTTCGAGTTGTCCGAAGGGGGCGCAAGTGCGAAATCGCAGCGTTGCGAATGTCCGTCCCTTCGGGATGATGGGTTCCGCGAGAGGTGATGGGAGAACGGCATGCCGCAATCGGTCAGGACCGGCGCGCTGGAAATCGCATTCCTGGACACTGGCCCGGCGGATGGCCCGCCGGTCTTACTGCTGCATGGTTTTCCCGATGATCCGGCCTGTTACGACGGGGTTGCTCCGGTGCTCGCGGCCGAAGGCCATCGTGTGCTGGTCCCGTATCTGCGCGGCTACGGCCCGACACGTTTTCTGGATGCACGCACCCCGCGCTCGGGGCAGCAGGCGGCGCTTGGTGCCGATTTGCTGGCGCTGGTGGACGCACTGGGGATCGGGCAGGCGATCCTGGTGGGCTATGATTGGGGCGGGCGCGCGGCTTGTATTGTGGCCGCACTCTGGCCCGAACGCGTGCGCGGGCTGGTTTCGATCACTGGCTATAACATCCAGGACATCGCACGCGCGCACTCACCCGCTCCGGCGGAGCAGGAATATCGTTTCTGGTACCAATGGTATTTCCACACCGAACGCGGGCGCGCCGGCCTGGAGCAGAACCGCCGCAATCTCTGCCGGCTAATGTGGCGGCTCTGGTCGCCTAACTACCAGTTCGATGAAGAGACCTTCGCCCGCACGGCCGCGAGCTTCGACAATCCGGATTTTGTCGACGTGGTTGTTCAATCCTATCGGCATCGCTATGCCGATGCGCCGGGCGATCCCGCATTGGAGGCTATCGAGCAGCTACTAGCGTTGCAGCCGACGATTACTGTCCCGACCATAAATCTGCATGGCGCTTGTGACGGGGTGATCCCGGTTGATGCTTCGGCCGGACACGCGCGGTACTTCACCGGGCCGTATCGGCGCGGCGTAATAGCTGGGGCAGGTCACTTTCTGCCGCGTGAGGCGCCCACCGAGGTGGTCGATGCGATCCGCGCCCTGCGGAACGGAGAGGTCCACGCATGAAGAAACTGATCAGCGCCGAGCCCGGCGCGAAGCGGGCCGCGTGACATGTGACCTGGCGGTCAGAACGCGCTCGCGGTTCGTTCCGGTCTTGCTCTCAGCTCTCTCGAACCGGCCTACTCCTTGTTGCCACGCCAGCCGAGCGGGCACGGGGAGCTGCCCGCCGCCAAGCATGCGCCGAGGCGTGCGCTGAGCAGCGTCGCTCCGGTGCGGTTGAGATGAGCGAACTCGTCGCCGAAGAAACGGTCTGGCCAATCCGGCATCGGCTCGCCCACGCGCACATTGGCATATCGCCGCGCATAGGCTCGCAGATAGGACGCGATCCGCTCGCAACCCGGGGTCCGTCGCCAGCCGCGTCGCGTGATTGACCGGCATGGGCACGAGATCGACTGCGATGCCGCGCGCGGCGAGCAAGGCCAGCATGCGGTCAAAATAGGCGTCCAGGATCGGCAGCGGTCGAAAGGCGCCGAGATGCCCCTCGGCCGCTACATCGGCCGAGCCATCCGCCGTGCCGAAATAGGACTGACCGCGGGCGGCCAGCACTGCGGCCAGGGCGCGCCGATTTTCCCAAAGGCGCAGTAGCACCCCGCCTTTCGCAACATTGGCGAAGTAGAGCGAGGGAAAGCGGATCGCGTACAGGGCTGCACGGACCCGGCCACGCAGGCGATCGCCGTGCTGCTCGGCGTACACCGACCAGTCGTCGAGCCGTTCGGATTCGTGCCGCAGCAGCGCGACATCGGCGGTGCCAATAAACCCAAACTTCACGCTCCTTTCCCAGAACAGGTCGGGTGTCATGAAGTGCCCGGCCCCCAGCGAGACGATCACGCGTCGGGGTGGTTTGGGACAGGCAAGCGCACGCGCGATGGCCGTGTAGGCCTCCACCGATTCTCCCCGCCTACGGCGAGATTGGTGGCGCGAAGCGGCAGGAGCGCCGGCAGCACGTCCGCGGCGGCGCGGGAATTGCCCACGACCACCACCTCACCCAGATCACAATGCGCGAGCAGGGATCGTTTCGCGACCCAGGCCGGGTATTCGGGGTCCAGGAAGGCGAGGGGAGCCAGCACCACCCAGGCCCATAGGAGCGCGAACGCGAGCACGCCGGTGGCTGCCATCACCCCGAGAAAAGCCGGAGCCGAAACGAACCGCGTCTGCATCGCCGGGCCGTCAGAACCGGTAATAGAGGAACTCGCCCGTACCGCCGAGCGAGGCGAGTGCCAGCGCGCTCGCGCAGCCGAACGCGACCGCCCAGCCGAGGCTGGGCCGCCAGACAAGGTCGGGCGCCGGCCCGGGCGCGATGCGGCCCAGCACGGGTTCGGTAGCGCGCATGATTTGCTGGGTGTTAGGTGCGGCCCAGACGATGGCGAACAGCGCCGCGAGATGTCCGACGGCGCGTGCCGTCGCCAGTGCCGCCCGCCCATCGGGTACCTGGAACGCCGCACCGTGCAGCCCGACCATGGCCGCGAACATCTGTCCGGCTGCCCCGAGCGTCTCGGCACGAAACAGAACCGAGCCTACCAGCGTGCAAAGATATGTAACGAGCACGCTTCCGGCGACGATCGGCCAGGGATCGACTCCGAGGCGTCGCGCTGGCTTTGCGCGTGTCAGACGCCAGGCATGGTTCAGCGTCAGGTACGCTCCGTGGAGCAAGCCAAAGACAAGGAAGGTCAAGCCCGCTCCGTGCCAAATGCCGGCAAGCCCCATTGTGACCAATAGTGGTGCTGCTACCGTGATCGCGAAGCCGCTTGCGTTGCGCGAGCTGCTGCTGCCGAGGCCGCAAGCCGCGCGTCGCCGCGCGATCCAGAGCGAGAGCGGATTGTAAAGATACAGCGTGAGATAGCGGGTCAGCGTCATGTGCCAGCGCTGCCAATAATCAATGATGCTCCGCGCCTTGTAAGGCGAAGCGAAATTAGCCGGAAAGCGCAGGTTGAACATGCGGGCGAGACCGATCGCCATATCGGAATAGCCCGGTCTTATGTAGCAACGGCCACCAACGAAATATTCCGCTTCGCTCCCTGAGTTCCTACCATATCTGGGATGGAAAAAGCACCCGTAATCTCGGGCCTGTTGGAGAAACGAGCCGATATCGAAGCCACCATCGCCGAGTTGGAGCGGCAGATACGCCGCCACAAGGCCGACATGGTGCAACTGGACGCCACGATCAGCATGTTTGCCCCGAGCGTGACGGCCGCGAAAGTCCCACGCGAACGTGGGATCAGCAAGCTGACATACCGCGTCGGCAGGGCCACACCTCATAAGTCACTAGTAAATGAATTGGTCCATGTTTTTGTTGACGACCAAAACCTTTTTTATGGAATTACAAATTCCCAGCAACAACGTGGATATCGCATCGATTTTGGCCGTCTTTTATTGGAGGTGTGCCGAGATACTAATGGCAAGGCGAGGGGGGTCGCAAGTGCTTATATTGCTGGGGTTATTCCGGACGATGACAGTTTTTGGAAAGTAGCTGAATTGAACGGATTTACGGTTAGACGAGGGTATCTCGGAAGCGGGAATCGCTCGAAGCAGGACGACGCTTTTCTAATTTCGGAGATTGTAGAAACTGTTTGCATGCAAGCAGGCCCTTCCACAGTAATTCTGGTTGCCGGAGACGCAGATTACGTGCCGCCATTGATTAAGTCGCAAGACCGAGGTTGGCGGAATGAGGTGGCATTCATCGATAGAGGACTCGCAATCGCGCTAGAGGCGTATTACCACGACTTTCGGACTTTAGTGCTAGCAGTTTCGAATTATTTAAGTAACAACCGCGAGCGCCCACCTTGCCTTTGCTCCCCACCCCTGTTTGCTGATGTCGCCCTTTGTGTGCATCCGGCTTAGCGTCCAGGCGATGCGCTTGGTGAAGTCTGCCCGGAGTGCATCGTCGCCAGCATCCAGGCCCTTTGCGTGCAGCGCCTTGACCGCGATCTCATGCGCCGTGATTGGACGGCCCTCAGCCTCTCGGAGCGGCAGGCACCACCAGTTCAACTCGCCGGTCAGGAAATGTTCCGATCTCCGGAACTTGGTCGCCTCGCGTTTCGCGGCCGTCACGCTCGGGGCAAACATGCTGATCGTGGCGTCCAGTTGCACCATGTCGGCCTTGTGGCGGCGTATCTGCCGCTCCAACTCGGCGATGGTGGCTTCGATATCGGCTCGTTTCTCCAACAGGCCCGAGATTACGGGTGCTTTTTCCATCCCAGATATGGTAGGAACTCAGGGAGCGAAGCGGAATATTTCGTTGGTGGCCGTTGCTACATAAGACCGCAAAGAAGACGAACGTAGAAACCTAGCCCTCAGAGTAATTCAACTGGGGTGATCCACCTCCGCTTTTGCGCCCCATCCCTGTTTGCTGATGTCGCCCTTCGTGTGCATCCGGCTCAGCGTCCAGGAAATCCGCTTCGTGAAGTCCGCCAACAACGCATCGTCGCCCGCGTCCAGGCCCTTCGCGTGCAACGCTTTGACCGCAATCTCATGTGCGGTAATTGGCCGTCCCTCTGCCTCCCGCAGGCTGTCCAAGCACAGCCGGGTCAGCTCGCCTGTCAGGAAATGCTCGGATCGCCTGAACTTGGTCGCCTCTCGCTTCGCGGCCGTCACGCTCGGGGCAAACATGCCGATCGTGGCGTCCAGTTGCCCCATGTCAGCCTTGTGCCGGCGTATCTGCCGCTCCAACTCGGCAATGGCGGCTTCTATCTCAGCCCGTTTCTCCAACAGGCCCGTGATTAGGGGTGCTTTTTCCATCCCAGATATGGTAGGAATTCAGGGCGCGAGTCCGAATTTTTCGTTGGTGGCCGTTGCTGCATAAGACCGCGGATCTGCCGCGAAGCGTGGCCAAGCCTCCGGCCGGCCAGATCGAACACGCCGGCGCCGCGCTGCCCGTGCCGACATCCACGCCCAGCACGGCCTCGGTCATGGCTCAACTCATCCAGTTGCCGCCGTCAACATTCAGCGTTTGCGCCACGATGTAGTCGGCATCCGCACTGGCGAGGAACACCGCCGCGCCGGTCAGATCCTCCACCCAACCCATGCGACCGTAAGGGACCGCTTGGCCGACACGGCCGCTTCTTCTCCCCTAGCGGCAGATTCTCGTATTTGGCGAACAGCGCGTCCACCTGGTCCCACATCGGCGTGTCCACCACGCCGGGTGCAATACCGTTCACGTTAATACGATGCTTGATCAGGTCGAGCCCGGCGCTCTGCGTCAGGCTGATCACCGCCGCTTTCGACGCGCAATAGACGGCGACCAGCGCCTCGCCGCGCCTTCCCGCCTGGGAGGCAAAGTTGATGATCTTGCCGCCATCGTCCTGCTCGATCATCTGCCGGGCGACCGCCTGCAACGTGAAAAGAAGCCCTCGACATTCACGGCGAAGACGCGCCGGTAGCTCTCGGGCGTGATCTCGACGATCGGCGCAAGATCGAATACCGCCGACGCCGTTCACGAGAATGTCGATGCGCCCAGCGCGCGCCACCACTGTTTCGACCATGCGCGCGATGCTCGGCCTGATCGGTCACATTTACGCCAAGGCCGATCGCCCCTTCGCTGAGAGTCGCCGCGACCTGGCTTGCCTCCTGCTCCAGCAGATCGGCCACGGCCACGCGAGCGCCTTCCCGGGCATAGCGCTCCGCCACCGCCCGGCCGATCCCGCGCGCCCCACCCGTGACCAACGCTACTTTGCCTTTAAGTTTCATGCGGTCCTATCACCAGCACGTATAGCCGCCATCGGCAACGACGATGCTTCCGGTCAGCAGACTGGATGCATCCGAGGCCAGGAACAGGACGGTGGAGGCGATCTCCTCCGGCTGGCCAACTCGCCGCATCGGCGTCATTTCGATCCACACGTCCAGCATGGCCTTGTTCTGCATGCCGAACAGCGTCAGCGGCGTCGCGATGTAGGTTGGCGCGACGGCGTTCACGCGCACACCGCGGCCGCCCCATTCGGCCGCCAGTGAGCGAGTGAGCTGATGTACCGCCGCCTTGGAGGCATTATAGAAAGATTGCGGCTGCGGCTTGTTGACGATGATGCCGGACATGGAGCCGATA
Organism: uncultured Pseudomonadota bacterium; assembly: GCA_963822675.1. Lineage (GTDB taxonomy): Bacteria > Pseudomonadota > Alphaproteobacteria > Acetobacterales > Acetobacteraceae > CAWGIP01. The sequence goes on along the minus strand of CAWGIP010000033.1, from coordinate 272,063 downwards.
TTGACGATCGCGCCCTTGCCGCGTGCGAGCATGCGTTTGCCGAAGGCGCGGCAGCAGAAGAACAGGCCGTCCAGATTGACGTCCATGTGCTTGCGCCAATGCTCGTCCGTTGTGTCTTCGGCGCGCACGTCGCTGATGGCGATGCCCGCATTGTTAACCAGGATGGCCGCGCCGCCCTGGTCCTTTTCGACGCGCTCGGCCAAGGCCTCCGCCGCGCGCAAGTCGGTCACGTCGAGTTCCGCGCCGCTCGCCTCGAACCCGCGCGCATTGAGTTTCGCGACCGCGTCGGTCACGCGGTCAGCCAATTTTTCGGCCACAATCACACGGGCACCGGCCTCGGCCAGCGCCTCGGCACAGGCGAGGCCAATTCCTTGCCCGCCTCCGGTAACGACCGCTATTCGCCCGTCAAGCCGAAACTTTTCCAGGTACACCGGCGCCTCCGTGCCAGCTTGCTCATTTCACCGCGCCGAATGTCAGCCCGCGCACGAGCTGGCGCTGGCTGATCCAGCCGAACACCAGGATCGGCGCCACCGCGAGCACCGAGGCGGCCGATAACTTAGCCCAGAACAGTCCCTGAGGAGCGGAGAAGGAAGCGATGAAGGCCGGCAGCGGCGCCGCGTTATGCGCCGTCAGGTTCAGGCTCCAGAACGCCTCGTTCCAGCTGAGGATGATATTCAACAATGCCGTCGAGGCGATCCCCGGCCCCACTAGCGGCAGCAGCACATGGATGATCGCTTGGCCTACCCCGGCGCCGTCGATGCGGCTTGCCTCGATGATATCCTTCGGCGTCTCGCGGAAAAACGTGAACAGCATCCATATCGTGATTGGGAGATCGCTGAGCACATAAATGATGATGAGAGCGGTCCATGTGTCGAGCAAACCAAGGTCGCGCGCGATCAGGTAGATCGGCACCAGCACGCCCACCGCGGGCAGCATCTTGGTGGAAAGCATCCATAACAGTGTCCCGCGCGTCCGCTTGGTCGGATAGAACGCCATCGCGAAAGCGGCCGGCACCGCGAGCAGCAACTGAACGACGGTGGAGATCAGCGCTATCGCGACGCTGTTAAGGAAGAAGTGCAGATAATCCGCTCGGGCGAAGATGTCGCGGTAGTTCTGCAAGGTCGGATGGAACACGATCAGCGGCGGCGTCTGCACCGCTTCAACCTCGGTCTTGAAACTGGCCAGCAGCATCCAGAAAAGCGGGAAGAACATCGCGATCGCGATGATCCAGCAGAGCGTTCCGGCCAGGGGGTGCGTTCGTTTCATTTGTAGACCGCTCCCCCGACGCCCGCAGCACCCTCCGCTCATTCCCGTGCAGGCAGGAACCCAGCCGAGGGCCGCGCGCATCTGCGATCGCCGCTTTCGCGGGGATAAGCGGGGAACGTGAAAGCGCAACTCATACGTCGAGCCTCCGCGCGACCGTCCTGACCAGGAACGCCGCCATGATATTGGCCAGCACGATGGCAATGACGCCGGCAGCGGAGGCCGAGCCCACATTGAAGGCCAGCAGCGCGCGCTGATAGATCAGGAAGGCGAGGTTTGTCGTCGCGACGCCCGGACCTCCGGCGGTGGTGACGTAGATCTCGGCGAAGATCCCCAGCAGGAAGATCGTCTCCATCATCACCACGACGCTGATCGCGCGGCCCATATGCGGAATCTGGAGATGGAAAAAGATGGCGATCGGCCCGGCGCCGTCCAGATTGGCCGCCTCTATCGTGCTTTCATCCAGCGACTGGATCGAGGTGAACAGGATCAGGAACGCAAACGGCAGCCACTCCCAGGATACGATGCCGATGATCGACACCAGCGGTAGTTGCCCGAACCAGTCAACCGCACCAGCCCGACCGAGCGGGTGATGAAGGCGATGAGCCCGTTGACCGGGTTCATCAGCAAATTCTTCCAGATCAATGCGCTGACCGTCGGCATGACGAAAAAAGGCGAGATCATCAGCACGCGCGCGACGCCCTGGCCGGGAAAGTCGTTGGCGAATAGGGCGGCGCAGACCGCGCCGAGCCCAACCGTGATTGCCAAAATCGCCAGCACCAGGATCACGGTCACGATCAGCGCCGTGTAGAGCGCCGGATCGAGGACCAGATAACGATAGTTGTTGATACCGGCCCAACCGTGCAGCAGCGGGTTCAGCAGATTGTAACGCCGGAACGAAAACCATAGTGTCATCGCCAGCGGTACGATCATCCATATGAGCAGAAGCCCGACCGATGGGGCGACCAGTCCCAGCGTTTCTGCTCCGGGAACCAGCCGTGCGAGCATCCCCTGGCGCGATCTGCCACGCCGGTTCGAGGCGAGGACAAATTTCGGTGGTGAGGTCGTGCTGTTCATGTTGGTCTGGCGGCCCCGAACCGCATTCCGGGGCCGCCCCTCGTGCCTTTACTGGTAACCGGCCTGCTGCATGGTCGCGTTCACCTGTGCGTTCGCTTGTTTTAGCGCCGCGTCCACGCTCGTCTGTCCCGTCAGAGCGCCGGCAATGAGCTGGCCTACCGTGGTGCCGAGCGCCTGGAATTCGGGGATCGAAATGTCCTGGATGCCCGTGTACGGCACCGGCTCCATGGTCGGGTGGTTCAGATCCGCAGTCTGGATCGCCGTTTCCACGAATTTCGCGAACGGCGCGGCCTTCAGATAGGCCGGGTTGTCGTACGTCGATTTCCGCGTGCCGGGGGGTACCACGGTCCAGCCGTCGGTCTTGCCGACAAGGTCGATGTATTGGCTCGACGTGGACCAGTCGAGGAACGACTTAGCTGCCTGCGCCTGGCGCGAAGTTTTCGGCATGGCCAGTGCCCAGGCCCAGAACCAGTGCGACCCGTGCGGCGTCACTTCGATCGGCGCTGCGGCGAACGCGGTCTTTGTGGCTACCTGGCTGACGTTCGGGTCGTAGATGTAGCCGGCGCCCGAGGTTGCGTCGATCCACATGGCGCAGTGTCCGGTCGAGAATAGTGCCTGATTTTCGTTGAATCCATTGGAACTGGCGCCGGGCGGGCCATAATTCCGCAACAGGTCTATATAAAAGGTGATCGCCTTCTGCCACGCTGGCGTATCGAGCTGAGCCTGCCACTTGTCATTGAACCAGCGCCCGCCGAACGTGTTCACCAGTGTATCGACAAACGCCATATTCTCACCCCAGCCGGGTTTGCCGCGCAGGCAGATCCCGTACTGCTCATGGGACTTGTCCGTGAGCTTCTTGGCGAAATCGGCGATCTGCTCGTATTTCGGCTGCTCCGGCATGCTAAGCCCGGCCTTGTCGAACAGATCCTTTCGATAGTAGGTGAACGAGCTTTCCGCGTAGAACGGCACCGCATACAGCTTGCCGTTGGTCGAAAGACTGTCGCGGACGGATTGGAAAATGTCTTTCAGATCATAGCTTTGAGGGAAGTCGCCAAGCGGGGTCAGCCAGTTCTGTTTGCCCCAGAGCGGCGTCTCGTACGAGCCGATGGTCACGATGTCGAACTGTCCGCCGTTGGTAGCGATGTCGGTCGTCACCCGTTGGCGCAGGACATTTTCTTCCAGCACCACCCAGTTGATGTGATTGCCGGTTTGCTTCTCCCATTGCGGCGAGAGCTTCTGCATCACGATCATCTGCGAGTTATTGACCGTGGCGATGGTTATGGTCGCCGCCGAAGCCGCTGCGCTGCCGCAAAGCAGAGCTACGCAGCCGGCCAGAAGCATTTTCCCGCACATGGACAGCGATCCTCCCCGGAGTGATTGCCGAGAAAAAGACCAGCATCACGCAAGCGCGTCAAGCAGCCTCGCACTTGGCGGAATAACGGCCTTCGGCTACCCGTCTATTAAATCAGCATTCCCGCAAATGGATGGGGTGGCGCAGGTGCTGGACCATGTTTCCCTTGGCGTATCGGACATCGGCAAGAGCCGCTGCTTCTATGACGCAGCGCTCCGGCCGCTCGGTCTGGTGCGGATCGTTGATTTCGGTCGGGAACGCGGCTCCGACTATGGCGCGGCTCCGGGATCACTCGGGGTGGAGTTCACCATCACGCGCGAGCCGGAGCTGAACACGCCTAATCCCGGCGCGCATCTTTGCTTCCGCGCGCCCGATCGAAGCGCCGTGCGCGAATTCCATGCCGCTGCCCTCGCTGCCGGCGGAACCGATGACGGCGCGCCAGGGCTGCGAGTTCGGTACCATCCCGCCTATTACGCCGCCTTCGTGCGCGACCTGGACGGCCATCGCATCGAGGCCGTTTGCCATGCGCCGGATGCACCGACGATTGACGCGGAATGCTGAACGCCCTCCGAATTGAGGCTCTGGCCAGAGGCGATGCGGCCGACACTGCGGCGGGACTCTTGGCGCGCTTTTTTGCCGAAGAAGGCTTTGCCACACCGCCTGCACAGATCGCCCGCAATCTCGGCGCCATGCTGAACGACCCGATGTGCTGGAGCGCGCTCGCGATCCTCGCCGGCAAGCCGGTCGGCATCGTCACGGTCACGACCATACGCTATGTCGAATGGGGGCTGCTCGGCGAGATCGGTGATCTTTATGTCTTGCCTGAGCGTCGCCGGGCCGGTGTCGCGAGCGCGCTCGTGGCGGCGGCGATGGGCTGGTGCTGCGATCGCGGATGCGCGGCGGTGTCGGTCACCATCACGCCGCAGGGCGAAGCACAACACGGCCTGTCCCGATTTTACGAGCACTTCGGCTTCCGCAGCGGCGGACGGACTATTCTGACCGCGAGGTTTGCCTGACGAGGCTTCGCTGCTTCCGCTCCGGCAGTGCCAGCCAGCACCGTGGGGTTCGAAATCCTTTGGTGGAATGTCACGGCAGCGCCACAATGGCCTGCAATCAAGCAGTCGTGATCGTAAGCCAATCGGATAGGAGATGAGTGCGGACGACCTGCCGCGGGAGTTTGCCCTCGCCGGCTCGGAACGACCCTATGAGAATCCGGGCGCAGCGCTCCATCCGGGAGCGCCGCGCCCGCCGCGGGCGCTCGCGCATCGCCATGCCTTTCTCCCGCGCCCCATCGAATTATTCGAGCTGCTTTTGGCCGAAAGAGCCGCGTTCCCGCTGCTCGGGCGCGAGGCGGAAATGGCCGGTCTGCAAGCGTGGCTCAGGTCTCCCACGCCGGTCCTGGCGCGCTGTCTCAGCGGCCCGAGCGGGATCGGCAAAACGCGACTGGCCCTCGCACTCTGCCAATCGGCCGAGATAAGCGGCTGGTCAGCCTGCTTTGCGGATGCCAACGTCCTCCAAGTTCTCACTGATCTCGGTCGCGCTTTGCCTCGGCACGGTTCGGCCCTAGTTGTGCTGGAAGAGCCGGGGGACTCGATCGCGAGGCTCGCGCAATGGCTGGCGGGCGCCGGTTCCGCAGTACTGCGTGCCAACCGCTTGCGAATATTGCTGCTTGCGCGCGAGGCGGAGGCGGGCAGGCTCTGGCTGGCCGAACTGGCGAGCGCCGGCGTGACTACCGAGCCGCCCGGGCCGGTTCATCTTTCGGCATTGCCGGTGTCCTCAGGGGCGGCATTGTTCGCGCGAGCCTTGGAAGAAGCCGATCGCCTCGGGAACCGGTCGCATCGCGGTAGCCGTAACGGTATCAGTAACCTGGCCATTCCGGTCGAAGCCTCCCCGCTACATCTGATCCTGGCGGGACTGGCCGAAGCGCGCCGGGGACCGGCTCAAGCGCTCGCCTTGCCCGCAGCCGCGCTCGCGCGCGACGTTGCCGAACTGGAGCGCACACGGCTGGAGCGCGTGGCATCAGCCTGCCTCCTCTCGGCACGATTGGTCACGCATGTTGCCGCCTGCATAACGCTCCAAACCGGCTGCGGTCTCGAACAGGCCGCTCCGCTGATTCAGGAAGAAGCTCGAGCAATGGGGTTCCATCTCCCACTGCCGGCTGACCAGGTGGTTGACTGCCTGGCGGACGCGCTTTTGTCGGACGGTGGCATGGCCATCGCTCCGATCCGGCCTGAGATCGTGGGCGGCGCCTTCGTGATCGCCGAGCTTGCGCACAATCCGGCGGACGTTCAGGAGGCGATCATCATGCGCGCGTTGAGCCGGGGCGGATCGGCAACGGCCCGTGTGCTGCGTGGAATGGCCGCGGAGCATGCCGAGAGAGATCCCTCGCATTCAAGCCGGGCCTGGGCGCAGCTTGCATATTAATTTAATGGTTGTTTCTCATTGCACCGAAATACGGACGGCTGCAACCTGCCCCGTCGCGCCGAGAATGTTTGGCCGAAGGCAAGCCCGCATTTCTCACGCAAGTGCCGGTGAGTTCGTGTGAACGGCGCTGGCGGGCTTGAGGCCGATCGAGGTGATTTCGCAATTGCGCGCCGGGCCCGGCCGACCCGCAGTTCGTCGTGGTCTATCGGGTCCTCGTAGCCGAGCGCCGGCATCCGAGGTGATCGCAGCGCCATCGAACGCCGCCACCAGCGCATGGCCCTCCACGGGTGCAACATCGAACAGCGACGGGTTACACTCTGTGGCATCGAGAGTTCCTCCGCTCAGCGCTAAGGCTTTGTTGCAGAAGAACTTTCACCGATTCGGAGCCGCGAATGCACCCATTTCGTTTGAGGAAATCCGGGTTAACCACGCACCCTGATGTCATCGACCGTGCGGTGGCCAATCCACGCGCTTATCGCCAAGCTTGGACGATTACCCTCTCACCATGTTATCGGGACGATACCGGTCATGGAGGAAGTGCCTGCGGCGCATCGCGATCTCGACAGTATTGTGGAGGCATTCGATGTGGCGGTGGGAGAGCCTTGGCCCGGGTCGTTAACTGGACGTTGCTCACCCTGGCTCACAACAAGTAGGCGGACCGTCCGGCCGGTTCGGGTGGCAAGAACTCGGACACTATCCCGGGCCTTCCACTATTGCGTTTGAGAAATCGGGTTAGCACTCGCAATATGCGGCTCTTTCTGTACGGCTCTCTCTGCGAGTCCTCGGTCCGGGCCCGCCGCGCCGGCGCACCAGTCCTGGCATTACGAGCACGCCCCGCCCGGCTCTCCGGTTGGCGCCGCGTCCGGCTAAGTGCGGCGCCTCGGCAACGCCCTGGCCGACCTTGCGGCGGGATCGGGGCGGGTCCGTTGACGGGATGCTGATTGACGCCCCGGCTGCGGCGTTTCAGCGGCTTGCCGCCTATGAGGGACCGGCTTACCGATTGTTTCGCGTCATCGTGCGGACGCCAGCAAACAGAGCGGTGCCGGCTTATGCCTGGATCGCAGCAGCGGCATCGCGCCGCGCTTGGAGGGATTGTGATGCTCCAGCCCCCGCCCGCCCAGCCAGGCATGAGGGAAGACGAGATCGACACGCCGGCGTTGATCCTGGATCTGGAGGCATTCGAGGCGAATCTCGACCAGCATGGCCGCCCTGCTCGCGCCCTCAGGGGTGCGACTTCGTGCGCATGCGAAAACGCACAAGTCGCCGATCATCGCGCGCATGCAGATGGCGCGCGGCGCCGTCGGCCAATGCGTGCAGAAAGTGGCCGAGGCAGAGGCGTTGGCCTGGGGCGGCATCCCTAACATCCTGGTGACCAACGAGGTTGTGGGCGCGTCTAAGCTTGCCCGGCTCGCGGCACTGGCACGCATCTCTGACGTCGGCCGTCTGCGCGGACGACGCGGCCCAGGTTACGGCTATCGAGCAGGTCGCCGACAGCGCCGGCATCCGCCTGCCGGTGCTGGTGGAGATCGACGTGGGCGCCGGGCGCTGCGGCATCGAACCGGGCCCGCCGGCGGTGCGTCTCGCGCAACGCATCGCCTCGTCCCCGCATCTGCGTTTCGCCGGGCTGCAAGCCTATCACGGAAGCGCGCAGCATAAGCGCACATCGGAGGAACGGCGGCATATGGTGGCCGGCGCGGTCGATGCGTCACGCCGCACGGTGGAACAACTCCGCCAAGCAAGGGCTCGATTGCCCCATCGTCGGCGGAGCCGGCACCGGCACGTTCGAGTTCGAAATGGCCTCTGGCGTCTACACCGAAATCCAGGCCGGCAGCTACGTGTTCATGGATGCCGATTACGCACGCAACCTTGATGCGTCGGGCGCGCCGGTGAGCGCCTTCCGTCAGTCGCTCTTCGTGCTGGCGACCGTGATGAGCGCGCCGCGGCGTGGGGTCGCCGTTGTGGACGCCGGTCACAAGGCGGTCGCGGTCGATAGCGGGCTGCCTCTGGTCTCGCAGCGCAGCGGATTCCGCTATACCAGTGCCTCCGACGAGCACGGCAAGCTGGAGATTGAGCCCGAGGCACCGTCACCCAAGCTGGGTGAGAAATTGCGCCTGGTCCCCGGGCACTGTGATCCTACGGTGGACCGCTACGACTGGTATGTCTGTGTCCGCGACCGACGGGTGGAGTGCCTATGGCCAGTTGCTGCACGTGGCGGCATGAGCTGACGACACTCTCTCAGCTTTCTGAGACCCTCCACGACTGTGTCCGAGAACGCGCGGGGGCTGCGAGACGTTGAAATCGCAGATCCCTATCGAGGACACGTACGGCCATGATCAAGTGCTTCCCTTTTGTAGTTGTGGCGCTCGCCGTTGCGTCGGCGCCGAGTTCTTGCCGTGGCTGGGCCGAACAGCGCCAATGCAAACACGAGCACGGAAGCCGTGGGCAGCGGCAGCGGCCAGAACCAGGGCGAGCACAATTGGAACGCAAATTCCCTCGCCGGGCACGGGCCAGCGAACACCAAGGCGTTCTCGGTGCATCCTCCGGCCAACAAGAATGCGTTCGCGGTGCATCCTCCCGCCAACACCAAGGCGCTGGGCACCGGTCAGGGGCAGAGCGCGACCGCTTTCGGCACGCCCGGGCACCGGGTCAATGCGTTCGGCAACCACGAGACCGCCGGCAACAACGCCGGGCGTCTGGCCAATTCCTTTGGCACCGGCAACGATCAGCACTTGTCGCCGGTCGGCAACCACAATCCGGGCGGCTCCGGCACTAGCCAGCGCGGCGACGGGACAGGCCAATGATGGGCCGGACGCCGGCGATGGCGGTGATTAGCGCCGTGCTTCTCCTCGCCGCCCCTGCATGCGCGCAGCACAGAGGCTTTCCCCAAGGCTATGCGCTCGGCAATTCGCCGACAGGATTGCCATCGGCCGGATTGACGCCGACCGGCATCAAGGTCGTGCAGCGGAAGCTGAGGCAAGAAGGCTTTTACAGCGGTCCGATCAATGGCGAGAACGATCCGGCTTATCGGGGCGCGCTCAGAAACTTTCAGCTAAGCCGGGGTCTGACAGGAACGCGCACGGCCGACGCGGGCACGCTTGCGGCGCTTGGCCTAATGCAGATTGGGGCGGGAGAAGTGATGCCCGCCGGAAATGCCGCTGCGCTTGCCAAGGACAACAAGCTCTCAGGCCAGCCGATCCCGCTCCCGCAGGGACAAGGTCAGGGCAAACCCGCCTGGCACGCCCAGCAGCCGGGGGTTCAACCCGGGCAGAAAGCGGAAGAGAACAGCAATCGCTTTGGTGGCAGCAGCCACCCACCTGTGACCACGTTTATGGGCGAGCGCCAGACGGATGGGATTGGCGTGCCGATCAGCGCCGATAAGGCGCCTGGCAAGGTGAAGACGCGTGCGCCGATCCCGGCAAGGGAGACATTGCTCTCCAAGAATGGCGATGTGCGCTGAGCCAGCTCATCGGCCAGGAAGTGCGTAATGAGCAAGGCGAGAGCCTGGGCAAGATCGACGAGGTTCTGACCGGCAGCACCGGGCGGACGGAGATCCTGGTCAAGGTAAACAACCGCCGGATCGCGGTGGGGTGGAGCCGGCTCGTGTTCGATACGGGCAGTAGCCGAAACGGCACCGTAGTTATACCCGGCGAGACTCGCGATGCGCTCGAGCGGCAGCCGCCATTCAAAGAGGCCGGGAACGGCTAAGCCATGCTCAAGAAAAGGCGAAACGGCAAGCTGGAGATCGAACCCGAGGCCCCGTTACCAAAGGTGGGAGAGAAGCTGCGCCTGGTACCTGGGCACTGCGATCCCACTGTACACCGCTATGATTGGTACGTGTGCGTCCGCAACGGACGTGTGGAGTGCCTCTGGCCGGTCGCCGCACGGGGCAGCATGAGCTGACTTGGAGTTACTCCCGATTACGAAGCCCCGGATATCAGGTGTTGCCTGAAATCAGGCTCATTTGCGCAACCCGCCTGTCGTGCCGACAACTCCCTTCGTCGCCGTTAATACCAACCCGCACAGACGTCGACTCTCCGGGATTCCCAACCGCTGCCGGTTCCGATTCGATGCTCACTCAGGGTGATTTGCTTGAGCGAGGCAACGGATGGGTGCGGCAGTGACGATCACGCGGACGGAGCACACGGCGGCTGAGCTGCGTGCGATAGCTGGCAAATGCCACGATGGCGCGCAGGTCCGAAGGCTTTTGGCAGTGGCGATGGTGCTGGAAGGCGGCACGCGCACCGAAGCTGCAGAGCAGAACGGCATGGACCGACAAACACTGCGCGACTGGGTTCATCGCTACAATGAGGCGGGTGTCGAAGGGCTGAAGTCGCGCCGTAGCCCTGGTCCCAAGCCGGCCTTGACCACGGAACAAATGGCGGAACTGAAAGCCCTGGTCATCAAGGGGCCGGATCTGGAGACGCACAAAGTGGTGCGATGGCGTTGTGTGGATCTGCGCGAAGAGGTTGCTCGCCGCTTCAATGTGACGGTGCATGAAAGCACCATTGGCAAGTGGCTGCGTCAGCTCGATATGACCCGGCTGCAACCGCGCCCATTTCATCCGAAGAAGGACGCCGAAGCCGAGGAGGCGTTTAAAAAAACTTCGCTGACTTGGTGAAAGCCGCCCTGCCAGCGTCCGCCACCGGCAAGCCGATCGAGATCTGGTTCCAGGACGAGGCTCGGGTCGGCCAGAAGGGCGGCCATGCCTATGTCTGGGCGCCGATCGGCGCCCGACCTTTGATGGTCCGCGACAATCGCCATGACTCCGCTTACCTGTTTGGTGGCGATCTGTCCAAACCGCGCGGTCGGGGCCGCGATCATTATGCCGAACGTCAATGCCGAGGCGATGACCGAACATCTGGCCGAAATCAGCACCCAGGTTGTACCCGGCGCGCATGCCGTGCTGGTTTGCGACAGCGCAGGATGGCACCAGACCGGCGGCCGGCTCGGCGTGCCGGATAACATCACGCTCCTGCCCTTGCCGTCGTATTCCCCCGAACTCAACCCAATGGAGAATGTCTGGGAATATCTCCGCGCCAATCGGCTGTGTGCCCTGGTATGGGACAGCTACAAAGCCATCGTCGCGGCCTGCAGCAGCGCCTGGAATTTTTTCGTCAACGATCCTGACCGCATCCGCTCAATCGGCACCAGGGAGTGGGCGTGTGTCAGCCTCTAGGCGGGTTGGTATAAGTACTCAACGATTTTTGGGATGTCGGTGGCCTGGACCGGGGCCTTGTAGGCATCGATCATCTTATGGACCTCCGCCTCCCATGTCGCCTTCGGCAACGCCGGCTGGTTCAGCACCATTCCGGCGGAATGGCAGATCAGGCAATTATTGTTGATTGCGTCCACGTCAGGACCGGGCGGGAATGTCCGATCGCCGACCGGCAACTGGACCGAGACCGATTTCAGCGTCAGTCCGGCCTCGGCGTAGGCTGCGGTCATTGCAGCCAGCCCGACGGTGGCGCCAAGCAGCATCCTCAGCATGTGCTCCCCCCGCTCAGGCCGCGGTGACGGGTGTGAGTTCAATGACGTTGCGCATGAACCCCGACGGGTTCCAGTTCGGCTTGTCCGGCTGCGTCACGCCGGCCGTGTTCGTGCATCGGACTTCGGCAAGGTGTGCGGGCCGGGCGAGGGCAGCGTGACCTCGGCCTGCCACTGACGGAAACTATATTTTCCCTCGTCAGTTTGAAGCCGTGTCGGCGCCCACGTCCCGCCCCCATCGGCTGAGATGTCCACCCGAGCAACACCTGCGTCACCTCCGAACGCAATCCCGCGCACGAAGCTCGGAGCCGCGGTGTGCACCTGTGCGCTCGGCGCCAGATTAGTAATGAACGAGCGCGGCCCCATGCGATTTATGGGGACGAACTTCACCCCCGTCTGCCGGGGCTGCATGTTGGCATTTGGCGTGTCGGGAATGGTGTAGGCCTTCGCCATCCAGAAATTATTATCCGGCTTGTCCAGCACCTCGATATCGTTGAGCATTTTGACCCAGTAGGTCGAATACCAGCCAGGCACAACCAGGCGCAGCGGGAAACCGTTCACCAGCGGCAGCTGCTCGCCATTCATCGCATAAGCGATCATCACCTCACCGTCACGGGCGTGGTCAATGCCGAGCGACTTCATGAAATCCGGGCCGTTCGGCGTCATTGGCTCGTCCATTCCGTTGAACCGGACCTGGATCGCACCCGCCTTCACGCCGGCGCGGTCGAGCACATCCTTCAGACGCACGCCCGTCCATTTGGCGTTCCCCATCGCACCGTTTGACCATTCGCCCCCGGGAACACGCGGCTGAAAATAGCCGCGGGAATTGCCCGAGCACTGGTTCACCGCCGCCAGCTCCACTGTCGGGAAATCGCCCAGAATTTGTGAGAGTGACAGGGACAGGGACTGATTGACGTGACCCCGGAGGCTTAGCCGGAATTTCCTCACATCGATGTCCGTCGGGATGATGGCCCAGTGCCAGCGCACGAAGAACTGGTCGTTCGGCGTGAACACGCCCTTGTCGAATACCTCGAACGGCGTCTCCAGTAGCGGCGGTCGGGTGCGCTGGAGGATCATCGTGCCCTTCTGGGGAAAGGCCGTGGTGAGGGGGCGGGCGTCCGGACCTCCCGGCAGAGGTGGCGAAAGCTGAACGTCTGCCGCGAACGCGGGGGGTGACAGCATCGCCAAGCCGGCGCCCATGGCACCGCGCAGGAGATCCCGGCGCGACGACCCGGGAAAGGACGAGGATGTCATCATCAGAGACCTTTCAGCTTCAGCCTTGGATCCGGCGGATCGATCTTAATGTCAGGGCTGCGTCAACTTTTCCAGCTAACCCCTAGCATCGGTGGCGCGGCAATTAAACGCGCCGAAGCCGGCGGCGGCGATAATGCACCCGACCCTATCAATAATACCTGAAGTCAATCAATTTAGGGAGGCGATATCTTCGAGCGAAAATATCGGTTGGTTCAATTAGGGCGGTGGATCCACCTCCGGAGCATGCCTGGCAGGGAAAAAGGCCGGGCCGGCATCACAGGAGGTCAAAGATGACGACCATGAGAAAGACGATTTTTGCCAGCCTGGCGCTGCTTGCGCTTTCGGCCGGGCCTGTCCTTGCCCAAGGCGCACCACAGGGGCTGATCGATCAGGCGCAGCAGCGGCCTGACCCCAGCGTGCTGCAAGCTGAGCGCAACAGCGGTCCGTCCGACTTGGCGCAGGCGTGGAATTGGCTGTTCAACGGCAGTGAACAGAACGCGCCGCACATCGCGCGCGCTCCGGTGCCGCCGGGCAGGTTCAGGGCAACGGATAATCTTGAACCGGGCGAGGTTAATCTCTTGGCGCGCCGGCCGCTGTTTGCCCGGCCCGGATTACCAGCTTTCGCCGAACTTCCTCGGCGGCTGCACATATACCGGAAACTTGGTCCGAGTGATGAGCGCCCAATCGTCGCTAAAGGATAAACGGCAGGATGGCCTGATCGAGTTCGAACGTGTCCTTCGTGGCTTTATAGGGGCCATCGTTCAATGTTCCCTCGTAGCGCAGGGGCAGTATCACTCGACGGGTCCCCTTTTCCTTCGACAACTCGGTGCCGCTTTCCGGAGCCGCCAACTGGGCGAGCATTTGACGCTCTGCCAAGCAGGCACAAGCGATCCAGCCCGGCTTATTCCACCTGACGCTCCGTAAGGTTGTGTCAGCTTTCATGTCCATTTGACCGGCTACGTTTCGGCCATCGTGCCTCGCCCAGACTGCCTGCAAGGATGCCGAGCGCTGTCGCGGCTCTGCACATATCGCGGTGGTGATGAAGGTCACGCATTGAGCCGCCGTGCAGGGTCCGCGCCGCAATCGTCATCCGGACGGCAATATGCCGCATGACGACCGGCTCAGCGCTTGCCGGCGACCTACTACGACCTAGCCCAGGGCGGGCGAACCTCGTTACTATCTAGGAAATGGCGACTTAGGACTACAGCCGCAAACGAGGCCAACGAAATCTGGCCGGGCCCGGGAGGGGACCGAGATGATGAGCCGAGAATTCGGGATTGGTGCACTGGCCGGGCTTGCGGCATGCGGCCTATTAGTTCAATCCGCATGCGCGCCGCCAAGTCATTGTTACATCTATACGGTCTCGGGCGGATCACGACCGGAGTGTGCGATGACCACGGATTTTCGGGCAGCGGGGTCCGCGCAGATCGGCGCCGTGCCTGCCCCCGCAACTCCGGTCCGTTGTCCGCCCGAGTTGATGCCGCATAATGTTGCCAACGCCCCTCCCGGAAGTCAGGCTTACACACCGTTGCCGGGCACGCGGGTCATGGCGAGCGGGCCTGCTTGTTACGCGCCTCCGTAAGAGAGTAAATGCCCGGCAAATAGATGATCTCAGCAAGCGATTGACGGCACAGGTCCAGTCGGCCTCAGACAGCCCCATGGACAACCAACGAGGTCGCGGTGCCGTGGGGCCGGCCCGTGTTCAAGGCGGGCAACAGCCGAAGCGGCACCGTGGTGCTGCCCGAATGAGACGCGCGACGCGCTAGTGCGGCAGCCGCCATTCAAACCGGGCGGAAACGGCTGAGCCTCGCTCAAGAAAAGGCGAACAGGAATTTGACTCGGCCGGCGCGGAAACCCTCGGGCCCCGGGTCGGTTCGCACTCAGAGCGACGGCTTCGGCTCGATCACAGGAGAGGGATCAACATGGTCAAATTACGTGATGCGGCGGCGCTGGCCGCCATCAGCCTGTTCGCCATCGCTCCAGCGTTGGCGCAGCAGAACGGGGGGGCGCAGCCGCCCATGATGCAGCAAGGCGGCGGACCGAACCCGGGCGTGGCTGGACCGCCAGCAGGCATGAACTCGACGAACGGAGGCCCTCAAGCGACCATGCCCGGGGGGAACATGGCTCCGGGGAACACCGCTCAGGGGAATATGCCTCAGGAAGGCCCGAATAACGGCATGGCCATGAACAACGGCATATCGATGAATCTGTCATCGCTCTCGAAAAGCTCGGTGAAGGAGTTGCAGGAAGCACTGCAGGCCAACGGGCTCTATCAGAAAGGTCGCGTTGACGGCATGGCCGGACCCGGAACGCGCCATGCGCTTCAGCAATTCGAGCAGCAGCATGGCATGCAATCTTCGGGCACACTGAACGAGCAGACGCTCGCAGCGCTCGGTCTGCGCACCACCGGCAATGGGCAGATCGAGGAGGCGAAGGGCGAAAAGCCGGGCGCGATGAATGTGCCGAATGGGATGCGCAATGAACCGAGCGGCCAGGGTCAGATGGGCACTACAGCGAACGGGACCCCCGGCAGTGTCGGCATGACGCCCGGTCCGGGTAGCAACGAGAGCGCGATGCAGAACATGAACTCGCGCACGATGCCGCCCAACGGCGTGAACAACCAAACTGCGAACGGTCCAAACCCCGGAATGGCCGCTAACGGTCCCGCCGGCACGAACGAGAACAGCATGGGTTCGAACGCCAACGGTGCCCCGGTTGGCAACAGCACGGGAGCGGGCGGCGGCCGCTGATCGCTAGGGGCGGCTTCGGCCGCCCGACCTTTAATCCGGATCTCGCGCGCCTAGAGTTTTGCCATGATCGCTTCGGCGCGGCTTACGTCGAACCCTCCTGCCTGTTCTACCGCAAGCTGCGTGATCTTGCCGTCCTCGGCCACGAGCGCGTAACGTTGGCTGCGCACCCCAAGCCCGCGAGCAATCAGGTCCAGTTCCAGTCCCAATGCCTTGGTAAACGCGCCGGACCCGTCTGCCAGCATCGTGATCTCCTTGTCGAACGCGCCTTGTTCCTTCGCCCAGGCGCCCATCACAAAGGCATCGTTGGTGGAGATGCAGGCGATGGTGTCAACGCCCTTTGCCCTGATCGCCTCAGCATTTTGAATGAAGCCGGGCAGGTGCTTGTTACTGCAGGTCGGCGTGAACGCACCGGGCACGGCAAACAGCACAACTTTCTTGCCTTTGAAGATGGCATCCGTCGAGACCTCCTTCGGTCCGTCCGGGCTCGCCATCATCAGTTTTGCCGGGGGGATCGTGTCACCAACCTTAATCGTCATGGAGCGCTCTCCTGGTGTTGGACGGCCGAAGTCCTAATCCGGCCGTGAGCCGGTGTCACGCTGGCTTGCAGCCTTGCACGGACAGCCCCAGATTGCCTTTCATGGCCACCAAGCAGAACCCTGATGCTCCCGGCACGGATCATTTTCTGACGGGGCAATTGCTGATCGCGACGCCTGTGCTGACGGATCCGCGATTCGCGCAGAGTGTCGTCTGTGTATGCGCGCATACGCCGGATGGCGCGATGGGGCTCGTGGTGAACCGGCCTCTAGTGCACCCCAGCTTCGATGAGCTGCTGACCCAGCTCGATATCGAACCGACGCCTCCCGCTCGCCGCATTCGCCTGTTCGCTGGCGGACCGGTCGATAATGCTCGTGGCTTCGTGCTGCACACCGCGGACTGGATCAGCGAGGGGAGCCTTAAGGTCACAGACGATCTGGCGCTGACCGCAAGCCTGGATGTGCTCAAAGTCATCGCCGAGGGTGGCGGACCGCGTGAGGGATTGTTGGCGCTGGGTTATGCGGGTTGGGGGCCGGGGCAGCTGGATGCCGAGCTGCAACAGAACGCTTGGTTGTCGGCCCCCGTCGACGAACGGTTGTTATTCGGCAATGATCACGACGCCAAATGGCGGCGGGCCCTGGCGCTCCTGAACATCGACCCCTTACTGTTGTCAGAGACGGCTGGGCATGCCTGAGCCGCTGAGCCGGCAACCGTCTATGCCTGCACCCAAGTGCGGAACAGGTCCAAGTCGATATTGCCGCCGCTGATCACCAAGCCTACCCGGCGGCCCGCCATTGTTCCGCGTTCGGCAATCAGAGCCGCCAGCGGCGCGGCTCCGGCGCCTTCGACCAGGTTGTGCGTGTCGGTCCAATAAGCGCGAATCGCGGCGGCGATCGCATCGTCGGAAACGGTCACGATTCGAGTTGCACCGGCCATGATGATCTCCAGCGCGGCGCGATCTGGTTCGCGCACCGCAATGCCATCGGCGCGCGTATCGGCCCGTTCGATGGCGACCGGCCGACGGGCGGCGAATGAACCCGCATAGGGTGCCGCGGTCGTGCTCTGAACGCCGATGATGTCGGTGCGCAGTCCAAGCAGGTCGCGCGTGCGGATTGCGCCGCAAATTCCCGAGCCGAGTCCGATTGGCACGTAAAGCGCATCAAGCGGCGGCGCGGCGCGGAACAGCTCCAAAGCCCAGGTCGCCACGCCCAGCACGAGGTCGGGGGCAAAGGAGGGAACAAATTCCAGCGCGTCGGACGCGGCTAGCCTTGCCGCCTCTTCACGCGCTTCCTCGAAATCCGCGCCATGCTCGATCAGCCGCGCGCCGAAGCCGCGCATCGCCGCGTTCTTCTCGACGCTGTTGCCGTGTGGGGCGACGATCGTGATCGGAACGCCGTAGCGGCGCCCTGCCCAGGCAAGCGACTGGCCGTGATTGCCCCGCGTCGCGGACACCACACCGGGTACATGCGGACGCTCGCGACGGAGCCGTTCCATGTAAACAAGTCCGCCGCGCAGCTTGAAGGCACCGATCGGCGTATGGTTCTCGTGCTTGACCCAGACCTCGGCGCCGGTCCGCTGCGCGAGCAACGGCCAGGCGTAGTGTGCCGTCTCCGGCATATGCGAGCGGACCAGCGTGAGTGCACCCTCAAGGTCAGTCAGGGCGAACATGGGTCAACGCGCTTATGCCGGCTTCAATGCTTCGAATGTGCGCAGGGCCGCCCGTGACGAAGCGCGCGGCGGCCCAACCGGCCTCGGGCCCCCCGTTGTCAGACGACGCGGAGATTGACCGCGGCGACTTTGCCGCGCTCGGTCGTGGTGTCGAAGCTGACCTTCTGACCGTCATTCAGCCCCTGGAGACCAGCCGCCTGAACCGCGGTAATGTGGACGAACACATCCTTGCCGCCATCTTGCGGCACGATAAAGCCGTACCCCTTGGTGGCATTGAACCATTTGACGGTCCCAGTCGTCATGTGCAATCTCTCCTTGCGTGTCGCCGTCACCGGTGGCGCGCCGGCATTGAAAAATGCCGGAACGCGCGGCGGCAGAGCGGCCGACCGCGCGCATTCGGATCAGGCGAGGCGGAGATTAATGGCGGCGTCCTTGCCGCGCTCCTTGGTCACCTCGTAGCTAACCCGCTGACCTTCATTGAGGCCGCGAAGACCCGCGGCCTGAACGGCAGTGATGTGGACGAACACGTCCTTGCCGCCGTCCTGCGGCATGATGAAGCCGTATCCCTTGGTCGCGTTGAACCACTTGACAGTACCTGTAGCCATCTATCGGTCACTCTCTCTTTTAGTCATGGCGCCGCGTGACGCGGCTTGGACAACCGAACCGTTGGACGTCTTGAGAGCACCCGAGGAGACGGGAGGCACAGCAAGCCAAGCCAAACTGCGATTGCGTTACACACTTGACACGGAAATGCACTGCTCTGTCAATGGAGGGCGAGCACTCCCTTGCTCGCATGCCATCACGCATGCGTTGGTTCCGCCACCGGGCCCTCGGCGCATTCGGTCTCTCCTCGCCGGCCGGAGCGGTGCACCCCATATGGCATGGATCACCTAAAAAAGAAGAGAGCGGGCCATGCGACCCGCTCCCTTCGAAGATTTCTCGAGATCCTGAACTCGATCTTGGCCGATCGAATGTCGGAGGTTAGAAATCCATGTCGCCCATTCCGCCGCCGCCCGGGGGCATAGCGGGTGCCTTCTTTTCCGGCCGCTCGGCAACCATTGCCTCCGTCGTGACCAGGAGCCCCGCAACCGAGGCGGCGTCCTGCAGGGCAGTCCGCACCACCTTTGTCGGGTCGATGATACCGGCCTTCACCAAGTCCTTGAACTCGCCGGTTTGCGCGTCGAAGCCCCACGCATATTCCTGATGGTCGAGAACCTTGCCGGCAATCACCGCGCCGTCCTCGCCGGCATTCTCGGCAATCTGGCGGAGCGGGAACTGGATCGCCTTGCGCACGATCTCGATGCCGAACCGCTGGTCGTCATTATCGGCGTTGAGCTTCGACAGCAGTAGGCTGGCGCGTGCCAGGGCTACGCCACCGCCCGGAACGATGCCCTCCTCCACAGCGGCCCGTGTCGCATGCAGCGCATCATCGACGCGGTCCTTGCGCTCCTTCACTTCGACCTCGGTCGAACCGCCGACCCGGATCACGGCGACACCGCCCGCGAGCTTCGCAAGACGCTCCTGCAGCTTCTCGCGGTCGTAATCCGAGGTGGTCTCCTCGATTTGCGCGCGGATCTGGTTGCACCGGCCCTTAATGTCTTCCTGCTTGCCGGCGCCCTCGACTATGGTGGTGTTCTCTTTCTCGATAATCACCTTCTTCGCCTTGCCGAGCATGTTCAGCGTGACGTTCTCAAGCTTGATGCCGAGATCCTCGCTGATAACCTGCCCCCCGGTCAGGATGGCGATGTCCTCCAGCATGGCCTTGCGGCGATCGCCGAAGCCCGGTGCCTTCACGGCGGCAACCTTCAGGCCGCCGCGCAACTTGTTCACCACGAGCGTGGCGAGCGCCTCGCCTTCAACGTCCTCGGCCACGATCAGGAGCGGGCGGCCCGACTGCACCACCGACTCGAGCAGCGGCAGCATCGGCTGCAAGCCAGATAGCTTCTTCTCGTGGATTAGGATGTAGGGCTGATCCAGCTCGGCAACCATCTTCTCGGCATTGGTGATGAAATAGGGCGAGACATAGCCGCGATCGAACTGCATGCCTTCGACGACATCGAGCTCGGTCTGGATGCCTTTGGCCTCCTCGACCGTGATGACGCCTTCATTGCCGACCTTCTGCATCGCCTCGGCAATCATCTTGCCGACTTCATGATCGCCGTTCGAGGCGATCGAGCCAACCTGCGCAGTTTCGCCGGGGGTGGTGATCTTGCGAGAATACTTCTTCAGATCCTCAACAACCGTTTCCACGGCCTTATCGATGCCACGGCGGAGATCCATCGGGTTCATACCGGCGGCGACAGCCTTCGCACCCTCACGCACGATCGCCTGTGCGAGCACGGTCGCCGTGGTGGTGCCGTCCCCCGCGACATCGCTGGTCTTGCTCGCGACCTCGCGCACCATCTGCGCACCCATGTTCTCGAACTTGTCGGCAAGCTCGATTTCTTTGGCAACAGTCACCCCGTCCTTGGTGATCCGCGGCGCGCCGAAGCTCTTGTCGAGCACGACGTTGCGGCCCTTGGGGCCAAGCGTCACCTTCACCGCGTCGGCCAGGATGTCCACCCCGCGCAGCATCCGCTGGCGTGCGTCACCACCGAATTTCACGTCCTTAGCAGCCATTTTTCTTCCTATCCTTGGTTGATCTCAAAACTTTCTCGGCACCAGTGAAACGCCGGGTCAGGCCGCCTTCTTGTGCGCGGCCCCGCCCTCGATGATGCCCATGATGTCGGTCTCCTTCATGATCAGCAGCTCCTCGCCGTCGATCTTGACCTCGGTGCCCGACCACTTGCCGAACAGGATGCGGTCGCCCGCCTTCACATCGAGCGCGACGATCTGGCCCTGCTCGTTGCGGGCGCCCGGGCCCGCGGCGATGACCTCGCCTTCCATCGGCTTTTCTTTAGCCGTATCGGGGATGATGATGCCGCCTGTGGTCTTTTCCTCGGCGTCCAGCCGACGGACCACGACCCGGTCGTGCAGGGGACGGAACTTCATTCGGATCGCTCCTGAGCAATGAATTGGCTATTCTGTGAGGTGGTCCGCCACAGCGCGCACAGGCCGGATAGCGGCGCCAGACGCGGCTGTTAGCACTCCCGCTTGGAGAGTGCCAGAGGCTCTAGGCTCACGAGCAGATGAAGTCAAGCCGGGTCTTGGCAGGCCACGGAACCAGCCATTCGCCTACTTGCGGCGGTCGGATCAGCGATGCGCTGTGGCGCCGGCCATAGCCAGGGCTTTAATGATCATCCCAGCGAGCGAGCGCGCGACGCAACGATAGCCCAGATCGTTGTGATGCAGTCCGTCTTCTGCGATGAAGGCGGCGAGCGGTGTACCCTTCCCGTTCCCAGCCGGACATAAGCAGATCGCGGGAGAACAGGCTCGCGCCTTCGTTCTCGGCCACTTCGGCCAGCTCATTGACCATGAGTGCATCGTCGCGCGCGGCCAGGATTCTGGGGGAGCGCTGATTGTCCATCAGCACTACGTCGATCTCTGCCGCACGCAGGCGACGAACGCCCTCGATCACGGCTTGACGGAACGCCGCCGGGTCCGCGGACCGCAAGGCGGCATTGGCGCCGATCTGCCAGATCACGAGCTGCGGCCGGACGGCGATCGCGTCGGCCTCCATCCGCGCAAGCTCGCGCGGCGCATCTTGTCCGGAGATGCCGCGATTGATGACCGCTACGTGCTGGTCGGGCAGCGCCTTCGCGAGCGCAGCCTGAAGCACCGCCGGATAGCTCCGCGCCAGCGAAGACGCCTGCACGCCACGAGTTGAGGACGATCCGAGGGCAACAATCAAAAGTTGCTGACGCTCCATCAACGCCGCACGCAAATGCGGCAAGGACAATGCCGGCAATGTCGGATCAACCGGGCAAGCATCGCCCGCGAAGGCAGCTTGCGTGATCAGCGTCAGCAGCACGGCGGACAGGACGCAAGCACAATATAAACGAAGGCGGAAGCGGCGCATGTCGCCTCTTCCAAACCATACTAGCTGCGCGGAGTCGAGAGGCTGGATCGGGTTCCCGACTCAGCTTTCCGGCTTACTCCCCTCTTCGCGCGCCCGGCGCTTGCGCGCGGCTGATGCGTCACTGCCCGCGCGGACGGTTCTCCTGCACATTGGGGCGAACCACCGTATCGTAATAGTCGTCCCAGTCCTCCGGGCGCAGGCCGGACAGGTCGGGGACCAGCTCATAGTTGCCGAGCGTCGTCTCGTCGTATATGTGGCGCGGCAGCGGTTGCACCTGCAACAGCGGATAATCGGGGCGGAAGACGATCGGCGTGTCGGTCTTGGTGAGCCGCATGTTGGTAATTAGCGGCCCGAACCAGCGATCGGTTTCGATAATGCCCTCAAACAATTCATAGGCGCCGCTGCGCGGCAAGTTCGCCGGTGCGCGCACCAGGGCGCTGCAGCCCGGTGCCGTGCGCAGCACAATGCCAGTCCAGACCTGAAGTAGTCCCGGCTCCTGCAATGCTCCCAAGAAGGGTGGCGAGAACTCGCGGATTTCCGCCGGGGCGATGGCATCGAACTCTTGGCGGAAGTTGGGGAACTGCGCGGATTTCAGCGGATACCACTGCTCGGCGCCGTCCCACGTCCAGATCATGTCGCGCCCGTCCCACTGCACGCTGAAGCCGATCGGTGGAAATACGTAATAGCCGAACGCCGAAGCAGAGGTGGCGGGCTCGCAGTAGCGAAACGCACGGGTCGGCAGCGACCCGGCGGCCGAGCGATCGGCGCGCATCGGATAGCGCGCGGAGGCGATGAAGCGATGGAAGGTGATCAGCGGTTGGCGTCGAACGCCTGAATTTTCGTGCTCGGTTGCGGATTGAGCGTTGCTCACGGCCAGCATGCCTCGATGTTGTGGATGTCGAAATCGGCAAGACCGGGCTTGCCCGGCCCCCGACAGTGTCTATCCGCTTCAGGCGCATTACACGAGGCAGGTGGATTTTTGCTGTTAGCCCGAAGCCGGCAAGCTCGGTGCGGGGCCACCGAGCCGGACCTTGCCCGCATCGGCGGTCGCGGCGGGAAGGGTCGGGGCGTAGCCACCGAGCCGGACCTTGCCCGCATCGGCGGTCGCGGCGGGAAGGGTCGGGGCGTAGCCACCGAGCCGGACCTTGCCCGCATCGGCGGTCGCGGCGGGAAGGGTCGGGGCGTAGCCACCGAGCCGGACCTTGCCCGCATCGGCGGTCGCGGCGGGAAGGGTCGGGGCGTAGCCACCGAGCCGGACCTTGCCCGCATCGGCGGTCGCGGCGGGAAGGGTCGGGGCGTAGCCACCGAGCCGGACCTTGCCCGCATCGGCGGTCGCGGCGGGAAGGGTCGGGGCGTAGCCACCGAGCCGGACCTTGCCCGCATCGGCGGTCGCGGCGGGAAGGGTCGGGGCGTAGCCACCGAGCCGGACCTTGCCCGCATCGGCGGTCGCGGCGGGAAGGGTCGGGGCGTAGCCACCGAGCCGGACCTTGCCCGCATCGGCGGTCGCGGCGGGAAGGGTCGGGGCGTAGCCACCGAGCCGGACCTTGCCCGCATCGGCGGTCGCGGCGGGAAGGGTCGGGGCGTAGCCACCGAGCCGGACCTTGCCCGCATCGGCGGTCGCGGCGGGAAGGGTCGGGGCGTAGCCACCGAGCCGGACCTTGCCCGCATCGGCGGTCGCGGCGGGCAGGGTCGGGGCGTAGCCCCCGAGGCGGACTCTGCTTGCGTCTGCAATCGCCGATTGCAGAGCTGGAGCGTAACCTCCAAGCCGTACTTTGCTCGAAATCAACAACTGCCGCTGGCAGAGCTGGCGCGTAGCCGCCGAGCCTAACCTTATTCACATCTCGCGCTGAAACCGTTAGCATGGGCGCGTATCCGCCGACGCGGACTTTGTTTGCATCTGCAACCGAGGGTGGTAAGAGCGGCGCATACCCGCCAAGCCGCACCCGACTGGCGTCAACAACTGGTGATGGTAGGGTGGGGCGTAGCCGCCGATTCGAACCGTGCCAACATCATAGGTGGCATAAGAGGAAATAGGGGAACGAGTCTCGCTGCGTGACATCGAAAGCACCTCCAGCAATTGTTTCACACTTTTCACAACAAACGCGCTTTGTTGTTTCCCGCGTTCGTCACGAAGTATTCTCTCCGTGATCATGCTGGATTATCGTCCGAATCACGTGATTCACCCGTCAAATCGCGTGTGTTCCGTTGATCGCGATAGCGTTACTTTGCCTATTTGTATGCGACGGAATCCATAAAAACGCCGAAATAACGGGCGAAGTCTGTGAAATCGAGACGATCACGCGAGCGACCGGAATGCCAAGCCGCATCCCGCTAGGATGAGCGCCCGCTAAATGCCTCGTGGATTTTTATTTCGGCAGGCTAGGCGACCTGTGTGGTCTAACTCTGTTCTGCGGCGGTCGGTTGTAGTTCGGGTTGCTCCGGGAGATGAGGTTGCTCCGGGAGACCGGAGCCTTCTTCACGATAAACCGCGTCGTTTGAAGCGCGCGGTGTTTTCGGCAAAACGCCACCGTTTGCGGCTGTCCAGATCCAACCCGCAACTGTCCTGAACACGGTTGCGCGATGAGATGTTATACCATGCGTGGACGGCACTTGGGATTCGAGCGGGTAGGCGTCGGGTATGGCGTTGGTTCGAATGCGGTCATGTGTCCGGCCTTTGTGCGGCCGTATGACCGCTGGTCCAGATGGGGTCGGCGAGCAATCTCCAAACAACCGGGCGGCTTCTCATGGCCACTGGTATAAGCGGAGTGTGTCGCTCGTCGGTTCGACCGATAGCCATCTCTCTGCTCGCCCTGTGAACCCCCGGCACTCGCGCGCGGCTCAAGCTATAGCCGGAAGACGTCGATACGCCTCCCCGCGCGCCATCATGGCCCAGACGATCCGGGCCATCTTGTTGGCCAGAGCCACCGCCGGCGAGCTTTCGCGGCTTGGGCTCCAGCAGTTGTAGCAGCCAGGCTGAGGCGGACTTGCTGCCCGGTCTGGCACATCGGATGACCGACGTGGCGCCGACCACCAGCAATTGTCGCAACCGTTCATTGCCGGCCTTGCTGATCCGACCCATGCGTTGCTTGCCGCGGTGGACTTCTCCTTTGGGGTCAGCCCCAGCCACGCGACGAAGTGTCGTGCGGATGTGAAATTCGCTGGCTGCACCATCACTTCCATGGTGATCGCGCCAACACCCGGGATCTCGGCCAGCAGCTGGCTAACCGGGTTGGCCTTGTGTCGCCTCGTCAGCTCCTCATTCAGAGTAGCAATACGGTGCTCCAACGCCTCGATATGGCTTCCCATTTGCTCGAACATCGCCCGAGCCACAGCAGGGATTGTGTCGTCGCTGGCCAGCTTACTCAGCTCCTTTGGCCGCCACCACACCGAACTCCGCCGCATGGCCGCGCAGGGCGTTGATGGCCAGGGTCCGCTGCGCGACCAGCATCTCACGATGCTTGAGAATGACACCATCAGCCTGCTGTTCGACCGTCTTCACGGGGACCGCGCCCATGATGGGGCGCGCCGCCGCTTCGCTGATCGCCTCGGCGTCATTGCGGTCATTCTTGGCGCGCTTGACGAACGGCTTGACGTATTGTGGCGGGATCAGGTGGACCGAATGACCCAGCCGGGTCAGCAGCCGACCCCAATGATGCGAGCCGCCGCACGCTTCCAGCACCACCTCAGTTGCCTCCGGTTTGCCGAACCAGGCTTCGAGCTGGGCGCGCTTGAGTTCACGCCGCAGCGCAGGGCGCTGCTCCTCGTGACACCGGAAAGCGTGAACACGTGCTTGGACGGGTCGATCGCGATGCGCTTAGACTTCATACGGACGGTCCTTCGTTGATTCGTGACAACTCAACTTTGGCATGAGATGCCGTTGGGCCGTCCACCCCAACAGCCGGCCGGATCGTTGACTTCAAACGTGAATCGGAACGGCTCGGCGCAGCGTGGTCGCGTCCTCGCGTGAGATGGAGGACGGCAACGGCCATAGCGATCAGTCGGACGGAGCTTTCTGCCGGCGATCTGCGTGCCGCGGCGGCAGGCTCGGAGGATGCCGAGGCGGCGCGCCGGATGGAGGCGATCGCGCTGGTGACGGAAGGCTGGTCACGTCCGGACGCGGCAAAGGCGTGCGCGATGGACCGGCAGACGCTGCGAGACCGGGTGATCCGCTACAACGAAGCCGGCCTGGAGGGTCTTCGTAACCGGTCCGGGCGTAACGGCCCGCCGCCGCGCCGCAGCGAGATCGCCAACTGGGTGGACCAAGGTCCGGACTTGGAGCGGGACGGCGTGGTGCGCCGGCGCTGCGTCGATCTGCAGGCTCGCATTGAAGAGACGTTGGCCGTCAGGCTGCACGAGCGCACGATCGGCAAGCTGCTGCGCCAGCTATTGTTCCGGCGCATCTCGGTGCGTCCGCAGCACCCGCAGAGCAAGCCCGAGGAGCAGGCGATCTGCAGCGCGAGTTTCCGTCTCTTGTCGCCGCTGCTTTGCCGCGCGAGGCGGCCGACAAGCCGGTGGAGATCTGGTTCACCGACGAAGCCAGGGTAGGCCAGCAAGGCACGGTCACCCGGATCTCGGCCAAACGCGGCTCTCGCCCCCGCGCGCCACGCGATCGGCGCTACGAATGGGCCTATCTGTTCGGTGCCGTCTGCCCCGACCGCAGCACCGGGGCTGCGGTCATCATGCCTGAGGTGAATGTCGCGGCGATGACAGAGCACCTGGCGGAACTCAGTCACTGCGTTTCGATCGGTGCGATCGCCGTCCTGGTGCTGGATGGCGCCGGCTGGCACCGCTCGCCACGGCTCAAGGTGCCGGACAACGTCGTTCTGTTACCGCTGCCGCCGTATTCACCGGAACTCAATCCGGTAGAGAATGTCCGGGAATACATGCGGGGGAACTTTCTCAGCCATCGGGTCTGGCGAACCTACGACGACATTATCGAGGCGTGCCGCGATGCTTGGAACAAGTTCATGCAAATGCCCGCCCGCATCGCTTCCGTGACGCGTCGCGAGTGGGCAAAAACGGTCGGCTGGTATGAGCCATTCTTCGCAACAGCCCGTGCCGGCGCGCGACTCTCTCCCTCTCCGCCCCGCGGGTGTACGGACCGGAGACGTACTGGACAGGTGTTCGGGGACATACTAGACACATTGTATCCGACACCTCCAATCGGGCGATGGGGTGGACGTGCCGTGGGCGGAGAGGTCGATTGTGGAGCGGCGGCGTGAGTTCGTGTTGCTGTTTGGGCGAGAGGACGCGAACCGTCGGGCGTCGTGCCGGCGATTTCTGCATCAGCCGGCAGACCAGCTACCATTTGGCGCGTCGCTACCGGGACGAGGGTGAGGCGGGTTTGGCGGATCGGTCGCGCCGGCCAAAGCAATCGCCGGCGCGCACGCCGGCAGTGATGGAACGCCTGGTCTTGTCGGCGCGCGAGGCGCATCCGCATTGGAGCGGGCGCAAGATCGCGCAACGCCTGCGCGATCTTGGTCACCCGGCGGTGCCGAGCCCCGGCACCATCACCGAGGTGCTGCGCCGCCACCATCGTCTCGACCCGGCGGACAGTGCTGCGCGCGAGCGGCCGCAGCGGTTTGAGCGGGTGCGCCCGAACGAGCTCTGGCAAATGGATTTCAAGGGACACTCCCCGCTGCCACGGGCGGCGGCCGTATCATCCGCGGACGCAGGGCAAGCAGGAGCGGTTCCACCGCACGCTGGCGATCGAGGCGATCGGGCGGGGCAGCTTCGCCGATCTGACGCAGTGTCAGCGCCGGTTCGATTCTGGCGGGAGATGTACAACGAGGAGCGTCCGCACGAGGCGCTCGGCCTGAAGACGCCGATCGCCCCGTATCAGCCGAGCCGGCGGGAGTTTCCGAAACGATCCGGGCGTATGACTATGGTTCGGGCGCGCTGCTGCGCCGGGTTGACGACACCGGTTGGCTGCGTTTCCGAGGCCGGGCGTTCAAGCTCCGCCGGGCCTTTGTTGGCCGCCAGGTTGCGCTGCGTCCGGCCCTGCCGGACGGGTGTTCGCGGTGTTTTTCGGTTGCCACAAGGTGGGTAGCTGCGATTTGCGGGCGCGGGCGGCGTGATCGGCTCGGGCGCCGAATGCTTGCCCGCAGCAGGGAGCCGGAGCTGGCCCCGGCTGGCTCGAGTGTTGCGCCCTGCTCGCGCCCGTCACGCACGCTGCGCGCCGCTTCGCGGTGGCCTGCGGCCATGCTTGACTGCCGCTGCGCGCGGCGCCGTGCCGATCCCGGCCGGGACGGAAAAACGGCCCTTCCAGCCGAACGGAAAAACCGGGTCACGATGTCGAGCAAGCGGTTCCGAAACGAATTTGTCCAGTATGTCTCCGAATGCGTGTCAGGTATCTCCCCGGCCTTTACACCCTACACCCGGGCGGCGGAGAGGGAGTTCAGCGCGGGTCCGCATCCAGCCGCGCGACGATCCCTTGCAACTCCTGGGGGGAGCTGGATAGCGCGCGACGACCAGCGGATCGTGTCCAGGGATGATCGCGTCCGGATGGCTCGCGAGAGTGCGCATTGTCGCATAACCTTCCAGCGTGTCTTCCAGACTGTGCAGGATCGGGTAAGCGCGGCCCTGCTCCATGTTGGCGTAGAAGTGACTTGCGTCGGACGCCAGTACCATCCAGCCGCGCCGCGTCCAGACGCGGACCACTTGTAGGCCCTTGCTGTGTCCGCCCACGTGATGCACCGACAGACCGGGCGCCAGTTCGGCCGCGCCGTCGTGGAACTGCACGCGTCCGGCAAATAATTTGCGAACAATGGCGATGACGTCTTCTTCCTCGAACGGCCGGCGCAAGGCCGGATGACACATGCAACGGCCGGTGCAGTAAGCCAGCTCCTTGTCCTGCACATGATACCGCGCCTGCGGGAACAGATCGTAATTCCCGCAATGATCGAAGTGCAGGTGCGACAGTATCACGTCCCGTACGCTTTCGGGCTCCACGCCGATCGCGCGCAATCCCTCCGCCGGGGAGCGCAGGAACTGCCGCTCGCGCTTGACGCCCATCTTCGCGTCGAAGCCGGTATCAAGAATGAAGGTCTGCCGCGGCCCCTTGATAGCCCAAACGAAGTAGTCGAGCGGCATCGGCGCGTCGTGCGGGTCGCCGCCGATGAAATTGCCCGAACGCCGCGCGTTGCGTTGTGCCCGTAACGAATCGCGTAGAGTTCGTACGGCTCGATCCCGGTCATGTTCGTTGCTCCTCCCGCTTGTGGCGCGCTATCAGGCCGCGAAGGTTGCCTCCGCCTCGCCCAGCCCATCAAAGTGCACCCTGCATGTATCGCCGGGCTTGAGAAAGCGCATCCCGGTATAGCTGCCGCAAGTGACGAACTGGCCCGCCCGCACGCCCCCGCCCGTGCGCAGCATGTTGGCGAGCGCCACGGCAACGCCCAGCGGGTCGTTGGTCGGGTGGCCGCCGTTCTGATCCACCTGCACTGCGCCATTCACCGCAAGCGTCACGTGAATGCCCGGAAATCCAGATGCCGCCACTCGGGCAACGGCGCGGCATAGACGAAGCCGCCGTTGCTGACGCAATCGGCAAGATTCTCCAGCGCGCCGCGTGTCGCCCGGTCACGAAAACGGCTGGTGATGACCTCGATTGCGGCACAGGCTTCCACCGCATCGGCCACTTCATCGCGCGTGTATGGCGCCGCGCGGGGCGGCAGGTCGCGAATGAAGCGAAACGCGACCTCGGCTTCGACACCGCAATCGGGTGCTTCGGAGACGGGGACGCGGGCAGGGGAGGGGCGGATGGTGCCGGCATAGATCACACCGCGCGTCGGCTCGTCGTTGCGCGGTGAGGTAGCTTTATAGGCGCCAACCACCGCGCCCAACTGGCTTGTCACTTCGTCCTGGATCGCATGCGCTTCGGCGACGGTGGCGGGCTTGACCGGCAGCTCGGCGATGCGCGCGCGTTCGCGCCGAGCCTTCACCAAAATCCGCGCCGCCTCGGTGATCTGCGTTTGGTCCATAACCGGGCTCCTCCAGAAATGCGCTATCACTCGCTTGCCCGCACCAGCCGGTGCTGTTTGCGTCCGGCCGAGAGCTTGATTGCGTCCTCGCGCATGTCGTCCAACGATACGATGGCCGCTTCATCCGTAACGACCGAGTCATTGACCCGGGCGCCGCCCTGGCGAATAAGCCGGCGCGCCTCGCCGTTGCTGGCCGCAAGCCCGGTCAGCACGAACAGCCGGAACGCCGGCACACCCTCCGCCAGCTCGGTCGCGAGGCATGATAATACCGGGAAGCGTATCGGCGGTCTCACCCTGCTCGAAGGTGCGCCGCGCGGTCTCGTCTGCCTCTTCGGCGGCGATGTCGCCATGCGCGAGCCGCGTCGCCTCGGTGGCCAGCACCTTCTTGGCCTCGTTGATCTCGGCACCGCCGAGGCGCTCCAAGCCGCTCGATCTCATTAAGCGGCAGATCGGTGAACAGGCGCAGGAAGCGGCCCACATCAGCGTCGTCCGTGTTGCGCCAGAACTGCCAGTAATCGTACGGCGACGTCTTGTCCGCCGTGAGCCACACCGCCCCTCGCGCGGTCTTGCCCATCTTCGCGCCCGACGCCGTGGTGATCAGAGGTGTGGTCAAGCCGAACAAAGTCGTCCCATCCGTTCGGCGCGTCAGCTCGATCCCGGCGACGATGTTCCCCCATTGGTCCGACCCGCCGATCTGCAACGTCACGCCGTGACGGCGGGCCAGCTCCCGGAAGTCGTAGCTTTGCAGGATCATGTAGTTGAATTCGAGGAATGTGAGCGGCTGCTCGCGGTCCAGCCGCAGCCGCACCGCATCGAATGTCAGCATGCGGTTGACAGTGAAATGCAGTGCCGATGTCGCGCAGCAACGGAATGTAGCCGAGCTGGTCCAGCCAATCGGCATTGTTGACCATGACCGCGCCGGCCGGCCCTTCGCCGAAGCGCAGGAACGGATAGAAACAGCGAAGGATGCCCTCCATATTGGCGCGGATCTGCGCGTCGCTCAGCAATTGGCGCGCCTCGTCTTTGCCCGAAGGATCGCCGATTCGCGTGGTGCCGCCGCCCATGAGCACGACCGGCTTGTGGCCGTGCTTCTGCAGCAGCCGCAGAATCATGATCTGCACCAGGCTGCCCACATGCAGCTGAATCGGCGGTGCAGTCGAAGCCGATATAGCCGGCAATCCGCCGCTCCCGAAGTGCGGAATCCAGCCCCTCTGCATCGGTGCATTGAAAAACAAAGCCGCGGGCGGTCGCTTCTTCGAGGAATTCGCTCTTATGCATGCTAAGCCTTTGCAAGACCACGATATAGGAGCTAGCACAGAGCGATGGCAGGCGAAACGCTGCGCACGATCGGGCTTATGAGCGGCACCTCGCTCGATGGGGTGGACGCGGCCCGAGTGGAGACGAACGGCGAAACGATCGCCGCGCTCGGGCCGAGGCTGACGCTTCCCTATGCGCCGGCGTTGCGGTCGAAACTGCGCCGGTTGCTCGAGCGGGCTCCCGAGCTTGCTGCCGATGACCCCTGGTTGCTCGAACTTGAACGGGAGCTGACGCAACAGCACGCGCGCGCGGTGCTCGCGCTTGGCGAGCAGCCGGACCTGATTGGCTTTCACGGCCAGACGATCCTGCACAAGCCCGACCAGCGCCGCACATGGCAGATCGGCGACCCCGCGCTGCTCGCGCGTCTGACGGGTGCGCCCGTGGCGTTCGACTTCCGCTCCGCCGACGTGGACGCGGGAGGTCAGGGCGCGCCGCTCGTTCCAGTGTTCCACGCTGCGCTTGCCCAATCGCTGCCGCGTCCGCTCGCCGTGCTGAATATCGGCGGCGTGGCGAACGTGACGTGGATCGGCCGTGACGGGCAGTTGCTCGCCTATGACACCGGCCCGGGCAACGCGCTTCTGGATGATTGGGTTGCGCGCCACGAAGGCGCGGACTTCGATCGCGACGGACGGCTTGCCCGCGCCGGGTGCGCAGATCACGCCGTTCTGTCCAAGCTCATGTCGCATCCGTTCTTCGCCAAGCCGGCGCCGAAATCGCTTGACCGGCTGGATTTCGCGCAAGCGCTGTCGGTAAGCGGCATCGAGGCTCTGTCCGCCGCCGATGGCGCGGCGACGCTGGTGGCATTCACCGCCTGCGCGGTCGCCGCCGCCCGGTTGCCGGAGCCGCCGCTGCGTTGGCTGGTCTGCGGGGGCGGGCGGCGCAATCCTGCAATCATGGAGGCGCTGCGGGGGTGTTTGCACGCGCCCGTAGATCCCGTGGAGGCTGTCGGCTGGGACGGGGATGCGCTGGAGGCGCAGTGTTTCGGCTTCCTGGCCGTGCGCACTGCGCGTGGCTTGCCGATCAGCTTCCCCGGAACAACAGGCGTGCCGCACCCCCTGCGGGGCGGCCGCATTGTGCGATTGACCAAGGCGGGCATAACGCGGGAGGGTCTCTCGCCAGCGTGACAACGGGGAGCGAACAAAACAATGGCGACCTGGAAACCCGACCCGACCTTCTATCCGTCCGCCCGCATGGCTATGCAGGCTCCGGCGGAAAAACTTGCTTATGTGGCGATGCTGAATGTGCACCCGAACCAACAACCGGATGCGCTCGCGGTGGTGGATGTTGATCCCTCCTCTGGTGCCTACGGGCGGATCGTGGGGCGGCTGGATATGCCGAAGGTCGGCGACGAGCTGCATCATTTCGGGTGGAACGCTTGCAGCTCGGCGCTTTGCCCCTACGCGCCGCATCCGCATATCGAGCGGCGCTACCTTGTCGTTCCGGGTCTGCGCTCCTCGCGCATCCACATCATCGACACCAAGCCCGATGGACGAAAGCCGCAGATTGTTCGTGTGATCGAGCCGGAGGAGGTTGCGGCCCGCACCGGTTATTCCCGGCCGCACACGATCCATTGCGGTCCGGAAGGCATCTATGTGACCGCGCTCGGCGCCCCGAACGGCGAGGGGCCGGGCGGCATCTTCCTCATGGACCATGAAAGCTTCGATGTGCTCGGCCGCTGGGAGGTGGAACGGGGACCGCAACAACTCGCCTATGATGCGTGGTGGCATCTCGGTTACGACACGCTGATCACCAGCGAGTGGGGCACGCCGAACATGATCGAGAACGGCATCGTGCCCGAGCTGTTATTGGCGGGCCGCTACGGTCATTCGCCTGCACATTTGGGATCTGAAGCGCCGGCGCCATCAGCAGGCGATCGATCTTGGCGCGGAGCAGCAGATGGTGCTGGAGCTTCGACCGGCGCACGATCCGACCAAAGCCTATGGCTTTGTTGGCGTCGTGGTTAGTCTCAAGGATTGTCGGCATCGATTTGGGTGTGGCATCGCGAGGGCGGCACCTGGGCGGTGCGCAAGGTCATCGAGATCCCGGCCGAACCGGCCGAGCCCGAGCACCTGCCGCCGCTGCTGCAAGGCTTCAAAGCCGTCCCGCCGCTGGTTACGGATATCGACCTGTCGCTGGATGACCGGTTCCTCTACGTCTCGTGCTGGGGAACGGGCGAGATGCGGCAATACGATGTCTCGGACCCGTTCAGCCCGCGCCTGACCGGATCGGTACGTTTAGGCGGGATTACCGCACGCGCGCGCCACCCGGCCTCCGCCGAAGCGCTGAACGGCGGTCCGCAAATGGTTGAAGTGAGCCGCGACGGGCGGCGGGTCTATTTCACCAATTCGCTTTATCGGGCGTGGGACGAGCAGTTCTATCCCGAGGGGGTGCGCAGTTGGATGGTCAAGCTGGATGTGGGGCAAAACGGCGGGATTACGGTTGACCCCAAGTTTTTCCTGGAGTTCGAGCCTTCCTTCCGCGCCCATCAGGTGCGGCTTGAAGGCGGCGATGCGTCGTCAGATTCCTATTGCTTCGCTTAGTCCTGCCCCAGCGGTTTCCTCTGTCCTCCCGTAATGGACGCGCTGTGGCCCTGGCTGATGCTTGCGGGTCTGGGCGCGTTCCACGGGCTCAACCCGGCGATGGGTTGGCTGTTCGCGGTTGCGCTGGGCTTGCAGGCCCGTGACGGGCGCGCGGTTGCAGGCGCCCTTCTGCCGATCGCGCTCGGGCACGCGGCATCAATCGCGTTGATCGTGGCGATCGTATCGGTCATTCGGGTGATGATCGAGCCCCTGCCGCTGCGGCTGGCAGCGGGCCTGTGTCTGGTCGCCTTCGGGCTTTATCGGCTTGCAGCCGGTTATCGACACAAGTTTCGCGTCGGTATGGTGGCCGGGTTCGGCGATCTAACGCTGTGGTCGTTTCTCATGGCGACCGCGCACGGGGCCGGCCTGATGATGGCACCCGTGGTGCTGTCGATGCCGCTGATGTGCCAAGCGGGGACGCTGAACGCAGCCGGCGGCCCTGGCGATCTTGCCGATTCCGCCTGGACCGGTCTGCTGGCAGTCTTTGTTCATACGGCCGCCATGCTGGCAGTCACGGGTTTGGTTGCCTGGGTGGTTTATGCCCGGGTCGGGTTGGCCATCCTGCGGCGCGGGTGGATTAACCTGGAACTGCTCTGGAGCGGCGGTCTGATCGGCATCGGTGCTTTGTTTGTCGCCGCCGCAACCTTCTTGGCGTAGAGCGCAGCCGATCACTCGGCTGCGGATGTGCTCAATCGGGCGTCGTAGGCGTTAGTCGGCCGCCAGCGCCATCTGCCGCCGGGCGATCGCCTTGCCGGCATGGTCCTCGACCGCCGCCGCGATTGCGTCTGCATGGTTTGCGAACACGTGGTCCGCGGTCGGGAAGACCCGGTAGTCCACGCGGACGTTCTTTTGCGTGTTCAGCTTGTCGACCAGCTTGCGCACCGCCGGCTCGGGTACCAGTTCGTCCGCCTCGCCATGCAGCATCAGCCCGCCGCATGGGCACGGGGCCAGGAAGCCGAAATCGTAGTGATTTGCCGGTGGAGCGACGCTGACCCAGCCGGAAATTTCCGGCCGGCGCATGAGCAGTTGCATGCCGACGAAGGCTCCGAACGAATACCCGGCAATCCACAATCCGCCGTGACTGGGATTGACCGCCTGCATCCAGTCGAGCGCCGCGGCAGCATCGCCGATCTCGCCAATACCGCCATCGTAGCGCCCTTGACTGCGCCCGACGCCGCGGAAGTTAAAGCGCATCACCGAGCAGCCCAATCGCTGGAATGCCTGGTACATCGAATAGGTGATGCGGTTGTTCATGGTTCCGCCGTGCAGCGGGTGCGGATGCAGAACCAGCGCTACCGGCGCGCCGCTCTCCTTGGAATGGTGGTATCGACCCTCGAGCCGGCCGTCTGGTCCGGCAAACATCACTTCAGGCATGGCGTCCCGGTTTCCGCTTCTTTCTTTGTTTAGCTGGCGGCCCCCGGTACGAACCCGCGTGGTCCGCTCCCCCGCCAGCATCTCCAGCCGTTTGACTTATCGTCGCCGCTGATCCAGCTGCGCGCCGCAATTGCCCCGAGAGCGACGCGGTTCGGATATCACGACCGATGGATATAAGGGCGAACGCACTTACTTTCCAATTCCTATATTCACCTCGCAGCCGCAGTATTCTTGACGGGCGAAGTCGGCAAACCTACCCTTTGCAACACGGGCGAAACTTCGGCACCCGACGTCCGTAACGGTTGTGTTCGGGCGCAGGGCGATCCGAGGCACCGTTATAAGCACAGCGGCTGCGGGTTAGCATAACGGATTCGTCGCATGGCTTTCATGTTTCTGGGCGAGTTGGTCCGGGCTTATCGCGAACGTGACCCGGCGGCGCGATCCTCGTTGGAAGTCCTGTTATGCTATCCAGGGTTGCACGCAGTCCTTTGGCACAGGCTTTCTCACTGGCTGTGGCAACATAAATTGCGATTAGTCGCCCGCTTTTCGTCTCATATCGCTCGCTGGCTGACGGGCATCGAGATTCATCCGGCCGCGAGGCTCGGACGGCGATTGGTAATCGACCACGGGATGGGAGTCGTGATCGGTGAGACGGCCGAAGTTGGTGATGATTGCTACTTGTATCACCAAGTGACACTCGGCGTCGCGCGGACGATGGCTGGCAAGCGGCATCCAAGCGTTGGCAACAATGTGATCATCGGCGCCGGCGCGAAAGTTCTGGGGCCGATTACCGTCGGCGATAACGCGCGGATCGGCTCCAACGCCGTAGTGGTCGATGCCGTCCCGAATGACATGACCGTGGTGGGAATCCCGGCGCGGCCCGTGGATCGAAAGCTGCCGCGACGCAAGCCGGATTTCGACCCGTACGGTATGCCCTGTGAGGAAATTTTAGACCCGCTGCTGCGCGATCTGGAAAGTCTGCGCCTGGAACTGGCCGAGCTTGAGGCGCGTGTAGGCTCAGATTGCCGACCAGCAGCAGACCCGGGCACGTCCGGCCGCAGCGGAGTGATCAGGTGCAGCTTACCACCCGCGGCCGGTATGCCGTCATGGCCCTGGTGGAACTCGCCTCCCGCGAAGCAGCCCGACGCGGCTGCGGGCGTCCGATCTGCCTATCGGAGATTGCGGCTAGCCAACAGTTGAGCCTTGCCTATCTCGAGCAGCTATTCGCGCTTTTGCGTCGGGACGGCCTGATTTGTTCGGTGCGGGGTCCGGGTGGGGGCTATCGGCTTGCCCGGTCTGCGAGCGCAATCTCAATTGCGGAGATCGTCGCCGCCGTGCACGAGCCCATCCAGGCAACGCGCTGCGAGGTCGGCGGACCAAGCTGCATGAGCGGGCCTGCAGGTCCGGATGAGGCCGAGCGCTGCCCGACGCATGATCTCTGGGTCGAGTTGGGCCGTCAGAATCCAA
Organism: uncultured Pseudomonadota bacterium; assembly: GCA_963822675.1. Taxonomy (GTDB): domain Bacteria; phylum Pseudomonadota; class Alphaproteobacteria; order Acetobacterales; family Acetobacteraceae; genus CAWGIP01. The sequence continues at coordinate 235,587 of CAWGIP010000033.1, read as the reverse complement.
TTCTTTCTCGGCGGAATAACACTTGCCGATGTCCTGGCCGGCCGCGTGGCCGGACGGGCCACACCTGCGCCAATGCCGGCCGAAGCCGCGGAATGACGGTGCGCTATTATCTGGACGCCAACGCCACGGAGCCACTGCGGCCGGAAGCGTGTGAAGCGATGGTGGCGGCCCTGGCACTAACGGGGAACCCGGCATCCGTCCATGCAGACGGGCGCGCGGTCCGGCGGTTGCTGGAAGACGCCCGCGAGATGCTTGCCCGCCAATTCGGCGCGGCCGCGGAGCGGGTCATCTTTACCTCCGGAGCGACAGAGGCCAACGCGCTGGCAATTCACGCCTTCGGCCATGGTCGGGCGCTTGTCATCGGAGCAACTGAACACGATCTCCGTGCGCTTGCAGGCGAGCGTCACGCGCACGCTTCCGGTCAATCGGCAAGGAGTCACTGACCTTGGCGTCCTGGAGGCGATTCTGGCTGAAGGACCGGCCCTGGTCTGCCTGATGCTCGCGAACAACGAGACCGGAGTGATCCAGCCGGTCGCCGAGGCGGCTGTGCTCTGTCGTCGCTACGGCGCCCTGCTGCATGTCGATGGCGTTCAGGCGGCTGGGCGAATTGGGGCGGATCTGACCAGACTGGGTGCGCACTCACTCGCGCTCTCGTCGCACAAGCTGGGAGGACCGCAAGGCGCGGGTGCCTTGTTGCTGGCCGCCGGCGACATCCAGGCAGCGCCGCGAGCACTGATCGGCGGCGGCGGCCAGGAACGGGGCTGGCGCGGCGGCACACCACCCGTTGCCGCGATCGCCGGCTTCGCCGCGGCGGCGTGCTCGGCCGACGAGGCGGGGCATCTTGCGCCGCTGCGTGATGCGATCGAGCGCGGGGCGACACAGCTGGGCGCCGTCCCCTGCGGGGCCGGGGTGGCCAGATTGCCGAACACGACCTGCCTGGCGCTTCCGGGCGTACGCGCCGATGCACAGGTGATCGCGCTCGACCTCGATGGATTTGCGGTCAGCGCCGGTGCGGCATGCAGCTCGGGCAAGGTGACAGCAAGTCACGTGCTGGAGGCGATGGGGCTCGGAGAACTCGCCTCTCGGGCAATTCGGGTGTCGCTGCCATGGGATGCGCAGCCCGGGTTGTGGATGCGTTTGTCTTATCCTACCGGCGCATGGCGGATCGCCTTCGCGCCGCCCTGGCTCCGCGCGCCGCCTGACCCTAGATTCCGCCAATGATGAGCCAGACGGACCCGACACAGCGCCGCAACCGGCGCATTTACCTCGACAACCAAGCCACGACGCGCTGCGATCCGCGCGTGCTGGAGGCGATGCTGCCATTCTTTTCCGAGGATTACGGCAACCCGCACAGTGTCGAACACGACATGGGCCGGGCGGCCGAAGCCGCCGTAGAGGCGGCTCGCGCCGAGGTTGCCGGCCTGATCGGTGCCGCGCCCAGTGAGATTGTTTTTACCTCGGGCGCAACCGAGAGCAACAATATCGCCATTAAAGGTGCGGCTCGATATGCGGCCGGCCGGGGCGGGACAGGGCGCCGGGTGATCACGGTCGCCACCGAGCATAAATGCGTCCTTCAGGCCGTTACCGATCTCGCCGGGGAGGGCTTCGAGCCGGTGTTCCTGCCGGTCAGTGGGGACGGGCTGGTCGATGCCGACGCGCTGCGTGCCGCGCTTGCGGTCCCGACGCTGCTGGTTAGCATTATGGCGGTCAATAACGAGACGGGCGTTATCCAGGACATTGCGGGGCTCGCGGCAATCGCCAAACAGGCGGGCGCGCTTGTGCATAGCGATGCGGCGCAGGCGACGGGGAAGATCTCGATCGACGTTACCGCGTGGCAGGTCGATCTTCTCTCCCTGAGCGGGCATAAAGTTTATGGGCCGAAGGGTGTGGGCGCGCTTTATGTGCGCCGCCGCCCGCGGGTGCGGCTCGCGCCGCTGTTCTCGGGCGGCGGGCAGGAACGCGGCTTGCGGTCGGGCACGCTCCCGACGCCGCTGATCGTTGGCCTTGGTGCGGCTTGCCGGCTGGCCGCGGCCGAGATGGTGGAGGAAACGGCGCGGCTTCACGCGTTGCGGGAGGTTTTGCTGCGCCGGCTTCACGCGGCTATTCCGGGCTTGCGACTGAATGGCAGCGCGACGCGGCGTATCGCCGGCAACCTCAACGTGACTTTTCCCGATATCCCGGCAATCGAAATGATGGCGCGCGCACCCGATCTGTGCATCTCCACGGGCTCGGCATGTTCCTCGGCGGAGGTCGAGCCATCCTATGTCCTGCGTGCGATGGGATTGCCCGATGCGGCGGCGGCACACAGCTTGCGTATCGGGCTCGGACGCTTTACCTCGCACGCCGATATTGAAGACGCGGCGCATGCGCTGGTCGCCGCGCATAATGGTGCTTCCGTAGCGGCCTGACCGCAATCGAGACTCTGACCCGAGAAGCCGTTTGATGCCCAAGATGACCTTTATTGAACGCGACGGGGGGCGTCGCGAGGTGGACGCGCCCCTCGGGCTTTCCGTGCTGGAAATCGCGCATCAGCATGGCGTCGATATTGAGGGCGCGTGCGAAGGCTCGCTGGCCTGCTCGACCTGTCACGTCATCGTCGATCGCGGCTGGTTCGGCAAGCTCGCCGAGCCCACCGAGGACGAGGAAGACATGCTCGATCTGGCCTTTGGACTGACGGAGACATCCCGGCTCGGCTGCCAGATTGTCATTACCGAGGCGCTGGACGGGTTAGTGGTCAAGCTGCCGGCCGGCAGTCGGAATTTGCTGAACGGATAATCAGCGCGATGCGCATTCTTGTGGCGATGTCGGGCGGAGTGGACAGTTCGGTCGTGGCCGGCTTGCTGCACGAGGCCGGACATGACGTGATCGGCGTGACGCTGCAACTTTACGATCATGGCGCGGCGACGGGCCGCATGGGCGCCTGCTGCGCCGGCCGCGACATTCATGATGCGCGACGCGTGGCCGATCGTTTGGGCATCCCGCACTACGTGATTGACGCTGAGGCTCGCTTTACCGCTTCGGTGATCGAGCCCTTCGCCACGAGCTATGCGGCCGGCGAGACGCCAGTGCCGTGCGTGCGCTGCAATCAGAGCGTGAAGTTTACGGATTTGGTGGCCTTGGTGCGGGGCCTTGGCGCGGAGCGTTTGGCGACCGGGCACTATGTCCGGCGCCTTGATGGCGCAGACGGGCCTGAATTGCATCGCGCGCGCGATCTGAGACGTGATCAAAGCTGGTTCCTGCTCGCGACGACGGCGGAGCAGCTCGCGGTTTGCCTGTTCCCGTTGGGGGAAATGGCGGACAAGGACGCGGTGCGCGCGCATGCCGTTCGGCTGGGCCTGCCGGTCGCGGCGAAGCCGGACAGCCAGGATATCTGCTTTGTTCCATCCGGGCGCTACACGGACGTGGTAGCCAAGTTACGACCCGACGCTATGGCACCCGGGGATTTTGTGGACCGGAACGGCCGGGTGCTTGGTCGCCACGATGGCATCGGGCGGTACACCGTCGGGCAGGGACGGCGGCTTGGTCCGGCGGGTCGGGACGGCGACGCTCGGCGGGTGGTCGTGGCGCTCGATCCGGCGGAACGGCGCGTCGTGCTGGGGCCACGCGGCGCGGGAACGCGCAGAGCGCAGTTGCGCGAGGTCAACTGGTTGATCCAGCCCCCTCCCGACGGCTTGCACTGCAAGATCAAGTTGCGAGCGCGGGAAATGCCCCAGCCAGCATTGGTCCTGCCCGATCTGTCGCGGCGCGATCGTTTTGCTTGACGAACCGGCACTGCCGGCACCGGGCCAGGGCTGCGCCTTCTATGCCGGGGAGCGGCTGTTGGGGGGCGGTTTCATCGCGCGTGAGAGCGCCCCGGCGATTGACGGGGACGGGGCGGCGACGATATCTGCACCTTAAATCGGACCGATGGCGGCGTAGCTCAGCGGTAGAGCAGGGGAATCATAATCCCTTGGTCGGTGGTTCAAATCCGCCCGCCGCTACCATCTGCAGCGGTGGCGTTGGGCGGCGTCCGTGCTTCCGGCCGCTAAAGCCTTCATCTTGCATCGTTTGTGTCTATCTGGCGCAATATAATGCCCATGTCGCGCCTCAGGCCCGCTGCATTGCGCCGGACTTCATCGGCATCGGAGACTTGGAAAAGCTGGAAGGCACAGACCCTGATCGTTATGGCTTCTTGCAGCATCGCCGCTTCGTCGATGGGCTGCTCGAAAGCCTCGGCGTGACGAACGGCATTGGTTGGCCATGACTGGGGACGGGGCGCTCGCGATGGACTGGGCGCGCCGGCATCCTGGTGCGATGTGCCCCATCGTTTATTTCGAGACGATGGTAACGACATTCCGAAACGGCTTATCAATGGTGACCCGGCGCCATCATTACCGGCAATCTGCTCGAGTTCTGCCGCACTTGGCGCAATCAGGAAGAGATCACGGTCCGCGGTAATGATTTTCTTCAGGAAGACTCGCCGCATGAGATTGGCGAGGCCATCGCCCGATGGATTGCGCGTTTGGCGGGTAGCCGGCAAGCGGCTGCGGCCTCGCAGCTGGCCAGGATCAATGGGGTTGCGGCGCGCTCTTCTACTTCAGCTGGTCGATGCGCGAAGGAACAGTGCGAGTATTGGCGAGGTGTTGGTCCTGTTGTAGCCGACGACAAGATCGATCGTTGACGCTTCCCTGCGGCAGCCAGGTCATCTCGTGACCGGTTTGGAAGCCGACAGCGAACGTCTTTCTTGCGGGCTGCGCGGCCCGCCGCGCCGCTTCGACCGCGGCATCGACCTGCGCGAGCGCCAGTCGGGCATGATCGACAAAGGCTCGGCCGGAGTCAGTTAGCTCGACGCCGCGCGGGCTGCGAACAAGCAGCTACCGTTAGACTGCCTTCCTCGATGGCCGCGACGAAATAGCGAAGATGCCGCAACTCCATGCTCGATCCATGCCTACGAGGTATGCGGCCAAGCCTACAAAGTCTTTTTCCGCCGCGCAATGAGAGCCTAAGTTATTGCCCGAGACGGCATGGAAAGCCTTCACAGGTTAGCCGAACGAACCCCTTCCATGGCTTTATCAGCTCAAAACTCATTTGTCAAGGAGTTGATCATGATCCTCGCCAGTCGTTTTGATCACCGGAGCCCTCACAGGTATCGGCCGCGCCTCGGCGGTCGCCTTCGCCAAGAAGGGCGCGAAGGTGGTCGTCTCCGGTCGGCGCCGATGAGGCCGGCAAGGCGCTCGTCAACGAGCTGCGCTCGCTCGGGTCGGAGGCCGAGTTCATCAACGCCGACGTCCGCAAGGAGGATGATGTCCGCGCTCTGGTCGACAAGACCGTCGCACGGTTTGGCCGTCTCGATGTCGCGGTGAACAATGCCGGCACCGAAGGCCAGCCCGGCCCGGATCACGGAGCAGACCCCGGAAAGCTATGCCGCGACGTTCGACACGAATGTTCTCGGCGTGATCCTGAGCATGAAGCACGAAGTGCGCGTCCATGCAAGGACAGGGCAGCGGCAGCATCATCAACATCTCCTCGACCTACGGGCACGAGGGCGCGGCGGGAGCCTCGATCTATGTCGGCAGCAAGCACGCCGTCGAAGGCATCACCAAGTCGGTGGCGCTCGAACTCGCCAAGTCGGGAATCCGCGTGAATGCCGTCGCGCCTGGCCCCACGGACACTGGCATGCTGACCCGCTTTACGGGCACGCCGGAGAACAAGGCGGCTCTGCGTTACGACTGTTCCGATGGGTCGCCTCGGCCTTACGGAGGAGCTTGCCAACGCGATCGTCTTCATCGCGTCGGACGAAGCTTCATTCATCACCGGCCATATCCTCAACGTCGATGGCGGCAAAACCCACTAGCTGATCCTGTCCGAACGCGCAACAAATCCTCCGCGTTCCGCTCAAGGGGCGGCCTTCCTGAGGCGCACTTCCCGCAGCTTTCGCTGCGTCGGGACGCCGCCCGCTTCCGACCGCTTGGTAAGTCGGCTTGAGCGCTACCGCCAAAGAGAATTTCGATGACCCAGCACAGCCACCAGACCACACCGACGCAGTTCGTCGAAGCCAACGGCATCCGTTTCGCCTATCGCCGTTTCGGCAAGACCGGCGGCGTGCCGCTCGTCTTCAACCAGCATTTCCGCGGGACCATGGATTATTGGGATCCGGCCGTAACCGACGGCCTAGCCAAGAACCGCGAGGTGATCCTCTTCGACAACGCAGGTGTTTCTAGCAGTTCCGGTCAGGTGCCGACCAGCGTTCAGGAGATGGCCACAAACGCCATCGCCTTCATTAAGGCTCTCGGACTTACCAAGGTCGACGTGCTCGGCTTTTCCATCGGCGGCATGGTCGCTCAGGAAATCACAGTCCAGGCTCCCGATCTCGTTCGCCGGCTCATTCTTGTCGGCACCGGACCGCGCGGCGCCGATATGTCAACGAGCAAATCCGCAGAAATCTTCGCCGGCGCCTACGATCCGCCGGAGCGTCTCTGGCTTGCGGTTCACTTCTCGCCGTCCCCTTCGAGCCGGGCCGCAGGTCTCGCCTTTCTGAAACGCAAACTTCTCCGCAAGGATCGCGACCCCGAGGTGAGCGAAGAAGCGGCGGCGGCGCAGCGCGAAGTCATCAACAAATATTACGCGCCGGCGAGAGTGTTCTCGACTATCTGAAAGGTATCCGTCATCCAACGTTGGTCGTGCAGGGTAGCAACGATGTCATCGTGCCCACGGTGAATTCCTACATCCTGCAGCAGAACCTGCCGAACGCGCAGCTGACCCTTTACCCGGATGCAAATCACGGATCGTTCTACCAGTACCCGGAACTCTTCGTGTCCCAAGCCGACCAGTTCCTCACATCGGCACTTCAGGGCGACGATGTGAATCTCCAGCCCCCTGAACGGCTGCCATTCCCTTCCATCATCTCGGCCAAAGGAACTTAGCTGGTCAGCCACGGCAAAGAAGGCACCCGGCGTCGGCATCCAATCGTCAGGAACCCAGGTCGTGACCACACTCTCAGGAAAGACAGCCCTCGTCACTGGCGCCTCGCGCGGTATCGGACGCGCCAGCGGGCTCGCGCTCGCCAAGGCCGGCGCCCAGGTGCTGGTCCATTACGGCCGCGGCGCGAAGGAGGCGGAACAGGTCGTCGCGGAAATCCGCAAGGCCGGCGGCCGCGCCGACGCCGTCGCCGCCGATCTCGCCGCGTCGGATGGGCCGCACAAACTCGCCAAGCAGGTCCGCGCCATCGTCGGCGATCGGCTGGACATTCTTGTCGCCAATGCCGGCATCTCTAAGGCCACAACGATCGAGGACTATACGGTCGAGGATTTCGACAATCTGTTCGCTGTCAACGTCCGCGCGCCCTTCTTCCTCGTGCAGCAGCTCCTGCCAATCCTGCACGAAGGGAGTAGCATCGTGCTGCTGTCCTCGCTCGCGGCCCGTGCCGCTGTCGGCACGCTGTCGGCCTACGCCGCGACGAAGGGCGCCGTCGACACCCTGGTGAAGCATTTCGCCTTCGTGCTCGGCGGCCGCGGCATTCGCGTCAACGCCGTCGCCCCCGACGTGGTCGAAACCGACATGTAGAACTTCACCAAGACCGACGCGGGCCGTGAGTACGCGCTTGGCATTCAGACCCTGAAGCGCCTGGCCCAACCCGATGATATCGGCGGGGTGGTCGCCTTCCTCGCCTCCCGCGACGCCCGCTGGATCACCGGCGATACGGTCCATGTTGATGGCGGCTCGAAGCTCTGAGCTTGCAGCTGCGAGGAGGACCGTCATGGCCGAGCTTCCGTCAGGCGTTCGCCTCCGAATGCGTCGGGCATCCCCGCCCGTCGCCCTCGGTCGGCGCGCCAGCCTGTTCGTGTCCGCCGGCGTGGTCGCGCACACGCTCTGGACCAGCGCCGCACCGGCGATGGCCTATCGGCTCTATGCCGATGAATGGCACTTGAGACGGCATGTTCGCCGCCGCTGGTGGCTCGTCCCTCGTCATGCTGGATCGAGGGTTGGATCGGTTGGCGATCCAGAGCCTCAAGCAGGGGGGACGAGCCATGGGGAAACATACGACGATCTACGTGGCATTCGACAACAGCAAGGAGACGCTGGCTGTTGCGATTGCGGAGAGTGGGTTGCGCGGGGAGGTGAGGTTCTGGGGCACGATCCCGAATTGGGCCGATGCAGTGCGCAAGTTGGTGGAGCGGTTAGCGGCAAAGTACGCCGCGCCGAGCTTCTGTTACGAAGCCGGGCCATGCGGCTACGGCCTATACAACCTCGTCCTGTCGCTCGGCTATCCGTGCATGCTCGTCGCACCCTCACTGGTGCCAACCAAACCAGGCGGACACATCAAGACGGACCGGCGCGATGCGAAAATGCTGGCGGCGTTGTTCCGCGCTGGCGAGCTCCAGAGCGTGTGGGTCCCCGCCGCCGAGCACGAGGCAATGCGCGAACTGGTCCGCGCCGGTCAGACCGCCATGCAGGAAGTGCGACGCTCCCGCCAACTGCTGCTTTCTTTTCTACTGCGTCACGACCGCGCCATGCCGACGCGTCGTCATTGGACCAGAGCGCACCGGAGCTGGCTTGCCCGGCAGAGTTTCGCCCACCCAGCCGAGCAGGTCGTGTTTGACGAATTGATCCAGCGCATCGAAGTCGCCGGCGCCCGGCAAGATCGGCTGGAGGACGCGATCCGCCAGTTCCTGCCTGCCTGGTCGCTTGCCCCCGTGGTCGCAGCCATCCAAGCCTTACGCGGGGTCGCAACGTTGGCGGCCGTAACGCTCGTGGCCGAGATCGGCGACTTTGGTCGGTTCGCATCGCCGCGACAGCTGATGGCTTGGCTCGGACTGGTGCCCAAGGAACATTCCTCAGGACGTAAGGTTGCGCGAGGCAACATCACCAAGGCCGGCAATGCACGGGCTCGCCGAGTGCTGGTCGAGAGCGCCTGGACCTATCGCCTACCGGCGCATGGGCGAGGACATCACCCGGCGCAATGCGAGCCTGCCGGAGGCGATCCGAGCGATCGCCTGGAAGGCGCAGACCCGATTATGGCCCGCTATCGTCGCCTGCAGCGCACTGGCAAACCGCAAAACATCGTCGTTGTGGCGATCGCACGCGAACTGGCCGCCTTCGTCTGGTCTATTGCCCGCATGACGCAGCCGACAACGCGACCGGCTTAGCCGTCGTCGCGCCAAGCCGACAAGCGGGCCGGCGACCTTGAGACAGAGGAAGGCCCAAGACGGACAGCGGTCCTGCGGTAGCCCAACCCGCGCATCAGAGTCTGATCAACCGTCGTCTTGCGCCGCCGCGTCCTCCCCTGCGCACCCATCATCCCTCCAACCGCTACCAAGCGGCTGAACCCACGTGCCCAACGTCCTTAACGGCGAACATGAGAATCACACCGTGACGACCGGGATCTTCGCCATCTATCCGGTCGTCGTCGTCCTGACCCTGATCAGCTTCGGCGACATCTCCGATCATATCGGCCGCCGCACCGTGATGCTGGTGGGGCTTGCCGCCTCGCTCGCCGGCACTCCGCTGTTCGCTGTGGCGCCGGATGTCCTGTGGCTCTTCGCGGGCCGGGCGCTGATGGGCGTCGGCGTCGGCCTCACCGCCGGACCTTCGATCGCGGCTGTCGTGGAATTCGCTGCGGCAGGCCCCGCGGGAAATTCGTCGCGGCGCGCCGCCTTGATCGCGACGGTGGCGCAGGCTGCAGGCTTCGCCGCTGCCTTGCTGCTCGGCGGCGCGTTGATCGCCTTTGCGCCGTGGCCGACGCGGCTCTCGTTCTGGGTTCTGGTCATGTTGCTGGCGCTCCTCCTCGTCGGGACATGGTTCCTGCCGCGCCACATGACGACTGGCACGAGCACGGTCTGGCGCGCGCGCCTGCCGTTCGTGCCCAGCGAGGTCCGGAAAGCCTTCGCGACCGCATCGGTAGCGATGATGGCCGCCGCCTACACGCACGGCGTGCTGATCCTCTCGCTCGGCGGCCAGGTCGCCCACGACCTCATCAGGTCACCGAACGCCCTGGTCAACGGTGCCGCCCTGTCGCTGTTCGCGATTGTCTCCGGCGCCGTCAGCATTGTCGCGCGACCACTCACCGCCCGGACAGCGATGACGCTCGGCGCTTTCGCGTCCGCTACGGGGATGGGGATGCTCGCGGTGGCCGTCGCGCTGCATGGCCTGCGCGCCTTCCTGCTGGCCACCGCCATTTCTGGGGCAAGATACAGTCTGCTTTTCCTCAGCGCACTGCAGGTGATCAACGCCGCGGCGCCGGCGCAGCAGCGCGGCGCCGTGCTCTCGGGTCTCTATCTGCTGGCCTATTTATCGATGGGCGTGGTCGCCATCATCCTGGGGATAGCGGCGACCGGTTGGGGGCTTCGCCTGGCCATCGATCTGGGGGCGGCGGTCATCGCCCTCCTCAGCCTCGCCACACTCGCGCTCGCAAGCGCGATGCGGGGGTCTGCCTATCGCCCCTTCGGTCTGGTGTCCGGCTGGGCCTGTTCGCACCCGTGAGGTCAATCATGCCCGAGGCGGTCAAGCTATATCACGCGGCCGCATCCCCCAATTCGAGAGGCGTGCATACGTTTCTCGCCGAGAAGGGCATCTCCCTGCCGCTCGTCTCTATCGATCTCTCGGCGGGAGCAGCATGGCGACGCCTATCGCGCCATCAATTCTTGCCGCGTCGTTCCGACTCTCGTGCTCGAAGACGGCACGGCCACCACCACTTTGGTGACGGTCGACTTCGCAACACGCGCGCTCGACATGCCCATCGAAGATGATGGCCCAGCGCTTGGACCAGCCTGGCTATATTGCGCAATCAGCCCACAGACCGGCACGCGCGCGAATTTATTGAGCAAGGGCAGTACGGCTTGCCAAATCGCGCCCCCGACATCCTCGAAATACACGTCGATGCCGCTTGGGCAGGCCGCGGCAAGCCTTTCCGCAAAGTCAGGCGTCCGATGATCGACGGCGGCGTCGAAGCGCAACTCCTCGACGACGTAGCGGCATTTTTCAGACGCCGGTCAGCCTGGCGATCAGGGCGTCTAACTTCTCGTCGAGGACTTTTGCGGCTTCACGCAGCGGAGGGTTCTCCTCGATCACCATCAGGGACGATGGGCGCACGTAGGCGATTGTCGTGCCCGGCCCGTTCTCCCTCTCGGTCACCAGGACCTCCACGGGAGCGAATAAGCCCGCCTTGATGTCATGGCGGATCATCGTGATGGCGATCAGTGGATTGCCGAGGATCCAGCGTACGGTACGCCGGTTGATCCCAAATTTCGGCAGCCATCCGCCATGATCGATCTCATGGAAGAGCATGAATCCGCTCTCCCCGACGAAGCGCTCTTCGACTTTCCGGACATATTCGGCTTGAGTCCTCGCCTCCTTCGCGAGAGTCACGATTGCTGGCACGCTTGCGTCGCCCATTAGTCCTCGCAACCGGCGCAACACCTCGTCGAATGGGACCGAGGTGTCCACCTCGATCCGTATGCCTTGGAACGGCCTGCTTGCAACGCTCGCCTTTGCGGCCATGTTCTGTTCCTGAGTTGGGTGAATTCAAGGATGGGTTTAGCCTTGTTCCGTTCACACCGGCTGCTTCAACGCGGCGGTGTCGACCGGCATCTTTCGCAGGCGCTTGCCGGTTGCCGCGAAGATCGCGTTGGTCACCGCGGGAACGATGGCCGAGGTCCCGGGCTCGCCCATTCCGCCGGGCGGCTCGGAACTTCGGACGATGTGGACCTCGATGGCCGGCGCCTCGTTCATGCGCAGCATTTGGTAGGTATCGAAGTTGGTCTTGCTCGACACGGCCGTTCTTCGAGCGTGATCTCGCCATAGAGCGCCGCCGTGATGCCGAAGATGATCGCGCCCTGGATCTGCGCCTGGACGGTGTCGGGATTGACGACGGCGCCGCAATCGACCGCGCAGACGACGCGTCGGACGCGAACCGCGCCCGTCCTTCGACACTTCGACTTCGGCGACCTGCGCCATATAGGTGCCGAAGACGAACTGGACGCGAGACGCCGCGGCCGACCCTGTCAGGCAGGGGCTGTCCCCAGCCGGCCTTTTCCGCGGCAAGCTCGAGGACGGCTTTGGCGCGCGGCGACTTGTCAAGCAGGGCCCGCCGATAGGCGACCGGATCCTGCTTCGCTGCCGCCGCCAGTTCGTCCATGAAGCTTTCGGTCACGAACACATTGTGCGACGGCCCGACGCTGCGCCAGAACGCGGTCGGAATGCCGGGCGGTTCGACCCGCAAATACTCGACGTGCATGTTCGGAAGGGCATAGGCCAGATCGATCGCGCCATCGGTGGTGTCGGGGTCGAGGCCGTTGTTGAACGCCGGCGGGAGCCATCGCGCGAGGATCGAGGAGCCGGCGAAGCGATGGTTCCAGGCGACCGGCTTTCCCTTCTCATCGAGACCGGCAGACATCCGGTCGAAGAAATACGGCCGGTACATGTCGTGCTGGATGTCTTCCTCGCGCGTCCACACGACCTTCACGGGACCATCGACCTGCTGCGCGATCTGCACGGCGCGAATGACGCCATCGATCTCCAGCCGCCGGCCAAAGCCGCCGCCGATCAGATGGTTGTGGACCACCACCTTGTCCAACGGCAGGCCGGCAGTCTTCGCTGCCACCGCCTGAGCTCGCGCGATGACCTGATTGCCGATCCAGACTTCGCAGCCGTCCTTGCGGACATGCACCGTGCAGTTCATCGGCTCCATCGCCGCGTGCGCGAGGAACGGAACCTGGTAGGTCGCCTCGAGCTTCGTGACGGCGCTCGCCATCGCCTTGTCGATGTCGCCGATGTTCTGCGCGACCGGCCCTGCATTGAGCGTCGCCTGTTCAAGCTCGTGCCACGATCGCTTGTCGGTGTTGAGCCTGGCGTGCGGACCGTCGTCCCATTCGATCACCAGCGCCGCCAGACCCTTTCTTCGCAGCCCCCATATGATCGGCCACGACCGCGACGGCGTCGTCGAGCCGGACGATCTGGCGCACGCCCTTGACGGCTCTTGGCCGCCGCATCGTCCACGCTCTTCACACGACCGCCGAACACGGGCGATTGCGCGAGGGTCGCGATCTTCACGCCCGGCGGCCGAACGTCGATGCCAAAGATGGCCGTCCCGTTGACCTTCGCCGGCGTGTCGAGACGCTTGGCCGGGGTGCCGATGAGCTTGAAATCCTCCGGTCGCTTGAGCGCGACGCTTTCGGGAACGGGCATACCGGCGGCATCGGCGGCAAGTTCGCCGTATGTGAGCACGTCTGCCCGTCGGCGCGTGAAGCACTTCACCGCTTTGCGCGCGGCAGGACGCGGGATCGACATTCCAGCGCTTTGCCGCCGCCGATACGAGCATGGTTCGCGCGGTCGCACCGGCTTCGCGCATCGGCTGCCACGCCGCGCGTATCGAGGTCGAGCCGCCGGTTGCCTGCACGCCGCCCAGCAAGGGATTGCCGTAGAGCTTCGCGTCGGGCGGCAGCATGCTCCAGCCGCACCTGCTTCAGATCCACCTCCAGCTCTTCGGCGATCAGCATCGGGATGGAGGTGTAGGTGCCCTGGCCCATCTCGACATAGGGCATGGTCAGGACGATCTGCCCGTCGCTGTTCGATGCGGATGAAAGCGTTGGGCGCGAAGCCATCGACGCCGGCCGCTTCGGCGCCCCCGCTGGCGAACGGCAAGCGCAGGCTCAGCAACAGGCCTCCGCCCGCGGCCGCTCCGACTCGCAGAAAGTCCGCGCCGGGAGAGACCGTTCGCCGGCGGCGATCGATCAGAGCCGGCGGCGAGGGAAGCGACGTGATCTGAGATCATTGTCAGCTTCCCTGTCCGTCCGCTTGCGCGGCCTGCTTGATCGCTTCGCGAATGCGGACATAGGTCCCGCAGCGGCAGATGTTGCCGGACATCGCGTCGTCGATGTCGGCATCCGTCGGATGCGGGTTGCTCGCAAGCAGCGCCGAAGCCGACATGATCTGGCCCGACTGGCAGTAGCCGCATTGGACGACCTCGGCGTCGAGCCAGGCCTTCTGGATCCTGGCGCCAGCCGCTGTCGCGCCGATCGCCTCGATCGTGGTGATCTCGGAGGTGCCGATGCTGTCGATCGGGGTGATGCAGGAACGGGCCGCGACGCCGTTAACATGCACGGTGCAGGCGCCGCAAAGCGCCATGCCGCAACCGAACTTCGTGCCGGTCATGCCGAGCACGTCGCGCAACACCCACAACAGAGGCGTGTCGCCGTCCACATCGACCGTCCGATCGACGCCATTGACCTTGATCGTGGTTGCCATAGCTAACTCCAGGTTTTCTGATCGGACATGCGCCCACCCGCGCCTGTTGAGTTTGTCAGGTCATTCGACCTCTGACTGGGGACGCCTGATATTGGCGAGGAGATCGGGGCGAGCAGATCGGGTTCGATCCTTCCCGCAGCGCTGCCGAGTTCGGCGGAGAAGCGAAGCGAGGCGTGCCCTGTCAGCGACGGCGCGTTTCGCCCCGCGCCGCCTGAACCCCGGGCCTCGTTAGAGGCGAAGCCGGACGCCCGCATGCGATGCCGGTTCCGTTACGCCGGATGGAACACCAGGCTCCTGATTTCGATGCTCTCGCGGGGCAGCACGTCGGCCGGTGCGGTCGGATCGTCGAACGCGGTATGCGGCGCGAACCGGGCCCTTCCGTCGGTGCGCGAGTCATAGCACTTGAGCAGCAGCGCCTGGTTCGGTCGCATTTCCGGCACGTAGAACCAGCGGTGGCTCGGATTGTACGTAACCGCGTAGGTTTCGCCCACCCGGTTGTGATAGACCAGATCGGAGGGCACGAGATCGTCGGCGGCAACCGAGCCGGCATCACAGATCGCGAGCGGCGCGTCGCGCAGCGGGCCACGAATCGGGCGCCAGAGATTGATCACCTGGACGCGGCCGTGCAGCAGCACATCGGCCTCGTCGCCGAGGAGATCGCGGACCCGCTGCGGCCCGGATTTCGCAGTATGGTCGACATGCACACGGGTCGCAGGCTGACGCGGCGTGCCAGGCGCACGGTCATCCGCGCCGCGCACGCGGCGCCGCAGCGTGTGGTCGAAAATGAACACGCGGCTGGCGCCGGTTGCGTCGACAATCGCTTGCTCCGCCTCCGGGTAGTAGATCTGCCGCACCTCGTCCTCGTTCCAGAAATCGCGAACCGCGGTTTGGTGCCTGAGCAGGACGAACCCCTCGCGGTCGAGCGAGATCTCCGACGCGATCGGACGCACGTCGTGGATTGGCACGCGCCGGGTTTCATGCGCCGCATTCGAGCGCGGCACGCCGGCCGGCGGGTCATAGGTGTAATTGCGTGGCCGCTCCGCCATCGGGACGAGATAGTTGAGATCGGCCTCGACGCGGGGCAGTTCTTCAAGCAAGCACGCGCTAATGGTCATGATCCATGCTCCTGGACTAGATGGGGTGGTTTCGCCCGCCGGTTGGAACGCGATCACGCGCGCCAGAATGGGTTCGCGAGCAAGCGCGCCACATCGCCTCGCGTGAGACCGATATCGCGCAGGTCGCGATCGTCGAGCCGCGCCAGTTCACTTCGCTCGCGCATCCGCTGGCCCCATAGCCGAAGCAGCGCGCGGGCGCGCGACATGATCCCGTGGCGCGGTCGCGCCCGCGATGCTCGCGCAAACGACGATACCTGACAATTTGTCGGAAGCGGGTGTGCGAGACTGGCCATGACTGGCCTCCCAACGACGAAAGCAACGCCTGTATTGGTGGGAGTGGCAGCGCGCATTGACAAAGGACACTTTGTCCCCTCATGGGTGAGATAACGTCATGTCAGGCGCGAGCAGCAACGATGATTCTGCCGTCGCTCAACGGATTGCGTGCATTCGAGGCGGCCGCGCGTCATCTCAGCTTCACCAACGCCGCTACCGAGCTGAATGTCACCCAGACCGCAATCAGCCATCAGATCCGCCGGCTCGAGGAGCAACTCGGTATCCGCCTGTTTCTGCGGCAGAACCGCTCCCTGGCCCTGACCCGTGAGGCTCAGGCCTATCTGCCGGCGGTGCGCGCCGCCTTCGACGATCTGCGCCGGGCAACGGCGCGGCTGATGCGCCCCGAACGCGAGGGCGTGCTCACCGTCAGCACCATGGCCTCGCTGGCGGCGAAATGGCTTGTGACGCGGGTTGCCGCCTTTCAGGAGGCACATCCGGACATCGAGGTCCGGATTACCACCTCCTCCCATCTCGTCGATTTCCAACGCGAAGAGGTGGATATGGCGGTGCGCTACGGACGCGGCAGCTGGCCCGGCGTACGCGCACAATGGCTAATGGCGGAGGACATCTTCCCGGTTTGCAGCCCGGCCCTGCTGAACGGGCCGAAGCCGCTGCGGAGGCCCGAGGATCTCGCCCACCATACCCTGCTGCACACCACTCTGTTACGCGAGGATTGGCAACTCTGGCTCACCGCCGCGGGACTGCCGGTCTCGCTTGCATTGCGGCGGGGCCTGAGTTTCGATCAGAGCTTCATGGCACTGCAGGCCGCGGTGGACGGGGTCGGCGTCGCGCTCGGCCGTGGCCGCCTGGTCGATGCGGATATTGCCGCCGGCCGTCTGATCGTGCCATTCGACGTGGTCCTGCCGGCCGATGCCGGCTATTACATCGTCTCCCCCGAGGAGACGGCCGACACGCCGAAGATCGCCCTGTTTCGCGACTGGCTGCTCCGGTCCGTGGCGCCGGGGACGCCCTAGCGTGGGCCGCTGACGTAGTGCGCAGAAAGTAGCCAAACTATGCGATGTGCTTTGCGATATTATACTGCCCCGTTGACAAATTTCGAGCCGGCTTCACATTCAGTACACAGCAATTCGATGACGTTCCCGACGCTTTCGCGCGGCGCTGATGTCCGTTTCAGTCACGGCATGATATAAATAACTCAAACCAGTCCGCGTTGCCACGAAGATTGTGATCGTCGGACGACCAGCGATAGGGCGCGCGATGCAGAAAACAGTGCGGAGGCAAGCGGGCGGGCACCACCCCCTATCGCTCGCTTGGCCGGCGATGGCCAATCCTGATTGGCCCGACCCGCTGCGAGCGTCCCAGCCTTTCCTAGAATAGACCAAAGCCCTGGACTGCGAGTGGCCGCCTCGGAGCGGCGTTCCCAGACGGTCGCGAATCCGTGAATTGCATGGTGCGATCAACTTGCGTAGCCCATAGGTTCTGATTTGGAACTGAGTGCGCCGACGACTAGCGGGGGCCACACGTGAGGACGCGAATCACCGAGCTGTTTCGGCATCGAGCACCCGGCCTGATAAACGATGTCCCGACCGCGAAAGAACTGATCGACCGCATCATGCGGGAGGCGCAGGCCATCATTCGGGATCGGCTCTGGCACCGGTCGATCTTGCGGGATGCGCCCGGACCGGCCGTTGCGGCTTGAGACCACGTCGAGGGAGGCAGCCCTGGTGAGCCAGCTTCGGATCTTCTCCTACCTTCCCAATCCGCGGATCTGGAAGGCCACCATCGCCGCGCGGCTGACCGGAGTGACGCTCGAGATCCGCGGTGAACAGCAAGGCGAGCTTGCAGGCTGGCTCTGGGATTTCGACGCGCGGCCGTTATCGGACGACGAGCGGGCAGCCGCCGTTGCGCTGCAAGTTGACGGCCGAACTGGCTTCACCGGGGTCTTGTTCAAGACGCAGGCTTTCCTCGATGCCCATCCCTTCGGGGCAGTCCCGGCCGCTTTCAGCCCAGACGGTGCGATCGGCATTTTCGAATCCAACAGCATCATGCGCACCGTGGCTCGCCTCGGCGCCGACGTGTTTCCGCTCTACGGCAAGGATCCCTACACCGCGTCGCGCATCGACAGCTTCCTGGACGCCGCGCTGGTCTTCGCCCGCGATTCTCAGCTCTATCTGCTGGCGCTGCGCGGCGAGGGGCCGGACCCCGAGCTGTACGCCCGCACGCGACGGGCATTCGCCACGTATATGGCCGGGATAGAACGCGCCCTGACGCCGGACCGGCGGTTCCTCGTCGGTGACGACGTCACCCTGGCAGACATCTGCTTCGCTGCCGAACTTACCCTGTTTGCGAATGAGCGCTCACGCCAGGCGCGGCTGGCCAGTCGCGGCTTGGAGCCGATTCTGCCGGGCGCAGCCGTCGAGTATCCGCGGGCTATGACGCATTACCAGGGCCTTTGCGTCCATCCTGCTTTCGCACCCGATATCGAGCCGTATCTTGCCAAGCTGGAGAGGGGGCAAAGCGCGGCGTGAGGAAAACGGGTTGCGACCTGTCTTGCCTGTCGACTCGCTGACAATGGAAGGTGCTCCATGCCGAGCCGGATCGAATTCCACTTTGATTTCGTCAGCCCCTACAGCTATCTGGCCGCCACGCAATTCGCTGCGCTACGCGCCCAAACGGGGGCCGACATCGTCAACAAGCCCCTTCGGCTGCGCGAACTGATGAAGCTCGTCGGCAACCGGCCGACCACGTTGAATGCCAGAACAAGCGCAACTACGCAGGTGTTGACCTCGAGCGCTGGGCGGAGCGCTACGGCGTCCCATTCCGGCGCAACCCACATATGGGCGGCTTCGACCATGACGCGCTGCGCCGTGCGGCGCTGGTTTCGATCGAGCGAGGCCAGGGCGACGCTGCGGTGCTGGCGATCTTCCGCGCACTCTGGGCAGGAGAGGGCGACCTGGCCGAAATCACGGCGCTAGCCAGCGTGCTCAAAGAGGTTGGGCTCGACGGCGCAAGCGTAGTCGAGCAATCCAAGGCCCCCGGCTATGACCAGCAGCTCGAGGTCGTCACGCGGGAAGCTGCCGAGCGGGGTGTGTTCGGCGCGCCCACTTTCTTCGTGGCCGACCAGATGTTCTTCGGCAACGATCGGCTCGATTTCGTTACCTCGGCGCTCAAGCAGGCAACCTGAAGCGAGGAAGCAATGGCAGAACAAGAAACCTGCGTTATTACCGGCGTCGGTCCCGGGACCGGCTCGGCTCTGGCCCGTCGCTTCACCAAAGGCGGCTATCGCGTAGCGATGCTCGCGCGCAACGAAGAGCGGCTCGCCGCGCTAGAGCACGAGCTGCCGGATGCCCGGGGCTATCGCTGCGACGTGTCAGACCCTGCGCAAGTCGAGAGCACGCTTGATGCGATCGAGCGCGATTTCGGCGCGCCCGCCGTTCTAATCCACAACGCCGTCGGGGGCGCGTTTGGTTCGTTCCTGGAGATCGATCCGGGTGTTCTGAACCGCAATTTCCAAATCAACACTATGGGCCTGCTTTACCTTGCCCGTCGTGTGGCACCCTCCATGGTAGCAGCGGGGAGAGGCGTCATCCTGGCGACAGGGAACACCTCGGCGCTTCGTGGCCGGGCGCACTTCGCGGGCTTCGCACCGACCAAGGCAGCGCAGCGCATCCTAGCGGAAGCAATGGCGCGCGAACTCGGTCCCAAGGGCGTGCATATCGCCTATCTGGTGATCGACGCGGTGATCGACGTGCCTTGGGCACGCGAGCGCTATAAAGACAAGCCTGATGATTTCTTCATCAAGCCGGCTGCGATTGCCGACGAGCTTTGGCATGTCGCGCATCAGGAGCGCAGCGCCTGGTCGTTCAACGTCGAGCTGCGACCTTATCGCGAGACCTGGTAACGGAAATCAGGAGGCTCGCATGTCACAGACGGCCGATGGCAGCACCGTCCTTTGCGGGCCGTTCGGCACTACGCAGGCCGATGTCTCTCTGGCGCTCTGGGGCATCGGCTCGGCGCGCGCGTTTCGCGTTCATTGGATGCTCGCAGAATTTGGCCTGCCTTATCTTTCGCATCGGATCCAGTCACGCACCGGCGAGACGACGACGCCTTCGTATCTGAAGCTCAATCCGCGGCACAAGATTCCGCTGCTTCGGCATGGATCGCTGTTAGTGGCCGAGAGCGCCGCGATCATCCAGTACCCTGAGCGAGCAGTTCAAAGCTCCACCCGGTTTCCATGTGCCCGCCGATCCGGCGGAGCGAGCCAAGCTGTTTCAGTGGTGTTATTTCGTGATGAACGAGCTTGACGGGCACACGCTCTACGTGATCCGCAGACATGACGGTCTCAGCCATATCTACGGCGAAGCCTCGTCGGCGGTGGAATCCGCCAAGGCCTACTTCCGCGAGCAGATCGAGGCAATCGAGCCCAGTTTCATGGCCACGACCGGATATCTGTTCGAGGCCGGGTTCAGCGTCGCCGATATTCTGCTCACGAGCTGTCTCGACTGGGCGCTCAGCGTCGGCATCGCGCTGCCCGCTTCAATTATCGCGTACCGGCAGCGAGCAACCAGCCGGCCCGCCTATCTGGAGGCGCGGCGGCGAAACGACCCGGCCGTCGCGCCTCCACCTCAAGCGCGCGTGGCTGTGCATGAGGAGGTGAGCTGACATGCCTGGCCCCTTGCATGGCATCCGCGTGCTTGATCTCACCAGCATGATTTCCGGCCCGATGGCGGCAATGCTGCTTGCCGACCAGGGCGCCGACGTCATCAAGATCGAGCCGCCCGCCGGTGACCTTATGCGCCACTACGGCACAGTGCACCATGGCATGTCGTCCTCTTTCCTGTCGAACAATCACAACAAGCGTTCGCTCAGCGTCGATCTCAAATCGCCGGCTGGCGTCGAGATCGTGCTCAAGCTCGCCGCGACGGCCGACGTGCTGCTGCAAAACTTCCGGCCTGGAGCCATTGAGCGCATTGGCCTCGGCGAGGATTCGGTGCGCAAGGTAAAATCCGACATCATCTATTGCTCGATCAGCGGTTTCGGCGAGCAGGGCCCGTACGCGGGCCTGCGTGTGTACGATCCGGTTATCCAGGCCATGTCGGGGCTCGCCGAAATCCAAGCCGACCGGGAGACCGGCACGCCGCGCATGGTGCGCACCACGATCGCCGACCAGGTGACGGCGATCACCGCAGCTCAAGCGATTACGGCAGCGCTGTTCGCGCGCGAGCGGACCGGCAAGGGGCAGCACGTACGCCTCGCTATGCTGGACACGATGGTCGCCTTCCTCTGGCCGGAGGCAAGCTCGAGCCTGAGCTATGTCGGAGACGAGTTTGATCCCACGCGCGGCCAGAGTGGGCTCGATCTCGTGTTCAAGACAGCGGACCGCTACATCACGGCGGGCGCGGTCTCCAACGCCGAGTGGCAGGGTTTTTGCCGCGCAATCAATCGCGCGGACCTGCTCGACAATGCCAAGTTTAAGACCGTCGCCGACCGTTCGCGCAATGTCGTCGAGCGCCGCGCGCTGATGAGCGCCGAGCTCGCCAAATGGCCAGCAGAAGAAATCCTTGCACGGCTGCGAGCCGAGCACGTACCCTGCGCGCCGATTCTCAGCCGTACCGATGTGCTGAGCAATGAGCAGACACGGATCAACGGCATTATCGAGATCCACGACGACCCGGTCCTGGGGGAGGTGCGCCAGCCGCGTCCGGCCGCACGTTTCAGCGAAACGCCTGCCGCGGTGCGCCACCTCGCACCGTTCCTCGGTGCAGACAATGCGGCGATCCTGGCCGAGCTTGGCTACTCGGCCGCCGATGTCGCCCGGTTTACAGAAGCCGGCGTGCTGCAGTCACCTGGAGGGAGTGTCTCGGATGCCTGAGCATTTGCGTATGGAGGCGTCGGATGGCGTGCTGCAGATCACGCTAAGCCGACCCGAGAAGAAGAAGGCGCTGACACGGGCGATGTATGGCGCGCTTGTGGACGGCCTCGAGCGCGCCGAGCGCGATGACGCGATTCGCGTCGTTCTGCTGACCGGCTCTGGTGACAGCTACAGTGCGGGCAATGATATCGCGGACTTCCGGACAACCGAGACGTTGGGTGAGGTTCCGGGCGGAGCGACCCAGTTCGGAGACCGGATCCTGCGGTCCTCAAAGCCGATCATTGCCGCGGTAAATGGCCTCGCCGTCGGCATCGGCGCCACCATGTTACTGCATTGCGATCTCGTCTATGCTGCGGAGACAGCACGATTTCGCGCTCCCTTCGTCGATCTCGGTCTCGTGCCGGAGCTGGCCTCCAGTCTGCTGCTGCCGCGTTTGGCCGGGTATCATCGCGCGGCCGAACTGTTCCTGCTGGGCCGGTTCTTCACCGCGGCCGAGGCGAGGGAAATCGGGCTGGTGAACCGCGTCCTTTCGCCCGCCGAACTCTTGCCGCAGGCCCTCGAGGTGGCGCGCTCTATCGCCGCGAAGCCGGCCCGGGCGGTCGCGCAAACGCGGGCACTCCTGAAGGGTGATCTCGCGCCGATCCTCGCCCATAAATCGACGGAAGAGGCGTATTTCGCGGAACGGCGCGCCTCGCCGGAAGCGCAGGCGATCTTCGCTGCCTTCCTCGCGCGTTCATCTAGCTAGGCTTCCACAAGGTCCCGATATAGAACCCATTCAGGCCGAGTTGGCCACATGGAGATCGCGAGGGTTCGAGGGACCGATGCGTTGGAACGAGTTGGCGGACGAGCGTTGTTCAATCGCCCGGACCGTTTCTGTCATAGGAGATCGTTGGACTCTCCTCATCTTGCGAGACTGCTTCCTGCGGATCCGTCGTTTCGACGAGTTCGAGGCGCGGCTCGGCATCACCCGCCATATCCTCGCCGATCGGCTAAAAAAGCTGGTTGACGCGGGAGTACTACGGAAAGTGCCGTATCAGGAGCGCCCGGTCCGAGACCAGGTACCGGCTCACGCAGAAGGGCCTCGATCTCTATTCGATCCTGATGGGAATCGTGCATTGGGGCGACAGCTATATGGCAGGCAAGGCCGGCCGCCCGCTCCTGCACCGACACCTTAAGTGCGGGCACCAGTTCGATCCGGTGCTGACGTGTTCGGAGTGCGGCGAGCGCGTGAACCCGCGTGAAGTGCGCGTAATGGCAGGACCAGGTGCGGGCCCGAAGCAGCGGCAAGTACTCGCCGCGATGGGCGGAAAGGCACGCGCCGGCAGATGACGCCATGCCGCCAGTTCGCGCGAAAATCCTAGGCCGCTCGGCAGCCTGACACGTCCTTGTTGTCGACTCCATCGAAATACGCTGCTCGACGGGTTCGATTAAGGAACCTACTCTCGGTCTGAGAGAGTGGCGCGGTCGGAGATTGACGGCGGGCACCAAAGCATCCGCCTACATCGGCCAGCCCGTTCGCCGTTGTGAAGACATCCGGCTCATCACCGGGAATGGGACATATGTCGACGACATCTGTGTGAACGGGACGCAGCACATGGCGATCCTCCGCTCACCGCATGCGCACGACGACGACCTGAGGCTGGATTTCGGGACCGCACTTGACCGGGAGGCAGAGCGGATGATCACCGCCGGGCAGACCCGCAACCACAAGGAAGCGCTGCGCGCCTTCGCCGAAAGGCGCGAGCCGAAATTCCGGTCCAGGCTGAGACGGACGGCGGCCGCGCCGATTCACACGCAGTATTGGCCGCCCGCACACTGCGTCCTGTTAGCGGCAGGGAGATTTGATTGCGCCGGACATTGGCTGCTTGACGGGTTCTAAAAAAAGAACTTACGATTTGGATGCACGCGAGGCAAGACCAAGACATGGACGCATTTCTTGAGGCGGAAGCGGCGGAATTTGTTGTTGGCCTGCCGATCGCATCAGCCACGTCATCCGAACTCACGCGCGGGAGGTCGAAGCGGCCCGCGGTGCCACGAGATCCTAGAGGGAGTTACACATGCAGCGCAGGAACGCGACGGCCGCGGTGATCGGCGCGGGGGATTTCATCGGGGGGGCCGTCGCGAAGCGCTTCGCCGCGGAGGGTTTCACCGTGTTCGCGGGACGGCGGAACGGCGAAAAGCTGGCACCGCTCATTAAGGAGATCGAGACAGAAGGCGGCCGTGCATTCGCGCGCTCGCTGGACGCGCGTCACGAGGCGGATATCACCACGTTCCTCCAGGAGGCGGACCGCGAAGCGCCGCTCGAGGTGTGCATCTTCAACATAGGCGCCAATGTCAACTTCCCGCTGCTCGAAACGACCGAGCGCGTGTTTCGAAAAGTTTGGGAGATGGCCTGCTGTGCCGGGTTTCTTGCAGGGCGTGAGGCGGCGCGGCTGATGCTGCCGCGCGGACGCGGGGCACTTTTCTTTACCGGAGCGACTGCGAGTTTGCGCGGTGGCGTGGGATACGCGGCCTTCGCCGCCGCCAAGTTCGGCCTTCGCGCAGTCGCGCAAAGTGCCGCGCGCGAGCTCGGCCCCAAGAACATCCATGTCGCCCATCTCGTGATCGACTCGGGCGTGGATACCGCCTGGGTCCGCGAGCGGATCAAGGAGAGGGAGGGCGAGGAGGCGCTCCGCAACCTGGACCCCAACCGGCTGATGCGGCCGGAAGCGGTGGCGGAGGCGTACTGGCAGCTTTATGGGCAGCCGCGCGATGCGTGGACGTTCGAACTTGAGATCCGCCCGTTCGGCGAGAAATGGTGAAGCGATGAGCAAGCTGGAGTTCCACTTCGATTTCGGCAGCCCGAACGCCTATCTGAGCCACCTCGTCCTGCCGGAGATCGAGCGCCGGACCGGTGCCAAGTTCGAGGACGTGCCTGTCCTGCTCGGCGGTGTATTCAAGCTCACCAGCAATCGGTCGCCAGCTGAAAGCTTGGCGGGAATCAAGAATAAGCCGGAATACGAGCGGCTGGAGACGCAGCGCTTCATCGAGCGCCACGGAATCACGCGCTTCCGGCCAAACCCGTACTTTCCGGTGAATACGCTGGTGGTGATGCGTGGCGCGGTCGCGGCAGGCAAACTCGGCATCTTCGAGCGATACGTGGAACAGATCTACCGGCACATGTGGGGCGAGCCGAAGAAGCTGGACGACCCCGACGTGCTGCGTGCCGCGCTCGCCGAATCCGGTATCGACGCGGATGCGATCCTATCTCTCACGCAGACGCAAGACGTGAAGGACGAGCTGCTCGCCAACACGCAGCGCTCGGTCGATCGCGGTGACATTTGGCTCGCCCACTTTTTACGTCGGAGACGAAATATTTTTCGGTAAAGACAAGCTGCCCGATGTCGAAGCAGCAATCATAGCAGGAGCTAGGGCATGAGCTGGCCGTCGCACTCGTCGCCTGGCGAAACGGGACCGGCGAAGCAGGTGCAACTGGAACATGCTCGGCCCGACGAAAAGCGCTACGGCAACCCGTTGCTCGGCAGAATCCAGGCCTGGATGGTGCAGCCCGGCCCAGCGCTGTTGCACGTGAATGGAAATCGATGTAGTTGGTGATGCCCCCTTCGTCTTGGCTTCGCCGGAGGTTGTGGTCGGGATGGCGGTCTACAGCGCCGGAACAATGCTCGACCGCAAGGGCCACGACGTTTGGGAAATGCTCGTGGAGAACGTTCCGTGGTGCGGCGCGGCCTTGATTATCGCTTGACAATATTTGCAGCGATCGCAGTCTAAAGCCATGATGACGGTTGTCATCACCATGTTAGGCCTGCAACAGGCGGGGCGATGAGCGGCACTGCACCTTCGGTCGGCGATCGGCTGCTGCAGTCGAGCGCGACCGTTGACGCGCTCCGGCTCGGGGAAGCGTTGCGGGCGGCATGCCCGCCGCTGCTCTTCGGCTTGCGGCTGTGGGCGTCGGTCTCTCTTGCGCTCTATGTCGCGTTCTGGCTCCAGCTCGACAACCCGGCCTGGGCCGGCACCTCGGCCGCAATCGTGTGTCAGCCGCATCTCGGCGCATCGCTGCGCAAGGGCTGGTACCGCATGATTGGCACTGTCGTCGGCGCGATCGCGATCGTGGTGCTGACCGCGTGTTTCCCGCAGGACCGGCTGCTGTTTCTCGCCAGTCTGGCGTTGTGGGGCGCCATGAGCGCGCTCGCGGCGACGCTGCTGCGCAACTTCGCGGCTTATGCGGCGGCATTGGCCGGCTACACGGCCGCGATCGTGGCCGGCGACTTGCTCGGCGCCGTCGGCGGGGTGAATGCAGATGCCGCTTTCCTGCTCGCCATCACCCGGGCGAGCGAGATCGGCATCGGCATCGTCTGCGCCGGCATCGTCCTGGCCGGGACCGATCTCGGCGGCGCCCGGCGCCAGCTGGCGGCTCTACTCGAAACCATTTCTTCGGAAATCATGTCCCGGTTTATCGATACGATTGCGGCGGCGGGACCGGACCTGCCCGACACGCAGTCGATTCGGCGCGAATTCGTTCGACGTGTCATCGCCCTCGACCCGATCATTGATGAGGCGCTCGGGGAATCATCGCAACTGCGCTACCATTCGCCCATTTTGCAACGTGCGGTCGACGGCTTGTTCACCGCTTTGCTGGGCTGGCGGGTGGTGGCAAATCACTTGGTCCGGCTGTCTGACAATCAGGCCGAGCGCGAAGCGGCCGCCGTCCTCGAAAGCGTGCCGCGGCAGCTGCAATCGGCGTCGGAGCGTGATCAGCCGACGCGTTGGCTGGCCGACCCGACCGGGCTGGCCAGGATTTGCGCAGCCGCCATCCAGAGATTGATCGCCTTGCCGGCGGAGACCCCGTCGCTGCGGCTGCTCACGGAGCAGACGGCGATCGTGCTGGCCGGCATGATGCATGCGCTCAATGGCCTGGCCTTGCTGGTCGCCGATCCGGCGCGCCCGGTTTCACGCCGCGGCAGCGTGCGCCTGCGCGTGCCCGATTGGCTACCCGCCCTTACGAACGCCGGGCGCGCTTTCGCCGCAATTAGCGCCGTCGCATTGTTCTGGATTGTCACCCCTTGGCCGGGAGGCGCGTCTGCCATCAGCTTCGTTGCGATCATCGTCATCCTGTTTGCGCCCCGAGCCGATCAGGCCTATGCCGCCGGGATAGCCTTCCTGCTGGGCACGCTCCTGAACGTCGTTCTTACCGCGACTGTCGCGTTTGCGGTGCTGCCGGGGCTGGGCACCGAGACGTTTGTCGGCTTCAGCCTCGTCATCGGCGTGTGTCTGGTACCTATCGGCGCTTTGTTCGCCCGGGCACGGCAACCTTGGCAAATCGGAGTTTTTACCGCGATGACGATGACGTTCGTGCCGCTGCTCGCACCGACCAACCAGATGAGCTACGACACGGTGCAATTCTATAACGGCACCGTTGCGATCGTTACCGGTATCATCGCCGCAATGCTGTCGTTTCGGTTATTGCCGCCATTGTCGCCGGCATATCGTACGAGACGGCTTTTGGCGCTGAGCTTGCGCGATCTGCGCCGTCTCGCAGTGGGGCACACATATCGCGACTGGGACGGCCACATTCGCGGCCGGCTGGTGGCGATACCGGACACGGCGACGCCGCTTCAGCGCGCGCAATTGCTGGCAGCGCTCTCGGTCGGCAGAGAGATCCTCCGGCTCCGCGACAGTGTTCGCCAACTCGAGGTCGGCCTCCGGAACGGCAACCTCCTCCGCGCCGATCTTGGTGCGGCGCTCGCGGCGCTGGCGCAGGCCAACACCGCGAACGCGCTTGCCCATTTCTCCCAGCTCGAGCAGACGCTCGCCGCTGATGCCGATGGCGGACTGGGAACGCTGACCGCGATGCGGGCGCGCACCAGCGTTCTCGCATTGTCGGAGACGCTGACCGAACATGCCGCGTATTTCGACGCCGGGGTGCCCGCATGAGGTTCGTCGAACTCAACCTGTTCGGCGTCTATGTTGCGCCGATCTCGGTGATGCTGGTCGCCGCCTGGGTGGTCACGATCGGACTGCGGCGGGTAGCCGCCCGGTTTGACCTGCTGCGCCACGTCTGGCATCCGGCGCTGTTCGTCTTCTCGGTTTACCTGATCGTGCTGTCATCGATGGTGCTCATTGTCGCGCACTGAGGCTGTCATGTCTGAAGTCGAAGCCAGATCCAAGCCGGAAACGATTGCAACCGATCGCGACGCTGCCTGGTCGCCCGACCCGCTTCCTCGCCCGACTTCGAGGCGACGTCGACGGATCCTGCCGGTATTGCTCACCATGCTCGTCATGGCGCTGGCCAGCGTGCTCGGTCGGGCGTTGTGGAACGTCTATATGGCTGCCCCGTGGACGCGTGACGGCACGGTGCGTACCTATGTCGTGACCATGGCGCCGGAGGTCTCCGGGCGTATCGTCTCCCTGCCGGTCGCCGACAACCAATTCGTGCACAAGGGCGATCTGCTGATGGTCATTGACCCGACCAACTATCGGATCGCCGTCAACCTTTCCGAGGCCGCCGTGCGGCAGGCGCAGGTCAATCTGCAGAACGCCGAGCGAGAAGCTAAGCGCCGGCAGGCACTGCCCGACATCGCGGTCACGGTCGAGCAGCAACAGACCTACGAGACCCAAGCTCTCGCCGATCAGGCGCAGTATCAGCAGGCGGCGGCCCATCTAGAGCAGGCGCGGGTCGATCTCTGGCGCACCCAGATCCGCTCTCCCGTCAATGGCTGGGTCACCAACTTGTTGGCGCAAGGCGGCGACTACGCCACTGCCGGGCAGAACCTGATCTCGCTCACCGATGCCAATTCATTCTGGGTCGACGGCTATTTTGAAGAGACCAATCTCGGTCCGATCCATGTCGGCGACCCGGCCGAGGTCAGACTGATGGGCTACCGCCGGATCGTGCGCGGCCACGTCGGCAGTATCGCGCGCGCGATTAACGTCGCCAACGCCCAGCCCAACGGGCAAGGAGTTGCCACCGTCAACCCGATCTTCACCTGGGTGCGCTTGGCGCAGCGGATCCCGGTGCACGTTCATATCGACCATGTGCCGCCGGGCGAGGTCCTGGTGGCCGGCATGACCGCAACGGTGCAGATCGATCCCGCGCCCGCCAGCGCCGTGAAGCGGCTGGAAGGCGCGGTTGTGACCGGATCAGACTGAATTCGCCACCTGCTGCGAGGGCGGTTGGTGCCGCACGGCCTCCGTATTGGTTGCTCGTTTGACGCTAACGCCCGAAACGACATTCGGATGCAGCCGCTCCTCTTTCCTTGCGTCCGCTTCCTTATGCCTCGCCGCTGTCTCCCGCGCCAGCCGTTCCCGGACCGGCTCAGGACGAATACGACCGAGGACGGGTTAGGTCACCGGACAGCCCCGCCTCGCCGGAAGCCTTCGGCTGGTCCCTCGTGGTATTCCCCTGCAATACGCTGAATACAATGCGCAGCAGGAGTGCATGCCATGATGATCAGTCGAGCGATCCTCCGTTGTCTGGCCGCCGGCCTGCTGCTGCTGGCAGTCGCCGGTGCGTCTCCGGTGCAAGCGGCGGCGCCGTCGCCGGCCGGCGCCGTGTCATTGCCCGACGTAGTGACGCCGCTGCTGGGCGCGGTAGTTAACATCGACGTGTTGACGCCGGCGACTGCCGATCCCAGCGCCGATGCGAAGACCGCCGGGACCGCCGCACAGATCGGTCAGATGCAGCACAAACTGGGGTCCGGCTTCATAATCGATCGGGCCGGCTACATCGTTACCAACCGCCATGTCGTCGCCGGCGGCTGCGCCGTCAGGGTCACGCTGGGGGACAACCGGGTGCTGCCGGCGAGCGTCCTGGCCACCAACCTATATCCGGATTTGGCGCTGCTGAAGGTGGACGCCGGCGGGCCGCTGCCCACTGTGCGCCTCGGCGACAGCAGTGCGCTGCGGCTGGGCGAGACGGTGATTGCTATCGGCAATCCACTCGGCCTCAGCAGCTCGATCAGCGTGGGCGTCGTCAGCGCGCTGAACCGCAACGTGCAATCGACCGTGATCGACGACTTCATCCAGACCGATGCCTCGATCAATCACGGCAATTCCGGCGGACCGCTGTTTAATTCGCGCGGCGAGATGGTGGGCGTGAATTTTGCGTTTATCTCCGGCGCCGCCACGACCGGTTCCGTCGGGCTAGGGCTTGCCATTCCCGCCAACGATGCCGCCGTCGTGATCGCCAGCATGCGCCGCTTCGGCAAGCTAAATGCCGGCTTCCCTGGCATGCGTGTGCAGGCGCTGACCCCTGCGCTGGCCGGCTCGCTTGGCTTGACCGGAACGCAGGGCGGCATCGTCACTGAGGTCTGGCCGGGCGCCGGTGCCGAGAAGGCCGGCATCCAAGTCGGCGACGTGGTGTTGCGCATCGGCCGCGAGCAGATGCCGGACGTGCGGGCGATGATGCGCCAGATGGCGAAATTCCCGCCGGGTTCGATCGCCCCGGTGCAGCTCTGGCGCG
The DNA here is from genome assembly GCA_963822675.1 of uncultured Pseudomonadota bacterium. GTDB lineage: Bacteria > Pseudomonadota > Alphaproteobacteria > Acetobacterales > Acetobacteraceae > CAWGIP01. Next base: position 205,628 of record CAWGIP010000033.1, on the reverse strand, counting down.
CCGGCCGCACATTTTCGGTCGAGCTGCCCTTGACCGAGTTCCCGCCGCAGTTCGACCCTGCCGGGCCGCCGGCACTTGCCGATTGCGGGCCGCGGGTCACGTCGCCGCCGCTCGGGTTGCACCTGGCTGCGCTGTCCGGCGACACGCGGCAAATCTTTGGCGTGCCGGCCTCCGAGACCGGCACGGTAGTCAAGGAGGTCGCCAACAACAGCGCTGGCGCCGAAGCTGGACTGGCGCGCGGCGACGTCATCGAGCGCGTGCAGGACGCCCCCGTTGCCAACCCGGACGAGGTGATCGAGCGCCTGCGGCAGGCCCGCGCACAAGGCCACGCGACGGTGCTTATGCTGGTGCACAGTCAGGGCCGGCTGCAATGGATGGCGGTGCCGGTGGGAGAGCCTTGACGCGCCCGGCGCGAACACCAGCAGCAATTGTAGCCTACCTATAGCCCGCCTTGGCGCAATAAATTCATAAGAAATTTACCCGGGCTCGTTCCGCATAGGAGCCTGCATCATCTGGCCGCGCTTCGTGCCCGACACATCCAATAGCGAGGCGGATATCCGGCCGACGGGTGGACTGCCGACAGAAAGGACGAGCTGGAGACCGTGCTGGTACGTCTGGTTTGTGTCGGGGAGGTGCCGCTCAACGTAGCCCGTCAGGCGATCGCACGCTACTGGCGCGAGGCATATCGCCGATGCGTCGCGGAGTGATCCCGGCCCGACGCCCGACGCATAGCTCTCCAAGCGAGCTATAGTGGCACCCGAGGCGGACGGATAGCGTCTCATACCAACCCGCCTAGAGGCTGACACACGCCCACTCCCTGGTGCCGATTGAGCGGATGCGGTCAGGATCGTTGACGAAAAAATTCCAGGCGCTGCTGCAGGCCGCGACGATAGCTGTCCCATACCAGGGCACACAGCCGATTGGCGCGGAGATATTCCCAGACATTCTCCATTGGGTTGAGTTCGGGGGAATACGACGGCAAGGGCAGGAGCGTGATGTTATCCGGCACGCCGAGCCGGCCGCCGGTCTGGTGCCATCCTGCGCTGTCGCAAACCAGCACGGCATGCGCGCCGGGTACGACCTGGGTGCTGATTTCGGCCAGATGTTCGGTCATCGCCTCGGCATTGACGTTCGGCATAATGATCGCGGCCCCGACCGCGCGGTTTGGACAGATCGCACCAAACAGGTAAGCGGAGTCATGGCGATTGTCGCGGACCATCAAAGGTCGGGCGCCGATCGGCGCCCAGACATAGGCATGGCCGCCCTTCTGGCCGACCCGAGCCTCGTCCTGGAACCAGATCTCGATCGGCTTGCCGGTGGCGGACGCTGGCAGGGCGGCTTTCACCAAGTCAGCGAAGTTTTTTTAAACGCCTCCTCGGCTTCGGCGTCCTTCTTCGGATGAAATGGGCGCGGTTGCAGCCGGGTCATATCGAGCTGACGCAGCCACTTGCCAATGGTGCTTTCATGCACGTCACATTGAAGCGGCGAGCAACCTCTTCGCGCAGATCCACACAACGCCATCGCACCACTTTGTGCGTCTCCAGATCCGGCCCCTTGATGACCAGGGCTTTCAGTTCCGCCATTTGTTCCGTGGTCAAGGCCGGCTTGGGACCAGGGCTACGGCGCGACTTCAGCCCTTCGACACCCGCCTCATTGTAGCGATGAACCCAGTCGCGCAGTGTTTGTCGGTCCATGCCGTTCTGCTCTGCAGCTTCGGTGCGCGTGCCGCCTTCCAGCACCATCGCCACTGCCAAAAGCCTTCGGACCTGCGCGCCATCGTGGCATTTGCCAGCTATCGCACGCAGCTCAGCCGCCGTGTGCTCCGTCCGCGTGATCGTCACTGCCGCACCCATCCGTTGCCTCGCTCAAGCAAATCACCCTGAGTGAGCATCGAATCGGAACCGGCAGCGGTTGGGAATCCCGGGAAAGTCGACGTCTGTGCGGGTTGGTATCAGTTTGAAATATCGTGAGGGGCTTTGTCGGCGGAGCCAGGTATTGCGGTCGTTCGATCTCACTTAGAACAGGTTCCGGGGGTATCGCGGACGTGGATCTAATGGGACTCAAGCCAGGATGGTCTGATCAATTCATTCGCAGCCCGCTCGAAGCGCCAAGCGCTTCGCCCGAGCCACGACGAAGAAGTCGGGCACACCCCGCCCGTGGTGGGGCGGCCGGCAAACGATCGCAATGACGAGTTTTTGCCCGTCCATCCAATTGCGGCACACTGCGCCCCTACGCGGCAAGCTCGCGGCACGCTTTCGACGGGGTGTCGAGGGCGCCTCCCGGCCACATACCAGCATCGAGCGTGTGCAACACAAGCGAAGAAAGCTTTGTTGTTTATTTTGGGGCGCAACCAATCGCTGGCGTTCACCCGTCGCCCTTCAGCCCCGACGCACCGTTGACCTCCGGTCGGTGAAGGAATTTGCTGTGGACAGCAGTTGGAGTTGTGCCATGATTCGCTTCTATTTCCATCCCAGTCCGAACCCGGCCAAGGTCGCGCTATTCCTGGAAGAATCGGGACTTCCTTACGAGATGGTGCCGGTCGATACGCGCCGCGGCGAGCAACACGCTGCGTCGTTCCGCGTCATCAATCCGAACGGCAAGACGCCAGCAATCGTCGATACGGATGGGCCTGGAGGCAAGTCCGTTAGAGTATTCGATTCCAATGCCATACTGCTCTATCTCGGCGACAAGATCGGGCATTTCGTCGGCACGCCCGCTGATCGGCCGGAGCTTCTATCCTGGCTGATGTTCGTGGCCACCGGCATCGGGCCGTATTCGGGTCAGGCGGTGCACTTTCAGCGCGCCGCGCCGGACCAGATCGCGTATGCGATAAATCGCTACCGGCGCGAGGCCGAACGGCATTATCGGGTACTCGACGCACATCTAGACGGACGAGCTACGATCGTCGGGGACGACTACACGATCGTCGATATGGCGGCTTGGGGTTGGATCGATCGCGCCGTGGTCGTGCTTCCGGGCGGCGCCAATCCGGTTGCGCCCTTCCCGAACCTCATGCGTTGGCTACAGACGATCAATGCTCGGCCCGCAGTGGCCCGGGCGCGTAACATCGGCGCCGACCACTCCTTCAAGCAGGAGATGGATGAGGAGGCGCGCCGGGCATTGTTCCCGTCAAACTACCCGGATGCTGCATGACATGCCGTTCTACCTGACGATCAGTGGGACGCGGGCTTTCTCGATCGCAACGTGAAAACACCGTTCCGCGCCGGGCCAATAAGCCCGCTGACACATACCGCGGAGGGAGCCATATGGCGGCAGCCCAATTCCAGACCACATTGGCCGGAAGTCTGCCCAAGCCGTCGTGGTTGGCTGAGACCCGAACCTTGTGGCTCACCTAGCGGCAAGACGGGCTTGCACTGGATGAGGCGAAGGCTGACGCCACCCTGCTGTGGCTAAAAGAGCAGGAGGACGCTGGCATCGACATCGTCACCGACGGTGAACAGTCGCGCCAACACTTCGTCCATGGTTTCTTGGAGCAGGTTGAGGGGGTTGATTTTGACCGTAAGGTCAAGATTGGCATCCGCAACAACCGCTACGAGGCAATGGTCCCCACCGTAACTGGCGAATTACGTCTGCGAGCACGGGTGCACCAGCCTGAAGCGCGGCTAGTGCGTGCCCACACCCGCCACAAGGTCAAGCTGTGAACCGTACCGGATTTCCCGGAGGCTCCGATCCTTGAGAGGATGGAGCGATGGAGAAGCGGAAGTCATCGGTACGGTATGCGCCCGAAGTTCGCACGCGAGCGGTTCGGATGGTGCTGGTGCATGCGGGCGAACGTGGATCGCAATGGGAGGCGATCGGCTCAATTGCATCGAAGATCGGCTGCACGGCGGAGACGCTGCGAAGATGGGTGCGGCAGGCCGCGACCGTGGGATGGGTGTGCATGGCGCGCTTGAGCACTGATAGGGTGCCTTCGCGTACATGACGTCGAGCACACAGTGGATGACCTCGTCGCCGCTAATACCCAGAAATGCCGCGCCCAGGATTTCCTTTGTGTCAGCATCGACCGGGATTTTCATGAAGCCCTCCGTCTCCCCCTTTTCGAATGCTCGGGACACATCCTCCATGGCGATCTTGCCGATCAGTGTGCGGCGGCCACCTGTTCGAACGTCCGCTGCCGTCATGCCGGCTCTGCCCAGTGGCGGATCGGTGTAGAGCGCATGGGCAGGAATGCGATCACTCACCCGCCGATGCTCGCCATCGAGCAGATTGGCGGCGACAATCTCGTAATCGTTCCAAGAAGTGTGGGTGAAGGAACCTCGGCCGTTGCAATCGCCGAGGGCCCAGATCCCGGCTGCGTTGGTGCGAAGTTCGTCATCGACAATGATGTATCCGCGCGCGTCTCGCTTGACGCCCGCGCGCTCGAGCCCGAGATCACCCGTGTTGGGCCGACGCCCCGTTGCGATCAGCAAGTGTGAGCCGCGAATCTCAGAAGTGCCGCCGCAATCGACGGTCATGACGATATCGCTGCCTTCCTTGCGGACGCGGAGACATTGCGCATTCACGCGAACAGACACGCCTTCTTTCGTCAGGAATCCGGCGATCGCCTCTGATACGTCCTCGTCTTCGCGCGGAGTGAGGCGCGGACCGATCTCGATAATGGTGACAGCGCTGCCGAAGCGCCGATACATCTGACCGAACTCCAGGCCGATGTAGCTGCCACCGAGTACCAACAGGTCGTCGGGCAGGAAGTCGACGTTCATCATTGAACTGTTGGTGAGGTAATCGACCTGATCCAGGCCAGAGATTGCGGGCACAGCCGCGTGGGCACCGACATTGATGAAAATCCGGTCGGCGGTCAGAATTTCTGTGCCGACCTGCATCTCACGCGGCGACACGAACCTTGCATGGCCTTCATAGACCTGGCCGTTCTCCAGGCTTTTGAGAGATCGCTCGACGCCGCGGTTGGAAAGGCCAACGACGTAATCCTTGCGCGCTTTGACACGCTTCATATCGACCTTGACGTCCCCGGTGCTGAATCCGTAGTCGGCTCCGCGGCGCGCGAGGTGGGCGGCATAGGCGCTCGCGACCAGCGTTTTCGTGGGTGTACCGCCGGTATTGACGCAGGTGCCGCCGAAGCGCCCGCGTTCGATGATGGCAACTTTCATTCCCGCACCCGCCAGCCGTCGTGCGAGTGGTGGCCCAGCCTGCCCGGTTCCGATGATAATCGCGTCGTAGGCTGTCATTTCCTCCTCCTGCTCGGTGAGCACGTAACTGGCGAAATACCCTAAGGCCACCGCGCCGCTGATCACAGCGTCGACCGATGGCATTGCCGCGTTCCGACCTATGGTCGTACGCGCGATGCAAGCGTAGCATCGCGATGACAGCCCAGAGGAACGGGAGTAGCAGGATGGATGAGAACGAGATTCGAGAGGCACTTGATCGCCACTGGGCCGCCTCAGACGCAAATGACTTCGATGTTGAGCACGACATATACCGAGATGACGCAGTCCTGGAATATCCGCAATCGGGCGAACGCATCAGGGGACGGCACAACATACAGGCCTCTCGCGCCGCTCAGCCGAAGTCCAAGCGCTTCACGGTGCGCCGAATGGTCGGCACGGGCGACCTCTGGGTCACGGAATTCATCATCACCTATGACGGCCGGCCGTCTTATTCGGTGAGCATCATGGAGTTCCTGGATGGCAAGGTGGCCCGCGAGACCCAATACTTTGGCGATCCGTTCGAGCCAGGACCTTCACGCGCGCAGTGGGTTGAGCGAATGGAATGAAATCGGCGCGACAGTAGCGTGCCCGCGCGTGTTGGACCGGGCAGAGCTGCCCATCGATACCGCCCAGCTCGCTCGTTTTCTCATCGGCAAAATGCTCGTGCGAATGCTGCCCGAAGGCGTGGCGGGCGGCCGCATCGTCGAGACCGAGGCGTATGGCATCGGCGACCCCGCGGGTCACGCGTATCGCGGCATGACCCCGCGCAATCGGGCGCTTTTCCTCGAGCGTGGACACGCATATGTCTATCTCGCGTATGGCAGTTCGTTCATGCTGAACGTATCGAGCGAGACGTCCGGCGTGGGCGCGGGCGTCTTAATCAGGGCGATCGAGCCAACCGATGGCATCACGATCATGCAGCGAAATCGCGGCACCGAGCGGGTGCGAGACCTGGCGCGGGGCCCGGGACGGCTGAGCGCGGCCTTGGGGATTGATCGCCGGCTGGACGGGATCGATCTCTGTCAGGTCGGCCCGCTGTGGCTCGGATCTGACGGTCAAGCGTCGGACGAAATCGGGCAGAGCAAACGGATCGGCATTACCCGCGCAGCCAACAGTCCGCTGCGATTCTACGTTCGGGGCAATGGTTTCGTCAGCGGTCCGCGGGCGCTCAATAGACGAGAGAGGCAACTCGTCGAGTGATGTGCCGGAATAGCCGCTCCTCCAAAAGTTGTCCGTTGCTCGAAAAATCGGTTCCGATTGGTAGGCATCCAGGGCTGCTGGAGAGGCGCTGACCCGAAGGAGCGGGGTCGCTCGATACGTCGAAAATTGGGCGCAATTGCACAATCGTCATCGGGGCCAGGATGCTAGGACACCTTGGTTTTCGAGCAGCGGCCGATGCATCCGTTCGCCAGTTTTGAAGCTGGCTCTGACTGCACTGAACGAGTTGAGGTCGCTGTTATCTGTCCCCGCGCCCGGTCAATCGAATGGGTGCACTGAGATGCGTACGCAACATCGAACCCGTTCGCCGCTTATGCGGCGGCCAGTCTCAACGAAAGAGTATGAACATGGCAACCCCCGATGCGCTTCGCTATACGAGAATTCCTCTTTCCCACGGATCTGGTGCGATCCCCGCCGTCGGGTTCGGCACGCTGATCCCCGATCCTCTCGCGACCAAACAAGCTACAAAGATCGCCTGCATCGCATCCCGACCACCTCTTCATTGCGATATCGCTCCGTGATGCGGGAGATTCGGAAAGAGGATCACGACGAAAGCCCGGTTCAATGCGGTGGTAGGGACCGGCGTACCAGGCTTTATTTCCCGAGTCAGTTGAACTGAACTCAATGGCGTGGGGCCGCGCCACGACCGCAATGATCACAGCGGCTTGCGTCGTTCCTTCTATGCCGATAGCGCTGTGCGGACCGAGCACCTGATCCATCCATCCGTATGGATTGATAGAGCACGGACCGACGACGATCGCGTTGAGATAGCCGTTGAGCATGGAGGCGTTGTCGACCAGTGGCGGCGGGTCCAGTTGATCGGTCCAGTCTTCAAGCTCTTCCAGGGTCATCGCCTTGGATGTACGCCGGCGGCGCATGGCGTGCAAACTCACTGCCGCATTCGACGGCAGCCGCCTTACCTCCGATGGAGGTGTGATGCTCTTCGCCGCTGCCGAGACGGACTAGATGCGTCACCGGAGGTTCCATGATGGGCGTGATCGTTTCGGTTAACGTCGGACTTCCTCAGGACGTCACGTGGCAGGGCAGGGCTGTCCGGACGGCGGTCTGGAAGAAGCCGGTGACGGGGCGGATTTTTGCCGGCCGGCTGAATCTCGATGGCGACGCCCAAGCGGACCTACGCGCCCATGGCGGCGAGCAACGTGCGCTCTTGGTCTACCAGCTCGAAATCCTACCGCTACTGGGCGAGCTATCTTGGACGGTCAGATCACGTCGCCGGGAACTTCGGCGAGAACCTCACAGTGGAGGGCCTCGCCGATACCGAGGTCTGCATCGGCGATCGCTTCAGAATTGGCGGTGCCGTCGTAGAGGTTAGCCAGCCGCGCGACACCTGCTACCGGGTCGGCATCCGGCTGGAATGCCCGGAGATGCCGGCGCTGCTGGTTGCGCACCGCCGGCCCGGCTTTTATTTCCGCGTCATCCAGGAAGGCGAGCTCGGCGCCGGCGATCGCATCGAGAAGCTCTCTGACGGCCCCGAGCGCATGACGGTCGCCGAGATCGATGCCCTCCTCTACTCGGCGGAGCACCCGCTCGAAGCCTTGCGCCGCGCAGTCCGAATTCCGGCACTCAGCCTGGACTGGCAAGGCTCGATGCAGGCGCTGCTCGCCGCTGCCGAAGCGGGAGGCACAACGGGCAACGCTGGCCTCGGACTCGGCGCGTCAGCGCCCCTTGCATGGCGTGGCTTCCGCCCGGTTATGGTCGCGGCTTCGCGCGAGGAAAGCGCGGACGTCCGATCGTTCGAGTTCGCCGCCGAAGATGGTTCGCCGCTACCACCGGCACTCCCGGGTCAACACATCATGGTCCGCATGAGGCCGAGCCCGGATGCTCCCGCCGTCACGCGAAACTATTCGCTGTGCGGTCAGCCCGGGACCCCCAACTATCGGATTGGCGTCAAGAACGAGCGCGGCCTTGCAAGCGGCTTTCTCCACCAAAGCGTACGGGCAGGCAGTCGCCTGGAGGTCAGCGCTCCTCGCGGCTCGTTCACGCTCGCCGCCGGTGCGACTCCCGTCGTCCTTATCAGCGCCGGTGTCGGCGTCACGCCTGTGCTGGCGATGTTGCATGGTGCGGCCGCTACAAACGCCGTGGTGTCTCGGCCGATTTGGTGGCTGCATTCAGCCCGCGATCGGGCGCACCATTCGTTTGCCAAGGAGGCGGACGATCTGCTCGTTGCGCTCCGCGCGTCCCATCGCTGCGTGATCTACAGTCGGCCTGCACAGGGAGACATGCTCGGCCAGGACTTCGATCGACCAGGCCATCTCTCGCTCCAGCTGCTCCACGAGCTCGGGATTCCCCGGGGCGCTGATTTCTACCTGTGTGGTCCGCGCTCCTTTCTCGAGGATTTCCAGAAAAGTTTGGCGGCATACGGCATTCCCTGACCCAGGGTCCACGTCGAAGTGTTCGGGCCCGCGCCAACTCTCACGCCGGGCATCTCCCGCGTCGCCGCAGCCTTACCTCATCGTCCTGACGGCCCTGCGGGCGGCGGACCCATGGTGACGTTCTTGCGAAGCGGTCTCGCCGTGCCATGGGACTCCCGCTTCGGCAGCCTGCTCGAATTGGCGGAAGCCTGCGCCGTTCCCGTGCGTTGGTCCTGCCGATCGGGGGTATGCCACAACTGCGAGAGTGGCTTGATCGAAGGCGAACTCGCCTACGCGCCAGAGCCGTTGGACCCGCCAGCCGAAGGCAATGCGCTCATCTGCTGCGCAACGCCAAAAACCGCCGTCGAGCTCGACCTCTAGCGGGTGCTGCTGCGGAATTCTTGCAGACTATGTGAAACCGCGATCGCCGCTTGTCGCGGCGGAGCGTCGATTCCTCACGTGGACCGCGCCAGATAGGGGTGATTCACGACGGCACCGGATCGGGCAATGAAAGTGCTTGTTGCCGTTACGGCATGTAGTTTTCACATCTGCGGACGCCTCCGTAAACGCAAGAACAATCTTCGGGATGGTATTGCGCGTAGTCAGGTGCTGACGTCTGTTCGGGCTCTGCTGCGGCCGCTCTTTTTGCCCCGGAACTGTTTGGAAGTTCGCGGATCGGGTCCACATCACGGTCACGCGCTCGAGGCGCTGTGTGAAAACCTGGCTTCCCGATCCGGCCTTTCTTCGACTGTGCGCCATACTCTCCTTCCGGCCGTCCTACGCTCCGACGCCTCCTGATCGCAGACGGCTCCGGCCGTCGCGATCGGAGCTCGATATATCCCAGCCGTCGATTGCAAGGCCCAAACGGTGCATGCCATTTTGTTTGCGAGAGCAACGATGACAAGCATGCGTGGCTTTCCTGGCAGCATCCGCCCTATCCAGGACCCTGACGGGGTGCCGTGTCTGTGTCTGATGGCGTGGCGAACAACGGAACTCGCTCCGATGATCAGCAGGCGCCACAGCGTTCGCTTGCCCATTTTCGAAGTCGCACCTAGCCTCTCCTTTCCCCCGGTGGAATGCTGCAGTGGGGTAAGCCCGACCCAGGCTGCAAAGTCGCGCCCCTTCCGGAAGCCTCTGCGGGCGGTGCTAGCGCCGCCCCAGTGCCGTAGCGGTCACTGGACCCGCTCCAGGGATGGTTGTCAGAGACCGTATCTCGTTGTCTTCACGAGCACGACGGGCGATCTCTCGGTCGAGGAGAGCGATACGTTCGGACAGGAATTGCAGTGACGCGATGAGTACGTGCAGCACTATTCGGGCGGCCTCAGGGAGGCCAGTGGTCGGATCCCCAACCTTTTCGATAAGCTTGGTGACGTGGCTCGGGCCCTTAACCACAACCAGGCCGTATTCCGTTAGCTGGCCACGCAAGGCGTTGATCGTCTGCGTCGGTTGTCGCACTAGAAGATCTCGCGCCCGAAACACGACGGCATTGGCCTGAGTTGCTTCGCTCTTGACTGCCACAAAGCGCATTGTCGGCCTTTGCGCCGCCTCGCAGATCGCCTCAGCATCAGCCATGTCGTTCTTCTGGCGCTTCACAAACGGCTTCATGCAGGCCGGGGGAATCAGGCGGACGGTGTGACTGTCAACGGCAGTTTTAAAGTGACCCGGGACGCCGGGCGCAGCGTACGTTGGAAGATCTTTCTGGCACTGCTCTTCCTGATCACCATCAACTACGCTGATCGGGCCTCGCTCTCGGTGGCGATGCCGGTGATCGAAGGAGTTCAATATCGATGCGGCGGCGCAGGGTCTGATTCTCAGCGCCTTTTTTCTGAACCCCGCCAAGGTGGTCTTCATCGACGAGACTTGGGCGACGACCAACATGGCCCGCCGCTATGCGCGCGGCCGACGCGGGGCGCGGGTGGTCGCGGCGATACCGCACGGACGTTGGCGGATCTCGACCTTTATCGCCGGCTTGCGTCACAGCGGTCTGACCGCTCCCGGCCTGTTCGATGGTGCGATCAACGGCGCACTGTTCGTGCCGGGTTGTGGCCCGTTTGCACCCTTGCACCCGGCTACTCCTGTGCCAGCGGCCGCATCGGCTCGGGAATAACCGGCAGCGTGATGAACGACGCCTGCTGCGCGTCGTGATAGATCGTCTGATCAGCAGGCTGCATCGTGGCGTCGACGCCGAACGGATGGCCCGTGTTCGGGTTGCGGTCGTAGTGCGGGAAATTGCTGCTCGATATTTCTAGCCGGATTCTGTGACCAGCTAGAAAGACGTTGCTCGTAGGCCAGATGTTGAAGACGTATTTGTAAACTTGGCCTGGCGTTATCAGGGAGACGCGCTGCAGCGAATCACGATAGCGCGCGCGGATGATGCTGTTGTTCAGGTTGATAGCGTGCCCGTCCGGGTACACGTCCACGAGCTTAGCGGTCCAGTCGGTATCGACCGCGCTGGACGCCGCAAAGAGCGTCATGGTGATCGGCCCGGTGACTTCGACCGGCTGCTCCAGCACCTGCGTCGAATAGACCAAAACGTCGGCACGCTGTTCGATCTCGGCCTGATCGAACGGCCCAACGGGAGCCACATCGGAAGTGCAGCAGGAGTGGCCGCCACGGCTGGGCACAGGGTCGACCGGGTTGTAGCGATAATGATCCGGAGGTTCGTCCGCTGCCGGCCTGTTCGTATCGAGCCGACCATTGCCGAACCGCGAATTCGCGGTGCCGAGTGAGTGCAGGTAGTAGTTCGTGAAACGCGTGCCGGGAATCGGCCAGTCGGTCGCGTCACGCCAGCGGTTGGCACCCATGACGAACACGTGCACCGCAGGCACACGATCGGCTCCGTTATCTTTTCCTTTCAGCCAATGGTCGAACCATGCGACCTGCATGGTATCGAGTGGACTGGCGGCTTCGGGTCCGAAATCCAGGTCGCCCACCTTTCTCTGCCAGGGTAAATGGATGTACGGCCCGATGACCAGAAGCTGTGCCGCGCGTGCGATATCGCTGCCGCCCTGCTTGCGCATCTCGACGAAGTTCTCGATGCCTCCGTTGAGGAAGACGTCATACCAGCCCTCGAAATTCAGCGCAGGAACCAGGACACGCGGGTAGCGCGTGCGAAGGCTCCATTGCTGCCAGTATGCGTCCCGGGTGTCATGCGCAAGCCAGTCGTAAAAGTAACCGGCGACCTCTGGAATGCCGGGCAAGAGCCAGGGATAGGTCTTGAGCGGAAGATAGTTGTACGTTTGCGACGATCTTGCCTGTGGCTTCGAGGATCTTCGCAACCGTTGCCTGGTCGCCGGTGCGACGAGCGTTGACCAGGGCGATCGTCTGGATCGGCCAGGACTCCTCGAATGCGAGCGACCAAGCACCGCCCTCGTAGGACCAGCCGTCGTAGTAGTCTGAGGACGTCATGGCCGGAGAAATCGCCGTCAGGTGCGGCGGCTGCATTACCGCCGCAAGCCATTGCGTCGCGCCGACGTAAGAAAACCCGTACATCCCGACCTTGCCGTTCGAGCCCGGCAGGGCAGCGGCCCACTCAACACTGTCGTAGCCGTCGTTCATCTCGTCGCGGAACGGGTAGAACGTGCCTTGTGAGGCATACTGGCCTCGGACATCTTGGATTGCCACGATGTAGCACTGCGATGCGTAGAGTTCCGGTGCGGCATAGACATAGGTCTGCGCTACGGACTTGTCGTACGGCAGGCGCATCAGAATGACCGGATAGGTTCCCGTCTCCGTCGGCCGGTAGACATCGGCCAGAAGAGTGACACCATCGCGCATCTTGGCGGGAACATCGGCCTGCTTTGTCACAGCGCATGGGCCTTTGGCGAGCTCCGCGCGGCCGGGCTCGGGGATGAGCCCGCACAGTGCGGCGGCGCCGAGCAGTAGAGCACCTGCGCACCGACACAGGGACATTCGGACCATTGTTGCTTCCTCCCTAAGCCATCTCAGGCTGGTAGCGCTGTAGCCGCAAGCTGCAAGCGGCCTTACGCGATTCTGGGGCCAATGTACCCGGCCGGCCAGCTCCTGCCATCATTGCCGCTGAGCCGACGACCGGTCTTCCGGCCCGAGCGAGGCGCTGGCGCGCCATTCGGCACACGCACTGCCGGCACGGACGCGTTCCGCACGCGACGAGGAGCCCCGCATAAATGTCCCTCTGAGGCTGGCCGACGCCAAGTGCCCTCAGGCATTCGCGCGCTGTCACCATGCGCGGGAGGTTGGCCGCCTTTCATAGCATTTGCATTAATCCCCTCCGCGAGCATGCCCTGTTGGGGTTGACTCATTTCAGGCACCAATTTGTTGAACACAGCGCGAATGCGGGAATTGTAGAGGTCTTTCGCCCAAGTGCCCCCGACAACTCTGACCGGTTCACCGGCACCCCCCCGATGCGCCGCCCAGCTATGTTGCGCAAGCTGGGCGCGGGCTTAACAGGAGCGTTTCTCATCAGGGCGACTGATGCTGCGTCGCACGGCGCCGTATTAGATGGAGTAGGTGCACGCGGAACTCGAAGGCACTCATCATGCGAGTCGCCGCTTCTTGGAACATCCCGTTGGCCACATGGTCAAGCAGGTGACTTTTGAACTGAAAGTCGATTACGAAATTCACGTGAGTTGCGCCCCCAATCGGCGTGAAGGTCCACATGTTTTCCAGGTGCTCCAACGGCCCCTCGATGGCGCGCACCAGCACCTGTCGGGGTCGATCCAGGCTCACCTGACTCGTGAAACTCTCCTGGAACGGACCGAACCCGATGACGAGGTCGGCCACGATCTCTCGCTGATCCTCGCGGCGAATACGCGCACCGCTGCACCACGGAACGAACGAAGGATAGTCCTTCACGTCCGCCACGACTGTAAAAAGCTCGTCAGCACCATAGGCGAGCGTCGCCTGCTCCTCGTGACGAGGCATTCCCTCCTCCTTTCTGGCCCAGCGGCTTCATACGCGGTACAAGGCTGCGTGTCTCGGTTCTTTCGACGCAGTACACACGCAGCGCTCTTAAGCGATCTACCTGCCGTGGGCGTCAATCGAGGTAATCGGCGCCGAGCATCGGCAGGTCTCGAGGACGTCCTTTGGATACGCAGGCGAAGCTGCCGGAATCATTCGGGTCGCCATCTCCCCTAAACCATGCGCGCTGCGGGAACGGGCATAGCGGACGCTTAAACGCGACTGTACGCGCGGCGCCCTCTCCCCCGAACTTAGCTGCGACGATCCGGTCCGGGGCAACGCCCTCCTCAACCCAGTGTCGCAATGCATCCAATGCGTCGAACGCGTCTGGTCCCGGGCCGCCTTGGCAATGCTCCATCCCGGGCACCAGGAACAGGCGATAGAAATCCGAGACCTCGCGCCTGGCTTGCCCCGGATCGACCGAACTGCCCAGCTGCTGCACCCGTTGCGCCACCACCCGCTCGTGGTAGCTGATCGAATCCATCGGTGGCACAACCTGATCAGCGAGGCCATGGTAGTGGATCATCTTGCCGCCCAGTTCGCGGAAGCGCTCCAGGTCGGGGTTCATGGCGTTAATCAGCGGGGCGAGCTTCTGGTCCGCTGCCGCCATGTCGTGGTCGAAATCGAAGCTCCACCAATTCCACCTTGGGTTATCGAACGCCCAATACCTCCAGAAACTAACGCGTGCCGGTCGCGTAGGATCCTTGGGGTCCGCCCAGTAGAGGCTCCAGCCGGGCAGATTGGGACGCATCCGGCCTGAGTTCTCGCTGCCTCTCTCCCAGCCGAAGTAAATCCGCTCGCCAGTTCTCGGGTTGTGCGCCCCGTCGTACATGCTCCTGAGCGCGTTACCTGCGGCTCGGTCAGACAGTCCGAAGCATCACCCTCTCGGCAACGGATGGATGCTGGATCGAACTCGCAATTCTGGGGGTCGTCCAGGAATTCGTCGCTCGGCAGGCCACCGTCCTGCGTGCCGTTATTCGCGCGACAGGCGTTCAGAGCGGCACGCGCGATCATCGGCAGCTTGGCCGCGGGAATGATTGGGGCCGTATCATCGCCCCGGACGTGGTTCCGAGTGTACTGCCAAAGAAAACCCGCGTTAATGTGCGTCCGGTTGTGCCCCGGGTCACCGGCCAGGATGCCATTGAAGTCCTCGGGATACCGTTGCGCCTCCATGAAGCCCTGGTGGCCGCCCGTCGAGCAGCCCGCGAAGTAAGCGTATCGTGCGGGTTGCCCAAAGAAGGCAGTAATAATCTGCTTCGCCTTCACTGCTGATTCGTGAACCGCGCGATGTGCCCAGTCGATAATCGCCTCCGAGTGCCCGACTGCGAAATCGGGGTCGTCGCCCGTGTGACCAGTATCCGTTCCCAAAGTGGCGTAGCCGGCCTTCAGCTCGGTCGCCATGCTGAATGATATTGCTGGAGCTGTAGCCGCCGTTGCCCAGCATCAGCAGCCTCCAGTTCCAGCCCAGCTTCGGCAACCAAAGCTCGAACCCAATGCGCGAGCCAGGAACCGGCGAAACAACGCCATGCACGCGACAGAAAGCAGGAAGATTGTGTAGTGCGGCCGGTCCGAGGGGATCTGCCGCAGCATCTGGCGACAACGGGAGCGCGGCGACACCGCTGAGCTTTATGGGACCAGCCGGCGTGTAGTCGCCCGCCGCGACATCCCGAGCTGTGTCGATCGTCGTGTCGGGCAACTTGAGCTGGGCGAGATCCCCGCACGGCGTTGCGCCCAATGCTGCGTGGACCAGGGTTACGAGCGCTATCGCGGCCACAAGATGAAATCCGACCGATCGCATCATTCAGAACCCCAGAAGGCATGCCCGAGCAACTCAGCGTGGCTCGCCGGAGAACATCTGCTGCAACTCTTGCACACGGCGCAGCGCAGCGGCTGGCAGCGGGCCTTTGTTCACGGCTGCCGCGGCCTGTTCGAACTGATCGACGGTCGCCATGCCGATCAGGATCGTGCTTATCGCCGCATTGGCGACGACGTAGCGAATCGCGGCTTCTCCCAAGGTGTCGGCGTGGCCCTCACTGACCAGCGGCATAAGACGACGAGCACGCTCAAGGTCGGCGTCATAGGAGTGCCCGGAGCCGATCGGCTCGGGCGGCGGGCTGGCGATCGGGTGACGTGTCCCTGAGCCGGACAAAGCTCCGCCGGCCAGCACGCGGATGCCGATTGTGCCGACGCCAGCGGCGGCGGTGTGGTCGAGCAGACGGCCATAATCCTGTGCCGGGTAGCTTGCGGGCAGCGCTGCACCAGCGCTCGGATTCAGAACATTGTAACTTACCTGCGCGCTCTGGAATACTCGCGCATCGACGACTTGGTGAAGCGCCACGGTGTCGCCGATTGCGGTGAAGCCGATGAAACGCGTCTTACCCTGCGCGCGCAGTCGCTCGAACGCTGGAACGACGTCCTCCAGCACCTGCTTCGCAGAGAGTGACCCGGCGCCGCCCTCCGTGGTGATCGGGTTGTGAAGATGGAAGATGTCTACTCGGTCCATGCGCAGTCTCTGCAAGCTGCCTTCCAGAGAGCGCGCAGCCGCTTCGGAGACGCTGCGAAAATCAGACGGCAGCAGCCGCACCTTTGTTCCTATGATGATGTTCGCCGGCCTTAGCTTGGCTAGCACGCGCCCGAGATTCTTTTCTGACTCGCCGTCTCCGGTACTGCACGGCCGTATCGAAGTAGTTCACTCCGGCCTCGAGCGCGCGAGCGACGGCGCGCTCCTGATCGGTCTCTGCACCACGCACCATCAACCCACCAACCGCGCCACAGCCGAAACCAAGCACCGAGACATGAAGGTCGGTGTTGCCAAAGCGCCGCATTTCCATCTTGCGATTCCTCCGGGTTCAGACTCTCGGCTCTGCTGGGCCGCAGGGCCAACGCCTCCGCTTCGCTGACCTCGATCTCACCGGCAACTCCAAGCCGGGCGCAATTGTGGAGACGTGCGCTTATGACGATGCGAAGGGCCGACGGCGCCTGTTACTAACTCTCCCAGTCCCATCTGACATACTGCGGCTTTTTCGCCCATACCCGTCTGGCAGCAATATTGCAAAATCTTGGCACGGGGTCGCGGAGCGCCGCCAGAACAGACTTCGTGCCCATGGGAGCCCCTGGCACTTTTCACCCACCGAATGCGATTGCCCGATATTCGGTCGAGCGGATCATCTCTGGCGGACCCTCTGGATTGCCATCCGTGCCCGCGGCGTGCCGTCGCAATAAGTCATTGGATAGGACACGCAAGTACCCGGATCGATCCACCCGTTACGACCAAACCGCAAGCAGCTTCCTGGCTCCATCCTTCTCGGCTGGATCCGCCTCTGGTGGGCGCGGCCGGACAGGTTAGGCTAGGACCGCAGCGCGGCAGAAACAACGGTTGTTGCGCTCCGGGCGAATGCGAGTCAGATTTCATGGGAACTGTGCCGAAGGGTCGCAGGAAATCAGAAAGCAATGGGGATTGGCGATGCGGGCAAGGCCGACCGGTTTCCCACCCGGGAAAGCAATCGTCCGGCAGTTGCGGCGCTGCGCAGCGATGACCGCGGCATCTGGGCCTTGCCTCATGCGGGCCCAGCGTGCTCGATCCGCAGGGCTATGTCGGCGCGGCTGACCGGCAGCTCCTGCTCAACTCGCTTGCGATCATGCTGGCCATCGTCCTGCCGGTGATCATCGCGATAGCCGGCGTGGCCTGGTGGTTTCGTGCCTCGAACACACGGGCGCGCTACATGCCGGAGTTCGTCTATGCCGGTAGCATCGAGCTGGTCGTCTGGTCCATCCCGCTGATGACGATCATGCTGCTCGGCGGCGTCGCCTGGGTGAGCTCGCACAATCTCGACCCGGCTGCGCCGCTGCCATCGAAGGCGCCGCCGCTCGATGTCCAGGTGGTTTCGCTCGACTGGAAGTGGTTGTTCATCTACCCGAAGCACGGAATCGCCAGCGTCAATCATTTGGTGATCCCTGTCGGGACCCCGGTGCATTTTGTGCTGACATCCGGGAGCGTGATGAACGTATTCTTCGTTCCGCAGCTCGGCAGCATGATCTACACGATGAACAGGATGGCCGACCGGCTCAACCTGATCGCGGACCACCCCGGCACCTATTACGGGAGTCTGCCATGATCAGCGGCGATGGGTTTCCCACTATGCATTTCAACGTTGATGCCGTTTCCGCCGATCAGTTCGCCGCTTGGGTCTCGATGGCAAAGGGCAGCGGCCCGAGCCTCGATACACAGACCTATGGCGAACTGGCGAAGCAGAGCATGAGTGTGAAACCCTTCACCTACCGAAGCGTAGAGCCCGATCTGTTCCGCAAGATCGTCACCCAAGTCGTTCCGCCCGGCCCCGGCCCCGAACCGTCACCGGCATCCGGCGGTGCTGGCAAGGCATTGGGGGTCAAGTGATGCTGGGCAGGCTTAGCTGGTCCGCGGTCCCGTTTGACCAGCCGATCCCGCTGGGCGCGGGTGCGCTCGTCCTGGTTGTCATCCTCGCCGTCCTCGCCTGGATCGTGCTCAAGGGCTACCTTCCGTATCTCTGGCGGGAATGGATCACCAGCGTCGACCACAAGCGGATCGGCGTCATGTATTGCCTACTCGGGCTGGTGATGCTGATCCGCGGCTTCGTGGACGCCATCATGATGCGCTCGCAGCAGGCGTTCGCGTTCCGCGCACCCGGCTATCTACCGCCCGAGCATTTCAATCAAATCTTCTCGGCGCATGGCACGCTGATGATCTTTTTCGTCGCGATGCCCTTCGTCATCGGGCTGATGAACTTCGCCATGCCACTGCAACTCGGCGCGCGCGATGTCGCTTTCCCGACGTTGAACTCAGTCAGCTTCTGGCTCACGGCCACCGGCGCGCTGCTTGTCAACATCTCGCTCGTGGTAGGCGAGTTCTCGAAGACTGGCTGGCTTGCCTACCCGCCGCTTTCGGAGCTGACATATTCGCCCGGCGTCGGCGTCGATTACTATCTCTGGTCCTTGCAGATATCGGGCATCGGCACGCTGCTCTCGGGCGTCAATCTCACCACCACCGTTCTCAAGATCCACGCGCCCGGAATGACATATTTGCGCATGCCGGTCTTTTGCTGGACGACGCTTGCCTCGAACCTGCTGATCATCGCAGCCTTCCCGGTGCTCACCGCGACCTATGCGATGCTGCTGCTCGACCGCTATCTCGGGTTCCACTTCTTCACGAACACGGGCGGCGGCAACATGATGATGTTCATGAACCTCATCTGGATATGGGGACATCCGGAGGTTTACATCCTGGTCCTGCCGGCATTTGGTGTCTATTCCGAGGTGGTCTCAACTTTCTCGCGTAAACCGCTTTTTGGCTACCGTTCCATGGTTATGGCCACCATGGCCATCTGCATCATCTCTTTTATGGTGTGGCTGCATCACTTCTTCACCATGGGGGCGGGAGCCAACGTCAACGCGGTCTTCGGCATCGCCTCCATGATCATCGCGGTGCCGACCGGGGTGAAAATCTTCAATTGGCTGTTCACAATGTACGGCGGCCGCGTTTCCTTCTCCGTTCCGATGATGTGGTCGATTGCGTTCATGATTACCTTCGTGATCGGAGGCGTGACGGGCGTGCTGCTCGCCGTGCCGCCCGCCGATTTCATCGTCCACAACAGTCTGTTCCTGGTGGCGCATTTCCATAACGTTATCATCGGCGGCGTGCTGTTCGGTGTGTTCGCCGGCTACACGTACTGGTTCCCCAAGGCGTTCGGGTTCCGCCTGCATGAGGGCTGGGGCAAGGCCGCTTTCTGGTTCTGGGTGATCGGCTTCTACGTAGCCTGGATGCCGGGCTATGTGGTCGGCCTCGAGGGCATGACACGGCGGCTGCAGCACTACGTCGTGGCGGCATGGTATCCTTGGCTTCTGGTCGCCGCCTTCGGAACGCTGATCATCCTCATGGGCATCGTCTCGCAGGTCGCGCAGCTTTTCGTCAGCATCAAACTTCACGAGAGCTTCTCGATGTGACCGGCGATCCCTGGAACGGCCGTTCGCTCGAATGGTCCACCGCCTCGCCGCCGCCGGCCTTCAATTTCGGCGTGCTGCCGAACGTGGAAGGCGAGGAGCCCTATTGGGGCATCAAGCAGCGCGCCATCGAAAGCGGGCAGCTACGCCCGGAGCCCGAATATACGGAAATAGAGCTGCCGCGGAATAGCCCGACTGGTTTCATCTGCGCCTTTTTCGCGACCTTCGCCGGCTTCGGATTGATCTGGCATATCTGGTGGCTGGTGATCCTCTCCTGCATCGGCGCCTTCATTACCTTCGTTGTCTTCGCCTGGCGGGACCGGTCCGAATACATGATCCCGGCCGAGGAGGTCGCGCGGCTTGACCGCGCGAACCGGAACGCGCGAGCCGCCTGGCTCGCCGCCAACGCGCAGGCCGCGGAATGAGCGGCGCCAGCAGCGCCCGCTCCCCCTAGCCCAACCGATCCCTATCGGCTTGGGCGCTTCGGGCTGCACCAGCGCACCGCCGAGCATGCGGCCCGTGAACTTGCGTCCAAGCGCATCATCGTCGGCTTCGGGTTTTGGATCTTTCTGCTCAGCGACATCGTGATGTTCTCGGTCTTCTTCGCGAGCTACGCGGTGCTGGCCAGGGGAGACGGCGGGCGGGCCGAGCGGAAAGGACCTGTTCAACCTCACCAATGTCGCGGCGGAAACTGCCTTCCTGCTCCTCTCCAGCTTCACCTGCGGCTTCGCGAGCATTGGGGCTCGGGCACACGATAACCGGATGTATTACGGCGGCATGGCCGTCACCTTCCTGTTCGGCGGTGCCTTCCTATATCTTGAGATGCGCGAATTCATTGGGCTGATCTGGCAGGTGCGGGACCGCAGCGGAGCGCGTTCCTCTCCGCCTTCTTCACGGTCGTCGGGTGCCACGGGCTGCACGTGACACTCGGGTTGATGTGGTTGCTCACCATGGTCGCGCAGGTATTTGCCAAGGGCTACAGAGCCGACATTCTTCGCCGGGTGCTGTGCTTCAGCCTGTTCTGGCACACGCTCGACATCATCTGGGTCGCGCTGTTCACGATCGTCTATCTGATAGGGTCAGGACAATGAGCCACACGGAGCAGCTGGAGCCTTTGGATGCAACCGATATCTCGCCCGGTGACGATCGGCCCGGCAGGACCGAGATTACGCATGGCCTGCTCGGCTACGCGATCGGATTCGGGCTCGCCGTGCTGCTCAGCGTCGTCTCGTTCTTTGTTGCCGGAACAAATCTTGTTTGGCAGCCCAGCATTCCGATCGCGCTCTTCGTCCTGGCTGTCGCGCAGATCGGCGTGCATCTCGTCTTCTTCGTGCACATCACCACCGGGCCGGACAACACCAACAACGTGATGGCGCTAGCCTTCGGTGTGCTGATCGTCTTCCTGGTCATCGGCGGCTCGCTCTGGATCATGAGCGAGCTGAACGCCAACATGACACTGCCGATGAACCAGCTCATGGAGATGCAACGGTAGGCGTTATCATCACTGGTCCGGGGGTTCAATCGCGATAATTCGATGCATGGGCGCGGTGGGTGCAGATCTTTGGAAGGTTCTGTCAGAGCTCGCGCCGGCAAGTAATTGCGGCGGGCAGCGGTGGCGAACGGACCCGTCAGGCGGCTGCAAGCAGCCCGAGGACGTTGACGGTGCGGTCAGGGTTGCCGCAGTCGCCTTCGATCGGCGCTGACATGCTGGTTTATGGCGGGACCGAAGCCGTAGAAAATCTCGGAGCTTATTGAAGTACCGACAAAACGTCCCAGCTGAGGTCCATACTGGTCCCGCCCTCAGGTTCGGCCGCGACCAGCTGGCAAGGTCGGCTCGAGAAGCTCGGGTCATCGGCCGAAAGCTACCTGCACCTGTCCTTCTACCATCGCGCGGTAACGCGCCAAACGCGATTGCCGACATCATCGGCCACAAGCAATCCCTTCTGCCGATCGATAGCGACGCCCACCGGACGGCCCTGTGCGTCGCCATCCCGGTCCAGAAAACCCGTCAATAGGTCAATCGGCTCACCATTCGGGCGTCCATTGGCGAAAGGCACGAAGACCACCTTGTAGCCACTGCGCGGCCTGCGGTTCCATGACCCGTGTTCCCCAATGAAGGCACCATTTGCGAATGGCGGAGGAAAAGCGCCGCCAGCAAATGCGAGTCCGAGGCAGGCGGTATGTGCGCCCAGCGCATAGTCCGGCGAGATGGCCATTTTGACGAGATCCGGGCGCTGTGGTGTCACCCGTTCATCCAGTTGCTGGCCAAAATAGCTATATGGCCAGCCATAAAAACCACCATCCCTGACCGCGGTCATATAGTCCGGAACCAGATCGCTGCCCAGCGCATCGCGCTCATTGACCACAGTCCAGAGCACTCCGGTCTGCGGCTCCCAGGCAAGGCCGTTCGGGTTACGCAAGCCGGAGGCAAATATCCGGTGCTGCCGTGTTTTCGGATCGACCTCCCAGATCGCGGCGCGGCCGACCTCCGCTGCGATGCCGTTTTCTGCGGCATTGCTGTTCGAGCCGACGGTTATGTAAAGCCGGGAGCCATCGGGACTGGCGACGACGTTCTTGGTCCAATGATGGTTGATCGGCCCGGCCGGCAAGTCGATCACCTTCTCCCCGGGTTCAGTGATCCGCGTCTGACCGTCGTGATAGGGATAGCGCATCAGAGCATCGGTGTTGGCGACGTAGAGATCGTCACCGACCAGCGCCATTCCGAAAGGCGAATTCAGATCTTCCAGGAATGTTGAGCGAAAGTCGGCCACGCCGGTGCCGTGGCTATCGCGGAGAAGCGTGATGCGGTTGGCGCTCTGCACGCCGGCGCCGGCTCGCTTCAGCACCAGCTTTGTGATCCAGCCCTTGAGACCCGTTTGGTCGTCGGGCCTGGGCGGGGCATTGGTCTCCGCCACCAGCGCGTCGCCATTCGGCAGCACATAGACCCAGCGCGGATGATCGAGCCGATCGGCGAAGGCGACCACCTGTAGACCCCTCGCGGGGATGGGCGTCGCTCCTACGGGCCAGCCCATCGCAGGCGCGACATTGACGGTCGGAAACAGCGTCTGGTGCGGTGGCGGCATACCCGGGTGGGGGCCAATTCCGGCCGAGAGCGGAAGCGTCGCTTGTTCCCGGCAACCGCATAGGCTTGCCAATGCCAGAGTGGCCAAAAGGCCAACAGACCAACGGCGCATGAGGTGCATCCGATTCTGAACTCAGACGGAGCCCGATGGACCGATCTCGTCCACCGCCTCGATGATCTCGCGCGTGCGGGTTACCTTTCTAAAAGCACGATCGAATTCGGCAGCGAGTGCGCGGATCGCACTGGAGTCCATCGCGCGCTGCGCAGCCTCGCGGTCCGGGAACTCGTAGAACGCGTAATGCACGGCTGGATCCGTGCGACTCCAACCGCGCCACCCGCGCGTCGCCGCGAACGCCTCCACGGCGTCAGGCAGGTGCTCAGCTGAATACCATTTGTCGAAATCGGCCTGGATGGTCGCGTCGGCTATGACGGCGCGGACCACAAGATAGGCCTTGCCCATCGTTTTCTCTCCTGAATGCCGAGCACGCTATCATGCGGTCGGTCATGAATTTGGCAATTCAATGGCCCGCGTTGGCTGGACGCACCGCCTCCGTGATCGAAACGGACATAAAGGATAAGACATAAAGGATAAGCGGGAGGAGCGTGATCTGTCTAACCGCGGCATGGCGGATCCGAGCATTGGGGCCCCTTTAGGCCGCCTTGTTTACAAGCAGCTCCCGCAACCTGGACCAGGTGCTCCGGCCGAACGGGTCACATTCCTTCGGGCTCTGGCGCCGGGTTGAACGAGCGCGCCGTGCCGGCGCCGCACGGCATTGGTTGTTGGACCCACACCCGGCGCGCGCATAATCGCGCACGCTGTAGGATAAATCCAAGTTCCAGGTTACGTCACGTATCGGACCGGTGCAGCGTCGCAAGCCGTTCGGGTAAAAGCCCCTAGAACTCAAATTCGGGCCCGTCAACATACCGAAATCGTTCCAGCGCGTCCGCGCGCAATGTATAGCCAAGGCCCGGCCGATCAGGTGCATACACCATGCCGTCCGGGCGAATGTCGAACGGCTCGTTGAAGAGCTCCCACATCATCGGCATGTAGCCTTGCGTCACCTCAAGGATGTGGCAGTTGGGCGCCGCCATGGCGACGTGAATGCTCGCCGCGAACAGCACGCCGCTGCCCCAAGCGTGTGGCGCGAGACGCACGCCGTGAGCCGAGGTCAGCGCCGCTATGCGCCGGATTTCCGTCATACCGCCCGCGCGGGCAACGTCAGGCTGCGCGATATCGAGGGCACGACGGTCAAGCAAGTCCTGGAAGTCAAATCGTGTGAACTCGCGCTCGCCCGAGGCAATGGGGATCGTAGTCGATCGTCTTACCTCCGCTTGACCCGCGTGATCGTCCGGCGAGACCGGTTCCTCGAACCAGGCGATGTCGTAGGGTTCCAGTTCCTTGGCCAATTTGATGGCGGTCGCGACCTCAAGCGAGCCGTGCGCATCGACCATCAGTTCGACCTTGGGGCCAAGCCCGCGGCGAGCGGCCTTCACCCTCCGCACGCAGTTGGCGATCGAGAACCCATCACGGCCGACCACACGCATCTTGGCGGCGGTGAACCCCTTGGCCGCATAGCCCGCGAGTTCCGCTTCTGCCTCGTCGCCCGGCGCCCAGCCGCCGCTGGCATAGCCGCGCACGGAGTTGCGCGCCGCACCGAGTGCTTGGTAGAGCGGAATTCCGAGTGCCTGTGCCTTGACGTCCCACACCGCGATGTCGACGCCAGCAATCGCTTCCATGATGACGCCCCGACGCCGGCTTTCATCGGCCTGTGTGATGCCGCGCTCGAGCGCCGGTCTACTTCGCGAGCCGTTATACATCTTCTCGTAAATCCGTTCGGAGAACATGGGGTCCTCGCCAACGCATTCCGGCGCGAGCTCGTGCTCAACGATGGCTGCAACGATCGGCGGCGTCCCAAGGGCCGCGCCGATGCCGGTGAGCCCATTGTCGGTCTCAACACGAATGAGCGTCGCGTCGCTCTTGACCTTCGTTCCCAGATCCGTGCGGTGACGCTTTTCCTCGGGAACGGGTGCAGACATCGGCTTGGCAGTCACTTTGACGATTTTCATGGGTTCGTTCTTCCACGGTCAGTGGATCGTATCTCAAGATGGGATCGTATTCCGAGAATTCCGGCGTGCCATTGTAGCGGAACCCAAAACGGATGCTGAGCTCCGTTCATTCATCGGATCGCGAGACCAACCACGGATCAGGACATCGATGAATTGGATGCGCCATCAAGCACCTTCATGGCGATATGGTGCCTATTGCGTGTGTGTGGGCGCACTTCGGTCGGCCAGCGGCCGAGTTCCGCTGCTTGGGCCCAGGCAGCGCTCATGAGAACGTCCGGACTGTCGATCTCGTAAATCGCCATGTATCTGGGCGACCCTTCTCCCGTTAGCTGCATTGTCTGCCCGCCGATGCTGACGCGTGCCGGCTCCGTGCAGAGTCGCGTGACGGAGCGAACGCCCGGCACTTTCAGCAGGTTGGGAACGTGTTCGCGGTCATAGACCTCGTTGAAAAGCGCCTCCTTCTCGGATGCGACGTCCATGCTAACGATGAAGACGTATTTCGTCGTGACCGGCATTTCGCCCTCCCTTCGGCCCTACTCCGTCACGATAGTCCAAAAGACCCTAGACCATCGAGTGGACCCGGGCTGAATAGCCGGCACCGACCGGTGTCGGCGGCGGTCATTGCGGCATCACGGCTCGCCCGGCTTTGCGAGGGGCTACGACGGATGGCGCTGTGCAATGCCCTTGGCGGCCTTTATGGGTTCGGTGTGGTGGCAGTTCACCATTGCCGCGAATGACTATGCCCATCTGCTCAGGGCGTTGTCCGACGCCGATTTCACCAAGCCCAGAAAGTGTATTCTCGTGCGCGATAACCTTGGCATAAACCGGGTTCACTCCACGAGAACTACCCGCCAACTCGGCGCGTCGTATCGTTGAACGGGTCGCGGTGCATCACACGCCGTGACCCACAGGTTGGTTGAACATGACTGAATTCAAAACGCGACTGCAGATCCCGGATTGGCAGCTCGATCAATGAGTCGCAGCCTCGCAGATCAGAAGCAACAGCCGGAATGGAGGCGCGGAAAGCCAATGACCGGCTCGGAAGTCGATGAAGGCCGGCTATACGCGGTGTACTTCTTCGAAGCGGCGCACCATCAATGCGCCGAGTTCGACCAAGAACGCGGCAAAGGCCCGTGATCCCGACATGCATCAGACCAAGGAGGGCGATCAGTGGTATTTCGGGATGAAGGCGCATTTCGGGGTGGACAGCAAGACGAAGCTGATCCACGCGGTGGCGGCGACGGCGACTAACGTGCACGACGCGACGGTGCTGCCTGATCTGCTGCACGGCGACGAGACCCGGGTGTGGGGCGACCGGGCCTACCAGGGTCAGGGAGAGGTGATCCGCGAACACGCGCCGCGGGCCAAGGACTTCACTAATCGCAGGCATCGGCATCGCGGGGTTGTCGATGAAGTGGAGAAGGCCCGGAATCGGACCAAGTCCAAGGTCCGGGCGAAGGTCGAACACAGCATTGGCGTCATCAAGCGGGTCTTTGGTTTCGCGAAGGCGCGCTACCGCGGGCTGGACAAGAACGCGCACAGGCTATTCATAACCTCAGCGTTGGCCAATCTGTTCATGGCGCGCCGCCGGCTGCTGTGCACCTGAGGGGTGCAATCCCGTTTGCGGCGCTACCACCAGCGGCCGCAGACGGCAAGTCAGTGAAAATCTGCGCTCCGGCCCGTCATCCGCCACGGCGTCAACAACTAACGGCTCCACTCGACCGGAAGCCGGACTTGATCAGACCGTCCCTAAGCAAAGATGTGACTAAGCCGTAGCCGCAGCAAGCTGATCTGCTGCGTCGCACGTTGCCGCCCCGTGGCCTGCCCGTGGGTCAAATAATGAAGGTTGGTGCCTGAGGTACGCCTTGGATCAGTCTTCCGCGGTCCCCGACTGCACGATCGATTTCGCTTGCTTGATCACCGGCAGGAGGTTGGCGACTTTGCCTTTCTCCAGTTCGTCCAGCGCTTGCTCCAGTGCGTCGGCCACGTTGCACAGCTGCGGTTTGTCCTCCGCCACGGCCGTTCCGAGGTTGGAATTGATGACCTCGATCGCGGTCTCGACAGATTCCCGCAGATCACCTTCCTTCACGCCGATAACGGCCCGTTGCACCCGTGATAAAGCTTCGGCCACCTCCCCCTCAGGCTCGGCGGCGCCGGATCGGTTAGCATCGCTGGCGAGTGATTCGCCAGGCAGCCCGTCCGGTCCGTCAACTCGTGTCTCAGGCACGTTTCTGCTCCTGGAGTGATGGTTTGTAGAAGAAGACAGAACAAAGGACCGATTTTATTCGGCTCGTCCAGGCACCTTGTCGTTACCGCCGGGGCTTCGGCCAAAGTGCTTGAACGACAACGCCGTCCATTGCGGACGGCGTTGGTATATGCGACCGGAGACTTTGCGGACCACGGGAGGCGTCAGGAGCGGCTTACCTTAGCCCTTATTGTTCTGGTCTTTATAGTTGAACGCCGGCATCTTGTTCAGTTCGGCCTGCGTCTCATCCGGCATCAGAACCTTGTTGTCGCTATTCAACTTGGCATCGCCGAACTGCAGCTTATCCCAGGGCACGATGACCTTCTTATTGTTCGTATCGATCACCACCTGCACATGCCCGTCCGATCCGGCAAGCACGTCATCGACGCTCCCGATCTTCTTGTCATTCTTGTTGTAAATGTTAGTCCCGATCAGCTTGCCGATCCGCACGTCGCCGTTATCGGCCAGCAGCGGATTGCGCTGCGATGGCGGAAGGCCGGTCGGATTGATGGTCGCGGTGCCGACGTCCGTCCGGTTCGCTGCCGACGGCTGCGCTTGCGCGTTATCTGGCGGCGTGGTCGCGGCCGTCTGAGTCCCGGCAGGGGGTGTCGCCTTGGCGTTCGCATCATCCGCCGGTGCGGTCGCGGGGGCCGCAGGAGGCGTGGCACTGGCCTTTGCGTTATCCGTCGGCGCGCTCGCAGCCTTCTGGCCGGCATCAGGGGTGGCCGCCAGTGCCGGAACAACGCCGAGAGACGCGGCCAGAGCGAAAGCAACGAGCGCCGGCTTCTTCATGGTTCGGTCCTCCGCATCGGTGTCTAATAACAACGGCTGTCTGTAAATGAGGCGGATTGATACCGGTTGCCCGACGGCTTAAGGGCCGTCAGTCATTTCCCCGAGAGGCATGCGGCGAAGTGGATCGTGTGACCGATCAGCTTGCCCAGCCTGTCATGACCGCCAACCGAAGCAGGACGCCGATCCGCCCGTCTTTTTGCGGCAGGGCCGATAGCGCCGCCGGAAACAGCGAGACGGGGGGAAGCCCTCGCTCGCGTAGCGCCACGGCGTTGGTCTCGCCGGCTGCGCGCAGGTCATGGAGAAGCGCCAACGAATTGGCGTAGGCTAGCCTGATGTCCTCGATGTCGGCGACCGGCAGGACAAACCCGGCCCGTTGCAGCAGCCCGGCGCAGTCACGGAGGTCGGGGAACGGAGAGATGCGGGGCGACACGCGACCGGTTAGTGCCGCCTCGGCCTCGGCCAGTGCCGCCCGCAGCTCTCCGAGCGTGCCCAGTGCCGGGACGCTCGCGAGCAGCAACCCCTTCGGGCGCAGAGCGGCGCGGATTTGGATCAGCGTGCCCGGCAGATCGTTCACCCAGTGCAGCGAGAGACTGGCCACCACCAGGTCGAAGCTGGCGGGGGCGAACGGGAGGAATTCCTCATCGGCCGCAACAGCGGGGCCGCCATTGACCGCGGCCATTGCGGGCGAAAGATCGGAGCTTACCGTCTCAATCCCCCGCGCGCGCAGCAGCGGCGCCACGACGCCTCGCCCGCCGATGTCGAGCGCGTGCGAGAACCGGAAGGTCGTGTCGTCCAGCCGGTCGATGAGGCGCTCGGCCAGCTCGCGCAGCAGGTCTGCGACGCGCCCGACCCGCCGTGCCGCGCGATCGCGGTGCAATCGCACGGCGCGGCGGTCGAAGATCTCCATCCCGTCGGTCATGCGGCGCATCTGCTCCGACCCGGCGTGCTTGCCAAGCCTGTGGCGCCGCAGACCGCGAAGCGGGCATACTGAGCCACATGACACGGATCGACGCCGCGACCCTCCGCACCTGGCTGACTGATGGCCGGGAGCTTGCCGTGCTCGACGCCCGCGAGGAAGGCGAGTTCGGTGCCGCGCATCTGTTCTGGGCGATCTGCTGTCCGCTGTCGCACCGCGAAATCCGCGCTCGCGCCCTGTTGCCGCGCAAATCGGCGCGCATCGTCTGCACCGATGACGGAAGGGGCCTCGCAGTCCGCCTTGCGGCATGGCTGGAGGATGATGGCTACAGCCGGGTTCACGTGCTTGATGGCGGCATCAAGGCTTGGGAAGCTGCCGGGTTCGGCCTGTACAGCGGAATCAATGTCCCGTCCAAGGCATTCGGCGAGTGGGTGGAACATCATTACGGCACGCCGAGCATTGAGGCGCCGGTCCTGCGCGATTGGCTCGATCAGGGCCGCGCACATGCTGGTGCTGGACAGTCGGACAGCGGAGGAGTTCGGCCGTATGACAATCCCCGGCGCCATTAGTGTGCCGGGCGGCGAGCTTGTATATCGAATTGGCGAGCTGGCGCCCGATCCGGGCACGCTGGTCGTGGTCAACTGCGCAGGGCGGACACGCAGTATCCTGGGTGCCGAGAGCCTGCGTCGCGCCGGTGTGCCGAACCAGGTCGTCGCCTTGCGCAACGGCACAATGGGTTGGGAGCTTGCCGGGCTTGCCTGCGAACGAGGTCGGCAGGAGCGGTATCCCGAGGGCACCCCGCGAACCCTCCCGCTCGCACTGCAACGGGCCAAAGCGTTCGCCGAGGCATCCGGCGTCGGCGTCATCGGCGCGCTTGACCTCGCGCGTTTCGAGGAAGACCCCGACCGCACGCTTTACTTGCTCGATGTGCGCGATCCGGCCGAGTTCCGGACCTGGCACCGCCCCGGCAGCCGCAATGCGCCGGGCGGGCAACTCGTCCAGGCGACGGATCAATGGATCGGCGTCCGCAACGCCGCGGATCGTGCTGCTGGACGATACCGGGGTGCGCGCGCGCATGGCCGGCGCCTGGCTGCGCCAGATGGGTCATCGCGACGTATTTGTGGTCGAAGGCGGGCTGGAGGAGGTGCGCGATTCCGGCACTGCGCTCGCGCCAATCCCAGAACTAGCGGCGCCCGCGCCGTGCATCGACGTTGCCGGATTGGTGGCGCTAAGGGAGGCTGGCGAGGACGTCACGGTGGTCGATATCGGCCGCAGCATCGATTTCCGCGAAGGTCATATCCCGGGCGCGCTCTGGGGCGTGCGCACGCGGCTTGACGCACTTGCGCCCAAGCTGGAGCAAGCCCGCCGGATTGTCGTCACCTCGGCTGACGGTTCACTGGCGCTTCTCGCCGTGCCCGAACTTGCGGGACTTGCGAAGAGTGGCTCAGTCTTAGCCTTGCAGGGCGGCACAGCCGCATGGCGCGCTGCCGGCCAACAGCTGGTGGCCGACCAGGCCAATCCGCCGAACTCTGCCTGCGTTGATTTCTATTTGCGTCCCTACGATCGCAATAGCGGGGTCGCGGAGGCGATGCGCGCCTACCTGGACTGGGAAATCGATCTGGTTCGTGAAATCGCCAAGGATGGAACGGTGCGGTTCGGGGTTGATGCTGTTTCCTGAAGGGGTTCGCGCGCTGGTGGTCGGGACGCGTCGGGCGGTGCTCGACCTGCTGCTGCCGCCGAATTGCGCCGGGTGCGATGCCACGGTAAGCGCGCCCGGGCTGCTCTGCCCAGACTGCTTCGGACGCACCGGCTTCATTACCGAGCCCTTTTGCACGCATTGCGGCGTGCCGTTCGCAGCATCCGGACATGCGGGCCCGGTCCGGCTTTGCCCCGGCTGCGTGGCGACACCGCCGCTGTTCAGACAGGCGCGCGCGGCCTTCCGCTACGATCACGCGGCGCGGCGCCTGGTCCTGCCGTTCAAGCACGGTGATCGAACGGAACTCGCGCTTATGCTGGCCACGCAGATGGCACGTGTCGGAACCGGGCTGATCCGTACAGCGGATCTGCTGGTTCCGGTTCCCTTGCACCGGCACCGATTATTCCGCCGCCGCTACAACCAGGCCGCTCTGCTGGCCAACGAACTTGCCCGCCTCTCCGGCCGATCCGCCGCGCCAGATGCGCTGGTTCGGATGCGGCGGACGCCGGCTTTAGGCGGCAAGAGCGCGGCCGAGCGAGCACTCGAATTGGCGGGCGCCTTCGCCGTCCGGCCTCGGCGCGTCTCTGCCATCGCTGGGCGTAGTGTGTTGCTTATCGACGATGTGATGACCTCGGGCGCGACGGCGAACGCCTGTACGGCGGCCCTGTTAGCGGCCGGGGCGACGGCGGTCGACGTCCTGGTGGCCGCGCGGGTTCCCGACCCGCGGCTTGCGTAGCGAGCATCGAGAATCAGGTGCCATGAAGACAATCAAAGGACCAGCGATCTTTCTTGCTCAGTTTGCGGGGGATGTCGCCCCGTTCAACAGCCTGAAGTCGATCGCACGGTGGGCGGCGGATAACGGCTACAAAGGCGTGCAGATCCCGTCGTGGGATGGGCGTTTGTTTGATCTGGCGCGTGCGGCCGAAAGCAAGACCTATTGCGATGAAGTCAGCGGTATTCTTTCGGATGCCGGGGTGTGGCTAACCGAGCTTTCGACGCATCTTCAAGGCCAGCTGGTCGCCGTGCACCCCGCCTATGACATGGCGTTCGACGGATTTGCCCCGGCCGCGGTGCGCAATAATCCGTTCGCCCGCCAGTCCTGGGCGGTCGATCAGCTGAGGCAGGCGGCGCAGGCGTCGCGCAACCTGGGGCTCTCTGCACACGCCACGTTCTCCGGCGCGCTCGCCTGGCCTTATGTCTATCCTTGGCCGCAGCGCCCGCCGGGGCTGATCGAGGCCGCGTTCGAGGAGCTGGCGCGGCGCTGGCGTCCGATCCTCGACGTCTTCGATGCGGCCGGGGTCGATCTTTGCTACGAGATCCATCCCGGCGAGGATCTGCATGACGGGATTACGTTCGAGATGTTCCTGGAGCGCCTGGGCGGCCATGCTCGCGCAAACATCCTATACGATCCGAGCCACTTCTTGTTGCAGCAGCTTGATTATCTTGGATTTATTGACGCGTATCACCCGCGGATCCGCATGTTTCATGCCAAGGACGCCGAGTTCAATCCGACCGCCAAGGTGGGCGTGTATGGCGGCTATCAGCCGTGGATCGACCGCGCCGGCCGGTTCCGCTCGCTGGGCGATGGGCAGATCGATTTTCGCGGCATTTTTTCCAAGCTCGCCCAATACGATTTCGACGGCTGGGCGGTGCTGGAGTGGGAGTGCTGCCTGAAGGACGCAGCGCAGGGCGCACGCGAAGGGGCGGCGTTCATCGCGCGGCATATCATCGAGGTAACCGGCCGGGCTTTCGATGATTTTGCCGCGTCCGGTGCGGATGCGGAGGCTAATCGCCGCATGCTGGGCATTGCGCGATGACGATTGAAGGAGCGGCGGCTTCGGTCGTCGCGCGCAGGCTGCGGCTTGGAATGGTGGGCGGCGGGCGCGAAGCGCTTATCGGTGCCGTCCATCGCATCGCCGCCCGGCTTGACGATCAGTATGAGCTGGTCGCTGGCGCGCTCTCGGCCGATCCCGAGCGGGCACGGCTGAGTGCCGCCGATCTGCACATCGCGCCCGAACGCAGCTATGCGCGGTTCGACGAGATGGCCAGGGCCGAGGCGGCGCGTCCCGATGGGATCGATGTCATATCCATCGTTACGCCCAATCATTTGCACCATCCCGTTGCGCGCGCTTTCCTGGATGCCGGGATTGACGTGATCTGCGATAAACCGATGACGCGCACGCTGGAGGAAGCTGAGGATCTGGTCGCTGCGGTGACGCGCAGCGGACGGGTCTTCGTGCTGACGCATAATTACACCGGCTATCCAATGGCTCGTCAGGCACGCGAAATGGCGCGTTCGGGCGAGCTTGGAACAATTCGTCTCGTCCAGGTAGAATACCCGCAGGACTGGCTGACAACGAATCTAGAGCAGACCGGCCAGAAACAGGCCGCGTGGCGCACCGACCCGGCCCGCAGCGGCGTCGGTGGGAGCCTGGGCGATCTGGGCACGCATGCCTTCAACCTGGCCGAGTTCGTTACCGGGCTGCGCTGCGTCGAGGTGGCGACGGACGCGGCCCGCTTCGTCACGGGCCGTGCGTTGGACGACAACGCACATGTCCTGCTTCGCTTCGAGGGTGGGGCGCGCGGCATGCTGTGGTCAAGCCAAGTGGCACCCGGCAACGCGAACGCGCTCCGTCTGCGCGTCTATGGCACGGCCGGCGGGCTCGCCTGGGCGCAGGAAGAGCCAAACATTCTGTTGCATACGCCGCTCAATGAGGCGCCGCGCGTCATCACGCGTGCCGGACCCGCGGTTGGTCCGGCCGCTTCGCAAGCGACGCGAATACCGGCGGGCCATCCGGAAGGTTATCTGGAGGGCTTCGCGCAGCTTTACCGGGATGCGGCGGTACCTGATCCGGGCGCGGCGCGCCGGACGAACGCCCGACCCCGCCTGTGCGCTGTTGCCCGGCGTGGGGGATGGGCTGCGCGGGGTCCGGTTCGTGGCCGCGGCGGTCCGCTCGTCCAACAGAAATGCGGCTTGGGAGTTGCTTGACCAATGAACGAGCTGCGCATGCGCGAGAAACGTTGCGCGTGACTACCCTGTCACCGCTCTCGGGAGAGCCGGCGGAGCGGCCGGTTTTCGTGTTTACGCTGCATCGTTCGGGCGGTACATTTCTGACGCGTCTGTTGAATTGCCACCCTGGACTGGTCGTCTGGGGCGAGCACGGAGGCTTCCTGAACCGGGTTGCCGAAGCGCAGCTGCTGCTCGACCTGCATCAGCACCATCTCGCCCCTCGCTCCGATGCCGAATTGCGGGACTACATCGCATTCGATGAACCGAGTCAGATTGCATTCGATCCGTGGGTATCGCCCGTTGTTCCCTCGTTAATCGAGCGTATCTTGCGCGATGCACTGAAGGCCGCTTTCACGCGTGGCCTGGATTCCGATCAGCGCTGGGGCTTCAAGGAAATCCGGTATCACAGTCCGCTGGTGGCGCGGTTTCTGAGTAAGCTGTTTCCCGCCGGTCAATTCATTCTGCTTGATCGCGACCCGATCGAGGTTTGCATCTCCAGCATGCTTGTGCCCTGGGGAACGGACGGGCTCTGCGCGCGACGGGCGCATGAAAACGAGGCGATATTCCGGGCGGCGGTTTCGGATTGTCTGTATGCTGTCCTGGCGGTACGCCGCAACATGGCCGGCATTTCCGCCGTGGTGCCGGGCAGTGTGGCATCTGTAGAATACGCCGCGCTCTCCAGGGAGCCGCGGCAGAATGTGCGCCGCGTGTTCGATTTCCTTCACCTCGAAATTACGAAAGAGGTTGAAGGAAAACTGCACCGGGTCTTGAAGGCGAAAAGCGGCGTTACACCAACAACAGAGATCGGCTTGCTCTCTCCGGTGCGGATCCGCGCGGCGGCGCAGCAACTGATGCCGCAACTCGTGAAGGAAATCAATGAAAGCGGAATTGATGTTGCCCGCTTGCGCGGACTCGGGGGCACGGGGCAATGGTGTCACCTCGTCGGTGATCATGGGGCAGTGGGCTCTCCCGTCTCTTCAATATTTTGAATCCGGGGCTCGCCGTCCATCGCTTCGGGTCCGATACATCGCAAGGCAAGGGTGGAAACCGGCCGGCAATCTTTCGAGCTTAAGCAGTCATGGATAATGCGCGGAGAGCGGCAGTGCCCGAAATAGAGATCTACACGCAACCGTTCTGCCCTTATTGCGCCCGTGCCCTGCACCTGCTCGAACAGAAGGGCCTGGCATACACGGAAATCGACGCGCCGCATGGCACCGCCGCGCGCAGCGAGGCAATCCGTCGCTCAGGCGGGCGGACGACCGTACCGCAGGTCTTTATCGATGGGCAGGCCATCGGCGGAAGCGAGGAGCTTGCGGCCCTGGATCGCTCGGGGAAGCTTGATATGCTGCTCGGACTGCGCTGAGCGAGACACGCTCGCGCTGCCTGTCACGCGAACGTCACACAGTGCTGGCAGTCTCTTGATCGAAGTGCTAGTGGCCTTAGATCAGAGCCTTGGAAGGCGGCGCAGTGAGGGCATGATTTACTATCAGGTGCAGTGCAGCAACGGGCACGAGTTCGACGGCTGGTTCAAAGACAGCGCGGCGTTCGAGCGTCTGTCGAGCCAGGGGCTCGTGGAGTGCCCGACCTGTGGCAACGCGAGTGTAACCAGGGCGTTGATGGCACCCGCCATAGCGCGCCCGGAACGAACGCGTGCCGCGCCCCCAACAACGCCTGCAACGCCGGACCGGGCCATTGCACCAGCGGATCGTGCTCGGGAAGTGGGATCAGGCGGCACCGGCGCTAGCCGAATGCCGGACCAGATGCGGGCGAACTTGCAGCGGCTGCGGGCCGACGTGGAGAAGAATTGCGACTATGTCGGCGAACGCTTTGCCGACGAGGCGCTGCGGATCCACCGTGGCGAGGCGGAGGCCCGCGGCATCTATGGCGAGAGTACCCCGGAAGAGGCAGACAGCCTGACGGAAGCAGGCGTGGCATTTGCGCGTGTTCCATGGGTGCCGCGCGCGGACGGCTAAATTCCCTTTAATTCGGTTTGCATTGCGAAGCGACCTCTCCCGCGGAATGCGGGAGAGGCGTGCGTTCGATGTCAATGCGTATTGTACTGACCGTTGTTGTTGGTGTTGTCATAGGCGGCATTGGCTCCGCTATTTACTCCTCCCCGCGCGAATGGCGTGTGAACGCCTGAGTAGGTCTGTTGGCCGCCAGCATAGTGGTTCGTGCCATTCGGCTCATTGGCGGATTGCTGATAGCCGTTACCGTTCGAATAGCCGTTATTGTTGGAGTAGTTTGAGCGGTAATTAGGATTATTACCCATATAGTTGTTGTTCGCCTGACCGTTGTTGGCGTTGTCATAGGCGGCGTTGGCTCCGCCTGAAGATCCTATGCAGGTGGACGGTGACCCGACAGGCCATAAGCTGAAGGTTGCTGCCACTTCAGTTTAGGAGACGATCGATGCGAGGCACGAATTACCCCGCTCGCCTGGGGGCCGCCGTCCGCGAGGAGGATAGCTCGCTATTCGTGGCGCTGGAACTGAGCAAGTCGGCTTGGCTGATCGCAGCTAGCGCACCGGGAAGCGAGAAGGTTAGCAAGTATCGTGTTGCAGCTGCCGATGTCGCTGCTCTTGTGGCTCTGCTGGCTCGGTTGAAAGCGCAGGCGGAGCGCTATCGCGGTGGGCCCGTGCAGGTCGTGTCGATCCACGAGGCCGGCCTTGATGGCTTCTGGGTACATCGCATGCTGGAGGCAAATGGCGTCGAGAGCCACGTGGTAGACGCCGCATCGATCCCGGTTAACCGACGAAGCCGGCGAGCGAAGACCGACCGGATCGACGCGGAGGGGTTGCTGCGCACACTGATGGGCTGGGCTCGCGGGGAGCGTCGCATCTGCTCAATGGTGCGACCACCAAACCCGGTAGACGAAGACGAGCGGCGATTGACCCGTGAGCGAGGGACACTGGTAACCGAGCGGACCCGGCACGTGAACCGGATCAAGGGGCTGCTGGCGACGCAAGGGGTGTTCTGGTTTGAACCGTTACGCAAAAATCGGCGCAAGCGTTTGGAGGAACTCCAGCAATGGAACGGTCAGCCGTTGCCAGCGCGACTGAAAACGGAACTCGTTCGAGAACTTGATCGTCTTGAGTTAGTGATGTCGCAGCTCGCGGTGCTGGAGGCCGAGCGAGATCGGGCGCTGCAGGCAAGACAGACGACAGTTGAGAACAGGAAGGCACCATCATCCGGTACGGCCTCTGCTGGTGAGGTCGGCAGCCAGCTGTTGCGGTTGCGGTCGATCGGGCCGGAGATTGCCTCCGTGCTGTCGCTGGAAGCGTTCTATCGTAACTTCAGCAACCGACGTGAGGTGGCTGCCTATTCAGGCCTTGCGCCAAGCCCCTGGAAGAGCGGTGGTATCGATGTCGAGCAAGGCATCTCGAAGGCGGGCAATGCACGCTTGCGAACCACCATGATCCAGCTTGCCTGGTTATGGGTACGTCATCAGCCAGGCAGTGCTCTGAGCCGATGGTTCCACGAAAGGGTCGGCGACAAGCGCGGCAAGATCAAGCGCATCGCCATCGTCGCTGTTGCGCGCAAGTTACTGGTGGCGCTCTGGCGGTATGTGGCGCAAGGCGTGGTGCCGGAGGGAGCCGAACTGAAGGCGTAACCCGGCAAACGGATCAACCTATCCGCGGATCATCAATATCGGACAGATCCGCCGGAATCCAGGCGGGTGGCGATCGCGGGGCCACGTGGCTGCAAAACGCCGTTCCATGAAGACGGATCCCACCCTTCCTGAGCCCGATGTCCTCGAGAATGAGGGATCATGGTACGGGCGGCATGACGCCCGACCGAATGTGAGTAGATGCGGTCATCATTGCCGCATGTTGAACTGGGCTCGAACCTCGGATCCGCCGCCAGGAGAAAAAATCGCAATGACGTAGTCGATCGCGCTTGACGAAGAACCACCCCATGTGAGCGGCCCCCTAATTGACCGGACAGGGTGTACCCCTTGGGTAAGAACCAGGAGTATGCCTGTGTCTATGACTGGGAAGATCGATCGGGTTGAGGTGATCACGTCGGTGCAGCGGCGGCGACGCTGGTCGGCGGAAGAGAAGGCGCGCATGGTGCAGGAGACGTATGCGCCGGGCATGTCGGTGTCGGTGATCGCCCGCCAGCATGGTATCGCCCCCAACCAGTTGTTCACCTGGCGCCGGCTCTACGCAGAAGGCGCTTTGTCGGCGGTCGGTGCCGGTGAGGAGGTGGTCCCGGCCTCGGACTACCGAGCCCTGCAGCATCAGGTGCGTGAGTTGCAGCGCCTGCTTGGCAAGAAGACACTGGAGAACGAGATCCTGCGGGAGGCGCTGGATCTCGCACAGCCAAAAAAACGGCTGTTGCGCTCGCCCTCGTCCGATCGGGACGGCACGCCATGAAGACGGTGGCGGATACGCTTGACGTGGCGCGGTCGAACCTCGCCGTCCAGGCTAAACCAGCGAGCGCCCCGGAACGCCGCGGTCGCCGACCTCAGCCTGAGGCGGCGTTGCTGGCGGAGATCAAGGCGATCATCGCGGAGCTGCCGACCTATGGCTATCGCCGCGTCCACGCGCTCTTGCGTCGTGACCGGGAGCAGACCGGCGCGCCGGCGGTGAACGTCAAGCGCGTCTACCGGGTGATGAAGGCCCATGACCTGCTGCTGCAGCGTCACTCCGGCGCCGGTATCGAACGCCGCCATGACGGCCGCGTGGCGGTCGATCAGACCGACACCCGCTGGTGCTCGGATGGGTTCGAAATCGGCTGCGACAATGGCGAGCGGGTACGCATCGCCTTCACCCTCGACTGCTGCGACCGAGAGGCAATCTCCTGGATCGCCACCACGGGCGCTATCGACAGCAACGACATCCGCGATCTGATGGTGGAAAGCGTCGAACGCCGCTTCGGCCTGGTGGATAAGCTGCCGGTGCCGATCGAATGGCTATCCGACAACGGCTCGCCCTACACTGCCACTGATACACGCGCGCTGGCCAAGCTGATCGGCCTCGTGCCGCTGACCACGCCCGTTGAGAGCCCGCAGTCCAACGGCATGGCCGAGGCGTTCGTGAAGACCTTCAAGCGCGATTATGCGCAGGTTCGCCCGCGGCCCGACGCAGCCACGGTGGTCGAACAGCTCGACGGCTGGTTCGAGCACTACAACATGGTGCACCCGCACAAAGCGCTTGGCTATCGATCGCCGCGAGAGTTCCGTGTCTTGGTGAAGAATGGCGCGACTGGTGTTGCCCCATTGGCCCGAGTTGTAGGCAGGCCCCTGATACTGGCCATAGTTGCCGACGTGCATGCCGTTCCAGTTTGTATTCGTGCCAGATTGGCTGCCACCGGTACTGGTTACCTTGCGTGCCGTTCCAGCCGTTCGGATTTGTGTCGTATTGATTGGCGCCGTATTGGTTGCCTTGGGTGCCGTTCCACCCGTTCGAATTCATACCAGATTGATTGGCGTTGTTCTGCGTGCCCGGCTGGCCGGTCGCATTCTGGTCCTGCGACTGGGCGGCGCTGTACTGGTTCGGATTCTGGTTCTGGTTGGAACTGTTTGAGGTGTTCGACGAGGCGGAATTCATCTGGTTTGGATTGGTTGAACCCTGGTTGTTCGTCGTCGGGTTGGGATTGGTCGAACTCTGACTACTCGTCGTCTGGTTCGGGTTGGTCGAACTCTGATTGCTCGACTGCGCGAATGCCGGCGCGGTCGCGAGGGCGCCGATGGCAGCAAGCGTTGCGATATGCCGTGCTCTGATCATGTCCATCTCCGGATGCGGTGTGGCCTTATTGGGCCAGGTTCAGGCGCTGCCCGTCCCGCACGAGCAGGTACCTCCCGAACCGATGGCCGGCCGCCCCGGTTTAGAGCGGGCTCCGCAAGCGCCATCACAATTGGGGGAAATGTGAACGGGTCGTCATTGCGCGATTACGACGCCGCTGCGAGCAAGTAGTTTACCGACAAATCTCGACCAATGCGCCAGGTTCCCCTGAGCACGTCGGCGGAGAGCCCCGCGACATCGCTGACCCGAAGCCCAGCGGCGCCCATCCACGCGGAAAGCTCGGCCGGAGTGGCGAATTTGTTCCAGTCATGCGTGCCGATCGGCAGCCAGCGGAGCAAATATTCGGCGCCCAGCTTCGCCGCGATGAACGAGCGCACGGTCCGGTTCAGCGTAGAAACGAAGACCAAACCGCCCGGCTGGACGAGTGCGGCGAGCCCGCGGACAAAACCCCTCTGATCGGGCACATGCTCGATCACCTCCAACGCGGTCACGACGGCGAAGCGTTGACGTTCCGCAAGCAGCATCTCCACGGTCGCCAATCGGTAGCGAAGCTGCAACCCGGCGTCCCGGGCATGCGCCTCAGCGGCTGCGAGTGGCTCCCGGGCCGCGTCAATGCCGAGCACCTCGTAACCGCGCCGCGCCAGCGCCTCGGCCGCCAGCCCCGCGCCGCAGCCGACATCCAGTAGCCGCACGCCCGAGGGTTGGGGGAAACGTTGCGCAATGTGCGCCGTGATCCAGTTGATGCGCGCCGGATTCATGCGATGCAGCGGGCGCATCGTACCGTCCGGATCCCACCAGCCGGCGGCAAGCGCATTGAACCGAGCGATCTCGGCGGCGGAGATATTGGTCTCTTGCATGTTGCTCCTCCTCGGGCGGGCCAGTATGTGTGCGCCCGCGTCGCCCGCCACCCGCGATTCGCGCCCGTTGGAGACAAAAGGCACGCCATGGCCCGCATCGTGATGAAGTTCGGCGGTACCTCGGTGGCCGACCTTGACCGCGTCCGCGTTGTTGCCGGCCGTGTCAAACGTGAAGTGGACGCCGGGCACGAAGTCGCGGTGGTGGTCTCGGCGATGGCTGGCGCCACCAATCAGCTTGTAGCCTGGTGTCAAACGCTCTCGCCGCTGCACGATGCGCGCGAATACGACGCCGTGGTGGGAAGCGGCGAGCAAGTCACCAGCGGGTTGCTCGCCATCGCTTTACAGGAACAGGGCGTGGAGGCGCGGTCGTGGCAGGCCTGGCAGGTTCCGATACGGACCGATAACGCACACGGCAAGGCACGCATCACGGCGATCGAGGGCGCCGAACTGATCCGGCGCATGCGGGTCGGCCAGGTTGCGGTCATCACGGGATTCCAGGGACTTGGTCCCGACAACCGCCTGACGACATTGGGCCGCGGCGGCTCCGATACCTCGGCGGTTGCTTTGGCGGCGGCATTACGAGCGGATCGCTGCGACATCTATACCGACGTTGACGGGGTCTATACGACGGACCCGCGGATCGTTGCGAAGGCTCGCAAGCTCGATAAGATCACGTATGAGGAAATGCTGGAGCTAGCCTCGGTCGGCGCCAAGGTGCTGCAAACCCGCAGCGTGGAACTGGCGATGAACGAGCGTGTGCGCGTGCAGGTGTTGTCCAGCTTCCACGACCTGCCGGGCACGCTCGTAGTGGATGAGGACGAGATCGTGGAGAAACAGAACGTCGCCGGGATTGCTTACTCGCGCGACGAGGCGAAGATCACGGTCCGGCGATTGCCCGACCGGCCGGGGATTGCGGCTGCTATTTTCGGACCGCTCTCCGAACAGAACGTCAACGTGGACATGATCGTACAGAATGTCTCGGCGGACGGCATGACCGACATGACTTTTACGGTCGGCAAGGCCGACCTGCCGCGCGCGCGCGCCGCTCTGGATGCAAGGCGTGCCGAGGTCGGATATGCGGAGTTGCTGGCCGATCCCGATGTCGCCAAGGTCAGCGTGGTCGGTGTCGGCATGCGTAGCCACGCGGGTGTCGCCAATACAATGTTCCGAGCCTTGGCTGATAAGGGTATCAATATACAAGTCATATCCACCAGCGAGATCAAAGTCAGCGTGCTGATCGGCGCCGAGTATACGGAACTGGCTGTACGTGCCCTGCACACCGCCTACGGTCTTGATGCCGCCTGACATGACCCCCGCCGACCTCGGCCAGCGTGCGGGACGAGCGGAGTTGGAACGGCTCTGGGCCCGGGGCACACGATTTCTTGGCTGCCGCCATGCCATCATGGGCGGGGCAATGAGTTGGGTGAGCGAGCGCAATCTGGTCGCCGCGATATCCAATGCCGGCGGCTTCGGCGTGATCGCCTGCGGGGCGATGAGCCCGGACCAGCTCGCGGCCGAGATCGCCGGCACTCGCGCCCTGACCAGCGCTCCCTTTGGCGTCAACCTGATCACCATGCATCCTGCGCTGGACGATTTGGTCAAGGTGTGCCTGGAGGCGCGCGTCGGCCATATTGTCTTGGCCGGCGGCATTCCCCCCGGCAATGCGGTGCGCGCGATCAAGGACGGCGGGGCACGGCTGATCGCCTTCGCACCCGCGCTCGTGCTGGCGCGCAGGCTCGTGCGGTCCGGGGTGGACGCACTGGTAATCGAGGGCTCCGAAGCGGGCGGGCATATCGGCCCCGTGTCGCTGACTGTGCTCGCCCAGGAAATCCTGCCGCACATCGAGGAGGTGCCGGTGTTCGTCGCCGGAGGTCTGGGCCGTGGAGAAGCCATTCTGGCGTATCTTGAGATGGGTGCATGCGGGGCGCAGCTCGGGACGCGCTTCGTCGCCGCCACAGAATTCTATTGCGCATCCGCGCTTTAAGCAGACCTTCATTCGCGCGAGCGCGCGCGATGCCGTACCCTCGGTTCAGCTCGACGAACGCTTCCCGGTAATCCCCGTCCGCGGCCTCGCGAACGCGGGTACCAAGCGCTTCCTCGCGCACCAGGCGGAGGTGATCCGCCGGTTCCAGGCGGGCGAGGTCACGCGTGAGGCGGCCCAGCTCGACATCGAACATTTCTGGGCCGGCGCGCTGCGCCGGGCGGTGATCGAGGGCGATGTGGAGAACGGCTCGGTGATGGCCGGCCAGTCGGTGGGGATGGTTACGCAGGAGCAGTCGGTATCGGCAATTATTGATGAACTGATTGGGCAGGCAGTTGCGGCGCTAAAAGGCCGTGGCGCACCTGTCGTGGTCGCTGGTGCCGCCGCCTGACGCTCATCAGACGCCTCCGCGCCGGCTGTTGGGTCAGCTTCGCGATGTGATGGAGCGTGACAGCGCCCCGCTAAAGCAGCTGGTGGGGCTGATTGCTGCGGCGATGGTCAGCGAAGTCTGCTCGGCCTATGTGCGCCGTCCCGGCGACATACTGGAACTCGCCGCGACACACGGGCTGAACCAGGAGGCTGTGGGCCAAACGCGCCTGCGGGTGGGTGAAGGCATAATTGGCCTGTGTGCTGCCAGCGGGCGCGTGATGAACCTGCCAGACGCGCAAAATCATCCGGCGTTTGCCTACCGCCCGGAGACCGGGGAAGAGCCGTACGCGTCGATGCTCGCCGTTCCGGTCCGCCGCGCCGGGCGTACACTGGGCGTGCTGGCGGTCCAGAACCGGATGCCGCGCCAATACGACCCTGAGGAGGTGGACGAGGTGGAGACCGCGGCCTTGCTGCTGGCCGAGGTCATGGCCGCGGCGGGTGCTGCCGTTGGCGAAGAAGGCGTCGCGGCGACCGTGCCGCGGACCTTTGCCGGAGTTGCCTTGGTGGGCGGGGTCGTCGTCGGTCCGGTCATTCTGCATGGTACCCGCCGGGTGCCTAGGCGGTTGCTGACGGACGATCCGGAAGCCGAGGTGAAGCGGCTGCGCGAAGGCGTCGAGCGCATGCAGCGCGGGCTCGACGAACTGATGGAGCAACGCATCTCCGATGGGCGCGACGGCGACGCGCCACGTGAGGTGTTGGAAGCATACCGTCTGATCGCCGCCGACACGGGGTGGCTCGGCCGCGTGCAGGAGGTGATCCGCAGCGGCCTGTCGGCTTCGGCGGCGGTGCAGCGGGTGGCGGGCGAGCTGCACGACCGCATGCGCCGCGTTGCCGACCCGTATATACGCGAGCGCCTTGCCGATCTGGAGGACATGGCCGGTCGGCTGATGGCGGCGCTGGAAGACGAACATGATCGCCCTCCGGTGCAGCCCGGAGCCATCCTTCTCGCGCGCCGGTTGGGACCGGCCGAGCTATTGGAGTGGCACGGGCGCGGCATCGCCGGCATCGCTGTCGAGGACGGCACCCAGGCCGGCCACGCTGCCATAATAGCCCGCGCGCTCGGCCTGCCGGCGTTGGGCGGGACACGCGGCGCCGCCAGCCGCGGCGGAGCCTGGCGATATAGCGGTGCTCGACGGTGACGAGGGCACCCTGATCCTGCGGCCGGAACTTGACGTGCAGCGTGCCTATGAACGAGCGAACGCCGAACGCAATCTGCGCCAGGGACGATGGGCCGGGCTGCGCGACCGCCCGGCCGGATCGGCTGATGGTGTGCGCATCCAGGTCATGCTCAATCTAGGGCTGGCGCTGGAGCTTGGTCGCCTCGACGCGGTAGGGGCGGACGGGATCGGCCTGTTTCGAACCGAAATTGCGATGCTGGCCCAGGGCACGATCGCGGATGTTTCCGAGCAGGCCGCGCTTTATTCGCGCGTGCTGGACGCGGCCGCAGGCCGGCCCGTCGTGTTCCGGACCCTCGATCTCGGCAGCGACAAGATGCTGCCCGGGGCCGAGCAGCCTGAGGAGGCGAACCCGGCAATGGGCTGGCGCAGCTTGCGGATTGGCCTTGATCGGCCGGCGGTCCTGCGCCGGCAATTGCGCGCGCTGCTTCTGGGCGCCGCGGGGCGGGCGTTGACCGTGATGTTCCCGATGGTAGCGACGGTCGCCGAGTTCCGCGCGGCG
Source organism: uncultured Pseudomonadota bacterium (assembly GCA_963822675.1). Classification (GTDB taxonomy): domain Bacteria; phylum Pseudomonadota; class Alphaproteobacteria; order Acetobacterales; family Acetobacteraceae; genus CAWGIP01. The sequence continues at coordinate 161,443 of CAWGIP010000033.1, read as the reverse complement.
CGTGCCCTGTTGCTTGCGGAAGCCGAGCGGGTTCGCCCGGCGCCCGAGCGGCTGACCATCGGGACCATGCTGGAAGTGCCCGCGCTGCTGTGGCAGTTGCCGGAACTACTGGGCGAGGTCGAATTTGTGTCCATCGGGTCCAATGACCTGCTGCAATTCACCTTCGCCGCCGATCGCGGCGCGCCCTTGCTAGCCGGCCGATATGATTTCCTGTCCCCGGCCATGCTCAACCTTCTGGAGCACGTGCTGGCGGCGCGGCGGCGGCGCGGGATGGGCAGGGTGTGCCTGTCTCGCTGTGCGGCGAGGCGGCCGGTCGGCCCCTGGAGGCGCTAGCCCTGGTCGGGCTGGGTCTGCGGACGCTGTCAATGCCGGCTCCTGGCGTGCTGCCCGTCAAAGCGATGCTGGCTGGGCTCGATCTTGGGGCGTTCCGACCGGTGCTGGCAGCGCTGCGAAACGGTGCCGCGGGTGAGACCAGCCTGCGCGAACCGATTGCCGCCTGGGCCCGCGAGCACGGGGTTGCGGTCTGATGGCCACAATCGGCACGTTGATTGGCGTCGGGCGGTGGCGATGCGTCGCAACAATGCCCATTGTGGGGATCACGCAGCCAACCGGACCCCGGCCAAAGCCTTGGAGAGCGCGCGCATGAGCTATCGCCCGTATCAGGAGATCATCCGCCGGAAGTCCCGACGCGTGAACGTCGGGCGTGTGCCGGTGGGCGACGATGCGCCGATCAGCGTGCAGACCATGACCAACACGCTCACGACCGATGTTGCGGGAACCGTCGCACAGATCGGACGCGCTCAGGCGGCCGGCGCCGATATCGTGCGCGTCTCCTGCCCGGACCGCGAGAGTGCCATGGCATTGAAGGACATCGTCCGGCAGGTCGATGTACCGATTGTGGCGGATATTCATTTCCACTACCGGCGCGCCATCGAGGCGGCCCAGAGCGGGGCGGCCTGCCTGCGGATCAACCCGGGAAATATCGGCAGCGACGAGCGGGTAAAAGAGGTGGTCAAGGCCGCGCGCGACCACGGCTGCTCCATGCGGATCGGTGTGAATGCCGGCTCGCTTGAAAAGCATCTTCTTGAGAAATACGGCGAGCCGAACCCGGAGGCGCTGGTCGAAAGCGCGCTCTATCACGCCGACATCCTGCAACAGCACGATTTTCATGATTTCAAGATCAGCGTTAAGGCGTCCGACGTGTTCCTGGCGGTGGCCGCCTATCAGCAATTGGCCGAGGTTTGCGACCATCCGCTGCATATCGGCATCACCGAGGCCGGCGGGCGGCGTATGGGGACGGTGAAGTCGGCCGTCGGGCTCGGCTCCTTGCTGTGGGCGGGGATCGGCGACACGCTGCGGGTCTCGCTCTCGGATGAGCCGGAGGAGGAGGTCCGGGTCGGGTGGGATCTGCTGAAGGCGCTCGGGTTGCGCCATCGCGGTGTGAAGGTCGTCTCCTGCCCGTCCTGCGCACGCCAGGGCTTCAACGTGATCGAGACGGTGAAGGAGCTGGAGGACCGGCTTGCGCATATCGAGACGCCGCTGACGCTGTCGATCATCGGCTGCGTGGTGAACGGGCCGGGCGAGGCACTGATGACCGATCTTGGCGTGACCGGGCGGCGGGGCAGGGCGGCACATGGTCTATCGCGCCGGCAAGACGGACCACACGATCGAGGCCGGGCGGATGATCGAGCATGTGGTTGAGCTGGTAGAGGCGAAGGCGGAGGAGCTGAAGGCGGCGGCGGAGGCGGAGACGGTTGCGGCGGAGTAGCTTCGATGAGCCGCGACGATGACGAATTGTCCGCGAACAGCCTGTCAGTCAACATTCGCGGCGTTGACGTCCTGAAGAAAGCTGGCAAAGAGCTCAGAGATCCCGCTGATCGAGATCGTATCTGGCACGCATCGAAGCCTTCGCGAAAATCCTGCATCTCGTCATCAGGACGTGAAATTGCTGGCTGGCAGTAAGTCCCTTCGGCTCCGGGGGGCGACTATCGGGTGGTGCTGAGGCCCGGCCCGGGCGGCAGGTTCACCGTAGAACGGGTGGCGCAAAGGGGTGAGGTTTACAAATGAGTGCAACTCGGAACTCGGTTGCTCAGCAGATCGAACAGCTCGAGGACGAGCGCGACGACTATGCCGCGATGCTTGCGCGAGTGGAATTGGCGAACCAAGAAGTCGATCCCGCTCGGTGTGATCAAGCGCCTTTCCGCTTGCGAGCCGCCGGTTCGTGTATGGCGCGAGCACCGGGGTTTATCCATCCGGGAGCTTTCGGAATCTTCGGGTGTGGACATCTTGGTTTTAGCTCTGATCGAGGCGGGTGAAGGCGATGGGCTGCCACTCCGCGATTTCGCGGCGGTCGCGCGCGCGCTAAACGTTGAACTCGATCTTCTGGTCCCCTGGACGGCGGACGGCGAACCGGACAGTGGCTGACCTGCAACCCGTCCGTGGCACGCGCGACCTGATCGGCGAGGATCAGCGCCGGGCGCAGCACGTGATCGACACCGCGCGCCGCATTGTGGCGCTGTATGGTTTCGAGGAATGGGTCACACCGATTTTCGAGGACACGCGCGTCTTCGCGCGCACGCTGGGCGAAACGTCGGACGTGGTGATGAAGGAGATGTACTCCTTCACCGATCGCGGCGGAGAGTTCATCACGCTGCGTCCCGAGGGCACGGCCGGGGTCTGCCGCGCGCTGGTCAGCAACGGGCTCACGCAGCGCCTGCCGCAAAAGGTGTTTTATGCCGGACCGATGTTCCGCTACGAGCGGCCGCAAAAGGGGCGATACCGGCAGTTTCACCAGATCGGGATTGAGCTAATCGGCCCGGCCGAGCCGCTCGCCGATGCCGAGGCGATCGCTTGCGGCTGGGACATCTTGCAGGCGCTCGGCGTCGCATCTGAGACCATGCTGGAGGTGAATACGCTGGGTGACGCCGAGAGTCGCGAGGCATGGCGCCGCGCCCTTGTTGCCTATTTCACCGCGCGCCGGGATTCGCTTTCGGATGACAGTATCGCGCGCTTGGAACGCAACCCGTTGCGTATTCTGGATAGCAAGGACGAGCGTGACCGCCGCATCGTGCAAGACGCACCCATGATCGGCGCCTTCCTGACTGATCCGGCGCGCGCCTTTTACGATGCGCTGAAACTTTATCTCGATGCATTCGGTGTGCCGTTCCGGGAAAACCCACGTATTGTCCGGGGTCTGGACTATTACGGCCATACCGCCTTCGAGTTCGTCACGACGAGATTGGGCGCGCAGGGCACGGTGATGGCGGGCGGACGCTATGACGGTCTGGTAGCAGAGATGGGCGGCCCACCAACCCCGGCGGTTGGTTGGGCGGCTGGGGTGGAACGGCTCGCCATGCTGTTGGATAGTGCGCCGGAACCGGCAGCACCCGTTGCCGTGATTCCGGTGAGCGAAACGTGCGAGCGGGCGGCCGTCGATGTTCTGCAAGCGCTTCGTCGCGCCGGCCTGAAAGCCGAGATGGCGTATCGCGGCAACCTCCGTCGTCGCATGGAACGCGCCAACAAGATCGGCGCGCGCGCCGCGGTCATCATCGGCGAGGATGACCTCGCCGCCGGGGTCGCGCAGGTCAAGGATCTCACTACAGGCGAACAGACCGCAATAAGGTTGTCGGAGGTTCCGCAAGTTCTGCGATGAATCTCTCTCCCAAGCTGGACCGCATTACGGCGCGCGCCGAGGAGCTGAGCGCTTTGTTGGCCGAAGGGGTTTCGGGCGAGGCGTATGTCCGCGCATCCAAGGAGCTTTCTGATCTGGAACCCGTCGTCGCCAGCATCCGCGAGTTGCGCGCGGCAGAACACGCACGCGACGAAGCTGAATTGCTGCTGCTCGACCCGGAGATGCGCGAGCTGGCGGAAGCCGAGCTGCGGGCGCTCAAGCAACGCATCCCGACATTGCAGCGCGAGCTGCGCATCGCGCTTCTGCCGCGCGATGTCGCGGATGAGCGAGCGGCTATACTGGAGGTGCGCCCCGCCGCCGGGGGTGATGAAGCGGCGTTGTTCGCAGCCGAACTGTTTGCAATGTACCAGCGCTATTCGGCATTGCGCGGCTGGCGCTTCGAGATCCTGGAATATGCCGATAGCGAGCTGGGCGGTCTGAAGGAGGGCATTGCCGAGATCACGGGACTCAATGTCTTTGCCCGGCTGAAATTCGAATTGGGCGTGCATCGCGTGCAACGGGTTCCGCAGACCGAAAGCCAGGGACGCATTCACACCTCGACCGTCACCGTGGCCGTGCTGCCCGAAGCCGAAGACGTTGATGTGCATATTGATGAAGGCGACCTTCGCGTCGACGTTTTTCGCGCCTCCGGTGCCGGCGGACAGCACGTCAACAAGACCGAGAGCGCGGTTCGTATCACCCACCTCCCGAGCGGGATCGTGGTGGCAATGCAGGAAGAGAAGAGCCAGCACAAGAACCGCGCGAAAGCGATGAAGATTTTGCGCGCGCGGCTTTATGAGCAGCAGCGCGCGGCGCTGCATGCAACGCGTGCCGCCGATCGGCGCGCGCAAGTTGGTACCGGCGATCGCAGCGAGCGCATTCGCACATATAATTTTCCCCAGGGCCGGGTCTCGGATCACCGCATCAATCTGACGCTCTACAAGATCGATCGCATCATGCAGGGCGAACTTGACGAGTTCATCGACGCGTTAATCGCCGAGGACCAGGCGGCTCGGATGGCAGCCGAGGAATGACGCGCCGCGAAGCGATCGATCACGCGGCAGAGCGGCTGCGAGAAGCGGGGATCGACAATCCACGGCGCGAAGCACGACTCCTGCTCGCGCACGCGCTCAGCATCTCGACCGAAGATGTGCTGATCGGGCTGGAGAGTGCCGTCGAATCTGCGGCCTATGATTCGCTGCTCACCCGCCGCGCGGCGCGCGAGCCGCTTGCGTATGTCTTGGGCCGACGCGAGTTCTGGAGTCTGGAGTTTCGCGTCTCGTCGGCAACCCTGGTGCCGCGACCCGAATCGGAGACCCTGATTGAGGCCGCGCTCGCTGTCTTTCATGACCCCGGCTCGGTGCGATCGGTGCTTGACCTCGGCACGGGCACCGGTTGTCTTCTGCTGGCCGCACTTACCGCGTTTCCGAACGCGTTCGGCATCGGCACTGACATCGCGCAAGCAGCGCTTGTGGTTGCTCGGCGCAACGCTGCCGATTTGGGACTGGAGCACCGAGCCGCCTTTGTTGGCGCGTGCTGGACGGATGCATTGGCGGGACGGTTTGACCTGATCCTGAGCAACCCGCCCTATGTCGAACGGGCTGAAATTGATCGATTGGCGCCGGAAGTTGCTCGATACGAGCCGGCAACGGCACTGGACGGGGGCAGGGACGGTCTCGACGTCTATCGTGTCATCGTGCCGCAGATCCGGCGGTTGATTGGACCGGGGGGCGCGGCGGTTCTGGAATTGGGCATCGGGCAGGCGGACCCTGTTACTGGCCTAGCAAATGCGGCCGGGCTTACCACATGCCTACGTGCCGACTTGGCGGGCTTGCCCCGGGCCCTCATTATCCGTAACGCTTCGGCGTGAAAAAACCGTTTGGCAGGACGGTGAGGTCGGGCTAGCTTCGTGGGTGTGGCAGGGGGGCCTCCGCGCGGCGGCTTGCCCCCGGGTACTTTGATCAAATTGGTCGTCATCCGCATCCCTGGATGATGATCGACCAGCGGGGTGCCGGCCGAAACCAACGTCGACGGATCAATTCCTGGCTATGGCGACATAGTGCAGGACGGCCGCAGGTCTTTTTCCTGCGTCTCGGCGTCCGTTCGGCTGACAACTGAAAGGCGCGACGGCAGCAGAATGAATATGAAGCGCATGCGTGGCCGGGGTCACCGTAATGGTGGCGGCGGCGGTGGCGGCGGCGGGATGCGCCACCACACTGGTGGAATTCCGCTGAACCGCAACCATGTTTTCGACAGCAACGGCCCTGATGTCCGTCTGCGCGGGACCGCCCAACAGCTCTTTGAAAAGTATCTGCAACTCGGGCGCGACGCCACGAGCGGCGGAGACCGCGTTACCGCAGAGGGTTATTTCCAGCACGCGGAACACTACTTTCGCATTCTGAACGCCATGAACCAGGCGGCGCAGCAACAGTCGCAGCAGAATGGACAGCATCAGCCCCGACGGCAGATGCAGGGGGATGAGGAGACCGCCGCGCCCGCCAGTGCCGACGGCGAGGAGGGCGAGGCCAGGCTACCGGGCGTCGGCGATCAGCCGGAAACGCGGGAGATCCCGATCGCCGCCGCCCCGCCCGAAAGTTGAGCCGTGGCGCCGGCCTGGCTGCGGTGGAGTGCGGCCGCGGCGATAGCCGGCATGCCCTTTGTCACATCTTTCGCAGCAGAGCAGGCATCGCTTACACGCGATCAGGTCCAATCGATCCTTTCTGCTCGTGCGGGTCGGGTCGACTTCGCTGGCCGCTCGCTCGCGGGACTCGACCTGGACGGATTTGATCTCAGCGGCGCCGATCTGCGCGGAGCGGACCCGCACGGCACCAAGCTGGTCGGCGCGAAACTGGCCGGCGCCAATCTCTCCAACGCCGATCTGGAGTTTACCTGGGTGATGCGCGCCGATTTCACTCGTGCGAATCTCTCGGGCGCCACGCTGCTCGCGCTGGTCGCCTCGACCGGCATGGAGGCGCGGGCCGATGAGGCAGCGACCTTCACGGACGCCAATTTCTCGGGTGCCACGATCATCGCCCGCTTCGCCTATGACCATATGGCCGGCGCCAATTTCAGCGGCGCCCATCTGGCAGTGGATATGCGCAACCAGTCGATGGGCGTGATTCGCACCGATTTCGCGAGTGCCGATCTGACCGGCGCCAATTTCAGCGGCGCCGCGCTCGGACATGCCTCATTCCAATTCGCCAAGCTCGCGCATGCTAATTTCGCCGGCGCCAGTCTGCTGTACACGGATTTCACGGGCGCTAATTTGCGGGGCGCGAACTTTACCGGTGCGGATGTAAGTCATGCCGACTTCACCGGCGCCAATCTGACGGGGGCGACGGGGCTGCATCAGTCGGGTTAGGTGCCATTCATTATGCCGGATCTGCATAGTCGGGCCGGCTTGAGCCGGTTTCACTATGCATCGCTGCACGGGTTCGTGGCTTCTCTGTCATGGGCGCGTCGAGGGCGTTTCTTGACCAACGAGGCACGTAGCCGCAATGTCTCGGCGGCCGGCATATCGTGACCTCCCCCGATCCGCCGTTGCGGCAGATCGGTATCAGCGCACGGCCCCACTGCGGAACGAGAGGGCCGCAGGGTCGGCGGCGTCCGACGACTGGTCCTGTGGCTCCCGAGAGGAAATCCAATGAGCTCTCAAGTGGGGCGGCAACAACCACAGGGTGCTACGGCCAGAGACGGACCCGAACCCCCCGACATGGCGTGGCTTCCGGGGCGCACATTCCGGATGGGTTCGGATCGGCACTACCCGGAAGAAGCGCCGGTCCATAGCGTAACCGTCAGCCCGTTCTGGATTGACCGCAAGCCAGTGACAAACCGCCAGTTCCGTGAGTTTGTCGAGGCGACGGGCTATGTCACAGTCGCGGAAATCGCCCCTAACGCGAAAGACTATCCGGGTGCGCTACCGCACATGCTGAAGCCGGGTTCACTGGTCTTTACGCCGCCGCGACGTCCGGTCGATCTGCGCGACTGGTCGCAATGGTGGCGGTTCGAATTCGGCGCGAACTGGCGCCGGCGAACTGGTCGGGGCCGCTCAACCAGGGCCTCGACGATCACCCGGTTGTCCATATCGCCTATCAAGACGCCGAAGCCTATGCAGCGTGGGCCGGCAAGGAGCTGCCGACTGAAGCCGAATGGGAATATGCCGCGCGGGGCGGCCTTGATGGCGCAGAATTTGCCTGGGGCGAGGAATTTACGCCGGCGGCCGTCACATGGCGAACACCTGGCAGGGCGCGTTCCCGAACGAAAACCTCACCAGCGACGGTTACGCGCGCACCTCGCCGGTTCGGGCATTTCCGCCGAACGGATACGGCCTGTTCGACATGATCGGCAATGTCTGGGAGTGGACCACGGATTGGTTCTCGGCCCGGCACATCGCGGATGCGCCGAAGGCTTGTTGCGTGCCGGAAAACCCAAGAGGCGGGCACGAGGCTGACAGTTACGACGGATGCAACCCGTCGATACGGATTCCCCGCAAAGTCCTCAAGGGCGGATCGCATCTGTGCGCGCCGAACTACTGCCGCCGTTATCGCCCGGCAGCGCGGCATGCGCAGCCGATTGACTCGGGGACGAGTCATATCGGCTTCCGCTGTATTGTCAGAACATAGTTACGTAGCGTGGGCAAAGCGGAGGAGCGCGATAACCTAAGCCATCAGCAGAAAGGCACCGAGCATGGCCGGGTCACTCACCACCGCCAGTGCGGACAGATTCGAAGTCAGGGTCACGGCGGACAGCCATTTTGGCTGGATCCGCACCCGGCTCAGCCTGGAGCGCACGATGATGGCGTGGCTGCGCACGGCGGTGTCATTGATCGGCTTCGGTTTCGCAATCGTCCAGTTTTTCGAACGCTTGCAACAGACGCCTGGCGTTCACGCGGCCTATGTTCCAAGCGCGCCTCGGTATCTTGGGCTATGCGCTAATTTCGTGCGGCATCCTGGCACTGTTGATCTCGATTTGGCAGTACGAGTGGTCAATTCGCTATCTATGGGGCGAAACCTTCGCCCCGATCGCCGGGGTAACCCACGAGGGAAAGCACACCCCGCTTCTTGCCGTCTCAATTCTCCTCATTCTTATCGGCTTTTTCGCGTTTTTTGCCGTGCTGCTGCGCCTCGTGTAGCCGCCCACGCCGAGGAACTGAGACCGGGCGAGAACTTTCGAAATCACCAACGGGCTCAAAGGAGTTCAAGATGGCTAAATCAGGCAAGCCGAACATCGTCGTCATCTGGGGCGATGATATCGGCATTACCAATCTCAGTTGCTACAGCGATGGGCTGATGGGCTATCGCACGCCCAATATCGACCGCATCGCACAGGAAGGCATGCGTTTCACCGACTGCTACGGCGAGCAAAGCTGCACGGCCGGACGAGCGTCGTTCATCACCGGTCAGCACGGATTGCGCACCGGGTTGACCAAAGTCGGCCTGCCAGCCGCCACTGTTGGTCTGCACAAGGAGGACCCAACCATCGCTGAGCTGCTGAAACCATTAGGCTACGCCACCGCGCAGTTCGGCAAAAACCACCTCGGCGACCGCAACGAATATCTGCCGACGGCGCACGGTTTCGACGAGTTCTTCGGCAATTTATACCACCTGAACGCGGAGGAAGAGCCGGAGCTGCCGGATTACCCGAAGGCGCCGGACTTTCCGCACTTTCCGCGAAAGATTCGGTCCCGCGCGGCGTCTTGGACTGCAAGGCCACCGACAAAGACGACCCGACGGTCGATCCGCGGTTCGGCAAGATCGGTAAGCAGACCATCCAGGACACCGGCCCGCTGACGAAGAAGCGGATGGAAACGATCGACGATGACATTGCCGGCCGCGCTGTCGACTACATCAAGCGGCAGGCCCAAGCAGGCAAACCCTTCTTCCTCTGGGTGAACTTCACGCACATGCACTTCCGCACCCACGTGAAGCCGGAGAGCAGGGGCCAAGCGGGCCGCTGGCAGAGCGAATACCATGACGTCATGATCGATCACGACAAGAACGTCGGCACCGTGCTCAAGGCGCTCGACGACGCCGGCATCGCCGACGACACTTTTGTCATGTACAGCACCGATAACGGCCCGAATATGTTTTCATGGCCCGATGGGGCGATGACCCCGTTCCGGAACGAGAAGAACACCAATTGGGAGGGTGCCTTTCGGGTGCCGTGCGTGGTGCGCTGGCCCGGCAAGATCAAACCGGGCAGCGTGTCGAACGAGATCGTGGCGCATCACGACTGGCTGCCGACGATCCTGGCTATGGCCGGCGACCCGGATGTCACTGACAAGCTGTTGAAGGGCTACAAGATCGGGGGCACGACCTACAAAGTCCACCTCGATGGCCATAATTTGGTGCCGTACCTGACCGGCGAAGTGGAGAAGAGCCCGCGGGTCTCGTTTATCTACTGCAACGACGACCAGCAGGTCGTGGCAATGCGGTACGACAATTGGAAGTTGGTTTTCGCTGAACAACGGGAGCCGGGCACGATGCGGGTCTGGTCCGAGCCGTTCGTTACCCTTCGCGTACCAAAGCTGTTTAACCTCCGCACGGATCCCTTCGAGCGCGCGGACATCACGTCGGTCACCTACTACGACTGGTTTGTCGATCACGTCTTCTTGTTGGTGCCGGCGCAGGCTTATGTCGGGGAATTCCTCGCCACCTTCAGGGAGTACCCGCAGCGCCAGAAGGCCGCCAGCTTCAACCTCGACGACGTGCTACGGAGGATGCAAGAGGGTACCCACACGTAATCCAGCCGAAGCGGATAGGGGGCCGCCGTTCGGGGTTCTCCGGCGGCCGCCCCGTGTGGCTGCGACAAGCGGTCGATCAAAGACCGGTAGATCCGCGTGCCGCGGATCTGCCGGAGGACTGAGGAGCGCGAACAGACTGTACATGGCTCGGGAAGACACGAGAACACCAGGGGCCGCCGATTCGGCCGACGAGGTGCGCGCGTTTTACAAAAGCCACCCGTATCCGGCGCCTATCGCCAACCTGGACCAGCACCGCGGCCTCTATCGGAACCCGGATCGACGTCGGGCACAGTCCCTTCTGCTGTGGCCGACAGAGAAGCAGCGGGCAGATCGAGAGATCCTGGTCGCCGGCTGTGGAACGTCGCAGGCTGCCAAGTATGCGCTGCGCGAGCCCGATGCTCATGTGAACGGCAATCGACATCAGCGAGACGAGCCTGCGCTACACGCGCGATCTTCAGCGAAAATATGATTTGCGAAACCTCGATCTCCATCGGCCTCGCGATCGAGCAGGTCGGGGAGCTCGGCCAAATGTTCGATCAGATCGTCTGCACGGGCGTGCTCCACCACCTACCCGACCCGGATATCGGCCTTCAGTCGTTGCGCGGCGTCCTTGCGCCCAACGGCGCGATGCACCTGATGGTTTATGCAACATATGGGCGTGCCGGCATCTACATGATCGCAGGAGTACTGCCGGCTGCTCGGCGTCGGCGCGTCGGAGGCCGAGTTGCGGGACCTCGGCACCACGATCGGTGCGCTGTCTGCCGACCATCCGATCGCTGGTGTGGTCGAGGCGGGCGAAGGATTTCAGGACATCCGGACGCACTCGCCGATGCATTGCTCCACCCTCAGGATCGCGCCTACACCGTGCCGCAGCTCTATGCCTGGCTAGAGCGATGCGGCCTATCGTTCGGGCGCTGGTTCGAGCAGGCTCCCTATCTCCCGCAGTGCGGGGCAATGGCGGGTACACCATACGCCGAGCGTCTCGTCTCGCTTTCGCCGCAATTGCAGCACGCGGCGGTCGAGCTTTTGCGCGGGACCATGACCAAGCACAACTTCATTGCCTATCGCGACGATCGCCTTGGCGAGAGCCAGCCGATCACGTTCGATGGTGATGCCTGGCGAGGCTATGTTCCTCTGCGTCTGCCTTGGACGCTGTGCATCCTGGACCGATTGCCTCCTGGTTCCGCGGCCGTCCTGATCAATCGGGCCCACACCTATCCCGACCTCGCCCTTCCCATAAATGCGGCGCAGGAGCGAGTCTTCGCCGCGATCGACGGCAACCGCTCAATCGACGAGATCCTGCGGGGGGCTGCCGGAGCGATTGGTGATGAGCGAGGCCCGCAGGTTTATCGAGCGGCTCTGGGAGTACGATCAGATCGCGTTCGACATGACGAGCTTGCACTGACCGCTGCGTTCAGCGTTCCTCGAAAGCGCTGTACCACGTCAGCGTCAGGCCGAGACGCAAAGGCGCACAAACAGGCCTCTGACGGGCTATCCTCCGGCGCGCCGGGTAACTACGCTGTAGAAGCGAGGGACCTGCTGAACCTGACTTATTAGCCATGGAGATGCTGCGATGCGCAATACCCCTGCACAAACTCACGGCACGGCGGCAGCCGTCGCCGAGAGGCCCGGCCTGAAGGCACGGGCCATCGAGTAGGGCAAGAAACTTCTGATCATGACCTTGTATCTGTGGGTTTTGTTCGTGGTGCTCAATCTACATAGGATCATCATCTTGCAACAGAATGGCATAGATTACCAAGAACAGGGCTTCGCAATTGTTAACGCCCTGGTGCTAGCCAAATTTATGCTCGTTGCAGACGATTTTAAGCTTGGCGCCCGTTTTAAGGAACATCCGCTGATTTACTCCATTCTGTATTCTTCCTTTGTCTTCGCGGTCGTTCTGAGCGGCTGCCTCATTGCGGAACACGCTGCCGTCGCGCTGCTGCGCGGAAGACCGGTGGTCAGAGTCTGGCGCATCTCGGCGCTGGAAACCTGAGGGGAATTCTCTCCGTCGGAGCCATCGCGTTCGTGGCGCTGGTCCCATTTTTCACCTTCCGTGGGATCGCGCGCGTGATCGGGGAGGACCAGCTTTGGCAACTGGTTTTCTCGCGGGGAAGAAAGACATTTAGGCTGGTGGCGCAGGAGTGAATTGGCCGTCGGAGCTCAAGCTGAAGGGTCGGTAATCGGTACGAGTAGGTTCCGGGTTGCCCCAAAGCCGAACATAGTCGATGAAGCTGCCAGCGTGCAGGCCGGGCGCTGGAGCACGTGGTACGGTCCGGCCAATGCACACGAGTAAACCCGGCCGGTGTACGGGCCGGGCCATACAGGGCGATGGAGAACGCGATGGCTTCGACGACCACCTCTGGCCTTCCCGGTCCGCACGGCTTTGGTCCAGAGGGCACACGGCGCGACTTCCTGGGCCTGGTCACCGGAGCGGCCACTGCGCTCGGCACCGCGGCGATTGCCTGGACGCTGATGAACTCGATGAATCCGGCGGCGGACGTGATCGCTGCCGGAGCGCCGATGGATATCGATATTTCCAAAATCGAGCCGGGCCAGCAGATAGTGGTGCGCTGGCGGGGTGATCCGATCCTGCTGGTTCAACCGCACGCCCGAAATGCTGAAGACGTTACAGGATCCGAAGTTCGTCTCGCAGCTTGCCGACCCCAACTCGCGCGTCGATCAGCAGCCGGAATACGCGACCAACTGGCACCGCTCGGTCAAGCCGGAACTCGCCGTGCTGGTCGGCATCTGCACCCATCTTGGCTGCCTGCCAAGCTACTTGCCGAAGCCCAACCCGAACGAGCCGGTGCCGAACTGGCCCGGCGGCTATCTCTGCCCCTGCCACGGCTCGAAATACGATCTTGGCCGGACGGGTCTATACCAACGTGCCCGCGCCGGACAATCTGCCGGTGCCACCCTATGTCTTCCCGAATGAGAAGACGGTGCGAAGTCGGCAGCAATCCGCCCGGCTCGACATTCGAACTGGGTGAGGTCGTGCAGCTATAGCGGGGTTCTCGCCCGCCTACGTGAATCGCCTCCCCGTTCCTGTTTCGATTATCGGCGTGCCACCGATTAGATCGCGGTGCGGCGCAGATAACCGATCTGCCAGAGCATCTCCTCGCGCGACAGCGGGAAGCTGTTGCCGAGGCGCGCTTGCAGGTGTTGCGTCGGCGGCAACGATACCAGGACGGTTTGCAGGGTGGTCGCGAGGCGCATGCTGAAACCCGCCTTCCAGGCCAGGCTGACGAGACCCTTGGCGCTGCGCAGCGCTATCGCGCGATCGACCACGCCGGGCGGCACATCCGCGGCACGGGCAAGCAGCGCGGTGGCAAGCTTCGCTTGGCCGGACTGCAAGGCGCGCAGCACCGACCCCTCGTTCGGCATGTGCGCGTGCGCGCCGAGCTCCGCCTCGGCATCGGCCTGCTCGGCCGTGGCATCGCCGTCCGCCGTCCGCGCCTGTGCTGCTGTTTTCAAACGCTTGCCCAGGCGCTCCCGCAGTTCAGCGGATGTTGCAGGATCGAGATCGGGCCGATTTGCGAGCACGTCCAGGAGGTGATCGGCGACAATCTCCGACAGGGCGCGCGCTGAGCGCGGCGGCAGGACGGGACGATGCACCAATGGCTCGTGCCATTCGATCTGCTCCGCCGCCCGCGCGATCAGCGCATCGAGCGTCGCCTCGCGAATCTGGCTCATCCGGTTGGTCAGTAGCTCGCGAATTGCCGCGCTGTTCCCGCCGGCGGCGATAGCATCCGCGACTTCCTCGCTAACTTGCGGACGGCGGGCGACGGCCAGCACTGTCGCGGCGAGGCCGGCGACCGAATAAGCGCCAGAAGATCCTCCGCGCTCAGCAGAGGAGAGAAGCGGATCACCGGCTCGCAGACCGATAGGGACGCATCGCCGGCAAGGCGCAGGATCAGTTCGCGCGGGGCGTGCGGCATGTCCTTTAGAACGTCGGCGATCGTCGCACGAACGCGCACCGCCTCGTCCGCCACCAGCGCGCTAAGCATCTCGAACGCTTCGCGCTGAACCTGGTCCTGCTCGTCGCTCGACAGGCCGACGACCAGGCCCGTCAGCTTGCGAGCCAGCAAGACCCGAACACGTTCATCCGGATCGCGCGCGAGCGTGCGATCGGCGCCCGGCGGCGCCGCCGGGTTCAAGGCCAGGGCGACGCGCACCATGGCGGAAGCATCGGCCGCCAGGCTCTGCAGGATCGCCGGCGATGTCAGCCTGCCGGCGCCAAGACGCACCCGTGCGTCCTCGTCTAGCGGGGCGAGCGAATCCGGTGCGCGCGCACCGTCCAGCAGGCCGATGCTCGTCATGCGCCTGAGACCTCTTCGTGGCAGACGCGCCAGTGCCCGCGGCCGGCATGCTTCACGTCCTGCAACGCCCGACGCGCCCGTCGCATAACGGGCTCGATATCCTCGCCCGGATGACGGCAGGCGATGCCGATGGAGAAGCTGATCGGAGGTTCGTGGCTTTCCGCGATTTGCGGCGAATTCTTCGGGTGAAGTCGGTACGCAGCCGTTCGGCCCGCTCCGCCGCAGTCAGATGGTCCGCACCATTGAGCCAGAGCGCGAACTGATCCCCGCCGAGCCGCGCGACCAGATCGGTGGGCCGCACGGTCCGACGCAGCAGCTCGGCCGCGTGTTCGAGCACCTTGTCGCCGACCTCGTAGCCGAGTTCCTCGTTCACCGCCCTGAACAGGTCGAGATCAGCCAGCATCAGAGTGCCGGGCAAGCTCTCGCGCTCCAGTCGCTCGATGTGCCGGGGCAGCTCGTCCACGAAGCCGCGCCGGTTTAGCAGCTTGGTCAGCGGATCGGTGCGTGCCTGCAACGCCATTTCGTGCAGGATCGCCTCGTGGTCGAGCACCATGCGCAAAATGCTTGCGGCCGAACCGGCCAACATGCCGTGCTCGATATCCCAACCGTCATCATCGAGGCCGACCAACCGCCACAGCGTCAGCCCCGATTGCGCGCCGTACCGGCTGGGCATTGGTGCCAGCAGCATGGCGCGGCCCGCGACCGTGGTTGCCTGCACGGGAACAGCCGGATCGGCGCCACGCAGCAAGCGGACCGTCGGACCCAGGATCTCGGACGCGCCCGTGCCCGCTTCGTGCAGCACCGCCGGCCCGCCGCCGATGATGCCGACCAGGGCCGCGCCTTCCAGGTCCAGAGCGCTGATCAAGCTTTGCAAGGCGACTTCGATCATCCGGTTCGTTTGGGTTTCGGCGCGAATGGCAGCGAGCAGCCGGTCGATTGCCTCTGTCCGGCGCAGGACAGCGGTCAGGCGATCGGATTGGTCCTCGGGCTCCGTCACGTCGATGCCGAGCCCGCGCGCACCGATCACGTCGCCCTGGCGGTCCAGCAGCGGCGCCGCCGCGAAGCTAAGGCAGGCGACGGTTCCCTCGGCCCGTCGCAGCCAGACGCGCTGGCGCCGCACTCCCCCATCCGGTCGGAACGGGTTGAGATCGGCCGCCCCGGGCGGCTGCGCCAGCAACAGCTCGGCGGGCTGATCGAGCAGCATGGAGGCAGGCCATCCCAGCGCCGGGTCGGGCGTGACAAAGACAATCCGGCCGCGCGCATCCGTCTCGAACGCGAAATCGGCGCACATCGTCACCAAGTCGCGGAAGCGCTGGCGGCTTTCGAGTAGGGCGGTGCGCAGCGGCGAGGCGAGGCGGCCGAAACCAGCCGCCTCGGGCCCGGTATCGGAGGCATCACTCATGGTGGGCAAACTCTCTTTTGTTCCGCGCATTTGACCCGGAGAAGATTACCCAAACGTTGCGTGCAAACCCGTCGCCGAGCACGCCCAGCGCGCGTTGACAGCGCCGGGGGTGACTGCGCATGGTCCCCGCAATGAGCCGTCCGGGGCGTTCGGTATGACGCGGGATTCGTTGCAGCAACACATTGAAGAGCTTTGGGAGCGGCGCGAGTCACTGTCCCCGACAAGCGCGGGAGAGGCGCGCCGAGTGGTCGAGGCGGCGCTGGAGGCGCTGGGGTCCGGGGATGCTCGCGTGGCCGAGCCCGGTGCCGAGCCGGGCGCTACCGGTTGGCGCGTGCATGAGTGGCTCAAAAAGGCGGTTCTGCTTTCGTTTCGGCTGACTGCATCGGTGCCGATGCCGGGACCGGGCGAGGCGGATTTTTACGACAAGGTGCCGCTCAAATTCGCGGGCTGGGATGCGCACCGCTTCCACGAGGCGGGGATTCGCATCGTACCGGGAGCAGTGGTCCGCCGTTCTGCCTACATCGCGCCCGGCGTCGTGCTCATGCCCTGCTTCGTCAATGTGGGTGCCTATATCGGCGGCAACACCATGATCGACACATGGTCCACCGTTGGAAGCTGCGCGCAGATCGGCCGGAACTGCCATATTTCCGGCGGCGTCGGCATTGGCGGTGTCTTGGAACCCTTGCAGGCGAACCCGGTCATTGTCGAGGACGATTGCTTCATCGGCGCCCGCTCGGAAGTGGCAGAGGGCGTGGTGATCGAACGCGGTTGCGTGCTCGCGATGGGCACCTTCATCGGCGCGTCCACAAAGATCATCGACCGCGCGACTGGGGCTATTTATCGCGGCCACGTACCGGGCTATTCGGTGGTCGTTCCGGGCGCGCTGCCTGGACGCACGCTACCGGACGGCACCCCGGGACCGAGCCTCTATTGCGCGGTCATCGTCAAGCGCGTGGACGCCGGTACGCGTGCCAAGACCTCGATCAACGATCTGCTGCGCGATTGAGCGACGCAGTCGAGAATTTGACCGACCCGCTGGGCCTTGCCCAGGCGCTGATCCGCTGTCCTTCGGTGACGCCGGGGGATGCGGGGGCGCAGGATGTGCTAGCCACGGTGTTGCCTCGTATCGGCTTCTCTGTGACGCGGCTTCGCTTCGGCGAGATCAACAATTTGTTCGCCCGCGTCGGATCAGCTTCCCCGCATCTCTGTTTCGCGGGCCACACCGACGTGGTTCCACCCGGTCCCGGCGCCTGGGCGACCGACCCGTTCGGCGCCGAGTTGCGCGACGGCGTACCTGTACGGCCGTGGTGCCTGCGACATGAAAGGGGCGGTTGCGGCGTTTGTCGCCGCGGCAGCAAGTCTGCTCGACGCCGGCTTGCCGCGCGGCTCGATCAGCCTGCTGATCACCGGTGACGAGGAAGGCGCCGCCGTTGACGGCACGGCGCGCGTTCTGGAGTGGATGGAAGCAAACCGGCAGATCCCGGATTTCTGCATTGTCGGCGAGCCGACCTGCGTGAGCCGTCTCGGCGATGTCATCAAGATCGGCCGGCGGGGCAGCCTGAATGCCCGCATCACGGTGCATGGCATCCAGGGTCACGTGGCGTACCCGCAGCGAGCCGATAATCCAATTCATCGGCTAATCGCTGCGCTTGCTTCTCTGGTTGCCGAGCCGCTCGATGCGGGCAGCGAATGGTTCCCGCCGTCCACGTTGCAGATCACCAGTATCGATGTCGGTAATCCCGCAACGAATATCATTCCGGATGCGGCCAGAGCCGCACTTAATATCCGGTTCAACGACCGTCACACCGGCGACTCGCTTGCGGAATGGCTTCGCGGCGTCTTTTCCAAGCACGCCGACAGTTTCGAGTTTGACGTGTCGGTGAGCGGGGAATCGTTCCTGACCCGGCCGGGCGACGCTGTCCGGCGGCTGCGGACCGCAATCGCCGGGGTGACAGGGTTTGAACCTCGCCTGGATACCGGTGGCGGCACATCCGATGCCCGTTTCATCGCCCGCTACTGCCCGGTGGCCGAATTCGGCCTGGTGGGCACCACTATGCACCAGATCAACGAGCGCGTTCCTGTTGCAGAGTTGCGCGAGTTGGCCCGGATCTATCGCGCGGCGCTGGCCGGATTGCTGGCATGAAACCGCGCTTGCCTCGGCCCGGTGGAGGATCGAGCGGCGTTCTGATCGGGCTCGTTCGCACCGCCTTGGGCCGAGCTGACGGGCTGACCTATTTCGCCGCGAGCGTGCAAGGGTTTTTGTCAAGTCTGGCGCCGCTGATCGCTTTTCCCCTTGTGGGCGCGTTTCTGGTCGCTGTGCAGGGGCATGCATCGGCTGCGGCGACCGACTTCCTCGCCACGATCTGCGCGCTGCTATTCCCGCCTGTGCTCTCTTTCGAGCTCGCACGGCTCTGGCGCCGGCA
This sequence comes from uncultured Pseudomonadota bacterium, assembly GCA_963822675.1. Classification (GTDB taxonomy): domain Bacteria; phylum Pseudomonadota; class Alphaproteobacteria; order Acetobacterales; family Acetobacteraceae; genus CAWGIP01. The sequence continues at coordinate 142,884 of CAWGIP010000033.1, read as the reverse complement.
GGGACAATGGCTGCATTACGCCACCGCCTTCAATTGGTGCCAGTGGGCCATTCCGATTGCGGCAATTCTGCTGCTGGCGCTCGCTTTTCCGCCGCTGAGCGCCTTCTTCTCGGCCCGGAACGCGGCGGTGGCGGTGCTATTCGCCGTCGGATGCTATGGACTATGGCTCCACTGGTTCATCGCGCGCATAGCCCTGGCGATTTCAGGCGTACGCGCGGTGCTGCTTGTGGTCGCGGTCAATTTCGGCACCGGTATTTTGCTGCTGGTTCCCACGCTGCTCGCGTCTGGCATCGGAAAGCTGGAGATCGCGGGGTGATCCGCAGCCTGACGACGCTGGCGAACGGGCTCCATGGCGCGTGCCTGCTGGCGCTGGGTCGGGCGGAGGGGCTGCGCTACGTGGAATGGGATCTGCGCGGCGCGGCGCGCAGCTTCTGGGCGGCCGCGCTCTGCCTGCCCGGCCTGTTGTGCCTACGTCTGATGGACTGGGCTGCATCCGGCGCGCCCACGCATCCGGGTGAGTGGCTCCTGCGCGATCTTCTTGCTTACACGATCGGCTGGGCCGGCTACGCCGTGCTGTCGCAGTTTGTGGCCGGAAAAATAGGGCGCGAGCGGCATTGGCCGCGCTTCATCGCCGCCTGGAACTGGTGCAATGTCGCGCAATACGGGCTGCTTATGCTGGGCACGCTGCCCGGTGCGCTGGGCGCCCCCTGGATCGTTGGCTCAAACCGCGGATCTTGTCGCGGTGGGTTGGGCGCTGTGGCTTGAATGGTTTACCGCCCGGCTGGCGCTTGAGGTGACGGCCTTGCCGGCCATCGCCTTCGTCCTGATGGACTTGGCTCTGGGACTGGTGCTGGCCGCTGTGACGCGCTAACCGGCGTCCCTGATCCCGGCTTCCGGCGTTCCGCCTGAGGCGGCGTCAGCCGGCAGATGCGGCTTCAATAATCGCGCGACGGGGTTCGAGCGGCTTGCCCAGATAGCGGACCAGCACATCCTCCGGCGGACCGTCGTCGCGGATGCGGCCCTGGTCGAGCCAGATGACCCGGGTGCACCATTCGCTTACGATATCTAGCTGGTGCGAGGACAGCACCAGAATTTCGGCACCGCGGACCATGTCCTCTAGCCGGCGTCGGGCCTTTTCCAAAAACGCGGCGTCGCCCGCCATGAACCACTCGTCCATCAACAGAATTTGCGGACGAATAGCGGTCGCCAAGGCGAAGCCCAACCGCACAATCATGCCGGAGCTGTAGATCCGCATAGGCAAGTCCATAAAATCGGCAAGCCCCGCGAATTCGTGCACGTCCTCCTCTAGCCGGGCGATCTCGGACCGGCGCAACCCGTTATAGAGGCCGCGCAAGGCAATGTTCTCACGCCCGGTGAGGTCGGGATTCATGCCGAGTTGCGGATCAAGCAGCGTATTGACGGCGCCGCGCACGCGCAACGCGCCGGACACCGGCTCGTATATGCCCGCGAGCGTGCGCAGCAATGTGGTCTTACCCGCCCCGTTCGTGCCGATCAGCCCCAGCCGGTCGCCCGCCCGCAGCGAGAAGGACACGTCGCGCAGCGCCTGCACGACCACGCGCTGACTGTTGTCCCTGCCCAGCCGGCCGGACGCGGCGGCGAAAACGGTCTTCTTCAGGCTCCGCGCGTTTGCGTGGTACAGCGGGAAGAAAACGGAAACACCCGCAACCTCGATCCGGGCCGGCTCGGGCATCGGCATCACATCCAGAACGCGATGCGCGCGCGCGCGCGCAGGAAAAAGGCGCCGGTCAGAGCGCAGAGTGCCGCGCTAAATACCAGCGCCGCTTCCCAGACATGCACACCGGCCGCCGAGCCCAACAGCGGCTCGCGCACCAGTTCCAGAAGGTCGAAGAACGGATTGTACACCAAGTAGTGCTGCTGCGCGCCGAGTTGCTGCGGCTGCCAGATGATCGGGGTGACGAAAAAGGCGATCTGCATGATGCTGCCGACGATCGGCGGGATATCGCGAAAGCGCGCGCAGAACGCGCCGAGCAGCAGGCAGACTGCAAGCGCGTCGATGCCCCAGACGGCCAGGCCGGGCAGTGCCCAGACCATCTGCGCGCCGGGCCAGATCTCGAAAACCGCGAAGACGACGATGATGACCAGAATGTTGTGCGCGAGCACGAGAAGATTACGCACGATTGTGCGCAACGCATGCACGGTGAACGGCATGCGCGCCGACAAGAGTACCGAATCCGTGCCCGTAAAACACACGCAGCCATCGCTCACGATGCTGCCAATGAACATCCACAGCACCTGCGATAGTGCCAGGAACGGAAGATAAGTCTTGAGGTCGATCAGGAACAGCGTCGAGTAGAGCACGCCCAGGCAACCCACCATCACCCCGGTGGACAGAGTGAGCCAGAATGGGCCGAGCAGCGAGCCGCGATAGCGCAGCTTGATGTCCAACCAGCCCAGCGTCCAGGAAAGCCGCCAGAGCCGCAAGTCCACTCAACAGGTCTTCGCCAGCGAGACGGGCCTGCCTGAGCAGGGATGGCCCGGCCTCCAGGTCCAGCGCGACGGGCATGCCTGCCGATGGCAAGCGGTGCGACAGAATGGCACTCATGGAGACCGCGCCGATAGCCTATCTCCCGGGGCGCCGCAACCGCGATCGGCGTCACCGCAATCCAGTTTGCCCGCGCCTTTGATGCGACGCCGTACGCGACCGCCGGTTCGGTAGAATGGCCGCTGCGTCAGCTTGGGCGGGGCCGGCGCGATCAACTACCGCACGCAGATCTACGCCACAGATCAAGCGCTTGATATTATTAGGTCGCGGCGTTTGATGTGGTGCTGGACATACTGGCCGGCGCATCGGCTGATGGAGAGCAGCCGGGATGTCGGCAAGATCGTGCTGCCGCTGGGCTGACGCGGTGTCTTCTCTCGCTGACGTGCTTGACGTCGACGTTAGATCGAGGTTTCACGGTAGCCCTTTTAGCCATACGGTTTGGCCGGGTGCCAAAGCGGGTATCGGCGCGACCGGATCCAGACGAACAAAGAATGTATTAAGATCATGATCCCCTGCTGCGCGAGCGGCCCGCCAGGTGGCGAATTCGCCCCAATTCCGCAACTCGACGACCTTAGCGTCGATTGGTTTTGCGCTGGCGGACGTGTACACCGGAACGGAGGATCCAATGGTCAGTCCGCGCAGCTTGTCCTCGCGCATATTGAACCCAAACCAGACACCGGGGTCTGGTACCATCGTCAGCACGGGCTCACCAGGCACGATCGCCTCGCCAACCTCAGCAACCAGGATGGCAATGACGCCGGAAGCCGGTGCGCGTAGCAGCATCTTTGCCGCCCGCGCCTCCACCACATCGCGCGCAGCCTCAGCCGCCGTAACCGTCGCATCGGCCAGAGCGCGCTCCTCCTTGGTCGGACCGCGCTGCGCCTCGGCGTAGCGGCCCTTGGCGACGGTGACGTCGGCTAGGTCGCGTGCCTCTGCTGCCTTGGCGGCGTCCAACTCCTTCACTGCGACATCCGTTCGCGTGACCAGTACAACCTTCCGGGCCAATTCCTGCCCAGCCTGTATCTGTGCCGCCTGTTCCTTCTCGATCTCGCGCTGTAGGGCCTGCACCTGCTCCTCGCGCACGCCGGCATAGACCCGGTCACGGTCGGACCGCGCCTTGTCCGCCTCTGCCCGCGCCGCGCCAACGGCGGCCCACAGCTCGGGATTGCTCAGCAGGGCGACCGGCTGCCCACTCTGGACGGTCTGCCCCGGTTTGACGAGGAAACGGGCCAACCGCCCACTTACCTCGGGAGCAATACGGATCTCGGTAGTCCGGACCATGCCCACGACTTCCACCCCCCCGACCGCGCGCGCCGGCCACCAGTACCAGGCCGCGTACAAGGGGACAGCAAGCAGCACTGGGCCGAGCGCTAGCAGCAGCGTGCGTCTAGATTGCCGGGGCATGGCGCGGCACCCTCCGGGCTCGCAAGTGAGCCAGGGCAGCGGCAATGGCAAAATAGACCAAGGTGAGCAGCCACAGACGCAGCCAGTCCGGCCGCACCTCCGCCAGGCTCGCCCCCATCTGAATAATGCGGACGATGCCGTCGATCGCATTTACGCTCGGCAGCAGTTCGCGTGCTTGGCGCAGAAAGCCCGGCAATGCCTCGGCGGGCCAGGAGACCCCGACGAGGAAGAACTGCGGCAGGCTACTGGCCCAGTGCCAGCAGCACCGCTGTTTCCCGGTGGCGGAACACCAAGCCGAGCGCCTGTCCCAAGAAGCTTGTCGCCAGGATGAAGGGTATGGAAACCGCTGCCACCGCCCAAAGGCTGCCGAGCGTCGAGAAGCCATAGACACGCGGCATAACGACGAAATAGAGCAGCATCGCGGGGACATACAGCACCCAATGCGCCAAGCCTTGTCCGAGAATCGCCCTCACGGAAGCCCGCGTCCTCCGGCCTGCTTGGCCACCTCTCTCGAAAGCAACACCGCCCAGTGTCGCCGCGCCCATCAGCAAGGTCTGATGCAGGATCAGCACGAATGCGGCAGGCACAACGTAGCTGGAATAGGAAGCGGTCGGATTGAAAAGCGGAACCTGGATCAGCTCCACCGGCTCGACCAGGCGCGACGCGGCCTGCACGCCGGCTCCCGTGGCCCGCGCGCCGTGGGCGAGCGCGTCCAACGTGTAGGCCTGCACAGCCTCCAGCATACCCTGCAACGAACGATTGAAAAGAATGAAATAGGTTAAATCGGCGTAGATTGGCAGCCGCGCTGCTACGCCCTTCAGCACGTCTTTCTCGGTCTCGGGCGGGATCCCGAGAATCGCGAAAGCGCGGCGTGCGAGGATCGCATTCTCCGCCTCTCGGTAGCTCGATGCGTTCAGCGCTACCGAGATGTTGCCGTGCGCACTCAATGCCTGGATCAGCCCGCGGCCAAGCTCGCTGTTGTCCTGGTCCACTACCGCGATCGGAATATTGCGAACGATCTGCCCAAGATAGGGCTGCGGATAGAACACTGCGTACAGCACCGGCGCCAGCACGAACAGGCTGAACACCCCGCGATCACCCAAGACCCGTCGCCACTCCGCTGCGAACGCCGCCGCGACGCCGGGGATCGCCGGTGCGAGCAGCGGCTCCTCCTCTTCGGGAACCGCCAGTCCGTGCCGGACCAATGAGCGGAAACGTAGCCAAACCAGCAATGCGAGAATCGTCGTAATGCCCCAAAGGATCGCGAACGGTTCCGCCGTGTAATGCACCGCGGCGCCCCGTGAAGCCTGGTCGAACAGGATCTGGATGTACCAGCGGAGTGGCAGAACCGCGCCCCACAGACGGGGAAAGGTCTGCATCGCAAGCACGGGAAAGCCGACGCCGGCATAGCCGAATGCCGGCGAGACGATGATCCCCGTGAGACTGAGCCCGACCGCCATGTTGCGGGCCAGCAGTTGCATCAGGCAGCCAATCATCTGATAGGCGACTATCAGCAGACTCGCCGCTACCGCCGTGAGCAGCGCGCTGCCGCGGAAGCTGACACCCAGCCATACGTCGAGAATGCCGACCATCAACACGAACATCAGCATCAGCACGACGTAGTAGGGCAGTAGCTTGCCAAACAGCGCTGCGGCAATACTGTGCCCAGATAGATCCCACCACGTCGCGCATACTCCGCCGGTGGAACTCCGATCCAACTGCGTAACCTGCCGAGATCGCGATGACGACATGCAGCACCGTAGGCAACACCGCACGCAGCAGGAACTGCGCATAGTTGAGGGCAGGGTTTGACAGCACGTATTCCTCGGGGACGAGCCTGGGCCCGGGCTCCGACCCATTGCCTGCCGCCCGGCGGGCTGGCGCGACTGCGGCGCTAGCGGCAGTCACAGCATCGCGGATGCTCTTGGCCGCATTGTTTCCTGGCGTGAAGAACTGGGTGTTGGCGAACGCAACTGGACGCGGCCCCCGGCCCGCCAGCAAATCCTTGCCGAATTCCGGCGGCAGATAGATCGCGGCGATCGCTCGGCCAGCGCGGATCGCGCTCGCCGCTGCGCCGAGATCGTTTGCGCGTTCCGCTACCGTGATTCCTGGCGTGGCAGCAACCGTCTGGACGAACAGCCGAGATGTCGCCGAATTGTCCATGTCGACGGCCACCACATCGAGCCCGCGCACGACCGCATGGCTAAAGGTAAAGCCGAGTGCAGCGAAAGCGATGACCGGAACACCGAAGAGGAGGAACCGCGCCACCGGGTCGTGCAGAATCCATCGCGCCTCGCGGGCTGCGACGGCGAGCAGCCCCGGACGACGCTCGGTCATGAGCGCTGTTCGCCCCAGTCTGTGAAGACGCTCATCCCTGGCCGCAATCCGGGAATCGGCTCCGTCGGGTAGGCGCGGATCTCGAACGTCCGCAGATCGAAATCGCCGCTGGCCCGCGTCGCCCGCCAACCTGTGTACTCGCCTTTCGCCCCGATCACCCGGATTTCCAGCGGCACGAGGCGGTTGCCGAGCGCCGACACCCGCACGTCGATCCTTGAGCCCGGCTTGAGATCACGCAGCAGGTCCTCGCGCAGATCAAACTGCACCCACATGTCGGCAAGATCGATCAGCGTGATCAGCGGCACGCCCGGTAGAACGAACTCGCCATCTTCGACGGGGATCCGGAACACCTGACTGTTGGCCGGCGCGACGACGACCATCTGATCCACGCGAGCCTTGAGCGTCTCAACGTCGGCCTTCGCAGTCTCGACCTTGGCTAGCGCGATGTTCAGGTCCTCGCGCGTGAATCCCGACACCGCTTCGTTGTATGCGAAACGCGCTTGATCCAGCGTGCGTTCGGCTAGTGTTAGCGCCGCCCTATCCTTGTCGAATTGCGATTGCGGCGCATCGTGCGTAATGACGAGCTGCCGGGTGCGTTCGAGCGTCTTCTGCGAGAGCGTCAAGTCTGCGGCAGCTCTGTCGATCTCCGCCTTGCGGACCGCGATTGTTTCTGCCCGGAACCCCGCCCGGACGCGTGCAAGCTCAGCTTCAGCAACGCGCAGAGCCGCTTCGCTCTCCCGCGCCTTTGCCAGCAGCTCCGGATTGTCAATACGTATGAGCGGTGCGCCCTGGCGCACGTCTTGCGACCGCGTTACGACGATCTGTCCGATACGCCCATCGACCCGTGCCGCCATGTCGAAGGTGCGTGACTGCACTTCGCCTTGGACCACAAGCGGCTCTCGCCGGCTCAGGTACCAGATCGACAGCCCGATCATCGCCGCGAATAGGACCGCAACAAGGAACACGGTCGGCGCCGGCCGTTGCAGGCGGCGAGGTGTCGGCGTATTTGGGATCGTTCTTTCGGCCGTGCCTTCCGTCATTGGACACGATCCAGTCCGAAAAAAGCGATTTAAAACGATATATTAGGTCTGAATGCCACCCACAAACGACGCTGCGCGGGTAGCCACCGATGCCGGGGCATTATAAAGTGTCTTTGCGGCCTGGCGGTGCTCTTTCGAGCCCACTCGATGCGGATGAGGGAGCCGAACGACGAACGCTGCTCTCGCCCTCGCCTGGGAGCGGTTCCAGCGGCTTGCTCGGGTAGCGAACCGGACGTCCTCCGGCGGGCCGCGAGCCAGAACGGGCGACGAGCGAGGGGCGATAGCTCAGCTTGATGTCCAGCCAGCCCAGTATCCAGGAAAGCCGCCAGAGCCGCAGCCTGGTGAGCAGGTCTTGGCGGGCGAGACGGGCCTGCCTAAGCAGGGATGGCCCGCCTCCAGGTCCAGCGCGACGGGGATGCCCGCCGGTGGCAAGCGGTGCGACAGAATGACACTTAAGGAGACCGCACTGCGGCGTGGCGGTAGTATTGGGGCTGGCCGCGGCTTTCATTGCAGATACCCCCAGCGCAAGACCGCGGGCTCGGCGTTCGCCCAACGCCAGACGCCCTCGGTTCGGCAAAGATCGGTGGTGAACCAGTCGCGCGTGGTATGCGCACCGGTGCCCGAATTGACCGAGAACACGATGCGCTTGCATAAGCCTAGCGGGTTCGGAATTGCGCCGACGACGAACAGTTCGCCGTGTTCGTCGCCGATCGGTACAATATGGTTGATCTGCCACGATGCCCGGCCGCCCGGAGACAAATTGGATGCGGCGTCGGCGATCGCCTGTTGCTCGGCATGCGCGCGCGATCGTCCGTACCAGCGGACCGCCGCACTCGTCGCCGTCGCCACACCGACGCCCACCGCGAAACCGATCGCCGGGCTTCCCGTGCCACCCCCGGCCGCCGCTCCGCTGGCGATGCCGGCGAGCTCCGGGATTGTCTTGCATCCGCACAGGAAAAGCGCTGCACTGAGCGCAAGCAACGCCCGCCGTTCGCACGCGATCACTGCAAGGCTCCCCACCGCTCCGTCGCCGGCTCGGCCGTGGCCCATTTCCAATGGCCCGCATCATTGCAGATCGTCGCCGTGTAGAACGCAGAGCCTGGTCGCTTGTCCTCGATCGAATCGATGGAAAACACAATGCCTTTGCAGTGAAATTCGGGGCCGTCGATCGCCTGCGTCACCGCGACGCTGCCATGCTCGTTGCTTTCGATCGGCAGTGTGTGCGCCACCCGCCAGGGCGCGACCTGACCGGGCGTGAGCTGCCCAGCGGCGGCGGCGATGTTGTCTTGCTCGGTTTGGTGCACGCGCCGTTCCACATATTGCAGGCCGGCGTTGGCCCCGGCCGCGACGCCGAGGCCGATTCCCGTCGCCGCGGCGGGAGACTTGGTCACCCCGTTGGCGATCCCGGCGCTCGCAATTCCAGCCACGTCGCCCGTTGTGGCCGTCAAGAACGGCCCACATCCGGCAAGTGACAACACTGCGATCGGTGCAATCAGGAACTGCGCCGCGCGTGCCCACCCCGGAAGCGGACGACGTTTCCTCATTGCCGTATCATCCGGAGCGACGGCACGAGCGTCCAGGCGTGCGCACGAACACGAACCCGAGCGGCGGATCACAAGGCTGCGCTGGACTCGTGCCTGTCGCGCACCATATGTCACCGCAACGGACTAGCCAGGAGGCGGGAATGCGGCTCAGTGCGCGAAATCAGGTCAAGGGCAAAGTGGTCGGTGTGCAGAAAGGTCAGACGACCGGCCACGTTCGCATTGAGGTCGGTGGCGGTGTCGTGCTCACCGCCTCCATCACCAATGAGGCCATCGACGACCTTGCCTTGAAGGCTGGTGACGAGGCGACCGCCGCTATCAAAGCGTCCGACGTGATGGTCGCGAAGTAAGCACGCCTCACATCCAGCCGCCGTCAACCACCCATAACTGGCTGGTACACATTCGGCTATCCTCGGCGGCGAGCCACAGCACGAGGCGGGCAACATCGTCCGGCACTAACTTGCGCTTGAGGCATTGCGCCTTCATCAAGTCCGCTTCGGCCTCAGGCGTTAGCCAGAGCGTGATCTGACGTTCAGTCATGATCCATCCGGGAATCACGCAGTTCACCCGGATATTGTCAGGCCCGAGATCGCGCGCCATGCCGCGGGTCAGCCCCTCTACGGCGGCCTTGGCAGTGGTGTAGGCGGGCATGTCGCCTTGTCCAACGTGCCAGCTAATCGAGCCGAAGCTGATGATTGATCCGCCACCCGCTTCCCGCATCATTGGTGCGACCGCCTGGATGCAGAAGAACTGATGCCGCAGATTCACTGCCAGGCGTTCATCCCAGTAGGCCGGCGTGGTATCTTCCCATTTGTGCCGCTGGTCATTCGCCGCGTTGTTCACAAGCACGGTGATCGGACCGAGTTGGCGCCCGATATCCGCGATTGTGCGTTGCAGCGCGGCAGTATCGGTTACGTCGCAGACTTGGAACAGGGGCGGTGCGTGGCCACCGTTTTTCAGCCGCGTGGCCAGCGCCTCGCCCGTCTCACGCTGAACATCAACAAAGCCGACCCGGGCGCCCTGTGCGGCAAAATGCATGACCTGCGCCGCACCAATGCCGCTCGCCCCTCCCGTGATGAGCACGACCCGGTCGCGCAGGCTGGGATAGATGGCAAAGTCATTGTTCATGGCACCGACCTTTGTTGCACCAGACCACGTTGTTGCAATGCCACGAGGACGGTAGAGACAATCGCATCAGGCGGTGGCCCGATGTGAACAATGATCGGAGCTTCATCCACCTGCGGCTCCTGCAAGGTCGCAAACTGGCTGTCGAGCAATGCAGGTGGCATGAAGTGGCCGCGCCGCTGCGCCATGCGCTCCGCCACCAGTTCGCGCGATCCCTGGAGATAGACCAATACGACGTTTGGACGCGAGCCGACCAGGATCGCGCGATAGCTGCGCTTGAGGGCCGAGCAGGCGACCACCAGAGAAGCGCCGGCGGCAATGTGTGCGTCGATTTCCGCCGCTATCGCCCGCAGCCACGGGAGCCGGTCCGCGTCGTCCAGCGGATGGCCCTCGCGCATCTTCTCGACGTTCGCCTGAGGATGGAGCTTGTCACCCTCAAGCAGGTCGCAATGAACCCGCGCCGCGACGCCGGTCGCGATGGTGGTCTTACCGCTCCCAGACACGCCCATCATAGAACGATCAGCGGCGGCATCCTACCTCTCTCCCTCGGCCGCGCAGAGTCGTGCCGCACCGGGCAAGCCGTTGCACGAATGGAGCGCCCCGACAAGCGCGGCCCGGCACTAATTGGAGACGCTGGCGCAGCTATCTGCCAAAAGCTGAAAGGCAAGAAACCGCCAAAGCTTCCAGGCGCTTTCTCGACCAGCCGGGGAGCGAGCGGCTTGCGTCCTTTGCACGGACAGACCCTCACGTCGTGCGTGCTTGCGCGGCGTAGGCATGCCTGATAGCCGTAGATTATTGCGTGGGGACGAGATCGCCTGCGGCTCTCCCGTCTGTCAGGGTGTTTCCGAGCGGCGTTGTCCGACTGGACGTGCCGGACATACTTCGGAGGTGAGCGCGCATGTGGCGCTTCGTTGTACCAGCGGCCGGGATTATCGCAGGGCTGGTGATGGCGCTGTCTATTGCCCTGCGCGACGCACCATCGTCCGCCCCCCAGCTGGCGCCGCTAGCGCCAGCGCAAGCTCCGGCTGACGTTGTCGTATCAGCCCCGGCTCCGACCACGACTGCCGTCGCAGCCCGAGCGCCGATGCAGCAGCCGGCTGCCGGCCCGACATCGGCTCCGACCACGACTGCCGTCGCAGCCCGGGCGCCGATGCAGCAAGCGGCTGCCGGCCCGACATCGGCTCCGACCACGACTGCCGTCGCAGCCCGGGCGCCGATGCAGCAAGCGGCTGCCGGCCCGACATCGGCTCCGACCACGACTGCCGTCGCAGCCCGGGCGCCGATGCAGCAAGCGGCTGCCGGCCCACTCGCGCCTCCGCCTTCGCATCCAGCCGCGCCGCAGCCGCAAATAGCCAATGCGTCGGCGATCGCAGGGGGAGACCTGCCGCTCGACAGTGAGACCGCCGTCTTGAGGCGCCAGCGGGACGCTTTGGCCGCAGAAGTTCAGCGATTGCAAGGCGAACTGGATCGCGACCAAAGGTATGGTTCGGGCATTCGCAAGCAGGATATGGCCGTCCGTTCGAACAGCGCGCGAGCGCGCCGACACGAGGAGAGCACGCGGGTACGAGATACGAACGACCCCGGCTTCGCTTCGGTCGAAGATTTGTTGGCCCGCATGCGGCGGGGCTCAGCCGTTGAGCCCGCGCCGGAGGCGTCGATTGCGATACCCCGGGCGAGTCAACCGACCGGTGCGGACCCGACCGCCGCTTGGGAGAGGCTTACCGCGGCGCGCCATGCGCTGGCGATGGGAAGTTTCGACGAGGCGCGCTCGCTCCTGCAGGCGACACGCATCCAGCTTGCGCTTCGGCCGATTACGCCTGACCAGTCCGAACCGATACCGGACGGCCGTGGCGTCGCCCAGCAGGTCGGCGCGGCATTAAGCAATCTGGATGCCGGGCGCCAAATGCAGGCCATTCACGGCGTTGATCAGGCGATCGCCAGATTGACGGGCATCCCGGATGAACCGATCGACAGGGGCCCCGCACTGCCGGCGAGTGCGTATGCGGGATGGCCACCAACCCGGCCGCTTTCGGGGCAGCTTCAGCCGTAACGGCATCCGATGCCGCGGCGCGGGGACCGGAACAAAAACGCCACCATCGGCAAAAAAATTCCTCGCCGGACGTTTCGGCCCGATTCCAGTGTTGACGCCGACCCCAAGGTTTTTCAACGTGATGCGGGGCAAGATGATGTTCTCGACCTGGGTTTCCGCGCCGGCTTAGCGGTCGTGATCGTAACGTTCATCGTGCCTTACGTTGATCCGGCGGTCCATCGGGACCGGATGTCTGATGCGTAAGGAACTGGACTCCGTGGCACAACGTTGCGATCCTGTAAATGATGGTTCCGGCTATGTTCTTGCTCCGAGGCGGGCTTCGGGCCGCGTCGGAGAGGGGCCGCTTCCTGACGCGATCTGGCCGTCTGGCTCGACAGAAGGTTCAACGAGGATGAAGATGATGACCGAACGCTACCTTCCTGCGGGCACTATCGGTGCGACCCTGCAAAAGACGCATTCTACTTGCGATTTCCCGATGTTGCCGGCGGCGTCTCGGCGGAGATCGGTCGGCCGCTTGGTGCGCGTCCTGGCCGCATTCTCGGCCGCGGCAGCGCTGCCGGCCTGCAGTGCCAGCACGGCAAATATGCGACCCGCACCCGCCGATTCCATCACCCGAGGCGGGCTACGTTCGTTACCTGGAGCCGTACCGCATCCAGGTGGGGGACATTTTGGCCATAAGGCTGCTGCTTAACCCTAGCCTCGACGAAGACGTGACCGTTCGGCCTGATGGACATATTTCAACCACGGTATCCCGGACGAGCTTGCCTACGGCCGAACGGTGCCGCAACTCGCGACTGCACTACGGCGGGCTTATTCAAGCGAGTTGCAAAACCCGCATCTAACCGTTGTGGTTCGCTCTTTCGCACCAACCCGTGTGTATGTGGGTGGCGAAGTGAACAATTCTGGGGAGTTCATCTCCGTCGGTCCGCCCCCGACGCTCGCGCAAACACTCGCCCGCGCGGGCGGTGTCAAGTTCAGCGGCGACGAGCACGACGTCTTTATCATTCGGCGCGGGGTTGGCGACCGGCCCGAGTTCCTGTCGACCCGCTACGTGGACATCATGCACGCCCGAAACCCGGCAGCCGATGTGCAGCTCGCGCCGTTTGATGTGGTGTACGTACCGCGGACCGGCATCACCGAGGTTTATCGCTATTTCAATCAGTATGTGCAGCAATTCGTCCCGGTCAGCTGGGGCTTCTCGTACAATCTCGGCCCGGCGTCTACCGGCGTGGTCGCGGCGCACTGATTTGACCGGAACAACTCACCTCTCTCGCGATGCGAGAGAGGTGAGCGCGACATCGGCTTACGGGATTTGGCTCTCTCCTCCTCGCGAAGGCGAGGAAGGTATCCGCGCAATCACTGCACCGGCGGCGGCCGAGTATATTTATAGGGATCGGGCGGCGGATTTCCTTCTGGCGTCCGAGTCGGAGCCAAGGTGCAAACGCCCCCTTGATGTATCGCTTCGCGCATGCAGTCACCTTCTGTTTGATACTCGCAGACTGAGACGAGCCCGCCGGTCGTAAGAAGGCAGTAGGCACCGGTTCCCGCGTTAATAGGCGAAGAACCCTCGGGATTTCGCACGCACCACCCCTTCAGGTGTTGTGCTTCCATCCGGCACTGGCTCGGATCGAAATAGAGACATTGCGGCGGAATGCTTTCCGTCTGCACGCAATATGGAGCGGCCAGGACGCCCGCCGAGGGCAGCAGGCCCCCGACGAAGACCATACCCACCAGAACCCCGCCCGAAGTCAGCCATTTCATCATGTCAGCCGATCCCGTCTTCCACGTTCCGCTCCTTAAGCATGTGCATTCAACGATTCGGCCCCGGACGGGCTCCTCGTATTCAAAGCCGCTGCTCCGAGCATCTACAATGCACGACAAGGCGAAGCACTTCTTTAACGCAACCGCCGGTATTCTGTTCCGAGAAGCGGCCGCCGCGCCGCCAGCTATCAGTTGCACCCGAGAGACATCACGATGCGAATCGGATCAGGCCAAGGCTTCACATCCTGTTGACAAGCACGGCATGAGCCTGCGATGTCCGACCCTGGAGATCGGGACCGCGCGCCTTTCGGGGCGCCCGCTGCTCGAACAGGAGCCATGTTGATGCCGCAACTTGGCAAAACTACTCCCGCCACGGCGGAGATTGAACGATTGTACGCTAACGCAGCCGATGCGCTTTGCCGCGCGACACAAGTCGGCGTGCTGCAGCCCGATGCGGTCAATGGGACGGTCTCCGCGGATGACGACGAGGAAACGCGTCTGCGCTGCAGGGCACGGCGGCAAGCTTTGGTGTTGATGGCAGCCTCCGCGGTCGCAAGCGTTGGTTTTTTCTACGGTCTTTGGCTTGCAATCCGCGCCGTCCTGTAGTCGGACGTTACCGATTGCACCCGCCTGTGTTCGCAGTCCAGAAGGCATGCAACAGCCCGGACGGTCCAGTGGAAAATGGCCCGGTTGCCCGAAGCGCGACCTGATGTAGCCAGCGCGACACAATCGCAGACCCAGAGCGCAGTCCCCTGAAAGAGCCCCACCGTTGAAACGGCGATACTTGGTCACTGGCGGCGCGGGATATGTCGGGAGCCATGTCGTCCTCGCGTTATGTGAGCGCGGCGATAAAGTGGTTGTACTCGACAATTTGCGGCAGGGTCATCGAGCGGCGATTCAGCCGGGAGTTGAGTTGCTGGAGATCGACCTGGCTGACACGACCGGGGTCGATATGCTGCTCACGGACGGTCCTTGGGACGCGGTCCTGCACTTCGCGGCCCTGTCGCTGGTCGGTGAGAGCATGCAGGCGCCGTTTCGTTACCTGCTCGAGAACGCAGGTAACGGCATCCGGCTGATCGAAGCTTGCGTGCGTCACGGCGTCTCTCGTTTCATACTTTCTTCGACGGCCAATCTGTTCGGATCACCCGGCCGCGTGCCTATCGCCGAGGACGCGCCGTTGGATCCCGGCTCGCCCTACGGCGAGAGCAAGTGGATGATCGAGCGCGCACTGCTCTGGGCGGAGCGTGTGCATGGGCTGCGCAGCGCGTCTTTGCGCTATTTCAATGCAGCCGGTGCCGACCCGGAGGGCCGTCTCGGCGAGGATCATCGGCCGGAAACGCACCTCATTCCACTGGCGATCGATGCAGCCCTGGGGCGGCGCGCGGAATTGCAAGTTTTCGGCAATGACTACCCGACGCCGGATGGCACCTGCCTTCGCGACTACGTGCATGTATCTGATCTCGCGCAGGCGCATCTGCTTGCCTTGGAGCAGCTAGCGCACCGCAGCGTCAGCTATAATCTTGGCAACGGCCAGGGATATTCGGTGATGCAGGTGATTGATGCCGTCGAGCGCGTTGCCCGGCGTTCCGTGCCGCACGTCATCGCGCCGCGTCGACCGGGCGATCCGGCCGTCCTCGTGGCTTCGGCTGAGCGGATCAGGCACGAGACGGGCTGGGCGCCGCGCTTTCCTGGATTGGAGACAATTGTCCAGACCGCATACGCCTGGCGAGAGGCGCACCCGCGTGGCTACGCCGACTGACGTGACGAGGCCCGCACGAACAGGACCAGAGGCGGTCTAGCCTAGTCGGATTCCGACTCAAGTTTGGCGCGTGCCGCGACCAGCGCCGCGCGTTGCTCGGCGCTCAGGCTCGGCATTTTGAGGTCGAGCCGGTCGAGCGCTTCGATCATCGCCGCACCCACGACCAGATGTGCGTACCATTTGTGATCCGCTGGAACAACAAACCAGGGCGCGTGCGGCGTCGCGGTTGCCGCGATGGCGTCCTCATAGGCTTGCTGATAGGCGTCCCAATGAGCCCGCTCAGCCAGATCGGCGGCGCTGAATTTCCAATTCTTGTCGGGCTCATCCAGCCGAGCGAGAAAACGGCGCTTCTGCTCCTGTTTCGATATGTGCAGGAAGAACTTGAGCACCATTGTCCCCTGCCGGGCGAGGTACTGCTCGAAGCTGGCGATCGCTTCCAGCCGTTCGTCCCAGAGCTTCTTGCCCACAAGTTCGTCGGGAAGCCGTTGCCGCGCCAGCATTTCGTGGTGAACCCGCACGACCAGGACTTCCTCGTAATGGCTGCGATTGAAGATCCCGATCCGGCCACGCTCCGGCAACGCGCGCGTGCATCGCCAGAGGAAATCATGCGCCAGCTCCTCGGGCCCCGGCGCCTTGAAGCTGGTTACGGCGACACCCTGCGGGTTCACCCCACTCATCACGTGCTTGATCGTTCCGTCCTTGCCCGCAGCGTCCATGGCTTGGAAGACAACAAGCAGTGCCCAGCGGTCTTGCGCATACAGCTTCTGCTGTAGCTCCGAAAGCCGGGCGACACTGGCGGCCAGCAAGGTATCGGCCTGGTCCTTTGTGACCAGGTGTCCGGCTGTATCGGCCGGGTCGTGGTCGGCCAACCGAAAGCCCTTACCGCTGGTGACGCGGCAGCGGTCCAAGATCTTGCGCACCTGCTTACGGGGCAGGTCCAGCGCTCCGGCGACGTCGCCCAGCGGATGTTGCATGTCCGGCAGTATCGTCCCGGCGCCGCGGCGATGGAAGGGTGTTCGTTGACGAGCAGACCTCGCCTCCTCGGGCAAAACGTGTGCCTCAGGTCGCGCCACGTCGGCCCGCGCGCCCGCGCGCGACTGTGTGGCCGCCCCGGTGCCGAGCCTTGCCGGCCTTCTTTCGTCTCTGCCCGCGTGCGCCTCCCGGAATGCGGCCGCCCGCAGAACCCGGTTGCGATCGGCCGATGGCGAAGCGTCGGGTGAGGGTGGTCCGTCCGGCGGCACTCAGGGCAAGGGCGGCCACCAAGGCGAGCGCGGCAAGGCGCGCCGGAAACGGGATTTCCCACACAATGGTCCAGCCGAGCCGAAGTGCGGCCCCGGTGTCCAGAAGCAGACCGGCGCCGAAGGCGGCGAACACCAGGGCAGGAACCACGACTCGCATGCGCCAAGCCTCGCGCCATTGGGACTCCGATGCATGTTCGCCTATGCAACGAGTAGTCTGCAACCGTGCTGCAAAGTTTCCATCTTACGATACAGCAGGCGTCCGTCGCGTATTTGAGGGCTGTGACAGTTCGGGCGGCCAGAAATCGAGCGCGACCGGTGAAGGAGGCGATGCTTGCTGGAGACGGTGCTCCCCGGAACCATGGCGCGCGTCGGTTTGGCTGCTCCCGAGGTCGATCAGTGCCCGATTGAGGAGAGCGGCTTCCGGGCCATTGTCGAAACCAGCCTGACCGCCATACTCGTTTACCGCGACAGAAAACTCCTTTACGTCAACCGTAGCTACGCGCAGATGATGGGCTATGCCTCACCCCAAGAGGCGCTGGCGCAGCACGTCTTGGGCGCCAGGGTGCATCCCGATGATCGGCCGATCGTGGAGGCGCGGGCCAGGGCACGGCAAGCCGGCCTGAATGTTCCCGGGAATTACGCGATTCGGGTTTGCCGGCCCGATGGCGGGATCATTTGGATCGACTGTTTCGCCAACCGTATCAATTGGTATGGGGAGCCGGCACTGCTTGCCATGTGTTACGACATCACTGCACGCAAGCTTGCCGAAGAAGCACTGACGCGATCCGAACGGTTGTTCGCAAAGCTGTTCCAGTTCGGTCCCGACCCGTTGACCCTGACCACCCCGGAGGGGTTGATCCGCGATGTCAACGAGGCGATGTGCGAGCTGCTGCAACGTCCGCGCGAGCTGGTGATCGGGCGGACAATGGCCGAACTCGGCCTGTGGCATGATCCCGCAGCGAGGGCTCGGCTGATGGAGGAGGTGAAGCGCTCCGGGCGCGTCCGCGATGTGGTTTGCCAGATACGTCTTCCCTCCGGGGAGTTGCGCGACCATACTCTCTCTTGCGAGTTACTGGATCTGGACAGCGAGCAACTGGTTCTGACCGTCGGACGGGACGTGACCGAGCGTCGGCGCGCCGAGGCGCGTATCGCTTATATGGCGCATCACGACGCACTAACCGGCCTGCCGAACCGCGTCCTTTTCGTCCAGCAGTTGGAGGGTCTGCTGGAGGCGAGCGGCGTCTTCGGCGTGCTCTGCCTTGATCTCGACCATTTCAAATCCGTGAATGATTCGTTTGGCCATGCGGCGGGCGACGCGCTGCTGGTCGCGGTGGCCGCTCGTTTGCGGAGTTGCGTCCGCGATGCAGACACCGTGGCCCGGCTCGGCGGCGACGAGTTTGCGGTAATCCAGCCCACCTCCGATCAGCCCCGCGCCGCAGAATTCCTTGCCGGAAGGGTGGTCGAGCGATTGAGCCAGCCTTTTCGCCTCGATAGCGTGACGGTCCGGATCGGCGCCAGCGTTGGCATTGCCGTCGGGCCACGGGACGGGGCCGATGCCACCGCCCTGCTCCGGGCCGCTGACGTCGCGCTGTATCAAGCCAAAGCTGGCGGGCGTGCAACCAGCCGCGTGTTCCACGCGGAGACCGGCCAGAGGTTCGGGGCCGCCGTTCAACCTACCGCCCACACGACGCATGGGACCGGTCGTTCCCTAGCTCAAAACCTACCAGTTCGGTCCCTGCTGCATTACCCGGCGCGCGAGGCTCCAGCGGTGCACCTCCGAAGGGCCGTCATAGATGCGGAAGCCGCGTACCTCACGGAAGATGCGCTCCACAATCGTCTCACCGGTCACGCCCTGGCCGCCGAGGATTTGCACGCAGCGGTCGGCCACGCGCCAGATCGCCTCGGAGCAGACCACCTTCGCCATCGAAGAACTCGATGCCGGCACGCTCGCCCCGGTCCAGCACCCAGGCCGTGTGCCAGATAGCGAGCCGCGCCATGCGGATATCCATTTCATTGTCGGCCAGCATGAAGCCGACGCCTTCGTGATTGCCCAGCACCTGGCCGAAAACTTCGCGCCGAGACGCATAGGATGCGGCGATCTCATGCGCCCGCTTGGCGGCGCCAAGCCACCGCATGCAGTGCGTCAGCCGGGCTGGTGCCAGGCGCACTTGCGCATAGCGGAAGCCCTTGCCGGTTTCGCCCAAAATGTCGGAGGCGGGAATGCGCAAATCGTTGAAATGAACGACACAATGGCCGCCCGGGAATCCTTGATCGAGCGTGTCCATCGCGCGCACGACCTCGATGCCCGGCGTCGCCATGTCGGCCAGAAACATGGTCGCGCGTCCGTCTTCCTCGACTGCCATGATAATGGCGAAGCCGGCGCCCCGGGCGCCGCTGATGAACCACTTCTCGCCGTTGATGACCCAGTGATTGCCGTCCTGTCGCGCCGTCGTGTTGAGCGCGGCCGGATCGGACCCAGCGCCGGGTGCCGGCTCGGTCATGCAAAAGCAGGAGCGGATCTCCCCGCGCGCAAGCGGCGCGAGCCAGCGCTCTTTTTGTTCCGGCGTCGCCACTGCCTCCAGCAGGTGCATGTTGCCCTCATCCGGGGCGGCAATGTTCATGGCTAGCGGGCCGAGCAGCGAATAGCCGGCTTCCTCGAAGACGATCGCCCGCCCGAAATGACTGAGGCCGAGCCCGCCCCATTCCGCCGCGACATGCGGGGCGAGCAGGCCGGCGGCCTCCGCCAGACCGTTGAGTTCTCGGCGGAGCGAATCCAGCGGACCATGCCGACCCTGGCGTGGATCGGTTTCAAGCGGGATAATTTTATCGCGAATGAAGTCGCGGGTTCGCGCCTGCAACTCCTGGAGGTCTGTCGGGATCGAAAAGTCCATCGTAACGCCTCCAAGCAAATGGGATGAGCGGATTGGTGCACAATTTCCACGCTTGCCACGGGATAGCGCATTTGTCCCGCACCTGGCGCGACCCCGCCATCCGCTGGAGCCATCGCGCGCCGCGGGAGCGTGCGCTACCATTCTGGCGATCCAGTGGAAAGGAGGGCGCCATGCCCGAGACCTGCATCGTCGGCTGGGCGCATTCGCCCTTCGGTAAGCTCGAGGAACCCGACGTCGAGGCGCTGATGGGCCGGGTGGCGTCCGCGGCCATTGCAGATGCCGGGATAGGGGCCGATGAGATCGACGCTACGTTCGTGAGCCTATTCAATAACGGATTTTCCGCGCAGGACTTCCCGTCGTCGCTCGTTCTTCAGGCGCTACCTGAGCTGCGGTTCAAGCCGGCCACGCGGTTCGAGAACGCCTGCGCCTCCGGCTCGGCGGCCGTGCACGGGGCACGGAGCTTCCTGGCCTCCGGCCAGGGTCGCTTCGCGCTGGTAGTGGGCGTGGAGAAGATGACGGCGACACCGGGGCCGGAAGTCGGCGACATCCTGCTCAAAGCGAGCTACAAAAAAGAGGAATCCGACATCCCGGCTGGCTTTGCGGGCGTGTTCGGGCGCATCGCCGAACGCTATTTCCAGCGGTTCGGCGATCAGTCGGACGCACTCGCCGCGATCGCTGCCAAGAACCATAAGAATGGCGTGGAGAACCCGTTTGCGCAGATGCGCAAGGATCTCGGCTATGCGTTCTGCCGCACGGCCAGCGAAAAGAACCCGTATGTCGCGCCGCCGCTGAAGCGCACGGATTGCTCGCTGGTATCGGACGGCGCCGCCGCGCTGGTGCTGACCGACGAGGACACGGCTGGCCGCATGGGCAAGTCGGTCCGGTTCCGCGCTGCCGTGCAGGTCAATGACTTCCTGCCGATCTCGCGACGCGACATTACTCAGTTCGAAGGTGCGGCGCTGGCCTGGGCGCGTGCGCTCGACAATGCCGGGCTGTCGCTGGGCGAACTTTCCTTCGTCGAGACGCATGACTGCTTCACCATCGCCGAGCTGATCGAATACGAGGCGATGGGGCTCGCCCCGCTCGGCCAGGGCGCGCGCGCCATCCTGGAAGGATGGACACAGAAGGACGGCAAGCTGCCGATTAATCCCTCGGGCGGGCTCAAGGCGAAGGGGCACCCGATCGGCGCCACGGGCGTGTCCATGCACGCGCTCGCGGCGATGCAACTAACCGGACAAGCTCCCCCGGGCATGCAATTGCCCAAAGCCGATCTTGGCGGCGTGTTCAACATGGGGGGGGCGGCCGTCGCCAACTACGTCTCCATTCTGGAGGCGGTGCGCTGACCTCGATGCCGGCGCCGACCGCAAACCTCGCCTGCTTGCTGCTGCAAACCGCCTGGCGGTTCCCGAAGCGAAACGCGGTGATCTGGCGGGAGCGGGTCTGGACCTGGGCGGAAATGGCCGCCCGGGTCCAGGCGGCCGCTGGCGCGCTGGCGGCGCGCGGCGTGCAACCGGGCGAACGAATACTGGTGCATTCGCGCAACTCGACGGCGATGCTGGAGACGATGTGGGCGGCCTGGATGGCAGGCGCCGTCTGGGTGCCGACCAATTTCCGGCTGACCCCGCCCGAAGTTGCGTATCTGGCGCAGTCCTCGGCGGCCAGCGTCCACATCTTTGATCCGGTCTTCCCTGAGCACGCGGCGGCGGCACGCGCGGCAAATCCGGCATTGCGGCTTGAGGTCACCCCGGGCGGGGAGGATGGCATTGCGTGGGATGAGTTAACGACGGACCGCCAGCATGCCATGCAGCGCCCCGTCGATGTCGGTCCCGACCACCCGGCATGGTTTTTCTATTCGTCCGGTACGACGGGCCATCCCAAGGCAGCCGTGTTGACCCATGGGCAGATGCAGTTCGTTGTTAACAACCATTTGGCCGATCTGATCCCCGGCACGACCGAAAACGACGTGTCGCTGGTGGTCGCACCCTTGTCGCATGGCGCCGGCGTGCATGCGGTCATCCAGGTGCCGCGCGGGGCTGCCAGCGTGCTCCTGTCCGGCGAGCGGCTGGACTGCGAGGAGGCATGGTGGCTCGTCGAACGATATCGCGTGACCAACATGTTCACCGTGCCGACGATCCTGACCATGCTGACCAGGCACGAGGCTGTGGACCGTTTCGATCACTCCTCCTTGCGCTATGTCATCTATGCCGGCGCGCCGATGTATCGGGCCGATCAGCGGCACGCCTTGGCGAAACTCGGCAACGTGCTGGTACAGTATTTCGGCCAGGCCGAAGTGACGGGCGCAATCACCGTGCTGCCGCCCGACCTGCACAGCCTGGATGACGGCACCATGCCGGTCGGAAGCTGCGGCTTCGCGCGCACGGGTATGGACGTGGCGATCCTGGATGCAGCCGGGCGTCTGCTGCCGGACGGCGAGACCGGCGAGATCTGCGTTCGCGGTCCCGCCGTTTTCGCCGGCTACTTCAACGATCCCGAGGCGAACTCCACCGGGTTCGCGCATGGCTGGTGGCATACCGGCGATCTGGGTCACATGGACGCATGCGGATTCCTCTACATCACCGGCCGTGCATCCGACATGTATATTTCCGGCGGCTCCAACGTTTATCCGCGCGAGATCGAGGAGGTGCTGCTGACGCACCCGGACGTTGCCGAGGCCTGCGTGGTGGGCATGCCGGATTCGAAATGGGGCGAAAGCGGGGTCGCGGTTCTGGTCACGACGGCAACGGTCGCGCCGGCGGCGCTGCTGGCACATATCGAGGGCAAGCTCGCGAAATATAAATGGCCGCAGCGCTTCGTGTTCTGGCCCGAACTGCCGAAATCGGGTTATGGCAAAGTTATGAAACGCCAGGTGAAGCGATTGCTGGAGGAGCGCCGTGAGTGAAACGCTGAAGGACATAGCCGCCATTACCTCTTGGCACGCACATGTCTATTACGATCCGGCATCGTCGAAGGATCGCGCCGCGATGCTGCGCGAGGCGATCGGTGAACGCTTTGCCGTCCAGCTCGGGCGTTGGCATGACGGGCCGGTGGGGCCGCATCCGCAGGCGATGTATCAGGTGGTCTTTGCACCGGATGTGTTCCCGGTGCTGGTGCCTTGGCTCGCGCTGAACCGCCAAGGGCTGACCGTGCTCGTTCATCCCAACACGGACCGCCCGCGGGACGATCATCTGCTGCACGCACTCTGGCTCGGCGAAGACTTGCCGCTGAAAGGCGAGATCCTGCCGGAGCAAGAGGAACAGCACTGACTAACTATATTTGAGTCGAACGAGGATACGCCGGCTATGGCATCCCTTGACCGCTGCTTCAATATCAATGATCTGCGGCTGACCGCCAAGCGGCGGCTGCCGCGGGGCGTTTTTGAATTTGTCGATCGCGGCACCGAGGACGAGGTTGCGCTGCGGAACAA
Organism: uncultured Pseudomonadota bacterium; assembly: GCA_963822675.1. GTDB lineage: Bacteria > Pseudomonadota > Alphaproteobacteria > Acetobacterales > Acetobacteraceae > CAWGIP01. Next base: position 119,787 of record CAWGIP010000033.1, on the reverse strand, counting down.
CCGGGCTGCGTTCGAGCGCATCAAGCTGCGTCACCGCGCGTTGGTCGATGTTTCTGCCCGCAACATGGCGACCACCCTCTTCGGCAAACCCGCCAGCATGCCCCTGGCCATCGCGCCCACCGGTGCGGCCGGATTGTGCTGGCACGAGGGCGAGCTGGAACTCGCCAAAGCCGCAGCGGCCGCCAAGGTTCCATTCGTCCTGGCCACCAGCGCGATGACCTCGATGGAGAAGATCGCCAAGGAGGCAGGCGGGCGGCTCTGGTTTCAGCTCTATGTGTGGAAGCAGCGGGAATTATCCTACCAGCTGATCGATCGAGCGCATCGCACCGGCTTCGAAGCGCTGATCATCACCACGGATACGATCGTGCCACCAAACCGCGAGTACAACCGACACAATGGCTTCCTGCTTCCGTTTCATCCCACGCCGCGCTTCGTCGCCGACGTGATCAGACACCCGCGCTGGTCCGCTTCCGTGCTGATGAAGTATTTCGCCACGATCGGCATGCCCAGGTTTGAGAATTATCCCGACCCTTATCGGCGTCCGGTCACGAGCGATGCGAGCACCAGTGAAATGATGCGCCAGGACTCGCTGTGCTGGGACGACATCAAGCGGTTTCGCGACAAATGGCCCGGCGTGCTGATGGTGAAGGGCATCAACCGCGGAGACGATGCGGTTCGCGCCGTCGAGCACGGTGTCGACGGAATTATCGTTTCTAACCATGGTGGGCGCAACCTGGACAGCGCGGTAGCTTCGATCGACGTGCTGCCCGAAGTCGCCGAGGCGGTGGGTGATCGGGCCACGGTCATTCTCGACAGCGGCATTCGCCGCGGCTCGGATATCGTCAAGGCGCTGGCGCTCGGAGCCAAGGCGGTGCTGACGGGTCGGGCGACGTTGTATGGCACAGCGGTCGCCGGCCAGGCCGGCGCGGCGCACGCGGTCGAAGTTCTGCGCAACGAGATGGACAAGACGATGGCCTATACGGGCTGCCGGAATGTCGAGGAGATTACTCCCGACATCTTTTTCGGCGTCCGTGAAGGCAACCGGTTGCGGGATCTGGCGACGGCCTGAGCCGAACTCAGCTGGGCGATCGCCCCAATGCCAGCCTTGCCGCCGTGGCCAACTGATCTACGCGCTCGTTCATCGGATCGCCCGCATGCGCACGTACCCAGCGCCAGTCGATCTCGTGCCGGGCGGCGGCGTCCAGAAGCCGGCGCCACAAATCCATGTTGGCGACCGGATCGCCGCCGGCATTACGCCAGTTTCGCCGCACCCATCCGGTATGCCAGCGGGTAATCCCGTTGCGCACATACTCGCTATCGGTGTGCAGGACCACCCGGCAAGGCCGGGTCAGGGCTTCCAGCGCAGCTGCGGCTGCGGTCAGCTCCATCCGGTTATTGGTCGTCGCCGGCTCGGCGCCGTTCAATTCCCGTTCGTGACCTCGGTAGCGCAGCACAGCGGCCCACCCGCCGGGGCCGGGATTGGGCTTGCAGCCGCCATCGGTCCAGATTTCCACGGTCCCGGCTTCCCCCCGCGCCGGCTCAAATGCCGTAGTCATGCTCGCTACGCGCGGTGAGGTGGAACCGGAGCCGGCGTAAATACTCCAGCGGATCCTTGCGTGTCACCAGGGCGTGCGGCGGCGTATGCAGCCAATCGTAAAGCCGCGTTAGCAGGAACCGCATTGCGGCCCCCCGGCAGAGAACGGGTAGGGCGGCCCACTCCTCGGCCTCGAGTGGGCGGACCGCCGCATAGGCCGACAGCAGCGACCGCGCTTTGGTCACGTTGAACGAGAAATCGGATTCGAAACACCACGCGTTCAGGCAGACTGCGAGATCGTAGGCCAGTATGTCGGTCGCCGCAAAATAGAAGTCGATCAGTCCGGATATGCCGTCATTCAGGAAGAATACGTTGTCCGGGAACAGGTCGGCATGGATATGGCCCACCGGCAATGCAGTGGGCCAACCCGCAAGAATGCCGGCCAAGACCTCATCGAGCAGAGAGACGAGCCCCGGTTGCACGTCGTCGGCCCGCGCGCGGCAACGGTCGAGAATGGGCGCCCAGCCGTCCGGGCCAAGGGCGTTGCGCCGGGTCGGCGCGTAGCTCTGGCCGGTCAGATGCAGTGATGCGAGTGCCGCGCCCAGCGGCCGGCAATGCGCGAGCCGGACGCGCCTCGGCCAGATGCCGGGCAGGAATGTGGTGATGGCCGCATGGCGTCCGGACAAGCTGCGCAGCGCCTCGCCATCGCGCCCATGCACAGGCAGGGGGCAGGGAATCCCGCCGCGCGCCAAGTGCTCCATCAACCCCAGGAACCACGGCAAATCCGCCGGATCCACGCGCTTTTCGTACAGCGTCAAAATGAAATCGCCCGTCGTCGTGCGCAGGGTGTAATTGCTGTTCTCCACGCCTTCGGCGATGCCGCGAAACGCGACCAGCCCGCCAATGTCGTAGTCGGCGAGAAACGTGGCGAGCGCTTCGTCGGTGACCTCGGTATAGACAGCCATCAGATGCGCGGCGCCGGCAATTTGAAGACCATGTCTTCGTGTACCACGGGCCGCTCTTCGACATGCAGCACGAAGCGGTCCGACAGCGCGTCGATGAGTTGCCGGACGAGCCGTTCCGGAGCGGAGGCACCCGCCGTCAATCCCAGCGTGTCCACGCCATCGAGTAGCGACCAGTCGAGTGCGGCCACGCAAGGCAGCAGGACCGCACGCGATGCGCCGGCGCGCTCGGCCACTTCGCGCAGGCGCTGGGAATTGGACGAGTTGGGGCTGCCGATGACAATCACCAGATCGCAGCAGGGCGCGATCGCCTTCACCGCCGTCTGCCGGTTCGTGGTGGCGTAGCAGATGTCCTCCTTGCGCGGACCTTCAATTGCGGGAAAGCGGGCGCGCAGGACCGCGATGATGTTCGCCGCATCGTCAACGGAAAGCGTGGTCTGCGTGATGAAAGCCAAACGATCGGCGCAAGGCGGCTGCACGAGGCGCGCTGCTTCGAGGTTCTGCACCAGCGTGATCGCTCCGGGCGGAAGCTGCCCCATCGTGCCCTCGACCTCCGGGTGTCCGGCATGGCCGATCATCAGGATGTGCCGCTGTTCAGACCCGCCGCCGGCAAAATGATGCTCTGCCTCCCGATGCACCTTGCTGACCAGCGGACAGGTTGCGTCGAAATATCTCAGTCCGCGTCGCTGGGCTTCCGCGGGGACCGATTTTGGCACGCCATGCGCCGAGAAGACGACAGCAGCGGCCTCGGGGACATCGGCCAGTTGTTCGACAAACACCGCACCCCTGGCTTCCAGGTCTTCAACCACCGTCCGGTTGTGGACGATTTCATGGCGCACATAGACCGGCTTGCGCTCGTGGCTCAATGCTTGTTCAACGACGCGGATGGCGCGGTCGACGCCGGCGCAGAAACCGCGCGGGCTTGCGAGAAGGACACGAAGGCGACGCTTGTCCGAGCGGGTTTGATGAGACATTGAGCAATCGTGCCGCCGCAGGCGGTTCTCTTTCAGGCCAGGACGGAATATGGTGCCGCTCGGCCCATGCAAAGGGTCACTCGTCCTGGATACGTCGCCGCGCTTATGCCTTTTTTAAACGCGTTCGGCAATCGCTGGGCGCGGTTCGGCAACGAATTGCATCCGGGGAGAGCAATGCTCGACAGAGTGCCGCGTGCGGGAGCCGAATTCCGCCTCGCTTCGGTCGCGCTTTTCTTGATTGCAAGCTTGGCCGGCTGCGCCGGAGGCAGCCGGTTTCCCCCCGCATGTCCCAATGTAGTCCTACTGAAACCCGCCGCCGACGTAATGCTGTACCAGCCGGGTGGCGGGCATGACCTGACGGAATTGCAGCTACAGGGCAGTATCACCGCCGCAAGCGGCACGTGCCGACCGGGCACGACGCCGGGGACGGTTGTTGCGACGCTCAGCATCGGCATGGATTTCCTGCGCGGCCCCGTGGCGCCGACGCGACAGGCCAATATTCCTTATTTCGTTGCCGTGGCCCGTGGCGATCGCATCCTCAACAAGCAGGTTTTCACCGCGCAGGCGACCTTCCCCCCCAACAAGGATCGCGTTGCGGTGACAAGCGGGCCCATTGAGGTCACTTTGCCGGTAACGCCGACGAGGTCGGGCGCGGCCTACACGATCTGGGTGGGCTTTCAGCTGACTGAAGCGCAGCTCACGGGAGCGGGGGCACAATAGGTCCGTGGGGTCAATCGGCCGGAGTCGTAACCATCGGGGCCGGAGAGCGCGCTGCTGCCGGGCGGGCGTCGTCCCGGATCATGTCGGCCGCCTTCTCGGCGATCATGATGACGGCGGCATTGGTGTTGCCGGAAACCATCGTCGGCATGACGGAGGCATCCACCACGCGTAACCCACCGATCCCATGCACGTGCAGCCTGTCGTCGACCACCGCCATCCGGTCGCGGCCCATTTTGCAGGTGCCGGCCACGTGATAGGTGGTCTGGCCGGTCTGCCGGGCGTATTCCAGCCATTCGTCATCCGTCTGCACCGCGAGGCCGGGGTTCATCTCGAACGCGCGGTACCGGTCCATCGCCGCGTTTTCCACGATGCGCCGGCCAATCTTCAGGCCGGCCACGAGCGTCTCGCAATCGCTCCGCTGTGACAGGAAATTCGGCCGGATCGCCGGATTCTGTATCGGATCCGAAGAGCGCGCGTGGATCGAGCCGGCCGAGTCCGGGCGGCACTGATAGACCGCGAGGGTCATGCCGGGCTTGCGTTCCAGAACGCGGGCGCCGCGGTAGCAAAACTCGCATGAGCAAAATGAAACTGCACGTCTGGTACTTCGAGCTCCGGGCGCGTGCGCACGAAACCGAACACGATGCCGGCGGTGTAGGTGAGGACGCCACGCTGCATTACGAAATATTTGATCGCCTCGCGTGCGAGCGAAATCCCGCGGGTCTGTTCGTTTAACGTGACCGGTCGGGAAACGCGCCAGTTCAGGCGCGCCGCGTAATGGTCGCGATAGTTTTCACCCACGCCCGGCAGTGCGTGTGCGACGGCGATCCCGAGCGAGGCAAGCAGGTGCGGGTCGCCGATGCCGGACAGTTCCAGCAGATGCGGCGACTTTACCGCTCCGGCGGCAAGCAGGATCTCCGCTCCACAACGCGCTTCCTTCGGCTGACCGTTTTGCATGTAGCGCACGCCAACCGCGCGCCTCTGCTCGAGAACCAGTCCGGTCGCGAGCGCCTCGGTCTGGATGCGCAGATTGGATCGCTTCCGCGCCTGGTCGAGAAAGGCGCGGGCAGCCGACCAGCGCCGTCCGCGCTTCTGCGTTACCTGGTAATAGCCGAAACCGTCCTGTTCGCCGCTGTTATAGTCAGGGTTGCGGGGATAGCCCTCGGCCATCGCCGCTGCGATCAGCGCGTCGCACACCTCGTTGGTCTCGCGCATGGCTGCGACGTTGAGCGGACCGCCGCGCCCGCGCGCTATCCCGCCGCCGGGTTCGTAATGTTCCGACTTTCGGAAATAGGGAAGCACCGAGTTCGTACGACCAGCCAAGATTGCCGAGCTGCGCCCAAGTGTCGTAATCGAGCGGGTTGCCGCGCACGTACAGCATGCCGTTGATGGCGCTGGAGCCGCCGAGCGTCTTGCCGCGCGGGATCGGGATGGATCGGCCGCGCACGCCCTCCTCGGGCTCGGTCGCGAAGCACCAGTTATAGCGAGCGTTGTTCAGCAGCCGTGCGAAGCCCGCCGGAATGCCGATCCAGATATGACTATCCTCCGGCCCGGCTTCCAGCAGCAGCACTCTGATGGACGGATCTTCGGTCAGCCGGTTCGCCAGCACACAGCCGGCCGAACCGGCGCCAACGATGATGTAGTCGAACTCCGACATTCTTCCCCCTGCCGAACGCAGCTTAGCTTGGGCCGCAGGATTGCACCATGCGGGGGATCGGTCGAACATGCGCGACGATATTGGGAGGAGGGGCGGGGAGTGATGGATTTCACCGGCAAGGTGGCGCTCGTCACGGGCGGAGCCAATGGCATCGGTCGCGCCACGGCGTTGGGATTTGCCAGGCTGGGCGCCAAAATCGTGGTCGTGGATCGGGAGGCCGAAGCCGGGGAGAGCACCGCCGGCGCAATCCGCCGGCAGGGTAGCGAGGCGATCTTCGTCGCCGCGGACGTGACCAGATCGGCCGACGTGCAGGCCTATGTAAAGGCTGCACTGGATGCGTTCGGCGCGATCGATTGCTTCCACAACAACGCGGGAATTGAAGGCAAGCTCGCGCCGACGGCCGAATATGACGAGGCCGTGTTCGACAGCGTCATCGCAGTGAACGTGAAAGGCGTTTTCCTCGGTCTGCGGCATGTTCTTCCGGTGATGCTGCGCCAGAAGCGTGGTGCCGTAGTCAACACGGCCTCGGTCGCGGGACTCGTGGCGACGCCGGGCATGCCGGCCTATGTGGCCTCCAAGCACGCCGTGATCGGGCTCACCAAGGCTGCGGCCGGGGAGGTGGCGCGCGCCGGCGTCCGCGTCAACGCAGTCTGCCCGGGACCGATCGACACGCGGATGATTCATGCGCTGGAAGCAACGCTGAACCCGTCCGACCCCGGCATGGTCGCCACGGCTTACGCCAAGGCGATTCCTCTCGGCCGCTATGGGACGCCGGAGGAGATCGCCAACACCGTGCTGTTCCTCTGCTCCGACCTCGCCTCCAACATCACCGGCGCGCAATACGTGGTGGATGGCGGGCGCACGGCGACGGGCGGGGCGGTCACTACGGCGATTGGGCGCTGAGTTTTTTCTTCTGAAATAGAAAGGCGGTGCCGTCCCAAAGGTTGAAGGCGCGTTCACCGGCGCACGCAAGGGCGAATCCGCAGGTCGCGCACCAACGCGCGGCAAGGCTGCGCTCGCGGGAGTCGTCACCGTAAGCCAGATTGAACACGGCCAGCGCGCCACCCGGCCGCAGCGCGCGCGCCGCATCCGCCACGTGCCCGTCAGCAACCCCTGCCTGGACGAGGTAGGGCATGGTATCAACGGCAATAATCAGGTCCAGGCTTGCCGCGCCGAGCGCGATCCCGAGACCGTCGGTTGTTTGGAACCGAACATTCGCCAGCCCGGCACATCGGCGGCGCGCATGCTCGACCATTCGGCGGGCGATATCGAGGCCGAGCACGCTGCGCACGGCGGGCGCGATTGCGGCTGCGACGCGGCCGATGCCGCAGCCGAGGTCGAGCACGTCGAACCTCGCTTGCAGCAGGTCACGTCGCCGCAGCCAGGCAACAAGTTCGGCCGTTGCCGCATCCAGCAGCGCTGGATCACCCAGCGAATAAGCGGCCACACTCGCCTCGGGCGAAATCGCCGCAGCCCGATCGAACCCGGCTCGCAGCGCCGGTAACGCGTCCGGTCCTGCTGCCTCGTGGTCGATTCCGCACGCGGCGGCCATCATCACCAGGCGGTCAAAATTGGCGCGCTGCGCGGCGAGCAGGCGGCGCAGTTCCTCCGTGCCCATCCGGTCTGCGAGAAGCCTCGCACTATCGTCAGCAGACCGGCCCGACAATGCGAGTTGCGCCAGCGCGACCTGAGCCGAGATGCGCCCTTCGAGGTAAGCCGAGACCGGTTCTGTCATCGCGGCACCAGACGGCGCGTCGTGTTCATGCGATCGACGCCGCCCCAGGCATATTTGTAGGGCTCGCCGCCGCGCAGAAAATGCAATTCGCGCCGCCCTTCGCGCACGGCGTCCTCGATCATCCGGCCAAGCAGGATCGTGCCGGGGCTTTCGCGAGCGAAAGCCGGATCGAAGCCTGAGAGATAGAACAAAATGCGATCAGGGCCGGCAAGCAGCGTGTAATAGACCGCCGCAACCGTGTTTTCGAACGATAGCGCCTGAAGCCGCAGCGCACCCGACGCTTGTAGGGCGGGTGCGGCAAGCCGATGGAACCGGGCCACACGCGGGTCGCGCAACACGCCAGCCTGGCCACGGGACTGCCAGCGCGCGGCGTGCGCGCGCTCGAGTTCGTCGAGAAACCAGCCAAGCGTCGATGCGTTTGCAATGCTCGTGCTCCAGGGGCCAATTCGCGCCGCGCGCTGCAGCGATTGACGCAGATGGCGTCGCTTCCCGGTCGGGATCGCGGTCCGCAGCCCCTCCGGGGTTTCGGGTAATGGCAGCACCGGGCAGGGTTCGGTGTCCGCGACTTGCTCCTGCCAGTCGGGCGGCACGGGCGCCCTGCGGAGCCCCGCACAATGCGGCAAATCGGTCAGGTCGCAGCGCGTTACCCCGTCTCGAACCGCGCGCGCGAGCACCACGGACAGCAGCGCGCCCAAAGCCTCGTCCGGCAAGCAGGGGTCGATGAGTGCGTCCTGATAATCGGAGATGCCCGCGCCCATCAGCAATAGCTTGTGGCAGCCGGGCTCATCCAGCACGTAGCAGGCCAGAATGCCAGCCAGGCTGCCGGACTCGCGCAACACGGCGACGCGCGGCGCGCCGGTACCGAAACAGCGCCACCAGGGCAGCAGCCAGGCCGGAGACTGGAAAGGGGTCGCGCCGGGGCAGGCGCGCCAGAGTGCGCCCCATTCCGGGCCAAGCGCCAGCACGTCCGCATCCGTATCAAGCACGGCCAGGGTCATTGGCAGGCGGGCACTCCGGCAAGTTGTCGATAGAGGCCAAGATAGGTCCGAGTCATCCGTTGCAGTGAGAACCGCTCGCGCGCGGCTCGGCGACAATCCTCGGGCCGGATTTGGTGCGCGCGCCGGATCGCGCGCGCCATTTCCGCAGTGCTGCCCACCAGAAAGCCCGTGATGCCGTGCTCAACGATCTCGGGCAGCGCACCGTTCGCAAAGGCAATAACCGGCGTGCCGCAGGCCAGGGCCTCCATGGCCACCAGGGAACTGGTCTCTTGTGCCAGGCTTGGCACCAGCAGGCAGCGCGACGCCGATAGCAGCCGCCGTTTGCGCGCGAAGCTGACCGGGCCGAGATAGCACCGCCGCCGCCGCAGGCGCGGCGCCACCTCGTTCCAGAAATAGGCCTCGTGCTCCGCGTAGGGATAGACGCGGCCCGCGACGAGGGCAGTGACACCGGCGGCACGCGCGGCGATCAGCCCGAGATGCTGGCCCTTCTCCGGGCAGATCCGTCCCAGCATCAGCGCGAAGCGACGACGGGCGTGGCGTGTCGCGCTCAGCGTTTCCACAGGTCACTCCGTTCGGCACCGGCCCGATGATCGCATCGCGGTCAACCATCTGCCGCAGCGTCTCGTCCTCTGAACGAGAGACGGCGTTCAGCCAAGTATGCGGACGCTTGGAGCGCAGCGCCTCGGTCGCGTACCAGCCCGGGGGCAGATGCAGGGTAATCAGCGCGGCCGGGCCGGGTGGCGGGAGGTAGGCATGCACGTCAACACCATGCAGGTGGACCACGTCGATCCTGTAGTTGCTCGATTACGCGGGCGGAGGCCACCCGAATGGCCTGGTGCACGCGGGAACTGTACGACGTCGTCAATCGTGTCGCCTTCTTGCCACGGGATCGAGACGGCCTCACCCGCGACGCGCGATCCCTCGCAAGCGATCACGACGGAGCGGTGGCCGGCATCTATTAGCGCCCGGTCGAGTGCGGTCGCGACCTGCTCCGCCCCGCCCACCGCGTCAGGGCCGACTGCGGCGAAGGGGAAAGCAACGGACAGGACCGTCAGCTGTCCCGCCACGCAGCCAGCGCCTTCCGCGCGAGCGCGCGCCATTGCGCGCCGGTCATGCCCCAATCATGGTGTTCGTAATAGAGCGTGCCCGGATGTGGCGGCACGGTGAAATCATAGAGCGGGGCAGGGCGGAACACTTCGTGCATGACATCAAAGGGTGTGAGTGTGGCGCGCTGCGTGTCGAAGCAGGCGAGCATAGCGCGTTTCCTGACTTGTTCGGCTTCGTCCAGCACGATTGTGGTTGTAGCAGCAGCATCGCCGAGGAAGCTGCCCGTGACCAGCGACCCATCGGGACCGGCGTAGTACGACGTCATCTCGATCAAGGCGGCGCCTTCCTGGAGCGTCGCGCAGGCGAGGTGCGTGATCAGGCGGGCCGTATCGTGGTCGGGATGACCACCCTCATAGGCGTGCGTTAATGACGCAGTGCGGATGGAACGCAGCCAGCAAGGACGCGAGCGCTTCGGCCAATCGAAGCATGTGCAGCGAAGCTTGCTGGTCGGGCGCGCCGAGTTCGGCGAGTTCGGTGACCAGCCAGATCATCCCACCCGCTTGCAATGCCAACGACAATTCGCGCCGTCGGGCAGCCGCATAGTCACGGGCCTTGGCGAACCCCGCTGCGTGTGCATCAAGCAGATCACGTGGCGCGCCGTCGGTGACGTGAACCAGCAGCAGCCGACGAAACAGCCGGAGCGATGCGCCCGCACCAATCGTTTCGTCATCCGGGTGGGCTGCGACCAACGCGACCGGCGTTGTAACCGGCATGCGCGCCGCAAGCCCTTGGAGCATCGCTGTGGCGCTCACCGCGCGTAGCGGCGCAGCATCGCCGCGCAAAACTCGGCAAACTCGCTTGGCTGCTGCGGCGGCGCCGTATAGTGCGCCCAAGTGCCACGGTGTTCCGGCGTGAAGCAGAACGTCAGCGTTACCCGAAATGGCTCAAGCGCCCGCATCTGCCGGTCGAACCAGGCTTCCGCGTCGGGGCGGAACCAGTCGGCCCAGGAGAGGCCGGTGCGGATATCCGTCGCGCCGAGATTGCGGAACCAGCGAACCGCATCGTCCAGGCGATGGTCGTCAAAATGAAACCATTGGCAAAGGCCGAATTCCGGCGTTACGTCGCGAAAGGAACCCGCAGCCAGCTTGGGCCGGCCATGCTCGTCCAGCAGCCCCATGTGGAAATGCCGATAGTAAGACGAGCCTTCGGCCTCCTTGTGCCGGGTCGTCGCGGGCCAGGTCGCGCGGCAGATCGTAAAGACTGTACCAATGGATGCGCGGCGACCGTCCCGCGCAGCAACCCGGCGGTACGCCGCAAGCCCCATTCCTGCACCTCCTCGGCGCCGAAGGAAGAGACACCGACTTCCGATACCCAGACGGGCAGATGCGTGACCGCGCGGATCTGCTCGATCTTTGCAGGCCATTCGTCGATCATCCAATGGTTCCAATCGAGCGGAAAGCCGTGCACGGCAACCGCGTCCATATGGTCAAGCACGCCGTGTCTCGCCATGAGCCGAATGAAGTCGGGGTCGATCGGCGATATCCCGCCAAGCACGCGCGGGAGCGACGGGGTCTCGCCCTTGATCGCCTGCCCGGCGAGGCGCGCCATCTCCGCAAATGTGTGCCAGCCCGGATCAGCCTCGAAGTCCCAATGCGACTTGTTGTTGGGCTCGTTCCAGATCATCACCGCTTCGATCACGGCGCCGTCCCCGCAGGCCCGGGCGCCGGATACACGGCGCCCCAAGCACCATGGGGCCGTGCCACGCGGCGGCAAATGAACACCTCGGATTCCGGGTGATTCACGATCTCAAAGCCGGCGCTGCGCAGTATGGCAGCAGAGCAAGCGGCATTTGGCGCCCACCAGTTCGTCGGGTCATGCGCATAGTCGTGTTCGATAAAGTGCAGCCGCGGATAGCCCGGATCGTCGAACACCGACAATTCGGAAAGCTCATAATCCGGCGCAACATTCGCCACCGCGTCGCTACCACGCTGCATGGATTGGAATACCAGAAGGTCGCGCGCGACGTGCTCGTAGATCAGATCGAGTGCCAGGAGCGGGTGCCGAAGATGGTAAAGCACCCCAACGAACAACACTACGTCGAAGCGCTCCCCCAAGGCGGCGACATCGTAGACCGACAACAATCGAAACTCGATGTCCAGCCCTTCCACTTCTGCGGCGAATCGTGCTTGGCGCAGATAGTCTTCATCGAAATCGATCCCGACCACGCGGGCCGCGCCGCGGCGCTTCATCTCCATCGCGTAGAAGCCCGCGTTACAGCCAATGTCGAGCACAGTCATACCCGCAAGATCCGCCGGCAGCGCGTGCGCGAAACGCTGCCACTTCACCATCGGATAGTCACCGAGAAAATGCTCGGGGGCGGTGCCGACACCCCGTAGGTTCAGGTTGTGGAACCACGGTCCCAGTGCCCGAGCGTGTTCGCGAATGCGCTCGGGCGTCCAATTCGTCACCGGCGGCGCCTGCGCGCTCATGCCGTTGTTTCCCTTGATGACAGCAGGCGCATAGCCTCGCGATAGCCATTCAGGGTGCCAACATCGACATAGCTTTGACCAATGCGCATGCCCCACGCCTCGCCGCCTTCCGCGATCCAGGCGTTGATTAGCGTGCCGATATACTGATCACGCCGTCCACGTGCGCGCCAGAGGTCCGCCAGGGCGGCGAAGGTCGCGCCGGGCAGCTTGAAGGCGCCCCAAATCCAGCGCGATGTGGCATCCGGCGCCTTTACCTGGATATCTTGGACGCGGCCCGCCTCATCGGTCAGCACCGCATCAAACAGCTCCGGGTGCTCGACGGGGAACAGCAGGAACGAGCACCGGTCGTCCGGCAGCGCTCGCAGCGCGTCATCGGGAAACCAGATCGTGTCGGGGAGCCCGATAACGACCGGCTCCTCCGGTCGGATCAGGGGCAGCGCGCGAAACAGCGCGTCGCAAAGACCGCCGGCATCCGGCTGCACGACGTAGGCCAAATTCGCACGCCCGAAACTATCGCCATAGTAGCGGATTATGTCCGATTTCCATGGCGAGATCACAACGCATATCTTCTCCGCCCCGGCGATGACCATGCGCTCCATAAGGTATTCGCTGACCGCGCGCGGACGTTCGGCGCCGGGCTCGCCGCGGCTGCCGACAGGAAGCAACTCCTTCGAGAATGCCAGCGGCTGAATACGTGTGCCGCTTCCAGCCGCGGGAACGATTCCCCACATGCGCTCAGACCTTCTCCACCACAGTCTCAAGCGCTGCGATCAGCGCGCGCGCACGATGCGCTGCCGTATGTTCGTCCAGTACGCGATCGCGCGCACGGCGAGCGATCGCGTCGAGATCGGCCGCCGAGAGATCCAAAGCCGCAAGCGCGTCTGCCGTCTCGTGCGCGATCAGTATTTCGCTGCCGGGCTGGAAGAAATCCGCCAGCCCCTCCACCAATCGCTCAGAATGGGACAGCCACAAGCCGCTGCCTCGAACAGCCGGCCCGACGGGCACCAGCCCATCCGCGCCATTGATGCGCGCGTCACGTTCAGCGTCATGCGCGACGAAGAATAGAACGCGGGATGTTCCGGCGGCGGCAGGTGGCGGACGAAGAAGATGTTGGGCGCCCAGGGGAATTCGTGCGGATATTGCGCTCCGCCGAGCACGAAACGCGACGATGGCCTATGCCGTGCAGGTTGCACGAACAGGCGCTCCAGCGCCGGTTGACGATCGCGAGCATAGGTGCCGAGATAAGAAAGATCAGCGGCGTACTCCGCGCGTCTCGCGGCTCGGTGGTACCGGGCGGGATCGACCGAACCGTACAAAGGCGCCACCCGACGCGCACCGAGCGTCTCGCGCAATCCATCAAGCGCAGCACCGCCCGTGTAGCTCAGTACCATATCAAACCCGCCCAGACCTTCGGGCGGCAAGTAGTCCACCGTTTCGCCGGCTTCGATGCGAGCGAGCGTTATGGGCGTGTCGAGGTCGTAGAAGCAGCGAACGGGCACGCGGCTGTCGCACACCAGTCGGGCTGCCTGAATCCCGTCGGGACAGTAGGAGGTGACGATGGCCGCGTCCGCCACATCCAGGCTCGACGCGGGCGAGCGTCAGCGCCGCGTGCCAATCCCGGTAAAGCACCAATTCGCCGCCATCCGGCAAGGCCGAAAGATCACGGTGCTCGGCATACCAGGGGCAATCGCGCTCAAAGAACGTCACGTGATGCCCGTGCGCGAGCAGGGCAGCGATCAACCCACGCCAGAGCGCAGCGTGACCGTTGCCCCAGGACGAGCTGATCGCTAGCCCAAATATTGCGAGCTTCATGCGGCTGGTTGAACGTTCCACTTAACCGGCGGTTCGGCCGCGTGCGCCAGCAGCACGCGCGCGTGATCGAGGTCCGGAAGCACGGCAAGACACCGCCGCGCGAGCCGCGCGGATGGATTGACGGCGTCCGGGACCATGATTGTGGGCATGCCAGCGGCGAGAGCGGCGCGCAGGCCAATAGGCGAATCCTCAATTGCGATACAGCGCGCCGGGACGACGCCTAATGCGGAAGCGGCCAAGAAGGGAAGCGGCGCCGGCTTGCAGAGGCGGCGTGTCGTCGCGTGTCACCAGCGCCGCGCAACGTCGGCGAAGCCCCGCACGGCGCAGATTCGCTTCAGCGGTGACACGCGAGGCTGATGTTGCGATTGCCACGGGCACGCCGCGCGCCTCCAACCAGTCAAGCAGGGCTACCGCGCCCGGCTTCGGCTGCAGGCCTTTCGTAAGCAGCTCCGTCCGGGTCGCGTAATACCGGGCCAGCCAGTCCTGCCAGGGAAAGCCGTCGCCGAAATGCTTGCGCAAAAGCTGGCCGCGTTCGGCGCTGGGCAGGCCGATCATGCGGTCGTGGTGATCACCGGCAAAGGCAAAACCGAGCGCGGACAGTGCGGACATGAACGCCCGGCGGTAAAGGCGTTCGGTATCGAGCAGCGTGCCGTCGAGATCGAGCACTACCGCCTGCACGGCTAATGCGCCTGCACCTGCTCGACCTGCTCGGAGAGCCGCCGGCCTAGGAACGCAGTCACGGCGGCTTCCTCAGCCGAGAGGCCGGCTGTCTTGGCGGCGAGCCGCTCGTCGGCCCGTCGCTGCAAGGCCGTCAGCAGCGAACCGTCAAGGTAGCCATCGAAAATCGCCGGGTGGATATAGCATTTCCGGCAGATCGCGGGTGTGTTTCCAAGCATCTTGGAAACCGCCTCCACCGCCTGAACCACATTCTTCTTGGCCTTCGTGTTGCTGTCGAACGTCTCCAGCTCGCGCAGGGCAAGCGCAGCGAGATTGGTCGCGGCCCAGGTCCGAAAATCTTTGGCAGTGATCTCCTCCCCCGAAGCCTCGCGCAAATAGGCGTTTACGGCATCGGAATCCACCGAGTGCACCACACCCTCGTCGTCGAGAAAGCAGAACAAGTCTTGTCCCGGCAAATCCTGAAGCTTGCGCACGATCCGCGCCAGCCGCTTATCGGCAAGATCGATATGGTGTTCCGCCCCGTGCTTGCCCCGGAAGTCGAGATGGACAACACCGCCCGACACCTTGGCATGCCGGTTGCGCAGCGTCGTCAGGCCGAAGCTCTTGTTCGCCTTGACATATTCCTCGTTGCCGACGCGCATCAGCGTCGTTTCCAGAAGGCGCACGATCGCCGCGAGAACTTTTTCCCGCGGCAAGCCTCGAAGCGCGAGGTCTTCGTTTACCCGTTCACGGATCTTCGGCAGTACGCGACCGAAGATGAGCATTTTGGTGTATTTCGCTTCATCGCGAACCTCGCGCCATCGTGGGTGATAGCGGTATTGCTTGCGCCCGCGCGCGTCGCGCCCGACCGCCTGCAAATGCCCGTTCGGGTCGGGACAAATCCACACCGATTCATAGGCCGGAGGGATCGCCAGTTTCTGAATGCGCGCGATCGTTTCCTCATCAGTAATGCGGGCACCATCGGGGGCAATGTAGCGGAAGCCCTTTGGTGTTCGGACGCGGCTGATTCCGGGGCGCTTGTCACTCACGTAGCGGAGATGGGCCGCGCGCGCGGCCGCCTTCATTTCCTCCTCGGTGCTGCCCGGTTCGTGCGCGGGCTCATGCGTGGCTTGGCTGACGGACATGGCGGGTACTAACGCGCCCGGCCGCGTGCGGCTGCATCACTCTCCCGAGGAAAGCTTCTCGTCGAGCGCAGTTACCAGCCTTTCTACCCGGGTCTCCGCTCAATCGGCAACACTCAGTTGCAGCACCCCTCATCGCATTTCCCGGATCCGGATACAGCCAAGCGGAAGCGCCCGCCCATTTTGGTTGCGGGCGGGCCGCTTCGCCGGTACTGCGTCAGCCGCCGCGCGCCGCCATCTCCGCCATCTGCAGATGCTTCTGCAGGACGGGAATTGTCGTTTCCGCGTAGGAGCGTAGTGCAGGATTTTGCGTGCTCTGCGCCTCCTGCTTGAACTCCGAAATCGCTTTCTCGTGACCTTTGACTTCCTCGCGCGCGAACTTCTGATCAAAAGTGGCACCGGTCTCCCGGGTCAGCTTCTGATCCTGAGCCTGTTGCTTCCGGCTCGGGCTTTGGGGCAACGAGAATCCTTCCTGCTGGGCGATCTGGCGAAGCTGGTCCTCTGCCTGCGTATGGTCAGTGACCAGTGTCTGCCCCATCTGCTTGACGCTCTGCGTAGCGCCGTTCTGCATCGCCAGATTCCCCTCCTGAATCTCGGCGAGGTTGGTCCGGGACGCGTGCTTGATGAAGGTCTCGTCCTGCTGCGAGAGTCGCGCGGCCGATGCCTGACCGGCGGTGAAGCCGATCAAGCCGGCGGCGACGAGCGCGATGGGCAACTTGCTCACGTGGGTCTCCTTCGTGGCGGTGTTCCCGGCAAACGTGAGCGGGATGTACGGGTTCCCATCGCTACTTAGGCCATCGGAGTTTCGTTGGTTCCGGGCGTATCATGAGCTCGGATGGAATGGAGGGGTCGATGAGCGTCAGCAAAGACATCGAGCAGCTATTGCCGCACGGCGTGCTGAACGGCAAATCGCCGCTCTGGAGCCCACAAACGGGCCGATTGTTCTGGGTGGATGTGCGTGGGCATGCGCTGCATCAGTTCGACCCCGGACTCCGGACAGGACACAGTGTGGGAAATGCCGAGCCTGGTTGGCGCCTGTTATCTGACGCCTGACGGGGTGGCCGTGACGCTGCGCGACGGTCTGTTCCGCTTCGATCCGGCTTCCGGAGTGCTGAGCTTTGTGGCCGGCCCCCCTTACGACGCACGGCGCTTCACCTTCAATGACGGACGCTGTGACCGCTCGGGGCGCTTATTCGCCGGACCGATGATGCTGCCGTTACCCCCCGAAGATCAGACCAAGACCGCGCCACAAGGAGCGCCGCTCTGGCGCTATGACGGGGCCGGCAAATGGACCCCGCTGACCGAGAGTGTGCGCACCTCGAACGGGCTCGCCTGGAGCCCGGATGGGCGGGTGATGTATCACGCGGACACGCGCCAAAAGACCGTTTGGGCGTATGATTACGAGAAGGCAAGCGGTGCGATTGCGAACAAGCGCGTTTTTGCCAAAGTGGACGTGCCGGGCGCGTCGGGGCCTGACGGCGCCTCGGTCGATCGCGACGGGTTCTATTGGGTCGCGGTCTACGGCGGTGGGTGCCTGCTTCGCTTCGACCCGGACGGCAAGGCGGAGCGGCGGATCGACCTGCCATGTCGGTACCCGACCATGCCGACCTTCGGCGGGGTGGGGCTAGATGTCATGTACATTACCTCGGCCAATCACTCGCTCCCGGAAGCCGAACGCGCCGGGAAGCCCGCTGAGGGAAACCTGTTCCGCATACCCGCGCCTGTTCCAGGATTGGCCGAGGCGCAGTTCCGCGCTGATTAATCAGACGGCCAACCCGGTCGATGCTCCGGTGGTCAACGTCTTAACGTCTCACTCATCGGCGCAAACCCCTTGGGCTCGCGCGGATCGGTCCGTTGATGTTGCGCATATTGCTGGCGTCCCCACTCGAAGAACTCGTCTGATGTACAAAAACCTGTCTCTGGGAGTTCGGACATTCCCTTCTGACGAAGTATTTTGTTTTCCCAGAAGTGATTGGCTTTAACTCCTACCGAATTATCACCGCATTGTCCGGTGCCGAAGAGGGCCATTCTTTGGCAAAGAACGGAGTGCCGAAAGGAATCGCTTGTGTACTCGCCATAACGCCTTGTGATTTTAGGCCGTGTGGACGGATTTGATCAAGATCAGCCCGCAAGCAAAGCTGACGAATGCGGCATAGCTCTCGGCGGTCTTCTCGCAGCGTAGCGCGATCCGCTTGAAGCGTTTCAGCTTGCCCACGGCCTGCTCGACCCGAGCCCGCGTCTTGTACAGCAGCTTCGGGAAAAACGAAGGCCGCTGCTTGGCATTCTCGCGATACGGGATCACCGGTGCGATGCCACGTCTCCGACAAGCCGCGCGGTTGGCGGCCGAGTCGTATCCCTTATCGGTAATCGCCGCGCGCGGCTTAATGTCGGGACCGATGCCCAGCGACGTTTCAAGCTGGGTATCATCGCTGACCTCTCCGCCGGTCAGGTGGACGGCGATCGGGAGGCCGTCGAAATCCGTCTTGAGGTGAATTTTCGTGGAGAACCCGCCGCGCGACCGGCCGAGCGCCTGATCTTGCTGCCCCCTTTTGCGCCGGCCGCCGAGACATGCGCCCGAACCACGGTGCTGTCGAACATCTGCACCAGATGCGCTGTCTTGCTGGTCTCGGCCAGGAGTTGAAAGAACGCCTCGAACACCCCAGTGCGGCTGAGCCGCCAGAACCGCTTCCAGACGCTGTTCCAGTTGCCGAACTCGGCCGGAAGCGCCCGCCAGGTGATGTTGTGGACGGTAAAGAAATGCAGCGCCTCCAGGAACTTGCGGTCGTCATGTCCCGGCTCGCCCCGGCGCGACTGCGCCGCGTCGAACACCTCCAGCACGACCGACCAATCCTCCTCCGTCATCCCGGTCAGCATGGCCGGCTCCCTGTTGCCGGTCACGCAGTGATTCGAACAAATACCGATTCGGGAATCCCGCTACTTGTTCTTTACGCTATCCGTCCACACGGCCTAGGTCCTCACAGATCGCCACAGCAGCCCGCTGCGCGTCACTCGCATCTTTCCTCAATGCATCCGCATACTGCAAAGTTATTCCTTCCCTGTACCATTGTGCCGGCGGAAGTGCCGCCGTCTGCCAAGCTTGGGCGGTGCCCAGCTTTATGCTGCGGAGCGCAAAGAGAAGGTACCCAGCTACTTGCTTTGGTTCCTCCAAGTCTATCGGAGAGATAAAGAGGGGAACCCTGGGAAGGGTGCTGACTGATCTGGCCAGCGCAAGTTGGTCTATGATGCGAGGTGCGATTGCGCGCTCCAGTTCAACATTTTCTTTCATCAGATTTGCAGCATGCTCATTGGCTTTGCCTGCCACTTCATTCAAGCCCGCGATAACTAGCGCATCGTCGGCGTCCTTGTTGTGCTGCGCAACAAATTCGCCGACTAATGCTAGCACAACAATTAGCCAGCCCGTCCTTGTAAGGGCTACGATCGCATTGGTTTCCCTTCGCTCTTTTGGGAGCCATTCAGCTACTCCCTCTATAGCGACGCCCACCGCCACGGCGCCGAGCGCCCACCAGTCGGCTCAGGACCACCAAGCTGCATGTACCGATAACGCAACGATGTCTGTCACAGTGAATCCTTTTGCGGGCGCAGCACCTGGACTGGAGAAAGAATGGATCAAAGAGGCAGCCGGCAGGGAAAGCGGCTTATTTAAGCCCGCCCACCGCCGTCGAAGAACTCCTTGACCTTGGCGAAGAAGCCTTCGTGTTCGGGGCTGTGGCGCTCGGCTTTCTGCGCGTCGGCCTCGAACTCCTCCAGCAGCTCGCGCTGGCGGCGCGTCAAATTCTGCGGCGTCTCGACCGAGACCTGGATATACATGTCGCCGCGCGCCGTGCTGCGCAGCACCGAAAATCCCTTGCCCCGAAGCCGGAACTGGTCCCCTGTCTGCGTGCCGGGCGGCACCTTGACCTTGGCGCGCGACCCGTCAACCACCGGAACCTCGATTTCCCCGCCAAGCGCCGCCTGGGTCATGCGCAGCGGCACCCGCATCAGAATGTTGGCGTTCTCGCGCTGGAAAATCGGGTGCGGGCGGATCGAGACATGCACGTAGAGGTCGCCGGGCGGCGCGCCCTGGCCGCCGGCTTCGCCCTCGCCGGCAAGGCGAATGCGCGTGCCGTCTTCCAGACCCGCAGGGATGGTGACTTGCAGTGAACGTTCGCGCTGCACGGTGCCGGCTCCGTGGCACACGCGGCACGGGTTGCGGATGACCCGACCGTTGCCGGCGCAAGTCGGGCAGGTGCGCTCGATCAGGAAGAACCCTTGCTGGGTGCGGACCTTGCCCGCTCCATGGCAGGTCGGGCAGGTATCTGCGCTGCGGCCCTTGTCCTCGGAGCCCGTGCCCTTGCAGGCGTCGCACGTGACCCGCGTCGGCACGCGCAGCGTGGCCTTGGTTCCCGTGAACGCATCGGCAAGATCGATTTCGACAGACTGGCGGATATCGGCGCCTGCCCGCGTGCGACCCGCTCCGCCGCGCCGACCGCCGCCCATGAACTCGCCGAACATCTGATCGAAAATGTCGCCCAGCCCGCCCTGAGCGAACCCGCCTTGGCCGAAATCGAAGCCACCGGCGAACCCGCCGGGTCCGCCGCCTTGCTCGAACGCGGCATGGCCGTACCGGTCATAAGCCGCACGCTTTTGCTCGTCCTTCAGAACGTCGTAGGCTTCGTTGACGTCCTTAAACCGCGCCTCGGACTGCTTATCGCCCGGATTGCGGTCCGGATGATATTGCATCGCCAGCTTGCGATACGCTTTCTTGAGATCGTCCGCGCTGGCGTCTCGCTGAACGCCCAAGACAGTGTAGTAGTCCTGTTTGGCCATTTCAGCCCTTTACCACGCAACTGCAACAAGATCGCGCCCGCGCCCTGGGGGACGCGGGGCGCGATCGCAGCCGGTCAACATGGATTTCAGGCTGACTTCTTCTTCTTTTCGTCAACCTCTTCAAATTCGGCGTCCACCACCTTGTCGTCGGGACGCGTGCCATCGGACGCGCCCTGCGCCCCGCCGCTCGCCCCATCGGTATCCGGTGTCACGGGCTCGCCGCCCGCCCCGGCAGCGGCCTGGGCGCGATACATGGCCTCACCGATCTTCATGGCTGCCTGGCTGAGCCGCTCCACAGCCTGTTTGAGCTGGTCGTGGTCGTTGCCTTCCAGGGCCGAACGGGCTGCGGCAATCGCCAATTCCGCCTCGCCCTTCTCCTGC
Organism: uncultured Pseudomonadota bacterium; assembly: GCA_963822675.1. Lineage (GTDB taxonomy): Bacteria > Pseudomonadota > Alphaproteobacteria > Acetobacterales > Acetobacteraceae > CAWGIP01. The sequence goes on along the minus strand of CAWGIP010000033.1, from coordinate 98,855 downwards.
GCACCGACCTTGTCGCCGTGCTCCTTCAGGTTCCGTTCCACTTGGTGAATAAGCGCATCGGCCTGGTTCTTGGTCTCAACGAACTCGCGCCGCTTCTTGTCGGACTCGGCGTTCGCTTCCGCTTCCCGAACCATGCGCTGGATGTCGCCTTCGTTCAGGCCACCGGATGCCTGGATGCGGATCTGCTGCTCCTTGCCCGTGGCCTTGTCCCTGGCCGAAACCGAGACAATGCCGTTAGCGTCGATGTCGAACGTTACCTCGACCTGCGGCACGCCGCGCGGCGCCGGTGGGATGCCGACCAGATCGAACTGACCGAGCAGCTTGTTGTCCGCCGCCATTTCCCGCTCGCCCTGGTAGACCTTGATGGTGACGGCGGTCTGGTTGTCGTCGGCGGTCGAGAAGATCTGGCTTTTCTTGGTGGGAATCGTCGTGTTGCGCTCGATCAGCCGCGTGAACACGCCGCCCAGCGTCTCGATCCCGAGCGACAAGGGCGTCACATCGAGCAACAGCACGTCCTTGACGTCGCCCTTGAGCACCGCGCCTTGAATCGCAGCGCCGATTGCTACGACCTCATCAGGGTTGACGTTGCGGGCCGGATTCCTTGCCGAAGAACTGCTTAACCGTGTCAATTACCTTCGGCATGCGCGTCATGCCGCCGACAAGGATCACCTCATCGATTTGGCCGGCGTTAACCCCAGCGTCCTTCAATGCGGAGCGGCAGGGTTCCAACGTCTTCTGGATCAATTCATCGACCAGCGCCTCGAGTTTTGCGCGGGTCAGCTTCATGACCAGATGCTTGGGGCCGGAAGCATCGGCGGTGATGAACGGCAGGTTGATCTCGGTCTCCTTGGCCGAGGACAGCTCGATCTTCGCCTTCTCCGCGGCTTCCTTTAGCCGCTGCAGCGCCAGTCGATCACGCCGGAGGTCGATTCCCTGCTCCTTGCGGAACTCGTCGGCCAAGTAATCGATCACCCGCTGGTCGAAATCCTCGCCGCCAAGGAATGTATCGCCGTTCGTGCTCTTCACCTCGAACACGCCGTCGCCGATCTCCAGAATCGAAATGTCGAAGGTGCCGCCGCCAAGGTCATAGACTGCGATCGTGCCGGTGTTCTTCTTGTCCATGCCGTAGGCGAGAGCCGCGGCGGTCGGTTCGTTGATGATGCGCAGCACGTCCAGCCCGGCGATGCGTCCGGCATCCTTGGTGGCCTGGCGTTGGCTGTCGTTAAAATACGCCGGAACGGTGATCACCGCTTGCGTAACGGTCTCGCCCAGGAATGCCTCGGCGGTCTCTTTCATCTTCATCAGCACGAAGGCGCTGATCTGGCTGGGCGCGTAGCGCTGCCCCTTCACCTCGACCCAAGCATCGCCGTTGTCGCCGCGAATGATCTTATAAGGGACGAGTCCCTTGTCCTTCTCAACCATCGGGTCTTCGAAGCGCCGCCCGATCAAGCGCTTGATTGCATAAAGCGTGTTGGACGGATTGGTCACCGCCTGCCGCTTTGCCGCCTGCCCGACCAGACGCTCCCCACTGTCGGTGAAGGCGACCATGCTCGGCGTGGTGCGTGCGCCCTCGCTGTTTTCGATCACCCGAACGTCCTTGCCCTCCATGATGGCGACGCAGGAGTTCGTGGTGCCGAGGTCAATTCCGATGACTTTACTCATTGAGGTCTCCTTTCAGCGGACGCGCACGGCCCGAAGCACCGCGGGCGCCCCTCGGTGGAATCTTGGTGAGCCGGATGTATTGAGCCGGAAGTCCCCCGGCAAGAGCTACCGTCCGCAGACCACTTCATTTTGCTTCTGTCGCGGGTCAGGGTGGCTCAGCTAGGCGGTGGTATCGACCCGCGGCTGCGCGGCGTCGGCTTCGTCGCGCGCCCCTTTGGCGACCACAACCATGGCCGGCCGCAGCAAGCGGCCATTCAGCGTCCAGGCCGGCGTCCAGGCTTGTACCGACCGTACCCGGCGCATGCAGCGAGCTCTCCTGCTCGCCCATTGCCTGATGCAGGTTCGGATCGAACGCCGCCCCGGTGGGGTCTTCCCGCCTGATGCCGTTGCGCTCCAGGACGCTCAGGAAGCTACGTTCCACGCCGGCCAGTCCGTCGCGCAAACGCGTCACGATTTCCGGCTCGCCCGGTGCCGGCTGGGGCAGGCTATCAAGCCCGCGGCGCAAATTCTCTGCCGCCTCCACCACATCGGCAGCGAATTTCTGGACCGCGTACTGACGGGTCTCATCGACTTCTCGCCGGGCGCGGGCCCGCACATTCGCGGTTTCGGCCTCGGCGCGCATCCAGCGGTCGCGCATCTCGGCCAGCTCTTCCTCCAGCACGCTGATGCGGTCGGTCGCCGCCTGCATGAGCTGCTCGGGCGTGCGCGGCACGTTGTCCTGCTCGCCTCCCGGCTGATCGATGAGGGACGCGGGGTCTGCGCCAGCATCGTCCGCGCGCAGCGGATCGGCGGGGGTTCGGGATCTTTTCGGTTTCGCTGGTCATGGCGGCGCTCAGTTAAGGCGAGCAGGCGCCAGGCACAAGCAGCTGTGAGATGACGCTGGCGCACCCTCGCAAACAGTAGCGCGCCATGCCATTCGCCGGCTGCCTGCTGACGCTCGCCCTCATCATCATCGGCGGGGTCATCGGAGCGCGAATCGGCGCAGGTGCCGGCTCGTTGGCGCCGTCGCGAGGGCCTGTTTGTGGGGGCGGTGGTGACGGGCCTTGTCCTGCGGCTGTCGGCGCGAATGCGGGATCGCCGCGAGCATGGCTTGACAGGGCGTTCTCACCGGCCACGCCATAGCCTTGACGACGCAGCTTACCCAAGCAGCCGCCCGATCACCCGCGCGGTGTAATCCACTACCGGAATGATCCGGCCGTAGTTGATGCGCGTCGGACCGATCACGCCGATCGCACCCACAATGCGACCGATTTCGTTGCGCGCCGGGGAGACCACCATCGAGATCCCGGAGGTGCTGAACAAGCCGCTCTCCGCGCCGATGAAGATGCGCACCCCGTCCGACTGTTCGGCCAACTCTAAAAGGCGCAGCATTGTCTCCTGCGCCTCCAGCCGCTCGAACAACGCCTGAATCGCGGTAAGTCGCTCGATCTGGGTTACGTCGGACAGCAGCCGGGCCTGGCCACGCACGATCAGGCTGCCGCCGCGCCCCTCCGCGCTCCAAGTCGCCAGCCCGGTTTCCACGATCTGCTGGCCGAGCACGTCAAGCTCCGTTCGGTTCGCCGCCATCTCCTCGGCCACGACCCGCCGGAATTCGCCGATGGGCCGTCCGGCCATGCGGGCGTTCAGATAATTGCCTGCCTGCTGGAGTGCGGACGGCGGCACACCCGGCGGGGTCTCGATAACCCGGTTTTCGACATGCCCGTCGGCGCTGACCAGCACCACGAGGGCGCGTCCCGAACCGAGTGGGACGAACTCGATATGCTTGAGCGGCCCCTCGCTCTTGGGGGCCAGTACCAGGCCGGCCGCAGAAGACAGACCCGAGAGCAAGGAACTAGCATCGGCCAGTGTGTCCTCCAGACTGCGCCCCGAGGCGGCGAGGGCGGCACCGATCTGCTCGCGTTCGTCTTCCGACAATTCCCCGAATTGCAGCAGCCCATCGACAAACAGCCGCAACCCCAGTTCGGTCGGCAGCCGGCCCGCCGAAGTGTGCGGCGCAAATAGCAGCCCGGCGTCGGTCAGGTCGGCCATGACGTTGCGGATCGTGGCCGGCGAGACGTTCAGCGGCAGCCGGCGCGAGAGCGTACGGCTGCCGACCGGCTCGCCGGTCTCGACATATTGCTCGACGATCTCGCGCAATACGGCGGCCGAACGAGCATCGAGCCCGGGGGGCAGTACGGATGACACCCGCCCACCGATTAGCCCGGCGCCCGGGCCGAAACCCCTGTCCATGCTTGCCTCCGAACAAGGAGCCTAGGAATCGGCATGGTATGCATGGGTCAATTCGGTTGTGCTCGGCCGGGCCACTGCGTGCCACATCGGCTGGCGTTTTCCATGCTTACCTACTGTGTCGACGGCACGGGTCTATCGTACGGGTCAATTCGGTTGTGCTCGGCCGGGCCACTGCGTGCCACATCGGCGGCGTTTCCTGCTTACCTACTGTGTCGACGGCACGGGTCGGGGCGCGACGGCTCGCGAACCGAAAACATCACGGTGCGACGGCTGAAAGCCCAGCCGCCATCACGGCGCCGCCGATGACCACAAGCCAGGGCGGAGAATTTCCACAGCGCGAGCGCGAGAAAGGCGACGAGGCCGATCCCGAAATCCCGCGGTGTATGTATCGCGCTGGTCCAGACCGGTGTGTAGAGCGCGGCCAACAGGAGCCCCACCACCGTCGCGTTCACGCCGCGCAGCGCGGCCTGTACCTCCCCGCCTGCGCAGCCCGTCCCAGAATGGCAAGAGGCCAACAAGCAGCAGGAAGGACGGAAGATAGATCGCCACCAAACAGAACAAGCCGCCCGGCCAGCCATGCGGAGCTTGGTCCATCACCGTGCCAAGATAGGCGGAGAAGGTGAACAGCGGCCCGGGCACCGCCTGAGCCGCGCCATAGCCCGCAAGGAACGCGCCGTTGCTGACCCACCCCGGCGGCACGACCGCCCGCTGGAGCAACGGCAGGACCACATGGCCACCGCCGAACACGAGCGAGCCTGAGCGGTAGAACGCATTGAACAGTCGGACGACATGGTTCCCGCTTGCCGAGGCGGCCTGAAGTCCGATCAGCAGAGCGACGAATGCGACCAAAGCGGCGATCGCGACCGGGCGCCGGAGAATAAACCCTAGCCGCGCCTCTTGGCGCAGCGTCGGGCTGGGAAGCAGCCACCAGCCAACCAGGGCTCCGATAGCGATTGCGCCGATCTGGCCGGCGGCGGAGGGTGCCGCGAGGGACAAAAGGGCGGAGCCGATCGCCAGACTTCCTCGCTCCCGGTCCGGGCAGAGGTTCCGTGCCATGCCCCAGACCGCCTGCGCGACAACGGCGACAGCAACAATCTTCAACCCGTTCAGCCAAGCGGCGTGGCTCAGATCGCCGATTGCCCCGACCCCGTAACCGAAGGCGATCAGGGCCAGCGCGGAGGGCATGCTGAAGCCGAACCAGGCGGCGAGCCCGCCCAAAAGCCCCGCGCGCAGAATGCCAAGGCTGACGGCGACTTGGCTGCTCGCAGGGCCGGGCAGGAACTGGCAGAGCGCGACAATGTCGGCGTAGGAAGCCTCATCGAGCCAGCGCCGACGTTCCACCAGATCAGAACGGAAATAGCCGAGATGCGCGACGGGGCCGCCAAACGAAGTCAGGCCGAGGCGCAGAAAGGCCAGCAGCACCTCGAGGGGCGAACCCGTCCGGCCCACCAGCACGGCAACTTTGGCCGCCTGCGCCACGTCCGTCGTTACAGGCTCAGTCATGCGGGAACAGGTAGCCGCAAACTGCAAACCCGCGCGAATTCTGCTGGATTGGCTCCGTCCCACGCGGCGCTTATGGTCCGCCCCCGCTGCAAGGAGCCGCCCCATGCGCCCGTCCGGCCGTGCCGCCGATATGCTGCGCCCCGTGCAGATCACCATCGGCTATGCCCGTCACGCCGAAGGATCGTGCCTGATCCGCATGGGCGAGACCGAGGTGCTGTGCGCCGCGAGCGTAGAGGGCAGGGTACCCCCTTTCCTGCGTGGTTCGGGTCAGGGCTGGGTCACGGCGGAATACGGCATGCTGCCCCGTGCCACGCATACGCGCGGCGATCGCGAGGCGGCGCGCGGTAAGCAGTCGGGGCGAACGCAGGAAATTCAGCGACTTATCGGGCGAAGCTTGAGAGCGGTGGTCGATCGCGCCGCCATGGGGGAAATGACGGTGACGCTCGACTGCGACGTGCTGAATGCGGACGGGGGCACGCGGTGCGCCGCGATCACCGGCGCCTGGGTCGCGCTGGCGCTTGCCTTTGCGCGGCTTCAGAAGATGAAGGTGCTGGCGCGGGTGCCGCATCACCGGCAAAGTCGCCGCGGTCTCATGCGGCATTGTGGGCAGCGAAACGGTTCTCGATCTCGATTACGCCGAAGACTCGTCCGCCGGGGCGGATGCGAATTTCGTGCTGACCGATGCCGGCGGTATTGTGGAGGTACAGGCGACCGCGGAGCGTGCGCCATTTTCCGAAACACAGCTTGTGGCGCTGATTGCCTTGGCGCGGCGCGGTACAGCGGCGCTGTTCCAGGCCCAGGGGGAAGCAGTCTCGCGGATTACCGATCAAGCGGGCGGCTGATGGTACGGAAGGTTGCAACTGACGCGCAACTTGTCCTGGCGACCCACAACCCAGGGAAATTGTGCGAGATCGCGGGGCTGGTGCGTCCGTTCGGCGTTGCCCTGATATCGGCGGGCGTCCTTGGTTTGGCCGAGCCCGCCGAGGACGCCGCCGACTTCGCCGGCAACGCGCGCATCAAGGCGATGGCGGCTGCGCGGGCAAGCGGGCTTGCGGCGCTGGCGGATGATTTAGGCTTTTGCGTGGCCGCGCTGGGCGGCGCCCCCGGTGTGCATTCGGCGCGCTGGGCCGGGCCTGCCCGCGATTTCGGCGCGGCCATGGAGCGGGTGCACACTCTGCTGGGCGAGGACGCTGATCGGCGCGCCTGGTTCGTCTCGGCGCTATGCCTTGCCTGGCCGGACGGGCACACGGAGACCTTCGTGGGTCGCGTGGACGGCACGACGGTCTGGCCGCCGCGCGGGGACAAAGGGTTTGGATACGATCCGATTTTCGTGCCGACCGGGGAGAGCGAAACCTTCGGCGAGATGGCGCCCGAGCGGAAGGAGGCACTCAGCCATCGCGCGCGTGCGTTTGCGCAACTCACCGCGGCTTGCTTTTGCGCTGCTGCCGCCGGCCGGGAACGCCCGCCGAACAGCGCGTGCATCGGCAGGAACACAGCGATCGGAAGCACCGCCATCTCCAGCGCCAGATAAAGGAGCGGCGGCAGCCGATGCTGCGGCTTCTGGCCGGGCCGAAGGCCCAATTGATATTCTCTCGTGGATCGGTGAGCGCGTAGGTCAGCGGCAGCACCGCCGAGTCAGCGCGGTTTGCAGCATCAGGGCGCGCGCACGTAGCCCGACTTGCTGAGGCGCCATACCAGGGTCGGCGGCAGTGCCAGATGGAATAGCGACAGGGCGCGCAGCCAGAGCGGCTTCGCCCTGGAAACATTAGGCAGCCAAGCCCTCAGCCGCCCGGCAGCCAGGAAATCCGCGCTGCACGCCAATTCCAGCGGCAGACGCAACCGCCGGTGGTAGCCAGAAACGGGCTGTCCGCGAGCACGGAATGCTCGGAACAGACCAACGCGACATGGGAGAGCCACAGGAAGTTCGCCGGCCCGGGTGCGGGCGGAGGCGCCGGCAATCAGCGGCGTGCCAAGTGCATAAGTGGCCTTCAGCCCGATTGGCGAGCTGTTCGGCGTTCGCCGTCGGGGATCGCCAGCCAGGTGCGCCGACCGGGGTTGCCTGGTATGGGCTAGTCTCGAACAGATGTTTCATATTTCTCTTTTCCGCATGTTTCCGCATGTTAGGTAAGTCAACCGCGGCCGAACTACAATTGCCGCACTGGCGCGATCCTGGCCGAAGTGAGACGCGCCAGTTCCGAGGCGCTGGTCCGGAAAACGTGGCGGGGAGAGCCGGCCGCGGCCCAAATCGGATCCAGCGCCAGCAAGTCTTCATCCAACAGAACGACAGGCGGGGTCAGATGACCCACAGGCGCAACACCGCCAATGGCAAATCCGGTAACGTCACGCACCCACATCGCATCGGCTCGCGCAAGCTTCATGCCGAGAGCGACCTCGGCACGCTGCCGATCGACCCGGTTCACGCCCGAGGTGATCACCACCGCCGGCCGGGCACCGGCGCGGAAGACGATCGATTTGGCGATCTGCGCAACCGTGCAACCCACGGCAACCGCCGCGTCCGCTGCCGTACGCGTGCCGGCCGGAAAGGCGGCAACCGTGTCCGGATGCCCGGCTTTGAGCAGTGCCGCCCGCACACGCGCGACGGAGCCGCCGCCGTTCTCCCGGAAAATGTCGTCGATTGGAGCGTTGTCTGCGGGTGACATCGTGACGACCTCAGCGGCAATGGATCAGCTTGCGCTTTATATCCACTGGCCGTTCTGCCTCGCCAAATGCCCGTATTGCGATTTCAACTCGCATGTACGGGACCGGATTGACCAGGCTCGGTTCGCCAGGGCGCTGCGGACCGAACTAGCCCGGGAGGCGGCACGGCTCGGGCGGCGGCGCCTGACCTCGATCTTCTTCGGCGGCGGTACGCCAAGCCTGATGGAACCGGGAACGGTCGCATCCCTGATTGATGACGCCACCCGCCTGTTCGAGCCGGCGCCGGATATCGAGATCACGCTGGAGGCGAACCCGACGAGCGTGGAAGCGGAACGCCTGGCGGCATTCCGTTCAGCCGGGGTGAACCGTGTCTCCATCGGCGTGCAGAGCCTGGAAGCCGGGGCGCTCCGCCTGTTGGGGCGGCAGCATTCGCCCCGGGAGGCGGTTGCTGCCTTGGAGATGGCGCGGCGTATCTTCCCGCGGCTCTCCTTCGATTTGATCTACGCGCGGCCGGGTCAGACCGTTCCGGCATGGCGGGCGGAGCTGCGCCAGGCCGTGGCCTTAGCCGCTGATCATTTGTCACTTTATCAGCTCACGATCGAGCCGGGCACTCGCTTCGAGACGCTGCATCGGCGCGGGGAGATCCTGTTGCCGGACGCCGAGCTGTCCGCAGCGCTGTATTTGGCGACCGGCGAGGAGGCGGCACGATCCGGGCTGCTGGCCTATGAGGTGTCGAACTATGCCGTCCCGGGCAGCGAATGCCGGCACAACCTGACCTATTGGCGCTATGGCGACTATGCCGGGATCGGACCCGGGGCGCATGGGCGGGTCATGGTCGGGGGGCGCTTGCTGGCAACCGTCCGTCGCCGAGCACCGGAGGCGTGGGCGGCCGAGGTGGAGCGCGCCGGGCAAGGGACAGCCGAAGAGGCGGAGGTTCCGCCAGCGGAGCGTGCCCGCGAGATGCTGTTAATGGGATTGCGTCTGACCGAAGGCGTGGACGCGATCCGGTTTATGGCGCGTACCGGTGTCTTATTGGACGAGGCGCTCGACGAGACGGTGTTGCGCCAGGCACTCGCGGAAAAATACCTGACGCGTTTTGACCCGAATTCTCGCCGCGACCCCGGAAGGGCGGCTGCGGCTTGACGCACTGCTAGTGGCGTTGGTTCGCTGACCCGTGCGGACTACCGGACAACAGCTTGCAAGCACGGCAGCGTGGCTGCGTCCAACCGCCCGGGGCGCCGATCTCGCTTGCCGGTCCCCGGAACCCCGCCCATCTTTGCCAGCATGACACGGATAGCTGCCTTGCCCGCCAGGGGCGTCATTGAAGTGGCGGGAGAGAATCGGGTTTCCTTTTTGCAAGGGCTCGTCTCGAATGACGTGGCCGAAGCCGTGCCCGGTCGTGCGGTTTGGGCGGCGCTGCTGACGCCGCAAGGCAAGTGGCTCGCCGATTTCTTCATCCTTTCGGACGGCGAACGGCTGCTGCTTGACTGCGAGCGCGCGCAGATCCCGATGCTGATGCAGCGTCTGTCACGGTTCCGCCTGCGCTCCAGGGTAGAGGTTACAGTTTCGAATGAGCTGCTGGCGTATGCGGCCTGGGGTGGCCGGCCGGACACGGCTCGGACCATCGCTGCTCCCGATCCCCGACTTCCGGACGCTGGTTGGCGTCTCCTCTCGGCCGGCTCGCTTGCGTGCAATGCGACCGAGGCTGAGTGGGACAGGCATCGGCTCGAACTCGGCCTGCCCGACGGATCGCGCGACCTGGAGGCAGAGAAAACCGTGCTTCTGGAAGCCGGGTTTGACGAGCTGAACGGCATTTCCTGGGACAAGGGCTGCTACATGGGCCAGGAACTGACTGCGCGAACCAAATACCGAGGGCTGGTCAAGCGCCGGTTGGTTCCGGTTGCAATCGAGGGTGATTTGCCTGAACCCGGAACCCCGATTCTGCGCAACGGCACGGAGGTTGGGAGCATGCGGTCCGGATGCGGCGCGCGCGGGTTGGCGCTGCTCAGAGTAGAAACTTTGAGAGAGAGCTTGCGCTGCGGTGCAGCGCAGTTGCGGCCCTGTCCGCCGGCGTGGATGCGACTGCCGGAGTTGCCGCGATGAGCCGCATCGCCTACGTCAACGGCCATTATCTGCCGCAGTCCGTGGCGGCCGTGAACGTGGAGGATCGCGGCTACCAGTTTGCTGACGGTATATACGAGGTTATCTACCTGCACGGTGGAAAGCTGGTTGATGCGGATCTGCATTTCGATCGTCTCGATCGCTCGCTGCGCGAATTGCGGATTGCGGAGCCGATGACCCGGACCGCGTTACGGTGCGTGCTGAACGAAGTTGCGCGGCGCAACCGGGTGCGCGAGGGAATCATCTATATTCAGGTCACGCGCGGTGTGGCGCGCCGCGATCATGCTTTTCCGGCGCGGCCGATCCCGCCCTCCGTGGTCGTCACGTCGCGGCGCACGCCACGGTTTCCGCGCGACCCCGAGGAGTGGGCAGCGAGCGCGATCACGCTACCCGACCGGAGATGGATGCGTTGCGACATCAAGACGGTCGGCTTGACCGCGAACGTGCTCGCTAAGCAGACGGCTCGTGAACAGGGCGCGGTCGAGGCGATCCTGGTTGATCGCGAGGGCATGGTGACCGAAGGTGCTTCCACGACCGTCTGGATTGTGGATGCCGTCGGGCACGCTGCGCACCCGCCATCTCGATCATGCGGTACTGCCCGGCTGTACCCGAGCATCATTGGCGGCGCTTTTGCAGGAAGTGGATATTTCTTTCGAGGAACGGGGCGTCAGCGCCGGGGAACTCGGCACCGCGCGCGAGATGTTCCTAACCAGTGCAACGAGCTTTGTCCGTCCGATTGTGCAGCTTGATCATGTACCAGTGGGCAACGGCAAAGTTGGGCCGGTGACAAAACAGCTGTTTGCGCTGTTCGCGCGTCATGTCGAAGGCGCATTGCCTAACGTCCCCTGAACTGTTGGCGGGCACGCCGCTTGGTCGTCATCAACTTGCAGCGACATGGTTCTTGAAGGCTAGTCAGTCGGCGCCGCGCGCTTCGTAATGGGTGGCCGCCCTCCTCCAAAGATCACTGAACAAATTCGGTTTCTCACCGTAACTTTCCGTGGGCGGCTTTCACGGAGGAACAGCAAATGCTCCAAGGATGGAACCTGGCTGCTCGAACGTTGTCGGCTGCGATTGCCGTTGCGCTGATAGCGTATGGAGCCGCGCGCGCCCAACCTCGCGAAGCCGATCAGTCGGCCGTTGCCGGCGCGCCGATGCAGGAGGGCACGCCGCGCGGGGCGCTACCGCCCGAACGGGTCCAGCCTTGGGGACTGCCGCCATTGCCTCCGGGCATCGGTCCAGTCGAGAAGTTCGCTGATATCGGCAATACGCCGCAAGGCAAGTTCCTCGAAGGCGGATCGTTCGACGAGCGGGGGAACTTCTGGTTCGTCGCCATCGGCTCCGGCTGGATCTCGTATCTCACGCCGCAGGGCAAGCTGGTTCCCGTGGTCAACTGCAATCCACCGGCGGTGATGAAGATCACCTGCGAGCCGCAAGGGACGCGCTGGCATGATGGCAAGCTCTATCTGACAACACGCCATCTCGGCATACTGGTGCTGGATTGGAAGGCGCGGCGGCTCGAGGTGCTGGTGAACACATACCGCAACCAACTCTTCCGAGGGCCTAACGATCTCGATTTTGACGCTGAGGGTAATCTTTATTTCACCGATCCATGGGGTAGTGGTCCGGGTCCGGACACGGCCGATCGGATGGGCACCGTCTATCAATACTCGCGCGACGGTGTGCTGCGACGAGTGATCTCGACGGGTTACTTTCCTAACGGGATCGCGGTATCCCCGGATGACGGCACGCTAGCGGTGGCGGATTATGCGGCGGGCCGAATGATCTACTATTCCTTTCTCAACGGCCCCAATGCCGCCTGCACGATGTGCGCGAAGGATCCGTTGCATCTGACGTTCTTCTTCGCCAAAGCCGGCAGCTACGCTCCGGGAAATGGCGGACAGGATGGCATCCACTACGATGTTCACGGCGATCTGTGGGCGCAGTTGCACGGAATGGGCGGCATCGTCGAATACGATCCGAAGGGTGTGCTACTCGGGTTCGTGCCGATCCCGAACGGCGACACGCAGACAACCAATTTTGCCTTCGGTGGGCCCGGCAACCAGTATATCTACTTTGAAGGTGCGGTCAGCGGGACGGTTTATCGCTTCAAGGCTCCGTATCCCGGTCTAATCGGTCCGGGTGGCGAGAGATTGCCGATGCAACCATAAGCTCGCGGGCGGTCGCTCTAACAGGGGCCGCCCGCTTCCTGTTTTCCGTCTTGCTGAGGTGAAGAGAAGGCTTGCGCTTAGATGTGAGGCGTTCTCGCCGTCTCGAATTCGATCGCATCGTCTATCCGATCGCGATAATATAGCCCGATTTCCCCCATCAATATCTGGCCGAACATGAGCGATCACGTGGCCCGAGATCAACCGGCGCAGCTCGACGAGGTGGCCCACCTGTCGCTTCAGGTCGGGCGCCTTCTGTTGCAGAACGGCGCCGACACCGAGCATGTAGAGGCTGCAATAGTGCGCTTTGCGGCCGCTTTCGGCTGCGAGGCGCAGTTGATGGTGAGCTACGAGGCGATCCTGCTGACAATCGTCGGCGGCGGGAATTTTCGCACCAAGATCGGGCATCGGGTGCCGGCCATGAATGTCGGCATGTCGGTGATCGAGGCGGTCAACCGCCTGGTCGACGATGCCGCGAGTGGCCGCCCGGAATTGGCGCGGGCGCGGGTAGAGCTGGACGCGATCGAGCGTCGGTCCCCGGCTTACGGACGGTGGCTGGTCGTGGTCATGCTCGGGCTGACCGCTGCCAGCCTGAGCCGTCTGTTCGGCGGCGACTGGCCTACCTTCCTGGTGGCGTTGCTGGCCGGCGCGGGTGCGCAATGGATGCGTCAGGAACTGGGAGCGCGCCATGCCAACCCGATACTTATCCCGTTTGCCGCCGCATGCCTCGGCGGCCTGCTGGGCGGAGCCGGGGTGCTGCTGGGCGCGCACGGGACACCGGCGCTCTGTCTGGTCGCTCCCGGTATGATCCTGGTCCCTGGCGTGCCGCTGATCGACGGCGTCCAGGACGTCATCAGAAACCACGTGACGCTTGGCATCAGCCGTCTGGGATTTGCTGGATTTGCGACGGTCGCGATCGCTTTCGGGCTGTTCGTTGCGACGGCGGTAACGGGTGTGACCATTCCGGTCAATGCGCCGACGCGAGAGATTGGCGTGCCCGAGGACGCAGTCTTCTCGACTTTGGCAGCGATCGGCTACGTTTTCCTGTTCAACGTGCCGGCGCGCATGGCATGGGCAGGCGTGGTCTGCGGTATTGCCAGTCACACCGGCAGAACGCTTTGTGTCCACTTGGGTATCGATATCATCGCCGGAACGCTGATCGGGGCCTTGGCGGCGGGGTTTCTCGCGCAAGTCTTTGCCCGGCACTTTCATGCGCCCGCTGCGGCCTTCGCGTTCCCGGGGGTGGTCGCCATGATCCCCGGCGCTTACGCCTTTCGTGCCGTGATCGGCAGTCTGCACATGCTGCACGCCGCTCCCACACCCGCGCTGGTGACGGAGACCCTCGCGCTTGGCGTGACCGTCATGCTCATGGTCGTGGCAATCGCCATAGGCATCGCAGCTTCGGCCCTCCTCTTCGTTCCTCGGGGGCGCCTCCCGCTGACAGAGCCGACAGCTTAGCGGAGGCTGATCCGGCGCGGGATCAACTTGGTTACAGACAAGCCGCAACGATCTCGCCCAAACGGCTATAGTCTTCGATGCAGTTATAGGCGTGCGCCGAAACCCGCAACCAAGCGGCACCATCTAGCGCGTGAACCGGTGCATCGGTTCGCGCATCGAGCAGTCGTTCGCGCAAATCGGCGATCTGCTTAGCGCCAACCGCACCGGATAGCGGCAGCCGTACCAGCCCCATAGCGGCCGCCATGCCGGGGGCAGCACCAAGCTCGGTGCCAAACTTGCGAGCCAGCAACGACGTTGCCTCGGCTGTGAGCGCCGTATTGCGGGCAAGCAACTCCGGTCCGCCCAGCCGACGGTGGAAGTCAAGCGCGGCGGTCACAGCCAGGAAGGCGCTCGGGTCGCGCGTCCCGGTCCAGTCGAACTCCTCGCGGAATCCCTTGCCGAAACCGTGCGAGATGGTGACGGGGTGCAGATCATGCTGGCGTTGCCGCGTGGCCCAGAGGAATCCGCACCCTTTCGGAGCGCAAAGCCATTTGTGGCAATTGCCGACATACCAATCGGCGCCAATCGTGCGCAGGTCCAACGGGATCTGGCCCGGTCCGTGCGCGCCATCAATCAGAACCGGAACTCCGGCCGCGTGGCAAGTAGCAACGATCGCGGCGACCGGCAGGACGAGGGCGCTTGGCGACGTGATGTGGTCGATCACCGCAAGCCGCGTGCGCGGTCCGAGTACCGCGACAACACTTGCGACGACCCGCTCCGGCTCCGGGCGCGGAAACGGGACGGCGGCTTCGACCACCCACGCTCCCGCGCGTGTGGTCACGAACCGGACCGCGTTGCGCACCGCACCGTAGCCGTGCGTCAGCACGACAATCTCATCATTTCGGCGGAGGGTCAGGGAGCGCAGCACGGCGTTGCAGGCCGTGGTGGCATTTTCGACGAAGGCGATGTCATTCGCATCGGCGCCCAGAAAACGCCGCGAGCTGGCTGGCCGCTTCACGCAGAGCGCCCGGCAATTCGCGGCTCATGAATTGGCACGGCTGCGATTCCATTCGCTGCTGCCACGCATCCCGGGCAGCAAGCACTACGCGCGGAGTGGCGCCGAAAGAGCCGTGATTGACGGAAAGCCAATCCGGATCGAGCAGGAATTCGTGCCGAATGGCCGCGCCGAGTGCCTGGCCTTGCTCGATCGGCGTTGTCATGCTGCTACCATGGCCGAATGCCGCGAAAGGCACCACCGCCGGACATACTTGCCGCCCTCGAACGGATGGGCTTGCTGAGCGGCTGTGTCGCAGGTGTAACGGGCGAGCGGCTGGCGGGCGGCGTCTCGTCCGATATCTGGCGCATTGCGGCGCCGACGGGTCCGATCTGCGTCAAACGGGCATTGGAGAAACTGAAAGTCGCAGCGGAGTGGCATGCGCCTGTTAGCCGCAACCTGTTCGAAGCGCGCTGGATGCGCCGCGCCGCACGGGCGGCGCCGGGGACAGTTCCGCGCGTGCTCGGCCAGGACGAGATGTGCGGCATGCTGGCAATGGAGAACCTGCCGCCGGAGACCTATCCGGTCTGGAAAACTGAGCTCTACGTTGGCCGCGCAGACCCCGCCTTTGCCGCGAGTGTGGCCGAGGCGCTCGGCCGCATTCATGCCGATACTGCCGCCGATCCCGAGGTCGCGACGAAGTTCCAGACCGACAACATCTTTCGCGCGATCCGGATCGAGCCTTACCTGATTGCAGCGGCGTGTGCTCACCCTGATTTGGCGGAGGCACTCGAAGCGTTGGCCGCCGTGACGATGGCGGAAAAACATGCGCTGGTGCATGGCGACGTGAGCCCGAAAAACATCCTGGTCGGGCCGGCAGGGCCGATGTTCCTGGATGCCGAATGCGCCTGGTGGGGTGATCCTGCGTTCGATGTCGCCTTCTGCCTCAACCATCTGCTGCTGAAATGCCTGTGGAACCGGCACGCCCAAGAAGCCTATCTCGTCTGCTTCGCTGCCTTCGTCGCGGCCTATCTGCGGCATGTAAACTGGGAAGCACCCGCCGCACTGGAACGGCGCGCGGCGCGACTGCTGCCCGGACTTCTGCTCGCCAGGGTGGATGGGAAATCGCCGGTCGAGTACATCACCCGCCTTGAGGACAAGGCGCGGGTCCGCCGCGTGGCCCGCGCCCTGCTTACCGAGCCCGCCGACCGGCTTGGCACAGTTTGCGCCGTCTGGTCGCGGGCTCTGGCGCAGGAGGGGTGATGAGCGATACCGAGAATCGCCTTTGTACACGGTCGCCGGGTTTGGGACAGCCGAGGCCGCCCGACCGTTGAGGCGGATGTCTTGCTCGAGGGCGGCGGCGTCGGTCGCGGCATTGCGCCCGCGGGTGCCTCAATGGGCACGGCGGAGGCGCTCGACCTGCGCGACGGTGGGTCGCGCCTCGGCGGATATGACGTGACCCGGGCCGTTGCGCACGTGAACGCCGAGATCGCACAGGCTGTTGTCGGCCTGGATGCCGCGGATCAGGCAGCATTGGACGAGAAGCTCATTGCGCTGGACGGCACGCCCAGCAAGTCACGCCTCGGCGCGAATGCCCTGACGGCCGTGTCCATTGCGGCTGTGCATGCCGCCGCCGCCGCTGCAGGTGAGCCGCTCTATCGCTTCCTGGGTGGGGCCACTGCCACGACGTTGCCCCTGCCGCAGATTCAGATCTTTGGCGGTGGGGCGCATGCCGATCGCCGCGTGGACGTTCAGGACTTTCTGATTGTCTGTCCGGAGGCAACCTCGTTCGCCCAGGCGCTCGACTGGACCGCCGAGGTCTATCGAGCTGCCGGCGAACTGATGGCCGAGTCCGGGGTGCGGCAAGGTGTTGCCGACGAGGGTGGCTGGTGGCCGGTATTCAGCACGAATGAGCAGGCGCTGGAGACCCTGACGAAAGCGATCGAACGCGCCGGTTTTGGTCTAGGGTCGCAAGTCGCGATCGCTCTCGACGTGGCCGCAACCAGCTTCGGCCATGGCGGCCGATACAAGCTCGCGCTTGAGGGCAAGGAACTGGATACCGACGGAATGATCCGTCTGCTTACCGGCTGGGTGAAAGCGTATCCAATCGTCTCCATCGAAGACCCGCTGGCGGAAGACGATGACGTGGGGTTTGTCGCGTTCACCAAAGAGTTGGGTGGTCGCGTGCAAGTCGTGGGCGACGACTTCCTCGTGAGCCAAGCGTCGCGCGTGCGCGAAGCAGCGCTTCGCGGCGCGGTCAATGCGGTGCTGCTCAAGCCGAACCAGCGCGGGACGCTGACCGAACTTAAGGCGGCGTGGCAAGCTGCCCGGGACTTGGGGATCGGCGGCATTATTTCGGCGCGCTCGGGCGAGACCGAGGATACCACCATTGTTCATTTGGCGGTTGGCTGGGGTGTGGGCCAACTCAAGGTCGGCAGTATCGCTCGCGGTGAGCGCACCGCAAAGTGGAACGAGGCGTTGCGCATCGAGGAGGCGCTCGGGGCGCGTGCCCGTTTCGCTGGTGGTTCCGCGCTCGTCCGCTCACGACGATGAACGTCGTCTTCCATTATTCGGCGGGTGCCGATCTCGCGCACAGGCTGGCCGCGCTGTCCGACCCGGATCTGCGCATCACAATCTGTCCCGAGCATGACGACGCACTTCTTGCCGAACTGCTGTTGGAAATGGACGTGCTTTGGCACGTGCTGAAGCCGGCGACCGCAGCGATCATTGCATCGGCTCCGCGCTTAAGGCTCATTCAGAAGATTGGCGTCGGGGTGAACACCATCGACCTGGAGGCGGCGAAGGCCAGGGGCATTGCCGTCTGCAACTTGCCCGGCACGAATGCGCGGGCGGTGGCCGAGTTGACGCTGGCGCTGATGTTCGCAGCGCTGCGGCGCATTCCGGCGTTCGACGCCGCGACCAGAGCCGGGTGCGGTTTCGCTCTCGACCCGGCCATGCAAGACGGCTTATGCGAGCTCGGAGGGCGAACGGTAGGTTTGGTCGGGTTCGGCGCCATCCCGCGTGTCCTTGAGCCGGCGCTGATCGCGCTCGGCTGTCGCGTGCTTTACACCGCGCGATCGCCGCACCCGGACACGCGCAGCACATTCCGCTCGCTTGACGGGCTTCTGGCCGAAGCGGACGTGGTGAGCCTGCATCTGCCTCTGAGCGCGGAGACGGAGCGCCTGATCGATGCCGCGGCGCTCGGGCGGATGAAGCGGGGCGCCGTGCTGATCAATACAGCGCGCGGCGGGCTGGTCGATCAAGCGGCTTTGGTGGCGGCGCTTCGGTCCGGCCAGCTTGCGGCGGCGGGGCTTGACGTTTTCGCCGAGGAGCCGCCGGCGCCCGATGACCCGTTGCTTGCCGCTCCGAACGTCGTGCTGACGCCGCATATCGGCTGGATCACCACGGGAACGTTCGACCGCAGCCTCGCGCTCGCCGCGGAAAACTGCCGGCGTCTTGCGGCCGGGGAAGAGCTGTGGAACCGGGTCGTGTAAGCCGCCTCCGCATCCTGGCGGACGATCTCACCGGGGCGCTCGACAGCGCCGCCTGTTTCCTTCCTCTCGCAGGTCGCGTTTCAGCCGTCTGGTCTCCGCCGGAAACGGCTCTGCCCTGGCCGGCGACGATTGACGCCGGCACCCGCGAGCTGGCGCCAGAGGCGGCGCGGCTTGTAACGAAACAACTCGCGTGCGTCTTGGACTGCGCGGAGCCGGCATTCAAGAAGCTGGACAGTTTGCTGCGCGGACATCCCGCGATCGAAATCGCGGTATGCGCGCGTCAGTTCGATCACTGCGTGATCGCGCCGGCTTTCCCGTTCCAAGGCCGCGCCATGCGAGACGCACGGCTGTTTCGCAAGACCGGCGTCGGCTGGCAGGATGTCGGCGTCGATCTCGGCCAAGCGTTGCGCGAGGAGGAGATAGCGGTCACCCCGAGCCGCGCCGGCGAGTCGGCTCCAACCCGGGGTAAGTCTCTGGGATGCCGAGACGGACGCCGATCTGGATGCGATCGTCATGGCCGGACGGAGCCTTCCGGGGCGCGTCCTCTGGTGCGGCAGCGGTGGCCTCGCGAGCGCGCTCGCCGGGCGAAGCGCGGTGCCTACCCCAGAGTTGCCGCGTCCTGTCCTGGCCCTGATCGGCTCCCAGCATCCGAACTCTATTGCTCAGCTTTCCGCTGCTTGGGCGCATGTCTATCGGATCACCAGCGGCAATGCCGAAGAGGCAGCACCGCTCGCGCGTCGGCTGGCAAGGGCCAACGTGGCCGTCGCTGTGGTTGTTCCGCCGGGCTCGGCACGTCGGGCCGCCTCGGCACACATCGCAAGCTGCCTGATGTCGCTGTTGAGCAAGCTGGACCGGCCTGGAACGATGTTTGTCACCGGGGGCGAAACGCTGCGCTCGGTATGCGAGGGCCTTGGTGCGCGTTGTTTGGAGGTGGATGGCCAGATCGTGCCCGGCGTTCCCACATCGGTGCTGAAAGGCGGACGCTGGGCCGGATTGCGCATTGTTTCCAAATCGGGTGCGTTCGGCGATCCGGGCTTTCTGGCTCGGCTGTTAGCGCCGCGCGAGGGAGGAGCGTCTATGACGGATACCTGTCCGAGGCTTGCGCTCACGATGGGTGATCCGGCCGGGATCGGGCCGGAGATCATTGCGAAGGCGTGTGACCGGCTTGAACCAAGAATCGCTTCGGGCGAGCTGCGTGTGCTTGTGATCGGCCATACCTCGGCTATGCGAGCCGCCTCGCGCGCGCTCGGCATGCCTGAGATCCCGGCGGCCGAGCGGAGCGATTTCGTGCCCGCCGCTCGCCTTTCTTGCGGCCGGTGAGGAGCTAGAGCCGGTGCGGCTCAGTCAGGTCTCGGCTGAGGCCGGGCGCTTCGCGTATCTGGCGGTTGAGCGGGCTGTTGCGCTCGCACTGGACCGGGCGATTGATGCGATCGTCACGGCGCCGCTGAACAAGGAGGCGCTGAACCGGGCCGGGTACCACTACGCCGGCCACACGGAAATGCTTGCCAAACTGACCGGCGCGCCGGGATCGGTGATGCTGCTGGCGCACGGCGACATGCGGGTTGGGCACGTTACCACGCACGTGGCGCTGGCCGATGTACCACGGCTGATCACGCCCGAACGCCTGCTGCGCACGATTCGGCTCACGAATGATGCGGTCCGTGATTTGGGCATCGCCACTCCGCGACTGGCCGTCGCCGCCCTCAATCCGCACGCCGGGGAAGGAGGCCTGTTTGGCCGCCAGGATATCGAGGTGACGGCGCCGGTTGTCGAAGCGTGCCGCGCCGAGGGCCTTGACGTGTCGGGACCGGTGCCCGGCGATACCGTATTCGTCAAGCTACGTGCACGCCAGTTCGACGCGGTAGTGGCGATGTATCACGATCAGGGACATATCCCGGTCAAGCTGCTGGGGTTCGACGTCGATCCGCAAAGCGGAAAATGGCGCGCGCTCTCGGGCGTGAACATCACCCTGGGGTTGCCAGTCATTCGCACCTCGGTTGATCACGGCACGGCTTTCGACATCGCGGGCCAGGGGATTGCCAGCGAGGAAAGCCTGCTGGAAGCCGCTGATCTCGCCCTTCGCCTGGCGGTGGCCCGTCGGACGCCGCGACCTATCAGTGCCGCTGGCGCGAGCGCCGGAATTGGTCGAACAAAAATCCGATAACCGGTCCGACGATTGCCGCTAGGGTGAAGGTTCGGCCTGCGCTTTCGAGCGCTCGTTGGCGGACCTGAATGGCCTCCAACGCGACCCGATCATCCCCGCCCTGCGCCATCGCAATTACGACCAGCAGCGCGGACACCAGGATGTTGGAGCTGGCAATAATCAGGCCACAATATTCCGGCTGAAAGTGTCGTATGAGAAAGGTCCAGAAGGCCGCTTCCAGGAAGCCGAAAGCTGCCAGTAAGAACGGGAGGGCGATGACAGCCAGGACGAGCTGCATCACCAGCCGGCGAGCGCGCCGGCGGAGGCGCACACCCTCCGCCTGCACCGCGATCCGGGTCAAGCGGAGAGTGCGCATCGACTAGCGCAGCACCCGTCCGATCGCGAACCCGATCGCAACCGCGACCAGGACTGCTATCAGAGGCTGATTGCGCACCCGGCCCGATACGGCCTCGGCCTGCCCCTTCACCGCGCCCATGGCGCTTTCGGCCCGTCCGGCTGCATCGGCCAGGGCCGGCGTGATACGTTCCTTCATGAGCAGTTCCACCTGCTCTCGCAGCTTCGCGATCTGCTCGGTCGTGTCTTCCATTTTGCGCATCGAATGCTCCGCCATGCTGTCGAGCGAGCCGCGGCTGCCGGCGCTCTTGCCAGCGGAGCAAACCTAGTAAGGCGCCGCCTCCATTGCGAGCATGGCGCAATCACGCCCCCGTGGGAGCGGGGTGTGTGGGTTCAGCTCAAAGGCTGTGAGACTTGCCGGCTAGTACCGCCTCATCAGCGCAACCAGACGCCCCTGAACGCGTACGCGGTCAGCCGGAAAAATCCGCGTCTCGTGGCGTGGATTGGCCGGCTCGAGCGCGACCGAGTTGCCGCGTCGGCGTAAGCGCTTGAGCGTCACCTCGCCCTCGTCCACCAACGCCACGACGATTTGGCCGTTTTCGGCGGATTTGCTCTTGCGGATGATCACCGTATCGCCGTCCAGAATGCCGGCGTCGATCATGGAATCTCCAGCGACCTCCAGCGCGTAATGCTCGCCTGTGCCGATCAGCGCCAATGGCACCTCCGCCTGAGTGCCCTGATCACGCAACGCCTCGATCGGCAGACCGGCCGCGATCCGTCCATACAGCGGTATTTGGATCGCCGCTGCCTCGGCCGCGGCTCGGACACCCGCGATCCGCGCCGAAAAGTCGCCCCGGATGACGTTGGGCGCGAAGCCCGAGGAAGCTCCCTCTACCTCGGTCTCGGCTTCCGGCGCGTCCTCGATGAGCAACCGGGCCTGCACGTCCTCGGGCAGCCGCACCACCTCCAAGGCTCGCGCCCGATGATGGCGCCTGCGCAGGAATCCCCGCTCTTCCAGGGCGGAAATAAGCCGATGAATGCCCGACTTTGACTTCAGCCCGAGTGCTACCTTCATTTCCTCGAAGGAGGGGGAGCAACCGGTCTGCTTGAGATGCCGATCAATGAAAATCAGCAGCTCGGTACTGCTTGCGGGTCAGCATGACGGGCAATTGTCCCCCTGTGGAGCGCCGGTGCCTGTCCGAAGATCGGAACAGACCGGCAACGGCGACAATGTTCTAGGTAAGTTCGCGCCGTGCCGTCAAGCACGCAAGTTGAATCCTCCCTGTCGCGCATAAACCGTGAGGCCTGCTGGTCATACTCCCGAGCAGATCAAGCCGGATGACCGAGACATCGGCCCCTGCGGGAAGCGCTTGGGCATACGGGGCGCGCAGGACCAGGGCGTCGGCAGCGGCGAGCCCGCGCATCATAGATGAATCCTGCACGTCGAACGGATAAGCGACCAGGCGGCCAGCCGCGTCGGTTTGCAGACTCGCCCGAAGATGGTCGGCGCGCGCGTCGTTGGTCCCCACCGGGGTGCCCAAAATCGCTGGACTGGCGGGAGGCGGCCCAGCCGGCAATCCGGTCAGCCGGGCGAGCGCCGGCGACAGGAAAAGGATCGCGCAAATCAAAGCGGATACCGGGTTGCCGGGTAGGCCCAGCACGGGAACCGGTCCCAGTCGCCCGAACAGCAGGGGCTTGCCCGGCCGCATGGCGATTTTCCAGAAATCAAGCTCCAGGCCGCGGGACTTCAGGCTATCGATTACCAAGTCATGATCCCCGACGCTCGCGCCGCCGGTCGTGACCAGCATATCCATTCCGGCGCAGGCATCCGCAGCCGAGGCAATTGCCGAGCGATCATCGGTCGCAATGGGCAATACAACCGGATCGGCCCCGCACGCCCGGACCAGCGCAGCCAAGGCGTGCGCGTTCGAAGAGACGATCCCGCCGGGCGGGATTGCTTCCCCGGGCAAGGCAATTTCATCGCCGGTCGCAAGGACCGCGATGCGCGGACGCCGACGGACGCGAAGCCACGGGTGATTTGCCGCCGCGGCGAGGCCAACGTCGCGGGCGCTCAGCCGCCGCCCTTCCGGGATGATGGCGTCTCCCTTGGCGAAATCCTGGCCGGCGCGGCGAATGTGGCGACCGGGCCTGACCGTCTCGTTGACGCGCACCTGCTCGCCGTCACGGGTCGCGTCCTCTTGGAGCAGGATGGTGTCCGCGCCCGCGGGAACAATGCTGCCCGTGAAAATGCGAACCGCGGCGCCCGCCCCGACGCTTCCGGCAAACGGATGGCCCGCCGGGGCGCTGCCGATTACCTTCAGGACCGCGCCCTTAGTGCCGTCCTCGGCGCGAAGCGCGTAACCGTCCATCGCCGAGACGTCGGCCGGTGGCTGCGTCAGGCGCGCCATAACCGATCCGGCTGTCACCCGCCCCCAAGCTTCCGCCTAGCCCGACGATCTCAGGCGGTGTCGGGGCAAGTTCGGCCAGGATGCGCTCACGCGCCTCATCGACGCTGATCATCGCCTTTCCCCCGGCCTTTCCGCTTCAATCCTGCCGGAACTCACCGGACTTGCCACCATCCTTGTGGGTTAGCCGGATCGCTTCGATCCGCATGCCGCGGTCAACCGATTTGCACATGTCGTAGATGGTCAGCGCGGCCGTGGCGACGGCCGTCAGGGCCTCCATCTCGACGCCCGTCTGGGCGTTGGTCCGCGCGATTGCCTCAATCTCGACCGCTGGCCCGGTTTCCTCAGCGGTGAAGCCGATCGAGACTGAGGAGAGCGGCAGGGAATGGCAGAGCGGGATCAACTCCGCCGTACGCTTGGCGGCCATGATGCCGGCGATGCGCGCGACCCCGAGCACGTCACCCTTTTTCGCGGTCCCCTCGCGGATCAAGCTCAAGGTCGCGGAGGCCATGACCACGCGCCCTCGCGCCGTGGCGGTGCGCGCCGAGACCGGCTTGTCGGACACGTCAACCATTGCGGCGTTGCCGCGTGCATCGAAGTGACTTAGCCCGCTGCTCACGCTGCCGAGGCCCGCACAACCTGTCCGTCGCCGATCAGGGCACGGACAGCCCCACACACATCGGGCTGACGCATCAGCGTCTCGCCCACCAAGAAGCAAAGCGCGCCGGCTGACGCAATCCGGCCGAGATCCGCGCGGGTGCGCATGCCACTCTCGGAAATCAGAAAGCGATCGGGGGGCACGTGCGGCGCAAGCTCGTCCGTGATCAGAAGATCGGTCTTTAATGTCTTTAAATTACGATTGTTTATGCCGATCAATTGCGTTTGCAGACCGAGCGCCCGGTCCAGTTCGTCGCGGTTATGGACCTCCGCCAGGTACATCCAAATCCAGACTGCGCGCCACCTCCTCCAACTCGCGTGCCTGTTCGTCGGACAGCGCGGCCATGATCAGCAGGATGCAGTCGGCCCCCATGGCGCGGCTCTCATATACCTGCCAGGGGTCGAGGATGAATTCCTTGCGCAGAACGGGCAGTTCCACGGCATTGCGGGCGGCGATCAGGTCGCAATCGCTGCCCTGGAAATAGGGCTCGTTGGTGAGGACAGAGATGCAGGTGGCCCCGCCCTCTTGATACGCCCGAGCAATGGCGGCCGCGTCGAAATCCGCACGGATCACGCCTCCGGACGGCGATGCTTTCTTGATCTCGGCGATCAGCCCGTAACGTCCGGCCACGATCGCGGCCTTCAGGGCGGCTCCGAAGCCGCGTGGCGTATCGGTCTGCGCGGCAATTCCTTGTTTGAGTGTCTCGAGACTGGTGGCCGCCTTTCGCCGTTCGAGATCCGCGCGCGTATCAGCGCAGATTCGAGCGAGCACGTCCGACGCGCCTTCCATCGGCGGCCCATCGGGTGCGGTCGGCGCGGACCTGACGATTTCGGCCATGAACCATCCTCCCCGAGTTCCCGCCTCAGATGGGTCCAGGTGATCTCGGGGACGAGCGGGCGGCCAGATCCCCAAGCAACGCCATTAATCCGATAATTGTGCTGCGGATTGAGCACACTTGACGGTGTTCCTCAATGCTTGGCTGATGCAAGGCGTTGCGGGTTTCGCGCCGCAGCCTCTCAAGCGCGTCCCGTGCGGCGCCTGAGGCTATCGCCCGGGCCGCCATTTCCAAACCTTCGGCCAAACTGTCAGCCCGTCCGGCGATGATCAGCGCGGCTGCCGCATTCATTGCTACCGTGTCCCGATATGGTCCTCTGCCGCCCTCCAGCAACGCGAGTAGCGCTTGCGCGTTCGTCGCTGCATCCCCGCCGTGAATTGCCTCTACCGGCGCCCGTTCCAGGCCAGCCTCCTCCGGGGCGAGCGAGAATGTGCGTACTGCCCCCGCCTTCAACTCGGTGACTTGGTTCTCTCCCGCAACGGTCAATTCATCGAGACCCTGCCCATGCACGATCCAAGCGGCCTCGGTGCCGAGGCGGTCCAGGGTCTCGGCCATCGGCCGGGCCCAATCCGGGTCGAATACGCCAATCAGCTGGCGTCGCACCCGGGCTGGATTGGCTAGCGGACCCAGCAGATTGAAGATCGTGCGGGTTCCGAGTTCGACGCGCGGCCCGGCCGCATGGCGCATGGACGGGTGATGCCGCGGCGCGAACAGGAAGGCGCATCCGGCATTGCGGAGTATGTCGGGGAGGCGCTCCAGCGGCACATCGACTTCGACGCCGAGCGCGCTCAGGACGTCGGCGCCACCGGTGCGTGACGAGAGCGCCCGGTTCCCGTGCTTGGCGACCGGCACGCCACAACCCGCGAGCACGAAAGTCACGGCCGAGGACACGTTGAGCGTGCCGGCGTTGTCGCCTCCGGTGCCGCAGACATCGATCGCTCCGTCGGGCGCCGCAACGGCGGTCATGTGCGCGCGCATGGCGCGTACAGCGCCCGTCAGCTCGGCCACGCTCTCCCCGCGCACCCGCATCGCCATCAGCAGGCCGCCTATCTGCGCGGGCGTGGCCTCGCCCGACATGATGACATCGAACGCTTGCTCGGCTTCCTGTTCGGTCAGATGCCCTCCAGCCGCGAGTTGGGCCAGGAGCGGCTTCAGGTCGCTCGACACGCGCTAGGCGGCACGCGCCGGCGCGTTATCGCCGCGCGCTATCCGGCAGGAAATTGGCGAGGATGTCGTGTCCGCCCTCGCTTGCGATGCTTTCCGGGTGGAACTGCACACCGAAAATCGGTAGCGCGCGATGGCGCAGACCCATCACCAACCCGTCTTCGGTCCAGGCTGTCGCCAGCAGGCAATCGGGCAGGCTGTCGCGTTCGACGATCAGGCTGTGATAGCGCGTGGCGGTGAAAGGTGAAGGAACGCCTTCCAGAATGTCGGTTCCGGCATGTGATATGCGGCTGACCTTGCCGTGCATCGGCAACGGGGCGCGGATGACGCGCCCGCCGAAAGCCTGGCCGATCGCCTGATGACCCAGGCAGACGCCGAGTACCGGCACCCGGCCGGACGGCGGCCAGGATCAGGTCGAGGCAAATTCCCGCCTCGTTCGGCGTGCATGGACCGGGCGAGAGGACAATCGCCTCTGGCCGGCGCGCAAGCGCGTCCTCTACCGAGAGGGCGTCGTTGCGCACCACTTCGCAGCGCGCGCCGACATCTCCCAGAAAATGAACAAGGTTGAAGGTGAAGCTGTCGTAGTTGTCGATCAGCAGCAGCATGGTTCCGCATCCTGCGCGGTACCGGGCCGGCTGGCAATCCCTTCCTACGGTTCAGCAATTGATGCGCAAGCCACGCGTAAACAGTATAAGAGACGGCAGCTCAGCGTTACGGAATCGTCTAAAATCCACATGACGCAACCAGCTTCAGCCGTGGGCCGTGTCACGCCGCCCTATGCGGGCGTCGGGAAGCAGGCACCTCACTACCTTCGGCGCCTGCTGCGCCGGCTTGCCACGCCGGCCCTCTCTTGGGCCTATGACCGCTATGAAGTTTCGCTGCGGAGCCAAGTTCAGGCTGGGCCGGTACCGCGGCATGTCGGGATTATTCTGGACGGCAATCGTAGGCACGCCCGCGAGCAGGGGCTGAGTGACTACCGGCGCATCTATTCGATGGGTGCCGGAAAACTCGACGAGGTATTGGACTGCTGCGCGGATCTCGGCGTGCAGGCGGTCACACTGTGGGTTTGCTCCACCGACAACATGGCCCGCCCAGGCGAGGAGCTATCCGGCATTCTAGCGGCGATCGAAGCCAAGATGCTGAGCCTCGCTGCCGATCCCAGGCTGCAGCAATTGGGCGTGCGCGTGCGGGCTATCGGTCGGCTCGATCTGCTGCCGCGGAGCCTTGTGAGCGCGATCGCGCGTGCGTGCGAGGCCACGTCCGCCAACCGGCAAATGACACTGACCATCGCCGCGAATTACGGCGGGCGCGAGGAGATCGCGGACGCGATACGCTCTCTGCTAGGAGAGTTCGCGGACCGACAGCTGACGCTCCGGGACGCGGCAACGGAAGTCACGCCGGAGGCGATCGGGCGGCATCTCTATATGCCGAGCCTGCCCGACCCGGACCTGATCATTCGCACCAGCGGAGAGCTGCGGTTATCCGGGTTCTTGTTGTGGCAGAGTGTCTATAGCGAGTTCCACTTCACGGACGTGAATTGGCCGGCCTTCCGGCGGATCGACCTGTTGCGCGCAATCCGGACGTATCAGCTTCGCGACCGGCGCTTCGGCCGCTGAGCGCGTTGCGACGATCGGATATCGGACATGATCCGGGTCACGGACGAATTGTCCCTGGACGAGCGCGCGATCGAGGAGCAGTTCGTGCGGGCCTCCGGTCCCGGCGGACAGAATGTCAACAAGGTGGCGACCGCTGTCAGGCTGCGGCTTGATCTTGAGCGGGCGGGGTTGCCCGATCCGGTTCGGGCGCGGCTTGAACGTCTTGCCGGACACAGGCTTACTGCGGACGGTGCGCTGCTGATCACCTCCCAGCGCCATCGGACGCAGGAACGCAACCGGGCGGCGGCGATGGACAGCGCTGGTTGCGCTGATCACCCGCGCCGCGGAGCCGCCGCGCAAACGGGTGCCAACGAAGCCGACCCGGGCTTCGCGGATGCGTCGGCTGGAGGAAAAGGGGCGACAATCGAGTCTCAAGCGCGGCCGGACGGCTTCTTATAAGGAATGACTGCGGCGACCATAGCCCGGACTGGTCAGAACTCCGGTCCGGCCGATATGGTCGGCGCTCGTCTACCCAGAGGAAATGTGAATGTCGCTTGGCCTGATGCGTCGGCTGCTGCCGGAATCGCCTCATTTCGTTCGCGAATACCGGCGTTTTGTCAGGGCGACACTCAAATCCTCACGCTCACAGAGCGCGGGTATGTCGATGGCGGTCGGTGGCCATTTCGAGGCGCTGGGTGCGATCGAATACGGGCTGTTGGCCCATCACGGGCTTGCCGACGGCATGAGCGTGATCGACGTGGGCTGCGGCTCCGGCCGGCTTGCCCATGCGCTGCGCGAGCGGCGCATCGCCTATCTCGGCACCGACGTGGTGCCCGAACTGATCCGCTACGCGAAGGACATGTGCAAGCGGCCCGACTGGCGGTTCGAAATCATCACCGAGCTGGCGATTCCCGCATCTGATGCGAGCGCCCATCTTCGTGACCTTCTTCTCGGTGTTCACGCATCTGCGCCACGAGGAAAGTTTCATCTATCTGCAAGAAGCTAAACGCGCTCTGAAACCGGGCGGGCTTGTCATCTTCAGCTTTCTCGATTTCACCGAGCCGGCGCATTGGGAGATCTTCGCCGAGGACGTGCGCAACGCACGTCAGCAACGGCCGGTGGTGCAATTCATGGATCGCAGCGCGTTGCCCATCTGGGCGGAACGGCTTGATTTGGAACTCGTCGAAATACGCGGAGCGGCAGACGCATTCATTCCGCTATCGCGGGAAGTGACCACCGAGGACGGCCGCCGGATTTCCGGCCTTGCGTCGCTGGGCCAGGCAATCTGCGTGCTGCGCAAGCCACGCTGACGCATCAATCCGCCGCGCCCGGCACCAGGATCGGCGGCCGCTTTCCGGCCAGCCGCTCCAGCGCGAGATACACAATGGGCGTCGTATAAAGCGTAAGCATCTGCGAGACGATCAGCCCGCCCACGATGGCGATACCGAGTGGCCGACGCAGTTCTGCACCGGTCCCGAAGGCCGCCGCCAGCGGTACCGCGCCCAGAAGCGCGGCGAGCGTGGTCATGATAATCGGCCGGAACCGCTCCAGGCAGGCCGCGTGGATCGCCTCGAAGGGCGACAATCCGTACTGGCGCTCGGCTTCCAGCGCGAAATCCACCAGCATGATCGCGTTCTTCTTAACGATTCCCATTAACAGGATAACTGCGATCATGGCCATAATATCGAGCGGCTGGTCGGTAATCAGCAACGCCAGCAACGCACCCAATCCGGCAGAGGGAAGGGTGGACAAGATCGTCAGCGGATGCAGCAGGCTCTCATACAGCACACCCAAAACGATGTAGAGTGCCACCAGCGCGGCGAGGATCAGCAACGGCTCGGACTGCATCGTGGCCTGCATCCATTTCGCGTTGCCTGCGAATTCGGTGCGCAGATCAGGAGGCATATGCAGCGCCGTTGCGGCGTTCTGCACCGCGGCCTCGGCATCGCCGAGCGCCATTCCGGGCGCCAGATTGAAGCTGAGCGTAGCGGCCGGAAACTGACCCTGATGGCGCACCGCGAGCGGCGCCTCACCGCGCTCGAAATGCGCAACTGCCGCAAGCGGAACCTGCTTCCCGCCGACGGCACCGACATAGACCCGGTTCAGCATGGAGGGATCGGTTTGCAGCCTGGGATCGGTCTCGACCACCACTTTGTATTGATTGCGCTGCGTGTAGATGGTTGAGACCTGACGTTGCGCGAAAGCATTGTTCAGCGCGTTGTCGATCGCGATGGCGCTTATTCCGAGCCGTGCGGCGGCGGCGCGGTCGATCACAACGTTCTCCTGCGGGCCGGCGCGGTCCTCATCGGAGCTGACATCGGCAATGCCGGGCGTCGCTTTCAGCTTGTCTTCAAGCAACAAGCTCCAGTGCCGCAATTCGCGCACATCTTGGCAGATGACGACGAACTGGTACTGCGCACCGCCGGTTCGCCCGCCGCCGCGCAAATCCTGGGCAGAATAAAGGAAGGTCTGAATGCCGCCGAGCCGCCCGAGCTTGGAGCGCAGGCGCGTAATCACCGCCTCGGACGAAATGCCGCGTTCGTTCAGCGGCTTCAGACTGACCATCAGTTGCCCGCGATTGAGCGAACTCCAGCCCGACGAAACGCCCACCTGCGAGCCCACCGCCTGCACCGCAGGATCAGACAGGAGCGCATCGACCACCGCGCGTTGTCGTTCCTCCATCGCGGCGAAGGAAACATCGGGCTCGCCGATCGTGCTGCCCATCAGTATGCCGGTATCCTGCACCGGCATCCACGCCTTGGGCACGAACCCGTATAGCCGGACCGTAAGCACCACGGTTGCGAGCATGACCAGCAGCATGAAACCGCGATGACGGAGCGCCCAACCGAGCGTGCGCGCATAAAATCGCTGTGTACCGCCAATGCCGTGCTCGATCGCCTTGTCGATGGTCCGCCAAAATCCATTCCCCGCCGGGGCAGGGTTCGCGCGCATCCAGCGTCCGCAGATCATGGGCGTGAGCGTCAGCGAAACGGCCGCCGAGACCACGATCGCCATCGTTAGCGTCACCGAGAACTCATGGAACAGCCGCCCCATGATGCCGCCCATGAAGATCAGCGGGATGAACACCGCGACTAGCGAAACGCTGATCGAGATGACGGTGAAGCCGATCTGACGCGATCCGACCAAGGCGGCGCGCAAGGCCGGCGTGCCGCGCTCCATGTGGCGGACGATGTTCTCGATCATCACGATCGCGTCGTCCACCACGAAGCCAACCGAGACGGTGATTGCCATAAGCGAGAAATTGTCCAGCGTGTAGCCCGCAAACCACATGCCGGCGAGCGTCCCGCAGATCGACAGCGGCACAGTGACGGCGGCGGCAATGGTCGGCATAAGCCGCCGCATGAATAGCAGCACTACGAGCAGCACCAGCGCGATGGTGATGGCGAGCGTGTACTGCACGTCAGCCACACTCGCGCGGATGGTCTGCGTGCGGTCCTGGATGATGGTGACGGTGATGCCCGCAGGCATCCAGGACATGAGCTGCGGCAGGAGCTGGCGCACCCGATCGACGGTCTGGATAACGTTGGCGCCCGCTTCCTTCGTGAGGGTCAGCAGGATTGCAGGCTGCTTGCCGTCCCACGCGGCGAGTCTTGTGTTGGCCACGCCGTCATAGACGGTCGCCACGTCGGACAGGTGCAACACGGCCCCGCCGCCGGCCTTCAGCACCAGGCCGCGATATTGCTTGGCGTGTGAAATCTGGCCGTTGACGCCGACGCTTTCGGCCTGCAAGGGACCTGAGATTCCCCCCGTCGGTTGCAGCACGTTGGCACCGCGGACCGCACTCACCACGTCCTCGCCCGAGAGCCCTGCCGCGGCAAGGCGTACAGGGTCGAGATCGACGCGCACGGCAGGCTTCTCGGACCCGCTGACCGTTACATTCGAGACGCCGCTCACCTGTGACAGGCGCTGCGCCAGCACCGTGTCCGCCGCATCGTAAATCTGTCGGAGGTCGAGCGTGTCCGACGACAGCGCGATGCTCATGATTGGCGCGTCAGCAGGGTTGAACTTGCGGTAATAGGGACGCGTCGGCAGGTCGGGCGGCAAATCCGTCGTGGCCGCATTGATCGCAGCCTGTACATCATGCGCCGCACCGTTGATGTCACGGTCGATGTCGAACTGCACCACGATCGCGGAGTTGCCGACGGAATTCGTCGAGGTGATCTCGGTTACACCGGCGATCTCGCCGAGGCGGCGTTCCAGTGGAGCGGCGACGGAATTCGCCATCGTCGCCGGGTCGGCACCGGGGCGCGATGCCATGACGACAATGGTGGGAATATCCACGCGAGGCAGGGCAGCGACAGGCAGGAAGCGATAGGCCACCGCGCCCGCGATCAAAATGCCGATCGCGAGCAGGCAGGTCGCCACCGGGCGCGCAATGAACGGGGCGGAGAAGTTCATTCCGCCGGCACCGCCGACGCACCCGGGCCGGCAAGCCGCACGCGCAGGCGCTCGAAGGTCAGATAGATGACCGGCGTCGTATACAGGGTCAGCCACTGCGACAGCAGAAGACCGCCGATAATGGTCACGCCCAGCGGCATGCGCAGTTCCGAGCCGGCGCCATGCTCCAGCACCAAAGGCAGCGCGCCCAACAACGCCGCCGCCGTGGTCATCATGATGGGGCGGAAGCGCAGGCGGCAGGCTTCCTCGATGGCGATCTCGGGCGGCGATTCCGCGTTCGCGTACCGCCTCGATCGCGAAGTCGATCATCATGATCGCGTTCTTCTTCACGATGCCCATCAGCAGGACGACGCCCACCAGCGCCACCAGCGACAGATCCATGCCGGCGGCCATCAGCGCGAGCAGGGCGCCGATTCCGGCCGAGGGCAGAGTGGACAGGATCGTGACCGGGTGAATCCAGCTCTCGTACAGTACGCCCAGCACGATATAGATGATGACCACCGAGGCCAGTATCAGCCACGGTGCGGCGGCCAGCGAGCGGCTGAATTCCGCGGCATCGCCCGAGAAGCTGCCGGAAATCGTCACCGGCATGCCGATCGCGGTCTCGGCCGCTCGCACCGCTGTCACCGCATCTCCCAAAGCGTAGCCGCGCGCGGTGTCGAAGCTGATGGTAGCAGATGGAAACTGTTCCTGATGCGTGACGACCAGCGGGGCAACAGTCCGCTTGATGGTGGCGATCGCCGTCAGCGGCACCTGCGCATCGTTCGTGCCCGGCACGCGCAGCATGGCCAGCCGGCTCGGCTCGGCCTGCCATTCGGGCGTGGCTTCCAGCACCACGCGATACTGGTTCGCCTGGCCGAAGATGGTGGAAATCTGGCGTTGGCCGAACGAGTTGTACAACGTGTCCTGGACCGCCTGCATGCTGACGCCGAGCCGCATCGCCGCCTCGCGGTCAACGGTGATCTCGGTTCGATAGCCGAGATCCTGCTGGTCGGAGGCCACATTGGCGATCGACGGCATGCGTTGCAGCGCATCGACCAGTCGCGGCGTCCAGAGCGCCAGTTCTGCGCGGTCGGTGTCCATCAGCGTGTATTGATATTCCGTCCGGCTCGCGCGGGCCCCCAAGGTGATGTCCTGAACGGAACGGAAATAGGCCGAAAGCCCCGGGACGCGGTTCACCGCCGACTGCATCCGCGCAATGACGGTCCGAGCGGGATCGCGCGACCCGAGCGGTTTGAGCGCCACTGTGAGCTGGCCGGTGTTTGGGGTCGCGTTGATCGTGCCGGCGCCCACGAAGGAAACCACGCTGGCAACTGCCGGATCGCGCGCGATCTGCTCCGCCACCTGGTTCTGCAATAGCGCCAAACGGGGAATCGAGATGCTTTGCGGACCTTCGATCACGCCCACGACCACGCCCGTATCCTGTTGCGGCAGAAACCCCTTCGACACAACGACATAAAGCGCAATCGTACCGGCAAGCGTAGCCGCGGCAACAGCGAGCACAAGGCTCTGATGACGTAGCGCCAAGGCAAGCGTGCGGCGATAGAGCGCCAGCATAGCCTCGAAACCAGCTTCCAGCCCGCGCGACAGCGCGCCCGGATGTTCGGCATGCGTCGGGCGCAGCAGGCGACCGCACATCATCGGTGTAAGCGTGAGCGAGACGACCGCGGAGACGATGACGGCGACCGACAGCGTGACCGCGAATTCGCTGAACAGCCGTCCGACGACGCCGGTCATGAATAGCAGTGGGATGAACACGGCGATCAGAGAGACGGTCAGCGAGACAATGGTGAAACCGATCTGCCCCGCGCCGCGGAACGCGGCCTCCAGCGGCGAGAGGCCCGCTTCGATATAGCGGACGATGTTTTCGATCATCACGATCGCATCGTCCACAACAAAGCCGGTCGCGACCGTAAGCGCCATCAGCGAGAGGTTGTCGAGACTGTAGCCCAGCAAGTCCATCACTCCGAACGTGCCGATCAGTGACAGCGGCAGAGCAATGGCCGGAATGAACGTGGCGCGCGGCGAGCGCAGGAACACGAACATCACCAATACGACCAGTACCACGGCAGCGACCAATGTGATCTGCACGTCGCGGACCGACGCGCGGATCGTACCGGTGCGGTCGGTTACGATGGTCAGATGGACGCCGGCGGGCATGGCGCGTTGCAGGAGCGGCAGAGCCTTGGTCACGCGCGCGACGGTCTGCACGATGTTGGCGCCGGGCTGGCGCTGGATGTCCAGCACCGCCGCTGGCACGCGCGTGCCGTGCTGGATTAGCCAGGCGCCGACGCGGTCGTTCTCCACCCCGCTCACCACCTGACCAACGGCGGAGAGCCGCACCGGCGCACCATTGCGCCAGGCGATGACCAGATCCCGATACTGATCGGCCGAAACGAGCTGGTCGTTGGCGCCGACCGAGACCGCCTGACGCGCCCCGTCAAACCCGCCCTTGGCGCCGTCCGTATTGGCGTTCGCCACAGCGGTGCGCACGTCCTCCATCGCCAGCCCATAGGCGGCAAGCCGCGCGGGATCGACGCGCACGCGCACCGCCGGGCGCAGCCCACCTTCCACCGTGACCTTGCCCACGCCGTCCAGTTGCGACAGCTTGGGTTGCAGCACCGTATCGGCCGCGTCGCTGATCTGCTCGATCGGCACCGTTTCCGAGGTCAGCGCCAAAGTCAGGATCGGCGCGTCGGCGGGATTTACCTTGGAATAGACGGGCGGGTAAGGGAGGTTCGGGGGCAGCGTGCCGGCTGCCGCGTTGATCGCGGCCTGCACGTCCTGCGCCGCGGAATCCATGCTGCGGTTCAGCCCGAATTGCAGCGTGATCTGGCTGATCCCCTCCGAACTCTGCGAGGTCATGGTCGTAAGGCCGGGAATTTGGCCGAACTGCCGCTCCAGCGAAGCGGTCAGCAACGTTGCTACAGTCTGTGGGCCGGCACCCGGGAGCTGCGTCGTAACCTCGATAGTTGGAAAATCGACCTCGGGCAGCGCGGAGACGGGCAGGGCTCGATAGCCGAGGCCGCCCGCGAGCAGCACGGCAAGTGCCAGCAGCCATGTGGCGACCGGACGAGCGATGAACGGCGCGGAGATATTCACGGCGCGCGCTGCGCCTGCCGGTGATGGCGCTCCGAGCCGTGCGCGCCCGATGCGCTCGGTGTTTCAGATGCCGGTTGGCCGGCCTCGGGTGCGATCGAAACCTTCTTGCCGTCGGTCAGCCGCGCCGCGCCGTCCGTAACCACCGTCTGCCCGGGATCCAGGCCCTGCGAGACGATCGCCACGTCCTCGTCCTGATGCGCGACGGTCACGCTCTGACGGGCGGCGGCGCCTTTGGCGTCAACAACATAGATGTAATCGCCGTTCGGGCCGCGCTGCACGGCTGAGGGTGGAACCACCGTTGCGTCGTGCACGGTCGCCACCTGCAAGCGGACACCCACAAACCCGCCCGGCCACAGCCGGTCATCCAAGTTGGGGAACGTGGCCTTCAGCTTGATTGTTCCGGTTGTCGGGTCAACTTGGTTGTCAAGCACCTCGAGCTTACCGCGGTCCAGGACGTTCGCCGGAAGATGGCTCGCGCCCTGCGCGTAGGCTACGACAAGCGGCATGCCGCCGCGCATTGCCCGGGCGACTTGTGGCAAGTCCTGCTGCGGCAGGGTGAACACCACGGAAATCGGGTGCAGCTGCGTAATCACGACGAGGCCGGTCGTGTCCGAAGTCTGCACGATATTGCCCGCATCCACCTGGCGGATGCCGGTGCGCCCGTCCAGCGGGGAGGTAATCGTGCAGTAGCCGAGCAGGGTGCGCGCATTGTCGATCTGCGCCTGGTCCCCCTCGATCTGCGCGGTCAGTTGCGCGACCAGCGCCTTCGCCGTGTCGGCGGTCTGCCCGGTGGTGAACTTGTTCTGTACCAGCTTTTCGTACCGGGCGAGGTCTAGTTTGGCGTTCGCAAGTTGCGCCTCATCCTGCGCCTTCTTTGCGACCGCTTGGTCAAAGGCCGCCTGATACGTGCGCGGGTCGATCCGCGCCAGCACTTGACCTCTCTTCACCGTCTGGCCCTCGTGAAAATCCACCTCGGTCAGCGGGCCATTGACCATCGGCTTTACGGTTACGGTGTTGTAAGCCTGCACGGTGCCGAGCGCGTCCAGCCAAATCGGCACGTCCTGGCGCGCTGCGGTGGCGACGAGCACCGGCACCGGCCCGTCGCCGAAGCGATGCGCCTCGGTCTCCGTCGGCTTCTTCGCCGGCCAAAACCAGATCGCCGCAATCACCGCGAGCAGCAGCGCAGATGCGGTCGCCATGCCGAGACGCGAGGCGCGGCGGCGCGGTCTTGTTGCGACCGTGACGGGTTCCCGCGTACCGATATCCATGCTCAGGCGCTCTCCGATCGCTCTATGTTGGCTCGCATCAGGTGTTCCCGTCCACCGGCAACGCAACGCCGCCGCGCAACAGCCCGGGGTCCAACCCGGGGAACTGGTCCATAATCGGCGCATTCGGCTGCTGCCAGCCGCCGCCGAGCGCCTGGTAGAGATCAAGCAAGGCAACGAAGCGGGCGAGGCGGATCTGCACCAGCGCGTCCTCGTCGGTGAACAGCGTTGTCTCGGTGGTCAGCAGCGTCGTGACATCCGCCGTTCCGGCCTCGATTTGCGCGGCGGCGGCTTCGGCAGCGCGGCGTGCGGTCTGCACTGCCCGCTGTTGCAGCACTTCCTGCTCGCTCGTGTAGCGCCAGGCGGTCAGCGCATTGTCCACGTCGGTGAATGCCTGGACCACCGACTTGCCGTAATCGGCCAACAGCTCCGCGTAACGGCCCCTGTTCTGTTCCAGCTGTCCGCGCAGCGCTCCCCCGTCGAACACGGGCTGGGTGAGGCTGGCGGCCAGCGAGGCGATGATGCCCCCCGGCGTGAACACGCTGGCGAGCGCCGCCGCCTCGTAGCCGCGCGAGGCGGTGAGCGAAATCGTGGGAAAGAAGGCGGCGCGTGCCGCCTTGATGTCGAAATTCGAAGCAATCAGCTGCGCCTCGGCATTAGCCACGTCCGGCCGGCGGCGGAGCAGCGCCGAGGGGAGACCAGGCCAGACGTGCGGCACCGCGAGATCAAGCAAGGTGCCGGGTCGGGCAGTGATCTGCTCCGGCGGCCGGCCGGTGAGAATACCCAGGCCGATGAGTTGCTGCTCCAGCTGGCTCTGGAGCGCCGGAATGTTTGCCCGCTCTGTTTGCACGAGCGCTAACTGCTGATCGAGGTCGAGCGCCGTCGCGGTGCCGGCCTCTAGACGCCCTCGGATCACGGCGAGGCTCCGCTCGGCGTCCCTCAAGTTCTGCCGCGCCACGGCGATCCGGTCGGCAAAGGCTAGAGCGGTGAACCAGGTCTGCGCCACCGCTGTGAGAGTGGAGAGCCTGACTGTCTCTACAGCATAACGGCTGGAGACGGCGCTGGCGACCGCGGCTTGCGTGAGGGCGCGGTTTTCGCCCCAGAAGTCGGCCACATAGGCGGCATTGGCGCCGAGTGTGTAGTTATGTGTCGTGATGGTGCCGCCGCTGAGTGCGAAGCCGCGGTTGACGCGGCTGCTGAAACCCGCTTGCTGCCAATTCGCCGAACCGGTTGCGGATAGCGTAGGTAGCAGCGCGGCACCGGCGATCCGCACAGCCGCGTCCGCTTGCCGAACCCGCGCAACCGCGGCCGCGACGTCGAAATTGAAAACCTCGGCCTCGGTGATCAGCTGGTTGAGCGTGGCCGAACGGAACCCACGCCACCAGCCCGCGCTTGGCCAGTCGGCCTGCTGGCCCGGAGCGGCATCGCGGAAGCCGCTCGGCACGTCCAGCGCCGGCGGACGATAGCCGGGGCCGAGATCACACCCGGCGAGCCCACAGGCCGCGCCGAGTAAGGCAAGAAAGCGCAGGCGGCGAGGCGGGCGGCATCTCATCGCCTTGGATATTGGCAGGATTTGTAACCGAGGTGTTGCGGATTGTCGCACCTGCCCGCTGCATTCCGGCGCAAGCGGAAACCAGGCGGCCCGCGGAAGCCCGGGTTTACGGCCGGCTATTCGAGGCCGTTAACCGCTCGGACAATTCTCGTAACCGGGCTCGAGCCCGCAAATCGTAGGCCTGCTCATGGGCTCGGGCCTCGCGGGTGCCGTTGAAGTAACGGCCTGTCACCTCATCCAATTCTGGTGCCGCAATCAAACGGGAAGTGGCGCGGACCCCGTCGGCAAGGCTGCTCACCGGACTTCGCGACGATCTTCGTCGGCATGTAGGTTGCCGGGTGCAGTGCGTTGGCGGTGACGTCGGTCGCTTTCAGACGCCCGGCAAGGTCGAAGGTGAACATGATCTGCGCGAGCTTGCTTTGGCAGTAAGCCTGCACGCCGCTGTAGTGCTTGGTCAGCATAATGTCGTCGAAGTCGAGGGGTGCTTGCCCGGCCGATGCGACATGGACGATGCGGCTCGGGGCGGAGGCGACGAGCAGCGGCTCAAGAAGTTCGGTCAGAAGAAACCCGGCCAGGTAATTGACCGCGAAGCGCAGTTCGTAGTCTTGGGCGCTTTCCTGCCGCTGTTCGCCGCCTGGGACGGTGGTTCCGATGCCAGCGTTGCTGACCAGCCCGGTAAGCCGGCCATGGTCGCGACTGACGGCGGCGGCTAGCTGACGAACCTGGTCGAGATCGGATAGATCGGCTCGATACCAGTGCAGCTTGTCGTTGCCTGTCTGCTCGCGGATTTCAGCCATTGTCTCTTCCCCGCGAGCGTCGTCGCGCCCATGCAGAAGCAGCCTCGGGCCGGCGCGGGCGAGATCAAGGGCCAGGGCTCGGCCCAGCCCGTCCGTTGCGCCGGTAATAAGAATTGTCTGCTCGGACAGGGGTTGCATCAGGAATCTCCCCGATCGCCAGCCGCCAATATTCTCATCGCGAGCCGATAATGCGGCCGGTCGATCATCTTGCCGTCCAGCGCGAACACCCCCGCCGCGGGGTTCGCGGCGAAGCCGTCCCGCACGCGCTCGGCCCAGCGCAGTTGCTCGGGCGAGGGAGTGAAAACCGCGTTCACCGTGTCGATCTGCGCTGGATGGATCAGGATCTTGCCCGCGAACCCGTCGGCCGCCGCCGCCTCGGCCTCGCGGCGCAGCCCCTCTTGGTCGGTATGGTCGGGCCAGGGCGTATCCAAGGCCGGCACGCCCGCCGCCGCGGCGGCAGCTAGGACTTGGGCGCGGGCGAACACCACGGTCGCGTTGTATGACCCGTCCGGCCTACGTGGGTTCACGCCGAGATCCGCGGAAATGTCCTCGGCCCCGAAGCAGAGCGCGGTCAGCCGTTCGGGGCCGCCGGCATAACCGCCGAGCGTGAAAACCGATCCGGCGGTTTCGGTAACGATTGCAACCACACCCACGCTGCCGATGGCCAGACAAGCGGCCGCCTCAAGCGCCTCCAGATGATGGTCGAGCCGGCGCAGGTGCCCGGGCGAGGCGCATTTTGGCAGCATGACCGCGGCCGGTTGTTGCGCCACAATCGCGGCCAGGTCCGGTAAGTACCACGGGGTGCCGGGCGGATTGATACGCACGATGATGTCGCGTTTGCGCGCCTCGCCTGTCATCGCGTGGAGCAATGCCGCGACCGCCCCGCGCGCCGCGTCCTTAGCTTGCGCGGCAACGGAATCTTCCAGGTCGAGAATCACCGCGTCGGCCGCAGAGGCGAGCGCCTTGGCGATTTTCCTTTCCGAATCCCCGGGGGCGAAAAGCGGGCTTCTCAGTTGCATTGCCGAACGTGACGCATTGCCAAACAGAGACACCAATCTTGCGCTACAGCCGCCAATATGCAACTGAGCGCCTGAGCGGGGACTTCGAAAGCAGCAAAAGGGAGACGACCAGGGGTGGCGGAAATCATCCTGGAAACGACCGGGCTTACGCGCGAATTCAGCGGTTTCGTGGCCGTTGACGATGTTTCGCTGCAAGTAGAAATGGGCACAATCCACGCCCTGATCGGGCCGAACGGGGCAGGTAAGACCACCTGCTTCAATTTGCTCACGAAATTTCTGCAACCGACGCGCGGGCATATCGCCTTCAAGGGGCGCGACATTACCCGCCTCAAACCCGCGCAGGTCGCGCGCCTTGGTCTGGCGCGCAGCTTTCAGATCTCGGCCGTGTTCCCGAAGCTTTCCGCACTGGAAAATGTTCGCCTTGCGTTACAACGAGCGCGCGGAAATTCCTACGATTTCTGGCGTTCCGAGGACACGTTGCGGGCGCTCGACCGCCGGGCACACGAGTTGCTGGCCGATGTCGGGCTGAAGGAGTTCACCGAGGCGACAGCAGGGCAGCTCGCCTATGGGCAGAAGCGCGCACTGGAGATCGCGACCACGCTGGCGCTTGAGCCGGAAATGATGCTGCTTGATGAGCCGACTGCCGGGATGACGCATTCGGACGTGGACCGCGTCGTCGAATTGATCCGCCGCGTCCGCCGGGGTCGGACGATCCTGATGGTGGAGCACAATCTTTCGGTTGTGCAAGGGCTCTGCGATACCATCACCGTTCTGACCCGTGGTCGTGTGCTCGCCGAGGGTGATTACGCGAGCGTCTCGCGCAATCCCGAAGTAATCGCCGCCTATTTGGGCTCCGAAACGGCCGGGGTGGAGCATGCTTGAGACCAAGGATCTCAACGCCTGGTATGGCGAGAGCCACGTCCTGCACGGCATGGAGTTCGAGATCCGGGAAGGCGAGGTGGTCACGCTGCTCGGCCGCAACGGCGCCGGCAAGACCACCACCATGAAGTCCATCATGGGCATGGTGCCGCGTCGTGTGGGTAGCATCCGCTTCCGCGGACGCGAGCTGATCGACGCCACCTCCGAGGACGTCGCCCGTGCGGGCATCGCCATTTGCCCGGAGGAGCGGGGCATTTTCGGCTCGCTCAGCGTGACCGAAAACCTGATGCTGCCGCCGGTCGTAGCTTCGGGGGGGCTCGATATCCCGACCATCTATGCGTTGTTCCCGAATCTGAAGGAGCGCGCGCGCACGGCTCAGGGCACGAAGCTGTCGGGGGGCGAGCAGCAGATGCTGGCCATTGCCCGTATTCTGCGCACCGGCGCCAAGCTGCTGCTGCTCGACGAGCCGACCGAGGGGCTTGCGCCGGTGATCGTGCAGCAGATCGGCCGCACCATTCGCGAGATCAAAAGCCGCGGCTTCACCGTGATTTTGGTGGAGCAGAATTTCCGGTTCGCGGCCACGGTCGCGGACCGTCATTACGTCGTCGAGCACGGTCGGGTGATCGATATGATTCCCAACCACCTGCTCGAAGCGAGCATGGACAAGCTTCACGAATATCTGGGCGTCTGATCCGCCCGCCCCGATGCAGGACCACACGCCATGACCATGATTTTCGGGGTACCCGCCCCGCTCCTGTTCGGCCAATTGCTGCTGGGGCTGATCAACGGCGCCTTCTATGCGATGCTGGCATTGGGCCTGTCGATCATCTTCGGCATGCTGAACATCATCAACTTCGCGCATGGCGCGCTGTTTATGATGGGCGCCTTCGCCTCCTGGATGCTGCTGCACTGGGCGGGCATCGGCTACTGGCCGGCGCTGATCCTGTCGCCGCTGATCATCGGCGCCTTTGGTATCCTGCTGGAGCGCACGCTGATCTCCAGACTGTACAAGCTGGATCATCTGTATGGGCTGCTGTTGACCTTTGGCTTGGCACTGGTGATCGAAGGTCTATTTCGCAACTATTTCGGCAGTTCCGGAATGCCGTACGACATCCCGCACGCGCTTCAGGGCGCGGTCAACCTGCATTTCATGTTCCTGCCGATCTACCGTGCCTGGGTTGTCGTGGCCGCGCTGGTTGTTTGCCTGACCACGTGGCTGCTGATTGAAAAGACCTTTTTGGGCGCCCGGTTGCGGGCGGCCACCGAGAACCCGGCACTGGTGCGCGCCTTCGGCGTAAACGTGCCGCGCCTGATTACGCTGACTTATGGCGGCGGCGTCGCACTGGCGGCATTCGCCGGCGTGCTCGCCGCGCCGATCTATTCGGTGAACCCCGACATGGGGGATAATTTCATCAATACCGTGTTCGCAATCGTGGTGATCGGCGGCATGGGCTCGATCCTGGGCTCGGTACTGACGGGCTTCGGGCTCGGCGTGGTCGAGGGCCTGACGAAGGTGTTTTACCCGCAAGCATCGGCGACGGTGATTTTCCTGGTCATGGTGATTGTACTGCTGTTCCTGCCGCGTGGCCTGTTTGGAAAGACTGCCTGAGATGTCCGCCAGTACCGAATCGCTCGCCCTGCGCTCAGCCCGGCGCGGCCTTGTCTTCGGCTTCACTGGCAGCCAGGCCATCGCTTTCCTGGCGATGCTCGCCCTCGTCATTGCGCTACCGTACGTGCTGTACCCTGTGTTCCTCATGCGGGTGCTGATGATGGCGCTGTTTGCCTGCGCCTTTAACCTGATGATCGGCTACGTCGGTTTGCTGTCCTTTGGTCACGCCGCGTTCTACGGTATGGGCGCTTATATCGCCGCTTGGACCATGAAGAACTGGCAGGTCGATGCGGTGCTGAGCATCGGCATGGGTGGCGCAACCGGCGCCATTCTGGGACTCTGCCTCGGCTATCTGGCGATCCGCCGCTCCGGCATCTACTTCGCCATGATCACGCTGGCGCTGGCGCAGATGGTGTATTTCTTCTGCCTGGAAGCGCCGTTCACCGGCGGCGAGGACGGCATTCAGCAAGTGCCGCGCGGTCATGCCTTCGGCGTGTTACCGCTGGCCAGCGACATGAACATGTATTGGTTCACGGCGGCCATTTTCATCGCCGGATTCCTGCTGATCCATCGCGTGATCCACTCGCCCTTTGGACAGGTGCTGAAGGCGATCCGGGAGAACGAGCCGCGCGCCATCTCGCTCGGCTACCGCACCAACGACTACAAGCTGATTGCTTTCGTGCTCTCCACGGGGCTGTCCGGCATTGCCGGAGCCACCACTGCCATTGTGTTTGGCATCGCCACTCTGGACGGGGTTCACTATTCGCGTTCGGGTGATGTGGTGCTGACCACCCTGCTGGGCGGGATGGGCACCGTGTTCGGTCCGGTCGTTGGCGCCGTGATCACCACGTCGATGGAGAACTACCTGGCGCAGTTCGGCTCCTGGGTCACTGTGACTCAGGGCGCCATCTTCGTGATCTGCGTGCTGCTGTTCCGGCGCGGAGTGGTGGGCGAGATCGCGGCCTTTCTGCGGTTGTCGCTTTAGCAGTTCGCTGAAAAACCCTGGATTCGACGCGACGCAATGCTTCAACTGTAGCCGGTTGTCGCTTGGGGGCGAGATGCGCGGCAGGTTTCGTGATCAGGGCGGTCTGTTCTGGTATATCTCGCCTGAGGCTCGCGTGCCGGACGGACACCCGCTGCGGCGCGTGCGGCAGTTGGTTCGGGTCGTGTTGCAGGAGCTGAGCCCGAGCTTCGGGCGGCTGTATGCGCGCGAAGGTCGTCCGTCGGTGCCACCCGAGCAATTGCTGAGTGCACTGCTGCTTCAGGTGTTCTACGGCATCCGCTCGGAGCGGCAGTTGATGGAGCAGCTGGACTACAATCTGCTGTATCGCTGGTTTGTCGGCTTGTCGCCGGACGACGCCGTATGGGACGCTACCACTTTCACCAAGAACCGCGAGCGGCTGCAGAACGGAGACGTCTTGCAGAAATTCATGACCAGGCTGCTGAACCATCCGGAGGTGAAGCCGCTGCTGTCGGACGAGCATTTCTCGGTGGACGGCACGCTGATCGAAGCATGGGCGTCGCAGAAGAGCGTCCGTCCGAAAGACGACAGCGATGGCGATGGCACCGACTTCCGTGGGCAGAAGCGCAAGAACGACACCATGCCAGCGTGACCGATCCGGACAGCCGGCTCTACCGCAAGGCCGCCGGGCGCGAGGCAAAGCTGTCTTACATGGGGCATGTCACCATGGAGAATTGGCACGGCCTTGCGGTGGCGGGCACGGTCACGCTGGCGGACGGCACCGCCGAGCGGCGCGCTTCCGAAGCGATGCTGAAAGCCATTCGAAAGGCCGCCAGGCACCGTATCACGGTGGGCGAGGACAAAGCCTACGACAGCACCATGGCATGCCCCCTGACGGCGCACGTCGCCCGTAACGATGCGCTGACCAAGACCGGCAACCGGCGGCGCAGCGCGATCGACGCCCGCACAACTCGCCATCCTGGCTACGCAATGTCCCAGACACGCCGCGCGATGATCGAAGGCATTTTCGGCTGGGGCAAGCAGCACGGCACGATGCGCCGAACCAAGCACCGCGGGATTGCCCGGATCGCCGAGGACTTCCTGCTCAATCTGATCGCCTACAACCTGATCCGCATACCCAAACTGCTATTCGCCTAGGCACGGCGCGCGACCGCGCCCCGACCGCCCCACAGAACAGACCACGCCGCCCACCTCCCACCCGAACCAGCAAGGTTGCACCAACGGTTTGATGGTTACGACCGGAACAGAGATGGCCGAAATCGGAGTTTTTCAGCGGACTGCTCTCATGTTCGCTGTCAAGGCTGAACGTACGGTTCACCTACCGGCAGCAACCGGAGCAAGTTTCGTTCTGGCTGGTGCCCAAGGCAGGAGGCAGGAACTAAAGACGCCGGTTAACAAGCTCTCATGCGCGGGTTGGATACCGCATTGCCGGAGTTTCGTCTTGGGGCTGCCTCGCTCTAGAAGCGAGCGTCGGTCGGAATGATCGGCTCATAACAGGGCACGAGGGTTCCCCACCCTGGCCCCTGCCTCCAAGCTTGGGCGCCTGCGGAATGATCGCGGTGTTCCTTGTCCTCCTGATCCGTGGCGTGATCGGGGTTAGCGACTACGCTGACTGCAAATCGACCTGACGGGCGATCGCCCAGATGAAGCCGATCATCTCGCGTGCGATAGCGGTCGTAACGACGACTGTCTTTTTGCCCTTGGCAATCAGACGCCGATACCGCGCGCAGAGACGCACTTGCGCCTTCCACGCGGTATCCCGGATGCCCTGCGGTAGGCCGTCGA
Organism: uncultured Pseudomonadota bacterium; assembly: GCA_963822675.1. GTDB lineage: Bacteria > Pseudomonadota > Alphaproteobacteria > Acetobacterales > Acetobacteraceae > CAWGIP01. The sequence continues at coordinate 54,029 of CAWGIP010000033.1, read as the reverse complement.
TGCGATCGTGCATCTTTCGACTGACCCTTGCCTGCATGCGGTAGGTCCAGGCTCCCTCAATCAGCGCCCGCCGAACCTGACTATTCCCAGCCTTCGTGATACCGCCCCGTCGCACACTGTCGCCGGTTGAATGCTCCGATGGCACGAGGCCAACGTAGGCCATGAGTTCGCGGGGATTAGGAAACCGTGCGAAATCACCGATCTCTGCGACAATGGTGACCGCGTTGATGAATGCGACGCCCCGCATCGCCTGAATAGCGTTCACCACCGGTGTCATCGACCAATGCTCGAGCAGCTGCTCGATCTGCTCGACCAGCCGGGCGATCCGCTTCTCCGCATCTTCGACGGCATGGATGTAGTCTTGCAATACGATCTGCTGGGCGGGATGGTCAAACCGCACCGTCGTCAACCAGCGTCGGTGTGCCACTGTCCAGGCACTCGGACCGGTATAGATCTTGCCATGCCGCAACAAAAACCCGGTGAGGTGCTGCCGTGCCTTGGTCAGAACCCGCGCGGCCGTCGCCCGCGCACGGACAAGGTCCCGCATGGCCTCATGCGCCGCGTCCGGAACCCAGACCCCGGTCAGTTCTCCTGCCCGATGTAACCTGGCCAACATCGCCGCGTCGCGCCGGTTCGTCTTCACCCGCTCGCCCGGCTTTTTCGGGATCAACGAGGGGGCGACCACTGCGCAATCGTGGCCAAGCCCGCTCAACAATCGATGCAAACCGTAGCCGCAGGGGCCAGCCTCATAGCAGAAACGTAGTGGTTCGCCACGGCGCCCTAGCCGTTCCACCAGTTTCAGCAGGACGTCAGCGCGATTCTCAACCACGCCATGATATCTCACCTCGCCACTCCGCCCCTCCTCGGCGACCGCGACCGATATCGTCGATTTGTGCACGTCCAGCCCGACATAGTTCGTGATAGATTTCATTTGGCTCGTCTCCCGTGCATGAGGCTCTGGGCCGTCTTCCCGACGGCCTAACCCTCGGATGATTGCATGTCGTGAGGCGAGCCACCTTCAGTTCACAGCGCGAACATAGGGTCTAGGCTCGTCTGGATTGGTGCGCGCCGTTATAGCGCTCGGCAGGCGGCGATCGAGACTCCGTCAAGGGCGATCGGTTAGCGCTAGCTATCTGACGGTCATCTGGTGCCAATAGCCGGAGCCGCTCCCTGACGGCTTGTGCAATGAACCCGCTGCGCGACGGCCTTCGGCCGCAGCGGCAGCATCCAGCCGAGCAAGCAAGCCTTCGTCGATCGTGACATTGGCGCGGACTGCGCGACCCGGCAATTCCACGGGCACTAGCACGCGAGCAACAATCTCGCCGGGGACTTCCTCCAGCCAGTCCGGGAGTGGCGCATTCGGCGGCCGATGGTTCCGGTAGGTGCTCTCCATCTTCGGTCATTCCCTCGATGTGTAGCGCCAATGCTTCAACGGCATTTTCCGCGGCTTCTTGGACGGTCTCGCCTGCACTGGTGCAACCGGGTAGATCGGGGAAAAACACTCCGTATCCGTCGCCATCGTCTGCGCCTTCGATGCAAGCAGTGTAGTAGCGCAGTGGCATTTCATCGCTCCTTATGAAGCTTCAGGCCAGATTGACGCTCGATTGTTCGCAACGTCTTCGGCCGAAGGTCCGCGTTGCCGCCGTGCATCGCTATCGTCACCCGCCCGGTTTGATCGGATGCTTGAATTGGAAATGTCCGCCTTTTGATGGCGCCCGTCTCCGTCCGTCCGGCCTCTAAAGCCCGGATGACTTCGCGCGGCTTCATGCGCACTCAATGTGCATCGGCCCGTCCTCGGTCAAGGATCGCGACCGACTTTTCCGGTACGGAATTCCGCTCCACATTACGCCTCTTTGGGGGCGACGTCCTCGCGACACGAGGAGACCGAGCATGGGCCGCTATCCCGCCGAACTGGAAGAACATTGGGACGCAGGCGGAGAACGCTTGTTCATCCGCCCGATCCGCCCCGAAGATGCTCCGCAGCATCAGGCGTTCTTCCATCGCCTGACACCCGAAGACATCAGGCTTCGCTTCTTCGCTTCCATGCGCGAACTATCGCCCGCCCAGCTCGCTCGGCTTACGCAGCTCGATTATGATCGCGACATGGCCCTGATCGCGGTGCGCGAGGCGACCGGCGAGACTGTGGCCGTGGCGCGGCTGGCCGGTGCGGCGGAGGAGGATGTTGCCGAGTTCGCGGTTAGCGTGCAGACAGACGAGAAAAATCGGGGTCTCGGGACGCACATGATGCGCCGCCTGCTTGACTGGGCTCGCCAGCACGGTATCCGGGAGATAATCGGCGAAATTCTGGCCGAGAATGCAACCATGCTGGAGTTTGCCCGGAATCTCGGGTTCACGCTTGCGCATTCGCGACGAGACCCGGAACTGATCGAGGTACGCCTTCAGCTCGCGCAGCCCGAAGAGGAGACTGAACCGGCATGGTTCAGGGCCTATCGATGCCCTGGCTTATCCGCATGCTGTTCAGACCGGAGGAATTGGACATGGGTTCAGCGAATGGCGGCGATGCAGACGACCAGAATGCCCAGGATGAGGTTCACCAGGATCAGCCGGCGAATGACGTCGGCGGCAGCCGCCGCGCGCGAGGTGGAGATGGCGGCGCGGAATCGACGATACGGGCCGAAGACGATCATCAGGAAGACGATCACCATAATCCAGCCGATCCCCTGCATCGCGTTCACGTACCACGGTAGCTGCCCGAAACCCCGAAACTCTGTACCATGGTGGTTCCGCGAACCCCCCGAACTTGCCGACCGCAAGCGCGTAGCCGGAAATGACCGCAATCACCATCACGTGCCAGACAACGAGGAAAAAGCGCCGAAAGACCCGGTTGTGCATTGCGATCCGCTGCGCCGGCTCCAGTGCGGCAAGGCTCGGGCGCAGCACGACGAGCGCGAAGAACATCCCGCCTACCCAGATCACCGCGCAGAGAAGGTGGATGGCTTGCACCCAAGGCCACGGGGTCATGTGGCTCATGCGGTCAGCTCCTCCAGCTCGCCGAGCAAGGCGCACAACTCAGTGGCGGCGGTCGAGCGCGGCTTGGCTTCCGTGACACCAAGCCCCTCGGCGAAGGCAAGCGCGAAGCCGGTCCGGTTGCCGAGCGTGCTGCGTAGCACGGGCAGCCGACGCTCGGCGATTTCGGCTGCGATGCGCGCGCGCTGACGCGCGGCTGCCGGCACCCGGTTGAGCACGACGCGGCTCTGCCGCCGTTCGGCCGCCGCGAGCGCCAGCGTGCCTTCCGCGGCCCAAAGATCCGGCGCAGAGGGCTGCACCGGAATGAGTACGAGGTCCGCCGCACGGATCGCCAGCCGCGCATCGGTGTCGATCTGCGGTGGGCTGTCGATCAGCACCACGTCATGACTCGCCTTCAGCCGCTGAAGCTCGCGCTGAAGTCGCCAGCCTGAAACGTCGGAGAAGGTGAGGCATGGGGGCGGTGCTTCACGAGCGCCACGGATGACGTGCCAGCGCGCAAGGCTGCGCTGCGGGTCCGTGTCGAGCAAGGCGACCCGGCGGGAGCGGGCCATGCAAGCGGCCAAATTTGCAGCCAGGGTGGTCTTTCCGGTCCCACCCTTCTGCTGCGCTACCGTGACGACGATCGCCATCGCGACTCCGAATCCTGCTGCAATGCGAAGACACAGGATCAGAACCGCGCCGGAGATGCCAGTGCGGGATCGACAGAAGATTCGCGTTCCGCGATCAGCTCAGTGAGCAGCTGGCCGGAGCCCGCCGCCAAGGTCCAGCCGAGCGGGCCGTGCCCGCTGCAGAGCCACAATCCCGGAACCCGGGTCGGCCCGATCGCCGGCCGCCCATCTGGCGTCATCGGCCGCAATCCCGCCCAAGGCTCCGCCGCCGCGTAGTCGCCCGCTTGCGGAAAGATCTGCCGCATGGCGGCCAGCACGGCGCCCGCGCGCTTTGGGTCAACGCGTCTGTCGTAGCCGGTGAACTCCAGCGTACCCGCGGCCCGGAACCGATCGCCCAGTCGCACGAAAACGAGTTTCGCATGCTCGTCGGTTACGGCCAGGCGCGGAACAGCATTGCTCGCGCGTACCGGGACCGTTACCGAGTAGCCCTTGCCGGGGTAGATGGGCAGCCGAACGCCAGTGCCGGCGAGCAGGCCGGGGGTGAAGGAACCGGCTGCCAGAACCACGATATCCGCGGCGATTGCGCCCGCGGCCGTCACCACGCCGGTAGCGCGCCCGCCTTCGAGCAGTATCCGCTCGTAGTCGTATTGAAGCGGAACGCGACGCCCGCCGTTCGGCAGTGCCCGGCAAGCGCCTCGGTAAAGGCGCGCGCGTCGCCTGATTCGCCACCCTCGTTGTACAACCCGCCGAGGTAGCGGTTGTTGCTGGTGACAAGTGCCGGCTCGACCTCAAGAATTTCCCGCGCATCGAGCACGCGCGGCGAAAGACCCATCTCGCGCCACAGCTCCATTTCCCGGGCAATCTCGTCCAGCTCCTGCTGCGTCCGAGCGAGCGCCAGTTGCCCGGCGTCGTTGCGGTCGCGCGGCAATTCAAGCTGCGTATCGAGCACTGCGAGTGCGGCACGGCTGTGCGCGGCAAGACGCTGCACGGCCTCGGTATTAACCGCCGCGCGCTTGGCGCCGCACTCGCGCAGAAATTGGAGGAGCCACGCCAGCATGCGAGCGTCCGGGCGTGGCGCAATGCGGATCGGCGCGCCGCGTTGGCCAAGCCACTTGAGCGCCTTCAGCGGCACGTCGGGCGCGGCCCAAGCGGCGGCGCCGGGGCCGGAGACGTGCCCGCCATTGGCGAAGCTGGTCTCCAGCGCCGGACCCGGCTCACGTTCGATCACGGTCACTGCATGGCCGTCTGCACGCAGATACCAGGCGGCCGAGACACCGATCACGCCGGCGCCAACGATAACAATATGCATCGGTATCAGTTGCATCCGCTCACTTTAACAAACGTCGCCACTCAACGACACGCCGCTTTGATGATCGGCAATCCATTCGCCGGAGGAACACGGTTTCATCGCCGACGTTGTCTCCATTCCGGAACCCGATGATCTGGAGGTCATGCAATGACGTTTCTTCGCAACCGACCACATGTACTGTTGGCAGCCGCAATCACCCTTGGCGGGGGCGGATGGGCCGGAATAGCTGCTGCACAGAATATCGGCGGCGGGGGCAACGGGAGCCAAGAGCAATCACAACAACAACCTACGCCGGATTCCTCGAAGACCGGAGCCGGGCCACGAGGAACTGCGGTCGCTCCGTCAACCAACCCCAGTGGATCGCAATATGCCGGCAGCGGTCAACATGCGGGAGGTGACGGGGATGGGTAGGATCGGACCATGAGTTCCAGCCCGTGACACCGGGGAACTCGGGAACCCACTGACGAGCTCCGGGCGCTACCCAAACGCTCTGCGGCCCAGCTTGACACGGCATACGCGCCGGTGTCGTACGGCGCGTGATCACCATTGACCCAAGCTGGCTACGCGGACGGGCGCAGCTTCTGACGCCGGAAGAGACTGGCCGTGCCGACCGGTTGGCGCCCGAACACGGGGTCTCAGGCGCGGCGCTGATGGAAAACGCCGGGCGGGCGGTCGCCCGCGCCGTCCGACGGCGCTTCCGTCCGTGTCGTACCCTTGGGACTGTGCGGACCCGGGAACAATGGCGGTGATGGCTACGTGGCCGCGCGGCTGCTGGCCCAGGAGGGCTGGCCGATCGCTACCGCCGCGCTCGGGCCGCGCGCCGCGCACGAACTCGGACGCCGCATCCGCCGCAAGTCGATGGCGCGGCCCGGCGGTGCCCTTCTCGGCGACCGCGGCCGGCCGGGCTGAACTAGTGATTGACGCCGTATTCGGGGCTGGACTGACGCGGGACGTGGACGGGCTAGCGGCTGAAGTGCTCCACGCCGCTCGCCGGATCGTCGCCGTGGATGTGCCGAGCGGGCTTGACGGCACGACCGGCGCGGTTCGCGGCTACGCGCCGCAGGCGGCGCTGACCGTGACCTTCTTCCGGCTCAAGCCCGGCCACCTGCTGCTGCCGGGACGCACGCTATGCGGTGAGGTCGTGCTCGCCGATATCCTGTTGCCGCAGGCAACTCTTGAGCAGGTGCGGCCGAAGACTTTCGCCAACGGACCCGATCTCTGGACGCTGCCGCAGGCGAAGCCGGACGGGCACAAATATTCTCGCGGTCATGTCACCGTGGTGGGCGGGGCGGCAATGACAGGCGCTGCGCGGCTTGCTGCCGATGCCGCACGACACGCGGGCGCCGGCCTCGTGACCATTGCCGCGCCGCACGGCGGTGCGGAGATCTATCGTTGCGGCTCGCCCGGTACAATCGTTGTCGAGACACCGCTCGCCGAGCTCCTAGGGGATGAGCGCCGGCATGTCTGGGTCTGCGGACCGGGGCTGGGCGTGGACGGAGCACGCGAGGCGATCCCCGTGCTGATCGCGGCCAAGCGAGCGGTCGTCGCCGATGCCGACTCGTTCACGGCATTCGCCGGAAAACCCGAGGCGCTGACGGGTGCGGCAGTCTTGACCCCGCATGCGGGCGAGTTCGCGCGGACCTTCGGACCACCAGGGGCGGACCGGCTCGCGGCTGTTCGGACAGCCGCTGCGCGTACGCAACGCGGTCGTGCTTCTGAAGGGAGCCGACACGATCATTGCCGCGCCGGATGGCTGGGCCGCGATCAACGCCTCCGCTCCGCCGTATCTGGCCACCGCGGGGGCAGGGGACGTGCTGGCCGGCGTCATCGCCGGGCTGCTCGCGCAAGGCATGCCGGCCTGGGAAGCGGCGGCGGCGGGTGCGTGGTTGCACGGCCGGGCCGGCGCGCTAGCAGGCCCGGGGCTGGTCGTGGAGGACCTGTTGCCCGCCTTGGCCGGCGCCGCTTTGGAGGTCGCGGAGCCGTGACCCGATGCGGCGTCGCAGCACGCACCGGGCAGGCGCACGTGCTGTCCTGAAGGCGCTACACTGAGCGCCTCTCGCAGGAGGCCAAAATGAGTGACGTCGCCGCACCCGGTCTATTCGACCGGGCCATTCGCCGCCTCGCAACGGCGTGGCGGGATATGGCGGCTGGCGTCTCAGGCGAGGACGACGAGAGTATCGCGGTGCAGATGCAAGCCTGCCTGCGGTCGCAGGGCGGGGAGGTTTCGGCCCGCAACCGGGCCGCCAAGCTGGCGCAAGCCTATCTCGCGCTGGATACGCCCGGCCGAAAGGACTTCCTGCGCACGCTTGCCACGTTCGATTCCGACCCCGAAGCGGTGGCGACCGCCTATGCCGTGGTGCAGGAAGCGCCGGACCCGGCAGCGCGCGCTGTCGCTCAGGCCAAGCTGAGACGGACGCTGGAGCCGCCGCGACTGCGGCTGCTCACGCGATTCACCACCATTCCGGACGGGCGTAAATTCCTGGTCGATCTGCGCGCGTTCCTGCTTGAGCACCGGACGGACGATCCGCTGCTGACAGCGTTGGAATCCGATTTGCGCGGCCTGCTCGCGGCTTGGTTCGATATCGGATTCCTCGAATTGCAGCGGATCGACTGGTCCAGCCCGGCGTCGCTGCTGGAAAAGCTTGTGGGCTATGAGGCGGTGCACGAGATCCGGTCCTGGCGGGATTTGAAGAACCGGCTGGATTCGGATCGCCGGTGCTACGCGTTCTTCCATCCGCGCATGCCGGGCGAGCCGTTGATCTTCGTCGAGGTTGCGCTCGTGCGAGGGTCTGGCCGGCAGCGTGCAGCGTCTGCTCGACGAAAAGGAACCGGTGCTCGATCCCGGTCAGGCGGACACGGCGATTTTCTATTCCATCAGCAACTGCCAGCGTGGCCTGAGCGGTATTAGCCTTCGGTAACTTCCTGATCAAACGAGTGGCCGAGGAGCTGTCTTCGGAATTTCGTAACCTCAAGACCTTCGCCACGTTGTCGCCGCTACCCGGTTTCCGGCGATGGCTCGATCCCAAGCTGGAAGACGGCGCGGCGGATTTGTTCACCGACGAAGAAGCCGCGGCCCTTCGCACCGAGGTGCCGGGCGAGCCCGAGGCCGCCTTAGCTGCGATCCTCGCCGCGTCGTTTCTGGTTCCGCGATCCGGCGATGATGCGCGCTTCCGAGGCGCCGTTGCTGCGGCTCTGCGCGCGGTATTTGCTGTGGGAATCCAACGGGCGGCGGGCGCGCGATCCGGTCGCCCATTTCCACCTCTCGAACGGCGCACGGATCGAGCGTATCAACATCGGCGGGGACACGTCCGAGAAGGGCTGGAAGGAAAGCGCGACGCTGATGGTAAACTATCTCTATGACCTCGCGCGCATCGAGGCTTGGCACGAGGACTATGCGGGCGAGGGCAAGCGCAATGCATCCTCGTCCGTTCGCCGTCTCGCCGGCCCCGGTCAAGGGTCGGGGGGCAACGGCCAGAGCCTGAGGCGGTGGTCATGAACGTCGAGACGAAAACACGCCCGGACGCTTCGGGCGCGGCTTGGTCGGAACGGCTTCGGGTTCTGAAACAGCTGGAACGCAAACTGCTGTGGCTGTCGGCCTGGATGGTTCACAACGCCAACCATATCCGGCCGAACCGGGACGGGATGAAGGTCGGGGGACACCAGGCGTCCTGTGCCTCGGTCATCTCGATCATGTCGGCGCTATACTTCGAGGTCGCGCGCCCGCAGGATCGGATTGCAGTCAAACCGCACGCAGCGCCGGTGTTCCACGCCATCAATTACCTGTTTGGCCGGCAGACCGTGGATAAGATGCAGGGGCTTCGCGCGCTGGGTGGGGCGCAGCCCTATCCTTCGCGGGTGAAGGACGGACCCGAGGTGGATTTCTCCACCGGCTCAGTCGGTCTCGGCGTGGCGATGACGACATTCTCCGCGCTTATTCAAGACTATGTGCGATTGCACGGACTCGCCCGGCCGGACCTGCCCGCTGGACGGCATATCGCGATTGCCGGCGACGCCGAGCTCGACGAAGGCAACATCTACGAAGCGCTGATGGAGGGCTGGAAGCACGACGTCCGCGATGTCTGGTGGATTGTCGATTACAATCGCCAGAGCCTCGACTCTGTCGTTCCCGATCGGCTGTTCGGGCGCATTGAGGGCCTGTTCAACGACATGGGCTGGCATGTCGTCACCCTGAAATACGGGCGCAAGCTGCAAGCGGCATTCGGCCGCCCCGGTGGCGAGGCGCTACGCCACTGGATCGATGATTGCCGAACAGCCTTTACTCCGCGCTCACCTTCCAGGGCGGCGCCGCCTGGCGACAGGCGGTGCTGGCGGATCTGGGCGCAGCAAGGGCGTGCGCGCGATTATCGACCCGCTTTCGGACACCGAGCTTGCGGAGCTGATGACCAATCTCGGCGGACACGATATCGAGGCGATCATCGAAGCGCTGCGCGAAGCGGCGGCCGAGGGCGATCAGCCGACCTGCTTCATCGCTTATACGATTAAAGGCATGGGTCTGCCCTTCGCCGGGCACAAGGACAACCACGCGGGGCTGATGACCAAGGAGCAAATGCAGCAATTCCGCGATGAAATGCACATCCGCTCCGGTCATGAGTGGGACCGGTTCGAGGGAACTCGATTTCGCCGGAGCCCGAGTTGCAGGCGTTCCTCGATAGTTGCCCCTTCGCCGTGAAACTGACACCGGAGGGCCGCGCGCTTACGGCGCCGATGGTTATGGTGCCGGACCGGCTTCCTACGCCGAAGCTGGCGGGACGCAAGCTGTCCACCCAAAGCGGCTTCGGCGACATGTTGGCTGAGATTGGCCGCGGTCAGGGGGAGCTGAAGGCGTTGGCCGAGCACATCGTGACCACCAGCCCCGATGTCACGGTCTCAACCAATCTGGGGCCGTGGGTTAACCGACGCGGCGTGTTCGACCGTCACACACGCAACGACGTATTCCGGGATGCGAAGCTCGCCTCGGCGCAGCGTCGGGGCATGAGCCCGAAAGGCCAGCACATTGAGCTGGGAATCGCCGAGCAGGAACCTGTTCCTGCTGCTGGGCGCGGCGGGGCTGACGCACGCGCTGACCGGCGCGCGTCTGTTGCCGGTGGGAACGGTGCACGATCTGTTCGTCAATCGCGGGCTCGATGCGCTGATTTATGCCTGCTATCAGGATGCGCGATTCCTGCTAGTCTCCACTCCCTCTGGCCTGACACTGGCGCCGGAAGGTGGGCAACACCAATCGGTCAACACGCCGCTGATCGGCATGGCGCAGGACCGGCTTGCCAGTTTCGAGCCGGCGCATGTGGACGAACTCGCAGTGTTGCTGCGCCACGCTTTCGCGCATATGCAATTACCCGAAGGATCGTCGGTCTGGCTCCGGCTCTCCACGCGACAATTGATGCAGCCGGATCGTCGGATCGATGCCGAATCGGTCTATCGCCGGCGCGCATTGGGTGGTTCCGCCGGCCGAGGGGGCGCCGATCGCGCTCGGTTATCAAGGGCCGGTCGCCCCGGAGGCCGAAGCCGCTTTTGCCGAATTGCGCGCCGAGGAGCCGAAGGCCGGCCTGCTTGCGATTACCAGCCCGGATCGGTTGCACGCCGGCTGGCTGGCCGCGCTTCGAGCACGGCGGGAGGGCGAACGGGACGCGCAATCCCACGTGGAGCGCGTCGCTGGCGCCGCTTGCCCCAGGAGGCGACGCTGGTTACGGTGCTGGACGGGCATCCGGCGACGCATGCCTGGCTGGGAGCGGTCCGGGGCCAGCGCGTCGTTCCGCTCGGTCCGGATCGCTTCGGGCAGAGCGGCGATATCCGGCATCTTTACCGCGAGTATCGGCTTGATACGGACGCTATTCTGGACGCCTGCGCCAGGGCGCTGCTGCAATGAATCAGAGTTTGAGCGCAAGAAGCGGAGTGCCGGCTTCGGCGTCGGCGGACATGCTGGGGCGATGGCTTGCGGAGTTCGCCATGCCGACTTGCTCCTTTTGACGCTTGTGTTGGCCGGCATTATCCCGCCCCGGTCAGGGCGGCTGGCAATGACCGTTTGGCGGTCGGCATGACTGCTCCCACGCATACGGGCAAGGAGCGGCTGAGCGACAAGGCTTCGGACGAGCAGCGGGTTGATGATTGCAAGGTGCCGGTCTCGCGCCGCACGCGCGTGCGGCCGGCGGAATGCGGCTGGAACGCGGAGAGGTGACGGGGAGGTGAACTTGTTCCCGTTTCCGCTTAATGCGAACGCGCCGTACAACGCCCGGCGAAACGTCAGATTGATCCTCTGCCGCCCGAGCAGGGCATGCTCGCCATCGGCCAGCGGCGTGACGCCGTGGAATGCAGCCGCGCCGGCCCGCCCCAGACGACGACATCGCCGTTTGTCAGCGGCGAGCGTCTCGGCCGGTCCGCGCGTTTCTCCGCCGCCGAAGAGAAACGTCGCGGGCAGGCCGAGCGAGACCGACACGATCGGTGCATGTAATCTCGCTCGTCTTGTCCTGGTGCAGTGACAGCCGCGCGCCGGGCTCGTAGCGATTGATCAGACAGGCATCGGGGCGAAATCGCCAAATCCCGCGCCTGCGCCGCGGCGCGAACGGAGATCGGCGAACACCTCCGGCATTTCCGGCCAGGGCTGCCCGTTTCCGGGTCGATCGCGGTCGTAGCGATAGCCGCTCCGATCAGTTACCCAGCCGGCCTTGCCGCAATTGGTCATCGCCACCGACATGCGCCAGCCGCCCGGCGTGATCATGTGGCGGAACGGGTGCGGCCGCGACCACCATTTCCAGCGCGGCAAGCAGTGCGGCCTCCGTCGGCTGCGCAAATCCCCTGCAGCAACACGCGCACCAGCGGCAAGGGATTCGTCCCGTCGGTACGCCACCGAACAGGTCCGGTGCCATGCCGGCACGGACTCAGGTCGCGTCATGAAAAATGATGCCAAGCGTGTGGCGATGGCCCGAGCGCAACACGCTGACGCCGTGCCGCATCATCGACGCGATAGAAGCCGCGCGAGCCTTGCACCGGCCGGTGATTGACCGCGAAGATCACCGCATCGCCTTGTCTGAGCGGCACGACCTCGGCGCGCGATTGCATGCGCGGACGCTGCTCGGTCAGCACGAACTCGCCGCCGGTGAAATCCTTGCCCGGCTCGGACAGCAAGATCGCCACTTGCAGCGGAAACACGTGCTCGCCGTAGAGATCCTGGTGCAGACAGTTGTAATCGCCGGCGCCGTATTGCAGCAGCAGCGGCGTCGGTCGCGTCTGTCCGGCCTTGTGGCAACGTTTGAGGAAATCGCGTCATGCTCGGCGGATAGCGCATGCCGATGCCCATCGCCTCGTTCCAGCGGTTCGCAACGGGCGCGAGCAGCGGATAGAGCGCACTCCGCAGCTCGGCGATCAAATCCGGCAACGGGATAGGCGAAATATTTGTATTCGCCCCGTCCGAAACCGTGCCGCGCCATGACCACCGTGACTGCGGAAGCGCTCTTCGGCTCTGTACAGATCCGCAACAGACTCGCATTCCTCGTGGCGTCAGGAGCCGGTCCACCATCGCCCAGCCTTGGGCGTCGAGGTCGGCAGCGACACGCGACCAGTCGCGCGTCGCCACCCTCACCACGATGTTTTCGTCCGGAACCGTCCGGATAGCGGCCGTCGTCGTCATGACATCCTCGCCTCACGCGAGAGCAGGGCGCGCTTGCGCTCGACGCCCCAGTGATAGCCGGACAGCGCGCCATCCGTTCTGACCACGCGATGGCAGGGGATGGCCACCGCCAGCGTGTTGGCGGCGCAGGCAGCGGCTACCGCCCTGACTGCCTTGGGCTCGCCGATCCGCTTGGCGATCTCCATGTAGCTGGCGGTCGACCCGGCGGGGATCTCGCGCAGCGCCCGCCACACCCGCTGCTGGAAGGCGGTCCCCCGCACGTCGAGCGGCAGATCGAGGCCGATACCCGGGGCTTCGATGAAGCCAACCACTTTGGCGACAAGCGCCTCGAATTCGGCATCGCCACCGATCAGCTTCGCCCGCGGAAAGCGGTCTTGAAGATCCCGCGCCAGCGTATCCGGATCGTCGCCCAGCATGATCGCGCACACTCCCTTCGCGCTCTTCGCGACCAGGATCGAGCCCAATGAGCATTCACCCACCGCGAAGTGGATCTCGGCATTGGCGCCGCCGGCCCGGTATTCAGTAGGAGTCATGCCCAGCATTGCATCTGATTTTTCGTAGAAGCGGCTGTTCGCGTTGAACCCCGCTTCATAGATCGCTTCAGTCACCGAATTGCTCCGTGCAAGTTGTTCCCGGACCCGAGTGGCCCGGCGCGCCATTGCGTAGGCTTTGGGCGTCAAGCCCGTGATTGCCTTGAAGACGCGATGAAAGTGGAAGGGGCTCAGGCCAGCCGCCGCCGCGAGTTCCGTGAGGCTCGGGGTCATATCCGCTGCCTCGATGGACCGACAGGCTTCGGCCACCTTGTCGGCGTGCTGCTCGCTTGCGCCAAGCTGATCGGGCTTGCACCGCTTGCACGGGCGAAAGCCCGCCCGCTCGGCTTCCGCCGCGGTCGCGTGGAACCGCACGTTCTTCGGGTTGGCAAGCCGCGACGCACAGGACGGCCGGCAGTAAACCCCGGTTGTCTCCACCGAATAGTAGAATTGCCCATCCGCCGTGCGATCACGCCCAGTGATTAAAGCCCAACGTGGGTCGAACTCGGCTTGCAGCTCGCCGTCCGACCTACGAAGCTTTGCACTCGGCGTGTCCAGTGGTGAGGCCGTGATGCCCTCCGTTCCTCGCATCTATGGCCATGAATTGGTGCGGCCGCCAGCCGGCCGCACTCCGGGTCTTGCGCTGCAATCGGAAATTTTCGGGAACGGATCCGCCGCTGAACAGATGCAATTTTGAAGGTCGATCGATCCTGGCTTCGGCAGCCGCCGAGTAGGTTGCGTCTGCTAACAATAATGGCTGTTTGCCATGCTCTCCCGCAGACAACACGTTAACATGCCTCCCGGCATATTGCGAACGCCGTTAGTCTGCCATATGGCCTCTCGCGTTATTAGCCGCTAACGGTCCAACTTCTCCGCTTGGGAATGGGGGCAGCGAACTGCCGCCCCCATGCCCGGTCCCGGGTTAGCCGCCGCCGCCGCCACCACCACCGCCGCCGCCGGCACCGCCGCCGCCGCCACCGCCGCCGCCACCGCCGCCAGCGCCACCGCCGCCGCCGCCGCCGCCACCACCGCCACCGGCAAAGGCGGGCGTGATTGGCATAACGCCGCTAGCGACTGTCCCGGCCAGACCGAGCGCGATAGCGGTCACAAGAAGTATCTTCCGCATGGAGTTTCCTTCCTATTGCTTGGATTTCGAGACGCCACAGTGACACTGCGGCATTTGAAAACTGACATACCTGGCTAACAGTCTCAAAAGTTTTTCAAGTCTCAAGAACATGAAGTTTCATACGATGCTGAAGTAAGCAGTGCGCGGCGCAAAGCCATTCGCACTATGGCGACTGAACTGAGCTCTGCTGCAAGTTCCGAAGCGCTGTTAGCTTGTCCTAGCTTTTGCGACAGCAAATGCTGTTGCTTGAGATTTCGCATTCTGTGTTGTTTCAAAATAGGTATTAACGTTTCGCGCCGCTTGTCATGGGCTCTAACTATCTGTGTGCGGGGTAGTCCTGATCAGCGAGGTCAGCGCCGCAGCCAGTCCTCGCATTTCGTTGACCGGTAGCAGAAAGCTAAGCCGGCCGTGCCGGGGATGCTCAAGCTCGAGTACCACCATGGGATCGACCAGCGAACGGAGCATTCGAGACCCGCCAGCGGGGATCAACAGTGATCTCCGTAATCGGCCCTTCTAGAAGTGCGGCCATGGATGAACCTTTCTTGCTTTGAACGAGAATCGGCGCTCGGTTCTCGAATCCTTACGCAAACCCCTCAATGCCACCTATCGGAGGTTGCAGCAAATCGGAGTTTCAACTGGACGCTGCAATCACTAGCTGCGCAGGGAGGAACCAAGCTTCTAATTGAGGATAATATATGGGACCCGAATGTAACTCATCACACAATAAGCTTTGACATTCGCCAGGATCATCGGTTTAGCGTATCGACACGGTCCACGATGGAGCTGCGGACCGAACAGCGGGGGACTATTTGCAGTGGCAACTTCTGTAGTTCTGCCCACGGGCATTGGCACCGCCAGCACGGTGTTTGGTCCGGGCTCCAGTGGCAGCGACACCGTCATCGTGACCGCCGGCAATGGAGGCAATGGCGGCAACAGTGGAAACGGTGGTAGCGGCGGCCTCAATGGCGGCGGCGGCGGTGGTGGCGGGGCCGGCGGGAACGGGGCAGTGGCGGCTCTGTCTTCTTGATCGACGACAATCTCGGCGGCCCGGGTTTTGGCGGGCAGGCGGGTGCCGGCAAGGAATTCGTCATCGTGACTGCCGGCAATGGAGGTAGCGGCGGCAACAGCGGAAACGGTGGCAGCAGTGCTGGCAATGGCGGAGGCGGAGGCGGAGGCGGCACCGGCGGGAATGGCGGTAGCGGAGGCTCCGTATTCTTGATCGACGTCAATCTTACCGGCTTGGTCGGCAGTGGCGAGGAGCGCGGTACCCGGGAGCAACAGCACGGTGGCTGCTGGCAAAGGAGGCAACGGCGGCAATAGTGGAAACGGTGGAAGCAGTGGCCCCGATGGCGGCGGTGGTGGGGGAGGCGGCACCGGCGGAAGTGGCGGCAACGGCGGTTCTGTCATTGCCACCGGTAGCAATCTCGGCAACGGCCACGCCGAGACCGTCCACATGGTCAACGCCGCGCGGCGCCAAGCCCAGCGGTCCGATCGCCATCAGCAGGATCATCGGCAGGATGCAGATAGGCGAGACGGGGGGTGGGAGAGGTCTGAGCCAGCAAATCACGGGGTTGGCGGGGCCCTGCTCAATCTGAACAGCTTTCAGCTGACTTCCGACATGCTCCGGTCCGGGGCAGGGATGCGGTTCCTGGGCACTGACCCGCGGACGCAGGCCCTTGGCAGCCATGCGCAATCGCACCCTCCAATCGCGTTTCCAGCGGGTATCAACGCGATGTCCGGCGGACTTCAGAGTTCGTCCGGAAAGTTCACATGGGATTGCAGAGCTTTCGCAGCATTAGCCGAATTGAGGCGAGGCGGATGAATGCCACGGCATGGCGTGTCAGGTTTTCCCAATCCTTGGCCAATCGGCGGCAGCGATTGAGCCAGGCAAAAGTCCGTTCCACAACCCACCGCTTGGGCAGAACGGCAAAGCCGCGCGCCCGATCGGACCGCTTCACGATCTCGACGGACAGTCGCGGAAGCAACTTCGCCAGTTCCTTGCGGAATTGCGGTCCCTGGTAGCCACCGTCGGCGAACAGCTTGGATAAAAACGGGAACAATCCGAACAGGCCGGTCAACACCAGCACGCCACCGTCGCGGTCCTGGACATCGGCCGGATGCACCACCGCATTCAGCAGCAGGCCAAGCGTGTCGACCAGAATGTGCCGCTTCTTGCCCTTGATCTTCTTGCCCGCATCATACCCGTTCGGGTCAATGCAGCGCCCCCTTTTTCAGCGCTCTTGACGCTTTGGCTGTCCAACACACAGCCGGTCGGGCTCGCCTCCCGGCCGAGCCGTTCGCGACACTTCACATACAGCGTGTGATGGATCCGCCGCAGCGTGCCGTCGTAATCCCAGCGGCTCAGGTAGTCATGCAGCGTGCTCTTCGGCGGCAGATCCTTGGGTACGGAACGCCACTGGCAGCCGGTGCCGAGCACATACATGATGCCGTTCACCACGGTGCGCTCATCCACCCGACGCCTGCGCCCGCCGTGCTTGGCCGGCGGAATCAGCGGCGCCACATGCGCCCATTCTTCGTCCGTTAGATCGCTCGGGTAACGCAACTTGTCCCGGTTGTGTCGGGCGCGAGCCTCGATCGTCCACATGCGGCACCTCGCGAATTGGTGCCCCGCATAAATTTATAAAAATCCGCGCCGGATCAAGCGCTTCCGCCGAATTCCGCCAACCGATTCGAAGAACTTCGCGAACTTGCCGGACGGACACTCAGATCTCCCCGACCTGACCCGGAGTGACGAGTTATTCCTGCAAGGTCTGATCAAAGGACTCAACGCGCTGGACAGCTATACTGCGCCGTCAGGTCAAGACGTTGCGAGCTCATGGTCCGGCCATCATCACTTGTTGGGCGAGGGGACTGCTGCTTTGGCGCCAATCATCGACCGCGGAGCTGCCGACGCCCATCTCAGGTCGCCCGTTGCATGACCCGCCGTTGTTGATCGCTCAACAGCCCTGCTTTCCGGCTAGGCCCGCATGCGCGACAGTTCCAGCAGCACGTTCGCCTCGAGTTCCTTCTCGTCCAACCGGTGCTTGACCAGATCGCCAATCGAAACAATCCCCGCCAGGGAGCCGTTATTGATTACCGGCAGATGACGGATGCGGGCCACCGTCATCCGGGCCAGGGCCGCGTCCACCCGGTCGGATGAGCTACAGCTCACGATGGGGGAACTCATCAGCTCATGCACCTCGCAATTCAGCACCTCTGCGCCATGGCGGGCGATGGCGTTGACCAGGTCGCGCTCGGAGAAGACGCCGACCAGCTTCAGCCAGCGGTCCTCGACGATCAGCGCGCCGATGCGATGCTCGGACAGTTTGCGAACAGCGTCGCCCACCTTGTCGATGGTGCGAATTTTGACGACCTCATGACCCTTGCCGCGCAGAACATCGGAAATGAGCATATGCTGGCCTCCACCAAGAGTTTGACACCCCCGGTCCGGCCGGCGGGCTTCGCCCGGACCGTAGAGCGGACGGTCGCGGAAGACCATGTGGGCAGTCTCTCCGGCGGCTAAAGATGCGACCTGCCCCGCTATTCGGGCAAGGTGTTCCTGAGGGTCTCGCACCATGTACCCGAGACATCCGTCGCTCGAAGGTCTCCATCGGAGGCCTCGAACCGGAGTGCATTTGGGCGGCGCATCGCGGCCGACGCATTCCCCCTTAGAGATGCATTAATCCCGCCCCAACTCTCGGGCCGGCAGCCGCCGCCATTGCCGCCTGAACCTTCGCCTGCTCGTGTTCGGGCAGCTTGGCGCCGAGCGCCCGTGACAGCTTCGCCGCCGCTTCGAGCACTTGCGGCAAAAGCGAGCGCGGGCGCGGAGGGCGCATGCGCATCGACGGGGCGGCCACGAGCAGCGCGGCTACGACCTGGTTGCTGGCGTCACGGACGGGCGCACAGACCGACACCGATCCGGGATACACCTCGTCGGCGGTGATCAGATAGCCCCGGGCGCGAATGCGGTGGAGGTCGGCGGCAATCCATTTCGGATCGGTTCGTGTCGCCGGGGTGAAGCGAGGCAGGCGCTGCGCGAGTACCCTGGGTTTGTACCGGCTCGGGAGCATAGGCAAGCAACAGGCGCGAGGCGCCGGCGTGCAGCGGCCCGCGCTTTCCGACACTGCTATAAAGTCTGAGTGTTGGCTCGGCCTGGTATAGCGCGATAGTCTCCGCCTGGAGCCCCTCGCGAACAGTAATATAGACATTCTCGCCGAGGGCCTGTCCAAGCTCTGCCAAAACCGGACCGGCGGTGGCGGCGAGCGCCCCTTGGTCACTGGCGGCCCGGGCGAGGACCGCCCAGCGCGCGCCAAGTCGCCAGATCCCCCGCGTCTCGTCCTGAATTGCGAAGCCGCGCGCCTGCAATGTCCGCAGCAACCGGAAGGCAGCCGTACGCGTGCATCCCGCGGCCTCGGCCAGCCCTGCCAGTTGGCTCGGCCCTACGCGCGCCAGCGCTTCCAGCAGATCGAGCGCGCGGCCGACTGCGGCAATACTATAGTCGCGGTTCGCGCTCGATGGCGCCTTGGCCGGGACAGATGCCTTCGCGGCTTGTTTGGCCGTGGCGCGGCTGGCGCGCGTGGAGCGCGACTTGCGCGCGGCCTTAGCGGGCGCGCGCATGGCAAGAAGCGCGGTGATTGCGGGCCTTTGGAGCCATTATCTCGAGTTGCGGTTCCATGCGAAATATTCGCGGTCAATTTGTCACGCCGTTTGCGAGCGGTCAAAGGAGAAACTGCTGCTCGATCGGATGCTTCGACGCATGGCACGTACTTGTGCGCTTGGCCTTGTCGCTGTGTTACGGACGCGCTAAAGCGCCGCGTTCACGTCCCCGATGAACCGGGCGGGCGTGGTGGAATTGGCAGACACGCCAGATTTAGGTTCTGGTGGCGCAAGCCGTGGGGGTTCAAATCCCTCCGCCCGCACCAGGAACGATGGAGCTCCCCGTACCGATGCAGGTCACCGAGACCCTCTCCGAGCACCTCAAGCGCGCCTATACCGTCGTCGTGCCGGCGACCGCTATCGAAAGCCGCCGCCTGGCGCGCTTGACCGACCTGGGCAAGACACTTCAACTCCCGGGTTTCAGGCCAGGCAAGGTGCCCCTGGTCGTCGTGCGGCAACGCTTCGGCAAGGCGGTCGGCGCCGAAGTGCTGGAGCAGTCGATCGACGAGGCGGTCCAGCAGGTTTTGAATGAACGCGGGCTGCGTCCGGCCATACGGCCGAAGATCGACTTGGTCAGCGGCGGAGAGACGGTCCCGGGGCCGGCGAACGATTTGGAATTTAAGGTAGAATTGGAGGTTATCCCGGAGATTGCTCTGCCTGATTTCGGCGCGATCACGCTAACCCGACGGAAGGCGGAGGCCTCCCCGGAGTTGATCGACAAGGCCTTGGGCGAGATCGCTCGGCGCAACGGAACCCTGCACGACATAAGCGACGAGGAGCGAGGTGATCGGGGCGCAGAGGCGGGCGAAACTCTAACGGTTGACTATGTCGGGCGGATCGACGGGACGGAATTTCCTGGCGGCAAGGGAACCGATGTCAATGTGGAGATCAGCGGCTCGGGCTTCATTCCCGGGTTCGTGGAACAGCTCACGGGCATGCGGCCCGGCGAGACCCGTCGCTTCGAGGTGATCTTCCCGGCCGATTACGGTTCGCAGAACCTTGCCGGCAAGCAGACCGAATTCGAGGTAACGGCGAAAGCGCTCAAGCGGCTCGAGATCCCGGCGGTGGACAACGCCCTGGCCGAAAGAATTGGCTTCGAGTTGGTCGAGGAGGTGCGCGATTTCGTGCGCCGACAGATCCAGCGCGAATACGATGGTCTATCCCGATTTCGCCTGAAGCGGGAGCTGCTTGATCGACTGAACGATCTGGCCGCTTTTCCCGCGCCGGAAGGCTTGGTCGAGGCCGAGTTCGCGCAGATCTGGGCCAGGCTTCAAGCAGATCGCGACGCCGGCCGCCTAGACGAGGAGGACAAGACCAAGGACGAGCAGACGCTGCGCGCCGATTATCGGGCCATTGCCGAACGGCGGGTGCGACTGGGGCTGCTGCTGGCGGAGGTCGGTCGGGTCAACGGGATCGAGGTCGGCAATGACGAAATGACTCGCGCGATGCGTGCCGAGGCCGCGCGCTATCCCGGCCAGGAGGCACGAATTATGGAACTGTTCCGCAACAACCCGGAGGCGGCTAATTCGTTGCGCGGCCCGATTTTTGAAGAAAAAGTCGTCGATTATATGCTGGAGCTAGCGCAGGTTCGGGAGGAGACCGTGGCGCCTGAGGAGCTGGCCAAAGAGACAGGGGTTGCGTGACTGGACGACGGTTCCTGTTGACCTATCTATATACCTCTTTCGCGTAAAGGTGACAGAATGGGCGAGCGCGATCCGGTCGAAGTCTATGCCAACACTCTGGTCCCAATGGTGGTCGAGCAGACCGCACGGGGGGAGCGGGCCTTCGACATCTATTCCCGGCTGCTCAAGGAACGGATTATTTTCCTGACAGGTGCTGTGTTCGACCAGGTCGCATCCTTGATCTGTGCCCAGCTTCTGTTCCTTGAGTTGGAAAATCCGGCAAAGGACATCGCGTTCTACATCAACAGCCCGGGCGGGGTGGTATCGTCCGGTCTGGCGATCTACGACACGATGCAATACATCCGCAGCCCCGTGAGCACGGTCTGCATCGGTCAGGCGGCTTCGATGGGCAGTCTGTTGCTGTGCGCCGGCGCGAGGGACAAGCGGTTCGCGCTGCCGAACTCACGGATCATGGTTCACCAGCCCTCGGGTGGAGCGCAGGGTCAAGCGACCGATATCGAGATCCAGGCGCGCGAGATTCTGACATTGCGCAAACGCCTGAACGAGATCTACGTCCGCCATACCGCGCAGCCGATCGAGGCGATCGAGCATAAGTTGGAGCGGGACAGTTATATGTCGGCCGAAGAGGCTCGCGACTTCGGCATCGTCGATCAGGTTGTGGAGAACCGGCCGGTGCCGACCGACGACGGCCGGTCCTGAACCGATACCGCCGGAGCGCGACTGCAACACGGGCAGGAATGGCGACTGGCAAATAGGCGTCGTTCTTAGGACAGACCCGTCCCTGATCCTGTCGGGGCGGAGGGTGCTGCCGGCCGGGGCCGCAGCAAGAGCTTGTTGTTGTCTGTGGCAGCGGGCGGGGTCTAGAGTACCGCAGTGGTCCCAGAGTGTCCGGGACAGGAGCACTCATGAGCAAGTCCGGCGATTCGAAGAACACCCTTTACTGCTCGTTCTGCGGGAAGTCGCAGCATGAGGTGCGCAAGCTTATCGCCGGCCCCACGGTGTTCATCTGCGATGAGTGCGTCGAACTGTGCATGGACATCATCCGCGAGGAGCACAAGACGCATCTCGTCAAGTCGCGCGATGGCGTGCCCACGCCGCGTGAGATTTGCAAGGTACTCGATGATTACGTGATCGGGCAGGAGCATGCCAAGCGTGTGTTGTCCGTGGCCGTGCACAATCATTATAAGCGGTTGGCGCATGGGCAGAAGAATAACGACGTCGAAATCGCCAAATCGAATATCCTGCTGATCGGCCCCACCGGCTCGGGCAAGACCCTGCTTGCCCAGACACTCGCGCGTATTCTCGACGTTCCCTTCACGATGGCGGATGCCACGACCCTTACCGAGGCCGGTTACGTGGGCGAGGATGTGGAGAACATCATCCTCAAGCTACTGCAATCGGCCGATTACAATGTGGAACGGGCGCAGCGCGGCATTGTCTATATCGACGAGGTGGACAAGATCAGCCGCAAGTCGGACAACCCGTCCATCACGCGGGATGTTTCTGGCGAAGGCGTGCAGCAAGCCTTGCTCAAGATAATGGAGGGCACCATCGCTTCGGTGCCCCCGCAAGGTGGACGCAAGCATCCGCAGCAAGAATTCCTTCAAGTTGACACGACCAATATTCTGTTCATTTGTGGCGGCGCGTTCTCCGGCCTGGAGCGGATTATAGGGTCGCGCGGGAAGGGTTCGGGGATGGGCTACGGAGCCGAGGTGCGCGCCCCGGACGAGCGGCGGACCGGCGCGATCCTGCGCGAGGTTGAGCCTGAAGACCTGCTGAAATTCGGACTAATTCCGGAGTTCATCGGTAGGTTGCCGGTGGTCGCGACGCTGGAAGATCTCGACGAAAACGCGTTGGTGGAAATCTTGACCAGGCCGAAGAACGCTCTGGTCAAGCAATACGGCAGGCTGTTTGAGATGGAGGGCGTGAAGCTCAGCTTCACCGAGGAGGCGCTACGCTCGGTCGCCACAAGGGCGATTGCCCGACGGACGGGCGCGCGGGGGTTGCGCTCGATTATGGAGGCCATTCTGCTCGGAACCATGTTCGACCTGCCGGGGTTGGACGGCGTAGAGGAGGTGGTGATCAACGGCGAAGTCGCGGAGTCGCGCGCCAACCCGCTTTATCTTTATGGCAAGGAGCGCGCCGAGACGAGCGCCTGAGCCGGCGCCTCGGCGCAACCCGGGGCTGTCGGGCAGACGCCCAACGAACCGCCCGCACGGAAGTTCAAGACCTTGCGCGCCACCGCCGTGGTGCCGATATCGCGCTGTGACGAGGGCGTGAGCCCACAATTGGCGCGGTTCGTGCCGGCATCGGGCGGGGCGCGCAACGACTGTCCAGAAGGAGGTCCACTATGACGGAATCCGATCGGCCAGGTCCGGCACAGCCGGCCCGCCCCACAGGCGAAGGCGATCGGCCCCACGGGGAGAAGCCCGCGCCGGTGCGCGGCGACCTGTTGCCCGTGCTGCCGCTGCGCGACATCGTCGTGTTCCCGCACATGATTGTCCCGCTGTTCGTGGGCCGTGAGAAGTCGGTCCGGGCGCTGGAGGCGGTCATGAAGGACGACAAGCAAATCCTGCTCGTCGCCCAAAAGAACGCAGCCCAGGACGATCCCGCAACGGACGACATCTACCGTGTCGGCACGGTCTCGACCATTCTGCAATTGCTGAAACTGCCCGACGGGACCGTGAAGGTTCTCGTCGAAGGCGGCAAGCGCGCCAAGATCGCCGGGTTCAAGGAGACGGAAGCTTACTTCGAGGCCATCGTCGAAGGCCTGACCGACGTTGAGTGCGACGCCAAGGAGCTTGAGGCACTGGGGCGCACCGTCGTCTCTCAGTTCGAGCAGTATATCAAGCTTAACAAGAAGATCGCGCCCGAGGTGTTGGTCTCGCTTAATCAGATCGAAGACCCGAGCAAGCTGGCGGATACAGTCGCCAGCCATCTCAACCTGAAGATTGCCGAGAAGCAGGAACTGCTTGAGACGCAGAAGGTGGGCGAGCGCCTGGAACGCGTGTTTGGCCACATGGAATCCGAGATCGGCGTCTTGCAGGTGGAGAAGCGCATCCGCAACCGCGTCAAGCGGCAGATGGAGAAAACGCAGCGCGAATACTATCTGAACGAGCAGCTCAAGGCGATTCAGAAGGAATTGGGCGAAGGCGAAGACGGCAAGGACGAGGCTGCCGAGCTGGAAGCGAAGATCAAGAAGACGCGCCTTTCCAAGGAGGCGCGTGAGAAAGCGCTGACCGAGCTGAAGAAACTGCGCACGATGAGCCCGATGAGCGCCGAGGCAACCGTGGTGCGCAACTACCTCGACTGGGTGCTCTCCATTCCGTGGAAGAAGCGGAGCAGGATTCGCAACGATGTGGTCGCCGCCGAGAAGGTTCTGAACGAGGACCATTACGGGCTGGAGAAAATCAAGGAGCGTATCGTCGAATATCTGGCGGTGCAGGCCAGAAGCCCGAAGGTTCGCGGCCCTATCCTGTGCCTGGTCGGACCGCCGGGGGTCGGCAAGACCTCGCTTGGCAAGTCGATCGCACGGGCCACCGGCCGGAATTTCGTGCGCATGTCGCTGGGCGGGGTGCGTGACGAAGCCGAAATCCGCGGCCACCGCCGAACCTATATCGGCTCCATGCCAGGCAAAGTCATCCAAGGCATGAAGAAGGCCAAGACCTCCAACCCGCTGTTCCTTCTGGATGAAGTGGACAAGCTGGGCGCCGACTGGCGGGGCGATCCGACCTCGGCCCTGCTGGAGGTGCTGGACCCCGAGCAGAACAGCACGTTCAACGACCATTACCTGGAGGTGGACTACGACCTGTCAGACGTGATGTTCGTGACCACGGCCAACAGCTTGCGCATGCCGCAGCCGTTGATGGATCGAATGGAGATCATTCGCATCCCGGGCTACACCGAGGATGAGAAGGTGGAGATCGCCAAGCGCCACCTGATTCCCAAACAGTCCGAGGCGCACGGGCTCAAGAAGGACGAGTGGAGTATCTCCGAAGACGGGTTGCGCGACCTGATCCGCTTCTATACACGCGAAGCGGGTGTGCGGAACCTGGAGCGCGAAATCGCCAACCTTGCGCGCAAATCCGTGCGAGAAATCGTCACCAAACAGTCGAAGAAGGTGATGATCACCAAAAAAAGCGTGGAAAAGTACGCTGGGGTCCGCAAGTTCCGCTTTGGCGAGACCGAATCGGAGGATATGGTGGGCGTCGTGACCGGCTTGGCTTGGACCGAGGTGGGCGGGGAAATCCTGACCATCGAGTCCGTGCTGCTGCCGGGTAAGGGGAACGTCAAACAAACGGGCAAGCTGGGCGACGTGATGCAGGAGAGTGTTCAGGCGGCGATCAGCTACGTCCGCAGCCGCTCACTGAAATTCGGCATCAAGCCGACGCTGTTTGAAAAGCGGGACATCCACGTTCACGTGCCCGAGGGGGCTACGCCCAAGGACGGGCCGTCCGCCGGAATCGCGATGGCGACCTCGATCGTCTCGGTACTGACGGGCATTCCGGTGCGTCGGGATATCGCTATGACCGGCGAGATTACGCTGCGCGGACGTGTGCTGCCGATCGGTGGGCTCAAGGAAAAACTGCTTGCGGCCTTGCGCGCCGGTATTACGACGGTGTTGATCCCGAAGGAGAACGAGAAGGACCTCGCCGAGATACCGGATAATGTTAAGAAGAACCTGAAGCTGATACCGGTGGCGGACGTGGACGACGTCATCGCCCAGGCGTTGGTGAGCAAGCCCGAGCCGATCGAGTGGGAGGAGCCGCCCGAAGAGCCGGTTGCTCAGCCCAAACCGACGGAGTCCGTGGCGTCTTTGCCGCATTGAATACATGGTCTGGGCCTCCAAGCGCGGACCGTCGCTTGGGGGCCCGCTGGCCTGCCTGTGATCGGACCAGACCAGCGCTTGCGTTGACGTGGCGGAAATCCGTTCATTAACTTCGTACCTGAGCACCCGGCGGGGCGATGCCGGCCGGGAGGCGCCTTTTTGCTCGGATCAAGGGGGACGTCTGTGAATAAAATGGAGCTGATCGCGGCGGTCGCGGAAGACACCGAGTTGTCACGTGCGAAGGCGACGGAGGTGATCGACGCCGTTTTCAGTGCGATTGAACAGGCGTTGAAAAAAAAAGAGGAGGTGCGGCTGGTCGGCTTCGGCACGTTCGCAACGGCCGAGCGCAAGGCCGGGACGGGGCGCAATCCCCGTACCGGGGAGACCATGAAGATCGCGGCCTCAACCACGGTCCGCTTCAAGGCCGGGAAAGGCTTGAAGGACGCAGTTCAGTAGCGCCCTATGTTGCCGGGCCCGGGGCGGTTAGCTCAGCGGTAGAGCGTCTCGTTTACACCGAGAGGGCCGGCGGTTCGAACCCGTCACCGCCCACCATGTTCGAGCATGCGCAGCTTGACGCCTCTTGCCTGCCGGCCTAAGCGGAGCCGTCTGCTGCGGGTGTAGCTCAGTCGGTTAGAGCGCCGGCCTGTCACGCCGGAGGTCGCGGGTTCGAGTCCCGTCACTCGCGCCAGCAGCGGAAATCAGACATACCCGGGCCTATGGCAGTGCAGCAAGCTTACGGCTAATGTGATGGCGCGCCGCAAAGGTTCGCCCGTCGAGCGACAAGCGGCCGCTGGACCTGCAACGAGATCGGACAATGCAATACACCCTGCCGGAATACCTGCCGATCCTGGTGTTTATGCTAATCGCCGGCGTGATCGCCGCGGCGATGATCTTAGGCTCGTTGGTCCTCGGAGAACAGCGCCCCTATCCCGAGAAGCTCTCCGCCTATGAATGCGGTTTCGAGGCGTTCGACGACGCGCGCCGACGTTTCGACGTTCGTTACTATCTGGTTGCCATCTTGTTCATCATCTTCGACCTGGAAATGGCCTTCCTGTTCCCCTGGGCCGTGAGCCTCGGGCACACAAGGCTGTTCGGCTTTCTTTCGATGATTGGCTTCCTTGGCGTGCTTACGGTCGGCTTCATCTATGAGTGGTGCAAGGGCGCCTTGGAGTGGGAGTAAGGCCATGAGTAGCAGCGCCGGGAACGCAGTCGCGCCCGGAATCGCCTGGAATCGGGAGGCACTTTCCCCCGGTCCGGAGCAGGACGCAGTGGTGAAGGGGATCACCGGCGAGATCGAACATAAAGGGTTCATCGTCGCCAACATGGATCGCGTAGTTAATTGGGCGCGCACGGGCAGCTTGTGGCCGATGACGTTCGGGTTGGCTTGCTGCGCAGTGGAGATGATCCACGCCTTCATGCCGCGCTATGACCTGGATCGGCTGGGCATTATCCCGCGCGCGAGCCCGCGACAGAGCGACGTAATGATCGTTGCCGGCACGCTCACCAACAAGATGGCTCCCCCGTTGCGCAAGGTTTACGACCAAATGGCCGAGCCGCGCTGGGTTATCAGCATGGGCAGCTGCGCCAACGGCGGCGGTTATTATCACTTCTCCTATTCGGTGGTGCGCGGCTGCGACCGGATCGTTCCGGTCGATATCTATGTGCCCGGCTGCCCGCCGACCGCGGAGGCACTGGTCTACGGGATCTTGCAGTTGCAGAAGAAGATCCGGCGAGAGGGGACCATTCTGCGTGGCTGAGCCGGACACATCGCTGCCGGGATCGGGAGCGACCGAGCAGCTCGCGCACGAGGTTGAAAGCCTTGCCGGCGTGCGTGCGGTGCGCATCGAGCTGGGCGAGGTCGTAGCAGAGGCGGAACGGGAGTCGCTTATCGAGCTGATGCGCACGCTGCGCGATGACAAGCAATTCCAATTTGCCCAGATGATGGACATTTGCGGGGTCGATTGGCCGGACCGGCCGCTGCGCTTCGATGTCGTCTACAACCTGCTGTCGGTGTCGCTGAACCAGCGTTTGCGCGTGCTCGTGGCCACCGACGAGCGCACGCCGGTACCATCGGTTTGCGGTCTCTGGCCCTCGGCGACATGGTGGGAGCGTGAGACCTGGGACATGTTCGGCGTCGTCTTTGACGGGCAGCCGGATCTTCGACGCATCCTGACCGATTACGGGTTCGAAGGCTTTCCGCTGCGCAAGGATTTCCCGCAGACCGGCTATGTCGAGGTGCGTTACGACGAAGAACGCAAGCAGGTGGTGTACGAGCCCGTCCACATGACGCAGGAATGGCGGAGCTTCGATTTCCTCTCTCCGTGGGAGGGTGTGACCACGCTTCCCGGCGACGAGAAAGTGCACGAGGAACGGGAGCAGATGACGCGCGTACCGCCCGGCCCTGTGCCAGAGCCGAAGGCTTAAGTCCATGAGTGACAATATCCTGCCCGAGACCGAAGCGAAGAAGCAGCACGTCATCGAAGTGGATAGCCACGCCATTAATTTCGGACCGCAGCATCCCGCGGCGCATGGCGTCCTGCGGCTGATCCTGGAGATGGACGGAGAAGTGGTCGAACGCGCGGATCCGCATATCGGCTTTCTGCATCGCGGCACCGAAAAACTGATGGAGTATCGCCCTTATCTTCAGAATGTCGGCTATTTCGATCGGCTGGACTACGTCTCGCCGATGAGCGAGGAACACAGCTACGTGCTCGCTATCGAAAAGTTGCTCGGCATCACGGCGCCCGAGCGCGCGCAGTGGATCCGCACGATGTTCGCCGAGATCACGCGCGTGCTGAACCATTTGCTGAACGTGACCACCTATGTGATGGATGTCGGCGCGATTACGCCGCCGCTGTGGGGATTCGAGGAACGCGAGAAACTTCTGGAGTTTTACGAAGCGGTATCCGGGGCGCGCTTTCACGCGAATTACTTCCGTCCCGGCGGGGTGAACCGCGACCTGCCGCCGGGCATGGCGGAGCGTATCGCGTCGTGGGCCGAAACGTTCCCAAAATTTGTCGACGACCTCGAGGAATTGCTTACCGCCAATCGAATCTGGAAGCAGCGCACGGTGGACATCGGCGTCATGTCGGCCGAGGACGCGCTGGCCTGGGGCTGGTGCGGTCCATGCCTGCGCGCCTCGGGTGTGCCCTGGGATCTGCGCCGCGCTCAGCCCTACGACAAATACGCCGAGGTCGATTTCCAGGTGCCGGTCGGACGTAATGGCGATTGCTACGACCGCTACCTTGTTCGGTTGTGGGAGATGCGCGAGAGCGTGTCGATCATCCGCCAGTGCCTGGCCAAGTTACGGCCCGGGCCAGTCAAGGTGCTGGACAACAAGCTTACCGCGCCACGCCGGGCCGAGATGAAGCGATCCATGGAGGCGCTGATCCATCATTTCAAGCTGTTCACCGAGGGATTTCATGTACCGGCGGGTGCCACCTACACCGCTACCGAAAGCCCGAAGGGCGAGTTCGGAGTGTATCTGGTGGCGGACGGAACCAACCGGCCTTATCGCTGCAAGATCAGGCCGACAGGATTCGCATTCCTGCAGGCGATGGATGTACTCGCCAAGCGCCACATGCTGGCCGACGCGGTGGCCATCATCGGTTCGCTGGACATTGTGTTCGGCGAGATCGACAGGTAGTCGGATGACCGAAGACATCGGCTACGGCACGCCGGGCTCGGAGGATTTCCAGCCCGCAAGCTTCGCTTTCGACGAGGAAAGCGAACGGGAGATCGTGGCGGCAGTCGCCAAGTATCCGCCCGGCCGGCAGGCCAGCGCGGTTATACCAATGCTGTACATCGTGCAGGGGCAGATGGCGCGGCAGACGGGCAGCGCCTGGGTGCCCCTGGCTGCGATGGACGAGGTGGCCCGGCGGCTCGATATGCCGCCGATCCGCGTGTATGAGGTCGCGACCTTCTATTTGATGTTCAATCTGCGGCCGATCGGCAAGTTTCATCTGCAAATCTGTACCACAACGCCATGCTGGCTGCGCGGCTCGGATGACGTCGTGCGAGCCTGTCGTGAGGCGACCGGCATCGCCGGCTGGGGCGAAACCAGCGCGGACGGCGTGTTCAGCATGACCGAGGTCGAGTGTCTGGGTGCTTGTGTGAACGCCCCCATTGTGCAGGTGAATAACGACTTTTATGAAGACATGGATTACGGGCTGACGAAACAGTTGCTGGAGCGGCTGCGGCAGGGCGACATTCCAAAGCCCGGCTCCATGATCGGCCGCCAGACCTCCGCCCCGGAGGGTGGACCCAACACGCTGACCACGCCCGCCTTCTCCTCGGAGACGTAAGGCTATGCTCGCCGACAAGGACCGGATCTTCACCAATCTTTACGGCGTGCATGACTGGCGACTGAAGGCGGCGCGCGCGCGTGGGGACTGGGACAACACGACGGCCATTCTTGCCAGGGGTCGCGATGCAATCATCGAAGAAATCAAGGCATCCGGCCTGCGCGGACGCGGGGGCGCCGGATTTCCGACCGGCGTGAAATGGTCCTTCATGCCGAAGCAGTCGGACGGGCGGCCGGCCTATCTGACGGTGAACGCAGACGAATCCGAGCCCGGCACCTGCAAAGACCGCGACATTATGCGCCATGATCCGCACAAGCTGGTCGAGGGCTGCCTGGTCGCGTGTTTCGCAATGGGCGCGCACACCTGCTACATCTATATCCGCGGCGAGTTCTATAACGAATCGCGCGTTCTGGAGGCGGCTATTGCCGAAGCCTACGAGGCGGGGCTGATTGGCAAGAATGCCTGCGGTTCGGGTTTCGACCTGGATATCCATGTGCATCGCGGTGCGGGGGCTTATATTTGCGGCGAAGAAACGGCGTTGCTGGAAAGCCTGGAAGGCAAGAAAGGCCAGCCGCGGATGAAGCCGCCGTTCCCGGCGGCCGTTGGTCTCTATGGCTGCCCGACCACGGTGAACAACGTCGAAAGCATTGCTGTCACGCCCACCATTATGCGGCGCGGCGCGTCATGGTTCAATTCGATCGGGCGCAAGAACAACACGGGCCCGAAGATCTATTGCATCTCGGGTCACGTGAACAAGCCGTGCAATGTGGAAGAGGCGTTGGGATTTCCGCTGCGCGAGCTGATCGAGCGCTATGCCGACGGCGTGCGCGGTGGATGGGATAATCTGCTCGCGGTCATTCCCGGCGGCTCCTCGGTGCCGGTCATCCCGAAGCGCATCTGCGATGACGTGCTGATGGATTTCGATAGTCTCCGCGACGTGCAGAGCGGCCTTGGCACCGCCGCGGTGATCGTGATGGACAAATCCACCGACATCATCCGGGCGATCGCGCGCATCTCACAATTCTACAAGCACGAGAGCTGCGGCCAATGTACGCCGTGCCGCGAGGGCACCGGGTGGATGATGCGGGTTATGTATCGCATGGTGCAGGGCCGCGCCGAGCCTGAGGAGATCGACACGCTGGACCAGGTGACGCGCCAGGTCGAAGGCCACACGATCTGCGCCCTGGGGGATGCCGCCGCTTGGCCCATCCAGGGCCTGATCCGGCATTTCCGCCCGGTGATCGAGGAGCGGATCGCCGCTTATAAGCGCGGGCGCGTGACCCGGCCGACCGCCATGGCGGCGGAGTAGCGCGATGGCCAAAGTCATCATCGACGGTAAGGAAGTCGAGGTTCCGAACGGCTCCACCGTCCTGCAAGCTTGCGAGGCGGCCGGCGTCGAGATCCCGCGTTTTTGCTACCACGATCGCCTATCCATCGCCGGCAACTGCCGCATGTGTCTGGTGCAGGTGGAAAAGGCGCCGCCCAAGCCGATCGCCTCCTGCGCCTGGCCGGTGGCCGACGGAATGGTGGTGCATACCGATACGCCGATGGTGCGCAACGCACGGCGCGCCGTCATGGAATTCCTGCTCATCAACCATCCGCTCGACTGTCCGATCTGCGATCAGGGCGGCGAGTGCGATTTGCAGGATCAGGCGCTGGGCTACGGCATGGACCATTCGCGCTATGCCGAGAACAAGCGCGCCGTAAAGGACAAATATCTCGGCCCGCTGGTCAAGACGGTGATGACGCGCTGCATTCACTGCACGCGCTGCATTCGCTTCATCAGCGAGGTCGCCGGCGTGCACGACCTGGGTGCCACGTCGCGCGGCGAGAACATGGAAGTCGGCACCTACGTGGAAAAGGCACTGTCCTCCGAACTTTCCGCCAACATCATCGATCTTTGCCCGGTTGGGGCGCTGACAGCCAAGCCTTATGCGTTCGTTGCCCGTCCGTGGGAGCTGAAGAAGACCGACAGCGTGGACGTGCTGGACGCTCAGGGCTGCAACATCCGGATCGACTCGCGTGGTCCCGAAGTGCTGCGGATCCTGCCGCGACTGAATGAAGACGTGAACGAGGAGTGGCTGGGCGACAAATCCCGTTTCTCGCTCGACGGGCTCAAGCGCCGCAGGCTGGATCGGCCGTGGATGCGCCGCAATGGGAAGCTGGTGGCCGCGACGTGGCCCGATGTATTCGACGTCGTTGCCGCGCGTCTGCGCGATGTCCCCGGCAACCGGATCGGCTCCATCGCGGGGGATCTCTGCGATGCCGAGAGCATGCTGGCGCTAAAGGATCTCATGGGCGCGCTTGGCTCGACCAATCTCGATTGCCGCCAGGACGGCGCCGAGTTCGACGCCTCGCGGCGCGACTTTTATCTGTTCAACAGCAGCATTGCCGGAATTGATGAAGCGGATGCGATTCTGCTGATCGGCACCAATCCAAGGCGCGAGGCGCCGGTGCTGAACGCGCGTATTCGGAAGCGCTGGTTCACCGCCGGCATTCCCATCGGGCGGATCGGACCGGCGGCGGACGTCACCTATCCGGTCGCGCAACTCGGTGAGACACCGGCGGCATTGCGCGCGCTGCTGCGTGGCTCCGAGGCGTTCGCACCACTACTCAGGGATGCGAAGCGGCCGATGGTCGTATTGGGTGCCGGCATGCTGGCGCGACCGGATGGTGCGGCCCTGCTCGCGACATGCTGGAAGCTGGCGGCAGAAATCGGCGCGCTCAGTCCGGAGTGGCACGGTTTCAACGTGCTGCATACGGCGGCGGGGCGGGTCGGCGCACTCGACCTCGGCTTCCTGCCGGGACCGCATGGCAAGTCGTTCGCGCAGATGATGGGCGGCGAGGTCGACCTGCTTTGGCTGCTCGGCGCCGACGAGTTCAACATGGACCGGATCGGGCGGGACACGTTTGTGGTTTACCAAGGCCATCACGGCGACCGCGGCGCGGTGCGGGCCGACGTGATCCTGCCGGGGGCGGCGTACACCGAAAAGACCGGCACCTATATCAATACCGAGGGACGCGTGCAGCGCAGCCTCATGGCGATTTATCCGCCCGGCGAAGCGCGCGAGGACTGGAAGATTCTCCGGGCTCTGTCGGAGACGCTCGGCAAGACGCTGCCCTATGACGATATCGAAACGCTGCGGCGCAGGCTGGATCAGGTGAACCCGGTGTTCGGTCGGATGGGCTTCCTGCCCCACTTCGGCTGCTCCGACACTACCGGACCGGCGGGCGATCCGATGCGTCTGTCGGACGTGCCGTTCGTGCCGGTGGTGGACAACTACTACCAGACCGACCCGATCAGTCGGGCCAGTCCCACAATGGCCGAATGCACGGCGACCTTCGTCGCGCCGCTGCGCGAAGCGGCGGAATAGCGCGATGAGCAATCAAAGCGTCTGGGAGTACCCGCTTCTTCACCTGGGCCTCATTTTTGGCGAGTGTCTGGCGATCCTGGTGCCGTTACTGCTTCTGGTCGCCTATCTGACCTATGCCGAGCGGAAGATTTTGGCCGCGATTCAGATCCGCAAGGGACCGAACGTGGTCGGCCCGTTCGGCCTGCTGCAGCCCTTCGCCGACGCGCTGAAGATGCTGCACAAGGAAACCATTATCCCGACCGGGTCGAACCGGCTGCTGTTCCTGATGGCGCCGATGATCACGTTTGGTCTGGCCTTGATCGCCTGGGCGGTCATCCCGGTCAATTACGGCTGGGTGGTCGCCAATATCAACGTCGGTGTCCTTTACCTGTTCGCGATCAGTTCGCTCGGCGTTTACGGCGTCATCATCGCCGGCTGGTCGAGCAATTCGAAATACGCCTTTCTGGGTGCGATGCGCAGCGCGGCGCAGATGGTGAGCTACGAAGTCTCGATGGGCTTCGTAATCGTCTCTGTGCTGCTCTGTGCCGGCAGCCTGAACCTGTCCGACATCGTGATGGCGCAGCAGAAGCTGTGGTTCTTCATCCCGCTGTTCCCGATGTTCGTCATCTTCTTCGTGTCGGCGCTGGCGGAGACCAATCGCTCGCCGTTCGACCTGCCCGAGGGCGAGAGCGAGATCGTGGCCGGGTACTTCGTCGAATACAGCTCTTTGAGCTTCGGCCTGTTCTTCATCGGCGAATACGCCAACATGGTGCTGATGAGCGGGTTCACGAGCATTCTGTTCCTGGGCGGCTGGCTCGGCCCGTTCGGGATCGGCCCGAACCTCGGTCCGCTCTGGTTCCTGCTCAAAGTGTGCCTCTGCCTGTTCGTCTTCATCTGGGTGCGCGGGACGTTCCCGCGCTACCGCTATGACCAGCTGATGCGGCTTGGCTGGAAGGTGTTTCTTCCTGCCAGCCTGGGGTGGCTGGTGATCACTGCCGGCGGCTTGCTGGCGACCGGGTTTATCCCGACCAATGCTTGATGGGAGCAGCCCGGCGCTCTAACCGAGGGCCGCGAGGAACGAACCGATGGCCAGTCTGGACCGCACTGCGCGCAGCCTGCTCCTGGTGGAATTGCTCCAGGGCCTGTGGTTGACCCTGCGCTATTTCTTCAAGCCGAAGGCGACCATCAACTACCCGTTCGAGAAATCGCCGCAGAGCGCGCGCTTTCGCGGCGAGCACGCGTTGCGGCGTTATCCGAATGGCGAAGAGCGCTGCATCGCCTGCAAGCTGTGCGAGGCGATCTGCCCGGCGCAGGCAATCACCATAGAGGCCGAGCCACGGGCCGACGGCTCGCGGCGGACCACACGCTATGACATCGACATGACCAAGTGCATCTATTGCGGGCTGTGCGAGGAATCCTGCCCGGTCGATGCCATCGTCGAGGGGCCGAACATGGAGTTCGCCACGGAGACCCGCGAGGAGCTGTTCTACAACAAGGACAAGCTGCTGGCGAACGGCGACATATGGGAGGCGGAAATCGCCAAGCGCCTTGAACTCGACGCGCCGTATCGGTGACGCGCCATGTTCACGACAGTCCTGTTCTATCTGTTCTCGGTGGTCTTGGTGCTGTGCGCGGCTATGGTCATCAGCTCGCGCAACCCGGTCCATTCCGTGCTGTTCCTGATCGCCGCGTTCTTCAACGCGGCGGCCCTGTTCGTG
This sequence comes from uncultured Pseudomonadota bacterium, assembly GCA_963822675.1. Taxonomy (GTDB): domain Bacteria; phylum Pseudomonadota; class Alphaproteobacteria; order Acetobacterales; family Acetobacteraceae; genus CAWGIP01. The sequence goes on along the minus strand of CAWGIP010000033.1, from coordinate 19,324 downwards.
ATCGCCGAGGCCGAGTTCCTGGCATTCATTCTGGTGATCGTCTATGTCGGCGCGGTCGCCGTACTGTTCCTGTTCGTGGTGATGATGCTGGATGTCGATTTCGTGCAGTTGCGAAGCGGCTTCCAGCGATACCTGCCGATCGGCGTCGGCGTGGGCGGTCTGCTTCTGGCGGAACTGATCATTGCCATGTGGGGCTGGCGCTTTATCCCCGAAGCGGCGGGCCTGCGCTTCGCGCCCGCACCGACCGATCTCACCAATACCGTGGCACTGGGGCGGCTGATCTACACGAAATACGTGTTCCAGTTCCAGGCTGCGGGACTTGTGCTGCTGGTCGCCATGATCGGCGCGATCGTGCTGACCTTGCGCGAGCGCCGTCGTTCGCGCCATCAGATCATTCGCGTTCAGACCGCACGCCAGCCCGGCGATACGCTGGAGCTTGTTAAGGTCGGGCTTGGCGCCGGCGTGCCTTCGAGCGGGATCTATCGCCCGAAGGTGACGGAGCCGGGAGAGATAGACGCTGATCCGCTGGAGGCCGGAACGGGCGGCCCGCAAGGCGGGCATCATCCGGCGGACGCGCAGCATGCGCCGGAGGGACGCTGAACATGAACGGGACGGCCGGTTATGCTCATATCGGGGTCGACCACTATCTTGTGGTGACCGCGATCGTGCTGGTGTTGGGCGTATTCGGGATCTTCCTGAACCGCAAGAACATCATCATCATCTTGATGTCGATCGAGCTGATCCTGCTCGCGGTGAACCTGAATCTGGTGGCTTTCTCGGCCGCGCTCGGCGATCTCACGGGGCAGGTGTTCGCCATGTTCGTGCTGACGGTGGCGGCCGCCGAAGCGGCGATCGGGCTGGCCATCGTCGTCGTCTATTTCCGCAACCGCGGCTCGATCCAGGTTGAAGACGTCAACCTGATGAAAGGCTGAGCTCCCCGTCATGACCTATATCATCGCGGTGTTCGCACCCCTGTTCGGGGCGATGGTCTCCGGCCTGCTCGGCAAGTGGATCGGCGATCGCGCGGCGATGGCGGTCTCCGTGCTGTGCATGATGCTGGCTGCCGCCTGCGGACCGTATGCCTGGGTGACGTTCGAGTGGGGCCACGCCCCGGCCGATTCCATCCTGCTCGGCGACTGGATCCATGCCGGCAGTTTCCAGACCGACTGGGCACTGCGCTACGACGCGCTCTCGGCCACGTTGGTGGCGATGGTTACGTTCGTCTCGATGCTGATCCACGTCTACAGCATCGGCTACATGGCGCACGACCATTTCCCGCGCTATCGGTTTTTCGGCTACCTTAGCCTGTTCACCTTCTCCATGCTGATGCTGGTGTCGGCTGACAATCTGCTGCAGCTGTTTTTCGGCTGGGAAGGCGTGGGGCTCTGCTCCTATCTGCTGATCGGCTATTGGTACGACCGTCCGTCAGCCTGCGCTGCTGCCATCAAGGCGTTCATCGTCAACCGGATCGCCGATCTTTTCTTCGCGGTCGGGCTCGCCTTGATCTTCCTGACCTTCGGCTCGCTGAATTTCGATGTGATCTTCTCGACGATCCCCAACCACACGGCCGAAACCTATGCACTCTTCGGCGGCACGATCCGGGTCTATGAGCTGATTGGCGTGCTGCTGTTCATCGGCGCAATGGGCAAGTCGGCGCAGCTTTTCCTGCATGTGTGGCTGCCCGACGCCATGGAGGGACCGACACCGGTCTCCGCGCTGATCCATGCCGCGACCATGGTCACCGCCGGGGTGTTCATGGTTGCGCGCATGTCGCCGCTGCTGGACGACGCGCCTGCGACGCTGGCGCTGATCACGGTGATCGGCGGCACGACGGCGCTGTTTGCCGCCACGATCGGCTGTGTGCAGAACGACATCAAAAAGGTAATCGCCTACTCGACCTGCTCGCAGCTTGGCTACATGTTTCTGGGCGAGGGCGTCGGTGCCTATCCCGCGTCGATCTTCCACCTGCTGACGCACGCCTTCTTCAAGGCGCTGTTGTTCCTGTGCGCGGGCTCGGTGATCCATGCCATGTCCGACGAGCAGGATATGCGCCGGATGGGCGCGCTGTGGAACAAGATCCCGATCACCTATGTGACGTTTTGGATCGGCGGCCTGGCACTGGCCGGCATCTTCCCGTTCGCCGGTTACTACTCGAAGGACGCGATCCTGGAGGCGGCATTCAGCGTTGGCTCGCCGCTGGCGCTCTATGGCTTTGCCGCCGGTGTCGCGGCGGCGTTCTGCACGGCGTTCTACACCTGGCGCATCATCATCATGACGTTCCACGGCACCTCGCGCGCGGACCCGCATGTGCGCGAACACGTGCATGAAAGCCCGTGGGTCATGACGGTGCCGCTGATCGTGCTGGCGGCCGGAGCGGGCGTGACCGGCTGGTGGCTGCACCGGCTGCTGATCGGTGCGAGACTGGGATCAGTATTGGCGCAATGCCATCGTGATTGCGCCGAGCAATCAGGTGATGGTGCGCATGGAGGAACTGTCCGGCGCCATCCGCTACGTGCCGCTGCTCGCGGGGCTTGGCCGGTATCGGGGTCGCGTACTGGTTCTATGCGCTGAACCCGATGCTGCCGATCCGGCTCGCCAACGCGTTCCGGCCGATCTACCTGCTGCTGCTGAACAAATACTATTTCGATGAACTCTACGATTTCCTGTTCGTCCGGCCCGCGTTCCGCCTTGCGCGTCTGCTGTGGCAGACCGGGGATGCGACGATCATCGACGGCGTGCCAAACGGATTGGCGGCGATGGCCGTGGATGGTTCCAAGGGCGCGGTCAGAATCCAGACCGGCTCGATCGCCGTCTATGCCTTCGTCATGCTGATCGGCCTGGTCGTGCTGGTCGGCGTATTCCTGGTCTGGGGGCGGTGAGAGCGCGATGAACGCGGTGCATTTCCCGCTGCTGTCGATCATCACCTGGCTGCCGCTCGCCGGCTGCGGCGTGATCCTGGCGGTGCGCGGCGATGAGGAGACGGTCGCTTCCAACGCGCGCTGGACCGCGCTTTGGACCAGCCTGATCGTGCTGGCGCTGAGCCTGATCCTGTGGGCCGACTGGAACCCGAACGAGCCGGGCTTTCAGTTCGTGGAGACCGCGCCCTGGCTGCCCGAATACGGCGTCGGCTACAAGATGGGGGTCGACGGCATCTCGGTGCTGTTCGTCCTGCTCTCCACCCTGCTCACGCCGATCTGCATACTGTCGAGCTGGGAGGTGATCCAGCGCTACGTGCGCGAATACATGATCACCTTCCTGATCCTCGAAACGATGCTGGTCGGCATGTTTTGTGCGCTCGATTTCGTTGTCTTTTATGTCTTCTTCGAGGGCGTGCTGGTCCCGATGTTCCTGATTATCGGCGTCTGGGGCGGCCCGCGACGGGTCTATTCGGCGTTCAAGTTCTTCCTCTACACGCTCACCGGCTCGGTGCTGATGCTGCTGGCACTGCTGGCGATGTGGTTCTACGCGAATACCACGGACATATCCGTGCTGATGCATACGCGCTTCCCGGCCTCGATGCAGACCTGGCTGTTCCTTGCCTTCCTTGCCTCCTTCGCGATCAAGGTGCCGATGTGGCCGGTGCACACCTGGCTGCCCGATGCGCATGTGGAGGCGCCGACTGCGGGTTCGGTCATGCTGGCGGGCGTGCTACTGAAGATGGGCGCCTACGGATTCCTGCGCTTCTCGGTGCCGATGCTGCCGATCGCGTCCCTGCATCTCGCGCCGCTGATGTACACGCTCTCGGTCGTCGCCGTTATCTATACCGCGTATGTCGCGTTGGCGCAGGAGGACATGAAGAAGCTGATTGCCTATTCGTCGGTCGCGCATATGGGCGTGGTGACGATCGGCATCTTCACCTTCAACGTGCAGGGCATTCAGGGGGCGCTGTTTCAGATGTTGTCGCACGGCATCGTCTCGGCGGCGCTATTCCTGGTTGTCGGCGTGATCTACGATCGATTGCACACGCATGAGATCGCCCGCTTCAACGGACTGGCCGATCGTATGCCGCTCTACGCCTTCGTTTTCATGTTGTTCACCCTGGCCACGGTCGGCCTGCCCGGGACCTCGGGCTTCGTCGGCGAGTTCCTGGTGACCATCGGCGCGCTGCGCGTGAATTTCTGGCTGGCGCTGCTTGGCACCACCGGGATGATTCTCGGCCCGATGTATATGCTCTATCTCTATCGCCGCATGATCTTCGGCAGGCTGACCAAGATCGATCTGCAAGGCATCCTCGACCTCTCGCCGCGTGAAGTCGCGGTATTCGCCCCGCTTGCCGTGCTGACGATCTGGATGGGCGCCTATCCGTCGAGCTTTACCCGATTCTGGGAGGCTTCCGTCGGTGCAATGGTGCAGCAACACGATGTGGCGCTGGCAGAGGCGGCAGGCGCCGCGCATGTCAAACTCGCCGACGCGGTGACGCGATGAACTGGCAGCTCGCGATCCCGGAGATAATCCTCTCCGTTTTGGGCATGCTGATCCTGGTGTACGGCGTTGTTGACGGCGCCGTGCGCAAGCAGGATCCGGCGCGGATCTGCACCATGCTGACCGTGGGCGCCCTGGTGCTGACCCTGTTCCTGGTGTTCACCCGTGTCGCGGGCGTCGGGCTATTTCGGGCAGTTCACGGTCGATCCCTTCGCCATCTTTACCAAGGTTCTGGTGCTGCTGGGCGCGATCCTGACGCTGATCCTGTCGCTCGACTTTAACGGGCCGGCCGGTATGGCGCGGTTCGAATTTCCGGTGCTGGTGTTGTTCGCCGTGGTCGGGATGATGGCGATGGGCTCGGCCACCAATCTGATTACGCTGTATCTCTCGCTCGAACTGCAATCGCTAGCCCTCTATGTCCTCGCCGCCTTCAATCGTGACGACCTGCGTTCCTCCGAGGCCGGGCTTAAATATTTCGTACTCGGCGCGCTGGCTTCCGGATTGCTGCTGTACGGGATTTCGCTGGTCTATGGCTTTTCCGGCACGATGGACTTTCACACGTTGACGGATTGGTTGCGTTCCGGCGGGCACGCGTCTTCGGCGGGGCTGATCGTCGGCATGGTCTTCGTGCTGGTGGGTCTGGCCTTCAAGGTCTCGATCGCGCCGTTCCATATGTGGACGCCCGACGTCTACGAAGGCGCGCCCACGTCGGTGACGGTGTTCCTGTCGACCGCGCCCAAAATCGCGGCGATGATGCTGTTCGTGCGCACCATGGTCGAGCCTTTCGGCCATCTGCTGCCCGAGTGGCGGCTGCTGATGGAAATCGTCTCGGTCTGTTCCATGATCCTGGGCGCGCTGGCGGCGATCGGTCAGACCAACATCAAGCGGCTGATGGGGTATTCGGCGATCGGCCACATGGGGTATGCGGTGATCGGCCTCGCGGTCGGCAACGCAGCCGGCGTGCGCGGTGTGCTGGTTTACCTGATCACCTATATTTTCATGAGCGCCGGCACGTTCGCCTGCATCATCGCCATGCGCCGGCGCGGCTTGCAGGTAGAGCGGATCGACGACCTGAGCGGGCTTTCAAGTACCGACCCCGCGCTCGCGCTCGCGTTTGCCGTGTTCATGTTCAGCCTGGCGGGAATCCCGCCGCTCTCGGGATTTTTCGGCAAGCTGTATGTGTTTCTGGCCGCCGTGCAGGCCAATATGTGGGCACTCGCCGTAATTGGCGTGCTGACCAGCGTGGCTTCGGCTTTCTATTACCTGCGGATCGTCAAGGTTATCTATTTCGACGCGGCGGCGCCTGCTTTTGATCCGCGCTCTACGGGGCTCTCCTTCGTCGCCGGCGTCACCGCCCTGTTCACGCTGTTCTTCTTCCTGTTCCCCGAGCCGTTCGTGGGCTGGGCGCAATCCGCCGCCGCCGTGCTGCTGTCTTAGGGATCGGGGAGGGAACGCGCGCGCCATGCTACTCGTCGTCGATGCCGGTAACACGAACGTCGTTTTCGCGGTACATGACGGATCGGTCTGGCGCGGCATATGGCGCATCCGCACCGACGCGCAGCGCACCTCGGACGAATATGCCGTCTGGTTGCTTGCGCTGCTCAGTCTGGCGGGGCTCAAACGCGAAGAGATTTCCGGCGCGGTCATCGGCACCGTTGTGCCGGCGGCGCTCTATAATCTTCGCCGGCTATGCCGGGACTGGTTCGCCATCGAGCCGCTGATCGCCCGCGCCACGCTCGACTGGGGCTTCGCCATCAAGGTCGATAATCCCGAGGAGGTCGGCGCGGACCGGTTGCTGAACGCCCTGGCCGGAAAAGCGAGGTTCGGCGGGCCGCTGGTGATCGTTGATTTCGGCACGGCCACGACCTTCGATGTGGTGGATCGCGACGGCGCCTACTCCGGCGGTGTGATCGCGCCGGGGATCAACCTCTCGATAGAGGCGCTGCACCATGCGGCGGCCCGCTTGCCGCGCATCGGCATCGGCCGGCCGCAGGCGGTGATCGGCCGTTCCACGGTACCGGCCATGCAATCCGGCATTTATTGGGGCTATGTCGGCCTGATCGAGGGCATCGTGGGGCGGATCAAGGCCGAATATGGCGGCAAGATGCGGGTCGTCGCTACCGGCGGGCTCGCGCCGCTGTTCGCCGAAGGGACGCTGGTGATCGAACATATCGATCCCGACCTGACACTGGACGGGCTGCGCATGTTGGCGCAGCGGAACCCAACGCCCACATTGACCCGCGAACGAACACGGCTGAGCGAGACGGAATGAACGTCGCAGCGGACGGTCTGGCCTTCCTGCCCTTGGGCGGGACGGGCGAGATCGGCATGAACCTCAATCTGTATCACTTCGGCGGGCGGTGGCTCGCGGTCGATTGCGGCATCGGCTTCGGCGGCGCCGAATATCCCGAAGTGGACGTGATGATGCCCGATCCGGGCTTCATCGCCGCGCGCCGGAACGAGTTGGTGGGCCTTGTCATTACCCACGCGCATGAGGACCATATCGGCGCGGTGGCATGGCTTTGGCCGCAACTGCGCTGCCCGGTCTATGCGACGCCGTTCGCGGCTGCCGTGCTGCGCCGCAAGCTTGCCGAAGTGCAGCTGTTGGGGCAGGTCAAGCTGCATGTGATCCCGCCCGGCGGCAGTCTCGACCTGGCGCCCTTTGCGCTCCGCTTTCTGCGGGTGACGCACTCGATACCCGAGGCGCAGGCGCTTGCCATAACCACTCCGGCCGGGCTCGTGCTGCACACCGGCGATTGGAAGCTGGACCCTGACCCGCAGATCGGCCCGCCGACCGATGAAGCGGCCTTCGCTGCTTTGGGCGAGCAGGGTGTGCTGGCGATGGTCTGCGATTCGACCAATGCGATGGTGGAAGGGCATTCCGGCAGCGAGTTGGAGGTGCGCCGCAGCCTGGCGGCGCTGATCCGGGGACTCGACGGCGGGCGTGTGGCCGTGACCTGCTTTTCGTCCAATATCGTGCGCATCGAATCGATTGCGCTCGCCGCGCAGCAGGCCGGGCGCAGCGTGGCGGTGGCCGGGCGCAGTTTGCGCAATCTGGTGGCGGCAGCGCGAGAGTGCGGCTATCTGAGCGCAATTCCCGAACTGATGTCCGAGGACGATGCGGGGTTGGTCCCGGATGACGCGCTGCTGGTGATCATCGGCGGCAGCCAGGGCGAGCCGCGCAGCGCGCTGGCGCGTGTCGCGCTGGACACGCATCCGCGCATCGTGCTCGGCGAGGGCGACACGGTGATCTTTTCCAGCCGCGTCATTCCGGGCAACGAGCGTGCGATCGGCGCCGTGCAGGACAATCTGGTGCGCCGGGGCGTGCATCTGATGACCGACATGGATCATCTGGTGCACGTCTCCGGCCATCCCGCGCGCGATGAACTGCGCCGGATGTATCGTCTGGTCCGGCCGCGCTATGCGGTGCCGGTGCATGGGGAATGGCGGCACTTGTCGGCACACGCCGAGTTGGCGCGCGAGGCCGGGGCCAAGCCGATGTTGCTGGAAGACGGCGACGTGTTGTCGCTTGAGCCGGACCGCGCCGCGGTCGTGGACAGTGCGCCGACCGGGCGGCTGGTGCTTGATGGCGGGCGGCTTGTGCCGCTGAACGGCGGCGTGCTCGCGGCCAGGCGGAAGATGCTGTTCAACGGCGTGGTGCTGGGCAGCGTCGCGATCGACGAGGCCGGTCGGCTGCGGGGACAGCCGCAGGTGAGTGCTCCGGGTCTGATCGAGCCGGACGACCCGGAGAGCGGGCGTATTGCCGAAGATTTTGCTGCTGCATTGGCTGATCTGCCGCTGTCCTTGCGCAAGGACGATGCGGCTTTGACCGATGCTGCGCGGGCTGCGTTGCGCCGTGCTTTCGGCCGGCGGTGGCAGAAGCGGCCGCTGGTGGATGTGCATTTGCTGCGGATTCGCGGGGGGTGAAAGGGCCTCGCGGTCCTCAAGCTGCTTCAGCCGTTTGCTAACCGGAACATTCAAGGCCGCGATACCTCGCCTTCCAGGCATAGAACGTCGGCTGCGAGACGTCGTGTTTGCGCACACCTCGGCCGTCGTGATCCCCACTCATGTAGGATGCCGATGATCTGTTCCTCGGGAACCGGCTCTTCCTCATGTCCGCCTCCCTCAGATGACGGACTCTACACAAAACTGGATGTGTTTCCGGGGCTCAGGTCAGCCGCGGCCCGCGTGCGAAAACTCGGCCGGCCTTTCCTCGCGTCAGTTGCGAATCACCCGACCCACCACAGCGCTAGTCTAGTTTTTGCCCGGTGATTTGAGCACACTAGTATTCGTAGCAAAAATCGGGATATTGCCTATTTTGTAAATTACAAGGTTTCCATCGTCCTGCATGTAGAGAATCGAGTTCTCGTTACCCTTGTCCCAGTGTTCCAGACCGCTCGTGACCCAGCGTACGCCACCAAATCGATGCACTCTAAGACAAGGTTTCCGTCACTCGCCTGCAACGTGAGCCTAAACGCGTTGCCAGGTGAGTACCAACTACTCCCCGGACGAAGAAGTGCCGAAAAGGGCCCGCCGGGACCGGGGCTTCGGTGGGTATTGTTTTTGATTTGCGGGCTTGAATGTGCCTCCGGGCTAGACAAGTTGAACGGGTTGATTAGACCCTGAAGGTCGCTGAATTGGAGCGTTATGTTCAGTATGTCTGTTTCCCTTTCTCGACCGAAATATCCCCGATGCCCGTGCCTGCCGAGGTGTCAGTATCGCAAATGCCGGCCGGATCTACAATGATTGCGTCTGCTTGGGGTTATCTCAGGGCTCGCGCCAGATGAGGGCGCCCTGGCTCCTCACCGCCCACCCTGGTTAGGCTCTCGGCGCCTCGTCGACGGCGAGCGGCCGAAGGTGCTCATGCACGTGCTCGAATATTCGCCGCCCGAGATCGTGCTTCTCAAGCAGATGGCGGAACTTGCACACCGCGGTTTCATCCGGCACATCTGCTTAACTTACTGGTTCTTTGGAACAAATCAATAACCTTCGCGCCGCGCGGCGCTCCCGATCCGGCCTGAGCACTATGTCGCCAGGTCGATGGGCACATTGCGCACCGTTATCCCCGAGCCCTTGGCCGCACGCTGACACGGAGCCAGTGCTCCAAACGCATCCGCAGCACCCGCATCTTGCGGCACAGCAAGATTAGCCATTAACAGCGGTGCCGTAGCGGAGGTGGTGGAAAAAGGGTGGCGTAATCTCCGAGTAGGTCAACAACTCGCAACCGGCGTTGGCGCGCCGGCGGAGATCACGCCATGGAAAAGAATAGCACGATGGACGGCGGGCCGCTGTTTGCTGGAGAGACTTGGTTCGACCCGATCGAGGCCGAGTTGCGGGAGCGGATCCGAAGCTTTCTGGAAGAGATGGTCGAGCAAGAAGCGACGGCTGCCTTGGGACGCAGCCGCTACCAGCGGGGCGCGTCTGCGGGCTACAGGAACGGCACGCGGTCGCGCCGGTTGCTTGGCTCGTTCGGTCCGGTGGAGATCGCGGTTCCCCGGGCCCGGCTGTTGGCTGCCGATGGCGCCAGCCGAGAATGGCGGAGCACGGTGCTGCCGCGCTACGTCCGGATGACTCGACAAGTCGAGGCGCTGATTGCATCGGCCTATCTCGCCGGCACGAACACTCGGCGGGTGAAGCGGGCGCTCGGGGCGCTGTTCAAGGGCGCGATCGGCAAGGACGTGGTCAGCCGCGTGTGGCGCAAGGTGAAGACCGACTGGGACGCCTGGATGCGCCGCGATCTGGCTGAGGAGGACATCGTCCGACTGATCCTCGATGGCAGCGTGGTGCGCGTGCGCCTCGACCGCAAGGCCACCAACATCTCGCTCCTGGTTGTCCTCGGCATCCGCCGCGACGGGCAGAAGGTTCTGCTGGCGGTGCGCAACATGGGCGGCGAGAGTGAAGCCGCCTGGCGCGGCGTGCTCGATGACCTCGTCGCGCGCGGTTTGCGGAGCCCCGAATTCCTGATCATCGATGGCGCCGCCGGACTGGAGAAGGCGCTTGCCGCGCTGTGGCCCGAGGCGCCCATCCAGCGCTGCACGGTGCACAAACACCGCAATCTGCTGGCGCACGCGCCTGATGCGCTGCACGAGGAGATCTCTGCCGACTACACCGACATGATCTATGCCAAGACGGCAAAGGAGATCGAGACACGCCGCAAGTCGTTCCTGCGCAAGTGGCGTCTGAAATGCCGCGCCGTGGCTGATAGCTTGGAAGAAGCGGGCGATCGGTTGTTCACCTTCACCCGGCTGCCCGAAAGCCAATGGAAATCGGCGCGCACCACGAATGCCGTCGAGCGATTGCACGAAGAGTTCAAGCGGCGTGTCAAGACGCAAACCGTTCTGCCCTCGGCGGAGACTGCGGCGATGCTGTTCTGGGCGTTGCTCGCTTCGGGGCAGATCACGATGCGAAAAGTCGATGGTTGGCAAACGCTCCCCGAGAAACTCACCCCTCAATGCATTGACTTGGCAGCTTGACCCGATATCTCATTGCATTTGGAGACATCGCTGTACCGAATTTCCACATCAATCGCGACGGCACCATTAACAGCAATGGCGTCTGCACTCCTGTCGCCTGTCACCTCTGCGAAGAATGTACCCCTGTTGCCGCGGTAGGCACTGTGGGTCCAGTCCTGGTTCGGAGCAAAGTTGTTGCCGTTGGAGAGGCGCACCGTGACTGTGTCGGTATTGACAAGGATGCAGTCTGCCCTGCCGTCGCCATTGACGTCGGCGAAGTAGGTCCCCCAGCTCCCGTAGCACGGGCCGTGGGACCAGTCTTGGTTTCGCCGCCGGCCCTGGACCGAAGTCCTGCCCCGTAGACAGGCGGACGGTGATACGGTCGTCGTTCACGAGGATGCAGTCTGCCCTGCCATCGCCATTGACGTCGGCAAAGAAGGTGCCACGGCTCCCGTAGCACGGGCCGTGGGACCAGTCTTGGTTTGCCGCCGGCCCTGGACCGAAGTCCTGCCCCGTAGACAGGCGGACGGTGATACCGTCGTCGTTCACGAGGATGCAGTCTGCCCTGCCATCGCCATTGACGTCGGCAAAGAAGGTGCCACGGCTCCCGTAGCACGGGCCGTGGGACCAGTCTTGGTTTGCCGCCGGCCCTGGACCGAGTCCTGCCCGGTTGAGCGACGAACGGTGATCGTAGGGGAGGAGTCGCCTCTCGTGAACGATTTCCATCGGTAGACATTTCTCCCAGCGGCGACAACAAGCATATTTCCTACTATTACGAGGCCCAGGTTAAAGTTTTCGATCTGGGTATCCTGCCAAAGACATTCTCCAGTCGCGCTCTCGAACGCATACACTGCGGGCAATCGCGTCGTGATGAATACCAAGCCATTGGACACAGCTGCCGACGACCCTGCTGCCGTCCGGCTCGTTGGTTGGTAGAAGGGGTTATTCCGAATGTTATATCTGACGATCCCGCCCGTAGTTTGGGTAGGCCACGCGTCAACTAACGTGTCCCAATCGAGTGAACGGATGAATGGAGTTGAGTCGGAATCGAATCCACCTGGCGATCCCATGCCTACGAATAACCTGTGGTTTGAATAGTCGATTGCCGCTGAGCAAAAAATCCCATAATCGCCACCGGAATTATCGATGGTCGAGAGCGGATTGCCGTTTTGATAGGGAAGCAGCTGACGCCTAGCGACGACGGTAAGATCATCCGCGCGAAGAAAGAAGCTACCCGTCTTGCCCCCTATCCCAACCACTCGCATTCCGTCAGACCTATTGTAGATAATTGGGCTACCGCTCATGTCCTGATCCGTGTCACCCTGCGGATTCGCTGCTGCGGGTTGCCGATAGCTGTCGGTGACAGCCGGCTGAAAAATCCCATGAGTGTCCCCGTCAAAGCGTCGAGCGCGATGACACCGTTGGCATAGTAAGCACAGGGAAAGCTTGAATCGGGAACTGCGTTACCAGTGCCCACATAGATACGGTTCAGTAATGGGTCAAAGGCGATTGATGACCACACCGCTGTGCCCACTGTCGGCGGATTGGTGCCCATATAGGTGAATGGTGGGGGGAGTTGTGTTCCTGTGGGGAGGTTTGCAGCCAGCGAGGGGGGGATCTCGTTAGGTGCATTTGGGTTGTTGATGACTTCTTGGTTCGTGCAGAACAGCCAAACGACGGCTCCGGACATAGCGTCTAAGCAAAATATGAAGCTATACCCTGCGCTTTGATTTCCCACTCCCTCACCCGCGTCGCCTCGTCCGCACGCAACGTATACGCGGTTATTCACCACAAGCGGTGACGTCCAACACGATGCCAACACGGATCCCTGGTCCACGTTACTGACGCTGTGGTATGTCAAGGTGAGCTAAGTTTGTTCTCCAGAGCACGTGCGAAAGATCATTGGCATCCAGGCAAATCGCTACGCCTTCCAGGATAGTGCAATAGAGGCGTCCGTCTACGACAGCCGGCGTGCTGGCAAACCCCGTGCCCCAAGGCCAAGGCGCCGGATTGGTCTTTGCCTCGAGCGGGGAGTTGTACTGGGAGACAATTGTGCCATGAAGCAGATCGATCTTGAACATCGTGCCTCCAGTCGATCCGTCACTACTCCAACTTCCGACAAATAAGAAAAACCCATTCACTGCTGGAACGCTCGAGTACCTCTTGGCCTCCTCCGAGTGCAATCGGCGGGAGCTTGACGAAATTTCGGAAGTCATCTGGATTTATGAAGCTGTCTACCACGGTTCCGCTGTGTTGCGCATTAGCGTGGTACATCCACCAGTCGGCGGGATTGACCATGAGACTAACTCTCGCGAAAAATGGAGATTACATGTGTTTTTTACCCTGGGTCAAATCGTGACTATGAGTTATGTGCGCCAAGTTCTGCAAATTGGTGGCGCCTGGTTTGCGGTGAGACAACGCTTCCGCTTCTCGCGTACTCCCGCTCGGCAGCAGCGCTGCAAGCCTCTCCTACGCTCATCCGTGCTCGTCCGCGCCAGCCCTTTTGCGGCGCGACGAAACGCCGGAGCGTTAAGCTGAAATTTGAGATCGTGACCGAGTAATCCCGGGTGGTGACGCAGCGGGCCTCTTCGCTTCACCTCTTTAATTACCAAGCGCCCCAGCCCGGCGATCCGGAGGCTGCCGGTTTCCCCCACCTCACCCTGCCCTCTCCGCCCCCTGGGGCGGAGAGGGAGTTGGGCGCAAGGTTTGACCCTATGCGGTCAGGGTAGGGGCGATCCGGAGGCTGCGAGTTTGCCCCACCTCTCCCCGGCCTTCTCCGCCCCTGGGGCGGAGAGGGAGTTCAGGTCAGGCGCGACCGTGAGATCCATTAACCAAAGCTCAACGCCCGCCGTACAGCCGCCGGCTAAATCCCGCCGCACTGTACAGCCAGGCTCCCAAAACCCTCCCGTACCACCTCCACTCGCGCGGCAATTAAGCCCGGATGTACAGCGCCGCCCGGTTATGTTGAATCGTACCGGTCCGCGCAGGTTCTGACGCATTTCCGCTCATTCCCGCGCAAGCGGGAATCCAGGCCGACAGCAGAAATTGGGCGCATCCGCCTGGATCCCCGCTTGCGCGGGGATGAGCGGAAGGGGTCCATGACCTGCCGATTGGTATTAAGTCATGTTAAGGTATGACCCTTGAACGAGCAGAACGATTCGCGGAATGACCACGCTACTCGGCATCGACCCCGGCCTGCGGTTCACCGGCTGGGGCCTGATCGAGGCGCACGGGAACCGGCTGCGCCATTTGGCCGACGGGGTAATCGCGACGGACGCGGAACGCAGCGTGCCGCAGCGGCTCAAGGCGCTGCACGATGCGCTTGCCGACCTGCTCGCGCGGCACCGGCCCGACGAAGCGGCCATCGAGGAGACCTACGTGAACCGCAACGGCGCGGCCACGCTCAAACTCGGCTATGCGCGCGGCGTGGCGTTGCTCGCACCCGCGCTTGCCGGAATCCCCGTCACCGAGTACGGCGCGATGGCGGTGAAACAGGCCGTGGTGGGCACGGGTGCCGCAGCGAAAGAACAGGTGCAGATGATGGTTCGCCGGTTGCTGCCCGGGGCGGCGATCCGCCGCGCCGACGCAGCCGACGCCCTCGCGGTTGCGATCTGCCACGCGCATCATCGGGCAAGCCGACTCGCTTGGGCGGCGAGGGCGGTTGGGGGAGGGCAACGCAGCGCGTGATCGCGCGTCTTACCGGTCAGGTCGATCAGCGCGAGGAGGGGCGTTGCGTGCTCGACGTGAACGGCGTCGGTTATCTCGTGCATGCCTCGACCCGGACGATCGCCGCTCTGCCGTCCCCGCCGACGGCCGCCCGGCCGCTGATCGAAACGCAGGTGCGGGAGGATGCGATCACGCTTTACGGTTTCGCTGATCCGGCCGAGCGCGATTGGTTCCGTTTGCTTACCGCCGTGCAGGGGGTCGGTGCGAAAGTGGCGCTGTCGCTGCTCTCCGCGCTGTCGCCGCGCGAGTTGGTCTCCGCCATCGCCGCCGCCGATCGGGCAAGCCTTACGCGCGCATCCGGCGTCGGGAGCAAGCTCGCCATCCGGCTTTTGTCGGAGCTGCGCGACAAGGCGGTTTCCATGCCGACCGGCGCAGGCGCCGGCCTGCCGATGCCCCCGACCGCCGTCCCGAGTCTCGGCGATGACGCCATGTCCGCGCTGGTCAATCTGGGTTATCGACGCGCTGAAGCGTATCCGGTTGTGGCGCAGGTTGTTGAGCGATTGGGGACCGCGGCCGGGCTGGACGCGATCATCCGTGATAGCCTGAAAGAACTCGCCCGGCGAGGCGAGGCATGAGCGAGACGCGCCCTGTCTCGCCGAATTTGCGGGAAGACGATGCCGCCGAGGCGTCGCTTCGGCCGCAGACCCTCGCCGAGTTCGTGGGCCAAAAGGCCAGTCGCGAAAACCTTGCCGTTTTTATCGCCGCCGCTCGGGCGCGCAGCGAAGCGCTGGATCACGTGCTGCTGCACGGGCCGCCGGGCCTCGGCAAGACCACGCTGGCGCAGATCGTTGCGCGCGAACTTGGGGTAGGCTTCCGCGCCACGTCCGGCCCGGTGATCCAGCGGGCCGGGGATTTGGCGGCGATTCTGACCAATCTTCAGCCGCGCGATGTCTTGTTCATTGACGAGATCCACCGCTTGCAGCCGGCGATCGAGGAAGTCCTGTACCCGGCGATGGAGGATTTTCAGCTCGACCTGATTATCGGCGAAGGTCCCGCTGCCCGATCCGTGCGCATCGACCTGCCGCCGTTCACGCTGGTGGGCGCCACGACTCGGGCGGGACTGCTTGCAACCCCACTGCGCGATCGGTTCGGCATTCCGCTGCGTCTCGTCTTCTACACGCCGGAAGAACTGGAACTGATCGTCCGCCGCGGGGCAGAGAAGCTGGGGCTTTCGCTGGCCCGGACGGCGCCGCCGAGATCGCCCGGCGTTCACGCGGAACGCCGCGCATCGCAGGGCGGCTGCTGCGTCGGGTGCGGGATTTCGCCGCCGTCGCGGGTGCGGCCGGCGTGGACCGGCGCGTTGCCGATGGGGCCCTGAACCGGCTCGAAGTGGATGCGCGCGGCCTCGATGCGATGGACCGGCGTTATCTGCTTCGCATCGCAGAGCACCACGGTGGCGGCCCGGTCGGCGTCGAGACGCTGGCGGCCGCGCTGGCGGAGGCGCGCGATACGCTGGAAGACGTGATCGAGCCGTTCCTGATCCAGGAAGGGCTGGTGTTGCGCACAAGTCGCGGCCGTGGTACTGGGTCAGCCGGGCTGGCGCCATCTTGGCCTGTCGGCGCCCCCGGGTCAGCCGGACCAGCTCGACCTTCTGGCCGAGAATGGCGGGAGCGATAGCCTCGGCGAGGGTGAATGAGCGGCAATGCAACATCCACCGTGGCGGAAGGTCAGCACGTTTACCGGCTGCGTGTCTATTACGAGGACACCGATGCCGCCGGCATCGTCTATCACGCCAATTTCCTGCGCTATGCCGAGCGGGCGCGAACCGAGGTCCTGCGCGCGCTCGGCGTCCCGCACGCCGAATTGGTTCGCGACTGCAACCTCATGTTCGTGGTGCGGCGCGCCAAATTGGACTATCTCCGCCCGGCGCGGCTCGACGACTTGCTGGAGGTGCTTACGGAGCCGCTGGCACTGCGTGCCGCGACCGTGCGGCTGCGTCAGGAAATCCGCAACAAACGTGGCGCATGCGCCGTTGCGGAAATCGAGCTGGCCTGCGTGCAGGTGGACGGCGATCGGCCGGCCCGCATCCCGCAGCGCTGGCGGGATGCCTTCGAGGGGATGAAGGCGGCGCTGCCGCCGGCTGCATAGGAGTGGCATGTGGATCGGGCAGTGGATGCGGTGAACCTCGCGGCGCAAGGTGGCGACCTCTCGCTCTGGGGCCTGTTCCTGCAAGCCGACATCGTAGTGAAGGCCGTGATGCTGGGTCTGCTCGCGGCCAGTATCTGGGTTTGGGCCGTGGTGTTCGAGAAATGGTCGAGCCTGCGCAAGGTCAACAAGGAAGCCGACGGGTTCGAGGACCGGTTCTGGTCCGGTGGCAGTCTTGAGGAGTTGTTCGATAACGAAGGCGTGCGCCCCTGCGCATCCGATGGCAGCCGTGTTTGGCGCGGCCATGGGCGAGTGGCGGCGCACCGCCGCGAATCGCCGGGGCTGACATATCGCCACACCAGCGTGCGCGAGCGGGTCGATCGGGCCGTGGCCGTAACCCTCGCAACGGGAGATGGACCGTCTGGAGCGCTGGATGGTGTTTCTGGCATCCGTTGGCGCGACGGCCCCGTTTATCGGCCTGTTCGGCACGGTTTGGGGCATCATGCACAGCTTTTCTTCCATCGCGGCCATGCACAACACGAATCTGGCCGTGGTCGCGCCCGGGATCGCCGAGGCCCTGTTCGCCACCGCGATCGGCTTGGTGGCAGCAATCCCGGCCGTGCTTGCCTACAACAAGATCAGCACCGATCTGGCGCGCTTCGCCGCCCGGCTGGAGGCGTTCGGGGCGGAGTTCAGCGCCATCCTCTCGCGTCAGACCGAGGAAAGGGCCTGAGTTATGGCCGCATCCGCTGGGCAGTGCCAGAACGGGACGAAACGGGCGCTACCGTCCGCTCGCCGAGATCAACGTCACCCCTCTGGTGGACGTCATGTTGGTGCTGCTGATCATTTTTATGGTCACGGCGCCGCTGATGACTTCTGGCGTTTCGGTCGATCTGCCGAAGACCAACGCGCAGCAGCTCAATACCGATACCGCAGCCGCTGACGGTCACGGTGAATGCGGAGGGGCAGATTTTCCTGCAGAACGACGCGGTTGATCTGTCAGAGCTGGTGGCAAAGTTGCAGGCGATTTCGCAGAACAATGCGGAACGGCGCATTTTCGTTCGTGGCGACAAGGACCTGGCCTATGGGCGAATTATGCAAGGATGGGCACCATCACCGAGGGCGGGTTCACCAAGGTGGCGCTGTTGGCGCAGCCACCCTTCTGGAGGCGCGAACACGCAGGCCGGGAAGCCCGCCGCACCGCCGGCCGCTCAGCCTGCCGGCCCCCGCGCCTGCGCAGGGCGGGTCGCCGGGCGCTCTCGCCGGCAGCAAGGCCAAATCCGGCTTAGCATTGCCGATGGCGGCTGCCGCCAGCATGCACGGGCACCAATTGCCGGCTCGGGCGCGGTGCTGCGGCGTCAGTCATGCTGCACGGCGCGGTTCTGCTGGCGCTGCTGATCGGCATTCCGCTGTCGCGCCCGCCCGAACCGGCGCGAGGAAACAACGGTGGACATGGTGTTCGCGGGCGACTGCGGGGCCTTCGATGCGCGCGCCGTCGCCCGGCGCGGTGCCGGCGCCCGCCGATATGACCGATTGTGCACCCCGCGCCGGCGGCCCCACCGCAGTCCAAACAGGAACCTGCGGCCGACGCGGCGCCACCTCCGCCTCCTCCGCCGCCCCCGCCACCGCCGCAAACCCAGGTCTGCGGCGCCGCCGCTTCCGACGCCGGCGCCGCCTCCGCCCCTCCACCCCATCGCTTGCGCCTGCGCTGCCGCTGCCCCCGCCACCGCCGACGCCGCCACCGCCGCATCCGGAACCGCCGCGACCAGAGAGCCACGCACAGGCCCAGCCGTTGCCGCTGCCCCCGCCACCGGCCCCACCGAGCCCGACATCGCAGCCCAATCCTACCAAGAATGCCGCCGCCACACAGCGACGCGCTTGCGAACACGCTGGAGAAGCTACGCATCGCTCGCCCGCCAGACGCATGCCCCGACTGCGCCTTCAATCCACGTACGGGCGGCGCGCCGTCGGGCGGCGGAGACGCCGGCGGGCAATGATACAGCCGCACTGTCGGCCGCCGATCGGGGCGCGATCGGCGCCTATGTGCGCCGCCGCTGGACGTCCGATCCCGGGGTGCTCGATCTCGACCGGATGCAGGTGATGATGACTGTCACGACCGACGCCAGCGGCGTCGCGCGGCTGGTTGGCTTCGCTCCGGCCGAGTTGTCGCGGATCCAAAGCGATGCGCGCTTCCAGGCCTTTGCCGAGCGCGCCCGGCGTGCGGTGCTCGACCCCGCCTGCTCCAATCTGCCGCTGCCGCAGAGCATGCTCGGCAAGGTCAATGTGCTGTCGTTTCGGTTCCGGCCGTGAGCACGGCTCGCATTTCGTCCATCCTGCACGCGCAAGGACGCGCGTGGTCCTGTCCTTCCCGGAGTTGCCAGAAGACCATGATCGACCGAACTGCATCCATTCGTGAACTTCCCCGACGCGGCCTACTGGCCGGCGCGGTGGGCACCGGGGGCACGCTGCTTCTGGGAGCCTCTATCGGCACGGCGCGCGCCGCTTCACAAGGTGCACAGAGCGCCGTCATTGACGTGGACCACGCGCGTGCAGCGCCGATTCCGATCGCGATCCCGGCCTTCGCTGGCAGCGATCCCGAAGCGCAGCAGCGGGGCGCAGACATTAACCAAGTGATCACG
>CAWGIP010000032.1:0-91868 GCA_963822675.1 uncultured Pseudomonadota bacterium | reverse complement strand
GACCAGCCGATGAGAGATACCGGTGTGAGCGGCGTGTGCACCCCTGCCGCAGACACGCTCGCCGGGCGCCGGCCAAGAAGCGGGGCCGGAATCCCGGCCATAGCGCGGCGAGGTTTTTACCTGGAAATTACAAGGCTGACATCACGCGGTTGCGAGACCCTGCCAGATATAGCCCCGCCGGACGCCGCTGAGGCGCCGGCAGCGTGAATGCAACAACCGATAGGTGGTTCAGGAAAGGAGAAGTATCATGAACCGCAAGAACGCAGTCTTCGCCGCAGTGGCGGGGCTGGCGTTGTCCTCCGGTCCCGCGCTCGCGGCCGGCGCGCCGCAGTCGCTGATCAACGCTTCGCAACCGAGCGTGGCGCGCGCCGCTTCGTTCGCGGCCGCTTCGCCAAGCTTCAGGAACGGCAAGCAAAGCCCCAACCAACTCGTCGGGGAGCGGCTCGCTCCGGGACGCAGCGGTTGATCTTGTCAGCCGGAATGAAGACCAACGCACGCGTCTAGGCCGCCCTTGGACCGGGTCCACGGGCGGCCATTTGTGATTGCGGCGCCGGGCCGCATGAAAGCGGAGGTCTTTCGCGCCCCAACCCCGCGAGTTGCCCGCCGCGCCCGCGAACTTGACGACCCCCATCCATCTCCAGGCAAAATGAGTGCGCGGACCGCATGCGGCCGCACGACGCCGTTTCAGAAGCGCATGACAACGGGGGAACGTCCATGCTTATTTCACGCCGAGGTCTTCTCGGATCTGCCGCTCTCGCAGCGATACCGGTCGCGCGCCCCCGGGCGCAAGCCAAGCTGGTCATTCGGATTGGCGTTCTGACGGATCTGTCCGGCACCTATCGCGACAACGTGGGTCCGACCAGCATTGCCTGCTCGCGCCAGGCCGTCGAGGAGTTCGGCGCCCCCTCGCACGGGTTCGAGGTGGAACTGCTCTCGGCAGACCACCAGAACAAGCCGAATATCGCCGCCTCGATCACCCGCCAATGGTTTGATCAGGGTGTGGACGCGGTTGCCGACGTGCCGACCTCCTCGACAGCGCTTGCTGTCGCTCAGGTCGCGCGCGAGAAGGACAAGATCATGCTGAACGCCTCCGCGACCGTGGCGGCGCTCACCGACGCGCAGTGCAGCCCGAATACGATCGTCTGGAGTTTCGATACGTATTCGAATGCGCAATCAACGGGCGGCGCCTTGATGAAAGGGGGGCACAAAACGTGGTTCATCCTGACCGCCGACTACGCCTTCGGCCACTCGCTCGAGGAGCTGACCGCGGCCGTGGTGCGTCACGGCGGCGGGGAGGTCAAAGGCACGCTGCGTTATCCGTTCCCGGATACCACCGATTTCTCGTCATTCCTATCTCAGGCGGCGGCCAGTGGGGCGGAGGTTCTGGCGCTGGCCAATGCCGGGCTCGATTTGCAGAACTGCGTCAAACAGGCGCACGAGTTCGGGTTGAATCGCAAGATGACGGTGGCACCCCTGCTTATGTTCCTGCAAGATGCTCATTCGCTCGGTCCGGAGATGACCGGCGGTCTGGTGACGACGGAGTCTTTTTATTGGGATCTCAATGACCGGACTCTGTGCCTTCACCAAGCGCGTGCTGCCGAAGACGCCGAACAATTACCCGAACCAGGCGCATGCCAGCGCGTATAGCATCACGTTGCACTACCTGAAGACGGTAGCGGCGATGAGCGGGGCGGAGGCGAAGAAGAGCGGGCGGGCAACGGTCGCCCGCATGAAGTCGATTCCGGTGGATGACGACACCTTTCAGGGAACGGTCCGCGCGGACGGGCGCGGCGCCTTTCCGGCTTACCTGTTCCAGGTCAAGACACCGGCAGAGAGCAAGGGGCCGTGGGATCTGTACAAGCTGCTCCACGTCACGCCGCCGGAACTGGCGCTGCATCCGCTGAGCGCGAAATGCAACTTCCCCACCAGCGCATGATTCGAGTTTCCCCGCCTCTCCCCGGCCCTCTCCGCCGAAGGCGGAGAGGGGGTTGAGCGGACCGACCTGATTTCCCGAGCAGCAAGGAAGAATCGTCGTTGACATTAGCATTCGAGACGCTGACCCCCGAGCAGAAGCAGCCCCATACGTTGCTGGTCACTTTGAACCGGCCGGACGCCGCGAACGCCCTGAACACGCAGATGGGGCTCGATCTGCTCGCGCTGTTCGACAGTATAAACGCCGCACCGGCCAATCACCGCTGCATCGTCCTGACAGGTGCCGGCGCGCGCGCCTTCTGCGCCGGCGGCGACCTGAAAGAGCGAAACGGCATGACGGATCAGCAGTGGCAGGACCAGCACCTGATCTTCGAACGGTCGATCCGCGCCATTCTCGATTGTCCGATTCCGGTCATCGCCGCGGTAAACGGAGCGGCCTATGCAGGCGGGCTCGAAATCGCGCTTTGTTGCGATTTCATCTATGCGGCCGAGCACGCCCGCTTTGCGCTGACCGAGGTAACACTCGGCATCATGCCGGGCGCGGGCGGGACGCAAAGCCTGCCCCGCGCCGTCGGCGCGCGCAGAGCAAAGGAGATCATGCTGACCGGCAGACCCTTCACCGTGCAGGAGGCGCACGCTTGGGGCATGGTCAACCGTATTTGCAAACCCGACACCCTGCTGGCCGATGCACTGGAAACCGCTGCGACGATCGCCGCCAACGCGCCGATTTCGGTGCGCCAGATCAAGCAATCGGTAAACCAAGGGCTCAACATGGACTTGCGCAGCGGGATGATGTTCGAAATCGAGGCTTATAACAGGATGGTGCCGACCGAGGACCGCCGCGAGGGCATCCGCGCGTTCAATGAGAAACGAAAGCCGCAGTTTCATGGGCGATAGTATTATCGTTAGCCGTCTCCTAAACTCGTCCGTCATCGCGAGCGCGGCGAAGCGATCCAGGCAATCCGTGCTGCCCCTGGATCGCTACGCCGCGCGCGCGGCGGCTCGCCAATGACGGACGAATTCGCCGGTATCAGTCCCGCCCCCGACCCTCCCAATACGGCTCCCGCAACATCCGCCGCAGCACTTTGCCAGAAGCGTTGCGCGGCAGTTCGGCCGCGAAGTCGATGTTTTTCGGCACCTTGAACCCGGCGATGCGCTGGCGTGCCCAGGCGATTATGTCGGCGGGATCGGCCGCCGCGCCGGGACGGAGGACGACAATCGCCTTGACGGCCTCGCCCCACGTCTCGTCGGGCACGCCGATCACCGCGGCTTCGGCAACTGCGGGATGGCCGTATAGCGCGTCTTCCACCTCCGCTGGATAGACGTTCTCGCCGCCGCTGATGATCATATCCTTCAACCGGTCCAGCACGAAGACATAGCCATCCTCGTCCATCTGCCCGATATCGCCGGTGTGCAGCCAGCCCTCGGCGTCGATCGTCCGCGCCGAGGCATCCGGCATTTTCCAATAGCCCGCCATATTGCTGCCCGAGCGGGTGACGATCTCGCCCACTGCGCCGGGCGGCAGATGCTTTCCCTCCGCATCAACGATCGAAACCTCAACGCCGCTTACCGCCTTGCCGGCGGAACGCATCCGTGGGGAGCCTTCCGGCACGTGGTCCTCGGGCGGCAATGCCACGACCGCGCCACAGGTCTCCGTCATTCCGTAGAGCTGCACGAATTGGCATCGCAGGCGTTCCATGGCCTCGCACAACAGGGCAAGCGGCATTGGGCTGGCACCGTACTGAACCTGCTTGAGCGCGCTGAAATCGGTGGTCTGCGCCTTGGGGTGGCGCACCAGCATTTGCAATGCTGCAGGGACGAGCAACGCGCGAGTTACCCGTTCCCGATGGAACAGCTCAAGCGCCGCGGCCGGATCGAACTGACGCAGAATGGCATTGGTCGCGCCACGGTGCAGCCCGACCACGCCCCAGGCAGCACCGGCAATATGCCCGACCGGCATTGCCACCAGGTTTACTTCGTCCTCTGCCCAGTCGTTCCAGCCGAGCCCATCCGATATCGCATCGTTCAGAATGAGAGCGCCGAAATTGGCGTGCGTCAGCATGGCACCCTTGGGCCGCCCGGTGGTGCCCGAGGTATAGAGCTGCATAGCTACGTCGCCTTCGGCGACCGGCAGGGCCGGATCGGTATCGGAGTGTGCATCCCTCCAGGCGGTGAATTCGGGCCAGTCTTCGGCCGGCACGTCCATCGCGACCACGCGGCGCAGATGCGGCCGATCCTGAGGCGCGGCGCGAACCGGTGCGGCGAATTCGGGCTCCACGAACAATACCGGCGCTTCCGAATCATCAATGATGTAGGCCGCCTCTGGCCAGGCGAGGCGCCAGTTAACGGGTGTGACGACTGCGCCCATTTTCGCCGCGCCGAACAGAAGTTCGAAAAAGAAATCGCTGTTCCTGCCGAGGAAGGCTACGCGATCACCCTTCCTGATCCCCATCGTGAGCAACCCGTTCGCGACCTGGTTCGCGCGGCGATCGAATTGTCCGTAACTGGTCCGATGCTCCTCGAACAACAGCGCCGTCGCGTCGGGTCGCGCCTTCGCCTGGCGCCGGGCGATGTCGCCAAGCGTGCCGGCCGAGCCTCCCATAACGATCCTCCGTTTTCTTGTTCTTCCTATTTAGCTCAAGCCCGAGAAATACCGGATGGTCGAGTCGTGCCTCGGAAGGCCCCAGCACTAGTCCTGGTGTAGCCAGTCCCGGAGTGGCGCCCACAACTCCCGCTCGGCGCCCATACCGGCAATCATCCCGATATGACCTGCTTGCGGCTCGTGCAGTCGAGCGCCCTGGATGCACGCCGCGAGCGGGCGGGCCGATTCAGGCGGCACGATCTTGTCGCGCTGCGGCACCGCAACGAAAACAGGCATACGTGTGCGGGCTGGATCGATGACCTCGCCGGCCACGCGCCACTCCAGGGAGGCCGGCGTATTGCGACCGTACCAGTCTTCCAGGCATTCGCGCGCGACCGGGGCCGCGAGCGGAACGCCATCGTTCAGCCAGTCCTCGAGCGCCACGAACAGCCGCGCCCGTTTACTATCGGGATCGAGCCGCGCGAAGGCGCGATATTTCTCGGCGACGCCGTCCGGATCGAGCATGGTAAAAAGCGTCTGTAGGAGATCGACCGAAAGGGGGCGGCCCGACGCCATGGCCGGCTCCAGCCACGCCAGCATCGCGGCGGCTTGGCGCGCTCGCTCGGTCTCTCCTATGTGGAAGTCCCACGGCGTCGCGAGTAATGCGAGCCGAGATACAAGGTCTGACCTGCGCTGTGCCGCCGCCAGCGCAAGCAGCCCGCCCATGCAATAGCCGACCAATACGACCGAGCCTCTCGCCAGACCCGCGACCGCTGCGAGTGCCCGCTCCAGCCGTCCCGCGATATAGTCGGTCAGGGAAAAGCGCCGTTCGACATCACCGGGCCAGCCCCATTCCAGGAGCAACGGGCGGACCCCCCGCGTCGCCAGCCAGCGCAGCAAGGAGTGGCCCTCGGCCAGATCCAGCACATAGGCGCGGTTGATCAGGCTCGGCACAAACAACGCCACAGGGGAGTCGCCGCCGAAATCCAGGATACGGCTATCGCCTTCGCGCCAGATCGTAGGCGGGTCGGGGAGCTCTCGGGTCCATGCATGGCGCCGATAGGCGGCGATGCCCCGGATCAGCGCCGCCTGTTCGCCGACCGCCTCGGCCGAGGTGGTGTGGCCCGCCTCAGCAGGCGCCGGATTCTCCCCGCCGTTCCAATTGGCTGAGTCGGGACTCGAGGGCGGATACGAGCCGGCTGAGGCGCTCAATTTCAGCGTCGCGAGGATCAGGTGCAGCGCGAGCGGTCGGGGTCCGCGACGGCGCAGCGGGGCCGGCGCATCCGCCCGCTCCATTAGCTAAGGCTACGGCGAATCGCGCCCAAAGCGCGAGGATGTCTCGCCACCCCTCCTGTGCCTCCCGATCGGCAGCGAGCGCGGCCAGCTCGCTTTGCCAGAGCGTTATCCAGTCCTGCATAACCTGCCGCATGTCCGGTCCGGCCGCACCCTGGTCCTGCTCTCCGGTTCGGCTCATGCGTCACTCCACCCTCCTGACAGCCCGCAGGCCATATGGGGCTTTCGCGGGTGCGGCAAAGGCCGCATATGCTAGAGATATGACGAGACCCGAGGCACGTATGCCTGACCCGATCCGCGTTGAAGGCGAGAAGAACCCGCCGGCCACACCGCCGGTGGTGGTAAAAAAATATGCGAACCGGCGCTTGTACAACACCGAAAGCTCCAGCTACATCACGCTCGACAATCTGGCCGAAATGGTGCGCCAGGGCCGCGATTTCGTGGTGTACGACGCCAAAAGCGGCGATGACATCACCCGCAGCGTGCTGACGCAGATCATCGTCGAGGAGGAGGGCAAGGGCCGCAACCTCCTGCCGACCGCGTTTCTGCGCCAGCTCATTGGCTTCTACGGCGACCAGATGCAGAGCCTGGTGCCGCGCTACCTCGAGCAGTCGATGGCCGCGTTCACGCAACAACAGGAAAGCCTGCGTGCGACCATGCAGAAGACGATGGGCAGTTTGTTCCCGTTCGGGAACGTAACCATGGAGGAGGTAAGTCGGCAGAACATGGCAATGATGGAGCGCGCCCTGAGCCTGTTCACGCCCTTCTATCGACCCCCCGAGACGGCCCAGACGGGTCAAGGCACCACATCACAAGGGACGGAAGCCCGGCCAGAATCCGTGGAAAGTGAAGAGATCGCGGCACTGCGCAGCGAAAACGAGCGACTACGGCGCGAACTCGCGGCAGCGAAAGCGAAAAAATAGGCGGCTGCCGACTTACGCGCGGCGCGCCGCAGCGACGAATTGGCTGATCAGCACCGGCGACTTCACGCCGGGCGACGTCTCCACGCCGGAAGAGACGTCCACCCCTTCGGCCCTGGTGGTGTAAATCGCCCGGGCGACATTCCCGGCGGTAAGGCCCCCCGCGAGAATCCAGGGCGCGGGGGCCGCCCAGTTGCGCAGCAGGCTCCAGTCGAACCAAGCCGCGTTGCCTCCGGGCCGGGTAGCTGATTTGGGTGGCTTTGCCTCCAGCACCAGCCGATCGGCGCCGGGCTCACCGTGCGGCAAGTCGGACGCCGTTGCTATGCCAATGGTGTGCCAGACCGGCAGGCCGAAGCGCCTGCGCAGCGCGGCAATCACGTGCGGCGCCGCATAGACCTGCAATCCGTCGAGCGGCACGACCCCTAAGACCGTAGCAATTTGTGCCTCGGTCGGCTCGACGAACACGCCGATTTTGCCAACTTTGCTTGGGGCAAGCGCGGCGAGCGCCGCGGCCCGCTCGGCGGTGATGAAGCGCGGCGATGGGGGGAAGAAGACGAAGCCCATCCAGTCCGCGCCCGCCGAGCCCGCCGCCTCGCACGCCGCCTCGTCGTTGATGCCGCAGATTTTGATCCTGACTGTCATGCGATGGAAGCCGCGATTTCCGCCGCAGCGCGCCCGGGATCAGCAGCGCCGGTGATGGGACGGCCGACAACGATCCAGTCCGCTCCTGCGGCGATGGCCTGCTCTGGCGTTGCGATGCGCGCCTGATCGCCGGTATCGGCTCCTTCCGGGCAAATCCCCGGAACGACGAGGCAGGGCACGGTGCCAAGCTCACGACGAAGCATTCCCACTTCTCGCGCGCTGCATATAAGCCCGTCCGCGCCCGCCGCGAGGGCGAGCCGAGCGAGCCGCAAGACCTGCTGCGCCAGGTCGCCCGCCACCCCCGTCGCTTTCAGCGCATCGCCGTCCAGGCTGGTCAGAACGGTAACGGCCAACAGCAAGGGGCGCATGGCAGCGTTCGTTTCAGCCGCGCGCCGGGCCGCCTCGATCATCGCCGCCCCGCCGGCCGCATGTAGGGTAATCATTCGCGGTGCAAGCGGCAGCACAGCACGCAGGGCGCCCTCCACCGTATTCGGGATATCGTGCAGCTTCAGGTCAAGGAATACCGGGCGTCCCTCGATGGCGCGCACGCCGGCCGGCCCGTGGGTCACGAAGAACTCAAGTCCGACCTTGAACAGAGCGCAATGCGGCGCAGTCTCCGCAGCTAGCCGGAGGGCGTGCGCCAGATCGGGCGTGTCCAGTGCGACGATCAGCCGGCTGGACATTCAGGCTATCGGGGGTGCTGCGATGGTGGCCGGCGCGGGCATTGTGCTCCGTTGCAGCCGCGCTTGTAGCGACCGGACTTCCTCCTGCAGATGCTCGGCGCGGATCTCGGCGAGGCGGGCGCGTCGACGCTGGCCAAGTTCACCGATCCACACGAGCAGGGCGCCGACCAGAAACGCGATTGCCGCGGCACCGAGCACCGCGAGGGAGACCGGCACATCCAGAAGAAAGTCGGTCGGCCAGAAGCCGAGCGCGACCGGGTGGCGGTTCGAGAGCGCGAATAAAACGAGAGCGATCAGGAATGGCACGAGGATGAGCAGACGCATGGGAACTCCATCGCGGGCGCTACCGATCATCAGGTGCACGCGATGTGCTGAATGGAAGGTAGCAGCCGGCGGCGTCAAGCCCGCGAGCGCAGCACCCGCTAGGCTGAGAGGCGGTGCGAGGCAGGGCGCAGGGGAGGAGCGCCGTGATTAACGCGGTCCCGCAGTTCCTTACCCGCCTTGAAGAATGGCACCGCCTTTTCCTGGACCGATACCGCTTCGCCGGTACGCGGATTGCGCCCGGTGCGTGCGCTGCGGCGCTTGATCGTGAAGGCGCCGAACCCGCGCAACTCCACGCGCTCGCCACGCGTGAGGGCTTGCGCGATTTCGTCGAATACCGTCGCGACGATCAACTCCACATCGCCCGCGCGCAGATGTGGGTTGGCGGCGGCCAGTTCGGCGATAAGTTCGGATCTGGTCATTCGCGCACTGCCATCCCTGGTTGCGAGGGCCATGCGGTGCCCGACAGGCTCCGTCACCGCTGGTTCAGCGGCCGGAACGATGACAGGGGGGCGCCGGGCAGTCAAGAATAACGCCTTGCGAAACCAGCTCTTTTCTGCGCCGGCCAAGTCTATCCGACCCCGGCCGGCTCCCGGGCATGCGCCGGCGAACCGCCGAGCGCTGTCGCGAGTGGCGTCCCGGCGATCCGCGCGGCCAACGCCAGGTTGAGTTCCTCGCGACGAGACCAGAGCGAGCGATACCAGGCGAGACGTGGTGCGACCTGATAGGCTAGCATGCGGTTGGCGGCGATCTCCGCGCGCGCCGCCTCGGCGATGGCGCGCGCCAGTTCCGGCATCGCGACCAGCCGCAGCAGCCGATCTCGGAGCAACTCAGCATCGCGGAACAACAATCCCGTCCGACCATCCTCGATACTGGCCGCGTAGACGATTTCACCTGCCAGCGGGGCCACGCGACACGCAGCGGCCTCAATGAATTTCAGGTCGGATTTGGCACGATTGAATGGCGTATCGGACAGCGGCATGAACGAGATCTCGGATTCGCCCAGCAGCCGCATGTACGCTTCATGCTCGCACATGGGCGTGAATTGCTTGTGCGGCGTTTCCAGCGCATCGAAAAAACCCCGGTCATGCACGACCGTGAAATGCAAGCGCTCGCCTACGGCCGCAGCGACGGCGTTCAGGGCCGGCATAAGCGGAGCCCAGTCGCGTTCGCGGTTCAGCGCGCCGAAAAACAGGGTCAGCTGTCCGCGAGTCCTGAAATTCCGGGGCTCCGGCAAGCATTCAACGGCGTTCGGAAATACGGCTACTTCCGGGTTCCGCGCGCGGAGGATTTCGGCCAATGCCGGAGTGCTGGTCTGCACCGCATGCACGCCAGCAAAGGCAAATTGGTCTGGCTCGCGCAACGCGGGGAAGAAATCCGGATGGTCATCAAATTCGGTCACGACCAGCCAGCCCGACCGCAGCAGGTGCTGCAGGGCGGCGACTCCTTGTGCGCCGGACAGAACCGGGCGATGCAGCACGAAAATCCTGGCCTCGTCCGCCGCGGCTTCGGCCGGCAAGTCGGTCGGGGCGACGACCTGGGTCCGAACCGACGCATCGGTCGCCAGAGCCTTCAGTGGGTAAACGACCCGTACATGCGAAACGCCGCCAACCGGCGCCAGCATGGTACCGGCTACAAACATTCGGGCGGGCGCCTCCCGGCGCGCCCGCCAAACATACTGAAGTGGGGCAGACCGAGCCGCATAGTCCTTCGGATCGATCCCGAGGCGTTGCAGTGACGGCGTGAGCGCGGCGCCGAAAGCGCTCGCCCGATCGGGCTCGAACACGCGGGGCGCAACATCGCAGAGAGCCAAGCCCAGCCGTTCCAGGCCACGCCGCATCGAACGGAGGCTGAACCAGCGCAGATGCGTGGCGTCGAACAATCCGGTCTCCTCGTAATCCCATGTGCCGGCCAGGAGCCGCGCGGCGAAGCTCCAATGCTCGACATTCGGCACGCAGATGACGATTGTGCCGTCCCGGCTCAGCGCCTCGGCTTGTCGGGCGAGCACGGGCCAAGGATCAGCTAGGTGTTCGAGCACATCGCCGTAAGTGATGCAGTCAAGTCGTGAGGGTAGGTCAAAAGGCAACGGATCGGCCTGCACGTCGACGGCAGCGACACTGTCGAGCCGATCGGCCGCGATCATGGCAGCGTCCGGGCTCCGCTCGATTCCCAATAACCGAGCGCGCGGATTTCGCCGACGGTACGCGGCGCCTAAAGCGCCCGTGCCGCAGCCAACATCCAGTACGGTGCGAGCGGTGAGCGGAATGCGTTCGAGCAGATCGTGATTGGCGATGTCGGGATAGAGGGTCACGCGCGGCTCCGGCCGATGCACAGGCAAGCTGTCAGGCGCGATGTCTGGATGCAAGCGGCAAGCCGGGTCAGGCGGCGTCCGAGTGCCCTGCAGCGGCTCTGCGTGCAGCGTCACGGCAGGCCGCGACCGCTTCGCGCAGCCCGCTCACGAACGAGGTGGCGCCGACATCGCGCCGCAACCGATCATCACGCAGCGCTGGATCCTGCGGGTTCCAGATGCCGACCACGATAGGCTGGGTCGGCAAGCGCTGGCGAAGCCGGCGCAGCAGGAATCGCAGATGTGCGGGAGTGCCGGTCAGCTCCACATAACAAACGCAGATCATAGCTACGTCGCGCAGGCTGAGCGTTGCGATTCGCGCCCGCGACACGGCTTCGTGCGACAGAACCCGCGCGCCGAGCCCATGCTTGGTGAGCAACTGCGCGAGCATCGCGGCGGCGGCATCGTCGAGAGGCCCGCGGCCGGCAATGCAAAGCACCGGCGTCTCTGTACCCCACTCCGGTGCGAGCGTCAGGGCGGGAGCTGTCTCGTCCGGAGCGGATTTGTCCGCGATATTGTCCAGATCGGCGATCAGGCTTTCGATCGCGTCGCGCATTCGCTGGAGCTGCTCCTGCGTCACCACACCCCGCGCTGCATCAGTGGCCGCGAGCTGGAGCCCCTGCATCGCGACGTCATCGTAGTAGGCGCCGAGCGGCTGCTCCTTGAGCACGAGCTCCGCATGATCCAACACCTCGTCCGGGTCGCCCGCCAACATGCGTTGGTAGAAGCTCTCGACCGGCGTCAGGGCCGGCTGGTCGCCAAGCATGACGTTCAGGAATTCGAGTCGGGGGAAATAGCGCCCGAGCACGACCAGGCAGAGGGTCAGCGGCGTCGAGAGGATCAGCCCGATCGGCCCCCAGATCCAGGTCCAGAAGATTGCGGCGACCACCACCGCGAACGGCGAAAGCCCGGTGCTGCGGCCGTAGAGAACGGGCTCGATCGCCTGGCCGGTAACGCCTTCGGCGGCGATATAGAGCAGCGCCGTGTAAACGGCCTTCGACCACCCGGGCGTAACCGCCGCGGCCAGCGCGATTGGCAGGATCGCCGCCATGGGCGGGCCGATATAGGGCACGAACCGCAGCAGCATCGCGAGCACGCCCCACAGGATCGGGCTTGGAATGCCAATCAGCGCCAGGCCGATGCCGATCACGCAGCCGTAACAGGCATTGATGCTGAGCTGGGCGAGAAAGTAACGGCTCAGCCGGTGTGCCGCGTCGTTCATCGCCACGGTCGTGCGATGGATATCGCCCGAGCCCAACAGCCGGATCATCCGATCACGCAGATCCTCGCGCTGCAGCAAAATGAAGATGCTGACGACGAATACGATGCCGGTCGTGGCGAGCGGGCTGGCTACCGGCGCGATTACGCTTTCCGCCATCGAAACGTACGACAGGCCCTGCTTAGCGGTGCCCTCCTGCGCTGGCGGTTGTGTGCCCTTGGGTGCCTCCGCGCCCTACGTCTTGGCCTCGGTTCTGCAGTGGTGGCGGCATGCTGGCCGAACCGGCTGGTCAGGGCCGAAACCTCGCTAATCGCGAAACTGCGGACCGACTCGATTTTGTGCTCGATTGTGGCCTGGTATTGGGGCACCTGCCTGGACGAGCTGAGCAATCTGAGTGCCGATCAGACCCGGCCAATGCAAGGATGACCCCCAGTCCGATCACGACAGCGAACAGAACCGATAAAATCGCGTCCGAGGTGGATCAGCCGGAGCAGGTGAACCAGTGGAGCCAGGAGAAAACTGAGCAAAACCGCGAGCGTGATCGGCACCAGTACTTCGCGGGCGAAATACAGCGCGGCGACAATGACGACGCCTATCCAAAGCGTCAGCAGCCCACTCGCGCCCGGCGTCTCGGCCGGTGGAACCGCGTTGCCGGGTGTTGCTGCCCGGGCGGGGGCTGGTCCGACCGGCGCGGCGGTGGCGCTGACCGCGCCGGGGGCAGCACCCTGCTCGCGTTCAGTGGGGGAACGACGGTCCGGCATGGTGTCCTTCGTGTTTGCCGCGATCTGGCCACAGCTTGTCTGCATATAACGCATCAGTCTGGACCAATCCGCCGGATTGCGCGACAGTGATCGATGGCGCGGCCGCACGCCGTAGTTGCGCTGCTGGGAGTATCGACATTACCGGACTTGTCCCCGTAGCTCAGCCGGATAGAGCACAGGATTCCTAATCCTGGGGCCGTGGGTTCGAATCCCGCCGGGGACGCCAGACAGGCTATTCAAATCCGCCAGAATTCTGATGCCGGATCAAATCGTATTCGCATATCGATGCTTCTACCCGGCCATGACCAAGGTGCGGGCGTTCGTTGGGTCATAACTGGGCGGCGAGATCGACTTGCGTCTCGTAATGAGCGTGGTGGTGGAGGTGATGTTCTGCATAAAATTGAAGCCTTTGTCTGGTACCCGCGTGCTTATAGCCGCCACAATGTTAAATGATGTTTAGGCGCAAAGAAAAAAGATTTCGTCGCGCATGTATATAAAATCTGGCCCGTCATGTGACTTTCCATTCTACACGCGGACCGAGCTAAAGCCGCCGTGCAGCGGCACCTATCGCCTTTTCGCAATCGCTCCGAAAGCATAATCCCGCAACGCGCGCTTACGGGAGTTGCGTCGGGTACAAGTAATCAGCCGGCATCCACTGGGGATAGACGGTGGAATACCTCAGATCAAACCCGCATATGATGGGGATGCCGCCGATCTCCGCGCCCAAGGTATACGTCCTGTTCTCCCACTGACAGGTCTGCAGCGCCACCGCTGTTTGCGGCGGAAGTTTTGGCTGCGTGCTGCACGCCGAAATCAGCAAAGCAAGCAGAACAAACCATCGGTTGATTCGCATCACATCGCCTTCCTTATGCCTATCTCTGCTGGCGATTGGCCCGCTTGATCTGTGCACCCGTTCACTGAACTGACCGCCCATTCCCCACCAGGCTTGGCCGAGCCCGAGCGCTGCCACATTGGCAGCGTGGCCGCGACCGGAAATCATAGTGCACGCGGCCAACCCCTGCCGACAAGATCTCCTTGCCTCGGTTCCATACCTTCGCTTTGCGGGGGAACCGCGCGAATCGTTGACCTACGCGCTGGTTGCAATTCCAGCCGCAAGGGGCACGAATCCGGCTTTGGGGCTATGCAGAAACGGCAACAACCCTGAATCGTGCCGGGATTGAGCCGAATAACCCGACATTCGGCATAGTTACCGAAGCGTGGCGCTCCGACCACGGCCGCTGCAACCAGCGCTGCTTGTGCGCGGCCCCCCTCCGCCTCTACCGCCGCCTTGAGGCCTGTGAAGTTACTTGCTATGCTGAACCGATCCGGAACCGGGATCGACGGGGGGAGAAATGAGTGCAACGAGCAAATGGGCGCAATGGACGCGATTCCTGTCGGTCGCTGTCAGCCTGCTGATGCTCGCGGCGTGCTCGGGATCGAAGGTTGGTCCGAGCGCTGTTGCCGGCCTGACGCCGGACGCAACGGTGGACATGCACCAAATCCAGGCAGCCTTCATCGGTAGCGGCGGTGGCGGCAGCGGGACGCTATTTTATCATGGCCGATCTTACCCGTTCACGGTGGGTGGGCTGGGTATTGGCGGGATTGGTGCTTCCTCGCTCAACGCAACCGGCGAGGTCTACAAGCTGAACGACATATCTGAGTTCCCCGGAACGTATGCTCAGGGCGGTACGGATACGCGTTCGGCAACAAAAGCGGCGGGGATCTTTGGTTGCAGAATGACGCGGGCGTCATCATGCACCTCGTGGCCAAGCGCGAAGGGCTGATGCTGAGCCTTGGCGGTGACGCGGTGGTGATTTCGATGAAGTAGCGCGTACATTTGCGCAAGTGCGCAACAAACTAGTGGGGAGGAGCAGCAAACCATGAAGCTAGCCGCACTATTTTTGGGCGCAGTCGCACTGATCGGAAACGGAACGTAGAACTTAGCATCAATACGTCGCGCCCGCCGTCTCTCTCGATGTGATTGATTTGGCGTGACGGTCCAATTGTGATCGTCAACTACAGCGCACTGGCGCCGCCAGGCAGACCGACTTGCCAGTGCTTACTCGGGTTGCGTTCGTTTTTCCGGAAGGCAGCAAGAAACGTGTCATCGTTGAGCAGACATTTCACTTTGCGATCGCGCCATGGCTGGACCTGGCGCGTGTTCTTAGTCGTCGCGATCTGCTCCGTTGCCGTTATGGCGACACTCAGCCCGGTCCGCGCCGAGGTTTCGCCCCAGGACGGGTATGGGCCGGGCGGGGCGTATCAGGTTCACGTCGAGTTGGCACCCTATCTGTTCTTGCCGGCGACCAGCGGCAGCATCAATCTGGGCAATGGCGCCAGCAAGGAGATCAGTGCCGGTATCCCGAGCCTCTCCAAGATTCTCTCCGCACTGAATGGCGCGTTCTTCGGCGCAGGCGTCGTTCGATATGGTCCGTGGTCGGGCGAGCTTAACATCGACTACGTTTCCGCCTCGGTGACCAAGGGTTTGGGATTAGACCAGCTCGGCAATCCTCGCTCGCTCAAGGTCAGCCCGTCGCTGGTCCGGGTTGCCCCGGGCATCGGGTATCAGGTCTTCAATGGCGCATTGGGCACAATTCCGACCACGCTGGACGCTCGGGTCGGCTTCTCATATTTCTCGTCAAACACGACGCTCACATTGGATCGGACGACCCTGATTGCCCAGGAGCAGGTGGCGAGCGTCAGCGGCGGCGGCAGTTTCACCCAGCCCTGGGCGGGCCTGCGCGCCGCGATCTATCCCTGGCCACGCTGGCGGTTCGCGGTAGATGCACAGGCTCAAGGATTCGGTGTCGGCGGCGGCGTATGGGGATGGGGAGCAACCGCTACTGCAACTTGGGCGCTCAAGAACTGGCTTAACCTGATCGCAGGCTACGGCGCTATCAGCACCGGCAGGGAGTTCGGATCGCGTCACGTGATCAGTTCGCTCCGCCTGACTAACTACGGCCCCTTGTTAGGGGTCGAGTTCACGTTCTGAACCGCGTCGGGAGCGCGCGGAGGACCGATCTGCGGGGCAATAGCGGGTGAGCACGCTCCGGGCTTAGTGTCGCAGGCGACGCGCCCATTCCAGCTTCTGGGCTTGACCGCACGTGTCGCAGTGTGCAGGAGGTAACCGTGATTCCCGCTTTTTCCCTTACGCGTGGCGTTTTGATCGCCGTCACGCTGGTTGCGTCAACTATGATCGCGTCCGCACAGACACGACAGGCGCCTCCCGAAGCCAATGTCTGGGGCGGGTTTGAGCATCAGCCGAGCGAAGCGGAGGTCCTTGAGCGGGAAAAGGCAGACGACATCGGCCAGACGCAGCAGCAACGGAGCGACAGGCGACCAGGAGGTGGAAGGTCTTTACGACCAACTGATGAATGGCACGCAGCAGGGCAGCGCAGCTCGAGATGGGCCGTTAGCCCGCCCGACTTGGCCGTGGGCGATCGGGTTTTTTACCGAGAATCCTCCAAAACTTCGTTCCAAATCGCGTCAAGTCGCCCTAGACTTCTTGCGGAGCGGAAAAACGTCCGCTCCGATACGGGAGGAAATGCGAATGACACAGGCGTGGATGCGTCATGGGTTTGCGGCGGCGCTGGGTTCAGCGGCTCCTTCGCCAACGACAAGGGCAAGGGCAGCGTGCTCGACCAACAGGCTGGAAATGTCCCGGCTTCAACGACCTCGATTTCAACAACAAGAAGAGCAAGGCGGCAGGATACTGCATCGTCGCCGATCCCGGTGGCGATAAGGCATTCATGACCTGGCAATGTGAAGGCGACACGATCGTTTGCCACGGCACCTTCGACTACACGAGCGGAACAGGAAAATTTCAGGGAATCAGCGGCAGCAACACCTTCGTTGGCAACATACAGGTGAGCTGGCCTGACGGCACGGCGAGTGGCTACTCGACCATCAATCGATAGAATGCACGTCCCCCTGCGCCGTCCGGGTTAGAGCCTGCGCGCGCAGGCTGGCCTCTGGCGAGGAGACCAATAGCTACGTATGGTTGCGGGATAACCTGGTTCGCCCAGAGAATCATGCAGCATACCCCGCCAAGCCTGGAAACCATCTCCGTCACGGTCCCGGAGCATGCGCTGGAGATATTCGAGGCGGCGCTCGGCAGTGTCTGCGCGACCGTCGGTTTCTTTCGCGATGACAGGAGCGGCGAGTGGCTTATCGAAGGGGTCAGGCAGACCGGCGAGAACGAGGAAAAGCTTGTGCCGGCGCTGGCGCTCGCCGCAACTCTGACCGGCGTTGCGGCCCCTTTAACCCGCAGCCCGACTCCGGCCGAGGGGTGGCTTGCCCATACCCGCGACTCCTTCCCCGAACAGCGCATCGGCCGACGCTTCACGGTGCGCGGCACGCATCTGACCGGCGTGCCGACGCCGGGGCGGATTACGTTGGTCCTGGATGCAGGGCTTGCCTTCGGCTCAGGGGAACACGGCTCCACGCGGGGCTGCCTGCGCGCGCTGGAACGCCTCGCATATCGCCAACCCCGCCAAGTGCTGGATCTCGGAACCGGCTCGGGCATTCTCGCGATCGCGGCGGCGCGGCTGCTGCACCGGCGCGTGCTTGCAACCGATATCGAGCCATGGTCGGTGCGGGTCGCCACGCGAAACGCCAAGGCGAACGGGGTCAAGCCGCTCGTCTCGGTCCGGCTTGCGGATGGCTGGCGCACCCGCGTGGTGCGTGCGTCGGCGCCGTACGATCTCGTCTTCGCCAATATTCTGGCCCGCCCGCTGGCCGGGATGGCACATCAACTCTCATTACAGCTGGCTCCCGGCGGGGCGGCGATCCTGTCCGGCCTGATTGCCAAGCAGGCGCGTTTCGTGTTGGCCGCGCACCGCCGCGTTGGCTTGGTGCTTGATTTCGTTGTGCAAGAGGGCGATTGGGCGACGCTTGTAGTCAAGCGCAAGGCATTACGATAACGAGCATGAGCGAGGAATAGAGTTTCTCATTGCATAGAAACCGGGGTTGGCACTAAACTGACCTTTGTCACGTCGGCCGTTTGGCCGAAGGCATCGATCCTTCGTTGCCTAGCGAGGTGCCGGTAACCGGCGATCCGAAACAACGCCGGCCGCTCCGAAACGTCACCATCATGATGGGAGGATCGGTCATGCGACCGCGCATCTGCACGTTGTACGCCTGCACACTCAGCATCGCCTTGTCGTTCGGGATCGCGGCGAAGGCCGCCGATTTGCCGAAGGAAGGGACATACAAGGGGACGTATGCCAGCCATGGCACGATCAAGTCCGTCCCGGTCGGCAAAGACCGGCTCCTATTATCATGGGAGGAAAATGGCCTGGAGCTGACTAATGGCTTGTTCGATCATACGACCTGGCATTGCTGGGGGACCTCGGACTATGTCAAGGGCGTTGGTCAGGATCAGGGTTTATTGTCTGGCGACCGACCCCGACGGGCGATCAAATCGTTCAAACGGTTTTGACCGAGAAGCACGCGGTGGACGCGGCGAGCTATGCGGCTGAACCCGAAGACCGTGGGTGGTAGTGGAAAATATGCCGAAATAAGCGGCTACGAACACGATGTATGTCACTCGGGAGAGTTTAAGGCCCCTGACGGAACCTACGTCGAATATTGCACCCTTGAGGGCACCTACAAAATCCCGTGACTAGCCGTAGGAGTAGAGACAAGGAGCCCGTTGCCGATTTCGGCGCCTATACTGCGGGCCTCGATTCGCAAGTCGAACGCAAGGTCGTATCGAAGTAAACGGCGATGACCGGGAAGGAGGCGTAGATAGGCTTCGCTACCGCCAGGTGGCGAGGGCGTCCAGCGCCTCCACCTCAGTGCCGCGCACCCAGAGCGGGTTGACTTCCAGCGCGTCCAGCTCCGGCCCCAGCGCCAGCGCGGCCTTGCCGATTGTGGCGACCACCACGCCGACCGCATCCAGATCGGCGGCCAGCATGCCGCGCGCGCCCATGAGCAGCTTGGCACCGCGCAACTCGCCCAGCATGCGTTTGACCGAGTCCGGCGTCACGGGAAGCGGGCGCAATGCCACGTCCTGCAACACCTCCACCCAGACTCCGCCAAGACCCACGGCGATCACCGGCCCCCATTGCGCGTCAATGGTGCAGCCAACGAACAATTCCAGCCCACCCGTACGCATGGGCGCCACCAACGCGCCGTCAATGCGCGCGTTCGCCGGCACGGCCGCGACAATGCGCCGATACGCCTCCACCACCGCCGCGTCGCCTTCCAGATTCAGGGCCACCCCGCCGATATCGCTCTTGTGCTTGAGTTCGTCCGAAGCGATTTTCAACACCACGCGCCCGTCGATCGCGCGTGCTGCTGCCACCGCCTGATCCGCGTTCGTTGCCAAGCGCGCCGGCACGACCGGAACACCCTGTCGCGAGAGGAAGTCGAGCGCGGCGCATTCGGAACGCGGGCGTTCATCCACCAGCGCGGGAGAGCGCCCCGGCGCGTCACTCATCGCCGCACGCTCCAGCTGCGCCGACCACCAATAGGCATTGGCCAGCGCATTGATCCCGTGATGCAGGCCGCTGCTGAGATAGGGCAGTCCGGTCTCGCGCAGAATCCTCGCGGCCGTCTCCGTGATCGGCTTCACAGTGTGGCTGATCATCAGCGCGGGGATGGGCGAATCGCGCAACCCGTCGGCGATATGGCGCAACGCAGCGACGACGAAATCGCTGGCGCCTTCCTCGCTGGTCGGCACGTCGAACAAGCAGGCGAGGGCGGAGTAGGCGGGCTGGCGGCGTAGGATCAGCAACGCTTGCTCGAACAGCTCCGGCTGCAACACCGCACCGCCGGTAATGTCCAGCGGATTGTGCGGCGTGCCGAAGGCGGGAAGGGCGGCACGCAGCTCCGCCCGGGCTTCCGACGGCAACGGCGGAATGGGCAGGCCGGTTACTTGCGCCCGGTCGGCGGCGATCTCGCACGCGCCGCCCGAAATCGAGACCAGCGCAAGCCCCTCCGGGCGGAGCTGACCGGTGCGCGTGATGACGTCCGCCGTGAACAGCAAATCCTCGATCGAATCGACGCGCACCAGACCCAACTCGCGGCAGACGCCGGTGAAGACGCGATCATCGCCGACCAGCGCACCGGTGTGCGCCTGCGCCGACTTCGCGGTTATCTCCGAAAGCCCGATCTTCAACACAACAATCGGCTTAGCCGCGGCGCGGGCGGCACGCGCGACGGCAGCGAAACGCGCCGCGTCGCGGATGGTCTCGGCAAACAACGCGAAGGCACGCACTTCGGGATTGTCGATCAGCGTCTCGATGAAAGCGGCGGCGTCGAGATCGGCCTCGTTGCCGGTCGAGATCATGTGGCTGATGCCGATTTCGTGCTGCTGGGCCAGCGAGCAGATGAAGGCGGCCGTCGCGCCGCTCTGGGCGATGATGGCGATGGGTCCGGGGCGCGAGGGCGCACGGAACGATCCCGTCCAGACGGGCACGTTGTCGAGGAAATTCACAAAGCCAAGGCAGTTCGGTCCCAGCAGTGAGATCCCATGCTGGCGGACTAGCGTCGCCAGGCGCTGCTGATGCTCCGCACCTTCCGCTCCGGTCTCGGCGAAACCCGAAGTGAGGGCGACGGCTGCCCTTGCACCCGAAACGGCCAGGTCCGCCACCGCTTCCTCGATTGCCGCGGTTGGCACCATGAGAAGGCCAAGGTCGAGCGGCTCGCCGATTTCGGCGCAGGACGTGACCGCAGGCCGGCCATGCACGGTTCCGCCACGGCGGCTGACCAAATAGACCGCGCCAGCGTAGTTGCGATTGATAAGATTATCAAAGGTGCCGCGTGACCAGCGCGAACGATCCGTGGCCCCGATCAGCGCAACCGAGCGAGGGCGCAGCAAGGGCGTCAGATCGCGCGCTGGCGCCGCGTCGTCGTTCATTGGGCGTCCTCCGGATAGTCGGACGACATCCTGGCATGCGGCGCCCGCGTGCAACAGGCTCTGGCTCCGCCGGGCGTCGGGAAGCTATTGGGCCGACTCGGGAGCGGCATGCTAGCCGAGACATAACTCGCGTTTCGATCCGTGGGTGGAGAGCCCGTGTTCAAGCGCCGCAAGCCAGACGAGCCAATCACCGGGGAGCCAGCCGTCCTGTCCGTTGACCCTCCTCCGTTCAAGCCCGGCTCGGAGGCGGTCGCCGCCAGAACAGAGGCGATCTTCTCCAACGGCCCGGACGATTTCGGTCTGGGTGTCCCTCCGTTCAGACCTGCTCCGACACAGGAGACGTCAGTTATGGTTCGTGCGCCGTTCTCGCCTTCATCCGCCAATACGCCGTCCCCGGCGCCGTCATTGGCTCCTTCCCCGGTGTCGCAGAACGCGCAGCGATCCGGGGCTATTCCATTGCACGCCTCGCATCGTGATCCGGCGGAGCGCCGGACGCTGGTGGTCGGGCGCGGCATCAGCGTCCAGGGCACGGTCCAGGACGCCGAACGCCTGGTCGTCGAGGGGACAGTCGAGGCCACCATGATCCACGCGACCGAACTTGCGATTTCGCAAGGCGGCATGTTCAAGGGCGAAGTGGAAGTGGAGGATGCCGAGATCGGCGGCACGATCAACGGCACGCTGACGGTGCGCGGCAGTCTGGTCGTGCGTGCCACCGGCCGAGTGCTTGGCACCGCGCGATACCGGCGCTTGCAGGTTGAAGACGGCGGGCAGGTCTCCGGGCAAATGGAAGTGCTGACCGAGACCGCGCGGACGGAGTTGTCACGCGCAGTTCCGGAACACGCCGCCTGACTCGGCGCCAGGCTCAGCTTCCGACCGACCTGCCGGCTTTGCTCCAACGACTGATGCTGGATTGCCATGCGTGCCATTCTTGCGATTGCCGCGAGTTGCTGCGTCGCGGCCTGCGCCGGCCCCGGGAGCAGGGCGACGATTGCGCCCGAAACAGGGCAGGGACAATCGACGCCAGCACCGTCCCAAGTCGCGCTGGCGGGAGCTCCGGAAGCGACGGGTTCGCCCATTGACGGGCTCTATCACGGCACGAGCACCCGCTTTCGCGCGGACCGGCGCGACTGTGCGCATCCGGGACTTGTGACGCTGTTCGTACAAAACCACGCCTTTGAGTACCGCTGGGACCATCTGACGGATATCGACGCGACCATCCAGCCGGATGGAACCGTGCAAGGCTTCGGCGCGGGCATCATGCTTCAGGGTCGCCTGGCCGGGCAGACGATCGAGGGCGACGTGACAAACGCCGCGTGTGGGCTGCACTTCACGGCGCAAAAGCGCTTTTAGGCTTTGGCTGGGGCCGCCGCTGAGGCGTAGATGCGGGCTGAATATCCGATCAGCTTGAAGGGCCGCCAGTTTCGCCATGCAATACGTCTCCACTCGCGGAGAGGCTGTGCCGCGCGATTTCGCCGGGGTGCTGCTGGCGGGACTCGCGGAAGATGGCGGGCTCTTTGTCCCGGAAACATGGCCGCATTTCTCGGCATCGGACTGGCGCGCGTTTCGGGGCCTGCCGTATCACGAACTCGCTGCCCGCCTGATGCATCCCTTTGTCGGACAGGCGATCCCGGCTGCGACCCTCGCCACGATCTGCCGCGATGCTTACGCCGGGTTCGCGCATCCCGCTGTGGCGCCGCTCGTTCAGCTTGAAACCGCACTGTTCGCGCAGGAATTGTTCCACGGCCCGACACTCGCCTTCAAAGACATGGCGATGCAGGTGCTGGGGCGGCTATTCGATTACCTGCTGGCCGAGCGTGGACAACGCGTCACGATCATCGGCGCGACCTCCGGCGATACCGGCTCCGCGGCGATCGAAGCATGCGCCGATCGGCCGAGGATCGGCATCGTCATCCTGCATCCGCAAGGTCGCACCAGCGAGGTGCAGCGGCGGCAAATGACCACCGTGCAATCACCTAATGTCGCCAATATCGCGATCAAAGGGAATTTCGACGACTGCCAAGATCTCGTGAAGGCGATGTTCGCCGATGCGGCTTTCCGCGATGAGATGCGGCTGTCGGCGGTGAATTCGATTAACTGGGCGCGGATCGCCGCGCAAATCCCGTATTACGCCGCTGCCGCGCTGGCGCTCGGCGCGCCGGACCGCGAAGTGGCGTTCAGCGTGCCAACCGGCAATTTCGGCAACGTGCTCGCGGCTTGGGCCGCGCGGCGCATGGGTCTTCCGGTCGCGCGCCTGATCGTGGCGTCCAACCGAAACGACATTCTGGCGCGCTTTCTTAGCGCCAACGACATGTCGATCCGTACCGTCGAACAGAGTCTTGCGCCCAGCATGGATATCGCTGTCAGCTCCAATTTCGAGCGTTTGCTGTTCGAGCTTCTCGACTGCGATCAGCAGGCAACCGCGGCGGCGATGCAGGCGTTCCGCGCGACCGGACGGATGCCCGTGCCCGACCGCGCCTGGCACCGCGCGCGCACCCTGTTCCACGGTTTCCGCCTGGACGACGCCGGCATCGAAGACGAGATCGGGCGGCTGTTCCGCGCTTCGGGCTATGTCGCTGATCCGCACAGCGCGGCGGGTATTGCGGCGGCGCGCGCCCTGCCATGCGGGCGCGGCGTGCCCACCGTCGCGGTCGCGACGGCGCATCCCGCCAAATTTCCCGAGCCCGTGGCGCGCGCGACGGGTGTGCGTCCCGCGCTGCCGGCGCGGCTCGCCGACCTTTTCGCCCGCCCGGAGCGGTTTGATGTCCTGCCAAACGATCTGGCGGCGGTCGAGGCCCGGGTCCGCGCCCATGTCGGGCGGAATATTGACTTGATATCGCTAGCCGCTACCCTGAACTCGCGGCGAGGAGCTGACCAAACTAGCCACTTCACAGAAGACTCCCACTCTCTGCAAAATGAATTGCTTGTGCCAGCTAAAGTTTCTGCGAGGCGCTGATATCTGCATGGAAGTAAATTGATGATAATCACAATAAGTGGGCCGCAGAGTGTTGGGCAGGTCGCCGATGCCTTTGAGTTTGGGAACCTGTTTCTTTCACCGGAAGAATATCAGCGCGAAAGTGCTTGGGGTCTTGACCAAAAGAGGCTACTTATAGATACCATCTTCCGAAGACTAGACATCCCAAAATTTTACCTTTGGCGCGTCGATTTGAGGAACCCTAGCCTCCTATCCGGTGGGACCTAGAAGAAGTTACTACCACAATCTACTGAACAAACAACGTGATGGAGGCGAACAGGATCCGTATATATGGGAGGTCGTGGATGGTCAGCAGCTATACGCACGATGCTGGAATATATGGGAAAGACCCCGCGTTCTGAATGGCAGTTTCGCGGTAGCTGGTGACGCCTTTCGCGGCTGTGCCAACTACACCTCTCGCTCAAGGTCGCAGATTATGAGTGTCCGTCCGGCAAGTTAGCGAGTTCT
The DNA here is from genome assembly GCA_963822675.1 of uncultured Pseudomonadota bacterium. Taxonomy (GTDB): domain Bacteria; phylum Pseudomonadota; class Alphaproteobacteria; order Acetobacterales; family Acetobacteraceae; genus CAWGIP01. The sequence goes on along the minus strand of CAWGIP010000032.1, from coordinate 67,866 downwards.
TGAATTGGTTGGCGGAATTCGGCGGAAGCGCTTGATCCGGCGCGGATTTTTATGAATTTATGCGGGGCACCGATTTGCGAGGTGCCGCATGTGGACGATCGAGGCTCGCGCCCGACACAACCGGGACAAGTTGCGTTACCCGAGCGATCTAACGGACGAAGAATGGGCGCATGTGGCGCCGCTGATTCCGCCGGCCAAGCACGGCGGGCGCAGGCGTCGGGTGGATGAGCGCACCGTGGTGAACGGCATCATGTATGTGCTCGGCACCGGCTGCCAGTGGCGTTCCGTACCCAAGGATTTGCCGCCGAAGAGCACGCTGCATGACTACCTGAGCCGCTGGGATTACGACGGCACGCTGCGGCGGATCCATCACACGCTGTATGTGAAGTGTCGCGAACGGCTCGGCCGGGAGGCGAGCCCGACCGGCTGTGTGTTGGACAGCCAAAGCGTCAAGAGCGCTGAAAAAGGGGGCGCTGCATTGACCCGAACGGGTATGATGCGGGCAAGAAGATCAAGGGCAAGAAGCGGCACATTCTGGTCGACACGCTTGGCCTGCTGCTGAATGCGGTGGTGCATCCGGCCGATGTCCAGGACCGCGACGGTGGCGTGCTGGTGTTGACCGGCCTGTTCGGATTGTTCCCGTTTTTATCCAAGCTGTTCGCCGACGGTGGCTACCAGGGACCGCAATTCCGCAAGGAACTGGCGAAGTTGCTTCCGCGACTGTCCGTCGAGATCGTGAAGCGGTCCGATCGGGCGCGCGGCTTTGCCGTTCTGCCCAAGCGGTGGGTTGTGGAACGGACTTTTGCCTGGCTCAATCGCTGCCGCCGATTGGCCAAGGATTGGGAAAACCTGACACGCCATGCCGTGGCATTTATCCGCCTCGCCTCAATTCGGCTAATGCTGCGAAAGCTCTGCAATCCCATGTGAACTTTCCGGACGGACTCTGAGAGTTTGAGCTTCGAGCACCAGCTGAAATTTAAGCAATACAGCCTGTCAATGATGGTATTGGAAGACGGAACGATTGAAGAGATTCGAGAGATGTTCCTGCGGTTGCAAAACGGGACTCCGCTAAATGCGCAACAAAAGCGGGACGCAATGGGGTCGGATGTTGGTCGATGGGCTCGCAATGTCTCCGAACTGTCATTCTTCGCTAGATTTGTCCCGTTCGACAACGAAAGGGAAGACCATCGTAGAGTAGCCTCTCAAATGTTGCTGCTGGAGTACAAAGATCGGATATCGCCGTGCACGTCCCAACGCCTGGACAAGTTCTATGACGATTTCCGCAATGGCCGACGCCTCGATCCGGCGATAGTCAATAGAGCTAAGGCAAACGTAGAGGTTCTCGGGCAGATCTTTCCAGTTAGGAACCCGCATCTAAACAGAACTTATGCGTTAAGTCTCTATTGGCTCATTTCGCGCATCTCGCAGAACTATAGCATTCCTTTGACGGAGTATTCTAAGATCAGAGACAATTTCGAAAGTCTGGATGTGCACCGGCTTCAAGCAGGACAGAGAGACTACAACAACAAGCCAGAAGACGAACTTCTCGAAGACTTAAGCTTGTCGATGTCATATGGAACTGATGGGTCGGAAAAGATCGAGTCCCGACATAACATCCTTGCGCAGTTCCTGTTCGAGGGTGTCACGCTAGAATCAGTTCCTCATCTCGACCCGACGCGCCTCTTCACTTACGAGGAAAAGCTGATCCTTTATCATCTTTCAGGCGGCAGATGTCAGCTATCTTGCAGTGGAGTAGTATGTAGTCGCGACGTGCCATTCGAGGAGGCTGCGATTGACCATATAAACCCTCATAGTCAAGGAGGGATACAGAATTAGCGAACGGAAGATACGCAGCGCGGGCCTGTAATGTCGCTCGTGGAGTGAGGGATGACTTCGATCCAGCGACAGAGTGCATTCTCCTACGTCGAGTATCTGCGGCCGCATAGCGTCTCGAATTCCAGGCACGTGGAAGTCAGCCGCAGTTCCAGAAACTTGCTGGTGGATCGACCAGACCCACGGAGCGGGTCAGATGTACGCCGCCGTCTTTGAGGCGGGTTTTGGACAGAGGTTGATCGGTCCCCAGCGGTCACACCGGCCGCTTGTCTAGGCGAGGCAGCGACGGTATTGCCGCTCGGCTGCGGAGTTGAGTCGAATGGCACAGGCGATTCGCCCCGTGATGCTGGTGGTGCTCGACGGTATCGGCTGGCGGGAGGAGACCGCCGACAATGCCGTGCTGCTCGCGCGCAAGCCCATGTCGCGGTCGCGACGGCACATCCCGCCAGGTTCCCCGAGCCCGTGGCGCGCGCAACCGGCGTGCTCGGCCTCTGCCGCCGCGCTCGCCAGGAGCGGTTCGACGTGCTGCTCAATGATCTGGCGGCAGTCGAGGCGTGGGTGCGGGCGCATGTCGGGCGGAATGTTGGTTGTTGCAGCGGGACCACTTCCCGGCAATATTGTTCAGGGCATGCCGTCGATTCGATCGACGAAACGACCGCTTGCAACTGCGCAAGGCGCGTCACGCTCAGGCGAGCCGGCCATGGTCGGTATCTTCCGCGGACGATAAAACAGCGACGCGCCACGCCAGCCATTGGGCCGGACAATTGAGGGTCGGGGGTCCTCGAGCGAAGAGCGATTTTGCGATAGGTGTGGTAACTATTGATAACCAGCTACACTAACGCCATCTGGCCGCCATGCCAGACAGCGCCACGCCCACCCATACCGACTTCGCCAGCCAGCTCCCCGCCGACGCCTATTCCCAGCTCATCCGCACACTGCGTCAGGCGTTGCCGCCGCCGCTCGGCGACAGCCCGGAGGATCTGGCCCGGCGCGACCACGCCGCTATCGCGCGGATCGCAGCACTGCATCCGGCGAATGCGGCCGAGGCCGATCTCGCTGCGCTCTACGTCGCTGCCTCCGAGCAGTGGAAGGAGTGTTTGCGCCTGGTCCAGCAGCCGGACATCTCGGCGGGCTGGGCCATGAAATGCCGCGCTCAGGCCAACAGCATGATGCGCCAGGCGCAGAGCGCGCTCAGGTTGCTGTTGCGCATGCAGGCAGCCCGACAGAAGATCGAGGCGAACAGTGCGGCGAATGAGCGCGCTGCGTGGACCGAGCATTGTGCCATCGGCCTGATGGCGCAGGCGCTGTCGCCACCGCCAGAGAAGGCGGCGATGGCCGGACCGCCGACGCAAGAGCCGGCAGCGGAACCCGAGACGGTGGCGCAACCCGAGTCCCACCCGATCGCTGCCGAGGCATGCGCATCCACCGATCCGCAAGGGGCCGCGCTGCTGCGCCGCTTGCAATGGTTGCCCGAGGACGTCGTCTGCTTCCCGCCGGACGGCGAGACGGTGCCGGCACGCATCGCCTCTCGCCCGCCTGATGGCATGAGGCTCGACCGCCGGTTCGCCGCAGCCCCGACCTGTCTCACGTGCAGCGAAACGAGACAGCCATGAGACGAGGGCCATATCGTCAGTTTCGGTCTACCCCCGATCCGCTCCCGTGCCTCCCCGCGAAAACCATCCCGAAGAGCCGGAATCCAGGGAAGCGGGAATCACGTTACCGAAGTCCGGCCCGCAAGCCGGATCTCCGCTTTCTCGCGGGAATGAGCGGGGAATGGTTCGGAAATTGACGACAGGCCCAAGCTTACCCCTCTCGGCCAGCCACGGAGCCATCGAGGCGTCACCGGCCAAAACCGCTGCTTGTGTGGGCGAGACCGCTTAGGTAGTCCGGCATAGGCGCTCGGGAGATGGTGGATGACTCAGGCGATTCGCCCGGTGATGCTGGTGGTCCTCGACGGCTTCGGCTGGCGGGACGACGCTGCCGACAACGCCGTGCGGCTCGCGCGCAAGCCGAATTTCGACCGGCTCTGGGCCAGTTCGCCGCACGCCCTCCTGCGCACATCGGGAGAGACCGTCGGCTTGCCGGCGGGGCAGATGGGCAATTCGGAAGTCGGGCATCTGACCATCGGCGCCGGCCGGGTGATTATACAGGATCTGCCGCGCATTACGCATGCCATCGAGACCAAAGAAATCGAGCGTGCGCCGGCACTGCGGGAGTTAATCGCCAAGCTGAAGGCCTCGGGAGGCGCCTGCCATTTGATCGGGCTGGTCTCTCCCGGCGGGGTGCACTCGCATCAGAACCACGCGGCTGCCCTGGCGCATCTGCTGCGCCGAGCCGGATTGCCGGTGATCATTCATGCCTTTACCGATGGGCGCGACACTCCGCCGCGCGCCGGGCGCGATTACCTCGCACATCTCGCGCACGACCTGCCCGAAGACGCCTCGATCGCGACTATCTGCGGTCGCTACTATGCCATGGATCGGGATAAGCGTTGGGATCGGGTCGAGCGAGCTTATCGCGCGGTCGCGGAAGGAGATGGCGCGCGCTTCGCGTCGGTCGGAGCCGTGTTCGACGACGCTTACGCGCACGACGTGACCGACGAATTCATCTCGCCCGCCGTGATCGGCGGTTATGACGGGATGAAGGACGGCGACGCGCTGCTGTGCTTCAACTTCCGGGCCGATCGCGTGCGGGAGTTGCTCGCCGCGCTGCTCGACCCGCAATTCGACGGTTTCAAGCGCGGGCGAGTGCCCCAATTCGCCGCAGCCGCCGGCATGACGCAATACAGCACGGAGCTTGATGCGTTTCTGGCCACGCTGTTCCCCCCGGTCGAACTCGCGAACGTACTGGGCGAAGTGACGGCGCAGGCCGGGCGCACTCAGTTGCGCGCTGCCGAGACGGAGAAATACCCGCACGTGACCTATTTCCTGAATGGCGGGCGCGAAACCAGTTTCCCCGGGGAGGACCGTCTCCTGGTTCCCTCGCCCAAGGTCGCCACTTATGATCTGCAACCGGAGATGTCGGCCCCGGAACTGACCGAACGCGCAGTCGCGGCGATCGGCTCCGGCAAATACGATCTGATCGTCTTGAACTACGCCAATCCCGACATGGTGGGGCACACCGGTAGCCTGCAAGCCGCAATCAAGGCGGTGGAGGCGGTCGATACGGGTCTCGGCCGGATCGCCGAGGCGGTGCACGCCCAAGCCGGCGCGCTGCTCGTGACCGCTGATCACGGCAATTGCGAGCTGATGCGTGACCCCGAGACGGGCGGGCCGCATACGGCGCACACCACCAACCCGGTTCCGGTGCTGCTGAGGGGCAGTGCGGCACGCTCGCTCCAAGACGGAACTCTCGCCGATCTCGCGCCGACCTTACTGGCGTTAATGGGATTACCTCAGCCGGCCGAGATGACCGGGCATTCGCTCACGCATGAAAATGCGGCGCGTGCTTCCGGCTAGCCTGCTCGCGTTGCTTTTTATGTCGGGGGCGGCGGCGGATCCCGCTGCGCCGAGCGGCGATCACGAGCGTAGGCAGGCATCAGTGCTGGCGCAGGATCGGGCCAAGGCGGTGGCGGCTGAACGCGCAGCACGAGCCCGCGCCGCTGCCGCTGCCGCCGAAGCGGCCCGGCTCACGGATCAGCGCGATATCGCAGCGGCCCGGCTTCGCGAGGCTCAGGCGAATACCGAGGCGGCTGCGGCACGGATGCAGGAACTGACAAGCGAGCGCGATGTCACCGAGGCGGCGCTTGCGCGCGACGCCCGGGCGCTGACGACCTTGCTGCCGCTTATGCAACGGCTATCGCATTTTCCTGCCGAAACAATGCTCGCCGTCGCAGCACCGCCCGAGGAGGCGGTTCGCGGCCTGTTGGTCATCGAAGGCATGTCGCGCCAACTGGAAGCCAAGGCGGTGGCCGTGCGTCGGGAGCAAGCGGCGGCAGAGCAGGCGCGCCACGCGCTGCTGGATGCAGCGCCCGGGCTCGCCGCGGCGGAGGCTATGCAGGCAGCGGCAGCCTCGGAACTGGATCATCAGATTGCCGCCGCGCAGGCGGATCAGGCGCAGGCCGCGGCGGAGGCCGACGCGGAAGCAGCGCATGCCGCGGACTTGGCATCGCGCGAGGAAACGCTTCGTGGGCTGATCGAGCGACTGGCATCGGAACACCGGGCGGCAGCCGCTCGGGCAGCGGCCGAGGCTGTGGAAGCCGAGCACCAGCACCAGACCCGAGCGGCGATCACGGCGCGGGCGCGCGAGCAGCTCCTCGCCACCTCGTCGCCTCGGGACACGCGAATTCCGGCCGACCACCCTGTCGGCCAGCTCTTGCTGCCGGTTGGGGGCAGCGTGCTTCGAGGTTGGGGCAGTTCCACCGAAGCTGGTCCCGCCTCAGGCGTCACCTATGCCGTTCCGCCGGGCGCCCGGGTGGCCGCGCCATGTAGCGGGCGGGTTCTCTTCGCGGCGCCGTTCCGCAGCTACGGCCAGCTTTTGATCCTGGATTGCGGGGGTGGTTATGACGCCGTGCTATCCGGCTTTGCTCGGCTGGACGCGAAGCTCGGCCAGCGGCTGGAGAAGGGCGCCGCGATCGGCACCATGCCCGACCCGGGTTCAGGCAAGCGTCCGGCGCTTTATGTAGAGCTGCGGCGCGGCGGCGTTGCGGTTAACCCGTCTCCCTGGCTGAAGGCCAGCGGATAACGCTATGGACGGTTGAGCATCGGTGGATGGCGGCTCGTCCTTACTCTATTATTATAGTGGCGCGGCAATCCCGATGACGTACGCGGTCAAGGAAATCTTCTACACGCTGCAAGGCGAAGGTGCCCGGGCGGGCCAGCCGGCGGTGTTCTGTCGGTTTGCGGGGTGCAATCTCTGGTCCGGTCTCGAAGCCGACCGGGCCACTGCGGCCTGCGGCTTTTGCGACACGGATTTCGTGGGCTTGGATGGGCCGGGCGGCGGGCGGTTTGCGGATGCGGGGGCGCTTGCCGACGCGGTGTCCGCTCATTGGCCGGGTGGCGGCGCCCCGTTCGTTGTCTGCACGGGCGGGGAGCCGTTGCTGCAACTCGATGACGCCGCCGTGGACGGTCTGCATGCACGCGGCTTTGAGGTGGCAATCGAGACCAACGGCAGCATCGCCCCGGCGCCCCGGGCATTGATTGGATCTGCGTGAGCCCGAAGGCAGGCGTTCCGCTTCGTCTGGTTCAAGGCGACGAGTTGAAGCTTGTTTTTCCACAGGCGGGGCTGGAGCCCGAGGCATTGGAGAGGCTTCGGTTTGGCCGGTTTTCCGTGCAGCCGATGGACGGCCCGGATTTGGCCGCCAACACAAAGGCGGCGGTCGAATTCTGCCTACGCCATCCGTTATGGAGGCTGAGCTTGCAGACACACAAGCTGCTCGGCATTCCGTGATGCGGGCGTTGGCCGATCACATCGCCAGATAGCGCCGTCGGACCTCCGCATTGGCGCCCGCAGCGACAGGCCGCCGCCGAACAGGATTTGGCTGGCCGGGCAGAATACGTCGATGCCGTCCACTTCCAGCACCGGCTGGGCCATCACGCCGCTTCCGCCTCAAAGATAGGCCTCGATCACGCCGGTTCTTCCGGAGGTCCGCCCCGCGAGCGGTATCCCGTCAACCAGGCAGCCTCCCTAATGACCGCCCCCCACTGTCTTCATCAGCGGACACCGGGATTGCGAAAGTGGTTGAAATGCCTGATCTCCCGGGACGGTTGCCACGAGCTTGTCCAGGTCCCACGGCGATTTCGACTCGGCCGGCGTCTTGACCTGAAACAGATACATGTCGTGGACCATCAGCCCGTCGGGCCGGATATGACCGTTATGGGCGAAAAAATCCTCAACCGGCATTTCGCGCATCTTACGCATGACCGACGCGGCCTTTGTCGTCCCCGCCGCTTGGACGGCTTTGAGGTAATGCATCGTGGCCGAGTACTCGCCAGCTTGGGACATGTTCGGCATTTTGTGCAGCCGATCGAAGAAGCGCCTGGCAAATTGCCGCGAGCCTTCGTTCAGGTCCCAATAGAAGGGCGCTGTCAGGACCATGCCTTGGGTCGCGGCGAGCCCGAGGCTATGGACGTCATTAATGTAGACGAGAAGACCGGTCAGCCGTTGCCCGGTCTGGTTGAGGCCGAACTCCGCCGCTTGCTTGATGGCACTGATTAAGTCGTTGCCGGCCAGTGCGAAGCCGATCACTTGTGCCTGTGATTGCTGGGCCTTGAGCAGGTAGGACGAGTAGTCGGGCGCGCCGATCGGGACCAATGCGTCGCCCAGGACATGCCCGCCCGCTGCACGGACCACCGAGGCGGTGTCGCTCTCGAGCTGATGTCCGAACGTGTAGTCCACCGTCACGAAGAACCAGCTCTTACCGCCTTGCTCCACCACGCTTCTGCCGGTGGTGTGCGCCAACGCATACGTGTCGAACGCATAATGGACGGCGGTTGGGATGCACGCCTCGTTGGTGATGCTGGCAGCAGCCGGTCCGCTCATCATTACGATCTTGTCGCGCTTCCTCGCCACCCCCATGACGGCAAGGGCAGGGCTGGACGCGGCCACCTCCATCAGTGCAGTCACATGCTCGACATCGAACCATTTCTCGGCGATGCCTGCGGCGATGTCCGGCTTGTTCTGGTGGTCCGCTCCGAGGACTTCGATTGGGCGACCGAGCACCTTGCCGCCGAAATCCTGCACGGCCATACGGGCCGCCGTTTCGCTGCCCAGACCCGGCACGTCGGAATAGACGCTCGACATATCGAGAATGAGGCCGAGCTTTACCGGTCCATCGGAAGTCCCGGCCTGTTCCTGAGCCCGGGCAGTCCCCGCGCTGGCGGCGACCAACCAGAAAGCCGCAAAACCGGCAAGGAATGCTCTCATGGGTCCGCTCGCAGCTTGCTTTACGGGTCGGCCGCAGCGCCAACAACGTCATGCCGTGGTTGATGACGAACCTGGGCGGCCGTAGTGGCGGCGGGGCGCCTGCAGTGGCCTGCGCTTAGCGCGAAAATGGGTTCTTGGCGGTGCCGGTCTTGCCAAACATCCGGCTCCAGGCGGCCTCACGCAGTAGCAGCCGGAAGTCCGGCTCCGATTGGGCACGCATTTCCGGTGCCGCCAACTCGGTTTCCGACGATTTCCGGTCGGTTTTCTTGGTTACGTGCTTCTTCTTCTTATCAGCCATAGTTTGCCCTCCCTGGCGATCAGCGGAACGAGGATACCATTGCAGGCACGCGGGATTCCAGGGACGAATCGGACCAGTGGAACGATCCAGCCGGCTATCAGCATGCCGGATTCCTCGATAAGGCGGACAATCGTACTTCCCGGGCTGTTCGGGGGACGGCCATGGGCGCGGTGCTCGGGGCTAGCCGCACCGGCTCGCGGTTCGACAGCGATAAGGCCGTCGATCGCCTTCCGAACCCTGCCGCGCGCGCGGTGCAGCAAGACGCGCTGGTTCTCGCTACTGATCTCCAACAGCGCGCAGGCCTCTTCGGCAGGGCGGCCTTCGATGTCGCGCAGGATCAGCACCGCGCGCTGGCCTGCCGGCATGCGCCCCAAGCAGTCCTGGACATGCGCCCAGAGTTGCCGACCGGCGACGACGCGCTCGGGACTCAGCTCGTCCCACAGACGCGGGGCCTCACGCCAATGTCCATCAGAATGGAAGGCGGCGAGATCGACGGCGCGCTCCGGCGCACGGAGCTCATCGGCAAACGAGGCCAGCCCTATAAGTCGGCCTTCCCGGCTGGCCCGCGTGCGCGCGCGATTGAGCACAATGCTGAACAGCCAGGTTGCCAGCGTCGAGCGACCCTCAAAACCGCGAATTCCGGCGAAAACCGCAAGCCACGCGTCCTGGACAACCTCTTCAGCCTGCGCGCGGCTCCCGATCACCGATGCGGCAAGCCCGACGAGGGATCCATGAAACCGGCGCACCAGCTTGCGATAGGCGTTCTCATCGCCGCGACGAAGCTGCTCAAGGAAGTCCGGCGCGTCGAACTCATCCCGCGGCATCCAAGCCTTCCAAAGGGCGTTCAGGAATTGTTATCATGCTGGCACAGGGGACTGCCACATGGTCGTTTGTCGCGAGGTTAGTGAGCTGGTGACCGACTATCTGGAGCGGTCCATGACGATTCGCCGCCGCCTGGAGTTGCGCTGGCATCTCGCCTGGTGCGAGGCTTGCCGCCGCTACTTCGATCAGATGCGCCGGACGATTAGATTGCTGCGCAGCGGTCGTCCGGGACCGCTGCCGGAGGATGCCGAGACACGGCTTGTGGCGATGATGCGACGCACCGGGATCGACTGAGCAGGGCGGCGCAAGAAACGCGCGAATCGGACGTGCGATAGCGCATGATGCGCAGCGCCGGCACAAGCTGCGGTATACGAAGCTGCGCCGGACGGCCGTTAACCGAATTTTAAGAATACGGCCGTAACATCGTGCACTTTGGCGCGCTTCGGCCCGGAGCGCGCCGCGAGACGGAGACGTGCGGCATGATGCAACGTCCCGACCCTGTCCCCCGCATCTCGCGTGCTGCCGGTCGGCTGCGTCGTGCTGAGTTCCCATACTGGCTTCAGCTGCCGTCCCGGCAAATTGAAGTGGAATTACCGGCTGCCCTGATCGTTATCGTCGCGGTCACGGCGAAAGCGGCTGCACAATAGGCAGCATCGGGTGGGGACGGCTGGCGGCGCTCTACAAAGCTCCGCGTGTGGCCCTTACGCCATGGTTTGGGACCAATTCGCCACAAATCCACCACGGGCGATTCATTCATCTCCACATGCAGGAAAGGAGCCTCCCAATGAGCAGCGGGAGCGGGCCGGGCTTTCGGCCCTTAAAGTCACGCAACAGCGAAAAAAAATTCACGCGACAGCAGCGCGATAAGCTACGCTTGAGCTCGCTTGGACCCATATTGCATTAGGCCAAGAGGTGTCAACCAAACAGACGGAGCGACCGATGCATACGGTCGATGACCTGTTCACCACTTATGCGCGCAGCTTCGAGGCGCATCGCGAAGCTGAATTGACGCTGCCCGAGTATCTGGACGCGTGCCGCGCTGACCCGATGATGTACGCGAGTGCTAACGAACGCTTGCTCGCGGCGATCGGCGAGCCGGAAATGGTGGATACCTCCAAGGACGCTCGCCTCGGCCGTATCTTCATGAACCGGACAATCCGGGTCTATCCGGCGTTCAGTGAATTCTACGGCATGGAAGAGACGATCGAGCGCATCGTCGGCTTCCTGCGCCATGCGGCGCAGGGGCTCGAGGAGCGCAAGCAGATTATGTATCTCCTCGGCCCGGTGGGCGGCGGCAAATCCTCGCTGGCCGAGCGCATCAAGGCGCTGATGGAGGCGCATCCGATCTACGTCCTGAAGGCCGGCGACCAGGTCAGCCCGGTATTCGAAAGCCCCCTCGGGCTGTTTCAGCCCGAACGGATGGGGCCGATCCTGGAGGATCGGTATGGTATCCCGCGCCGACGCCTGACCGGGCTAATGAGCCCGTGGTGCATCAAGCGGCTGGACGAATTCGGTGGCGACATCTCCCGGTTCCGGGTGCAGCGCACGATGCCGTCGCGGTTGCGTCAGATCGCCATCGCCAAGACCGAGCCCGGGGATGAGAACAACCAGGACATATCTTCGCTGGTAGGCAAGGTTGATATTCGCAAGCTTGAGTTGCACGCGCAAAACGACCCGGACGCGTACAGCTATTCCGGCGGACTTAATCGCGCCAATCAAGGCGTGCTTGAGTTCGTGGAGATGTTCAAGGCGCCGATCAAGATGCTTCACCCGCTGCTGACGGCGACGCAGGAGGGGAATTACATCGGCACGGAGAACATAGGCGCGATCCCCTTCTCCGGGATTATTCTCGCGCATTCCAACGAGGCGGAGTGGCAGAGCTTCAAAAACAATCGCAACAACGAAGCTTTTATCGACCGCATCTACGTGATCAAGGTTCCGTACTGCCTCAGGGTCACGGAGGAGCAGAAGATCTATGAGAAACTTCTGACCAGCTCGGAGCTCGCCGAAGCGCCCTGTGCTCCCGGAACGCTGGAGATGCTGGCGCGCTTCTCGGTGCTGAGCCGGTTACGCCGTCATGAGAACTCGACCCTATTCGCGAAAATGCGCGTTTATGATGGGGAGTCCCTGAAAGAGACCGATCCGCGCGCGCGCAGTTTGCAGGAATACAAGGACGCGGCCGGTGTCGAGGAAGGCATGGACGGCGCCTCCACACGGTTTGCGTTCAAGGTTCTGGCGGCCACGTTCAATCACGACACGACGGAAATCGCCGCTGATCCCGTGCATCTGATGTATGTGCTGGAACAGTCGATCCGGCGCGAGCAGCTTCCGGCTGAGACTGAGAAGCGGTACCTGGAGTTCATCAAGGGCGAACTTGCCCCGCGTTACGCGGAATTCATCGGCAACGAGATCCAGAAGGCCTACCTGGAATCCTATCACGACTACGGCCAGAACCTGTTCGATCGCTACGTGGCGTATGCGGATGCCTGGATCGAGGACCAGGACTACAAGGATCCGGACACCGGACAAATGCTCAACCGCGAGCTGCTGAACCAGGAGCTGACCAAGGTCGAGAAGCCTGCGGGTATCGCCAACCCGAAGGATTTTCGCAATGAGGTCGTCAAGTTCAGCCTGCGGGCACGCGCGGGCAACGGCGGCAAGAACCCGTCCTGGACATCGTACGAGAAGATCCGTGACGTGATCGAGCGGCGGATGTTCTCGCAGGTCGAGGAACTGCTGCCGGTTATCAGCTTCGGGTCGAAGAAGGATAGCGATACCGAACGTAAGCACGATGAGTTCGTCGAGCGCATGAGTGAACGTCGAGTATACCGAACGGCAGGTGCGGCGGCTCGTGGAGTGGTACATGCGGGTCAAACAGGCAGGCTAGGCGAGCCCGGAGAGGACTGGCAACGGATGCACATCATCGACCGGCGCTTGAACCCTGGAGGCAAGAGCCTGGCAAACCGCCAGCGTTTCATGCGCCGCGCGAAATCGCTGATCCGCAAGGCCGTGCATGAGAGCACGGCCAGCCGCAGCATCAAGGACGCGGACGCGGCCGGCGAAATCGCGTTGCCAGCCCAGGGCGTGCACGAACCGTCGTTTCACCGCAGCCCGACGGGCGGCATCCGCGACCATCTGCTGCCCGGAAACAAGCAATACGTAGAAGGCGATTCGATTCCGCGGCCGCCGGGCAGCGCCGGCGGCGGCGGATCGGAAGGCAGTCCCGACGGGGAGGGTCAGGACGATTTCCGTTTTGCCCTCTCGCGCGACGAATTCGTGGATTTGTTTCTGGAAGATCTGGAGCTTCCGGATTTGGCCAAGCGGCGCGTGGTGGACACCGAGGCGCTGAGTTGGGTCCGGGCCGGTTATTCCGTGACCGGTTCGCCGGCCAATCTGGCGATCATGCGAACTGTGCGAAACGGCCTTTCGCGGCGGATCGCACTGCGCCGGCCGAAGCGCGAGGAGATCGAGTTGTTGCGCGCGGCCCTCGCCGAACTGGAGGAGGATGATCCACGGCGCGCGGCGTTGTTGGAGGAGCTGGAGCAGAAACTGCGCCGCACGGGGCTGATCCCCTATATCGACCCGCTGGACGTCCGCTACCGACGGTTCGAGGCGCATCCCAAACCCGTGGCCCAGGCGGTCATGTTTTGCCTGATGGATGTCTCGGGGTCGATGACCGAGCACATGAAGGACCTGGCCAAGCGGTTCTATGTGTTGCTCTACATCTTCCTGAAGCGGAAGTACAAGCACGTCGATGTCGTGTTCATCCGTCACACGCATCAGGCGCAGGAGGTGGACGAGGAGACCTTCTTCCATTCGCCCGAGACCGGCGGCACTGTCGTGTCGACCGCGCTCGAGGAGATGCGGCGGGTGGTGGCCGAGCGCTACAGTCCGGATTCCTGGAACATTTACGCGGCGCAAGCCTCCGACGGCGACAACACGGCGTCCGACAATGATCGGACGGCGGATCTGCTCAGCAACCACATTCTGCCGGTTTGCCAATATTACGCGTATCTGGAGGTCGGACGGGACTCGGAGCATTTCCCGCCGGGCTTCATCCGTCGCGACAGCGATCTGTGGCAGACATACACGGAGATCTGCCGTGCGGGCGCACCGATGGCGATGCGCAAAGTAAGCCACAGACGCGACATCTACCCCGTCTTCCGGGAGCTGTTTGCCCGCAAGCAGGCGCCGGCCGGAGCCGAGACCGCATGAACTACATTGATCCCACTGCCCCCCGTCCGCTGTTTGAGGGAGCCGACTGGGAATTCTCCACCATCCAGCGCGCGCACGACGCGATCCAGCAGGTCGCGGTCGGCGATTTGGGGCTGGACGTCTATCCCAACCAAATCGAGGTCATCAGCACCGAGCAGATGCTCGATGCCTATTCCTCGGTCGGCATGCCGCTGTTCTATAAGCACTGGTCATTTCGGCAAGCACTTCGCGCGCAACGAGGCCATGTACCGCGCCGGCATGCAGGGCCTGGCGTATGAGATCGTCATCAACTCCAATCCGTGCATCTCCTACATCATGGAGGAGAACACGGCGACGATGCAGACGCTGGTCATCGCGCACGCGGCGTTTGGTCATAACCATTTCTTCAAGAACAACTATCTCTTCCGGCAATGGACCGATGCCGACGGCATTCTGGATTATCTGGAATTTGCCAAGGGCTTTATTGCGCAGTGCGAGGAGAAATACGGCGAAGCGGCCGTAGAGCGGCTGCTCGATTCCGCGCACGCGCTGATGAGCCATGGCGTGCATCGCTATCCGAGGCGACGCGCGGCGGATCTTCGCTCCGAGGAGCGTCGGGAGCGCGAGCGCCGGCAGTACGAGGAGACCATTTTCAACGACCTCTGGCGTACTTTGCCGCCGAAGGGCGCTCCCAAGCCGGACGCCGGTGCGGAGGCGAAGCGGCGGGCCATCCTGCAACTGCCCCAGGAAAACATCCTCTATTTCCTGGAAAAGACGGCACCCCGCCTGATGCCCTGGCAGCGGGAGATACTGCGGATCGTCCGTCAGATCGCGCAGTATTTCTATCCGCAGTCACAGACGAAGATTATGAACGAGGGCTGTGCCACCTACGTTCACTATCGCATCATGAACCGCCTGCATCAGAAAGGGCTGTTGACCGACGGGGCGATGGTCGAGTTTCTGCGCTCGCACACCAACGTGGTGTTCCAGCCGGAGTTCGACGATCCGCGCTACTCCGGCATCAACCCGTACGCGCTCGGCTTCGCCATGATGAGCGATATTGAGCGTATCTGCACCGAGCCCACGGCCGAGGACGAGGAATGGTTCCCGGCGATCGCCGGCAGCGGCGATCCGATGGCGGTGCTGCGTGATTGCTGGGCGAACTATCGCGATGAAAGCTTTATCTTACAGTTCCTGAGCCCGCGGTTGATCCGTCAGCTCAGCCTGTTCCACGTCAGCGACGACGCCAACGAGCCGCATTTACGCGTCGAGGCGATCCATGACGAGCGCGGCTATCGGCGCATCCAGCGGGCGCTCGCGCGCCAATACGATATCGCCTGGACGCTCCCTGACATCCAGGTGGTGGACGTCAATTTGGCTGGCGACCGGCGGCTTATCCTGCACCATCGCGCCTTGAACCGCATTCTGCTCGATGAGCGCGACGCGCGGCTGGTGTTGCAAAGCCTGGCCGATATCTGGGGTTACGACGTGCTGCTGAAAGAGATCGACCCGGGCACTGATTCGGTGCTGAAGGAGCACGCGGCGAGCCCGCGCCCGGGTTTGTTGCAGCAGATCGTTTGATCGATGCTCTCACGTCGGCCCGTATCGTGCACACCTCTCCCGCGCGCCGGAGAGGTGACGGACGGTGGCTCCGCACGATGTGATCCCCAACTAGTCGGCGACGTGACCCATCTCCGGTTTCGCGGCGGCACTTCCCTTTGGCCGGCGCATGATCAGCAGCAGCAGCAGCGCAGGAAGCGTGGTGAAGACCATCAGCTTGTAGTCGTCCAGATACGCGGTGATCTGCGCCTGCTGGTTGATGATGCGGTCCAGCAGCGCGGCACCGTGCGCCGTCGCCGGATTCAGGAACTGGTGCACTTGTCCGGCCTGCAAAGCGCGATTGAATGGCGTGACGTGGGCACCGATCTCGGCATGCAGCGCCTGCGTGTTGTGCGCCAGCATGGCCGAGGTGATCGAGACGCCGATCGCGGCGCCAATATTGCGAAACAGGCTGAATAGCGCCGCGCCTTCGGTCCGCATGGCCGGCGCCAAAGTAGAGAACGCCATCACCTGCAACGGGATGAAAACCAGACCCAGCCCCACGCCCTGGACAATAATGACGGCGATCAGCCGGCTCTGGGCGACATCAGGGGTCCAGGCGGTCATGTCCCACATCGACCAGCACAACAGCAGCACGCCCGTGCCCATCAGGATGCGTGCATCGATCCGCGTCGCCATGCGGCCGGCGAACATCATCGCGGCCATTGTGCCGATGCCGCGCGGCGCCATGACCAGCCCGGCCGTCTCCACCGGATAGTTTGCCAGGTTTTGCAGCCAGGGCGCCATCAACACCGAACTGGAGACCAGGATCGAGCCCATCGAAAACATCATGGCGATCCCGGAAGTAAAATTCCGGTCGGTGAACAGGGACGGGCGGATGAACGGATGCCGCGCGGACCACAGATGCACGATGAAGCAGTAAATCCCGAGCCCGGCGAACACCGCTTCGGTAATGATTTCGCGGGAGCTGAACCAGTCCTGGTCCTGGCCCCGGTCCAGCATCAGTTGCAGCGAACCGATGCCCAAGGCGAGGACAGAAAAGCCGATCCAGTCAAAGCGGAGCTTCTGGCCCCGACTCTCCGGCATGAAGAACACAAGACCAAGCGTCGCCAGAATGCCGAAGGGCAGGTTGACGTAAAACACCCATCGCCAGTTGTAGAGCTCGGTCAGATAGCCCCCGAGAGTCGGCCCCAGAATCGGGCCGATCATGACGCCCACGCCCCAGATCGCCATGGCATTGCCGCGCTGCTCGGGCGGGTAGATGTCGAGCATGGTCGCCTGTGACAGCGGCACCAGTGCGGCGCCGCAGATGCCTTGCAGCAGGCGGAAGACAACCATCTGCGACAGGGTTTGCGCCGCGCCGCACATCATCGAGGTTATGGTGAAGCCGATCAGGCAGGCCACGAACAGGCGCTTGCGCCCGATAGCGCTGCGACATCCAGCCTACCGGCGCGGTCATGATCGCCGCAGCGACGATATAGGATGTCAGCACCCAGGTGATTTCGTCGAAGCTCGCTGACAAACTGCCCTGCATGTAGGGCAGCGCTACATTCGCGATGGTCTGATCGAGCGCCTGCATCAGCGTCGCCAGCATGGTGCAGACCGTGATGATGCCGCGATGTCTGGCGTGTTCGGAATGACCTGGTGCGGCCATGACGCCGGCGTTCATGGTGCCGGTTCGTGCTCAAGACGGTCTCAGTGGAGATCCGCCAGTGACCGGACATGGCCAGTGTCGATGCTGGCCACGACACTCATGCCGGCGCGCAATTCGGGATCGCCCGGATGGCGCTCGACGCGGATTCGCACGGGAATGCGTTGCACCACCTTCACCCAGTTGCCTGAGGTG
This sequence comes from uncultured Pseudomonadota bacterium, assembly GCA_963822675.1. Classification (GTDB taxonomy): domain Bacteria; phylum Pseudomonadota; class Alphaproteobacteria; order Acetobacterales; family Acetobacteraceae; genus CAWGIP01. The sequence goes on along the minus strand of CAWGIP010000032.1, from coordinate 50,449 downwards.
TTCTCGGGCGGCAGCACGGAGAATTCCGCGCCGCTATTGGGCGCGATGCTGTCCACCATGCCGCTCCAGACCCGGCCCGGATAGGTATCGACGCTGACCTCGACGCGGTTGCCGGGTTGCACCCAAGTCAGTTCGGTCTCCTTCGGGTCGGCCTCCACCCAGACACGCTCGGATGAAACAAGCCCGAACGCTGCAGTCGCGGCGGCGAGATACATACCCGGCTGCACCGAATTGACATTCGTCACGGTGCCCTCGAAAGGGGCGTTGATCACGCTGTCGTCCAATTGCCGCTGCGCTTCATCCACTTTGGCCGCCGCCGCCTGGTATTGCGCCAACGTCGCAACATCCGAGTCGGATGTGCCGCCAAGCTTGGCGAGTTGGACTTCCGCCTGTTCCTTGAGCGACTCCACCATGTGCTGGTCAGTGGCGAGCTGGAATCGGGCGTTGTCGAAATCCGCTCGCGTGACGCCGCCGTTTTTGACCAGCGCGGAGTAGCGGCCGAATGTCGTCTGGTCGGCCTCCACCTGTGAGGCCTTCGCGTCGATCTCGCGCAGCATCCGCCGGTAGTCGCGTTGCATGGCCCGCAGCTCCAACCGGATTGCCACAAGGTCGGCCTTCGCGCCGGCAAGCGCGATCTGGAACCGGCGCGGGTCAAGCCGCAGCAGGACTTGGCCCTTTCTGACGTGATCGCCCTCCTTCACCGGCACCTCGGCCACGATTCCCGAAACGTCGGTGGACAGCGGTTCCTTTGCCGCGTGCACATAAGCGTCGTCCACCGTGACGTAGCGCCCGCCATGCAGCCAGACGCCAAGCGAAGCTGCGCCGACGCCGATCGCAGCGGCCAACATCAGGATCGGGCCGAGCGCGTGGCGGCTGATGCGGATTCGGGACTGCGCGTCGCCGTCAATACCGGGGACACCCACGCCCGGGCCGGCCACTCCCGGCGCACGCGGGGCGACGCTGTGCGACATCAGGCAACCTCCCGGGTCTCGGCATCGATGTCGCGCCGCTGCTGCGCGGCGCGCAGCAGCGCCGCTTTCATGGTCAGCAGCCCATCCGTCATGATCTGCAAGGTCGCCGGGTCGAGCCCCTCGGTCAGCATGGCGCTGATCTCTGCCCGCTGCCCGTCAATTTCCCGCAAGGTCGGGTGCGCAAGCGGCGTGAGATGCAGGCGCCAAATCCGCCGGTCTTTGGGGTCGGGCCGGCGCTCCACCATGCCGCGCCCCTCCAGTCGATCGATCAGCCGAGCGACCGTGATCGGTTCAACCTCAAGGAGTTCGGCCAGTTCCTTTTGCGAAATGCCCGGCTGGCGTTCCAGCCAGATCAAGATCGCCCATTGCGCCCGTGTCATGCCGTTGCGCCGGGCCCGCTTATCGGCGTCGACCCGCAACATGCGGGCAACGTCATGCAGCAGGAACAGCAGGTCGCGTCGGAATTCGATCAAGGCGGCGCCCCGGTTCTGGATAGCTCATAATAAGCAGCGCTATCATGTGCAGTCCAGCATCGTACCATGCGCTTTATGCAAGGCCGGCCCTCGTCTGGCTTATGGCGCAGAGATTCGTGTGGCAGTCTTTGGGGCCCCGGTGAGGGCGAAGGACGCGAATGAACCTGCTGACTTATGGCTGGATTGCGCTGGGCGGCGCGTTGGGCAGCGTCGGGCGGGCCTGGCTGGCGCTTGCGGTGGCGCGATTGACCGGGCCGCAATTCCCCTGGGGCACCATCCTGATCAATGTCCTGGGCTCCTTTGTCATCGGCTTCTTCGGCGCGATGACCGGTGCCGAGGGCCGGTTCAGTGTGCATGCCGACGCCCGGGCCTTCGTTATGATCGGCATATGCGGCGGCTTCACGACATTCTCATCGTTCAGCCTGCAGACGCTCGATCTGGCCCGCGACGGACGCCCCGGACAGGCCTTCGCCAACATCGCCCTTTCCGTCGCGCTGTGCCTTGCGTCGGTGGCAGTCGGCCACTTCGGAGTCGTGGCGCTCAGCCCGGGCCGGGTAGTCGGCGAGGCCGCCGAACCGGCACCGGCCGTGCTTGCGCTCCTGGACGAGTCAACCGGCGCGGCGGAGGTGCTTACCGCTGCGGCGCGTCTGGCTGCGCTGGGCGGCGGGCGCGTGGCCGCACTGGCGATCCGAACTCCACCCGGATCGGGATGGCTGCCCGGAGAGGAAGTCCTGACCGCCGAGCGAAAGGCGGAGCTTGCCTCCGGCGAGGCACGGCGTACCGAACTGGTGCAGACGGCCTTCCAAACTTGGCGTCAGCGCGTCGACCCCGGTGCGGACGGCACATGGACCGAGGTCATCGGCCATCCCGCTTCGGTCGTCGCTGAGCACGGGAGTGCCGCCGCCTTCATCGTGCTCCGGCGCCCCGGCCCGGACCGGCCTCTGGTCCGAGAGGCTTTGCACGCCGCCTTGTTTGACACTGCGGCGCCGGTCTTACTGATACCCCCGACCCCCACCGCCGATTTCGGCCGGATCGTTGCGATCGCGTGGCGGGAAGACCCGCGCGCTTCCGGCGCCGTGCGCGCGGCGCTGCCCTTGTTGCGCCGAGCGGACCGCGTGATCGTGTTGTGTGCGGAAGAAGCGCCCGGCCAGGGCAGCGGGATTCCGCGTTCACTGGAGGAGAGCGGCATCCGCGCGGGCTTGGTCCAGCTCCCCTACGCAGGTACGCCGGTAGCGCCCGTCCTGCTTGCCGCGGCGTGCGAAGAGGGAGCGGATCTGCTGGTCATGGGCGCCTTCGCCCACGGAGAATGGCGCGAGGCGCTGCTTGGCGGCGTCACCCGTCACGTGCTCGCGCAAGCTTCTCTTCCCGTGCTAATGAGGCACTGACCGTTGGCATTTGCCCTGATCCGGAGTTCCGATTGCCGTTGACCGAAACACGATCTTTGTCCTAACCCGGACAGATCGCTGCATGCATGGAAGTGAGCCTTGCCGATGAAACTGCTGCTGACCGGCGGGTGCGGGTTCATCGGCTCCGCTGTTGTGCGGCATTTGCTACGCCAGACGGGCCACACCGTCGTGAACGTGGACAAGATGACCTACGCCGCCTCCGAGGAGGCGCTGGAAGATGCGCGCCACCATCCGCGCCATGTGCATATCCGCGCCGACATTGCTGATGCGGCGGCGATGGCTTCCGTTTTTGCACTGCATCGACCGGATGCGGTGATGCATCTGGCGGCCGAGAGCCACGTCGATCGATCGATCGACGGGCCGGCACCGTTCGTGCAAACCAACGTCGTCGGTACGTTCGTGCTGTTGGAAGCGGCACGCGTCCATGCCGCGTCCTTGCCGGCGCGATCGCGCGCGGCGTTCCGTTTCCATCACGTCTCCACCGACGAGGTGTTCGGCGCGCTTGGCCACGATGATCCGCCATTTACCGAAACCACGTCCTATGACCCGCGCAGTCCGTACTCCGCGAGCAAGGCGGCCTCCGATCATCTGGCGCGGGCCTGGTATCACACCTACGGTCTGCCGGTGATCGTCAGCAATACAACCAACAATTATGGACCCTGGCAGTTTCCCGAGAAGCTGATCCCGCTCGTCGCCATCAGTGCGCTGGAAGGCAAGAAACCTCCCGGTCTACGGCGACGGGTCCAATCGGCGTGATTGGATCTTCGTCCAGGATCACGCCGAGGCACTGGTGTGCGTTCTCGAACGCGGCGAGCCGGGCGTGACCTACGCACTCGGGGCACGCCAGCCGCGTACGAATCTGGAGGTGGTGCGCGCGATCTGCCGCCATCTCGATCGCCGCGTGCCGGACCCGACCGGTCCACGTGAGCGGCTGATCCAATTTGTCGCGGACCGCCCCGGTCATGATTTTCGCTACGAAATCGATCCGGCCAGAACCGAAGCGGCGCTAGGCTGGACGGCGCCGCACGATTTCGAAACCGGACTCGCACGCACCATCGACTGGTATCTGGACAACCGTGCCTGGTGGCAGGCGGTGCGCGCGGCGCGCTATGCCGGTCAGCGCCTGGGAACGGCGGCATAAGGCAACATAACGGGACGCCGGCATGAAGGGCATCATTCTCGCGGGCGGATCGGGCACGCGGCTGCATCCGGCGACACTCGCCGCGTCCAAGCAGCTCTTGCCCGTCTATGACAAGCCGATGGTCTACTATCCGCTGTCCACGCTGATGCTGGCGGGAATCCGCGATATCCTGGTAATTTCCACCCCGCAGGATCTTCCCCAGTTCCGGCGCCTGTTGGGCGACGGCGGGCGCTTCGGCGTTCGCTTCGCCTATGCCGAGCAGCCCCGCCCCGAGGGCATCGCGCAAGCCTTCCTGATAGGCCGCGACTTCGTTGCGGGCGATCCCTGCGCCCTGGCGCTCGGCGATAATCTGATCCACGCTGAGCATCTCTCGACGCTGCTGCGCACCGCCGCCGTGCGCGAGACTGGAGCGACCGTATTCGCCTATGAGGTGCGCGACCCGGAGCGCTACGGCGTCGTCGCCTTTGACGCGCGCGGGCGCCCGGCCGACATCGTGGAGAAACCCGCTGCCCCCGTATCGAACTGGGCGGTTACGGGTCTGTATTTCTATGACCGGGACGTGACACAGCTTGCCGCTGCGATCCGGCCCTCGGCGCGCGGCGAACTGGAGATTACCGATCTCAACCGCATCTATCTCGAAGCCGGCGTCCTGAACGTTGAGCGTCTGTCGCGCGGCTGCGCCTGGCTCGATGCCGGCACGCCGGACAGTTTGTTGCAGGCAGCAACCTTCGTGCAAACGATCCAGTCCCGCACCGGGCTGCTGGTCGGCTGTCCCGGAAGAGGTGGCGTTCCGTATGGGCTTCATCGACGCGGAACAGCTACGCGCGCAGGCTATGGCGCATGGCAAGACCGATCTCGGCCGCTTGCTGCTGGAACTCGCTGACGGAGAGCACGCATGACGGCGGAGCCTCTGGCAATTCCGGAGGTGCTTCTGATTGCGCCGCCGCGTTTCGCCGATTTGCGCGGCTTCTTTTCGGAGACATGGAGTCAGCGCCGCTACACTGAATATGGCATTCCCGGCCCATTCGTGCAGGACAACCACAGTCTTTCGGTGCAGCGCGGCACCATACGCGGATTGCACGCGCAAATCGCGCCCAGCGTGCAGGGTAAGCTGGTGCGTTGTGTGCGCGGGGCGATTTGGGACGTGGCAGTGGATATCCGGCGCAGCTCGCCTAGCTATGGCCGGCATGTCGCGGCCGAGCTGAGTGCGGAGAATTGGCACCAGCTTTGGATCCCGGGCGGCTTTCTGCACGGATTTTGCACGCTCGCGCCCGATACCGAAGTGATCTACAAAGTCACGGCCGATTACGACCGCAAGGCTGAGCGGGGTGTGATCTGGAACGACCCGGACCTCGCCTTGCCCTGGCCGGTCGGGGCCGGCGAAGCACTCCTGTCCGACAAGGACCGTGTCCTGCCCCGTTTTGCCGATTGCGTGGAGTGGTTTCTCGGCGTGACAATTCTGATCACGGGTGGGACCGGCCAGTTGGCGAGCGCGCTGTCCGCCACGGGGACGGAGCGCGTATATCGCGTGGGCCGCCCTGCATTCGATTTCGACAAGCCGGACAGCGTGGCATCGGTGTTTGATGCGGTGCGTCCGGCGCTGGTGGTGAACGCCGCCGCCTATACGGGCGTCGATGTCGCCGAGACCGATGCCGGAGCGGCCTATCGCGCCAATCGTGACGGTCCGGCGCAGCTCGCGCGGCTTTGCGCCGAAGCGGGTGTCCCGCTGATCCACGTCTCGACCGACTATGTGTTTGATGGCCTGAAGGGTGCGCCCTACGTCGAGACAGATCCGACCGAACCGCAAGGCATTTATGGGGCGAGCAAGTTGGCCGGGGAGGGGGCGGTTCTGAACGCCTGTTCGCGTGCCATCGTGCTGCGCACGGCCTGGGTCTATTCAGCCACCGGCAAGAACTTTGTGCGCACCATGCTGAACGCGGCGCGCAAGACAGACCGGCTGCGCGTGGTTGCCGACCAGAAGGGCTGTCCGACCACAGCTTCCGATCTGGCCGAAGCCATCCTGGCTGTCGCGGCGCGGATCGAAGCCGAAGGATGGCAAGATCGTTTCGGTGGTATCTTTCACGCTGCCGGCACCGGCTGGACGACGTGGCACGGACTGGCGGTGGCGACGTTCCGGGAAGCCGCGCGCCACGGGCTGACGCCCCCCGTTGTCGAGCCGATCGCCACGGCCGATTGGCCAACGCCGGTTCGCCGCCCACCGGATTCGCGCCTCGATTGCGCGAAGCTCGCCGCCGTCTTCGGTGTCCGCCTGCCGCATTGGCGCGATAGCGTGGGGCCGACCGTCGATGCGCTGATGGCCGCGGATCAACGATAGACGTTATATCGGCATCGCCAAAGGCAGATGCGCCATCAAGGTCAGCGCCGCCCGCTTCACGCTCGGCTTCGCCAGCAAGGATGCACGAAGCCACTCCCGGGCTTCGCTTGGGCGTCCGGAGTGCAGCAGTGCGCAGCCCGAGACCCACAGATTTTCGGCCTCACGTCGCTTGCGCAACTCTGACAGCCGCTTCGCTCCCAGCCGTGCCGCGAGCGCCCCGTTGCCAAACACCGCGTCCATGCACGGACGGAACGCCGCCGGATCGGTCCCGAAACGGAGGCAGGCACCTTCCGTCCGGCGGCGGACGAACAGAGCCGGCCGGCTGCCCGAAGCGGCGGCGAACCGGCCCTGCATGGCGACCCGCACGAAGAAGTCCCAGTCCTCGCCATAGTTCAGACCCGGACGAAACGGGCCGGCCGCCCGCATTATCTCTGTGCGGACCAGCACATGGCCGCCATTGGCGAACAGGTTGCGTTCCAGCAGTCGTTCCAGGATATCGCCCGATTGTGGGCGCCGCGTTCGGCCGGGCAGACCCCTGCCCCATCCCCTCCCGCAAGCGGAGGGGAGAAGTTCTGTGCGGCTCGCTCTCTCCCGCTCCTTCTCATCCGGCACGAATGCATATGGCCCGCAAGCTGCGACGGCGCGGCGGTCCGCATCGAGTGCCCGGTCCAGCCGCGCCAGCGCATCAGCCGCCAGCCAGTCATCGGCGTCCAGGAACAGAACCGCGTCTGCGCCGACCCTGCGCCGCGCCCCGATTGCGCGCCGCCGACACGCCGGCCCTGGGCTGGTGGATCAGGCGAATACGCGAATCCGCAAAGCAGCGCACCACGCTGATCGTGTTATCCGTGGAGCCGTCATCCACAACCGTCATGGCCCAGTTCGGATGCGTTTGCGCCAGAACGGAGCTGATCGCATCGTCGATCCACGGCGCGGCGTTGTGGGCGGGCGTGACGATGCCGATGCGCAACAAGCCTCATCGCAAATGGCGAGCGCCGGACCATCCCGGCCCGGCGCTCTCTGCGCCTTGGTGATTAAGGCTTCGCTAAGTCAGGCCGCCGTCTGGTGCGGAATGTTCTTTTCCTTGAGCAGCGTCTCCAACTCGCCCGACTGGAACATCTCGGTCACGATGTCGCAGCCGCCAACAAACTCCCCGCGCACGTAAAGCTGAGGCACCGTCGGCCAATTGGAGAACTGCTTGATGCCGTCCCGCAGGCCCGGATCTTCCAGGACGTTTGCGGTCTGGAATGGCACGTTCAGGTGCGAGAGGATCTGCACCACACGAGCAGAAAAGCCGCATTGCGGAAACATCGCGGTGCCCTTCATGAAGAGCATCACGGGATTCGCTTCGACATGCGAGCGGATCCGGTCGAACACGGGGTTATCGGACATATGTAGCTCCTAGTCGGGGGCGGAGGTCTGCAGGGCCAGGGCGTGCAACTCGCCCCCCATTCGGCCGCGCAGGGCGGTGTAAACGATCTGGTGCTGCCGCACACGGGTCAGGCCGCGGAACTGTTCGGAGATCACGGTGGCGGCGTAGTGGTCGCCGTCGCCGGCCAGATCTTCGATAGTCACGCGAGCGTCGGGCAATGCCGTCTTGATCAATGTCTCGATCTCGTTGGCCGACATGCTCATTTTGGCCGTTCCTCCTCAGCGCTCGCCCATCCACTCAGGGAAAAAGCGTTCATGCGCGGCGCGCAACGCTCGCACGGATATGGTTCCGCCGTCCGGGAGTGTCAAATCCTGCCCGCCCGAAGTGCCGATGCGCGCGGCCTGCAAACCGGCCGCCTCGGCGGCGCGGATAACCGCGGCGAACTCGGCGACGGCCAGCACGTAACGGGCCTGGTCCTCGCCGAACCAGAAGGCGTGGCTGGGCACGTCGCGCGGCCCGGATGACAGGCGCACCCCCACATTGCCCGCAAGCGCCATTTCCGCCACCGCGACCAGCAGGCCGCCGTCCGAGACATCGTGACAGGCCCGGATAGCGCCGGCCAAGATTTGCGCCCGCACGAAGTCGCCGGCGGCGCGTTCGGCGGCGAGGTCCACCGGCGGCGGCGCGCCGTCCTCGCGGCCGGCGATCTCGCGTAGCCACAGCGACTGCCCGAGCCAGCCGCGCGTCAGGCCGATCAGCACGAGATCGAGCCACGGACGGAGCGCGATGCCAACCGCCCGCGCGGCATCTTCAATGACCCCCAGCCCGCCGATGACCGGGGTGGGCAGGATCGGCCGTCCGGCAGTCTCGTTATAGAGACTGACATTACCGCTCACGACGGGAAATTTCAGCGCCTCGCAGGCGGCGCTCATGCCGCGAATGGAAGCCGCGAATTGGCCCATAATCTCCGGCTTTTCGGGATTGCCGAAATTCATGTTGTCGGTGATCGCCAGCGGGCGGGCGCCGACGGCGGTGATGTTGCGCCAGGCTTCGGCGACTGCCTGACGACCGCCCGCTTCCGGATCGGCCGCGCAATAGCGAGGCGTGCAGTCGGTCGTGAGCGCGAGCGCCATCGACGTCCCCTCAACCCGAATCACGGCCGCGTCCGCTTGCGCCAGGACGTTTGACGGTCTGGCCGCCAACCAGCCCGTCATATTGATCCCAGATCCAGGCCCGCGAACAAAGATCAGGACAGGCAATGAGGGTCTCGAGAGCGCGCGTGAGACCGAGCCTATCTTCGATCCGTGCCGCATTGAGCGGGGTGCGCTGCGGTGTCTCCGCGGTCGGGCGATGGTAGACCGGCGCCTTGTCGGCAAGGGGCACAAGGGGAATGTCGGCCTCGATGCCGCCCCGATGGCGCACGACGATCCGGCCGGTATCGGTCAATCGGCCGATCACGGCGAAGGCAAGCTCCCATTTCTCGAAAATCTGCCGCGCCGCATCCTCACGGTCGGGTTGCAGGACCATCAGCATCCGTTCCTGCAATTCCGAGAGCATCAACTCGTAGCCCGTCATTCCGCTTTCGCGCTGCGGCACAAGATCGAGATCCAGCTCGATCCCGACGCCGCCCTTCCCGGCCATTTCGACCGAAGAACTGGTCAGGCCCGCTGCGCCCATGTCCTGAATCGCCACGATCGCATCAGTGGCCATCAGTTCCAGGCAGGCCTCGATCAGCAGTTTCTCGGTGAACGGGTCGCCCACCTGCACCGTCGGCCGTTTCTGTTCGGATTCGGTACCAAGCTCGGCCGAGGCCATCGTCGCACCATGAATGCCGTCGCGCCCGGTCTGCGAGCCGACATAGACAACCGGATTGCCGACACCGGCCGCGGCCGAAAGAAAAATGCGATCGCGCGGGGCAACGCCTACGGTCATGGCGTTAACTAGTGGATTGCCGTCGTAAGCCGGGTGGAAGTTCACCTCGCCGCCCACAGTCGGCACGCCCACACAGTTGCCGTAGCCGCCGATCCCGCGCACCACGCCATCGACGATTCGGCGCGTGATCGGGTTTCGCGGGTTGCCGAAGCGGAGCGCGTTGAGATTAGCGACGGGCCGCGCGCCCATGGTGAACACGTCGCGCAGAATGCCGCCTACGCCTGTGGCCGCGCCTTGATACGGCTCGATGAAGCTTGGGTGGTTGTGGCTTTCCATCTTGAACACGGCGGCGAGGCCATGGCCGATATCCACCACGCCGGCATTCTCGCCGGGGCCCTGGATCACCCAGGGCGCCTTGGTCGGCAACTGTTTCAGAAGCGCCCGGGAAGACTTGTAGGAGCAGTGCTCGCTCCACATCACGCTGAAGATGCCAAGCTCCGTCAGGCTTGGCGTCCGGCCCATGATGCCCAGGACCGTCGCGTATTCCTCATTACTGAGCCCGAACTCCCGGGCGAGGGCTTCATCGACTTCGCGTGGCATGCTTACGTCGCTAGGGCCGAGGCCAGCCCGTCGAACAGCGGCTTGCCGTCCGTGCCGCCTATTAGGGGGTCCACGAGATCCTCCGGATGCGGCATCAGGCCGAGCACGCGCAGGTTCGGGCTGTAGATGCCGGCGATGTTCCTGGCGCTGCCGTTCCGGTTCGCCTCGGGCGCGATCTCGCCTTCCGGAGTGGCATAGCGGAACGCCACGAGCCCTTCGCCTTCCAGCCGGTGCAGGGTGGTCTCGTCGGCGAAGTAATTCCCGTCGCCATGCGCCATCGGCGCCCGAAACACCTGGCCGCGCTGATAGCCACCGGTGAACACGGTATCGGCGCGCTCTACGCGCAGATGGCAGTCGGCCGAAATGAAGCGCAGAGACGCGTTGCGCAGCAATGCGCCGGGAAGCAGGCCGGCTTCGGTCAGGATCTGAAAACCATTGCACACGCCGAGCACGTAGCCGCCTGTGGTCGCGAAATCGCGCAGCGCGCGCATTGCCGGCGACTGTGCCGCCATCGCCCCGCAACGCAAATAATCACCATAGCTGAACCCGCCCGGAAGAACGATCAGATCCAGGCCCGAGAGGTCCAGCTCGGTATGCCACAACATGCGCGGTTCGCGGCCGGTCGCTCCGGCCAGCGCGATCGCCATGTCCCGCTCGCGGTTGATGCCCGGGAAGGTGACGATTCCCGCCCTCATGCACCATCCACCGATACGCGCCAGCTCTCGATCACCGGATTGGCCAGCAAACGCCGCGCCATCTCCTCGACCATCGCTTTGGCTTTGGCCGGATCGGCCTCGGCCAAATCCAGCTCGATCATCTTTCCGGCGCGCACCTCACCAACCCCGGTGAAGCCTAATCCGTGCAGCGCATGCGCAATTGCCTTGCCCTGCGGGTCCAGTACGCCCGCTTTCAGCATCACCGTGACCGTGGCCTTCACTGCCGTCGTCCTTCAAGCCACGCCGTTCGTCACTGCATCGTCTCCGGACCCTTCATGTCGCGCGACCCGGCCTCGGGCAGAATACCGAGCCGCTTTGCGACTTCCTGATAGGCTTCTTCGACCTTGCCCAGATCGCGGCGGAAACGGTCCTTGTCCATCTTCTCGTTGGTTTTGCTGTCCCAGAGCCGGCAATTGTCAGGGCTGATCTCGTCGGCCAGCACGATCCGCATTTCCTCGTTTTCCCAGAGCCGGCCGAATTCCAGTTTGAAATCGACCAAGGTGATGCCGACGCCCAGGAACAGTCCGGTGAGGAAATCGTTGACGCGCAGCGTGAGCGCCACGACGTCATCCAGATCTTGGGTGCTGGCCCAGCCGAAGCACGTGATATGCTCCTCGGAAACCAGTGGATCGCCCAGCGAATCGTTCTTGTAATTGTATTCGATGATCGAGCGGGGCAGGCGGGTGCCTTCCGGAATGCCGAGCCGTTGCGAGAGGCCGCCGGCCGCGATATTGCGAACCACAATTTCAAGCGGAATGATTTCCACCTCGCGAATGAGTTGCTCACGCATGTTCAGGCGGCGGACGAAATGCGTCGGAATACCGATCTCGGCCAGGCGCATCATGAGGTATTCGCTGATCCTGTTGTTAAGCACGCCCTTACCGGTGATCACGCCCTTTTTCTGCGCGTTGAAAGCCGTGGCGTCATCCTTGAAATACTGCACGAGGGTTCCGGGCTCCGGTCCCTCGAACAGGATCTTTGCTTTTCCTTCATAGAGCTGGCGGCGGCGGGCCATCATCTTCCTCTCAGCACGCCATCCGGCCCCGATCAGGCCAAGAGCGCGCGCAAAGCGCCGAGGCGGCGGGCGGGATATAGCAGCGAGCGAACCATCCTGCCACGCCCCGGGGCGCGACGGGCGAAGGGGTGTTGTATTCCTCACGTAGAGGTTGCGCCCGGGGCGGTTAGCGCCTGTGCGTCCGAAGACGGTCAAGCCGCAGCCTGTGCCGCTCATCGGTCAGGCGCCACGCGGCCAGGTAAACCACCGCCATAGAAGCGAGCCCGCTGCCGCCAGCGAGGAGGAAAATCAGCAATATCTGATACTTGGCGGCCTCCAGCGGGTCCATGCCGGCCAGGATCTGGCCGGTCATGATGCCGGGCAGGGTCACCACACCGGCCGCCGCCATCTGGTTGACGATCGGCAGTAGCGCGCGCCGCACCGAGGCGCGAATCAGCCCACGCATGGCGTGGCCGAAACTCGCGCCGAGGGCTAGCTGGGCCTCGATGGCCGCGCGCTCACGCACGACCCCGCCAAGCATCGAATCGAGCGCCAAGCTTGCACCGTTGAGCACGTTGCCGAGCACGATGCCGGCAAGCGGAATCGCGTAACGTGGATCGTACCACGGTTGCGGCCGGATCGCCGTCGTGAGCGCGAGAATGGCGGTGAGAAATGTCGCGAACGCCACCGCCGAGGCGCCCACGGCGAAATTGCCCGCCCGCGTCAGGCGCTGCTCGGGCCGTGCTGCCACCTCGCGGGCGGCAATCGCCATCATGACAATGATCACCGCGAAGGTGGCGCCCGGCGAGGCAAGGCGAAAAACTGCGCGCAGGATCAGCCCGACGCACACGAGTTGGATAACCATGCGCGAAGCGGCAATGGCGAGTTGCCGATGCAGGCGCAGCCGCAGGAGCACCGAAAGCGCTCCGTCCAGGACCAGCAGCGAGGCTGCGACCGCCAGATCCGGCCATCTCAGGAGTATCGGCGTCATTCGGTCAGCAGCCGTCGCTCGACCATCCGGAAGCGGCGCTGCGCCATGCGACTGGCCTGTCCGGGGTTGTGCGTGACCACGACCAGCGTGATTCCGTGCGCCAGCCGCTCGGCCAAGACGTGCTCGACCAGTGCCGTGGATTGTTCGTCGAGCGCACCGGTCGGCTCGTCGAGCAGCAGGGCCGGTGGCTCAAGCGCCAGGGAACGAAGAAGCGCGAGCCGCTGCCGCTCGCCGGTGGAAGGGCGCGTGACCGGCGCATCGAACAGGTCGGGCGTGAGGTTCAGGCGCGGTGCCAGGGCGCGGGCGCGGCCGAGCGTAGGCCCCGGGAAATGATCCGCGATACACTCGGACCACCAGCCCGGCTCTGCCCCGTTGTACGTGACCAACCGGCGCCAGGACGGGGCTGGCCAAGTCCGCCGTTCCCGTCCGTTCAGCAGCACCTCGCCCTCGTTCGGATCGAGGTCGGCGATCATACGCAGGAACAGGCTCTTGCCGCTGCCCGAGGCGCCAGTCACGGCGATGCATTCGCCCCGTTCCACGGCGAGATCGAACGGTCCCGCCAGCGCGCTTCTCAGGCCCCGCAGCTCAAGCAAACTCACGAACCGGCGAACTTCCCCAAAAGCCGCACATGTGAGCGCAGCCCTTTTCGGAAGCAGCGCTCTTCAAATTTCTCGTTAGGGCTGTGTACCTGGTCGTCGTCCAGGCCGAAGCCCATGAGCAGGCTGTCGATGCCCAGTACGGATTTCAGCGCGGAGACGACCGGGATCGACCCACCGCTGCCCATCAGCATAGCAGGACGGCCGTATTCCTCCGCGAGCGCGGCCCGGGCCGCGCGAACCCACTCCGACGTGGTCGGAACCTCGATTCCCGGACTCGCAGAGTAAACCTCGTAGCTGACCCGCGCATCGGGATGCAGCCGCTCCGCGACGAAGGTTTTGAAACCCGCAACAACGCGCGCAGGGTCCTGGCCCGGCACCAGCCGAAAGGAGACCTTCGCCGCGGCTTCGGCGGGAATGACCGTCTTCGCCCCGGCTTCGGTATAGCCGCCCCAGATCCCGTTGATATCGGCCGTCGGACGCGCCCAAAGCCGCTGGAGCGGCGGCCGATCGTGCTCGCCCGCCGGCACCGTGAGCCCCATGCTGCCAAGGAATGCCTGCTCGTCAAAGCCGAGCGCTTCCCATTCCTCGGCCTGCGTCGCGCTAACCTCCTGTACGCCGTCATAGAACCCGGGAATGGTGATGCGCCCGTTCGCATCGTGCAGAGCGCCCAGGATACGGGTCAACTCGTTGATCGGATTGAGCGCCGAGCCGCCGAACAGGCCGGAATGCAGGTCGCGTTCGGCGGCGCGCAACGTCAGTTGCAGATAAACCAGTCCGCGCAAGCGAGTGGTCAGCGCCGGGGCGTCGACGTCCCACATGCCGGTGTCGCTGATCAGCGCGAGGTCGGCATGGAGTTCCCCGCGGTTGGCGGCGAGAAAGGGTTCGAGGTTGACGCTGCCGACTTCCTCCTCGCCCTCGATTAGCACCGTCAACCGGACAGGCACGGCGCCGGTTGCCGCCTGCCAGGCGCGCAGGGCTTCCAGGAACATCATCATCTGGCCCTTGTTGTCTACGGCGCCCCGGGCGACGAACCGTCTGCCGCGCGGTCCTTCGACGAGTTGCGGCTCGAATGGCGGTCTTGACCAGAGTGCGAGCGGATCCACCGGTTGCACATCGTAATGGCCGTAAAACAGGACGTGCGGCCCGCGATAGTCGGCCGGGCCCGGATGGTGCGCGAGCACGATCGGATGCCCTTCTGTCGGGCGCAGGCTCGATGCAAAGCTCAGCCCGGCGAGTGCGTCGCGCACCCATTCGGCGGCTCGCTGGCAATCCGCCTGATGCATCGCTTGCGCGCTGATGCTGGGAATGCGGAGCAGCGCGAACAGCCGCTCGCGCGATTGTTCGAAGCAAGCCTCAGCCTGTCGGAGCACAGCGTCTACGGCAGTGGGTGAAAGGGCTGGCATGGAGCGGCTCCAATGCACTGAGATACCACAACGGTGCCGTGTAACACCTGCACCCGTCAAAGGGGGCGAGGGGGGAGAAGCGACCTTGACATCCGACGGCGGCTCAGTGTCTTCGCGCCCTGTTGCGTGCGACTCTGCTTTTCGAGCGGATGTCGGAGCAAGGCGTCGGCGCATCAACCGGAGTTAGCAATGCGCAAGTCCGCTGTCGCGGCCACTGCCGTTCTGATGCTGAGTGGTTGCAATGTCGGACCGGATTTCCACCCGCCGCGTTGGGCGTCGCCGAGCTCATGGTTCTCCGGTGAACCGGAGCCCGCGCAACCCGTGCGAAGCGAGCCCGTAGCGGTGCCCATCGACGTGAGCTGGTGGCGATTGTTTCGCGACCCCAAGCTAACCTCCTTGGAGCGGCGGGTTGCGGCGGGCAATCTCGACGTGCAGGCGGCAACGTCCAGATTGCTCGAAGCCCGGGCGCAGTTGGGCATCACCCGCGCCGGTCTCTATCCCAGTATCAATGCAAACGGATCGTACGAGTACACGAAGGCCAGCAACAAGGGCGAAATAGCGCTTCTGGCTGCGCCACCCGGAACGACCGCCGCGCCGGGCAGCGAGGCCAATGGGGCGTTCGGCTTCGCCGCGGGCGGCGTTACTACCCCCGCCAATTTACCGCCCGTCAGCATCTACCAATATGGCCTGCAAGCGTCTTGGGAGCCGGACTTCTGGGGGCAGGTGCGCCGCGCGGTGGAATCAGCCGATGCAAGCCTGCAGGCGTCTGCAGACGCGCGCCGCGCCGTATTGCTCACGAGTCTATCCGACGCGGCGCAGGACTACATCCAGCTTCGCGGCACGCAGGAGCAGCTGCGCATCGCGCGCGAGAATTTGGGGACCTCCCAGCAGGGATTGAAACTTACGCAAGAACGGGCGGCGGCCGGTGTGACCACCGATCTCGATGTCGCCAACGCCTCGGCGCAGGTGCGCACGACGGCGGCACAAATCCCGGCCCTGGAGGCGCAGGAGCGCGAATTGATGAACGCGCTTGCCCTGCTGTCGGGACAGCCACCGAACACCTTGGTCAGCGAACTTGCGGTGCCTCGTCCGGTGCCGCCGGTGCCGCCGCGCGTGCCGGTCGGATTTCCGTCCGAACTTGCCCGCCGCCGGCCCGACATCAGGCAGGCGGAAGCCAATCTGCACGCAGCAACCGCCGACGTCGGGGTGGCAATCGCCGACTTCTATCCATCCGTCACGCTGACGGCCAGTTTCGGACTGCAGGCGCTGCAACCGTTCAATCTCGTGAATTGGGGAGCGCGCCGGTACTCGATGGGACCGGGGATCAATCTCCCGATCTTTGAGGGCGGGCAGTTGCGTGAGACGCTGCGTTTGCGGAAGGCGCAGCAGCGAGAGGCGGCCACGAACTATCAGCGAACTGTGCTGACCGCATGGCACGATGTCGCCAATGCCCTTATCACCTTGCAGAACGAGCAACGCCGGCGCGAGCAGCTCGTGCAAGCGGTCGCCGACAACCGCCGCGCGCTTGCCCTGGCGCAGAGCCGCTACCAGCAGGGCGTGTCCGACTTCCTCCAGGTACTGGTGGTCCAGCAAAACGTGCTGGCCGCAGAACAGGCGCTTGCGACAAGCAACACGAACGTCTCGGCTGACGTGGTCGCACTCTACCGGGCGCTGGGAGGCGGCTGGGAGCCCTTCTATCCGGCTAACCGGTGATCTCCGCTCCGGAATTTGTGCAACGCACGGCTGGTTTTTGCGCCCCCCACCGCTGCAAGTCCAAGATGCCCGCCGGACCACCACGAAATCGGGGGCCGGGGATGAACGTTGCCGCGATCCTTGAGCGCGAGGGATTCCAGCTTGTCTCGGTGCAGGCCACAGCCAACGCCCGAGAAATCGCTGATACCCTGGCGATGACCCGAGCCGGAGCCGTGCCTGTGATGGACGGCAACGATCAACTACTCGGCATTATCACCGACCAGGACCTGGTGAGGGCACTCGCGGCTAATGGTGCGCGCCTGCTGGAGATGACGGCGGGCCAGCTCATGACCCGCGCGGTGCGATCGGTGACGCCGGCAACCCCGCTGGCGGATGCCATGCGCCTCATGCTCGCCAGCGGGTGTCGTCATCTTCCGGTGGTTGACTGCGGCGCGCTGCTCGGGGTGATCAGCGTAACGGATCTCGCGCGAGCCCGCGTGGTGGAGGACGAGCACACGGCTGCGCGCTAGTTGTCCGTCGGCCCAAATCGGTCCTGCCGTCCTACTGGGCGTGTAAATCCCCGACGTGGACATTGGGATTATTGTACGGCGGCGTGCCGAGATTGATCTGCTGCGGGGTCGTGGAAGCACCCGTGGCGGCGCCCGCCGCTGCGCCGACGCCCGCACCGATCGCCGCGCCCGGCGGCCCGGCGATGGCTCCTACCAACGCGCCGGTGGCCGCACCCGCGCCGGCACCCCCCGTGGCACGTTCCTGCTTGTTGTATCCGCACCCGGCGAGTAGCGTCAGGCCGCCAAGGACAAGAATAATCCGTGTAGTCCGGTTCATCAGCCTTTTCCCCTGATCTGTCGCGACAAGGCGCGGTCGGGCCGAAACTGTGTCCGGTCCGATCCGTTTCTTTCCCGACGGATCACGAGGGCGTGCGGCGTTTACCCGCATTTGCGCCCAGGCAGCACGAACTTGCCGCCGCGGGGCAAGCCTGTGACGATGTGCGCCTGGAGCACACGGCAGCAAAGCCGAGCGGAGATGCTGATGGATGCGATGGACACGAGCCATCTGATCACCGACGCCGAGACACTGGCCGCCTTGTATGGCGAGCCGTCCGCACCTGCGGTGCTAAAGGAGCTGGACCATGTTCACCGGCATTACCGCGCCTTCATAGAGGCATCGCCGTTCGTGGCGCTGGCGACCGCCGGCCCGGAGGGACTGGACATATCTCCCCGAGGCGATGCGGGCGGCTTCGTGGAGGTGGCAGACGAGCGGACGCTGCTCATTCCCGACCGGCGGGGCAACAACCGCGCCGACAGCTTGCGCAACATCATCCGCGACCCGCGTGTGGCGCTGCTGTTCCTGATCCCCGGCATCGGCGAGACCCTGAGGGTGAACGGGCGCGCCGCGATTTCGGTTGATCCGGAGCTCCTGGCGCGGTTCCCCGTCAACGGCAAACTGCCGCGCTCAGTGATCGTGATCAGCGTCGATCGGGTCTATTTCCAGTGCCAGAAGGCGATCGTCCGTTCCGACCTCTGGAACCCGGACAAGCGGCTGCCGCGTTCTGCGTTGCCGACGACCGGGACAATTCTGGCCGATGTTTCGCGGGGTGGCGTGGACGGTCCCGATTATGACCGCGCCTATCCCGAGCGGCTGCGCACCACGCTCTATTAGCGCGATGCGATGTTTCAGGCCGCTTCGCGCTGTGGTGCGTGCGGGCCGTGCCCGACGGCGGCGTGCCCGGCCTCGGTCGCGGCAAGGCGGAAGTATTGCAGAACATAGACACGAACCGCGCTGGTTCGTCCGCCGGCGTGGCGCATCGCATCGACGCGACGGATCAGGTCATGGACACCCTGGCTCTCACGCTGACAGATCTCGAACAGCGCCTCCCAAAGCTCCGGTTCCAGGCGCATGCTGGTGCGGCCGGTACCGGCCACGACGTTGCGATTGACGAGACGGCTGGCAGTCACGGAACGCTCCTCCGATAGGGTCAGCCCGGAGGGAAGCACGCCGCGCGTTAAGAGGTGGTTTCGACAGGCGCCGATTTTATCAGATCGGTAGCGGCGCGGCTTTCAAGCGCTCCATCGAGAAGCGCGAGGAGACATTGCGCAGCGGCACGGCGGCGATCAGCCGACGGTAAAACCCGTCATACGCGGCGATGTCGGGGACGACGACGTGCAAGAGGTAGTCCACATCGCCGCTCATGCGCCATGCATCCACGATTTCGCTCATGCCGGCGATCACCTCGGCAAAGCGGGCCAGCCATGCACTGGAGTGATCTGCCGTCTCTACCTCAACAAACACGGAGACCGGCAAGCCGATTCGGGCCGGATCGATCAGAGCGACGCGTTTCAGGATAATACCGGCCTGCTCCATCCGCCGGATGCGCTTCCAGCACGGCGTCGGCGTGAGCCCCACGCGCGCCGCGATTTCCGCTAGCGAGAGCGAGGCATCGGCGCTGAGCAGCCGCAGGATCTCCCGGTCCACGCGATCAAGTTCGTCTCTCTCTGCCGTAACGGTCATCAATCCTCATCCGGATCGGCGCGCAAGGGAAACGACACGTGCCTCGTAGTCTCGAAGCGAAGGAAACTCCTACACTCACGAGTGCTCCGCTAGGGGCTGTTTGCTGCAGCCTGCTGCTCCTCGGGTGTGCGCAGCGTCAGTGCGAGTGCGTGCATGCCGCCCCGGAACTCCGCCGCCAGCGCGTCATGCACGGCCCGGGAGCGACTGACACGGTTCATGCCCCGGAATGCCTCCGAAACCAGCAGGACGCTATAATGGGTCTGGCCTTCGGGGCGCGCCCCCGCGTGGCCCGCGTGAAGGGCGCTGTCGTCGGTCACGCGCAACAGGGTGGGGGCAAATGCCTGACGGAGGACCGCCGTCAGTCGGTCCGCCCGGCTGTCATGAGGAAGCTGCATGGGCGACATATCGGCCACCCGGACGTCCTCGCCAAGCGGCCATTGCCATTCCGGTGGCCCCGTCGCACATAAGCGCGAGCCATGACCGGACGAGCCTCGCGACCCCGGGCTTATGCTCCCGACCCGGCGGCGCCGGGCCGGGGCTGCGACATGCCCGACTGTTCGGCGATGGGCGAATACAGGGCGCCGAAATCCCGCCGGAACCTGCGCGAGTACTGGTGGTTCTGCCTCGAGCACGTGCGCGAGTACAACTCGGCGTGGGATTACTACAAGGGCATGAGCCAGAGCGAAATCGAGGCGGAGCTGCGCCGCGATACCGCTTGGCAGCGTCCCAGCTGGCCGCTGGGCCGGCTGGGTTCAAACGGCGGCTGGGACGAGCGAGGCGCTGCGCGACCCGCTCGGGTTGCTCCAGGCCGAACGGCTCCGTCGAGGCCGCCAGCGCAATGCTGATGCGGCCCCGGCCGATTTGCGCGAGCCGCTCGCCACGATGGGCTTGACCTGGCCGCTGACCATGCCGGCGCTGAAGGCGCGCTACAAGGAGCTGGCCAAGACGCACCATCCGGACGCCAATGGCGGCGACCGGGCGGCCGAAGAACGCCTGAAGACCATCAACCTTGCCTATGCGACGCTGCGCAACAGGCTGGCGCAGCTTCCCGGTCTCGCGGCAACGGGCTGAGCGACGGAGCAGCTGGACCGGAACGCCACGGGTCCGGTCTTTGACAGCAAAGGCGCCGGGCCTAACTCTCGTTCGAACAACAGGACACGCTGGCTTATGAATAAGGTCGCCTCCCTGGCCGAGATTCGCCCCACCTCCGCGATCGATCTGCCGGATGCGGAGGTATACGCGCGCGAGGCGTTCGGCATTGATACCGACATGGTAGTGCCGGCGTTCAGCGTTCGTACCGAACACGTACCGGATATCGACACCGCCTACCAGTTCGACCGCGAGACGACGCTGGCGATTCTCGCCGGTTACGCTTTCAACCGAAGGGTGATGATCCAGGGCTACCACGGCACCGGCAAGTCCACGCATATCGAGCAGGTGGCGGCCCGGCTGAATTGGCCCTGCATCCGCGTCAACCTCGACAGCCACATCAGCCGCATCGACCTGATCGGCAAGGACGCGATCATCCTGCGCGAAGGCAAGCAGGTGACGGAATTCCGCGAAGGCATCCTGCCCTGGACGCTCCAGCACGCCTGCACCCTTGTGTTCGACGAATACGACGCCGGGCGGCCGGACGTAATGTTCGTGATCCAGCGCGTCCTGGAAGTGGAGGGCAAGCTGACGCTGCTCGACCAGAACCGGGTCATCCGCCCGCATCCGTCGTTCCGGCTGTTCGCGACCTCGAACACCGTGGGTCTCGGCGATACGACCGGGCTCTATCACGGCACGCAGCAGATCAATCAGGGCCAGATGGACCGGTGGAACATCGTGGCCACGCTCAATTACCTACCGCACGCGATGGAGACCGGGATCGTGCTCGCCAAGCTCGGCGCCGATAGAGTCCGATCCGCGATGCGCAAGCAGGTGGAGAGCATGGTGGCACTCGCCGACCTGACGCGCGCCGGCTTCATCAACGGCGATATCTCCACGGTGATGTCGCCGCGAACGGTCATCACCTGGGCCGAGAACGCGCGCATATTCGGCGACGTGGGCTTTGCGTTCCGCATGACGTTTCTGAACAAATGCGACGAGGCGGAGCGGGCGACCGTGGCCGAATACTACCAGCGCTGCTTTAACGAGGAGGTCTCGACCGGCGTATTGGCCCGAAAGCTGGCCTGAGCCGCCGGAATGAGCGGCAACAGGGACAATACCCGCGCCGAGGAGTTCAAACGCGCCACCGCCGGCGTGCTGCGTGCCATCGCCGAGATCCCGGACGTGCAGGTGAATTTCCAGCCCGGTGCCTCCGGCGTGAGCGGCAAGCGCGCCCGGCTGCCGCTGCCCACCCGGGCGCTGCCGCCGGCCGAGATCGCCAAGCTGCGGGGCGCGTCCGATGCGATTGCGCTCCGCCTGCGCCATCACAACGACGCCCTGCACACGGCGCGCATGCCGGCCCGCCGCGAGGCGCGCGACGCGTTCGATGCGCTGGAGC
Organism: uncultured Pseudomonadota bacterium; assembly: GCA_963822675.1. GTDB lineage: Bacteria > Pseudomonadota > Alphaproteobacteria > Acetobacterales > Acetobacteraceae > CAWGIP01. Next base: position 28,870 of record CAWGIP010000032.1, on the reverse strand, counting down.
AGGCGCGGGTCGAGGCGGTCGGCGCGCGCCGCATGGCCGGCGTCGCCGCCAATCTGCGCGCCAAGCTTATCGAGCAATGCGAATCCGAAGGCTATGACCGGATGACGCGCCGCGAACAGCTACCGGTCGCGGCGGCGCTGTCCTTGCTCGCCCGGGAACAGATGTGCGGCGAAGCCGCGCCCCCGCCGGCGCTGCGCGTGCTCGATCTGTGGCGCGACACGCTGGGGACCGACGCCGAGGCCGCGCTGACCGAACTGGCCCGCACCCAAAACGATCAGCGCGCCTTCAGCCGCGCCGCGCGCAAGCTGCTCGCCGCGCTCGATCTGGCCGAGGCGGAGGCCGAGGCCGAGCCGGACGACGAGTCCGAGCAGGGCGAGCAGGGGGCGAGCAATCGAACCAGCAGGACAACGCTCCGGACGGGGAGGGCCAGTCGCAATCCGAGCAGGAGAGCATGCTGGGCGCCCAGCCCGAGGAGATGGAAGGCGACGCGGCAGATGACGAAGGCGCCGAGGCCGAGGACGAGGCGGCGCTTGCCGAGGGCGACGACCGGCCCGGCGGCCCGCAGCCCCGCCGGGATCGGCCGAACGTCGAGAACGAGGCCACCTACCGCGCCTATGTGCGCCAGTTCGACGAGGAAATAAGTGCCGAGGATTTATGCGACCTGGACGAGCTGACCCGTCTGCGCCAGCAGCTTGACCAGCAGCTGCAGCACTTGCAGGGCGTCATTTCCAAGCTCGCCAACCGGCTGCAACGACGGCTGATGGCGCAGCAGCAGCGGTCCTGGGAGTTCGACCTGGAGGAGGGGCTGCTTGACGCCGGGCGCCTGTCGCGGGTGGTCGTCAACCCGCTGCATGCGCTTTCCTACAAGCGCGAGCGCGAGACCGAATTCCGCGACACGGTGGTGACGCTGCTGATCGACAATTCGGGCTCCATGCGCGGCCGGCCGATTACCGTGGCCGCGATGTGCGGCGACATCCTGGCCCGCACCCTGGAGCGCTGCGCGGTGAAGGTGGAGATCCTGGGCTTCACCACCCGCGCCTGGAAGGGCGGGCAGAGCCGGGAGCGCTGGGTGCAGGACGGCAAGCCGCGCAACCCCGGGCGGCTCAATGACCTCCGCCACATCATCTACAAGGCGGCCGACGCGCCGTGGCGGCGGGCGCGCAAGAATTTGGGCCTGATGCTGCGCGAGGGGCTGCTGAAGGAGAACATCGACGGCGAGGCGCTGCTGTTCGCCTATCGCCGCCTGGTGGTGCGCCCCGAGCACCGCCGCATCCTGATGGTGATCAGCGACGGCGCGCCGGTCGATGACTCCACGCTCTCGGTCAATCCCGGCAACTACCTGGAAAAGCATTTGCGCGACGTGATCCGCGAGATCGAGGGCCGCGGCGAGGTGGAGCTGATCGCCATCGGCATCGGCCATGACGTGACGCGCTACTACCGCCGCGCGGTGACGATCGTGGACGCCGAGGAGCTGGGCGGGACCATGATGCGCAAGCTGACCGAACTGTTCGACGAGGACGCGGAGGCCGCCTGGGCGCTGGCCTCGATCGAGCGCTCGGCGCTGGTGGCGTGAGCACTGCGCGGCCGCGCCTACTGATCTTCGGCCCGGGCTATACCGGCAAGGCGGTCGCGGAAGCCGCGCTGGCCGGCGGCTTTGAGGTCGTCGGCACCGCCCGCGGTGCAGTGACTCCCTCTCCGCCCCCGGGGGCGGAGAGGGAAGGGGTGAGGTGGGGGAAACGCGGGAACCCCCGTCCAACGAAATCCGTATCATCCACCCGCGCCAAGTCGCCGCGGCACTTGCCGACACCACCCACCTCCTCATCACCGCCCCGCCCGGCGCGGACGGCGATCCGCTGCTGGCAAGCGACGGAGCGGCGATCGCGGCGGCATCGCTGCTGCGCTGGATCGGCTATTTCTCGACGACCGGCGTCTATGGCGATCGCGGCGGCGCGCTGGTGGACGAGGCGACGCCGCCCGCGCCCGGCTCCGAGCGCTCGCGCCGGCGCCTCGCGGTCGAAGCCGGCTGGGCGCGCTTCGCCGATCGGCGCGCGGTGGATCTGTTCCGGCTTGGCGGCATCTACGGCCCGGGCCGCTCGCCGTTCGACGAGCTGCGCGCCGGCCGCGCCCGGCGGCTCATCCGGCCCGGCCACGTCTTCGGGCGCATCCACCGCGACGACATCGCCCGCGCGGCGCTCGCCGCGATGCGCCAGCAGCGCGGACCGGGCCTGCGCGTCCTCAACCTGGTGGATGACGAGCCGGCCGAACCCGCGGCCGTCACGGCAGAGGCGGCACGGCTGCTCGGCATCCCGTCCCCGCCCGCCATTCCGTTCGACCAAGCCTGGCCGGACATGAGCCCGATGGCCCGGAGCTTCTGGGCCGAACATCGCCGCGTGGACAACAGCGCCACCAAGCGCGCGCTGGACCTCGCTTGGCTCTACCCGACGTATCGCGAGGGCCTGCAGATGATCATCCGAGCAGAAGCGCAAGCGTACAGGTGATCACCTGAAGGTCTTGCGGGCGCGACAGGCGATGATCGCCGTCCTTAATCAGCGTCAGGTGTACATCCGGGCCGGAAATTTTTTCGAACAAGTGTCGCGCAATCTCCACGGGCACGTCCGAGTCACGCTGGCCATGCAAAAGCCGGACCGGACAGGAGAGTGGGATCGGTTTATCCAGCAGCAAATGGTTGCGTCCGTCCTCGATCAGGCGGCGCGTGATCGGGTAGGGCTCGCCGTATTCGCTCGGCACGTGCAGCACGTCGTCGCGCAGCAGCCGCTTGCGCTCGGGCGGCGCCATCGCCTGCCACATCAGCCGTTCGGTGAAATCCGGCGCCGCGGCAATGCCGATCAGCGCGGCGACACGCTCCGGACGCGCAAGCGCCGCCAGCAGCGCGATCCAGCCTCCCATCGAGGAGCCGACGAGCACGACCGTGCCCTCGGTCAACCGGTCCAGCACGAACAGCGCATCTTCGGTCCAGACGCCGATCGTGCCGTCCTCGAAATCGCCCGCCGCTCGCACCGTGGCCGGAATAATCGAAACGAACCATCGCCTGACCACGCGCAGCGCAGAACCGGGCGAGATGCGTCGCCTTGTCGCCGGTCATGTCGCTGCGATAGCCGGGCAGGAAGATGACCGTAGGGCTTCGGCCGGGCAGCGCCGCGTAAGCAATCGGGGGGCGCGCCGTGGCGATCCAGCCGATCAGTCGATCCCATACGCTTGGCCCCTTGGTGGTTGTCCGCAAATGCGCCCGGACCGCGTACCGGACAAGACGGCGTAATAAGGTCGGGCTGCAATGCGCGGTTACCGTTGCGCAGGCTGGGCCGAAGCCGCACGGAAAGTTGCGGAGGCGGGCGATGACGTTCTCGTCTGGCCGGAATTCGGCAATGAGGCCGACGCAGATCTGCAATGGTAGCTGGCGCGGCTGCGCGACATGTTCGCGGATTAAAGCTTGCGTCCGTAACAGTCGAACCGCAGCCCCGCCCCGCCACCTGCAACGCAGACCGGCCGAGATAGGTCGCCTTGTCGCGAACATGCCTGCTTCGGATCGCGCGAGCTGGAGCTTCCATTGCCGTAGATGTCCGACATGCCGTCGGATCCCGGAGTGTGACGCACATCACACGAATTTTGGAGTCCGGAGCCGATATTCCCGAACTTCACCCGCGCCAGCGGGAATTAGTGTGCTCCCCAAAGAGCAAACCTAGTGTGAATGATCGCCATGCGAGAATTGACAGCCAGGACGCGGAATGACGACGTGGCCGAAACGCATACTAGCCGCGGTCGGCATGCCCAGCATTTTCGCACGGAAAGACTTGCAGGGATACGGATTGCCGAAATTATTGTTGTCCCGCCACCCGGTTGCTCTCTCGGCCGCAGCGCTGGGTTGCTGGTGCACCGCCGCGATACCTCACTTACTACGCTCAGTTTCCGAGGAGCAGTGCCTACCAGGCCGGATTTCCGTTCCCGAGCACCGAAAAGCGTTCCAGGTCGGCTTCAAGTTGGGCGAGAGCGAGGGTCTAATGGCGCGGCCACCGGGGGATCCCGGTGAATTCAAGCAATCAGCCGTGAGGGAGGGTAGTATGCCCGAATACGCAGAAGACACTGCCCGGCTCGTGGAAGCTTCAAGCGTAATAGTGCGCGCTACGGTGTCTCAGCGCGGCGCTTCCAACGAGCCGACTGTTCCGGCAAGTCCGAGACTGGTGATCGCACAAATCAACTCGGTTTTTCGGGCTGGACCTACGCTTGGTAATTTGGTCGGACGGACCGTCACCATTGAACTGGATACAGACCACGGCCTGGATGTTGGTCATCAGGCAATCTTTTTCACAAACGGTCTCGTGTATGGTGATCAGATCGTGCTTCGCGAAGTTGGCCATCGCCACGTAAACGCTCAGAACGAGCGGGAAGTTGGTGCCGCTGTAGAGGCACTGCCTCTCAGGCATCTCCGATCGCGGCTTGAAAGCGCCGATATCGTGGTCGTTGGCACAGTCGAGCACGTCCAGCCGAGCGGCATCAGAGAGCCGATTTCATTCCATTCGCCAAAATGGATGCTTGCCCGAGTAAGAGTAAGAAGCCTGATCAAGGGTGAGCACAAAGGCAACCATATAGAAGTGCTATTTCCTTCGGCTCGCGACGTTCTGTGGGCGGGAGCACATCGCTTTCGCGAACATGAAGAGGGAATTTTCCTGCTTCATAGAGGGGCTGCGAAATGGGGCGCTCCTCAGGAACCGCTGAGTGCGCTCGACCCCGCAGACTTCCAGCATGCGGACGCGCTGCCTCAGATCCAGCAGCTTCTTCGTCACGACCAATAGCGGTGCCGAAGCGCCAGAGTATTATGAGAGGTGTGCGATGAAAACTCGTATCGAGGTCGTGAACATGATTCCGCGCTCCGTGAGCAACGAGGCGAATCAGGATTCGGAGGCAAATCTTGCCGTTCATCCGATCGAGCCACATCGCATTGCAGGCACAACGTCGATTACGCCCGATCCGGGTGGCTCGGCGTTCGCACCAATCTTTCTTTCTCACAATAGGGGTCATACATGGACCCTCAATCCTCTCATCCCGGGATCGTCGCTGCCGACCTTCGGCACAGGCGATGTGACCCTTCGCTTCAGCCGTCACGAACTTTGCGTAAGTGAGTTGCGGGCCGACAATGGAAACTTGAATGTTCTACGAACTCCGGATCCGTTTAGCGCAACTTCGCTGCAGTTAATGGACCAACGGACCGGCCCCGATCAACCGTATGTCGAAGCCATGACAGTCCCACACGGTCCCGATGAAGGCAAAGACCGGGCGTACGTCGGATACAATGATCTGAGTTTGGCTGGTCCGACTGCATCCGTGGATCTTTCCGTCGACGACGCAGCGCTGCTACCGACGTTCAACCCGTCCGTCATTGAATTCCGCGCGACCTCAGGTCAGAATGGACCGGCGGTTCGCCCGGCTATCCATCGCCATGGCAAGGTTTACGCTGCATTCTTCGGATGGCGTGCACCATCCGGCTCAGGTTCGAGCGACGTCGTTGTCGTGCGAGACGATCACTGGGCAACGGGTGCATCTCCATTTCTGGATTTGATCGATTCGGGGGATGGAGTCGCCGGCCAGCGTGTTGTGACGAACGTAAATCTCACTTTTGGTTCCGCGCTAGGCTTCGAGCGAATCGGGAACGATCTGACCCTTGCGGTTGATCCCAGAGAGGCCGCACGGCTATTTATCGCCTGGTGCGATCAGCAGCCGAGCGGCTATACGCTTCATGTGCGACGGTCGGACGACGCTGGTCAGACTTGGTCGGCTGATCTCCTGACGGTTGTCAGTGTTACAAACCCTTCTATTGCGATAAACGATAACGGGAAGGTGGGTATTCTCTACCAGCAGCTCACCGGCAGTGGCGCCACCCAGCGCTGGGAGACGCACGCTCAATTCTCGGAACACGGCCTGAACTGGCACGACCATGTGTTGGCGACAACACCAGCAAACACTCCTGCTCCCAATCCGCTGATCGGTCCCTATTTGGGCGATTATGTGCACTTCATGGCGCATGGGCGGGATTTCTACGGAGCCTTCACCGCGAACAACACACCGGATCTTGCGAATTTTCCGCACAGCGTGCGCTACCAGAGAAATGCCGACTTTGGTTCGCAGACACTGCTCGACGTAACAGGCACCATTCCCGTGCCTATTTCGATCGATCCCTTCTTTGTACACGTCTTCTGGGAGGAAGAAGAGCAGAAGCGTGAGGAAGCCGAAGAAAGGGCCGGTTTCGAGAAGATCCGAATCTCCGGGCTGAAATATGAAAAGAAACTCGAAATCGGGAAGCTGGAATTGGTTCTGGATGATGACAGAGTACGTGAGGCAAGACGGGATTTTCGAGACCTGCTCTGGCGCATTCTAGGAGAGTTGGACGACCTGCGCGAGAAGTGATCGGTTCAGGCCCAACGAAACTCATCCGTTTGTCGGGTTCGACCCCTCCCCTTTGCGGGAGGGGCGGGGGGAGGCGCGAAGCGTCACCGGTTCGGGCGCTTGCTCCGTTCACGACGAGCATCTCACCCGCCGCCAGCCGACCTCGAAGCAGTCCCCCAGGATGATGCTGCGGCTGACGGCCGCTAGCTGAGCGGCGTCGAGATGGTCGAGCCCCTCGGCAGGCGTGACCGCCTCGATGGGCATTAGCGTGTACTCGGCGAGGGTTCCGTCCGGCCAGTCCGCCACAACGGGTGCCGCGCCCTCGCCGGAGGTAAGGCCAATTAGGATCTGCGCCGGATCTTCGACATTGTCCCGTGCGACGAAATGCGAGGAGATGACCACCCGCTGGCCCGGTTTGAAGTGCCAGACATCCCGGCCAACCGACGCCACGACACCGACCCCATTGGTTCCGGGCGTGAACGGGCCGGGACCGCCCGCCCATCGCGAGGCGCGCTTGCTGGTGCAGAGACTGCCAATACCTTTCGTCAGGGAATGCGTCGATTAACGCGATCTTCGCGACCGACAAACAGCTTCAGGCTTGTAGGCGAGACCGCCGAATACGTAGCATGGCCGACAGCCGGAACGTCGTGCGCCGGCGCTTCTGCCCGAAATGCGGAACACTGTTGTTCTGCGAGGTGATTGGCGAGCCCAACCTCATGGTGGTCCGTTGCGGCGCGCTTGAGGATCCCGAGATCGGCCAGCCGGAGAGCGTTATCTGGACCGCTTCCGCCGCCGAGCTGGGTGTCCATTGAGCTGACCTGCGAAGGTGGGGATTGACCCGATGCCTAGAAGCTTCTGTTAGCATTGAATTAGGTTATGATTGAAATGATGACGCGGTGCATGCGCCGGAGGTCGCCGTCGCGGTCGTCACCATCAAGGTCGGCGACTTTACCCCGCAGGACGGAAAGCTGCGGACCGGGACACAGGATTGCCTGTCGCTTGTTCTGGTCAGGCGCGAGGCCGGATGGCGGATCGTGCACGGCCACAACACGGTAATCGACCCGGGTGCGCAGCGGCTCGATCCCGTGAACAGCGGCCGGACGGGCGAACCGCCTCGCTGACGGGGAGCGCCGGTCTTCCTGCCGGCGCTGCCCCTTTGGCGATGCCCTCCCGCTTTTGACCGTTCTCTCCGCTAAACGGTCGCCGGCTCCAGCGGGACTTCCACCTCCTCAGCCAGACCGTGCAAATGCACGCATTGCCATGTCGTCGGGCGATGCGGGAAACTGTCCGGACCGCTGAAGGTCTCGATCACGCCGATCGTTGTCACGGGAACGCTTTGCCCCAGCGCCAACTGCGCCGGAGGTAAGAAGAAGCCGAACCGGCTGCCACCGGTATCGATCGAGATTACCAGCGGTACGGAGACCAGCGTGCCCAAGCCGGTTTGATCTGTCGTAATCTGCGCAGGGGTGAACGTCTTGGTGCTGGCGCCTTCGGTGAGGATAAGCGCCGGAAAGGCAGGCTTGGCTCCAATTGTATAGTCGACCTGAATCCCGTTTCCGGTCAGTACGTATCGATTTGCCATTGACGTCCTCCATTTTGGTGGGGAATGGTCGGAAACTAACATCGAAGCGAGACCAACCGGTGTGACGTGTGTCACAGCAGCTTTTGCCCGCGGCAGCCACACGCGCGCGCTGGCTGAGCCGGGACCGCGCGACAGGTCGTGGCGGCTGCTGTCAGCCAGATAATTCGGCCTGGAACGAAGTTCCCGGGACACCTTTGCCGACCACAGGCGTACACCACACGTCAGATCGGCAGCGTGATCGGCGTCGCTTTGTTCGGCTCGCTGATTGCTAACCGGGATCGGTTCATTCCCGGAATGCATCTGGCACTTTACATGTCCACCGTGGTTTTGTTGATCGGCACTATCGCAGCACTTGTCATGATCCGCGAGAATACGGCGTCAGAGAGTGAAGAGAAAATCGGCCCGGAACTTTCAGGCCGCTAGCGGCGACGACCTATCCGCCGACCTTCTCCTCCGAATTCACCCCAAGCTGCTTCAGCTTGCGGTGCAGCGCGCTGCGTTCCATACCGACGAATTGGGCGGTGCGGCTGATATTGCCGCCGAAGCGCACAAGTTGCGCCTGCAAATACTGCGTCTCGAACAGATCCCGCGCCTCGCGCAGGGGCAGCGCCATAATGTCGGCGGTCGGATCGATCGACAGCAGCACCGGGGCGCCGGAGCCGATTTCGGGCGGCAGCATCTCCGGGCGGATCGGATCGGCGGGGCCGCCGGGGGCCATGATCAGCAGCCAGTCGATCAGATTGCGCAACTGGCGCACATTGCCGGGCCAGTCATAGGCTTGCAGCGCGGTCAGGGCGTCGGCCGACAATTCGCGGGCGGGAATGCCCGAGGTCTCTGCCGAACGCGCCATGAACAAGCGACGCAAGCGGCGGGATGTCCTCGCGCCGCTCTTTCAGCGCCGGCATTTTCAGCGGCACCACCGCCAGCCGGTAATACAGATCCTCGCGGAACCGTCCCGCGGCGATTTCCGCGTGCAGATCCTTGTTGGTGGTGGCGATCACCCGCAAATCCACCTTCACGCGCGAGGAGCCGCCCAAGCGCGCGAAGCTCTGATCCTGCAGAACGCGCACGATCTTGCCCTGCGTCTCCAACGGCATGTCGGAGACTTCGTCCAGCAGCAACGTCCCCCCATGCGCGCGCTCCAGCACGCCGGCGCGGCGCGGATGCGCGGCGGGATCGGGTCCGGGCTCGATGCCGAACAACTCCTCCTCGAACCGTGCCGGGCGCGAGCGTGGCGCAGTTCAGCACGACAAACGGCCCGCCAGCGCGGCGTGAGCGCGCGTGGATCATCCGCGCCGCCACTTCCTTGCCGGAACCGGCCGGTCCCTGGATCAGCACGCGCGAGCCGGTCGGCGCCACGCGCTCGATCTGCGAGCGCACGTTGGCGATCACGCTGCCGCTGCCGGTCAGGCTGGTCTCCGGCCCCGCACGCAGCCGCAACTCCGCATTCTCGCGCGCCAGCGCCGCCGCTTCCAGCGCACGCCTGGCGCACAGCAGCAGCCGGTCGGACTCGAACGGCTTTTCGATGAAGTCGTACGCGCCCTGCTGGATCGCCTGCACCGCCATTTCGATCGTGCCGTGGCCGGAGATGATGACGACCGGGACTTGCGGCTCCTCGCGATGGAACGCCTGCAAGATGCCGAGCCCGTCCATGCGCGAGCCTTGCAGCCAGACATCGAGGATTGCGAGCGAGGGACGGCGTGCACGGAATGCGGCGAGCGCCGAATCGGAATCGCCCGCCTGACGGGTCTCATAACCCTCGTCGCGCAATACACCGTCGATCAGCAGCCGGATGTCGGGCTCGTCATCGACGATCAGAACCTCATGGTGCATGCGGCAAACTCGCAGGCAATGTCAACGTGGCGACCGCCCCGGCCGCGCCGGCGCGGTCGTCGAGCGCGAGCTGGCCTCCGTGTTCCTCCATGATCTTCTTCACGATCGCAAGCCCGAGCCCGGTGCCCTTTGGCTTATAGGTCACATACGGCTCTGTTAGCCGGTCGCGATCCTGCTGCGGCAATCCTGTTCCGTTGTCGGCCACCGTTATACGTACCTCGCTTTCGGATGGATGCACGGAAAGCTCGATTCGGCCCGGCGGGGACGGCTCCGCCTCGGGGCGCATGGCAATCGCGTCGGCGGCATTGTGCAGCAAATTTGTCAGCGCCTGGCGCATCATCCGCCGATCGCACGGCACCACCGGACCCTGCTCGGGGATGTCCGAGCACCACTCGATCTGCGGCCGCGCCGCCTTTTGCAGAACCAGCGCCTCGCGCGCGATGCGGCCAAGGTCTTCGGGCTTGATGACGGGATGCGGCATGCGCGCAAACGCGGAGAATTCGTCCACCATGCGGCCGATGTCGCCCACATGACGGATGATCGTGTCGGCGCACTGCGCGAATGTGTCGCGATCGGACACGATCTCTTTCGAAAACCGACGCTTCAGACGCTCCGCGGCCAACTGGATGGGTGTCAGCGGGTTCTTGATCTCGTGCGCGATGCGGCGCGCGACATCGGCCCAGGCGGCCTTGCGCTGCGCCGATTGCAACTCGGTGATGTCGTCGAAGGTCAGCACGAAGCCGGCCATCCGCCCGCCCGAGAGATCGGCGCCGATCCGCGCGAGCAAAGTCCGGCGGTGATTGGCGGGGCCGATTTGCAGCTCGGCCGTGTGGACCCGCTCCGGCGCGGCGGAGGCCGCGGCCACAAGCTCGCCGAACTCGGGCGCCGCCTCTACCAGCGGCTGGCCCGAGCACGCCAGAAGGTCGCTCCCGAGCAACTCGTCCGCGGCCCGGTTCGGCAGCCCGATCCGGCCCTGCGCATCCAGCCCGATCACCCCCGCCGAGACGCCGGACAGCACCGCTTCCGTGAACCGCCGGCGTTCGTCGATTTGCCGGTACGCCGCCATCAGCTCGGCCCGTTGCGCCCCCAATTGCCCGGTCATGCGATTGAAGGCGCGCGAGAGGTCGGCAATTTCGTCGGCCACCGGCTTCTCGGGGACGCGCACGGACAAATCCCCGCTGCGCACCCGCTCGGCGGCCAGGATCAGCCGGCCGATGGGTCGGGCGATCTGATTGGCCATCAACAGCCCGATCAGCACCGCCGCGGCCAGCACGAGCAGCGATACCATTGCGAAGATCCAGGCGAAGGCGATCTGCAGCCAGGAGCGGTTCATGTCCAGGCGCTTGTATTCCGCGACCGCTTTCTCGGTGCGCTTCATGTAGTCGATGATCTGCGGGTCCACCGGCCGGCCGATCATCAGCATCAATGAGGGCGTCGTATCCAGCTGCACGACGGCACGGACCCGGGTCGCGTCCTGCGAGCCGATAATCACGACCTCGCCGTGCCGTGCCTGATCCGTGGCCCAAGACGGCGGCGGCTCCACCCCCAAATCGCCGAACAGGCCGGCCGAGGCCATCATCTGCCCCGTCGCCGGATCATAGATCACCGCCTCGGTCAGGCCGCGCAACGTGGTCTGCTGCGCCAGCACCTGCGCGAACACGCTCGGATCGGCCGCCAGGAACGCGCCGGCGCGGTTGAGATCGTTCGCCATCTCCAGCGCCACCGCGCGGATATTGTTGCGATGCTCCTCCATATAGCCGCGCGCGACTTGCAGCGATTCCGTGACCGCGGCTCGCACCGGGTCGTTGAACCAGGACTGGATGCCGAAATGGAAGAACGCCACGGCGAAGCAGGCGACGACGATAGCTGGGGCAACCGCGACGCCGCTATAGAGCAGCACCAGCCGCACATGCAGCCTGGAACCCGCGGAGCCGCGCCGCCGCTCCGCCCAGACGCGTGTCAGGCGCCCGGCTAGCACCGCACCCAGCAGCAACAGGACCGCGAGATTCGCCAGCACCAGCGCGACGCTCGCGCCGGGCTGCACGCCGAACGGCGAGCCGCGCGCGAGAATAATGAAGGTGCTGATCCCCGCGGCCAACGCCAGCATGACAAGAGCGATCGTCATGCTTTTGCCGAGCAGGATGTCGGCGAACTGCGTCAGCCGCGACGCCAACACGGGCAGGGGCGGCGGTTGCGCCGGGTCGTGACGGCGCAGGCTGCCCGGCGGCGGGGGGGCGTTCATCCGCTGCCTCGCGTGACCGGGATCTCCAGATCCCTGATTTTCTTGCGCAGCGTGTTGCGGTTCAAACCCAGCATGGCGGCAGCCTTGATCTGGTTTCCCCGTGTCGCCGCGAGCGTCAGCCGAATAAGCGGCCGTTCCACTTCGCTGATAATCCGATCGTAGATGTCCGATGGCGCGCTGCTGCCCTCGTGCGCGGCAAGGAAGGCGCGAATATGGCGCTCCACCGCGCGGGCGAGCGTTTCCGGGGCCGCCGTCACATCGGCGCCAGCCGCCGGGGTGGATTCCGTCAGCTCCGTCTCGATCGCGCGCGCCGTGATCGTCTCGTCCGGGCAGAGCGCTGCCAACCGTCGCATCAGGTTTTCCAGCTCGCGCACATTTCCGGGCCAGGGATTGCGCTTGAGACGCTCGATCGCGCCCTGGTCGAGCGCTTTCACCGGCAGCCCATCGTCGCGCGCACGGTCCAGGAAGCGGCGCGCGAGGAGCGGAATATCCTCGATCCGCTCGCGCAGCGGCGGAATGCGGATCGGCACCACATTCAGCCGATAGAACAGATCCTCGCGGAACAGGCCCTGACGGATCGCGGCCCGCAAATCCCGATGCGTGGCGGCGATGATGCGGACATTGGCCTTGACCGGCTGGCGCCCACCCACCAGCGTGAATTCGCCCTCCTGCAACACGCGCAAGAGGCGCGTTTGCGCCTCGGGCGGCATGTCGCCGATTTCATCGAGGAACAGCGTGCCGCCATTGGCCTGCTCGAACCGCCCGACCGTCCGGTTCAGCGCACCGGTAAACGCGCCGCGTTCGTGCCCGAACAACTCGCTTTCGATCAGTTCGCGCGGAATCGCCGCCATGTTGATGGCGACGAACGGCCCGCTGCGGCGCTTGCCGTGATCGTGCAGCGCACGCGCCACCAGTTCCTTGCCGGTGCCGGATTCGCCATTGATCATCACGGTCAGGTCGGCGGTCGTCAGCCGGGCGATCGTGCGGTAAATCTCCTGCATCGCCGGGCTGCGTCCGATCAGGGGAAAGCGGTCGTCGGCCTCTGCCGGTTCCGGCACCGTCGCCGGCTCCGGGTTGGCCAACAATGCGCGACCGACGATCGCCAGCAGATCCTGCAGGTCGAAGGGTTTCGGCAGGTATTCGAACGCGCCGCGCTGCGCCGCCTTGACTGCGGTCATCAGGGTCGATTGGGCGCTCATGACAATCACCCGAAGCTCGGGGCGCAGCCGCTTGATGCGCGGGATCAGATCGAGACCGTTTTCGTCCGGCATGATCACGTCGGTAATCACCAGATCGCCTTCCCCCTCCTCCACCCAGCGCCACAGCGTCGCTGCATGCCCGGTGCTGCGCACCTGATAGCCGGATCGCCCGAGCGCCTGGGTCAACACGGTTCGGATCGAGCGGTCGTCGTCAGCCACGAGTATGGTTGGCAGCGTCATGGCGAATGCCTCAGGCGCCTGCGTCCTCGTCTCCAACAAGCGGCAGATGGAGGCGGAATTCGGTTCGGCCAGGTCGGGATTTCGACTTCGATCAGCCCGCCGTGATCGCCCACGATCTTCGCCACCAACGCAAGCCCGAGGCCGCTCCCCGAGGCCTTGGTGCTGACAAAGGGATCGAACATATGCGGCCGGAGCTCGTCGGGTATCCCCGGTCCGTTGTCCCGCACCGTGACCAGCAGAGGCAGCTTCATCCGCTCGCCGGAGCCGGGAACGGCCAGCCGCATGCCGTGCTGGAAACCGGTCGCAAGGTGAATCTCCCCGTTGCCCTGTTCCGCCACCGCCTCGGCCGCGTTCTTGATCAGATTGAGCAGGGCTTGCACGAGCTGATCGCGATTGCCCCAGACGGCCGGCAGCGACGGATCGTACAGTTCGTGGAATCGAACCGAGGCGGCGAAGCCGCTCTGCGCCAGCTTGCGCACATGCTCCAGCACGCGATGGATGTTCACCGCCGTGCGCGCGACCGGCTTTTCGTTGAACATCTCCATGCGATCGACCAGGGCGCGGATACGATCGGCCTCGTCGCGTATCAGCACTGCCAATTCCTGGTCGGCCGGCACGACACTCGCTTCAAGAAGCTGCGCCGCGCCGCGAATCCCGGAAAGCGGGTTCTTCACCTCATGCGCAAGCACCGCTGCCATTCCCGTGACGCTGCGGGCCGCGCCGCGAAATGCGAGTTGCCGGTCGAGCGCCCGGGCAGCCGATGCATCCTGAAAAACTAGCAGCACCGTCCCCGGCTCCTCGGGCAGCGGCGAGCCCTGAACGGTGATGCCTTGTTTGTAAATGCGCGGACTCTCCAGCGTGAGATCGTGGTCGGACACGGTCGCGTCGTGCTCGCGGACCTGCTCGATCAGCATGAACAACGGATTGTCGGACGGAAGAAGATCGGCCAGGCGGATCTGGCATAGCTGCGCGGCGGAGAGGCCGAGGAACTGCTCGGCTGCCGGGTTCGCATATTGGAACCGGTTCTCCGCATCGACCAGCGTGACCGCGACCGGCAAGGCGCTCAGCATCCATGCCGCATCCACGGCGCGCGTGCGCGGCGGATGGCCGGGGCGGATTGCCGCGAAGATGCGGCTGGCGCGCATGCCGCTCATGCCGCCTCCGCCAGCGCGGCCCGATCGTGCCCAACGATCCGCTCTGCCCCCGCCTCGATCAGCCGGTCGTAAAACTCGCGGATCAGCCGGATAACGGAGGTCGCATCGATCAGCCGGTTGATGGTTGCGCGGAACTCCGCCGAGCCGGGCAGTCCGCGCGAGTACCAAGACACGTGTTTGCGCGCCAGGCGTAATCCTGCGTCGGATCCGAAATGGCCCAGCATGGCGTCGTAATGGCCGAGCAGGATGGATTTTTGCTCGCCAAGCCCCGGCTCGACAGCGCGCATGCCGGTCCGCAGGAACTGCGCCGTCTGCGCCGGGAACCAGGGCCGGCCATAGCAGCCCCGGCCGATCATTACGCCGTCTGCGCCCGAGCGCCGCAGCGCCTCGGCCGCGTCATCCTCGGTGAGAATGTCGCCATTGGCGATGACCGGTATGCGGACCGCTTCCTTCACCTCAGCAATGAAATCCCAATCCGCTGCGCCGGTATAGAATTGCTGGCGCGTTCGTCCATGCACGGTGAGCATGCGGATTCCGGCATCTTCGGCAATGCGCGCAAGCGCTGGCGCATTGCGGTTCGCATGGTCCCAGCCGGTGCGCATCTTTAACGTAACCGGAACCGGCACGGCGGCGACCGTCGCTTCCAGGATTGCGGCGGCGGCGCTTTCGTCGCGCATCAGTGCCGAGCCCGCCTGCTGGCCCACGGCAACTTTTTTGACCGGACAGCCGAAATTAATGTCGATCAGGTCGGCGCCGTGGTCCACGGCCATGCGCGCCGCCTCGGCCATCGCCGCCGGTTCGCAGCCGGCAAGCTGCACGGCGCTGACCCCGCCGCACCCGTCCACCTCGGCCATGCGCAGCGTGGCGCGGTTCTCGCGGATCATGGCCCAGGAGGCGATCATCTCGGAGACCACCATGCCGGCGCCGTGCTGCTTGGCTAGTCTGCGGAACGGCAGATCGGTGACGCCCGACATCGGCGCCAGAATGACCGGCGTTTCGATCCGCACACCCGAGCCCAAGACCAAGGCGCGCAATTCTGCGCTTTTCCGACAACAACTGCCCATGATTTGGGCAAACTACCGGCACGAACCCGGCAGCGCAACGGGGTAGGCGCCAGCAGAGCGAGGGTCTGGAACCCTTACGGCCCCGCATCCATCTGCTAGTGAGGCTGGGTGCCGTCTAACCGGAGTGAGGTTATGGAACGGGTCGATGCGTGTGAAGCAAAGAACACGTTCGGGACTTTGCTCGACCTGGTCGAGCAAGGGGAGGAAGTGGTGATCACCCGTCATGGCCAGGAGGTCGCTCGAACTCGTGCCACCAAAGGCTGGCTACAATCGCGAAGCGGCACGCGAGGCGGCCGAGCGGATTCGCGAGATGCGGAAGGGGGTCACGCTCGGAGGACTCACGGCTAAGGAACTTATCAACGAGGGTCGCCGTTGAGCCTTGTCTTCGATCCCTCACTTACCCTGAACCGGTTCTTCGAAGATGAGGAAATACCGGAAGGCGAAGCACTACTTACTCAGGTAACCAATAGCGGCGCGATTGTTCCGAGTCTGTGGAAGTTGGAAATGGCGAACGCATTCCTGACCGCAATCCGTCGCAAACGCATCGACATCGCGTACCGCGACCAGGCGCTGGGTCGACTGGCAACCTGCGCATCGAGGTCGATCCGGATACCGGCGCAAGGGCCTGGACAGCGACGATCCAGGTTGCAGACCGGTTCCGCCTCGCGACGTACGACGCGGCCTATCTGGAGCTTGCGCAACGACACAATCTTCCGTTGGCAACTCGCGACCGGGAGTTGCGGGCAGCCGGGGCAGCAGTCGGACTGACACTGCTCGGCTAGGGCGGTGCCCGCCCGGTGGAAAGTCGGGCTAAACCCCAAATCCCGCAGCGGAGCCTAAGTGGTCCGTCCGGGGAAGTCGGTACGGGAATTTCCGGGAAGAGGTTATCCGGCTAGCCGCCATTGCGAGCGCTCGGTTTCTCTCCCGCGGCGCGCGGGAGAGAGCCTGCCCCCGACTTGATCGGGGGCGGTTCGCGCAGCGAACCGGGTGAGGGTCGGTCGCCGCTTCGACCCTCACCAACCCCCGCCGGACATCGTTATGGCAATGGCGCGTAGCCGTTCTTCGCAGCGTCACTGCCGGCCTTCACCAAGGCCACGACTTCGGGCTCCGCGACTTGTGGGCGTCCTGCACCGCCTTGGTGAAATACCATTTCAACGGGTCCTGACCGTCGCCGCTGGAGACGAGGGCCTGTAGGCTGACCGGCTGCTGTGCATTGGCAAGCGCGGCTTGCAAACGGGGCCGCGCCTCGGTGATCTCGATGAACTGATCAATGGCGATCGAGGTCAGCACCGCCCTGCGATGTCGATTACCGTCGCGCCGGAAAGAACGGCGCCGGCTCCTTCCACGCCTCTGACGCCATTCGCGAAAAATTTGCGTCCTGCAGTTGTTGGAACGGCGAGGTATCGACTTTCAAAAGGCACGAGTTGGCCAGCGTCATTATATCCCGTCGTAGCAGTTTGATACGCTTCTCCGAATGCGCTGACCGCGCCCAGCGCCGAGGCAAGGCCTCCGGCCGTGGCGCCGAAGGAGCCGATCAGCGTGAGGATCGCGGCGGCAAGGCCGTTGAAGTCGAGACGGCCGCAAATTTTCCAACTTGCTTTCCGTTCGGACCTTGCACAATTTGGTTGTGCTGGAACTACCCCGCTTTTCTCATGAGCAAAGCGGACTAAGGTGGGGATTCCAATGGCTTCGCATTCTACAATGTCGGTGAGCCTCAAGGAGAACCGAGCCATGAAGCGGTCCACAACAATTCTCGGTGTACTGGTCGTGGCCGCGCTCCTCGTTCCCCGCGAGTTCGCCGGCACAGGGTACGCCGGCTCACAAAACCCGGACTGTCGCGCATTGTGAATGGCGTTCCCGGGGTGCCCGAGGGCATCACCACGGACGGCCATGGGGGCCTTTACGTCTCGCTGTTCTTCCTCGACGAAGTCTGGCAGCTCAACCCGGCGACGGGCGAGAAGAAAAAGGTCGCCGACGTGCCGGGCGGCGCGCTCAAGGGCGACCTCATCGGAATCGAACGGGATCCTACCGACGGCACGATTTTAGCCGCCTTTAAACGCGCAACGAAGGTCGACCTCTTCACACCCGGCCACCCCGACTGTCGCGATCCGACCGATACGGCCACCGGGGTCTACCGCTTCAACCCTCAGAACGGGGCGGTTACGCCGTTTGTTACGCGCGGGATGAATATCGCAATCTGCTTTCCGGACGACGTTGCGGTCGACACGCACGGCGACGTGTACGTCTCCGACCTCGAACTCGGGGTCATATGGAAGTTCGACCACTCCGGCCACGGCGATGTCTGGTCGGATGATCCGTTGCTCGGCTGGACGGAACAGTCTGTCACCTGGAACTCGAGGGACGGTACACCGGCCGGCTATATCGGGATTAACGACATTGCCCTCAGCCCGGACGGCCGCTACCTCTACGCGGGCACCGACGGCGGGCCTGGCGGTGCCACCGGGAGTGGGCTGCTCGTGCGAATTCCCATTCGGCCGGATGGCTCGGCCGGGAAGGCGGACCTCTTTGCTGCCGGTCTCGGCGCCAACGATGGTATAGAGGTGGGCCCCGACGGGACGATTTACTTTGCCGATACCTTCAACGACGACGTCTGGGCATTTTCGCCGGATGGCAAGCGGCGTCTGCTGATCGCCTCGCGCGGGCAATTCGGTGATCCTCTGGACAACGCCACGAGCCTCGTCTACCTCAACGGCTGCCTCTACAATACGGAACTCGGCTTCTTTAAGCTGCAACAGCGGAAGGCGAACGAGACACTACGGAGCGTCGTGGAAATCTGCGACCTCGGCAATCCGGCAACGAAAGGCGACTATACCCCGTCTCCGGTGCTGGAAGTGGCGCCTCCGACGCCGCGTCCGCCGGACGCGCGGCCGACATACCCGTGGTTTTCAACGCCGGGCCGCTAACTAAAGATATTACTGAAGCACCGCATCCCGCGATCAGGCGATTATCGGAGGCATGCGGACAGCTCGGATGGTTTCCGACAGGCGCGCTACGGGAGGGAACGATGCGCGACCAGAGCATGCCGACCGTCATGCGGACAGACCTGCCGGGTTGGCGTCAGCCAGGCATCCGGAGCAATGATCCGGCTCGGCGCTGCTATCGATATCTGCGTAGTGTCGTTTTTCTGCTAGCGGCCGCGGCTATGCTTCGACCTTGCCCGGGCAACGCCGAAGATTTCGGACCCAGACATGCAAGCAGGGTTATGTTTGGCGAGAGGCCTGCGGTCCGAACGATCATGTCTGCGTCAGTCCGAACGTGCGGGCGCAAGCCGCAGCGGACAACGCCCAAGCAACCGCGCGGCGCGACCCGCACGGCGGGGCGTTCGGCCCGGATACCTGCCTGAGCGGCTTTGTCTGGCGAGAGGCCTGTGGCCCGCAGGATCATGTATGCGTGCCACCGGCGACGCGGACCGAGGCGGCTCAGGATGATGCCAGCGCCGCCGCACGCTACCAGTCTACTCCCATACTGTGGGACGTTTTGACACAGCATAATAATCGAGCCCGCTCCGGTCTGCAGGCGCACGAGACCATCCTGAAGCTCGGGAACATCACGCCTCTGTCGTTTGGCCGCCTGTACGAGCGCCACGTCGATGGCCAGACGATTGCTCAGCCGCTCTATGTCAGCAACCAATCGATTCCCGGCAAAGGCTTGCACAACGTCGTCTATGTGGCGACCCGGAAGAACTGGGTCTATGCATTCGACGCTGACGATACCGATACGGATCCGAACAAGGGCCTGATCTGGAGCCGCCCGATCCAGACCGAGCCGGCGGGGCCGGTGCCCAACATGTGTTCGGAAACCGTAGGACCCGTTGGCATAAACAGCACGCCGGTCATCGACCGGGCGTCCGATACGATGTACGTTGTTTCGCGGCGGTCGGACGGAACCGTCTGGCTGAATGCGATCGATATTGCGACGGGGCTGCCGCGGGCCGGCACGCCGGGATCGGTGCGCATCACGGCCTCGGTTAACGTCAACGGGCAGACGATCACTTTCGACCAGGGGCTAGAACTGAACCGCGCCGGCTTGTTGTTCCAGGACGGCGCCATTTTCGTCGCCTTCTCCGCCCTCAATTGCGACAATGCCAATTGGCACGGATGGCTGCTCGCCTATCGCGCGCCCGACCTGACGCAGGTGGGCGTGTTCCTGACCACCCCGAGCATCGCCAGCCCGGGAGCGGGGATCTGGCAATCGGGAAACGGTCTGGTGGGTGACGGCGAGAATGTCTACTTCGCCACCGGCAACCGACAATACGGTACGCCACAGGATGGCGCGCTAGACGAGAGTTTCCTGAAGCTGCACGTTGGCCCACATCCCTTCTACGGCCTGAGCCTGGCGGGCCAGTACGCTGTCAGCAACCATGAGGCGCTGAACGGCGGTGACACCGATCTTGGTTCGGGCGGTCCGTTGCTGCTGCCCGGGAACAGGCTGGTCGGTGGCGGCAAGCAGGGCAAGTTCTACGTGCTCGACACATCGACCATGCAGCCGGCGCAGTTCCCACCGACTGGCCCGCTCGTGCCCGGCGGCAATGACGGGCTGCAAGCCTTCCTCAATACGTGGCACGACGATCCGAATGAGGTTGTTTGCAACGACGAGCCGCTCCTCCAGCGGCACTGCTACCTTCCGCATGCCCGCTACGAGAATGGCGAGATGATGGGCCCGAATATTCATACCGGACCGGTGTTCTGGGCCGCCGCTAACCCGGCATTCGGTCTGCTCTATGGAATGCCCGAGAAGGATTACTTGCGTGCTTTCCGCTACGACAATGCGGGCCACGTTCTATCCCCGGCGCCGTTCGCGGTGAGCACCACCCGCTCGCCCGATGGCATGCCCGGAAGCTTTCTCTCCATTTCGGCGGATGGCAGCCACGATGGCATTATCTGGGCCGACATGGCCGAGCACGATGCGCAATGGCAGAATGGTCCCGGACGGCTTGTGGCCTTCGATGCCATCACGCTCAAGGAATTGTGGCGAGATGACGACGACATCGGATTTGCCAAGTTCAACCCGCCCACCGTTGCGGGCGGCAAGGTCTTTCGACCGACCTTCGCCGACAAGCTGATCGTGTACGGTCTGAAACAGGCCGCGACCACCGTACCCTGCTACAACGTTGCGCAGAAATATCAGAACTTCACGGGCGCTGAGGGATTGCTCGGCAACAGCACGGGATCCGAAGCCGTGGCTCCCGACAACGTCGGCCACTACCAGCACTTCCAGGGAGGATCGATCTATTGGACGCCAGCGACATGCGCGAGGGAAGTCAATGGTTCCATCCATGCGCTATGGGCGAACCTGGGCTGGGAGCGCAGCGTGCTCGGCTATCCCACAACCGACGAGACAATGACGCCGGACGGTGTTGGCCGCTATAATCATTTTCAGCACGGGTCGATCTACTGGACGCCTCTGACAGGCGCGCATGAAGTGCACGGGTTGATACGCGACCGCTGGTCCGCGCTTGGCTGGGAGAAGAGCCAACTTGGGTATCCGATCAGTGACGAAACAGCCGAGGTCGATGGCAGTGGCAGCTTCAACTTGTTCGAACATGGGTCGATCCACTGGAAGCGGGCCACGAATGCAGTCGACGTGCGGAGCGAAGCCGGCATGTTGAACGGACCCGGACAGGCGAACGTGAACCGGCTTGGTTCCGACATCGGCAATCTGGCGCTTTCCGCTGCAAACCCGGTTATGTGCCAGCAGCAATGCGCGGACAACGCTGCCTGCCAAGCCTGGACATACGTGAACCCCGGCTTGCAGGGACCGCAAGCGCATTGCTGGCTGAAAGGGGCGACCCCTCTGCCCGCCTCGGACAACTGCTGTACGTCCGGCCTGAAGGTTCCGTTGCAGCCCGGGAGCATGAACCGAATGGATGGCGCGGTCGATCGTGCGGGTGCCGATTTTGCGAATTTCGACCTGCCGAACGCAGATCCGCATCTCTGTTTGGGAGAATGCGCCGATAACGGCACCTGCAAGGCCTGGGCCTATGTCCGGCCGACGGTGCAAGGTCCGAGCGCGCGGTGCTGGCTCAAAAATACGACCGTGATCGCACCCGTGCCGAACGGATGCTGCGTCTCGGGAACCAAACGGTGAGTGCCGAAAGTCGCCCTGGCTTCACGGCGCCAAAAACTGCATCAGCCGCGGGTCATCCCGAATCGCACGCGAACGGCCCTCCAGCGCGACCCGGCCACGGTCCAGCACGTAGGCGTCGGCGGCTACATCCAGCGCCAGTTCCAAATGCTGCTCGACGATCACCACCGCCATGTCGCG
Source organism: uncultured Pseudomonadota bacterium (assembly GCA_963822675.1). Classification (GTDB taxonomy): domain Bacteria; phylum Pseudomonadota; class Alphaproteobacteria; order Acetobacterales; family Acetobacteraceae; genus CAWGIP01. Next base: position 6,875 of record CAWGIP010000032.1, on the reverse strand, counting down.
GACCAGCAGCTTCAGCCGCTCGATGATTTCCTGGATAACGCCGATCCACACGCCTTCGGTCGGCTCGTCCAGCAGCAGCACGCTCGGCCGAAGCAGAAGCGCCCGCGCGATGGCCAGCATCTTGCGCTCGCCGCCGGACAGCGTACCGGCCGGTTGCTCCAATCGCTGACCGAGTTTCGGGAACAGCGAGAGCACGTCATCAAACTTCGCGCGCGCTCCGCCCAGACCGCCCACGGCGAGATTGTCGCGAACCGTGAGCCGCGCGAAGACCGCGTGTTCCTGCGGCACGTAGCCGAGGCCTAACCGCACCCGCTGCTCGGTCCGTAGCACGGTCAGGTCATGCCCATCGAGATGCACGCGCCCGGCCATCGCCGGCAACTCGCCCATCATGGCCTTCAGCAAGGTGGTCTTGCCAACCCCGTTGCGCCCCAGCACCGCCACCGCGCCGGTTCGCGGCACACGCAGGTCAATGTCGAACAGCACCTGGCTGCGCCCGTAACCGGCGGACAGACCGCGCACGTCCAAAAAACCTGCTGGGGATTCGTCCATTCAGGCAGAAATCGTGTCAGACACGGGTAAGATACACCTCCCTGACCTTTTCGCTCTCCTGGATTGTCGCCACTGTCCCGCTTTCCAGCACTCGGCCCTGATCGAGCACGGTCAGCCGGTCGCAGATGTCGCGAATGAAATCGAGGTCGTGTTCCACGATAACGATAGAGCAGCGCCCGACAATCGGCCGCAGCAGCGCGCCGGTGATACGCCGTTCCTCCAGGCTCATCCCGGCCGTGGGCTCGTCCAGCAGCAAAACGCGCGGCTCCGGGGCGAGCGCCATGACAATCTCCAGCCATTGTTGCTGGCCATGCGAGAGTTCGCCCGCCAATGCGTCGGCGCGCTCCGCCAGGCGGAATTGTCCCAGCAGGTGAAGCACCCGTTCGGCCAACGTCCGCCGCGTTCGCGAGAACATCAGGTCGTGCAGCCGGTCGCGTGCTTGCAGCGCCAGCAGAACGTTATCGAACACGCTGAGCCCCGGAAGCACGCTGGTGATCTGAAATTTGATGCTGATGCCGGCGCGCGCCCGTTCCGGCGGCGGTGCGGCGGTAATGTCGATTCCTTCGAAGGTGACGCCGCCGGCATCCGGGCGCTCGGCCCCGGCCACGCATTTCAGCAGCGTGCTCTTGCCGGAACCGTTGGGACCGATCAGGCCGTGAATTTGTTGCGGCTCGACGCTGAGATGCACGCCGTCGAGCGCGCGTAGCTCGCCGTATGATTTTACGATGCCGCGCGCCTCAAGTAATGGCACCGCGTTCCCCGCCAGCCGGGCCGCGACGCGCCCCGCTGCCCGCGGCCGGAAATTCCCCACCCGCTCGCGGTCGGAGACCAGCAGGCTGATAATCCCCGAGGGACGCAGCAGGATCACCAGCAGCAGCAGAACGCCCAGCAGGATCGGCCAGACCTTCGGGAACTGGTCGGAAAAAGCGTAGCTGAAACCTTCGATGGCGATCACGCCCAGAGCGGAGCCGACCAGCGTGCCGATGCCGCCGAACAGGCAATAAAGAACGATCTGCGTCGAGAGCACGACGCCCATCATGCTGGGCCAGACAAACCCCTGCTGATAGGCGTACAGCCCGCCCGCGAAGTCCCGCGATCGCACCGGCGACAATGAAGACGATCGCCTTGAGCACGGGCGCGCGATAGCCGAAAAAGCCGAGCCTCTCCTCTTGTTCGCGAATGCCGACCAGCGCCAGTCCGAACTGCGAGCGCACCAGTGCCCGGCATCCGAGATAGACGAGCACGAAGATGCCCAGCACGCCGTAATAGAACGATAAAGTCGTAAACTGATAGCTGCCGGCTGAAAGCTGCGGGATCGACGGAATCCCGTTCTGCCCGCCCAGATAATACCAGGACCGCGCCAGTTCCTCGCCGGCGAAGGAGGCGGTTAACGTGCCGAGTGCCACGAAGATGGTGCTCGGCGGATGCCGGCCGAGCAGCAGGAAAGCCGCAACGGCGGCCGACAGCACGAGCCCGACCGCAAGCGAGACCGGAATGACGGCGAAGACCGAACTGATGCCGAGATCGCGTGCCAGCAGTGCGACGGCATAACCGGCGCCACCGAAGAACAGCGCCTGGCCGAAACTCATAATGCCGGCATAGCCGAACACCAGATCAAAGCTGAGCGCGAAGAGTCCCAGGATCAGCAAGCGCGAGCCGAAATCCGTCAGGTAGTCCGCGACGAGGCCGGGGACCGCCACGAATACGAGCAACAGGGCTGTTTCCAGCCACGGGATCATGCGTCGGGTCCGTCGGCGCCTACTCATGCGGGGCCACCCTCACCCGCCACGCTGCGTGAACCGGGTGAGGGCCCGGGAACAAAACCCATCAGCACTCCTTCGGATCCAGCAGCCCGTCGCTCGATTCCACGATATCGAACGCGCCATTCTTGGCGACGGCAATGTACATCTTCATCTTGCAGTGCCACTTGCCGGGAACCATCTCGGCCGGTCCGCCTGGAGCCAGCTCGATCTTGGCGTGATCCAGCGCTTCGGCGACCGCATTGCGATCGAGCTTGCCCGCCTGCCGCACCGCTTCCGCCCACAGCATCATGCCGCGATACATGCCCGTGGCCGCCGCCCCCGCCGCGAAAAGATATTTCGTGCCGGGAAACATCGCGTCATATTCAGCCTGGATTTTCGCGCTGCCGGGGTCCAGCTTGTCCACCGCGCGGAAATAATCGAGGCAGCTTGCCAGACCCTCGATTTCCTGCGGGGCGTTTATGTTCAGCGCGTTCTCGTCGTAATAGACGCAGCAGAGGCGCCCGCCGCGCTTGGAAAATCCCGCTTCATAGAGCTGCTTGAAGAACGGCCCGACGCCCGGCGGGATCACCGTGTTGAACACGACGTCGATCTTCTCGTTCATGATGCGGTTCACAGTCGCGCCGTAATTGATCTGATCGAGCGGGTAATATTCCTCGAACACGACCTCGCCGCCGTTCTGCTGCACAAGCTTGCGCGCATATTCGTTGAGTACGTGCGGCCAGATGTAGTTTGCCGACGGAAAGGCGAACCGCTTGCCGCCGTTCTTCATCAGCCACGGGATCAACCGGTCGCATTGCTGCGACGGCGTGGGACCGGTGCAATAGATGAACTTCTCGCACTCGCGCCCCTCGTAAAGCTGCGGGTAGATATACAGCGTGCGCCCACGCTCGACGATTGGCCCCTTGATGGCGTTGCGCATGGAACTGGTGATGCCGCCCAGCACCACGTCAACATGATCGCGCTGGATCAGCTTGCGCACATTGCCGACCGCGATCGCCTCGTTGGAGGCGGTGTCTTCCACGAACAACTGCACCGGCCGGCCGAGCACGCCGCCGGACTTGTTGATCAAATCGGCGCATAATTTGGCGACGTTGAGATCGGCATTGCCGGCGAAGCCAATTGCTCCGGAAAGATCGGTGGCGATCCCCACCTTGATCGGCGTCGCCGCCCGGGTATTCGCCGCCGGGATCACCCAACTGCCCACTCCGGTGGCAATGGCGGCGGAGGCCCATCCTGCGCCGGCCAGAAAGCCACGTCGGCCCGGGCCGAGCTTCCCGCCCGTCTGATCCCTAAATTCGCTCATTCTTTTCTCTCCCCTTGGTCCGCGCTGCGGCGGTTTCTCCCTGCGCCGAACGTCACTCTAGCAAGAATCAAGCCGCCCGCGTGGCCCGGATGATCCCGGATGGCAGCAGCTTCATCAGCCCGATCGCGATCAGGAACACCAGCACGTCCGCCAAGACCGGCGGGATTGCCCAGGGCAGCGCCGAACTCAGCGTGCCGATGACGCCGGCACCCGCAAGCGGTCCTGCGAACGTCCCGACCCCGCCCAGCATCACGGCCAGAAACGCCTGGATCAGGAAGCGCAGGCCGAGATCCGCGAACAATGAGAAGATCGGCACGACCAGTGCGCCCGCCAGACCGGCGAGCGCCACGCCGAAGGTGAAGGTCGCGGAATAGACGGCGCCGGTGGAAATGCCGGAGGCGCGAGCAAGCGCGGGGTTTTCCAGCGAGGCGCGCACTCGCAAGCCGAACGAGGTCATGGTCAGCAGGGCGCCGCTGGCGGCAATAACCAGAATGGTGATGACGATGATTGCCATGCGCCATTCGGAAAAGGCGATCCCGCCAACGGTGATCGCGCCCGCGAGCGGTGCCGGCACGTTGCGATACAGCCCGCCCAGCAGGCCGCGCACCGTTTCGCGAATAACCACCGCCAAAGCGTAGGTGCCCAGCATAGCGATCAGCGGGCGTGCGTAGAAGCGCCGGATAATGGCCCGCTCGGCCACGAAGCCGATCACGGCAACGGCCAGCGGCGCCAATGCCATTGCCAGACCCACGGGTATCCCGTGCTCGTGGAACAACCAGGTGAAATAAGCGCCCAGCAGCACGAACTCGCCGTGGGCGAAGTTGAAAATGCCCATCATGCTGGCAACGATGCCGAGGCCCACGACGATCAGCACCATGATGGCGCTGAAGCTCAGGATCTCGAAGACCGCATTGATCGCCGTGTCCACGCCGGACCAGCCTCCCGAAGACTTCCAGTCCCCGATTAGCCCATCCGGCGTGGTTGGAAAAGCGGCGTCCCTACTTCACGTCCCACTTCACCTGACTGCGCATCGTAACGGCACTCGCCCCACCAGCGGTGTCGTGCAGCATTTGTCCCTTGTAGGAGCGGGCGCTATCGCGTGTTACCACCGGGTTGACGATCATGACGCATCACGCGCAAGGTGTCCCGCACGGCTTGGCGCAACGTGGGATCGTGGTCCTCGAACTTTTCGGTTCGTGACGGGGTGCGCCCGGCGGCAAGTGCTCGGTCGAAAACGGCATCGGCTGATTGGATTTGTTGTTCCGCTTCTAAAAGCTTGAGGAAGCCCATCGTGCTTAGCTCGATGATGCGCTCACGCTCGCACGGTAACGCGTCGAATAACGGCGGTTTCCTCGCACAACAGGTCGCATTCTCATGATACGGCCTTGGGGAAGAGCCAGTCGCGCGCCGCGGCGATCCGCTCCTCGCGGCCAGCTTCCGGCGCGCGTGGCAAGGGCAGGTCGCGCTTGGCGAGTTCGATGAGAACATCGCCGTAGCTTATTCCGCCCAGCGCCCGGCGCAGTTCGATCGCCGAAATACGCGCCTCCGAATAGCGTCTGAGTAGGTCGGTCGTCTCTAATTCGGTCGTGGCTCGTCTCATCTCGCCCACCATACACCAAAGGGAAGAAGAACCATGAGGCTTGGCAGCTTGCCGATCCGAATGGCTGTTGACGCCCCATTCTCCCCCCTGATCAGATGCCCCACGTGCCCGGCCCGGGCGCACGGAAAGCCGCAGGGGGAGAGCGAACATGGCCGTCACGGTTCCTACACCGGAGCAGCTCCGCGATATCGCCGAGGAAGTCGGGCTGTCGCTCAGCGACAAGGACATTGAATCCTTTATCGGGCTCATGCAACCGGGGATCGCCGCCTACAACGTCGTGGACACGATGCCGGACAACCTCCCGGTCGTGCGCTACCCGCGCACACCGGGATATCGTCCGGTGGGCGAGGAGAACAAATACAACGCCTGGTATGTGAAAACGACCGTCGAAGGCGCGCCGCAAGGCAAGCTGAAAGGCAAGCGCATCGCGCTCAAGGACAATATCATGCTGGCCGGGGTGCCGATGATGAACGGCGCTTCGATCCTGGAAGGCTATGTGCCGGATATCGACGCCACCGTGGTCACGCGCCTGCTCGATGCGGGCGGCACCATCCTCGGCAAGGCGCATTGCGAATATTACTGCTTCTCGGGCGGCAGCCACACCTCCGCGCAGGGACCGGTGCAGAACCCGCGCAAGCCGGGCTATTCGGCCGGCGGATCGTCCTCGGGCAGTGGCGCGCTGGTGGCGGCGGGCGAGGTGGACATGGCGCTCGGCGGCGACCAGGGCGGGTCGATCCGCATGCCGGCCTCGTTCTGCGGCATCTACGGCATGAAGCCGACGCACGGGCTGGTCCCCTATACCGGTATCATGCCCATCGAAATCACGGTGGACCACACCGGGCCGATGACCGCGACGGTCTCCGATAACGCTCTGATGCTGGAAGTGCTCGCCGGCCCGGACGGTTACGATTCACGGCAGAACAACGTGAAGACCCAGGCCTATACGGCTTCGCTCGGCGAAGGCGTGAACGGGCTCAAGATCGGCATCGTTACCGAGGGCTTCCAGCAGCCGAACGCCGAGGAAGACGTCAACACCAAGGTCCGCGCCGCCGCCGCGCGGCTGGCGAAACTAGGCGCGTCGGTCTCCGAGGTCTCCATTCCGATGCACATGCAAGGCGTGGCGATCTGGACGCCGATCGGCACCGAGGGAATGGCCCAGACCATGATGTGGGGCGACGGCTACGGCGTGAGTCGCCCGGACCTCTATGTAACCAGCCTGATGGACTTCCATCGCAACTGGCGGTCGCGGGCCAACGAGATGTCGGACACGGTGAAACTGTTCACCATGCTCGGCACCTATATCCGGCGCTATTACGGCAGCCGCTACTACGGCAAGGCCACCAACATCGCCCGCCGGCTGACCGCCGCATATGACGAGAAACTGGCGCAATACGATCTGCTGCTGATGCCGACCACGCCGATCAAGGCCACCAAGATCCCTGGCCCGGAAGCTTCCCGCGAGCAGATCGTTGAATACGCGCTCAACATGCTCGCCAACACCGCGCCGTTCGATATTACCCATCACCCCGCGATGGCCATTCCCTGCGGCATGTCGAACGGGCTGCCGACCTCATTGATGCTGGTGGGACGGCATTTCGACGAAGCGACGATTTACCGTGCCGCGCACGCTTTCGAGCAGTCGGAGGACTGGAAGGCGATG
>CAWGIP010000031.1:0-125430 GCA_963822675.1 uncultured Pseudomonadota bacterium | reverse complement strand
TGCGGTTAACAAGGATCTCGGCTGGGACACCAGCAAGGTCAACGTGAACGGCGGCGCCATTGCTATCGGCCACCCGATCGGCGCGTCGGGTGCGCGCGTGCTGGTGACGCTGCTGCACGAAATGCAGAAGCGCGACGCGAAGAAGGGCGTTGCCACGCTATGCATCGGCGGCGGTATGGGTGTCGCCATGTGCGTGGAGCGGTAGATCACTCGATCGGGTACCGCCACGGCCGGTCCGGCTGCGCTGCCGTCTCATCCAGCGTCCATTGCGGCAGCGCGAGCCCCGGTGCCACGTCGGCGAAGACCATGCGGACCCGGCTGCCGATGCCGACACGGCGCACCAATTCGGGCGGGGCGAGCGTTCCATCCGGCGTCGTAAGGTTGCCAATGACGCGCAACGCCTCGTCGGCGTCGGCTGGCCCTTCTGCGTGTCCAGGTCAACCAGCAGGACCAGATAGGGCGTGAATGGCCGGAACGCGGGCTGGATCGCGTGATGCACTTCCTCGTATGAATGCACGGTCCCCTTGCCCGCCACCGGCGACCAGCGGGCCTTCGGGCTGGCGCACCACGGACAGGCAGTGGTCGGAGGATAGCGCAAGAGCTGGCATTCCTCGCATTGTTGCAAATGGAACTCGTGCGCCGCGCAATATCGGAAATACTCCAGGTTCTCGACTTCGAGATCATTAACGTCGAGCGCCATGCCAAGACAGGTGCCGTTGACAGCCATCGCCCGCTTCCTTCAGCCCCGCCGCATGACCATTGCCGAGCCGGTCCCCGGTATCGCCCAGCCAAGATTGGCTGTCACCTCCACGTCGCGCACCTGCCGGCAGCCGCCTTCGCGGTAATCGTAGCTGTGCCGCCGCTTGCCGTCGGCCCCGAGCGGGCAGGAATCGTCCACGTCATGACGCAGCTGGCGAACATTCTCGATCACCATGTTCATGCCGTGCGTATAGCCCTCGCAGAGATGCCCGCCCGAGGTGTTGTTCGGCCGCCTGCCGCCCAAGCGCATGATCCCGGATGATACGTAATCGCCGCCCTCGCCCTTCTCGCAGAACCCGTAATCCTCCAGTTGCAGCAGCGTGGTGAAGGTGAAGGCGTCATACGCGCCGGTCATGTCGATGTCCTCCGGCCCGACACCCGCATTCGGCCAGAGAATGTCCTTGGCGTAATAGCCGGCGACGCGGGTAATCGGCCCGTGCTGGTAATGCATGTCCATGCGCGGCTTGTTGCAGCGCCCGGCGACACCGCGGATCAGCGCCGGCGTGTGGCGCAGATCCCGGGCGCGCTCGGCGCTGGTCACGATGATCGCCGTCGCATTGTCAGTCTCGACGCAGCAATCCAGCAGATGCAGCGGCTTGCAGATCATGCGGCTGCCCAGCACGTCCTCCACGCTGACCCGCTGCTGGTAGAGCGCCTTCGGGTTGTTGGAGGCGTGCTCGGAATGGATCACCTTCACCATCGCCACCTGCTCGGGCGTGGTGCCGTATTCGTACATGTGGCGCATGAAGGTAAGGCTGAACATCTGGCCCGCGCTCTGCATGCCGTAAGCGCGACTGTGCAGCGCATCGCCCGAAACCGGAACCGCGGCGCGCGCTCCGGTTCCGCCAATACGAACCTGCGAATAGCCGTTCATCGAGCGGAAAATCGCCACGCATTTGCAGAGCCCGGCCTCCATGACGCCGATCGCAATGCCGATCAGCGCTTCGGTGGACGATCCGCCGCCGAACACGTCCATGTAGAAATTGAGCCTTATGCCGAGATCGCCCGCGACGAACGGGGCGAAGGTCGAGTTGCCCCCCTGATAGGACAGCATCCCGTCAATATCGGATGGCTTGAGCCCGGCATCTTCGATCGCACTGCGTACCGCCCGCGTGCCCATCGCCCGCGTGGTCACGCCGGAGCCGCGGCAATACGGCGTCTCCCCGACACCGACGATGGCGTATTTGTCGCGCAGGTATTTCGGCGTGGTCACATCGGTGTCGGCCGGCAACGGCATGGCAGCCCCGCTTGTGTGCAAGCCGCGAGCCTATGCTCGGCCGCGCTGTCGAGGCAAACGTCCCGGTCACAGTTTGCCGCAACCGCAGGGCGGCGGTCGACAGTCGCCAACGGGGAGCAGCACCATGCACTACCGGGTTCGCGCCATCGGAACAGGGCTGCTCGTTGCAACACTTGCAGGGCCGGGCGCCGCGCTGGCGGCCAGTCCGTTCACGCAGTCAAATAGCAACGGGTGGTTTTCAGGTTTGGGCAAGCTGTTCGGCGGCAGCGCAGCGAAAATCAGCGTGCCGGCCAGTCGGCGCAGTCGATGCCAACTCCCAACGGACATTCCGGTGGCGCCGCCGGCCCGACCGGCGGGCAAGTTCAAGCGCCGGCTTCGCCCGGACGCAGCGCACAGCCGAAGCAAAGTGAGGGGCGAGCCTGCGCCGCACGGTCAATAGCCGCAGCATTCAGGACCGGGCCGGCAGCAACGCCTCCAGCGCATCCACCACCGAGGCAAACGAGCGGGTGCTGCGATCGGCATCGTGCTCCACCATGATGCCGTCCCAGAGGCGCCACATCAGCCAGCGGCGCTGGCGCCTGTCTTGACTGTAAAAGGCAAGAACTTCGTCGCACAGGCGGCCGTCGACCCGGCGGTCGAGCTCGACCACGATCGACAGGTCATGAAACTCCGCCCAGGCACGGGCGAGCAGCAGATCGGGGACCGAGAATGCAAGCCCTGAGGCGCTGCCTGGATCTGCGGACGAGTGGGTCATGCAGGTTCTCCTTGGGCACGGTCGCGGAGGTTAGGCTTTGCTCTCTCCCCGGTGGCGCCTGTTGTTTGCCGGCACGCCACCAATTCACAGAGCCGTGAGCATTCCGGCGAACGTGGCATCGTGTCAAGCCCGAATTCAACTTCCCGAGAGCGAAGCAACCCAATCCGCGAGCGCGCCGCCCGGTCCCGTTATGGCGGCCGCGGTCTCAAGATGTGGGTGACGCGGGTCACACCACGGACGCGTTCACGGGACATTTTGGGCGGCGCATCGAATGCCAATTGGTCGGAACGGAATTGCGGTTGGAGAAACCGCGCGGAACGGGCGATGATGCAGCCATGACGTCCAACCAAGGGGCGAGTTGCGCGAAGCTCAGCCGCCGCCCGCCTCGCTCGACCGCTTCCACTGCTTCGGCCGCTGCCGAGGATGCGCCGTCCGGCCCGCCCAAGCTCACGCTGCTCAAAACCGATCGGCTGACGCTCCGGCCGCTGCTGCGCGGAAGACGCCGAGGCGCTGCACCGGCTGATCAATGATTGGGAGGTCTCACGCACGCTGTCGGCCGTCCCGTTCCCCTATCCGCGCGAGCTCGCCGATGAATGGATCGCCTCCACGCGCCGGGAGCTGGACCAAGGGACGGCCTGGCATCTGGCTGTGACCGGCCAGGATGGCGGGGAGGAGCTGCTGGTCGGCGTGGTCGGATTGCGGGTCAATCGCAAGACGCGGGCCGGCCGGCTCGGCTACTGGCTCGGGCGACGGTTCTGGGGCTACGGCGTCGCGACCGAGGCGGCCGGCCGCATGGCCCGCTGGGCGCTTGCCAATCTGGACATAGACCGGCTGGAGGCGACGGTCGCGACCGACAACCCGGCCTCGGCCGCCGTGCTAAGGCGGATCGGCTTTCGCGAATTGGGCACGGGTGTCGAGAATTTCGTCTCCCGCGGCGGCGAGCATCCCGTGTGGCGCTTTAAGGCTTCCCGTGAGGATATCTTCGGCGAGCCGCAGGCGAACGCTGAGTCGCCCCCGGGTGCTGCACCGGAAACGGCGGAGCGGCCGGTTGTGCTCGTTGCCGCTTGCGCGCTGGTGGATGCTGATGGCCGCGTGTTGCTGGCCCGCCGCCCGGAGGGCAAGGCGATGGCGGGGCTGTGGGAGTTCCCCGGCGGCAAGCTGCACGCCAACGAGACGCCCGAAGCCGCACTGATACGCGAGCTGCACGAGGAGCTGGCGATCGACGTCTCGGCGGCTTGCCTGGCCCCGTTCGCCTTCGCCTCGCACGCTTATGAGCGGTTCCACCTGTTGATGCCGCTCTATCTGTGCCGGCGGTGGCGCGGGATACCCCGGCCGCGGGAAGGCCAGACTCTGGCCTGGGTGCGGCCGCAGCGGCTCGCGCGAGTATCCGATGCCGCCCGCTGATCGGCCCTTGATCCCGCTGCTGCGGGACTTCCTGTGAAGGACGCCGACATGTCCGCAACCCAGCCCACGGCCGCCTTGATCGTCATCGGCAACGAGGTGCTGTCCGGTCGGACGCAGGATCTGAACGTCAGCTATATCGGCGAGCGATGCGCGCAAATTGGCATTCCGATGCGCGAGGTGCGCATCGTCCCCGACGAGCCCGCCATGATCATCACCACGCTCAACGAGCTGCGCCCCAGATATGACGCACGTGTTCACCACCGGCGGCATCGGGCCGACGCATGACGACATCACCAGCGAATGCGTCGCCGCTGCCTTCGGCGTGCCTTGGGAACGGCACGATGAGGCCTGGGGCCGGATGGAGCGGGCGTACCCGCCGGGAGAATTCAACGCGGCCCGCCAGCGGATGGCGACTATGCCGCGCGGCGCCCGGCTGATCGACAATCCGATCTCGACCGCGCCGGGGTTCACCATCGGCAATGTGCATGTGCTCGCCGGCATTCCGCGTATCGCGCAGGCCATGTTCGAGCAGCTCGCACCGCATCTGCACGGCGGGCCGCCGATCCTCTCGCGCGCCATGCACGCTCAGGGCGTCACCGAGGGCCTGCTCGCCGGCGGCCTGGCGCAAATCCAGGCGCGCTATCCAAAGGTCGAACTGGGCAGCTATCCGTTCTACCGCGCCTCAGGCAACGGCGTGGCGATTGTTGGTCGCGGTACTGATCTCATCTGCATCGAAAGCGCCATGACCGACGTGATGGCGATGCTCGGTTCAATCGGTGCCACGGTTATTCCGGGCGAACCGATCCTTCAGGGATGATGCCTGCGTGCCCCGCCCTGTGCGGCGCGGCGCGCGATCGTCAGGACGGTGTGGCGAACGATCGGCAGGTCCGGTGCGCCGGTGCGCTTGCAGGCGCGTTCCGCCTCGGCGATCGCGGTCATGGCGGCATCCAGTGCAGGCGCCGTCCAGACGCTGAGCGCGCGGGCGAAGGCGCTGACCCGGCGGAAGAATACGGGCGGGCGGGCGGATTTCGCCGCCTCCGCTGGGCTGAGGCCCGCATCCACGGCAATTCGCGCCCGATGCAGCCGGTGCAAATGCCCAAGAGCGGCGCGAAGCACGCCGACCGCCGTCGCACCCTCGGCAAGCGCAAGCTCCAGTGCGCGATCGGCGAGCCCGATCTCGCCTTGGGTCGCCGCGAACAGGGCGTCTTCCAGCGACAGCCCCGCAAGATCACCGACGCAGGCCATCGCGGCCTGCATATCCGCCCGTCCGTCCGGCCCGACATAGAGCGCCAGTTTGGCGATTTCCTGGCGGGTCGCGGCGCGGTCGGCCCCCAGATGTCCGGCGAGCCAAGCGAGTGCTTCCGGCTCGGCCGAGACCGACGCCTCGGCCAGCCCCGCCCGGATTGTCTCCTCCAAGGTCCGCCCCTCTTCGGGGTAGCAGGCGATCGCCGCCCCGTCAGGCGCGGCCTCCACGGCAGAGCGCAGACGTGATCGGCTGGGAGATTCCGCCGCCTCCAGTACCACCAGGGCCGGGGCGGCGCTGTTCAGGATCGACTGGACAGGCGCCAGCGCCGCGTCAGTCGCATCGCGCATCCGCACGACGCGCCGCCCGCCGGTGAGCGAGAGCGAAGCAGCCTCTTCGGGCAACCGGTCCAGGGTTTCGCGCGTCAGCTCGACCACACGAAACGGATCATCGCGGTTTCCGGCCACCGCCCGGACCAACGCCTCGGCGCGGTCCCGGATCAGCCCGAGATCGTCGCCATGCAGAAGGATCACCCGTGCCGTGCCGGGATCGCGCAGGAAGGCGGGGATCCGGCGCGCGTCGAGCTTCACCCGTCAGGTCGCCGCCTGTTTTGCCGCTGTCTGGCGGAAGAACACGGCCAACCGCAATGCGATCTGGTCGGCAATCTCGTTGGCAATCACCTGGTCGGCTTGCGCGTTCTGTATATCGTTGGAGAAGAACTGCTGATCGTAAAGATTGAAACCGTATATGTAGCGGGCGAAGCCCGAGGTGATCAGGCTCCGGGCTGGATCGCGCCCGTTCAAAGTCCAATTGGCGTTGCCGATCAGACGTAGCCGCGTGACGGAATTGTCCTGCAGGATGGCGATACCTTCGCCAAGAAGCCAATAAGACACCGATAAATCGTAACGTGGCAGCACGCTGCTGGACGCGCCCTGGAGCCGCTGCTGCAAGGCCTGGCGCAGAAGCTGGCCCGGCCGGTCCGGAATCAGCGCCACGGCGACCGCCTGCATCTCACGCGCGGCAGGCCCCGCCGAGCCCGACGCGGTCGGCATGTACACCGGCTGGAACCCGCAGCCGGCGAGCGGCACGCTGGCCGCCGCGGCGCCAAGTCCCAGCAATTCGCGGCGGCCGATATTCATTCGCGATCCCATACGCACGCCTTATACAAGCCGTCTCAATCCGTTCCAGCCTCATCAGGCGGCGGTCTGTACCACCCCGGCCTGCGCTTCTCGCGGAACGCTGCCGTGCCCTCGCGTCCCTCCGCCGAATGGCGCTGGGTCCAGCTCTCATGCGCGAGCAGCGCCATCTGGCGCTCGTCCAGCACCAGGCCATTGGCGCCGAGAAACGAGCGTTTCGTGACCGCGATCGCGCCCGGAGCGCCGAGCAGGATCGCGTCCAGCACCTCCGCGACCCGTGCCTCCATTCGCTCGGCCGGCACCACCTCATGCACCAGCCCGATTCGCACTGCCTCGGCCGCATCGAACCGCTCGCCGGTGAGCGCGTAACGGCGCGTATGGCGAAGCCCCAGCGCGTGGACCATGTGCGTTGAAATCGGAGTGGGCGCGACGCCGACCCGCACTTCGGTCAACCCGAAGACGGCGTCCGGCGTCGCCAGCGCGACGTCGGCGCAGCACACCATCCCGCACCCGCCACCGAAACAGGCGCCATGCACAACGGCAATGGTCGGCTTGGGAAACTCGTTCAACAGGCGCATCGCCTGCGTCGTAGCCATCGAGGCCGCGTAGTTGCGATCCGGCGGGTAATTTGTGGCCTCGCCCAGCCAGTTGATATCGGCGCCCGCCTGGAAATGACGCCCGGCGCCGCGCAGCACGAGCGCGCGCACCTTTGGATCGGGCACAAGCCGCTCCAGCCCGGCGATCAGCGCATCCAGCAGTGCCTCGTTATACGCGTTGCCCAGGTCCGGACGGTTCAGCGTCGCCGTGGCAATGCCGCGCGCATCGGTATCAATCAGGACGAGGCTCATGCGACCATCTTTGCCGGATCGATGTTGCCCCCGCAAACCACGACACCCGGGCGCGCGCCACCTGCCGGGACGAAAGCGCCGGAGAGCAGAGCAGCAAGCGCGGTCGCGCCGCCCGGTTCCGCGAGGATACGGGCGTGGTCCCACAGCCATCGCTGCGCGGCGAGGATCGCTGAGTCGGATACCAGCACCGACTGCGAGACATAGCGCGCGGCGATGGGAAACATCAGCGCACCGACCTCGCGAGCACCCAAACTGTCGGCGGCCAGCCCGCCAACCGGCGCTGGCACAGGGCGACCTGCGCGCAACGCTTCATGCAGCGTGGGGCAGGACTCCGGCTCGACGGCAATGATGCGAACGCTGCCCGCATACCAGGCGGCGATGCCGCCAATCAGCCCGCCGCCGCCGACCGCGACCAGAATATCCGTCAATTCGGGCGCGTCCCGGTCAAGCTCGAGCGCCACGGTGCCTTGGCCTGCGAGCACGTCCGGATCGTCATAGGCATGCACGTCCACCGCACCGGTTTCGGCCTGGCGGGCGCGGCAGGCAATCAGCGACTCGGCATAAGTCGCACCGCGCCTGAACACGCCAGGCCCGTGGCTTTCGATCCGCGCCACCTTGGCCGCCGGTGTCGACTCGGGGACGAAGATTTCGGCTCGCAGCGACAAAACCTGCGCCGCATAGGCGACCGCCGCGCCGTGATTGCCGCCCGACGCGGCAATCACCCCCGCCTCCGATCGGCCGGCGCGAAGCAGCCTGTTGAAGGCGCCGCGCGGCTTAAAGCTTCCCGTGTGTTGCAGCAATTCGAGCTTGCAGGCGACGGCGGACGCGATACCCAACTCGCTTCCCGACAGGCGCAGGAGGGGCGTGTGCCGCACATGCGACGCGATTCGGGTGTGGGCCTCGGCTATGGCTGCGCGGTTTGTCACGACGTGTTCGACGCTCGCACGCCGTTTTTTGGACGACAAGCCGCTTCCCTTCGGACGCGGATCGGACCAGATTGCGCCCCCATGACGCGTCAGACTCAGGCGCATGGCACCTGCGTGGCGAAAGGTGGGGCCGGGGTCCTGCTGCTCGGCCCGCCGGGAGCGGGCAAGTCCGATCTGGCGCTGCGCCTGATGGCCCGCGGATTTCGAACTGGTCGCCGACGACCAGGTGCTGATCGAGAACGGGGCGGCCCGCCCGCCCGCTCCCCTGGCAGGATTACTGGAGGTGCGTGGACTCGGCATCGTGCGAGTCGCGCATGCTCCGGAAGTCCGCGTCGCCCTCGTGGTGGAACCCGGCCGCGGCGAGCGCCTGCCCGAGCCCGAGCGGTCCGAGTCGTTTCGGAACTCAGGGCTCGATGTGCCGGTGGTTCGCATCGACCTCTCGGCGCCCTCCGCCCCGGAGCGCGTGGCCCTCGCCTTGGACTGCGCGCTGGGGCGCGTCACCCAGCTTGCCGGGGTGTTCACCCCGTGACCAAGCTGACGCTCACGTCGCATCGATTGCACGTCGTGCTCGTCACCGGCCTGTCCGGTGGCGGAAAATCCTCGGTGCTGCGCGCGCTGGAGGATTTGGGGTACGAGGCGGTGGACAACCCACCCTTGTCGCTGTTGGAGGAAATGGTAAGCCGGTCGGAACGGGCGCTCGCCATTGGCGTGGATGCGCGCACTGCAGGCTTTGAAGCCGAGCGCGTGCTCGACGCCGTGCGGCGGCTGCGATCGGCGCCCTGTCTCAGGGCCGAACTTGTCTATGTCTGGGCCGAGGATGCGACTCTCCTGCGCCGCTACTCGGAAACCCGGCGCCGCCATCCGCTGGCGCCGCAAGGCCGCGTCCAGGACGGCATCGCGCGCGAGCAGGATATCACCGCGCCGCTGCGCGATGCCGCCGACCTGGTAATTGATACCTCCGACCTGCCGCTCGCGGCGATGCGGCGCCGGATTGAACAGCATTTCGGTGGTGACGAGAACGGCCAAGTGCCCGGTATGGCAGTCAATCTGGTGTCGTTTGCCTACCCGCATGGCCTGCCGCGCGACGCAGATCTGGTCTTCGATGCCCGGTTTTTGCGCAACCCGCACTACGACACCATATTGCGTCCACTGACAGGGCTCGATCCCATGGTCGGCGCGTTTATCGAGGCTGATCCCGCATTCGCCCCGTTCTTCGCGCGCCTCACGGACCTATTGGACCTGCTCTTGCCGAGGTTCGTCCAAGAGGGAAAGAAATACGCCACCATCGCCATAGGCTGCACGGGTGGGCGGCATCGGTCGGTTCACCTTGTGGAGAAGCTTGCAGACCACTTTACCAAGAGGATCGTTTCCGGCGCTGCGTCAGGGTGGCGCCTGCACGTGTCGCACCGCGAACTTGCGCGGGAAAGCGACGCGAACGCTTACCTGGCAAACCGTCCGGACCCGCGCCGCGACGGTGCTGCTGTCGAATACTCCGGCGAGGCGTCGCGGTCCTCGTCTGTTCAGGCGCAGGAGGCCTGAGAGACGTTCATGAACTGGTTCTGTAAACCATTCACGCGGGTGCCCGGCGGCGTACCATGATCGGCATGATTCTGGTCACGCACGGCCGCTTGGCCGAGGAGCTTCGCGCGGCGCTCGAGCATGTCGTGGGCGCGCAGCGCAACGTGGATACTGTCTGCATAGGCCCTGACGACAACGTGGAGAACCGGCGCGCCGACATCGAAGCCTCAATCGAACGCTGCGACACCGGCGATGGCGTGGTTCTGCTCACCGACATGTTCGGCGGCACGCCGTCGAACCTCGCGATTTCGATGATGGAGCGCAAAGGGGTCGAGGTGATCGCCGGCGTTAACCTGCCGATGCTGGTCAAGCTGGCGAAGGTGCGATCCAACCAGCCGCTGGCAGACGCGGTGAACTGTGCTGAGCAGGCAGGGCGCAAATATATCGCCGCTGCTTCGCATGTCCTGCATGGCTGCAAGACCAACGGATCAGGGACGGGCACCTGCGGATGATCGAGCCGGACGGCCCTGACCGCCCGTCCGACACCGAAACACAAGCGGGTGCGCCCGCGCTGATCCGCACCATTGCCGTGCCCAACAAGCGCGGGCTGCACGCCCGGGCCGCCGCCCGGTTCGTGGCACTCGCGGAACGCTTCGGCGCTTCGGTCGATGTCACGCGCGACGGCCAGACTGTCTCGGCCCGCTCGATCATGGGTCTGATGATGCTGGGCGCGGGACAGGGCGCCGAGATCGAACTGCGGGCCGAGGGCTGGGACGCGCGTGAGGCGCTCGACGCGCTGGCTGCGCTGGTCGAGTTCGGCTTCAATGAGCAGGACTGAGCCGCCGCCGCCCCAGCACAAGCGCCTGGCGGCGCGTGTGGTGAAGCCGGTTGAACGGCCGGAGGGGCTGTTTCGCGGCATTCCCGTCTCGGCGGGAATTGCGATCGGTCCCGTATTCAGCGCGGCCGAACCGAAGCTTGAAATCAAACGCAAGGCGATCGAGGCCGCGGAGGCGACGGCGGAGGGCGCGCGCCTCGATGCGGCCATCGCCCAGTCACGCCAGCAACTCGGCAAGCTGCACGCGCGTCTCGCTGCCCTGCCGGAAGACAGCCGGTCGGAAATCGAGCCGCTGATCGACGCCTATATACGGATGCTTGGAAACTCGCGCCTGACGCGCGGGGCGCGCGTGCGGATCGCCGAACAGTTCCGCTCGGCCGAGGCAGCGGTGGCCGAGGAGGCCGAGGAAATTGCCGGTGCCATCCTAGCCCAAGCCGAACCGGGTATGCCGAGCGAGGACCAGGCCAGTTTGCGCCGCCGTGCCGACGAGGTGCGCGAGATTGGCCGCCGGCTGGTGCGCAACCTGACACGCGCTCCGTTCCGCAGCTTCGTCGGTCTGCCGGAAGGCGCGGTGCTGATTTCCGAGTCGCTGCGCCCGGCTGATGCGGCCTTGCTTGATCCGTCGCGTCTCGCCGGCGTGGCCACGGAGGAGGGCGGGGCGGAGGGACACACGGCGGTGATGCTGCGCGCCCTCGGCGTTCCGGCCGTGCTCGGGGCACCGGGCCTCGCACATGCCATCCGGCCCGGTGATATCGCCGTGGTCGATGGCGGCGACGGAATGGTGGTGCTCAATCCGTCGGCCGCCCGCCTGGCGGCCGCGCGTCGTGCCGTCACCGCCTTCGCCCGCGAGCGACAGCGATTTGCCCGGCTGCGCAGCCTGCCAGCTGAGACGCAGGACGGCGAGGCCGTGGAATTGCAGGCAAATCTGGAGTTGCCGATCGAGTTACCGCTGATCCAGCAATCGGGGGCCTTCGGCATTGGACTGCTGCGCACTGAATTCCTGTTCATGAACCGCGCGACGGTGCCCGACGAGGACGTGCAGACCGAGCACTACCGCGCCGTGGTGGAAGCAATGGGCGGAGCGCCGGTAACCATTCGCGTGCTCGACTGGGGCGGCGAAAAGGAGATCGAGGCACTTGGCGCGGCGGGGATCGTGCCGCCCGTGCTGGAGACAAACCCGGCCCTCGGGCTTGCGCGGGATCAGGCTGCTGCTGCGCCACCCCGAACTGCTGGAGGCGCAATTCGCTGCCATCCTGCGGGCCGGCGCCGCGGGTCCGGTTCGGGTCATGCTGCCCATGGTCACAACCGTGACCGAGGTACGTGCAGCGCGTGACATATACGAGCGAACGGCCCGCCGCCTGCGCCGC
The DNA here is from genome assembly GCA_963822675.1 of uncultured Pseudomonadota bacterium. GTDB lineage: Bacteria > Pseudomonadota > Alphaproteobacteria > Acetobacterales > Acetobacteraceae > CAWGIP01. Next base: position 113,403 of record CAWGIP010000031.1, on the reverse strand, counting down.
AAGGGCGAGAAGCTGGCCGAAAAACTGCCACCGCTCGGCATCATGATCGAGACGCCGGGCGCCGCACTGTCGGCCGATGCCCTGGCGCTGGAGGCGGATTTCTTCGCCATCGGCACCAATGACCTGACCGCCTATACGCTTGCCGTAGACCGGGCGGAGACCGAGGAAGCCGACCTTTACGATCCGATGCATCCGGCGGTGCTGCGCTTGATCCAGTTCGCAACCGAGGCGGCCCTGCGCATGCGCATGGCCGTCTCGGTATGCGGCGAGATGGCATCGGATCCGCGCCTGACCCCGTTTCTGCTCGGGTTGGGCCTGCGCAGCTTCAGTATGAATGCAGCCTCGGTGCCACGCGTGAAGCAGGCGGTCCGGGCCGTCACGATCGATCACTGCGCCCGCTTCGCGCGCCGCGTGATGGAGCAGTCGGACCCCGCAAGAATCAAGGAATTGGTGGCCGCATTCGGCAAGCGGGGCGCCGAATAGGGCGCCCCTTTGCGACCCGATCGTTAAACGCTCCTGCCGGCGGCGATGCCCATGACCAGGAATACGATGAAGATGATCAGGAAAATAAAGAACAGGATCTTTGCGATCCAGGCGGCCGTCGCCGCGATGCCGCCGAAGCCGAAGATCGCCGCTACGATAGCCACGATCAGGAAGATCAATGCCCATCTCAACATGAGTTGTTTCCCTTACGATCCGCTTGATCAATGGCATGCAACGATTGCAGACCGTTAAGGTTTTCCCGCTGGCTCGCCGGCACATTTTTGTGACGTTCCATTGGGATCAAATCGTGCCGCCGCGGAGGGACCTCGGGGCAACACCGAAATCTCCACCCAAGCGGTCATTGCGAGCCGCTCTCCGTAGCGAAGCAATCCAGGAGCCGCACGCGCCACGCTGGCCCGGGGATCGCTCGGCCCAAGAGCCTCACCATGAGGATCCTCAGGCTATACGCGATAGCCTGCTGACCGAGAGGCCGCTCACGGAACGCTTACGGCCGGCGTTTGCGCAGTCGCTATTGCGAGCCTTCATCAGCTTTCGGCGAGCCGTCATCATATGTTACGCCACATTGTCAGTCGCGACTTGGGGTTATTGCGCCATCTTCGCGGTCACCGCGCTGGAAGGCTCGGGCTCTTCTTCGTCCCGGGCGAAACGGTGTTTGTCGCAGCGGCCATCGCCGCTCCGAGCGTTGTCTCAAGCAGCGGGCATCGTCCAGTACCTCTATCTGCGCTACGGCAAGCCGATCGTCTTCATCGGCCGCTTCGTGATGCTGCTGCGCGCGTGGGAGTCATTTCTGGCCGGCGCGAACGGGATGTTTTGGCGCCGCTTTGCGCCCGTCAACGCCGCGGCGATCCTGGTCTGGGTCTTGATCTGCGGGCTCGGCGCTGTACGGGCTCGGGTCGGCATCGGGCACGGTGCTGGAATGGGGCGGCATCGGGATTTTCGTATTCATCTGCATCGTCCTGGTCGCCGGCTGGATCTATTTCCGCCGCCATGAGGACGCTCTGGAAGTCCGATCCGAAAAGGCTGCCTGGCCCGTTACGCGCCCGGCCGGTCGGAAGCCAGGGAGCGCAAGCGGCCAAGACGACGCCGCTGAAGGCCTGATACCCCGGAACGGCACCGGTCGCAGCGGCACGGGCCAGCGCCCTTGCGGAACTCTTGCGCGCACCGATCCGCCATCCGATACAGACCCGCATGAACCAGACCGCAAGCGAATCCGCCCCTCGTTACGACTTCCGAACTGCCGAGCCGCGCTGGCAGGCGGCGTGGGCCGAGCGCAACTGCTTCCGGGTGGATGACGTGCCCTCCGGTGATCGGCCCAAATACTACGTCCTGGAGATGTTCCCGTATCCCAGCGGCAAGATCCATATGGGCCACGTGCGCAACTATACGCTGGGAGACGTGATCGCCCGCTATAAGCGCGCGCGAGGCCATTCCGTGCTGCATCCGATGGGCTGGGACGCATTCGGCCTGCCGGCCGAGAACGCGGCGCGCGAGCGGGGGGTGCATCCGGCGGCCTGGACCCGGGACAACATCGCCGTATTGCGCGCCGAATTGCAGCGCATGGGGCTGTCCCTCGATTGGGAGCGCGAATTCGCCACCTGCGATCCCGACTATTACGGCCAGCAGCAGCGCCTGTTCCTCGATTTCCTGCGCGCCGGCCTCGCCGAACGCAAGCAGAGCTGGGTCAATTGGGATCCGGTTGACGGCACCGTGTTGGCCAACGAACAGGTGATCGACGGACGCGGCTGGCGCTCCGGCGCGCCGGTCGAGAAAAAGAGGCTGAGCCAGTGGTTCCTGCGCATCACCCGGTACGCGCCCGATCTGCTAGCGGGGTTGGCCACGCTGGACCGTTGGCCGGAACGGGTGCGACTGATGCAGGAGAACTGGATCGGCCGCAGCGAAGGCGCGCGGCTGACATTCCTGCTGCGATCGACCCGAGGCGGGCTTCGAAGGCGTGGAGGTTTATACGACCCGCCCGGACACGCTGTTCGGCATGTCGTTCCTGGCGCTGGCGCCCGAACATCAATTGCAAGCGCGGTGGCGTCGCGCGATCCTGAGGCAGCCGCTTTCATCGCCGAGTGCCGGCACATGAGCACCAGCGAGGCGGCGATCGAATTCGGCGGAGAAGCGCGGCTACGACACCGGCCTGCGCGTTCGCCATCCGTTCCTGCCGGACGCGACCTTCCCGGTATGGATCGCTAATTTCGTGCTGATGGAATACGGCACCGGGGCAATTTTCGGCTGCCCGGCGCATGATCAGCGCGACCTGGAGTTCGCGCGCAAATACCGGCTTGCCGTGAAGCCGGTCGTGCTGCCGCAAGGCGCCGATCCGGCGACATTCGCCATCGGCACCGAAGCCTATGTCGGGCCGGGCACGATCTACAACTCGGACTTCATGGACGGGCTTGATGTAGAACAGGCCAAGCGCGCGGCAATTGCAGAGCTTGAACGGCTGCATTCGGGTCAGGGAGAGGTGAATTGGCGGCTGCGCGACTGGGGCGTGAGTCGTCAACGTTATTGGGGCTGTCCGATCCCGGTCATCCATTGCGAGGCTTGCGGCGTGGTCCCGGTGCCGGACGAGCAGCTACCGGTGGAGCTGCCCGAGGATGTCGCCTTCGATCGGCCCGGCAACCCGCTGGACCATCATCCGACGTGGAAACACGTCGCCTGCCCGGCTTGTGGCCTGGCGGCAACACGCGAGACCGATACGTTTGATACGTTCGTGGACAGCTCCTGGTATTTCGCGCGGTTTTGCAGCCCGAAGGCGCCGGCCCCGCTGGATCGCGGCGCGGTCGATCACTGGATGCCGGTCGATCAGTATATCGGCGGTATCGAGCACGCGATCCTGCATCTGCTTTATTCGCGCTTTTTCACCCGCGCCATGCGCGATACCGGCCATCGTCGGCCTTGCCGAGCCCTTTGCCGGCCTGTTCACGCAGGGCATGGTTACGCATGAAAGTTATCGCGCGTCGGACGGAAGCTGGCTCTATCCCGACGAGGTGGAAAAGCGCGCCGATGGCGCCGTGGTGCGGGTCGCGACCGGTGAGCGTGTCGCGGTCGGGCGTGTGGAAGCGATGAGCAAGTCACGGCGCAACACCGTTGATCCCGGCGCCATCATCGACCGCTACGGCGCAGATACAGCCCGCTGGTTCATCCTGGCGGACAACCCGCCCGAACGCGACATGGAATGGACGGAGGCCGGCGTCGCCGGCGCCTACCGCTTCACCCAGCGCCTGTTTCGTCTGGCCGAGGCGGTCGCCGGCGTGCCATCCGGCCCGGCGCCTGCCGAGTTCGGCCCGGCCTCGCTCACACTGCGCCGCGCCGCGCACCGGAGTATCGCCGCCGTGACCGAGGCGCTGGATAGTTTCGCTCTCAACGTCGCGGTCGCACGCTTGCACGAACTGGCCAACGCTATCGCCGACGCGGAACGTGCCGAAGCCGACCCGGGTCTCGATTGGTCGCGGCGCGAGGCGATCGAACTCATGGCCCGGCTAGTCGCGCCGATGATGCCGCATTTGGCCGAGGAGATTTACGCGCGGCTTAATCCCGCATCCGGCGTGCTGGTTGCCGAACTCCCCTGGCCCGAGCCCGATCCGGCGCTGTTGGCCGCCGAGCAGGTGACGATAGCGGTGCAAGTGATGGGCAAGCTGCGCGGCACCGTGGCGATGCCGCCGGATGCGGACGCGGCCACGGCAATCGCCGCTGCCGCAGTCCGAGCCAAACGTCGCACGCGCGCTTGCCGGCAAGCGCATCGTCAAGCACGTGCATGTTCCCAAACCGGATCGTCAATTTCGTGGTTGCGGGGTAGGTATCCGAACACCGAAGACGGAGCACCCGCGCCAGCCCCTACTCGAACCGATTCGACCGCGGAAAACCAGACGGCGGCAAACGCCCTGCTTGACCACGCGTACCGAGCCAGTCACGCAGATTGGTCTCGGTGCGCGTGCGCTCCCCTGAGTGCCACGACAGGCCCTCGGCCAAGCGGAACACCCTGGCATCCGCCAGCCCGCCGTCCTTGTAGCGTTGCAGGATCACACCGGCGCCGCGTGCCATCTCCGGCACCTGATCGAGCGGGAAGACCAGCAGCTTGCGCGAGTGCCCGACAACCGCGACGTGATCGCCGTCGGCGGGGACGCAAACCGCGGCCTCCTCGCCGGGACGCACCGACAGGATCTGCTTGCCAGTGCGCTTCTCGGCTAACAGCTCAGCCGTATTCACCAGGAAGCCACGCCCGGAAACGGTTGCAACCAGATAGCGCCGGTCTTCCGCCGGGACGAACAAGGCCACCACGTCCTCGTCATTGCCGAGTTCGGCGAGCAGGCGTACCGGCTGGCCGTCGCCGCGACCGCGCGGCAGATCCGCCGGTTTCAGCGTGTAAGCGCGGCCGTTGGTGGCAAACAGACACAGCCGGTCCGTGGTCTGACACGGCACCATCAGCTTGAGCCGGTCACCTTCTTTGAAACGAAGATCGGCGGGGTCCGCGACGCTGCCTTTCAGAGCCCTGATCCATCCTTTGTCGGACAGGATCACGGTAATCGCCTCGCGTTCGACGAAGGCGTCGGTCGTCACCTCGATGGCCGCCGGGGGCGTGCCAATCTCGGTCCGTCGCGCACCCAAGGCGCCCGAGCCGAATTTCGCGCGGATGTCTTCCAGTTCGGCGGCAATGCGTTCCCAGCGCAACTTTTCGTCTTTCAGCAATGCCTGGATGTCCTTGCGTTCGCGGCTGAGGCCCTTGTGCTCCTTGCGGAGCTCGATTTCCTCCAGCTTACGCAGGCTGCGCAGGCGCATGTTCAGGATCGCCTCGGCCTGCGCATCGGACAGGCCGAACCGGTCCATCATGCGCGGCTTGGGCTGGTCTTCCTCGCGAATGATCCGGATTACCTCGTCGATATTCAGATAAACGACCAGGTAGCCATCCAGCACTTCCAGCCGCTTTTCGATCGCGGCCAGCCGGTGGCGCGAGCGGCGGACCAACACCTCGTGGCGGTGGTCGAGCCACGCGCGGAGGATCTCGGACAGACCCATCACGCGCGGCGTGCGCGTTGCATCGAGCACGTTCATGTTGAGCGAGAAGCGGCTCTCCAAGGCCGTTGCACGGAATAGCGTCTCCATCAGAATCTCGGGTTCGACGCCGCGATTTTTCGGCTCGAACACCAGCCGGACGGTTTCCGCGCTTTCGTCGCGTACATCACCCAGCAGCGGTAGTTTCCGTTCTTCCAGCAACTGCGCGATCTGCTCCACCAGCCGGGCCTTCTGCACCTGGTAGGGGATTTCCGTAACCACGATCTGCCAGGCGCCGTATTTGCCGCGCTCGACCGCCCAGCGCGCGCGCACGCGAAAGCCGCCGCGCCCGGTTTCATAGGCAGCGGCAACAGCCGCCGGGTCTTCAACCAGCACGCCGCCGGTCGGGAAATCGGGGCCGGGCATCAGGCGGACCAGCTCGGCGGTCGTCGCCTTGGGATGGCGGATCAGATGCACGGCGGTGGCACAGACTTCGCCTGCGTTGTGCGGCGGAATTGAGGTCGCCATGCCGACCGCGATGCCGGCGGCGCCATTGGCGAGCAGATTGGGAAACCCGCCGGGCAGTACCGACGGGTTCGTGTTCTTCGCCGTCATAGGTAGGGCGGAAATCGACCGCATCCTCGTCGATGCCGGCGAGCAGCGCCTGCGCCACCTGAGTAAGGCGCGCCTCTGTGTAGCGCATCGCCGCCGCGTTATCGCCGTCGATATTGCCGAAATTGCCCTGACCCTCGACCAGCGGATAGCGCGCGGCGAATTCCTGCGCGAGGCGGACAAGAGCCTCATAGACCGCAGCGTCGCCATGCGGGTGGAACTTGCCGATCACGTCGCCCACCACCCGCGCGCATTTCTTGAACCCGGCGGCCGGATCGAGTCGCAACTGGTGCATGGCGTAGATCAGCCGCCGATGCACCGGTTTAAGCCCGTCGCGCACATCGGGCAGCGAGCGCGACATGATGGTAGAGAGCGCATAGGCGAGGTACCGCTCCGACAGCGCCTCGGATAGACGCGTATCCTCGATATGGCCGATCAGGTCGTCAGGCATCAGGCGTCTCCTGCGGCACCAGGGCCGCAACACGGTCGAACAGCATCCGGCGCGCCAGCGGAAGCGGTTGGTGCCGCACGCCGAACACGTCACGCGCCAGGAAATGGCCCGTGAGCTTCAGCCCGTCCCGCCAGTCTTGCGGCGTGGTCGCGGGCGGAGGATCGGTCCCGTCGCGCAGGAAGGGCGGCAGGCGCAGCAGCCGCTGCTTCCAGACCCCGGCGGCCGCCTCCGTGACCGCGCGACCGGTACGCGGCGAAACAAAGGCAAGCCCGGTTGTCACGCCCGTTACCGCGCAGCAGGACAGGTCGAGCCCGTAGCCGAGATCGGCCAAGAGCCGCAACTCCCATCGCAGAAGCTCGGGCAGCATCGCGGTCTCATGCGACAAACCAGCGATCAGCCGGACCAGTTCGACCGCGATTCGCGGGTGCGGCTCACGTTCCGGCAACGCTCCTTCGGCGACGGCACAGGACGCCGAGAGAATCGCCAGCGCCATCGGGTCATCCATCGCAAGCGCCGCCGCGGGATGGACGAGTTCGCCGCTCAGGCTGCCGAGTTGCTCGGCAAGCCGCGCGACCCAGCGCGCCTGCACCAGATTGCCCTGCTGCCAGACGGCGGTGTGCCCCCGCGCCGCGCCACCATGGACCAGGCCGCGGTACAAGCCCTGCTCCTCGGTCAGCACCGTGGCGATCGCGCCGCCTTCGCCATAGGCCCGCGCATCCAACACGATCGCGGGCGCGTTCCATTCCATCGGGGCGATTTAAGACAAATGAGCCGACACGACGGGTTCTAACAGCAGATTGACCAACGTGGCGCAAGTTGGCGGTATCAGATTGGCGTTGGTATCATCACTTGCCCATGCCGCAACGTGATCCCGGAGGGGACGTGGCCCATTTCATCTGCGTGACCTGCGGGACGCAATACGCCGCGTCCGAAGCGGCCCCGCCCGAGTGCCGGATTTGCGGCGATGAACGGCAGTTCGTGCCGCCAAGCGGCCAGTCCTGGACGACGCTCGACGCGATCCGGCAGTCGCACACGAATAACTGGCGCGCGTTCCAGGAAAACCTGCTGGCATTTGGCACGGTTCCCTCCTTCGGCATCGGCCAACGCGCCTTCCTGCTGCGCAGCGCGGCCGGAAACGTGTTGTGGGACTGCATCACACTGATCGACGAGGCGACGGTTACCCTGATCCGCGCCCTTGGCGGCCTTGCCGGGATCGCCATTTCGCACCCGCATTACTACACGACAATGGTCGAGTGGGCCCGGGTTTTCGGCTGCGAGGTCCATCTGCACTCGGCCGACCGCGAATGGGTGATGCGCTCCGACCCCGCGATCCGGTTCTGGGAGGGTGAGACGAAGGAGCTGTTGCCCGGACTGACGCTGATCCGCGCCGGCGGGCACTACCCGGGCGGCACCGTCCTGCACTGGCGCGACGGAGCGGCGGGCAAGGGCGCGCTGCTGTCGGGCGACATTCTCCAGGTGCTGCCCGACGGCAAGCGCGTGAGTTTCATGTGGAGCTATCCGTGCCTGCTGCCGCTGCCGGCGCACACGATACGCGACGTTGCGGCTGCCGTCGCGCCCTATGAATTCGACCGGGTGTACGGCGCGTTCTGGAATCGCGAGATACTCGGCGACGGCAAGCGAGCGATTGCGCGCTCCGCCGATCGCTATATCGCGCTGCTGGAGAGGTGACGCCTGAGATGTCTGGCGCGCCCATGCCGCGCGCGGTTATTGTCGGCGCGGGGTTCGGCGGGCTCGCAGCCGTGAAAGCGCTGCGCCGCACACGCGCCGCCATCACCGTGATCGATCGCGAGAACCACCATACGTTTCAGCCCTTGCTCTATCAGGCGGCGACAGCCGCGCTGCCGGTCTCGGACATTGCCTGGCCGATTCGCAGCATGCTGCGGCGGCAACCGCATGTGCGCGTGGTGATGGCGGAAGTCGTTGGCATTGACGTTGCGGCGCGACGTGTGCGCACCGAGAGGCCCGGTTTCGATTATGACTATCTCGTGCTGGCGACCGGTTCGACGCATTCCTATTTCGGTCACGACGAATGGGCGCGATTCGCTCCCGGCCTGAAGCGGATTGGCGATGCGACGGCGATCCGCAGGCGCATTCTGCTCGCCTTCGAGGAGGCTGAGCTGACGGCGGACCCGGCGGACCAGAACCGCCTGCTGACCTTCGTCATCATTGGCGGCGGGGCGACCGGCGTGGAGATGGCCGGCGCCATCGCCGAGATTGCGCGCGACACGCTGCGGCACGATTTCCGGCTGGTGGACCCCACAGCGGCCCGCATCGTGCTGGTCGAGGCGGGGCCGAGGCTGATCCCCAGCCTGCCCGAAGACCTGTCGGATTACGCCGCCGCCACGCTGCGCCGGATGGGTGTCGAGGTTCAGCTCAACACCAGCGTGACCGGCTGCGATGCAACAGGGGTGGACACCTCGGCCGGCCGGATAGAGGCGGCGACGCTGATCTGGGCCGCCGGGGTGCGCGCCTCGCCGGCCGCATCCTGGCTCGACACGGCGCCCGACCGGCACGGCCGTGTTCCCGTCGAGCCCGACCTGAGCCTTCCCGGCCATCCCGAAATCTACGTCATCGGCGACACCGCCGCTGCTGCCCGGCCCGACGGCAAGCCGGTTCCCGGCGTCGCTCCCGCAGCCAAGCAGATGGGCGATTTCGTGGGCAGGCGGATTGCAGCACTGATAGCCGGCCGGCCGGCCGAGCCGCGCTTTCGCTATCGCGATCAGGGCGAGCTTGCAACGATCGGGCGCAAGGCGGCGGTGGTTCGTATGGGTCGCGTCAAGCTGACCGGCTTTGTCGGCTGGGTAGTCTGGTGCGTCGCACACATCTTCTTCTTGGTCACACTTCGGGATCGCGTGGTGGTATCGCTGAACTGGCTATGGAACTACGTCACATTCCAGCGGAGCGCCCGAGTCTTTACCCGACCGGGCGAGTAAAGCTGCGTCGCTGATCCGTTTGCGCGATGCGTCCAAGCTGATCTTCCTGGATGACGCGTTCGTGCCCGTCAGCCGTGCTCTTCACACGGTAGCTGCACATTCTGCCCTGAAACGGCAGCCGCCGCACGACGGTGTAGACGACCCGAGGAACGTGGTAGTCGGTCGCGTTCGGCAAAAACTCGACGCGATCGCCGACGGCGAACTTATAAACGGGCATACTCATGGTCCCGCATACCCCGCTTTCACGCGCCTGCGCGGCGCCGTACTGGGAGCGGGCGTCCCGCGCCGGTGACCGCGAAGCAACCTGCCGCTCGCGCCCGTCTCCCGATTGCTATGGTTGTCCCTTCGGTCAGGCCGAACGGACTTGGTGGTAGATGGGCCGGCGTGGCGCAATTGTCAGGCCATGGCGTGCAAAATGTCTCAGGCTCGTAGAAACGTGCGCAATTGCCGGAGCAAGCGACCAGGCTGGGCGCGATGCGCCTGGGTGCCCCGGCCGCATACGTCATTGGCGCCCGTCAGCTAGCCAGGCATTTTGGGGAAGCGCTGGGTATCGCCGCCGAGTTGCACCCAGGGCTGCGCGCTGTCGCAGTAGATTTGCATAGCGGGTTTGATCCAGCTCGGGTCGTCCAAAGTGCCGACCTGGATCATGGCGACACCCGGCATGGCCTCGGCCTCGTCCATGACGGTCGAGCCGCATTCGGGGCAGAACCGGCGGTACATCGCTTTGCCGCTGTCACCCTTATCCTTGAACGTTTTCAGTTCGCCCTGCACGGACAAGGCGGATTCCGGAACGCCGACGACGATGGCGAAGGAACTGCCGCTTTCCTTCTGGCAATTCCGGCAGTGGCACACGCCGGTAAAGGCGGGCTCCGCGTCCGCGCTGTAGCGCACGTTGCCGCACAGGCATCCGCCCGCGATCTGTGGCATCGTTCCTGCTCCCCTGGATGGTAGTGGTTGGGGCGAACGCTGCCACGAGGTGGGCCACGGGGCAAGCGATGGAAAGGGCCGGGTGTGAGCAGGGCGCGCAAGCCGATTCCGATCTTCAAGACAGAGGCGCAGGAGCGCCGGTTCTGGGAGACCCATGACTCCGTCGGTTATCTCGACTGGAGCAAGGCCGAGCGCGTTCGCCTTCCCAACCTGCACCGCTCATCTGCGAAACAGCCAGAGGATCAGGGTGAGGGCCAGCGAGAGCAGGATTGACAGCGGGATGCTGGAGCCGAGCGGGAAATAGAACGCGAAGCCGGGGCGCCGGAGGCTGATATCGCCGGGCAGATGGCCGAGCCCGATCCGCCGCAGCCAGGGCCAGGCGAAACCGAGCGCCAGCAGAATCAGTCCGACGGTGATGAGGATCAGGCGCATGTGCCGGAGAGCTTGAACATCTATTGATTCTCACGTGGTGTTCTGTTCCCGCAATTCGTCGTAGTCCAATCAGGAGGATGGATTCTTGGCGTTAGCCGGGCTGCGCTTGAAACTGAGCGTGATGCCGCCTTTGCCTTCCAGCTTGCCCCCGCTGCCGAGAATGCTGATCTGCCCCTCGGAAGCGATCTGCTGCTTCAGGTCGTCGGCGCTGATCCTCGGTATAATTTTCGCTCTCACGCCAAGGCAATATTCCCAGACGTTGCCGTGCATGTCGTCGCTTGGAATGACGGGGGGCCGTCTCGCGTGTGATACAGATCACTGGCGAGACGTTACGGCTTCCGCTGCGCGGATCGCTTGCCACACGCGCTCGCTACTGGCCGGCATGTCCAGCCCCTCGACGCCCAGCGGGCGCAGGGCGTTCATGACTGCATTCATCACCGCAGGCAGCGCGCCGACCGTGCCGGCCTCGCCGGCCCCCTTGACGCCCAGCGGGTTCGTTGCGGTCGGGACCGGATTGCTGATCACCTCGACCTCGCACATCGTATCCGCGCGCGGCATGCAGTAATCCATGAAGCTTGCGGTCAGCAACTGCCCCGAGCCGGGCTCGTAAACCACCTGCTCCATCAGGATTTGTCCGACACCCTGCGCGACGCCGCCGTGGATCTGCCCCTTCAGGGTGAGCGGATTGATCACCGTACCGACGTCGTCGACCACCAGGTAGGAAACCAGCCGGACGACGCCCGTTTCGGGGTCGATCTCCACCTCGCAGACATGGCAACTATTCGGCCAGGTGGGGCGCTCCGGCGCGTAGGTGGCGTCCTCGTAGAAGCCGGGCTCGGTTCCCGCCGGCAGCTGCGCCGGCTGGAATGCGGCGATGGCGACCTGCTTCAGCGTGACGCTTCGATCCGTCCCGGCAATGCTGTATGCCCCGTTCGCGAACACGATGTCCGCCGCATCGGCTTCCATTATGTGTGCGGCGATGCGCTTGCCCTTATCGATAAGCTTCTGCGCGGCGATCGTGAGCGCCGAGCCGCCCGTCACCATCGAGCGTGAGCCGTTGGAGCCCATGCCGAACGCGACGCGATCTGTGTCGCCGTCGATGAACTGCACGTCTCCCGGATCGATCCCCAATCGCTCATGCAGGATCTGCTTGAACGCGGTCTCGTGCCCCTGTCCGTGCGTCTTGGTCCCCATCATCAGGAGAGCGGAGCCGCTGGGATTGAAGCGGATCTCGGCGTATTCCGGAACCGGCCCGGCTGCCTGCTCCACCGCATTGGCAAGGCCGATGCCGCGCAGCATCCCCCGTGCGCGTGCTTCTCCCCTGCGCGCTGCAAAACCGGCGTAGTCGGACGCCGCCAGCGCCTGATCCATGTTCTGCTCGAACGCGCCGCAATCGTAATGCGGCCCGAGTGGGGCGCGATACGGCATCGCCGCCGGCGAAATGATATTGCGCCGCCGCAGTTCGATCGGATCGAAGCCCAGCTCACTTGCCGCCGCTTCGATAATGCGCTCGATCAGATAGATCGCCTCAGGCCGGCCAGCTCCGCGATAGGGCGCGGTCGGGCTGGTGTTCGACAGCACGGCGTCGATGCTGACATGCGCGGTGGGGATAGCGTACACGCCCGTAACGGTGACGATCATGCCGAACGGCGTGAGCAATTGCCGATCCGAGGCGATATAGGCGCCGACATTGGCAAGCATGTGCAGGCGCAGCCCGAGAAACGTGCCGTTGCGGTCCAGCGCCAGTGCGATCTCGCCGATATTGTCCCGTCCGTGCTCGTCGGCGAGGATCACCTCGGAGCGTTCGCATGTCCACCTGACCGGCCGGCCCAACTTCCGTGCCGCCCAGAGCGTCAGTCTGTGCTCCACGTACTGCCACCCTTTGGCGCCGAACCCGCCGCCGACATCGTGACAGACGACACGAACCCGGCTTTCCGGCACCTTGAAGACCATGCCGGCAAGCATGTTGCGCACGCGATGCGGATAGTTAACGTCGGCCTGCAGCGTATAACGGTCCTCGCCGGGATCGTAGGCGCCCAATGCACCACGCGGCTCCATGTATTGCGCATGCACGCGGGTGATCACGTAGCGGCGTGTGACGACGTGATCGGCGCGCGCGAAGGCCGCCTCCGTGGCCTGCTGGTCGCCGCGCTCGAAGGTGTGCGAGATGTTGTCCGGGTTCTCGTCCCAGACCAGCGGTGCATCCGGTCGCGCCGCTTCTGCGGTGTCGGTGACGGAAGCAAGCGGTTCGTAATCGACCGCGATCAGCTCCGACGCGTCCTTCGCCTGAGCGAGCGTCTCGGCGATCACCATCGCAAGAGGATCGCCAACATACCGGACGCGGTCGCGCACCAGAGCAGGCCGTTGCGGGGCGAACATTGGCGAGCCGTCGGATTTCTTGCGCGGCATTGCGGCCTTGGGCATGCCGAGGCCGTCAGCTTCGTAATCCGCCCCGGTAAAGACGGCCAGAACCCCCGGAGCTTGCCGCGCCGCATCGGTCTCGATTGCGCGGATCCGAGCGTGTGCATGCGGCGAGCGGAGGAAGACCGCATAGGCCTGGCGATGCAGGTTGGCGTCGTCCTGGAAGCGCCCCTTGCCGGTTATCAGTCGCGGATCCTCGAACCGCGTCACCGGCTGGCCAATGCCGAATTTCATAGGGTCAGCTTTCTCACAATAGCGCCGTCCTGCGGGTCAAGCGAAAGCAATGGAACGGGCGTACAGCATCACCCCGTCCCCGCCAGCGCCGCAACCTGGCGCAAATCGGCGACGAAAGCGCGGTATTCGCGGTGCTTCGCTTCCTCATCGGGAACGCGCAGCAGGAAAGACGGGTGTACTGTCACGAATGCCGTCTCGGTCTCCGACAAGCGGATCGGCTTGCCGCGCTCGCGTCCGATGGTCACGGGCCGGGCCAGCACGGCGCGCGCGGCGGTGGCGCCCAGCAGCACGATCAGCGTCGGCTGCAACCGCACGCGCTCCACGTCCAGCCAGAACCGGCACGCCTTGATCTCGCCGGCTTCGGGCGTCTGGTGCATGCGCCGCTTGCCGCGCGGGGTGAACTTGAAATGCTTCACCGCATTGGTGATGTAGGCGCTGCGCCGGTCGATGCCGGCTTCCACGAGGGCCCGGTCCAGCATCAGTCCCGCCGGCCCCACGAACGGACGGCCGATCACGTCTTCCTGATCGCCCGGCTGTTCGCCCACGAACATCACCCGCGCCCCCGCCGGGCCTTCGCCGAACACGGTTTGCGTCGCCGGGCCGAACAGAGGACAGCGCTGGCAGTCGGACGCCTCGTGCGTCGCCTCCTGCAATGCGGGGTCGGCCTCCGCAGGCACCACCACCGGGCCTAAGGACGCCCGATCGGGCGGCCATGGCAATTCGCTGATCGCCTCGGCCTCGGGGATCGAGGTGCCTGGTCGCGCCGCTTCCAGAATCTCCGTCCCGTACGCGCGCCAATAGGCGGCAAGCCCGGCGTCATCCCCGATCGCCGCCGGGTCGGCGGCGGGGCCGAAGCGCAGCCCTGCCTCATCCCAATGCGCACTGCCATCCGGTGTCAGGATCGAGACCGCGAGATCGCCGAACCGGCGGGCCAGCGCCTGCGCGCTGGCCTCCAGCACGTAGTGCGCCTGCCGGTACCAACCTACGAAGCGTCCGCCTACCGGAAGGTAGCGGATTTGCGTGCGCAGCCGGTGCGCCTCGGCGCGCACGGCTAGGGCCAAGCCCTGGGCCCGATGCAGGTCGGGGTCGGATGGATCCTCCAGCACGCGTTCGCCGGACTGAACACGCCAAACAAGACGGTACAGCAAGTCAAAGCGCGATGGCTCGCGCGCCTGGATCGCCTGCGCGGACAGCGCAACCAGCGTGCGCGCGATGGAAAAGCTGCCGCGTGCCGCCTCCGTTGCGTGCGCCGGGCCGGAACCGGGGCCGGCGGCGACGCGCCACTGCACGGTCTCGGGGGCCACACCCGCCAGCGCCAGCGCGCGCGCCGCGTTCCGCCAACCCTCCCAATCCGTCTGCGACCGCACATGCGCCCGACGCATGTGGCGAAGACACACCATCCGCCGGCATTTTCCAAGTGCCGGGAACGAAACGGTTGCAACCGGCGCGAGAATTGTGGTCTTTATGTGGCGGTGACGCGATTCGCGTTGTTCTGTCGTGGGTTATGCTGTGGAAAAGATTGTGCCGCCAGCGATCATGAAGCATCTGATGCCGGTGTTCGGCAATGTGTGCCGGTCGTCACATCCCTTGGCGAGCGGTTGCGCGAGTATAACTTCGGCGGCATGGCGCCGATCGGTAGAGGCCATCCGTTCACGCGTTTCGACCCGGCGCATTGGTACCTCGTGAAGCCTCATCGTGCCCAACTCGTTACACGCTGAACCAAGGAGAATTGCGCACTTGCTGCCCCGTCGTTCCACCGCCGCGATTGCGCTTTGGGCAGTGCTGCCGGTCCGGGGCCGGGCGGAAGGCTCGGCCGCCGGGGCAAACGGGGCGAAAAATCCGGCTCCGGCTGCCGGCCCACGTCCGGCGGACTCCACTGCGGCGAAGGTGGAGCCCGCGCAACCGGCGAAACAGCCCCCCGCTCCGCCCAAACCGGTGGTTGAGCCGGTATCGAAAGAGCAGGTAGTGGCGATCCTCGGCCGACCGGTTATCGGGCCGCAAAACAGCGCGATCGGCAGATTGATTGACGTGCTTGTGGACGGCACGGGCCAGCCCCAGGCGGCGGTGATCGATGTCGGCGGCTTCATGGGGCTCGGAATCCGGACGATCGCGGTACATTGGAATTCGCTGCATTTCCGGCCGTGGGACCAGAACAACCCGATCGTCCTCGATCTGACGCTGGACCAGATCAAGGCGGCACCCGAATACAAGGGCCTGCAGAAACCCGCCCCAGTGGTCGTCGCCAAGCCCGCACAATCAACCCCCGCGCACTGACATGCGCTTGCTCGGAAAAAACCGCTCGTTCGGGACCAGCCTCCGTGGGCTCGATCTGCTCAATTTTTTCCTGGCCGATGTGCAGACCGGGTTCGGCGCCTTCATCGCCGTCTATTTGACGGCCGAGAAGTGGACCGAACTGCAGATCGGCGCGATCCTCAGCATCGGCACGGTCGCGACCATAGTCAGTCAGATTCCGGCCGGCCTGCTGGTCGATGCCATGCGCAACAAGCGCGCAGCAGTGGCGGCAGGGATTCTGTCGATCGCAGGCGCCGCACTGCTGTTCGCGGCGGCGCCCTTCCCGCTACCGGTGGCCATTGCCGAAGTCCTGCACGGATTCGCAAGCTGCGCACTGACCCCGGCGATTGCAGCGCTTAGCCTGAAGCTGGTTGGGCATGCCGCGCTGGGCGACCGGCTGGGCCGCAACGCCCGCTTCGCCTCGATGGGCAGTGCCGTGGCGGCGGCCGTCATGGGCGGGCTGGGCACGTATGTGGCGCCGCGCGCGGTCTTCCTGATGACCGCGGCAATTGCCGTCCCGGCGCTTTGGGCGCTAGCCCGGATCGCGCCCGAACCCGAGCCGGGCAGTGTGTCCGCTCCGATGCGCGCGGCCGTGCCGCCCACCGACTGGGCCGGGGTGCGTGCGTTGCTGAGCGACCGGCGGCTTGTGGCGTTCGCTGCCTGCGTGGTGATGTTCCATCTCGCCAATGCGGCCATGCTGCCGATTGCGGCCAGCGACGTCACGGCGAGTGCGGGCGCTTACGCCAGTCTGATTATCGCGGTCTGCATCGTCGTGCCGCAGATCGTGGTGGCGATCGCGTCCCCGTGGGTCGGGCATCACGCCAATCTGTGGGGCCGGCGGCCGCTGATGCTGCTGGGCTGGGCGGCCCTGCCGGTGCGTGGATTGCTGTTCGCGCTGTTGCCCGCGCCTTGGATGATCGTCGGCACTCAGGCGCTGGACGGGGTCAGCGCCGCCGTGTTTGGCGTCATGCTGCCGCTCGTGGCCGCCGACCTGACGCTGCGTAGCGGCCGGTTCAATCTGTGCATAGGGATTTTCGGGCTGGCGACGCGCTGTGGGTGCCACGTTGAGCACCTCCCTCGCTGGCTGGATCGCCGATCTCGGCGGTGACGGCGCTGCCTTCCTGGCGCTTGCCGGGGCCGGGGCCGCAGGACTGCTGCTGCTCTTCGTAGCCATGCCCGAGACCCGCGACGGGGGAACTGCCCCGGAGGCCGCGGTACCCGCACTGGTCATTGGCTCGCAGCGCCGGCACGTGGTGCAGGCAGTGCGGCGGGCTGAGGCGGTGCGGCTGCCACCGCAGCTCGGCGAGATGGCGCATCTCACCGCCTACGGGCGGCGCATGCGCCACCCCCGGCTCACCGCGAGCCAGGGCCGCTCGCTCGGCCGGCCTCGCATTTAGGCAGCCTCTTTTTTGCCGCGGTCCTCGTCTTAATTCCTAAGTAAGGAACGCGTCAGGCGACGGGTTCCCGCAGGAAGGGAGACATCGGCAATGTGGTCGTCGCTCAGACGTCCCCTGTTCGGCTTGGTATTGGGGCTGGCGCTCGGCACCACTGATCGTTACCAGTGCTGCCGTCCGCCTGGGGCCAGCGGGGTGGTTGGGGCGGTGGCGGGCGGTGGGGGATTCCATGGTGGCGGCTGGTGGCTGGCACGGCGGCGGTGGTGGCTGGCACGGCGGGGGGGGCTGGCGCGGGGGCGGTTGGGGCTGGCGCGGGCCAGGCTGGGGTTGGAGAGGCGGGTGCTGCTGGAATGGTGGCTGGGGTTGGGGTGGCGGCGGGCTGGGGTTGGGGCGGCGGCGGGTTCATTGCCCCGCCTCCGGCCTTTGTCGGCCCGCCGGCTTGGGGGTGGGCACCGCCGCCTCCGGTTGTGTACGCGCCTCCTCCCGTCTATGGCGGCCCACGCTGGGTGCCCGGCTTCTTCACTCAGGGGGGCGCCTGGGTGCCCGGCCATTGGTCGTGAGGTGACAATCAGATGAAGCGATCGCGCGGGGTGTTGCTGGCCCTTTCGACGGCCGTGGTTTTGCTCGCCGGATGTGTGGCTTATGTGCCGGTACAGCCAGCGCCGCGGGCCGCACATTGGGTACCGGGCCATTACAATTACGCGGGCTACTGGGTGCAGGGGCATTGGGCGTATTAGCCGCGAGTGCGAAGCTATCTCTGACCTGAGCTGGGCAGGCTGTGCGTTATGACTGGCGACGCACGGCGCCTGACCGGCGCCTGAGTAAGGCGGACATTCGGCGCTGGTTCGACCCGTAGCGGGCAAAGCAGATATCTTAGCCGTCACCCCGGTCGCGGGTGGGCTGGTCAACAGCAATTTCGCCGTGACGCTTTCCGGTCCGCCCGGGCGTGTTTTGTTGCGCCTTTATGCACGCAACGGCATCGCGGCGCGCAAGGAACTTTCGCTCGAGAGGCTGATCGGCGACCGTGTGCCGACCGCCCGCTTCCTGCATTTCGAGGACAGCAACCCGATAACGGGGTTGCCCTACGCCGTGCTCGCCTGGATCGAAGGCGAGCGGCTGGATGTTATCGCCAGGCGAGAACCGCCCTCCGAGTTCCCGGCCTTAGGCGCTGCCGTAGGCGCTGTGCTGGCCGGGATTCATTCGTTCCGGTTCGACAAGCCCGGCTTCTTTGCCGCCGATTTGACGATCCCGGAGGCGATCGACCTTGACCAAGCCGGCCTGCTCACCTTCCTGGACCGCTGCCTCTGCCAGGGCCCCGGCGGGGCGCGTCTTGGCGCGTCCTTGACCGACCGGCTGTTCGCCTTCGCCCGGCGCGAAGGCGGCTGTCTGGAGGATTGGCCGGGCGTGCCTTGCCTCGCGCATGCCGATTTCAACCCGACCAATATCCTGATGCGCCGCGGAGCGGAGGGTTGGCTCGTCGCCGCCGTGCTGGACTGGGAATTCGCGCTCAGCGCCACGCCGGGGTTCGATTTCGGCAATCTGCTGCGCCCGCCACTCGGCGAACAGCCCGGCTTCGTGGCCGGGCTAGCAGCAGGGCTACCGCGCGGCCGGCGGACCGCTGCCGGCGGATTGGGTGCGGATCGCACGCATCACCGACCTGTTCGCCTGGGCGGAGATGCTTTCCCGGCCGGACGACGATCCGGCGCGCAACGCTGACGCCCGGCGCAGCACTGCCGCCACTATTGCCGATTATCCGGCGTAGATGCCGTCAGCCAGGTGGGCTTCAACCTTGCCAAACAGAAACCAAATCGTCCGGCTCAGGCCGCGCTGCCGGCGAGCCGGGGCCGGCCTGCGTGCCGAGGTACAAGAACGCGACGATCGCATCGTCAGGTTCCAGACCCAGCGCACGCTTGACGGCGGGATCGTAGGCCGGTGCGCCGGTCTTCCACATCGCGCCGAAGCCGAGGGCGTGTGCCGCCAGCATAATGCTCTGCGCTGCCGCGGCCGTGGAGGCCAGCTGTTCGGTCTCGGGGATCTTGTGGCCGTGCGCGACATGCGCGGCCACCACTAAGATCAGCGGCGCCCGCATGGCCTTGTCGCGCTCGCGCTGCACCGCATCGGGCGATGCGTCCGGCTCGCGTCGGCGAAGCGAGTCCGCGAGCACATCGCCCAGCCGCTCGCGTTTCTCTTCGGGCACGATCACGAACCGCCACGGCCGCAGCCGCCCGTGATCGGGCGCGCGCAGCGCCGCCCGCAGGATCGCGTCCAACTCGGCGCGACCCGGCCCGGGCGGGGTCAGCTTGAGCGCCGACTCGCGCGTTTGCAGCATCTCCATGGCGTCCATCTGGATCTCCGGCGTCGTGGAATGAGCGAGAAATCTACCCGTTCCGCTCATCCCCACGAACAAGGGGCTCCAGGCCGGCGCGGTCAAGCTCGCGGCGGCAGATCTCAGTCCTCGTACCGGTCGTGGTGGCGGATCCAGGCCATGGGCCACGGCAATGCGGACTCATCGCGCCCCTTCGGCGCCAGGTCGAGGAACGCGTACGCGCCAATCAGACCGTCCAAGCCGCGCCCATAGGTCGAGTAGGTGTGGAACACATCGCCAGCCGGGGTCTTGTAGAACACGCTGGCACCGGGCGCCTCCTCGCTCGGGAATTCCTGTATCTGGTAATTGTAGTCCACGACGCCCTTGGACCTTTCCGATTGGTGAAGGACACGTGATAGTCGTGGTTGAAATCATTTCCATAAGACGAGACCCACTTGAAGCGCCAGCCCATGCGCTTCTTGAACGCCTCAATCTCGGGCAGCGGTGCGCGGGAGACCACGACGAACGTCACGTCGCGCTGGGCAAGATGCGCCACCATGCCATCGAAGTGATCGGCCAGGAACGAGCAGCTCGGGCATCCCTCCTCCCAACCGGGACCAAGCATGAAGTGATACACGATTAACTGGCTGCGTTTCCCGAACAGCTCAGCCAGAGTTTGCTTCCCCTCCGGTCCATCGAAGACATAGGATTTCTCTACCTTGACCCGGGGCAACGTGCGCCGCTCGGCGCTGATCTGATCACGCAGCCGGGTGAGTTCCTTCTCCCGGCTCAGGAGCTGCTTGCGCGCCTGCAGCCATTCCTCTTGTGACACGGTTTGGCTCTGCATTGCTCTCTCCTCCCAACTCAGCCGTCCGGCTGGGTTTCGCTCAGAAAGTTCTCCAGTCGATCGAGGCTGTCTTCCCAGAAGCGGCGATATCGCTCCAGCCACTCCGCAGCATCCTTGAGCGGGCGCGCCTCGATCCGGCAGGGCCGCCACTGCGCCGCCCGCCCGCGCTTGATCAGGCCGGCGCGTTCCAACACTTTCAGATGCTTGGAAACGGCCGGTAGGCTCATGGCGAAAGGTTCGGCCAACTGCGTGACCGACGCTTCGCCGGCCACGAGGCGCGCCAGGATCGCGCGCCGCGTGGGATCGGCAAGGGCTGCGAATGTGGTACCGAGGCGATCCGGGCGCCATCGTCATCAAGCGCCTTGTTCGCAGTTCACCATCCAGGGTGTTCCGAAGCGGTCTGTCACCATCCCGAAGCGGGCGGCCCAGAAGGTTTTCTGGATCGGCATTTGCACGGTGCCGCCGTCCGCCAGGGCGTGGAAGACGCGTTCCGCTTCCGCCGGATCGTCGATGCCAAGGCAGACAGTAAAGCCTTGCATGGCCTGGAAGCGATCGGGCGGAGCGTCGGACGCCATCAAGACGTGCTCGCCGACCGTCATACGGGCATGCATGATCTTGTTCCGAATTCGGCGGGCGTCTGATCCGCCATCGGCGATTTGCCGTATCTCATCATCATTGCGATCTTGCCGCCGAGGCACCGTTCATAGAATTTGAATGCCTCCTCGCAGTTGCCCTTGAACTGCAGATACGGGTTGAGTTGCATGTCATGCTCCTTTCGGCTGGTGGTTTCAAAGGCCATTGGACTTCGTCCGGGCCAGCATTGATCTACGCCGCCGCGCGCCTCGCATCCGCGGAATGGCTCGCGCCATGCCGGAAGTTCGTTCAGACGCGCGTGCCAGCGTTCGATTTCCGGAAATTCCCGCAACGGCAGCTTGGCCGCGTCCGTGTACGGCAAGGTGATCGCCACCGCGAAGTCGGCCACGCTCAGCACATCGGCCACGAGGAATTTACGGCCTGTCAAGTAACCGTTCAGGATGCTTGCAGACACCGGAAATTCCCGAGCGCTGTTTCCACCTTCGCTGCGTCGGCGTCGCCAGCGCCGAAAAACGGCTTGATGAGGTATTCGAAATAGAGCGCGCCGCCATAAGGCAGGAAATGCAAAGCGTCCCAGCTCAGCCAGCGCAGAACGTCGATCTGCCGCTCGTCGCGCGGCCACAAATCGGATTTTGCTGCATTGGACAAATAACACATGATCGCATTGGCTTCCCAGAGCGACCGATCCCCGTCCCGGAGCACCGGAACTTTGCCGTTGGGGTTCATCGCCAGGAATTCGGGCGTCCTTTGCTCACCACGCCCCAGATCGACGCGCACATATTCAACGGGCGAACCGAGATAGCGCGCGACGGCGCACGCCTTCCGCGGGTTCAACGTTTCGGCATAATAGAGTTTCATGGTTCCGTCTCCTTTCAGGCTTTCGTTACATACTCTTCCAGCGGTCGAAGGCGCTGTTCCAGCCCCACTGATGGCTGTCGCGGTTCTCCGTCGTATCGAACACGGCCTGACGAAAGGTCAGCCTTGTCCTGCCGTCCTGCTCGGCGAATGTGACCGTCACCAAGGTTTCGGGACCGCGTGTGCCGTCCTCCTGATCCCAGGCAAAGGTGAAGACGATGCGCTCGGGCTCGACGATTTCGCGGAACACACCGCCCTGCCACAAATCGCGGCCGCCATTGTCGGGGCGCATGCACAGCCGCCAGGAGCCGCCTGGCCGCGCGTCCTGCTCCAGATGCGTCGCCGTGAAGCCCCGTGGGCCCATCCACTGCCGCGCCTGTTGCGGGTCGGCCCAGGCCCGGAATACACGGGCGCGCGGCGCGTCCAAGACGCGGGTGATGACCAGAACCCGGTCGGATGGCTCGGCATCAAGATCGTGTCGTTCCGCCATGCTGCTTCCCCTCCGTATTCGCCCCCACATGCCGCGCGGGCCATTATGAACCATCCGGATAAATACCCTGTCGGTTAAATACACCGGCGGGCGTCCCCTTGGCAAGAGGGACATGGCGCCTTGCTCCTGACCGGATAGGCCCTAGTGTGTGGCCGAGCGGGCCGGGGAGCCCACAGGGAGGGTAGGGGGTGGCGCCCAGCTACGCAGTGCAGGACGCCGAGGAATCGGAGCGGCTCATTCTCGCCTGCGCGGCTGGCGACCGGGCCGCGCTACGGCGGCTGTACCGATCTCTGGAGCCCCCGGATGTACGGGCTGGCGCTGCGCATCACCCGGCAATCCGCGCTTGCGGCGGACGCGACGCATGATGCGTTCCTGCAGGTCTGGCAGAATGCCGCGCGTTTCGACCCGGCGCGCGGCGGCGCCGTTGCGTGGCTCACGAGCCTGGTCCGCTATCGGGCGCTCGACATTGTGCGCCACAGCGGCCGGGAGCTGTCGGGCTATGAGGCAAAGGACGCGCCGGATGACGCGCCGGACCCGCTGCAGACCCTGCTGAGCACGGCGGAAGGCGCAGCGCTGCTTCGCTGCCTCGGTCAGCTCGATGAGGGCCGGCGAAACGCCATCGTGCTGGCCTTCGTGGACGGGCTATCGCACGCCGAGCTTGCAACCCGGCTCGGAGTGCCGCTCGGGTACGGTGAAGTCCTGGATCAGGCGCGGGCTGATCAGCTTGCGCGGGTGCCTGCAATCATGAGCGGTACCGAAGACGGGGATCGGGACATGCTGGCCGCCGAGTTCGTGCTGGGCACGTTGGAGCGCGAGCAGGCGCGCGAAGCCGAGCGACTGGCGCACACCGACCCGGGTTTCGCCCGGCTTGTCGCTGATTGGGAGCGGCGCCTCTCACCGCTGGCAGGGCTGGTGGCGGACGCGCCGCCCCCGCCCGAGCTGTGGGACCGCGTTTCCGCCAGTGTCGCCGCCTCAGCCAACGTCGTCCCCCTGGCGCCCGCCGCACCCCCACCCGGGCCGTCGGTCTTGCGCCGGGTCTGGCTCTGGCAGGGGACCACCGCCGCGTCGCTCGCCTTGGCGGCGGCACTCGGCGCCCTGCTGATCGTGCGCGCGCCCCGCCCCCGCAGATCGCGCTGCTTGTCCCGGTCAACGCGACCGGCGGCAGCCCCGCCGTGCTGGCGGTGCGCGCCGGACCGGACATGATCGCGCTGCGCCCGGCGCATGAGCTTTCGGTGCCGTCGGGCAAGGATCTGGAGCTTTGGGCGATGCCGCCCGGTGCGAGGGCGCCGCGCTCGCTAGGCGTGCTGTCCGCCACCGGGCAGAACGTTCCGGGGCGCTTCCCCAGCGGAACCCAACTGCTGGTCAGTCTGGAGCCCAAGGGCGGGTCGCCGTCCGGGCAGCCGACCGGCCCGGTGCTCTGGGCCGGCCGGCTCGCGTCGATCTAAGGCAAGCGGATTCAAACGAACCAGGTGGACGGAGCGGAATTGAAAGAACGGTGCTTCAGTTTGATCCGAAAATACTCTCGCGGTGCCCTTTGCCTACCACGGTTCACCGCACCGCCCCAATCGCCTCCATCACCTTCTGCACGTGCCCCGGCACGCTGATCTTGCGCCACGCCCTGGCGATCGTTCCGTCCTTGCCGATCAGGAACGTGCTCCGTTCCATTCCCATATAGGTCCGCCCGTACATCGATTTCTCCACCCACGTGCCGTACCCCTCGGACACTTTGCTCGCCGCGTCGGATGCCAGCGGAAATGTCAGGTTGAATTTCGTTGCGAATTTCTCCAGCGCCGGCATTTTGTCCTTGGAGACGCCGATCACGTCCACCCCCAGCTTGCCGAGCGCGGGGAGAGCTTCCTGAAAGGCGCATGCTTCCTTGGTGCAGCCGGGTGTGTCGGCTTTCGGGTAGAAATAGAGCACGACCGGGCGGCCCTTCAGCGCGGACAAGCGCACGATCCGGTCGCCCGTCGCCGGCATCTCGAAATCGGGCGCGGGATCGCCTTCCGTCACCTTCGCCAAACCGGATTGCGACGCGCTCTCCCTCTTCTCGCTCATCAAGCGATCTCCCCCACATGCCGCCGGAACGCCGTCCGGACCTGTTCTGCCAGCGCTTCCAACGTGGCGCACAGTGCCGGTTCGTCAACGCTGCCCATCGCGTGCAAAAGCGGGCGCAACGACGCTTCCGGCAAGTCCTTGACCGGACCGCGCCCGAGCGTAATGCGCAGCATCCCCTGCACCGTCCGCCAGGTCCGATCCGCCCGGATCAGCAGCGTTCGATCCGCTTCGTCCAAATGCCCGGCAGCGGCGAGGCGCTGCAACGCGACCCGCGTCGTCGGATCGAACAACGCCGGATCAGCCTTGCCATGGATCAGTTGCAGCGTCTGGGCGATGAACTCGACCTCGATCTGACCGCCGGGACGCAGCTTCACGTCCCACTTGCCGGATGGCGGCAGGTCGCGGGCCATTCGCGCGCGCATCGCGGCCGCGTCGGCGCGGACTTGATCGGCCGGGCCGGAGGCGGCCAGGGCCTTCTTGATGGCAGCCTCAATGCGCCGGCGCAGCGCCGCCGGCCCGGCAACCACACGGGCACGGGTCAGCGCCATGCGTTCCCAGGTCCAGGCGGATTCGGCGTGATAGCGGCGGAACGAGGCGAGCGAGACGGCGACCGGGCCTTTGTTGCCGGACGGCCGAAGCCGCATGTCCACGCGCATAGAGCTGCCCGTCCGCTCCCGGTGCCGTCACCGCCGCCACAAAGGCAT
The DNA here is from genome assembly GCA_963822675.1 of uncultured Pseudomonadota bacterium. GTDB lineage: Bacteria > Pseudomonadota > Alphaproteobacteria > Acetobacterales > Acetobacteraceae > CAWGIP01. Next base: position 88,334 of record CAWGIP010000031.1, on the reverse strand, counting down.
GGGCGGCGCGAATGTAATATTGAACGGCCGGCAGGCTGCGCGGGCCGTCCTCGGACTGGCCGTCATCATCGCCGTGGTCATAGATCAGCATCAGGTCAAGGTCGGAGCCGGCCATCATCTCGCGCCCGCCGGCCTTGCCCAGCGCGACGACCGCCATTGCGCCGCCCCGCACGCGCCCGTAACGCCGGGCGAAATCCTCCAGCACGGGATCAAGCAGAGCGGAAAGCGCCGCATCGGCCAGGGCGGTGCGCCGCAGCCCCGCCGCATCGGCGTCCAAACGCCCCTCCATCGTGGCGACCGAGATGGAGAAATCCTCCTCGCGCACCGTCCGGCGGATGATCGCAATCACATCCTCCAGCCGCCTTGCGTCTTGCAGACGCGCGCGCAGCAGGCGTGCCGGTTCGGGCGCTTCCTGCGGTGAGAGCAAGCCCTCCAGCGCCGCCGGGTGATTGGCGAGGTGTTCGGCCAATGAGGGTGACGCGCCAAGCACGGCGGCCACCCGTTCGAGCAGCGCCGGATTGCGCTGAAACAAGGAGAGCGGTTGCACTCCCGTGGGCAATCGGCGCCAGGAAGTCGTCGAACCGAGCGAAGGCCGCGTCAGCGTTCGGCTGACGCGCGAGCGCGCCGAGCAAGGCCGGCAGCATATTCTCGATCAGATCGCGCGCGCGTTCGGACCGCGAAGGCGCGGATTCGCCCGGCCCGCCAGCCGCGCACGGCGCCGACGATCCGCGCGGTGTTCGAAAAGCCGAGCGCGCGCAGCGCTGCCACCGTCTCCGCGGGCTCAGGATCGTCGCCGCGAAAATCGAGCCTCGCCGCGTCCGTGGCCGGCGCATCGGCAGCGGCGGGCACGCTTTCGAACACCTCGACATAGCGCGCACGCACGCGGCCGAGATGGCGCAGCAGGATCTCGGCAAGCTCGGGAACGTTGTCATAGCCCATGAAATCGGCGATACGGGCGAGCTCGTCGTGACGCTCGGGCAAGGTATGCGTCTGCCGGTCGGCCACCATTTGCAACCGGTGCTCCAGCCGCCGGAGATACCGGTAGGAAGCCGCCAGCTCCCGGGCCGCTCCAGGCGTGATCCGGCCGGCGCGCGCCAGCAGGCGAAGCGCGCCCAACGTGGTCGGATCGCGCAAGCCGGGGTCCCGACCGCCCCAGACGAGTTGCAACGTTTGCGCCAGGAACTCGATTTCGCGAATGCCGCCATGCCCCAGCTTTATATTGTGACCGCCAATGCGCGCCGCCGGATCGCGGCTCGCATCCAGTGCTCCGGCCTTGTAGTCGTCTATGCGCCGCTTCATCGCATGAATGTCGGCAACGGCTGCGAAATCGAGCCCCCGACGCCAGACGAACGGGCGAATCGCCTCCAGAAATCCGGTACCGGTCGCGATGTCGCCTGCGACCGGGCGGGCCTTGATCATCGCCGCCCGTTCCCAGTTCTGGCCCATGCTTTCGTAATAAACGATCGCTGCCGGCAACGAAACGGCCGGTGGCGTGACGGCGGGGTCGGGACGCAGCCGAAGATCGGTGCGGAAAACATAGCCATCCGCGTCGCGTGCTTCCATCAGTGCAACCAGGTCGCGTGCAAGCCGGGACGTAACGACCTGGATCGCTTCCCCTTGGCTTTTCCCGGTGTATATGCCAGCGGCGGGATCGTAGATCAGGATGAGGTCGATATCGCTGGAGTAATTCAGCTCGCGGGCGCCGAACTTGCCCATCGCGAGCACGCAGAAGCCGCTGCCGGCAGCCGGGTCCGCGGGTTCGGCCAGGCGCAGCGCGCCCGATTCGTGCCCGGCTCGCAGCATATGAGCCACAGCGGTCCTAAGCGCCGCCTCGGCGAGATCGGACAGCGCGGCCGTGATTCGCTCCAGCGGCCAAAGCCCCCCGATATCGGCGACCGCGGTGGCGAGTGCCACGACCCGTTTGGCATGGCGCAGCGCCGATGCGACTTGTTCCCGCTTCGCCGTGACCGGCAGGGCCGCAAGCGCGTCAAGCGCCTGAGGCACGACGGCATCCGGGCCGCAATCGGCCAGCGCCGCCAAGCTCTCCGCCTCGCGCACGGCGAGGTCCGAAAGGTAAGGACTGTTGCCGCCGAGTGCGGCCAGCAGCATACCAACGTCGGGCCGGCAAGCGAGTCGGGCCGCGCTGTCGCTTGTCTCCGCGAAACGCTCCACGAGTCGTTCTGCCGCTTTGGGATCGTGCGGCCGAGGCCACGCCGCGCCCAGTCGAAACACGGTATCGGTCATTCGCCAGCAGGCTTGCGGTGAGACGGCGACGCGGTCAACCCGTCGGAAGGCTTGCCTTCGGGCTCTGGACGGTGCTGCATCGCGCGCTGGGCGTTGCGATGGCCCTGACAATTGCCGCAGCAGCGGGCTCTGCTGCGCTTGCCTGGTTCCTCGCCCGCCACCCCGTCGAAGTGCCGTGGCTTGCACAGCGTCTCGAGGTTCAGGCGAACGCACTGTTGGGACCGGGGGCGGTCTCGATCCGATCAACCGAAATTGCCTGGGATGGTTTCCGCAAGGGTCTGGGCTCGCCCATTGTTGTGCGGCTGGACGGTATCCGGCTCAGGACCGATGCCGGCGACGACCACGCCGCGATCCCGCGCGCGGAGCTTACATTCGCGCTGTTGCCGCTGCTGCACGGCCGGCTGGAACCGCGCGCCGTTGAGGTCGAAGCACCGCGTATCACGGCTACACGGCGAGCGGACGGTACGCTTGGCTTTGCCCTGGGCGGATCGAAGACGGAAATTGCGGCGACAACGCCGCACGCGCTGCTTAGCGCTCTCTCCCGTTCCCAGAGAGATCAGGGTCAGACCGGAGTGGCGATCCTGCGAGAGCTGCGTCGAATTCGCGTGCTCGACGCCAGCATCAGCGTCGATGACCGCCGGCTTCGCATGGCGTGGCGGGGATCGCAACTCACGCTGGACCTGGCACGCGAGCCCGACGGCCGCATCGACGGACACGCGACCGGACAGGTCGCGGTCGGTGATGCCCGGGCGAAATTGACGGTCGCGGGCACGCCGGCACAGCGGCAGATCAGTCTGCATGCGGCATTCTCTCCCATCGCGACCGCGGCGCTTATCGCGGCGGCGCCGCCCCTTGCCGGGCTCGCGGGACTGGACGCACCGTTAGGTGGCACAATTGACCTGACACTATCGCCGGCATTGACGTTGCAACAGGCGTCGCTCGCGCTTCGCGCCGATGCAGGCACACTCCATCTGGGCGCCGCGCCGCTGCCGTTACTCGGCGGCACACTGCTGGCCGAAGCCACGCCTGAGCAGATCGCTATCACGCGCATGGCGGTGAAGCTGCAAGCTGGCGCGCCGGCTGGGCCGGTCTCATTGCTTGCGCACGGAACGGTGCACCGCAGCGTGAATGACGTGAACGCGGATTTGGCGCTCGATCTCGACCGCTTGCCGTTCGCAGCACTTCCCGCGCTGTGGCCCTTGGGATTGGCCAAGGATGCGCGGGTTTGGGTGACGCAGAACATAACCGAGGGAACCGCGCGCAGCGGCCATCTTGATTTGCGCCTGACGGCCGATCCGACGCTGTCGCGCATCAGCGTAACCGGGGCATCGGGCAGCCTGGCGGCGGATGACGTGACCGTGCGCTGGTTCGGTCAGGTAGCGCCGATTATGCACGCGCAGGCGGGTCTGCGCATTGTCGATCCCGACCGGCTGGAAATCAATGCGACATCAGGGCAGCTCGTACCGGACGCACCGCGCGCCGGTCCGCTCGCCGTACGCGCTGCCCGGGTGAGCATCACCGGGCTCATGCAGAAGGACCAGTCCGCCAAGATCGACGGTCGAATTACCGGCGCGGTGCCCGATGCACTCGCTTTGTTGCGGGACAGACGGCTCCACCTGTTATCCGATCACCCGATTAACCTGCAGGAAACGGAAGGCACGGTGGATACGACACTCTCGGTGCGTATTCCGCTGACCGACAAGCTGACGATGGATGACGTGCCGATTTCCGCCAAGGCACGTCTGTCCGATGTGCATCTGACGGATGTCGCGGTCGGATGGGATCTGGACGGCGCGTCACTCGGGCTCACCGTCACGCCGGACCAGCTCGTTGCAGACGGAAGCGGTCTGCTCGCCGGGATACCGGTCCAGCTCGGCGCCAAGATGGATTTTCGCGCCGGGTCGCCCGGGCAGATGCTGCAAGAAATGACTGTTACGGGCCGCCCGGATTTAAGCGCCCTAGCGGCGGCCGGCCTCGACACCGAAGGGCTGGTGTCCGGAGCGGTGCCGCTGTCCGCGACCTATACCGAGCGGCGCGGCGGTGGTGCCGGAGAGGTCGCGGTGCACACCGATCTGACCGAAGCCGCGCTGGCGGTCAGCGCTCTTGGCTGGCGGAAGCCGCCCGGCGTGCAAGCCGAGGCCGGGGCGAGACTGCGGCTCGACCGCGACCGTCTGGTCGCCATCGACGGGATCGAGGCCGCGGGCAGCGGGCTCGCGGTGCAAGGACAAGCCAGCTTCGCTGGAGGCGCGTTTGCTTCCCTGACGCTGGACCGGGTGGTGCTGGGTCGCAGCGAGGCACGGGCGACACTGCGTTTTGCGCCGAACGGCGGTGCGGTCGCGGCCTCGGTCAGCGGCCGGGTGCTCGACCTGTCACAGCGGTTCGGGCAGAGCACCGGGACCGCGCAGCCGCCGAAAGCAGCGCAGCGGGGCCGGCCTTGGACAGTGGATGCCCGCTTCGATTCCATACTGCTTGCGCATGGGCGGGCGCTTTCCGGCGTATCCATGCATGCCGTGAACGACGGGCTATTGCTGCGGGAGGCGACGCTCAGGGGCGCCACCGGACAACATGAAATCGTGCAGCTTTCAATTCACTCCCAGCCGGACGGGCGACGCGTGAGTGCCGAGGCCGCAAATGCGGGCGCATTGTTTCAAGCGCTCGGCTTGCCCGGTGTCATCGGTGGAAAGTTGACGCTGCAAGGGGGATGGGACGGGTGGCAACCCGACTCGCCGTTGATCGGCACCGTGAAAGTAGCGGATTTCCGGGTTCGCGAGGCGCCCACTCTCGGTAAGCTGCTGCAAGCCGTCACGCTTTATGGCTTGGCGCAGGCACTGGCCGGCCCCGGGGTGGGATTTGATCATCTCACCGCTCCGTTCCGCTACAGAGTCCGGCACGCTGCGGATCAACGACGCACATGCCTCCAGCAACTCGCTGGGCATCACAGCGGCGGGCCGTGTCAACCCCGATATGGACCGGTTGGACATAGGCGGGACCGTCGTGCCGCTATACGCCTTCAACACGATGCTCGGGCATGTTCCGGTGCTGGGACCGCTCTTCAGCCCGGAACGCAACGGTGGCTTGATCGCCGCGCGCTATCGCGTGCATGGCGCGTTGCAAGACCCGACGGTCTCGGTCAATCCGTTTTCCGTGCTGACGCCGGGCGCGCTTCGCGGTCTGTTCGGTCGCTAGCGGGCACGGAGACGCTTGACCATCGGGCAAGCCGCAAGCAGGGTCCGCGCCCATGCGCATTCCCATCCATGAAGAAGTGGTTCGGCCCCACTGGATCGATTCCAACGGGCACATGAACCTAGCCTACTATATCGTGATCTTCGACCACGCGCTGGACCTGGCATTCGAGGCGCTCGATATCGGCATCGGCTACCGGCAGCGCAGCGGCAATTCGTCATTTGTCGCCGAGGCACACACGCTGTATCGGCGGGAAGTGACCGAGGGCGAGCGCGTACGCGTGACAACGCGCCTGCTGGCAGGAGACGCCAAGCGCATACACTTGTTTCAGACAATGCTGCATGCGGGTGACTCGCAGTTGGTGGCAACGCACGAGCAGATGTGCCTGCACATCGACATGCGCAGCCGGCGCGTCGCCCCCTGGCCAGCCGACCGACTGGCAGCACTTACGGCGGCGGCGCGCGACGACGCCGCTTTGCGTTGGCCTGAGCAGGCGGGGCGGCGGATTGCCATGCCGGGACACGAAGTGCGCTGAGGCGGACATCACGATCCAAGGACCACACGAATGGCCGAACCCGACCGGGTGCCGCAACTGCTGGATGAGGCGGAGCATACGAAGGCCGCCGAAGCCGCCCCGCTGCGTGCGCGAGTCATTCACGAGATCATTCGCGAGGAGGGCGAGGTGGAGCTGCGGCGCGACGCCGCCTCGCTCGCGTGGTCGGGACTGTCTGCCGGATTGTCGATGGGGTTCTCGTTCCTGGCGTTTTGTTTCATTCGCGCAGAACTGCCGAATGCGCCCTGGCGTCACCTGGCTGCGAGCCTCGGCTATAGCGTTGGTTTCGTGATCGTGATCCTGGGACGCCAGCAATTGTTCACCGAAAATACGCTCACCGCGGTGTTGCCGGTCCTGACCAGCAGAACCTTGCGCAGCGTTGGCCTGACGCTTCGGCTCTGGGGCATCGTGCTCCTCACCAATCTGGCGGGAACCTGGATTTTCGCCGCGCTGATAACCCCACACGCGATCTTCGAGCCCGGCATTCGCGATAATCTGCTGGCTGTCGCGCATGCAACGGTCTCCGGACCATTCGGCCCGAAGCTGCTGAAGGCGGTTCTTGCGGGCTGGCTGATCGCACTCATGGTGTGGCTGCTGCCGAATGCCGGCTCGGCGCGGCTGTTCGTAATCATTCTCGTCACCTACGTCGTAAGCCTCGGCCGGTTCTCGCACATCATCGCCGGCTCCACGGATGCCGCCTTCGCGGTTACTGCCGGGGGTGCTCCGTTCGTTGATTATTTGCGCGGATTCCTCGCCCCGACGCTGATCGGCAACACGATCGGCGGTGTTTCGCTTGTGGCACTGCTGAATTACGCGCCGGTTGCAACGGAGTTGGAGGAACGACGACAGGATTGACGCGGCCGAGATGCAACCCGGTGTGGGCCGGTTTTCTGGCGAAATCGGCGCGCGGGTGCGGCGCGAGTCGTACACACTTTTTCGCATCCGCATAGAGACCCAGGCCGCTCTCTTGCACTGAACGAACCTGCTCCCGAGAGCGGATCGACATGCGCCTGCTGATAGGCGCATAATGGTTGACCGAGGCGGGTCGCGGCTCACTGCGTGACCGGCGATTACGGATGCTCGGTCCGCGCGGGTAGTCCGCGGCGCCGCGAACCATAGGTTCGCGAGGATGCAGCATGGTTATTCGAAATCCGGTCGTATGGGGTTGGGATCAGGTCAAGGACGCGGCGCATGCCGTCGAGGCGGCGGGCCGCGAGGACAGGCTGGCGCGCGAAATCGCCGACCCGTCGGTCAGACGCATCGGCATTGGCGACATCCGCTACGCTCTGGCCCGGGGCGTCGCCGATTTCAGCGCCGACCCGACGCACTATGTGTTTGCCTGCGTCATCTATCCGCTGCTCGGGTTGATCTTCGCGCGGCTCGCCTTCGGCTATGACGTGGTGCGGCTGATTTTCCCGCTGGCGGCGGGATTTGCGCTGCTCGGCCCGATCGCCGCAGTAGGCATTTACGAACTCAGCCGCCGCCGTGAGCAGGGCATGGAGATTGCTTGGTGGGACGCGTTCTCGGTCCTGCGGTCACCCTCCATCGGCGCGCTCGTGAAAGTCGGGCTTACCTTAACATTGCTGTTCGTACTCTGGTTGGTCGTTGCCGAGGGCATCTATCGGGTGACGGTCGGGCTGCAGTGGCCCGACGACCGCCGGGGCTTTTTTCCATGACGTATTCACCACCCGCCTCGGTTGGGTGATGATCGTGGTCGGCAACGGCGTGGGCTTCCTGTTCGCGGTGCTGGCGCTGCTGATCGGGACGTTCTCCTTCCCGATGATTCTTGACCAGGGCGTGAGCGCCGAGACGGCCATCCGAACCTCGGTACGCGCCGCGCGCGCCAATCCGGTGACGATGGCGGTTTGGGGCCTGGTTGTGGCGGCCTGCCTCCTGGCCGGCTCCATACCCCTGTTGCTGGGGCTTGTTGTCGTGATGCCGGTGCTGGGACATGCGACCTGGCACCTCTACCGGCGGGCGATCCGACGCTTGACCGCCTGAACCCGGCAGGTGGCCGGCGGGGTTAGCCGCCGGCCACGCCGAGCCCTACGATGCCGCGAAACTTGCGGATCGGGAGGGGCGCAGCTTGCGGATCGGGGAGGGGCGCAGATGGATCTTGGTCTGGCCGGAAAACGGGCGCTGGTCACGGGGGCTACGCGGGGCATCGGCCGCGCGATCGCCGAATTGCTTGTCGCCGAGGGAAGTCACGTGGCGATCTGCGCCCGCAATCAGGCGGACGTCGATCGGGCCGTGACCGAGATGAAGACCGGCGGCGTTCAGGTGATCGGCCGCGCGGTGGACGTGGCTGACGGACCAGCGCTGACGCGCTGGGTGCAGGATGCAGCGGCTGCGCTTGGCGGGCTGGATATCGTCGTGTCCAATGTCTCGGCTCTCGCCATCCCCGCCGAGGAAGCCTCCTGGAAGGCCGAATTCGAGACGGATCTCGATGGGCACCGTGCGGGCGGTGAATGCGGCGATGCCGTTCCTGGAGAAATCGCCGAGCCCCGCCATCGTCGCGATCTCCTCCGTTTCGGGACGGGAGGTCGATTTCGCCGCCGGCCCTTACGGCGTGTTCAAGGCGGCACTGATCCATTACGCCAAAGGATTGTCGTACCAGCTCGCCGGCAAAGGCATCAGGGTGAACACGGTTTCACCCGGCAACACGTATTTTCCGGGCGGCGTGTGGGAGAAAATCGAGCACGGCAATCCGGAACTGTTCAAGACGGCGCTGGCGCTGAACCCGACCGGGCGGATGGGCCGGCCGGAAGAGATGGCCCGCGCGGTCGTGTTCCTCGCCAGCCCGGCAGCGAGCTTTGTCACCGGCACCAATCTGGTGGTGGACGGCGCGCTTACGCGCGGCGTGCAGTTTTGACCGGTCCCTGAATTCCGGGGTCACAACCGCTCGGCCGGATCGTGCGTGTCGTGGCGGTCGCGCTCGCCGCCGCGCCACCGGAGACGCGGCTGCGATCGGGATTGGTCGGCGCGCCGGGGCGGGGCTGCTCGGGCTGAGGCGCGGTCGTGTTAGCCGGTTGCGTCCCACGCCGACCCCGCGCCCGCATCCACGCGGCGACGGTTCTTGGGCAATGCCTCGATCGCGGCGAGATCTTCCGCATCCAGGTGCAGATCGAGCGCGCGCAGATTCTCCTCCTGCCGTTCTCGGCGTGACGATTTCGGGATTGCGGCAACATCCTGCTGGCCGAGTAGCCAGGCGAGTCCGATTTGGGCCGGGGTCGCGTTGTGCTTGCGCGCGATCCGCACCAACGCGGGGTGGTCCACCAGCTCGCCTTTGGCCAGCGGGGAATAGGCGATCGCCGGAAGCCCCCTCTCGCGCATATAGGCGAGAAGTGGCGGCTGACGCAGCAGCGCGTGATACTCGAATTGATTGGCGGCGATCGGGGCGCGCACCTCCTCGATCGCACGCCGCAGCAGGGCAACGGTGAAATTGGCGACGCCCATATGCCGCGTCTTCCCCTCCTGCTGCAGCGCCATCATCGTCTCCAGCGACGCCGGCAAATCCATTCGCGGCGAGGGCCAGTGGATCAGGTAAAGATCGAGATAATCCGTGCGCAGCGCCTCGAGGCTCGCTTGCATGGCCGCGCGCAGGCGCGAAGGCTCAAGATGGTCGGGCCAGACTTTGGTCGTGAGGTGGATATCAGCGCGTTTCCCCCCGGAGGCTGCGATGCCGGCGCCGACCGCCGCCTCATTGGCGTACATCTGCGCCGTATCGAGATGGCGATAACCGAGCGCGAGCGCGCTCTCGACCGCCGCTTGGCACTGGCGCCCTTCCAGCCGCCACGTCCCGAGGCCAAGTTTCGGCATGTTGAGGCCATTGGCGGTGATCGTCTGCATGCGCAAGCCCTCCAATGCCGCTGCGTGTCGTCAATTTTGGCATACGCCCGATCCGCTCCCGTGCATCCCCGCGGGGGCACGCGAAAGTGGGGATTCAAGAAAACGGGAAATCACGTTCCGGGATCCGGCCCGCAAGATGGATTCTCGCTTTTCGTGGGGATGAGCGCGGAAGTATTTCGGCGAATTGACGACAGGTCCTCGTCTCATCGCTGTCTCGTTTCGCTGTACGCGAGACAGGTTGGGGCTTCGGCGAACCGGCGGTCCAGCCTGGTGCCATCAGGCGGGCGGGAGGCTGCGACCCCTCCCCTAACCCCTCCCGCAAGGGGAGGGGGACTTGCGAGTTCGACTCCCCCTTCCCTTACGGGTAGCTGCGAAGCAGACCAAGGCCGGGGGGAGGGGTCGAGGCTCACCGGATTGGGCCGTTGGTATAGCTCGTCGTCGGGCGGGAAGCAGACGATGGTGTCGGGCAAAAATTGCCAGCGGCGCAGCAGCGCGGCGTTTCGCGGATAGGCGGATGCGCATGCCTCGGCGGCGACCGGCTCGGGCTCGGGTTGCTCCGCCGGCTCGGGTTCCGCTAGCGGCTCGGGCGTCGACGGCTCGGAAATTGCCGCCTTCTCCGGCCGCAGTGGCAGCGCCTGTGCCATCAGGCCGATGGCACAATGCTCGGTCCAGGCGGCGCGCTCATTGGCGGCACTGTTCGCCTCTGTCTTCTGTCGCGCTGCCTGCAGGCGCAGCAGCAGCCTGAGCGCACTCTGCGCTTGGCGCATCATGCTGTTGGCCTGCGCGCGGCATTTCATTGCCCAGCACGCCGAGATGTCCGGTTGCTGGACCAGGCGCAGACACTCCTTCCACTGCTCGGAGGCGGCGACGTAGAGCGCAGCGAGATCGGCCTCGGCCGCATTGGCCGGAGCGAGCGCGGCGATCCGCGCGTGGCGGCGTGGTCACGCCGGGCCAGATCCTCGGGGCTATCGCTGAGCGGCGGCGGCAACGTCTGATGCAGCGTGCGGATAAGCTGGGAATAGGCGTCGGCGGGAAGCTGGCTGGCGAAGTCGGTGTGGTTGAGCGCGGCGCTGTCTGGCATGGCCGGCCAGATGGAGTTAGTGTTACTGCATGTCAATGGTTATTTTATCTATCAAGAACCGGCTGGCCGGATGACGGCTTCCGCCGTCCCTGTTCCATCGCCGTAAACGGGCTCCTGATCGTTTATACCAGGCGCCCGATCCGATGACCGCTTGCGACCCTGATCGGACATTCTGCACCGGACTTATGCCGCGGCCAAGTCATTGGTTTTGCCGCCTCAGTGGCCCGATAGGTAAATCTTGCAGACTGTGTGGAAACGCGAGCAAGCGGGGATAGCGCGCAACTTCAATTCGTCGACAGGCTGCATCCAGCAAGCTTGTACCGTCCGGAGCGCTGCTGAATTCAGTGATGCTCATTGCCGTTGCGGCATGGAGTTTCCACACAGTCTGCTTGAATTACGCAATTTTTGCCATGGAGGGGGTGTCCTTGACAAAACTCGATTAATCTCCATATTTCCAAAACTATGGAGAAATTAGCGGCTATATCCGCACTGTCGGCCCTCGCTCAGGAGTCCCGCCTCGATGTGTTCCGGCTGCTGGTGCAGGCCGGGGCGGGCGGAATGCCTGCCGGTCAGATTGGCGAACGGCTGGGCCTGCCCTCGGCCACCCTGTCGTTCCACCTGAACCAGCTTAAGCAGGCCGGCCTTTTAACGTTTCGGCGGGAAGGACGGTCCCTGATCTACATGGCCGAATACGCCGCCATGAACGCGCTGCTCGGCTACCTGACGGAGAACTGCTGTCAGGGCGACGCTGCGGGCTGCGGCATCGGCATCTGCGATTTATCAACGCTCATCAACGTCAAGGAAGGAACATGCCAATGAAGCGCCTGCACGTCCATGTCGGGGTCAAAGACCTGTCCGACAGTGTGAAATTCTACAATGCCCTGTTCGGCGCGGAGCTGCTCAAGCTCAAGTCCGACTATGCCAAATGGATGCTGGACGATCCCCGCGTTAATTTCGCGATCTCGACCCGCGCCGGAAAAACCGGCGTAGATCACATGGGAATCCAGGTCGATGATGCGGATGAGCTGGGGGCGCTGCGCGAACAGATGTCGCAAGCGAATATCTCGACGCATAGCGATGGCGAAACAACCTGTTGTTATGCCCGCTCTGAAAAATCGTGGGTAGAAGACCCGAACGGCATCGCGTGGGAAGCCTATCACACGATGGCGGATGCACAGATTTTCTCCAGCAACGACGCTGTAGAGGCGTCCGGTGCCTGCTGCACCCCTGAAACCCCGCAAGGCGCTTGCTGCGCTCCGAAGCCTGAGCTGGCCGCTGAAGCCCCTTGCTGCGGGGCGGCTGCATGAGCGCAGTCTAGGAGCGCCGCCCCTGCGCCATTTCCACAATGGCGATTATCGCACCGCGCTGCGTAATTCTTGCAGACCGTGTGAAAAGATGACCGTCGCCTGGCGCGACGAAACATTGATTCGCTGCGCCGGGCGTACACGAACAGAAGATTTAAAAACGGACCCCACGAAACAGCGGAAATGCTCGTTGCCGTTACGGTCCGGAGTTTTCACACGGTCTGCTTGAGATTTGCACGCTGCGAGCCGCTGGACCTAAATGAACGGGAAGGGTGAGGTCGCAAGCAGGTGGGTTGCGTCCTGATTGCCGGGATTTCATCGCGCATGACGGCAGCTTCGCGTAGCCTGGAAGCTGGGAATGCTGCCGAAGCCGGCCGTTGAGGAATATCATACGGAGCGTGCGCATGGCCAAGTCAGTGCTAATCATTGGGGAGGACCCCCGGTACATTGATTTCTCAGCTCCGGACGCCCCGCCGGACATAAGCGCAGAGAAGATCACGGTCGGCTTGAGCGGCGCGCGTGATCGCCTAGTTAGTGCAGGCTACGATGTCCGATCTTGCTCACCAAGGACGAGGAATCCGTCGAGGGCCAAGTTTCCGACGCGTTGAAGGACAAGGGCTACGACGTGGTCGTCGTCGGAGCTGGACTGCGCGTCCTGCCGCCGCTGGCGGCGCAGTTCGAACGGCTGATGAATGTCCTTCATCAGAAAGCACCGGGCTCGAAGCTCGCCTTTAACTCCAAGCCCGATGATTCCGAGCGCCGCCGCGCTCCGTTGGCTGTAATCCATCGGGCTTCCGTGACATTCTGATCGGGCTGCTACAGTAACCTGATCGCATACCTCATTTCTGGAAACTCCAGCAAAAAGTTGCTCGGCATGCTCCGGCCGACCTCTCAAAAACCCTCGTTTTTAGGGGCCAACGCATGCTGTATTTTTGTTGATTTCAGCGCGGGCTACCACGTTTGATGCATATCACGCAAAAAAGAATGGACGCCGGTAGGGGTTAAACGCCATGCCGATCCACGTACCTTGTGATTGCAAGTGAAGGATATGGCGTTACGATCTTCCGCGCGAGGCCAAGTGCAGAGAAAAGTCGGATCGTTAACCACGTCGTGTCCAATTCCCACCACCGATGACCGAAGCGCGCCGAACGCGGGGCGGCATGATGATTGTTGTGCCAGCCCTCGCCGTTGCTGAGGAAGCCAATGATCAGATTGTTGCAACTGGATTCACCTGTTTCGTAGTTGCGATAGCCCCACATATGCGTCACGGAATTGACGGACCAGGTGATGTGCCAAACGAGAATCGTGCGAACGAACACTCCCCAGATCAGCACGCTGAGGCCGAACTGAATTGCGCCCAGCGCGCTGCCCCCTAGAACCAGTTCAACGAGGAACGCACCGGCAAAGAAACCCAACCATGAGATCAGCACCACCCGGACCCAGCGGAAGTTCTGCTCCAGCTTGGCGTAGAAAGGGTCCCGCATAACGTCTTTGGCATAGCGCGAGACCAACCTGATGCGGGTTAGCTCTCGGTTTCTGAAGATCATCCAACCGAGATGCGCCCAAAGGAAGCCAGCAAGCGGACTATGAGGGTCCGGCTGTTCATCAGCATGCTCGTGATGCCGCCGGTGTATGCCGACCCAGCGAGCCGGGGTGTCCTGGACACAGCACAAACCAAGGATGGCAAGGGAGTGTTCCAACCATATTGGGCAGACGACGCTGCGGTGGGTCAGCATACGATGAAAGCATAGGCTGATCCCGAGCGTGCCGAATACATAGAGTCCCAGAAGTGCCAGGACTACTCCGGTCCAACTAAAGAACCAGGGCACAAACGCAAGCAGTGCGATCAAGTGGATCGCACCAATCCCCGTCGCGTCGATCCAGGCCAGACGGCAAGGTCGGGCCGAGGCCGGAATGTCCAATCTCCGAGCGACATCCGCCCGTCCAGCATACGTATTTTTGGTGTGGCGAGGAACAGGCATCTGCAATCCCACTCGTTTTGACAGAGACCGAGCGAACATGTGCTCGCGCGGGCCGCCGCCTCACCATGTCACCATCGCCGTAGAAACCGCGCACGGTCGGCACCAGCGGCGTCGCCATTCGCGTGTTGAACGGCTGAATCACCTCGTCCAGGAACGCCTGGCGACTATAAGTCTTCGACAGTGGAGACGAACCGACGACGTAGGCCGGGCGTCGCGCACCTCCACCCGCACCGGTCCACTCCAGCATTTCTCGATAACCGGTTGAATTGCCGAAGGGGGCATATGCCCGAAACCCCGATTGCCCTCCTCACCCAAGGTTTGCAACAGAGCCACTCTCAGTGTGCTTTCCGTATGCCCACAAGGTCTTTCGCACTGAGATCAAAGATGACTTTGTGAGAACGGACTATACCGATGACATTTGCATACACATAGGTGACCGCATGGTGGGTCACCTCAAAGGTAAACAACTGCCCTGCCGGATGTCCGTACTCTTTGCAGAATTCCTCAAGATCGAAGGCTATCTGATCCTGACCATCGCATTCGCTCGCCGCTCGCATGGTTACTTCCTATGACACCGGCGACGTAACCAGCTTGTTGGATCGAAGCTCAGATAGCCCTAAAATTCGTCGCCGAAGTTTTGCCACGTTGGCCTTGGTCGAGGTCAAAACTGACCTTCTGGCCCTCGTTCAGGCCAGTAAGGCCAGCTCGCTCCACTGCCGATATGTGGACAAAGACATCCTTCGATCCGTCATCCGGTTGAATAAAGCCGTATCCCTTCTGAGCATTGAACCATTTGACCGTGCCTTGCGACATCACGTCTTTCTCCGTGCAATCCGGCGATCCACACTGTGTGGACCTTAACTACTTTTCAAATTGGGAGCATCGAAGAGCGAAAGGCGGCAGAGGCCAAGGTACGATAAACCCACGCTGAAAAGCGCCGTTCGCCCTTTGTAGGACGGGCGAAAGCGGCATGGCCAGACAAATTTCTGAGGTCACGCGCCGACGCCCGTCGGCCGGTGCTCGGATTCGCCGGCGTTCGCTTTTGCTTCGAGCAACGCCCGATTGAGGTGCTCGACCGCTTCCGCCCTGGCGATTCGGTTGACGGCGGCAAATTCGCCAGCAAGGCGATCCAGCGCAAGCTCAAAGAGATTGTGCTGGCTGAAGCTGCGGCCGGAACCGTCTCCGGTAGTCTGCAAGTCCCGAACGACTTCTGCGAGCGCCCCAAGTTCACCGGAGTTGATCTTCGCCAAATGCTCCTGGGCGCGTTTGGACCAGATGAGTTGGCTCACTCGAGGACGGCTTTTCAACCTTACTAGTGCATCGGCCATTTCCTCCCTGCTGGCTAGTTTTCGCAGACCGGCAGCACGCGCCTGTGCCACTGGCACGCGCAGCGTCATCTGATGGTCGTCGAATGAGATGTGGATCAGGTTCAACCTGGCCCCAGAAATCTCCTCAAAGCCGACTTTATCGATCTTGCCAACGCCATGCGCCGGATAGACAACGATGTCACCCTTGCGGAACCGATCTGTATCCTTTGGCTCGATCTTCGAGGCAGTCGCCTCAAGGGCGGCAGTCACCATTGCCGGCGTCATCCGTCTCGCAGCCACCCCGGGTTACCTTTCTGATTTAGTGGTATGCTGATATTGGCGCGTCTTGTGCCGGATGCATCGATGCATCGGACGAAATGACGAATTCGTCAGAGGCGCATTTGGACCAGATGAGTTCGCCTCACCACGCAATCGACGAATGCCGCGCTTTCAGTGCGTCCGGCGACCGGCGTGACGCTTCGAAGATGATCTCAAGGCACCGCGTCGCTGGCCGGATCGGCGGGGCGCTGCGTTGCGGTTGCGCAGGGAGCGAGGAGGGCCTGCGGCCGGACCAGCGCGCCTTGGTCAGGCGGCGACTTTGCCTATATCCGCCCCGCAGTGCTTGCACCTCGTTGCGGCGGGGTTCAGGTCGTCGGAGAGGCACGCCGGGCAGGTCCTGGTCGGGGGCGGCTCGGCAAACACCGTCTTGCCCATGCGAGCCATGACGTACTTGTAGGGCACAACGATCAGGAAATACACGACCGCCATAAAAATAATGAAGTAGATGATGGCGGAAATGAACGCGCCCAGGTTGAGATAGGTGCCATCGCCACCGCCGCTGACCAGCTGCCAGCCCAGTCCGGGGCCTTTTACGCCGCCCTGCGCCGCGGCGATCAGCGGGTTGATGAGGTCGTCGGTGAACGCCTTGACCAGATTGCTGAACGCCAAGGCCAAAGACAAGCCGACAGCGACGACAATGACATCGCCGCGACTGTGCCCGCGAACGTCAGCTTTCCACTCAAAGCGGTCATCGGACTGGAACGCTGGCATTATGCCGTTTTGTTTTGAGTTCGACGCTTTTTTTCCGGGCCGGAGCGGGGTGGGTGCGCAATGGGCGGCGCGCCTTTATGCTGGGCGCGTGATGACGGATCACGTTCTCGTGCTGTTTTCCGGCGGGCAGGATTCGGCGACCTGCCTCGCGTGGGCGCTGGACCGCTACGCGCTAGTGGAGACGGTGGGCTTCGCTTATGGCCAGCGCCATAGCGTCGAACTCGGATGCCGCGGGCCGGTGCGCGCGCAGCTGGGCGACATCGGCGAGTGGGGCGCGCGGCTCGGCGCCGACCACGTGCTGGACATTGCTTCCGGCCTGTCGGCCCTCGGCAAGACGGCGCTCACCAGCGAGACCGCGATTGCAATGACCGAAGAAGGGCTGCCCAACACCTTCGTTCCCGGACGGAACCTGCTGTTCCTCACCTATGCGGCGGCGATCGCTTATCGGCGCGGGCTGCGGCGGATCGTCGCCGGCATGTGCGAGACAGACTATTCCGGGTATCCCGATTGCCGGGACGACACGATCAAGGCCATGCAGCTCGCGCTGAACCTGGGCATGCAGCGCCGCTTCGTGCTGGAAACGCCGCTGATGTGGCGCGACAAGGCGGCGACCTGGGCGTTGGCCAATCGCCTGGGCGGCGCGGCGCTGGTAGAACTGATTCGCGAGTACACGCATAGCTGCTATCTGGGCGATCGGACGCATCGCCACGACTGGGGCTATGGCTGCGGTACCTGCCCGGCCTGCGCGCTACGGGCGGCGGGCTGGGAACGTTGGCGCCAGAGCGCGAAGCTGTGAGTCCCTAACCGGCGCCGCCCGGTTGCCTCCACTCCCGCCCGGGTATTGCATGGCACGGCCAGTCGGAGACACCCCATGCGCCTCGATGCCATCGCCATCGGCTGCAATCCGCCAGAGGACGTGAATGTCGTCGTAGAAGTCCCGATCGGGGGGAGCCGATCAAATACGAAATGGACAAGGAGGCGGGCACACTGGTCGTGGATCGCTTCCTGCACACGCCGATGCGCTATCCCGGCAATTACGGGTTCATCCCGCACACATTGTCGGAAGACGGCGACCCGATCGACGTGCTGGTTGCGAACACGCGACCGATCTTTCCCGGCGCCGTGATCAATGTCAGACCGGTCGGCGTGCTGAAGATGCAGGACGAAGCCGGCCGGGACGAAAAGATCGTGGCCGTTCCGGTTTCGCGCTTAACGAAGCGCTATGTTCACATTATCCATCATACCGACCTGCCGCGGATCACGCTGGAGCAGATCCAGCACTTCTTCGAGCACTACAAGGATCTTGAGCCGGGCAAATGGGTGAAGGTGCTGGGTTGGGGCAACGCAGAGGATGCGCGCCAGCTGATCAGGGAGGCGATCGAGCGGGGAAAAAGCAACTGAAACGATCGTAAGTAGGTCCGAGCGTAAATTCCAGCTCTCTACCCACCACGCTGCGTGTGCCGACGGTCCCGGATAAATGCGGCCGAGATCCCGACGGCGGCGACGGCGATTGCGCAAAGCGCCGGGAACCCCGCAAACTGGACCACCGCGCCCCCGGCCAGCGAGCCTAGCACCGAGCCCGCCGACGAGGTGGCGTTGAGCAGGCCCAGACTCTCGCCGCGGTCGGACGGGTGCAGCGTCACCGCCAGGGAATTGCTGCTGACATTTAGCAACGGCCAGATCGCTTGAGTGGTCGCGAACAGCCCCAACCGCGCCCACACGGCCCATTCCGTGCCGGCCCCCTGCCATACGCCGATCGCCGCCATTGCACCGAGCGCCGCGCCGCGTCCAAGCAGCCCCACGCGGAGCGTTGTGCGCGCTCCGCTGTTTGCGTCCATCGCCGCGGCATAACGATAGAGCATTAGGCTCGCCATAATCCCGGCCGCATAAGCGATGGCCGCCGCACTCGAATTGGCGCGGAACTCGTGCAGCATGGCAACCGGGAACAGCACCGACACCGCGTTCGTGGCGGTGTAGGAGAGCAGCCAGACACCAAGGAAGTGACCGAGCGGGCTGGCAGCCGCGGCGCGCATTGCTTCGATTCCGTGATGTCCGGCCTGGTGCAGGTGGCGCGCGGGACTGGCGGAGGCCGCCTCTCCGCCCGGTGCCGGTCGCGGAGGCACGCCGCCGCGCGGCACGGATGCCGCCGGAAGCGGGGCGGTGAACCAGGCGAGCGGTCCCGCGATCAGCAGCGCCGCGGCAGCCGCCAGGAAGGCGGCCTCGGGATGGGTCGTGGCTAACGCGCCGGCCACCAGCAAGCCGGCCACCTGCCCCCCGGCGGCCCAGCTCTGGAGCGCTCCGATTTGCGCGTCCCACTCGGCACGCGGCGTGGTCTCGACGGCCAGCATGGTCCCGGTGGTGCTCGCCGCCATGGTGCCAAGCCCGATCGCGAAGGCGAGTAGCAGCCGCCAGCCCAATCCGGGCAGCACGGCCGCGAGCGCCGCGGCAATACCGCCCACAAGCAGCCCCGCGACGAACAGCGTCCGATTGCGTCTTGTACGATCGCTCCAGACACCTAAGGCGGGCGCCGACAGCCCGGCCAATGCAAAGGCGCCGAAGGTCGCGCCGGCTGCCAGACCGCCATGCGCGGAGAGCGGCAGCAGGATCGGAGCAATTCCGCTTTGCACAAAGCCGAGCAAGGCATACGCGACGTGCCAAAGCGCGAAAGTGTGTCGCGGCCGGGCTGCGATCTGCTCGCTCACGGAGCCAGCCGGCAACTGCTGGGCCGAACGGTCGCGATGATGCACATTCCCGGGGCCGTAAAGGTGGTTTCGAGCCATTTGCCTGTCTATGCCCGCGGTGGCGAGGCACTCCGGCTTGTCGAACAGGTTCTCCGAACGCAAGCTGAGGCGATCGCGGCCAGCACAGTCGGGGAGGCGAACATGTATCACGGAAAATCCGGTGGGCCAGCCGGCGGTGGAGCGATCACCCTCGCCTTCGCTGTCTTGGCGATGTTGTTCGCAGCCGCCCGGCCCGCGCGCGCTGCGGACATCGCCCTGTCGGCCAACGACAATCACACCACGGTGGAGAACGGCAAGCCGGTGGGCATGAAGGATCCGAAGCCCGACAACGTCTCGGTCATCGACCTCAGCCAGCCAACACTGCGTGTCGCCGCCACGATCGACGTGGCGTTCAGCGACATCGGGCCGCCGACGGCGATCACCTTCGCGCCGGACGGCAGTTTTGCCCTCGTCACCTCCTCCACTCGCCCGGATCTCTCCGCGCCAACCCGCGCCGTGCCGGACGACCGCATTTCGGTGATTGACCTCTCCGCCTTCCCGCCGCGTGTGGTGCAGGAGAGCCATGCAGGCGCCGGTGCGACCACGGTGCGCATCACGCCCGATGGCAAGCTCGCACTGGTCGCCGACCGCATGGCCGGCACCATCTCCATCTTCGCGATCGCGAACGGCCGACTGGAGCCGAAGGGCAAGCTCGACCTCGGCAATCCGAAAGCGCTGCCCGCCGGGCTCGGCATTTACGATCACGGCCGCCGCGCCCTGGTTAGCCGCGCCGGGGACAACATGGTGAGCGTGCTGGACATTGACGGCGCGCAGGTCACGCTCGAACCGCGCCAGATCACGACCGGCCAGGCCCCGGACACGCTCGACGTGAACGCTGAGGGCACGCTTGCAGTCGTTACCAATATCGGCCGCGCGCAGGGCGATGTGGACACGGTGAGCCTGATCGACCTCGCGGCCAACCCGCCCCGCACGATCGACACGGTGGCGGTTGCGAACGCGCCGGAGGGCGTCGCTTTCTCGCCGGACGGACAGTTGATCGCGGTGAACTCGATCAACGGCTCGATCTGGCCACCCGGCTCACCGTTCTACCACCCAAATGGCATTCTGGCCCTGTTTGCCGTTGAGCCGCCGCGGCAGGGCGCACCGACCACTGCGGGGCGCGTGCTGCGCCGGATCGCCGAGGCCCCGGTCGGGCGCGGCTCCCAGGGCGTCGCCTTCTCTCGCGATGGGCGGGAGATTCTGGTCCAGAATCTGCTGGACCACGACATTTCGGTGCTCCGCTGGGACGGTCGGCAATTGACCGAACAGGAACGGCTCGCGGTACCGGGCGGACCGGCGGCGATCGCAACGCCCTGGCCGTAGCGTATTGGTCCAGCGCGAATTGCAACCAATCGGTTGGAAAACCGGTGTCATCCTTGCAGGCCGAACACGTCACTATAAACGTTGATGCGGTTGGTTCCGTCTCGGCCATGCTCCAAGTCCCGCCGCGCGCGCGGGCTTGCTTCGTGATGGCACATGGAGCCGGCGCCGGCATGACCCATCCGTTCATGGCGAGCGTGGCGACGGGCCTCGGCGAGCGTGACATCGCCACCTTGCGCTATCAGTTCCCCTATATGGAGCAAGGTCGCAAGCGGCCCGACCCGCCCGGACCGGCCCATGCCACCGTTCGCGCCGCGGTCGCCGAAGCCGCGCGGCTCCTGCCCGATCTCCCTCTTTTGGCGGGCGGAAAATCGTTTGGCGGCCGCATGGCGTCCCAAGCTCAAGCCGCTTCCCCGCTTCCCCGCGTTCGCGGACTGGCATTCCTTGGCTTTCCGCTGCATCCGGCCGGACGCCCATCGCGCGATCGCGGCAAGCATCTTTTCGACGTGCGGATCCCCACGCTGTTCCTGCAAGGCACACGTGATGCGCTCGCGCTGCCGGATCAGCTTGAGCCGCTTTGCGAAGCGCTCGGCGAGCGCGCGACGCTGAAGCTGATTCGGGACGCAGACCATGGTTTTCACGTGCCCGCGCGGACCGGGCAGACCGATCTTCAGGTTCGGAGCGATATGCTGGATGCGCTTGCCGCTTGGACGAATCGTGTGATCTAACCGGACGTTCCCGCCCGGGCCGGGCGCCACGCCGCACCCACTCTTGATCCGCCCGAGTTTGACTCGGCAAATCGTCAGATTCATACTTACATCAAACGATATTTTCCCGAGGGCTATCCAGCGGCGACGAGAATGGGAGGAACCAATGACCAGACGATCAGCCACTTGGCGGGACTGCCTCAAAACCTCTGCTGTCTGCGCAGCTTTGGCAGCGGTGTTGACAGGCGGCTTGGCAGCCGCGGCGCTCGCGCAAGCGCTGCCGAAGACCAACCCGGAAACCGTTGGAATGTCGTCAGAACGACTGAATTGGCTTACCGAGACGTTCCAGCGTGACGTGGATGCCGGAGCGATTCCGGGCGCCGTGGTGCTGGTCGCCCGGAACGGCAAAATCGCTTACGAGCATGCGTTCGGCTACCAGAATCGTGAGGCGAAGGTGCCGATGAAGGTTGATGCAATCTTCCGCATTGCGTCAATGTCGAAGCCGATCACGTCGGTTGCCGTCATGATGCTGGTCGAGCAGGGCAAGATCGACCTTGCCGCGCCGGTGTCGCAGTACCTTCCGGAATTCAAGGATTTGCGCGTCGGGGCGGAGAGGGCTGCCCTTCAACGTCCGATGACCGTGCAAGACCTGCTTCGCCACACCTCCGGTCTCACATACGAGTTCTTCGCCGCAGATCCGTCTGTCAAACAAGCATACACCAACGCCAAGGTTTTCAGCTTCGACCAAACCCTTGCCGAAATGGTTACCAAGCTAGCCAAACTGCCGCTTGTTCGCCAGCCTGGAACGGCTTGGGAGTACAGCATGTCAACCGACGTACTGGGGCGCATTGTCGAAGTTGCTTCCGGAATGGGATTCGACCAGTTCGTGCAAGAGCGGATCGCGACGCCGCTCGGCTTGACCGCGACGGGATTTTCGGTCGATCCGTCGCGCGCCGACAAGATCGCCGAGCCGCAAATAGACCCCGCGACTGGAAAGAAGCCGGGCATGATCGTGGATAATCTCACCAGCAAGCCCAAATGGCTGTCGGGCGGCGGCGGGATGGTCTCGACGGCCGAGGATTACGCGCGCTTCTGCCAGATGTTGCTGAATGGCGGCGAACTAGACGGCGTGCGGTTGCTTTCGCCCAAGACGGTTGCGCTGATGACTTCCGACCACCTGCCCCCGGGCGTCGCCTACAACCCCGGCTTTATCGCGTTGCTGCAGGATCAGGCTCCCACGGCTGAGATGGGCGAGGGTTTCGGACTGGGATTCCTCGTACGCAAGGAGGCGGGCCATAATCCGCTCCCGGGATCCGTGGGCGACTTCTCCTGGTCAGGGGCACACGGCACGTATTTCTGGGTCGATCCCAAGGAAAAGCTGGTGGCGACCCTAATGGTCCAGAACCCTTTCGACGAGAAGGGACTGGCCAAGAGCGCCCATTATCGCCATGAAATGCGCGATCTGGTCTATCAGGCCGTTACGGTCTCGGCCGAGACCTCCAACGCAGGGTCGCCGACCCAATAACCTCGGGGGACTCGCCGGGCGCCCCGCCCCAGGTGAGACACCGGGGCGGACAACGCCCCGGCCGGCACGGAACTTCGTGGCGCCTGTTTCGCCACGGTCGCTTATTTCGGCTACTATTGGTGCTGGCCGCCTTGGGCGGGATTCGTGGACGGGGCCGCTTTGGTCCCCCTGGGCGGTACGCCCGTTTCGGCCGTTGCCGGTTGATTGGGCTGACCCGGCTCTGTCGAGGGCCCGACTGTGGTGCCGCGCGGCCCGGCGCCCGTCTGCGAAGCCTGCATTCCGGCCGTATCATTGGTTTTTGAGTTGCCGGTATTCCCTTGGACGTTCTGAGCCAGCGCAGGCGCAACGCCTAGCGCTAGCCCGACCGCAATTACTGCGGCTCGGCTGGAAAAGCGCCCATTCATCTGTCGTGCTCCCTGTAACGGACGGGCGCTGGAACGCCAGATTTTGATGCACGTTGCCAACGCAAGACATTGTGTAGCAATCGCACTTGCTTGAGCGGTTGCTTGCCGCGCGCCGGACAGACGAACGCTGTCCCTCTTTGTTTTGAGGGAAACGTGAACGTCGCGCCGTCGTTGTCTAGCCACCGCCGCCTTCCAGGGGCGGAACCCGGGAGACTGCTCATGAAATCACGCTTGTTTTCTGCAACGGGTAGCTTGATAGCACTGCTAACCGTCTGCGGCTCAGCCGTACTGGCGGACAGCCACGCAGCCGAGACGCCAGCCCAAAGCCAAGCAGCCGGTGCGGGTCGGGGAGCCCAGGCCGGTCCGTCGAAACTTCCGGCTGCGCAGGCAGATGTTAATGCAGTGACCAGCCCTAACCTGCCTGTTGACCAGGGTAAGGTCGGGAATCAACAGGCGACTCCCTCTCAGGCACCGGCGCCTCACGCGACGACCGAGGCCGTGAAGCAGAAGCCGTAAGCCGCCGGCGCTTCGCCTTCCGGATTACCGAGAATGGAGAAACCGATGTCACGCCGCTGTATCCTGCTCTTGACCGCCCTCGCCCTGGCAACGCCGTTCAGCGCCCGCGCGGATACACAATCAATGCAACTCCACTCGGATCTGTCTGGCCAGCAGGAGCTTCCTGCCGCTCAGACCCCCGGCAGCGGCAAGCTGGAAGGGACACTTGACCGGAAAAATCAGGTGTTCACCTACACGATCACCTATCAGGATCTGACAGGTCCGGTCACGGCGGCTCAGTTCCATGGACCCGCCAATCCGGGGCAGAACGCGCCTGTGGTCGTGGCGATCAAGTCGCCGGAAATCAGTCCTATCAAGGGCAGCGTAAAGCTGGACGAACAGCAGGCGAAAGAACTGCTTGCCAACGATTGGTATGTAAATCTGCAAACTGCGGCCCACTCGTCCGGCGAAATTCGTGGGCAGGTCCTTCACGGCGGCCCTTGAGGCCCCTCAGCTAAAGCGACACGGCCACGACCCGGGAGAGCCTCATGGACCGCATCAAGGTTCTTGATCAGGAGCTATGGCTGAAGGTCCCAGAGGAGGTAATCCGAGAGGCGGAGAAGGCGGCGCAATCAGAACCCTGTTGGATTGCGATGCAGGGCAACGGTCATGTCGTCCTCATGGACCCTCCAGGTAGCCCAGATGTTGCGACTGGCGATCTGGTCCTCATTGCTGAAGTCGCTCCGTCAGAGGGGTGAAACGCCGATCCGGTCCGTTCTCGAAAGGCAGTCCGATGCGGTCCGCGGCTTGCCGCCGGGAAGTGTCGCTTCAAGCGCCGGGCGGTCCTCCGGGCGGTCCGCCTGGCATCCTACGGCCGTTTCAGGCGTTTAACGCCAGCAGACAACCAAAGGAGGCTGTTGTGCCAACTCTGGACAACCCGAACGACACGGGCGGACGCCTGATAGCCGCAAGCAAAGTGAACGGGACAGCCGTTTACGACACCGCCGGGAATAAGCTTGGCAGCATCTACGACGTGATGCTGGACAAGGTCTCCGGTCATGCGGAATACGCGATTATGAGCTTTGGCGGCTTTCTTGGTATCGGGGACCAGTACCACCCGCTCCCCTGGACAGCCCTGAAGTACAACGAGGAGATGGGCGGGTACGTCGTGAACCTGACGCGCCAGCAGCTTGAGGGAGCGCCTTCTTACGGAGCAAGTGAGCGAGCGATGTGGGAAGACGATATTTGGTCTCAGCGCGTACGCGACTATTACACCCCTCTGCTGTAGCCCCGCAGCCAGCATCGCCGCGATGCCGAGCACGTGACATCGCGGCGTCTGCTGCGGAACAGCCGGACTAAGGGCAGGTCCGAAACGGACCAAAGCGCAGGTTCTCCTCCGGCCCGGCTTGCACTATATCTGGTTTGACAGATCCAAACCCTCTCGTAGCCCCGACGGGCGGAGCAGACAGCGCATGTCGCAGACCACGGCGGAGGCCGGGCCGGTCCCGGTCACAGTCCTCACCGGCTACCTTGGCGCCGGCAAGACGACACTCCTCAACCGCATCCTGACCGAGCAGCACGGCCGCAAATACGCCGTCATCATCAACGAGTTCGGCGAGCTTGGCGTGGACAACGACCTGGTCGTGGACAGCGACGAGGAAGTGTTCGAGATGAACAATGGCTGTGTCTGCTGCACGGTTCGCGGCGACCTGATCCGCATCGTCGGTGGGCTGATGAAGCGTCGCACCCGGTTTGATGGCATCATTATCGAAACCACCGGCCTCGCCAACCCGGCTCCGGTCGCACAGACCTTCTTCATCGACGAAGGCGTGCGCGCAAAGGCGCGGCTCGATGCGATCGTTACTGTGGTCGATGCCAAGCACGTCCTGCAACGGCTCGCGGATAGTCACGAAGCGGCCGACCAGATCGCCTTCGCAGATGTGATCGTTCTGAACAAGACGGATCTGGTCGGCGCCGACGAACTTGAGGAAGTGGAGCGGCGCATTCGCCAGATCAACCGTTTCGCCGTAATCCACCGGACCGAGCGCGCGCAGTTGCCGATCCAGCAGGTGCTGGACCGCAGCGCGTTCGACCTCAAGCGAGTGCTGGAACTGGCCCCGGATTTCCTTTCCGACGAGGATGCGCACGAACATAACGACGACGTCACATCGGTAAGCTTCGAGCTTGACAGGCCTGTCGATCCCGAGAAGTTCAATGCGTGGATCGGCGTGCTGTTGCAGGACAAGGGGCCCGACCTGCTACGCACCAAGGGCATTCTGCACTTCAAGGGCGAGGATCGGCGTTTTGCCTTCCAGGCCGTCCACATGATCGCGGATGGCGACTTCATCGGACCCTGGGCGGAAGGCGCGCCCCGTAAAAGCCGGCTTGTGTTTATCGGCCGCAATCTGAACCGGCCGCAGCTCCGGCGCGGTTTTGAGTTCGTGCCAAGCCGCTGCGTGATGCCGGTCGGCAACCGCATCGATATCGACTCCCTCTTCGCCCTCAGGGGCGGAGAGGGTTGGGGAGAGGTGGCGGAAACTCGAACGGTTGGTCACGGAACCATTTGTGGCGCCCGCAAGGCAATCGCGGTGTGTCCCCCACCTCACCCCGACCCTGTCCGCCCCCGCCGACGGCGGAGAGGGGGCGAGGAGCGCGCGCCGTAATGAGCGCCACGTCCGCCCCGAAATTCCTGGTCGAAACGCGTGGCGTCCGTCGCGATCTCGGCGCATTCGTCATCGGCGCGCGTTTCGACCGTAGCTCGCGCATGGCAGGTTTTGCGCTCGGCGACGGCACGGTGCGGCTGGTTCCGCTCGATGACGGGGAGAACTGGCGATCGGTCGCGGTGCATGATGGCGCCGCGCTCGCCCTGGCCCCGCACGCGTGGCCCCGTGGCTTCGTTTCCGCAGGCGATGACGGAGGCTTCCGGCGCGTCGATGCTGACGGCACGATCATCGACATTGCGCGCTTCGGCTCGAAATGGGTGGAGCAAGCGGCAAGCTTTCCCGGCGAGCGCGGCAAGGGCTTGATCGCCTGCGCGGTGGGCAAGACCGTCCATCTGTTCAACGATGCCGGCGAAAGGCTGAGAGAGTTTGCGCATCCGTCGTCGGTGACGGGCCTCGCTTTTGACGCGAAGGGCAAGCGCATCGGCGCTGCGCACTACAACGGCGCGACGCTCTGGTTCGTCAACTCCGACAGCCCTCGTCGTCTGGAATGGAAGGGAAGCCATACCGGCATTTCCATCCATCCCGAAGGCGACGCGGTCGTGACCTCCATGCAGGAAAACGCGCTGCACGGCTGGACCTTGCCCGAGGGCAAGCATTTGCGCATGAGCGGCTATCCCAGCAAGACGCAGTCGATGTCGTTCAGCCGCACCGGCAAATGGCTGGCGACCAGCGGCTCCGATGCGATGGTGCTGTGGCCGTTTTTCGGTGGCGGCCCGATGGGCAAGGCGCCGACCGAATTGGCAGGCGGCGACGGGGTTCTGTGCACCCGAGTCGCTTTCAACCAGCGTGATGACGTGGCGGCCGGCGGCTTTGCCGATGGGCTGGTGGTGATTGGCGATCCCGCATCGTCGCGCATCCTGCCCATCGCCCCGCCTGTAAGCGGGCCGATCTCCGCTCTGGGTTGGAGCGCGGACGGCACGCATCTGGCGTTCGGCACCGAAAACGGGTTCGCGGCCGTCGTCGATTTCACCAAGCGATAAGATCGCGTAACATCGGAGCGGACGGCCGAGGAGGTCTCCATGCAGCCGATGCAGGCTCTCGCGGCGTTGTGGCGCGACGCGGCGATGCCCCACGATGCCTTGGACGATGTGCGCCTGAGCGGCGCCGATCCGGTCCTGCCCTCCTCATTCGCGATCGGGACCGCCGCGCAGGCGGCAATCGCCACTTCCGCGCTGGCCGCTGCCAGCATCGGGCGACAGCGCGGGATACCTCGCCAGACCGTCTCGGTGGATATGCGCCATGCCGCGACCGAATATCATTCCGAACACTGGGCATCCGTGAACGGCGCGCCACCCGGCGATCCCTGGGATAAGATAGCAGGCACCTATCGGTGTGGCGACGGGCGTTGGGTCCGGCTGCACACGAACTTCCCCCACCACCGCGACGGCGTCTTGCACCTGCTCGGCTGCGCCTACGATCGGGCAGCCGTCGCTGCGGCGTTGGAAGGATGGACCGGTTTCGCCCTGGAGGATGCGGCGGCCGCTGCCGGGCTTTGCGTCACCGCGATGCGCGAATTCGGCGAATGGGATGCGGATGCGCAAGGCCGCGCTGTCCAATCCGAGCCGCTCGTTGCGATGACGTGTATTGCCGAAGCGCCGGCCGAACCGCTTGCTGAAGCGCCCCGTCCACTCGCCGGTGTCCGCGTGCTTGATCTCACGCGCGTTATTGCGGGGCCGGTCTGCGGACGAACGCTCGCGGCGCACGGCGCCGACGTGCTGCGGATCACCGCACCGCATCTGTTTCCGGCGCTCAGTGTCGAAGGCGGGCGCGGCAAACTTTCGGCGCAACTCGATTTGCGCGACGCGACGGCGCGCGAAACGTTGCGTAATTTGCTGCGGCACGCCGACATATTCGTGCAGGGCTACAGGCCCGGTGCCATCGCCGGTCTAGGCTTCGGCCCGGACGGAGCGGCGAGACTGCGGCCCGGCATCGTCTATGTATCGCTCTGCGCCTATGGCGTTACCGGATCGTGGCGCGGGCGCCGAGGTTTCGACAGCCTGGTGCAGACGGCAAGTGGCTTTAACGCGGCGGAAGCCGAAGCGGCCGGCCAGACCGGCCCGAAGCCGCTGCCCGTTCAGGCGCTCGATCACTCCGCGGGTTTCCTGCTCGCCTTCGGCGCGCTCGTGGCGCTGCATCGGCGGGCGACCGTGGGCGGAAGCTGGCATGTCCAAATCTCGTTGGCGCGAACCGGCCATTGGCTGCGTGGGCTAGGTCGGGTGCCGGACGGGCTTGCCTGCAAGAAACCGGACCGCGAAAGCGTCGCACCCTATCTCGAAGAAAGCGAGTCCGGCTTCGGCCGCCTGAACGCAGTGCGTCACGCTGCGCAGATGTCGGCAACGCCCGCCTATTGGGCGCGTCCGTCCGTAGCAGCCGGCACGGATGCCCCGGCCTGGCCGGCCGGTTTGCGCGGCGGGGCTTGACTCCGGACGGATGCGACCGCAAGCGGCACGATGCATTACTCGGGGCCGTGCTATGTCGCAAACGCGTTTAACGACCGCCGATGGTAACCAAACCGCTGCTCCTGCCGTGACCGATGCCGGCACCCGCCGCCTGCAGCCGAGACGATTTACCGCGATTTCAGTAGGTGCAGGCAGGGTTGGCGTGCATCAAGCGGCTGTGAGCACGATTACCCGCCGCGGCCTCGGCGCTTTGCTGCTGACGGCCGCCCTCGCGCCCCGGCATGGCCGAGCCGACGAGGGGACAACCGTCAGCCACGCGATCGCGGTGCTGGGCACGCCCGCTTTGCCTGCGGACTTTCCTTATTTCCCCTACGTCAACCCGGAAGCCCCTAAGGGCGGCGAGGTCACGCTGGGGTCGATGGGAACCTACGACAGTTTCAATCCGTTCGTCCTGCGCGGCACCGCCGAGGGTGGGGTCGTGGCGCCATGGGTCACGATGCCCGGTGGCTCCGGGTCGGGCTCGACCGTGGGGCATATATGGGAAAGCCTGCTCACCTCCTCGGCCGACGAGGTGGCGACGGGTTATTGCCACGTGGCGCAATCGCTGGAGATGCCGCACGCCCGAATGTGGATTGCGTTCAACATTCGCCCCGAAGCCCGCTATTCGGACGGCAAGCCGATCGCGGCTGACGATATCGTCTGGACCTATCACACGTTGCTGGACAAGGGCCTGCCCGGCTTCCGCATCCAGCTCGCCGATGTCGCGGAGGTGCGTGCCGAGGGACCGCGCCGCGTGCTGTTCCGCTTCAAATCGAATACCAGCCGTGCCCTGCCGGTGGTGGTCGGCGGCCTGCCGATCCTGCCGCAGCACTTCTTCGAGGGTCGGGATTTCACAAAGCCCTTGACCGATCCGCCGATCGGCTCCGGCCCGTATCGCATCACGAAGTTTGACCTTGGCCGCAGCGTCACGTTCGAGCGCGATCCGAACTGGTGGGCCCGCGACCGTCCCACGGGGCGGGGCACCAACAATTTCGACCGGGTACGAATCGAGTTCTATCGCGAGGCCGCCGTAGCGATGGAGGCGTTCAAGGGCGGCCAGGTCGATCTTCGCTCCGAGAATATCTCCAAGACCTGGGCCACCGGCTACGATTTTCCCGCCGTAAAGGACGGATTGGTGATTAAGGCGGAAATCCGGCACCATCTGCCGACCGGCATGCAGGGCTGGTCCATGAACACCCGGCGGGAAATTTTCTCCAACCGGCTGGTTCGCCGCGCGATGGCCGAAGCCTTTAACTTTGAATGGGCGAACAAGAATCTGTTCTACGGAGCCTACACGCGGCTCACCAGTTACTTCAGCAACAGCGATCTGGCCAGTTCCGGCGTCCCCGAAGGCGCCGAGCTTGCTCTGCTGGAACCCTATCGCAAAGAGCTGCCGCCCGAGCTGTTGACCGAGCCGTTCCGCCTCCCGGTCAATGATGCGTCCGGCAACGACCGTCATCAGCTTCTGAAGGCCATGACCTTCCTGGAGGCTGCCGGCTGGCGCATCAAGGGCATGCAGCTGGTGAACGCCAAGGGCGAGCAGATGCGGTTCACGATCCTGCTCCCCGATCCGAGCTTCGAGCGCGTGGCCCTCCCCTACGTGGACAGCCTCAAGCATCTCGGCATTGAGGCGAGCGTGCGCACCGTCGATCCCGCCCAGTATCAGCGGTTGATCGAGGATTTCGACTTCGATATGACGATGACCGTGTTTCCGGAAAGCGACGTGCCGGGCAACGAGCTGCGCGACTTCTTCTCCTGCGCGGCTTCCAAGGCGCAGGGCAGCTCCAACGTGCCCGGGGTGTGCAGCGTCGTGGTCGATGCATTGGTCGAGAAGGTGATCGCGGCGCAGGATCGCGACACGTTGCGCACGGCGGCGCGCGCGCTCGACCGGGTGCTGCTCTGGGGCTACTACCTCGTGCCGAACTGGGCCAGTCAGAGCTTCCACATTGCCTATTGGAACCGGTTCGGCAATCCCGGCAAGCCGATCCGGGAGGGATTTAACTTCGATATCTGGTGGGTCGATGCGAAGAAGGCCGCAGCGACCGACGCTGCCCGCAAGTCCGGCGGCTGAGCGCGCATGGCCGGTTATCTGGCTCGTCGCTTTCTGTTGGTGATCCCGACCCTGTTCGGGATCATCGCGATAAACTTCGTCGTCGTGCAGTTCGCACCGGGCGGACCGGTAGAGCAGATGATCGCGCAGTTGCGCGGGCACTCGGCGATGGCCGCGGTGGCCGGGCCGGTATCGGATTTCGGCGCCACGGGCCAGGGCGCCTATCGGGGCGCCAGCGGGCTCGACCCGCATGTCGTTACCGATATCAAGAAGATGTTCGGCTTCGACAAGCCGCCGCTCACGCGTTTTCTGAATATGATCAGCGGCTATCTGCGCTTCGATTTCGGCGACAGCATTTTTCGCGGCCAGACGGTATTGCACCTGATCGCGCAGCGATTGCCCGTGTCGATCTCGCTCGGCTTGTGGTCCACGCTGATCGTTTATTTGATCTCCATTCCGCTCGGCATCCGCAAAGCGGTGCGCGACGGCAGCCGCTTCGATGTGGCTTCCTCGGCGGTAGTGCTGGTGGGCTATGCCGTGCCCAGTTTCCTGTTCGCCATCCTGCTGGTCGTGCTGTTCGCGGGCGGTAGCTATTTCCACTGGTTCCCATTGCGCGGGCTGACCAGCCAGGGCGCGTTCGCCTGGTCGTGGCCGGCGCGCGTTGGCGATTACGCCTGGCACATGGTGCTTCCGACCATCGCCATCGTTGCCGGCGGCTTCGCCAGCCTGACCATGCTGACCAAGAACTGCTTTCTGGAAGAGATTCGCAAGCAATACGTCGTCACCGCTCGCGCGAAGGGCGCATCGGAACGGCAATGCCTTTATGGACACGTGTTCCGCAACGCCGTCCTGCTGATCGTCGCCGGGTTTCCGCAAGCGTTCATCGCCATCCTGTTCACGAGCCAGCTTCTGGTGGAGATCGTCTTCTCGCTCGACGGCCTGGGCCAGTTGGGTTTCCAGGCGGCGATCCAGCGCGACTATCCGGTAATGTTTGGCACGCTGTATATTTTCACCCTGCTGGGACTGCTGATGCAGATCCTGGGCGACGTGCTGTACACGGTGGTAGATCCGCGCATCGACTTCGAGGCGCGCGCGTGAGCGGCAACGCTCAACTCTCCGCCCCCGGGGGCGGAGAGGGGATTGGCGGCGCCCTGAAACGTGCTATCCCGGCCTCGCCGCCATGAGCCTCTCCCCCGTTGCGCGGCGGCGTCTGGCGATCTTCCGCGAACATCGGCGCGGATACGTCTCTTTCTGGGTCTTCCTGGTCTTGTTCGCTGTCAGCATGTTCGCCGAGTTCATCGCCAATGACCGGCCGTTGCTGGTCCACTACGACGGTCGGTTCTACGCCCCGGTCCTGCATGACTATCCCGAGACCACATTCGGCTCGGATTTCCTGCCCACCGAAACCGATTACACAGATCCCGACGTGCGGCACGCGGTCAACGCGCATGGCTGGATGATCTGGCCGCCGATCCCGTATCACTACGATACAATCGTCAAGGATCTCGGCCGGCCATCGCCCTCGCCGCCCACGTGGCGGAACTTGCTCGGTACCGACGACCAGGCACGCGACGTGCTGTCTCGGGTAATATACGGGTTCCGCATTTCCGTGCTGTTCGGCTTCGCGCTGACCGCGCTCTCGTCAGTGGTGGGCATCACCGCCGGAGCTGTGCAGGGATTCTACGGCGGGCTCACCGATCTGCTGTTCCAGCGCTTCATCGAAATCTGGAACGGCATGCCGCAGCTTTATTTGCTGATTATCCTGGGCAGCATCATTACGCCCGGCTTCGGCGTTCTGCTAATCTTTCTGTTGCTGTTCTCGTGGATGCACCTGACCGGCGTGGTGCGGCGCCGAGTTCCTGCGCGGACGCAATCTTGATTATGTGCGCGCCGCCCGCGCGCTGGGCGTGTCGGATCGTGCGGTCATGTGGCGCCACATCCTTCCCAACGCGATGATCGCGACCATGACCTATTTGCCGTTCATCCTGTCCGGCTCGGTGACGGTCCTGGCGAGCCTCGATTTCCTTGGCTTCGGCCTGCCGCCCGGTTCGCCCTCGCTGGGTGAGCTCGTCTCCCAGGGCAAGAACAATCTTCAGGCGCCTTGGCTTGGCATCACCGCATTCTTTGTCCTTGGGGGCGTGCTGACGTTGCTGATCTTCGTGGGCGAGGCAGTGCGGGATTCGTTCGATCCGCGACGCCTGCCGACCGCCGATACGGGGCTCCCTCGCACCGCCGCGCGCCGGCGGCGCTGGCTGTGGCGTCTCGCAGCACCCCCGCTGGCCGGCGGCGGCCCGGGCGAGGGTTCGCGATGACCCTGGTGGATGTGCAGAACCTGTCCGTCGCGTTTTGCCAAAAGCGCGTCGTGCGCAACGTTTCGTTCACGCTGAACCGGGGCGAGACCTTGGCGCTGGTCGGCGAATCGGGCTCCGGCAAGTCGCTCACCGCCCTCTCGCTGTTGCAGTTGCTGCCTCCGGGCGGCACAAACCCCACGGGGCGCATCCTGCTTCAGGGCGAAAGCATCATCGGCGCCACGTCGTCCGTACTGCACCGCGCGCGCGGCGACATCGCGGGCATGATTTTCCAGGAGCCGATGACAAGCCTGAATCCGCTGCACAGCATCGGACGGCAGATCGCCGAGGCGGTGCTGCTGCACCGCAGGCTGCCGCGCGGCAAGACGCGTCGACGCGTGATCCAATTGCTGTGCCAGGCCGGCTTCCCCGATGCCGAGCACCGGCTGGACGCCTTTCCGCATCAGCTTTCGGGCGGGCAGCGCCAGCGCGTGATGATCGCGATGGCGCTGGCCAACGATCCGGCCTTGCTGATAGCCGATGAACCGACCACCGCGCTGGATGTCACCATCCAGGCGCAAATCCTGGAACTGTTGGCCCACCTCAAGGCCGAACGCAGCCTCGCACTGTTGCTGATCACGCATGATTTGTCGATCGTGCGGCGCTACGCGGACCATGTGTGCGTCATGAAGGAAGGCGAGGTGGTCGAGGCGGGCCTCGTCGCCGATGTTTTCGCGGCACCGGCACATCCTTATACGCGCATGCTGCTCCGCGCCGTGCCGCGCGGTGCGCCAGCGCCAATTGCAGGAAATGCCGCCCCGCTGCTGGAAG
Organism: uncultured Pseudomonadota bacterium; assembly: GCA_963822675.1. Lineage (GTDB taxonomy): Bacteria > Pseudomonadota > Alphaproteobacteria > Acetobacterales > Acetobacteraceae > CAWGIP01. The sequence continues at coordinate 54,220 of CAWGIP010000031.1, read as the reverse complement.
CGCGCGACGTGCGCGTGCATTTCGCAATCCGGCGCGGCGTGCTGCGCCGCCCGGTGGGCTACATCAAGGCCGTGGACGGGGTCTCGGTCACGGTACACGAAGGCGAGACGGTCGGGCTGGTGGGCGAGTCGGGCTCGGGCAAGACCACGATGGGTTTCGCCGCGCTGCGGATGCAGCGCGCATCCGGGCGGATCGCCTTCGCCGGCACCGATCTCATCGCCCTGGACAAGCGTTCGTTGCGGCGGCTGCGCGCACGCATGCAAGTCGTGTTTCAAGACCCGTTCGGCAGTCTGTCGCCGCGCATGAGCGTGGGCGACATTGTAGCCGAAGGCCTGCTGGTGCACGAGCCCGGGCTCTCGCACGCGGAACGGATGGCGCGTGCGGCGGCTGAGCTGGAGGAAGTCGGCCTGCCGGCCGACGCGGTGGACCGCTATCCGCACGAGTTCAGCGGCGGGCAACGGCAGCGCGTGGCGATCGCGCGCGCGATGGTCCTCAAGCCCCGCTTCGTAGTGCTGGACGAGCCGACCAGCGCGCTCGACATGTCGGTGCAGGCGCAGATCGTGGACCTACTTCGCCGCCTGCAGCAGCATTACGGGCTTGGCTATCTTTTCATCAGCCACGACCTGAAAGTGGTGCGCGCGCTCGCCCATCGCATCGTCGTGCTCCGCCATGGCACGATCGTTGAGCAGGGCGACGCAGAGCAGATTTTCGCCCGGCCGCGCGAGCCGTATACGCGCGCCTTGCTCTCCGCGGCCTTCGATCTGGAAGCCGCGGCGTGACCTCGGCCGCTCATGCGAACAAGTGTTTGATCGTCTGCCCGGTTTCGGCCGCGATCATCTCGGCGACAATGCGGCGGTGGCACGTCGCCGGGTCGCGTTCAAAGCACAGAAGGCAGCTTCCGTCGCGCTGCACCAGCGCCGTTGCCCCGGCCAGTTCCGCTTGTGGGCGGTCGCCCGCAATATGCGCCCGGTAGATCGTCTCCATCCGCTCGGGGTGGCCGGCGCGCACGGCGTCGCGCCCCGGCTTCGGCGTGCCGAGCGCTTGCAGGTGAACGTAGCGAATCCCCTGCTCGTCGAGTCCCGCTCCCAGCTGTCGCTTGGAGAAGCCCGGCTTGCGCGAGGCGGCGAGCGCGCGGACGTCAATCAGCAGCGCCACCCGGGCATCGACTAGAGTTGCGAGCACTTGGTCAAGCGTACACCGTTCATAGCCGATGGTCAGGATCTCGGGCTTGCTCATCCGGCAGCGAGCCAGTCCTCGATCAGGCGGCGGGCGATGGAATCGTTGCGTGGCAGCATGAAGCCATGCGCATCCGGTTCGCGCAGCTCTGCGCGCGTGAACCAGCGCACGTCCATCAACTCGGCCTCCTCCACCACAATGTCCTCGGTCAGCGCCTCGCCGTAGAAGCCAAGCATGATATTGCCCGGAAACGGCCAGGGCTGGCTTGAATGGTACTGCACGTCGCCCACGTCGATCCCGGCTTCCTCGCGAACCTCGCGGCGGACCGCTTCTTCCAGGCTTTCGCCCGGCTCCACGAATCCGGCCAATGTCGAATACATGTTCGCGCGCGGGAAGCGCTGCGAATGGCCCAGCACCGTACGGTCGCCGCGATGGATCAGCATGATCACCGCCGGGTCGGTTCGCGGGAAGTGCTCGGCATCGCAAGCGGTGCAACGCATCACGTGCCCGGCGTTGCGCGCCTCGCAGGGTGCGCCGCAAACGCCGCAAAACCGGTGTCGCAGCCGCCAGTGCATCAGGCCGCGCGCATGCGCAAGCACCGCCGCTTCGGGGCGCGGCACACCCCAGCCCACCGCGCGAAGATCGACAAACTTGCCCAATTCGGGTGAGAGGAGCGGTATCGGTTCTTCGGCGCTGCTGATATCGATGGCGAACACGGCGCGACCGCCGAGCTGCCCCAAAAACGTCCACGGCCCGCCTGCCATGCGCAATGCGGATGCCGCCTCGCCCGAGATGTAGACCGCTTCGGGTTGCCCTTCGTCCATTCCCGCAACCAGATTGCGGCTTCGCCAGACCGGCACGAACAGCGTTTCGGGGTGATCGAGCTGCTGCGCGATCCACGCCTCGTTCTCCCGTCGGTGCGCGACACGGTCGAGCGGCGAAGCGGAATAGACGTTTTGTCGGCTAGCCAGGATCACTGTCACGATCGTCTCGTCCCTGCGTTCCGGGGCGGCGAACGTGCCATGCGCCGCCGATAGACGACAACTTTGCGATTTGCTTCCCGTGCGAGTTGTCCCTCATCCGCGCAATGGGACTGAGCTCGTTCGTTGCTCGTTGATTTCTCGTGCAATAAACGCATCGGCCGCAGCTGATCGACGCAACGCACGGGCTTCTGTCGGAAAGGCCGATAGATTGCGAAGGGAGGTCGAGGCACCTGTATCGTGGCGCCACCGCTGCCGATCAGATAGGCACCCGACATTCTTTCCAAAATGGCCCGACCCGGGCTGCAGGGGCGATCAGGCCGGCCACCACAGTGCCCACCGCCATCGCAGCAGCCGCCTGACGCAGATCGCTTGCCCCTCACGGCAGAATAGTCGTATTGAGCCTCGGGGAGTCGGCGGCGGACGAGCGCCTCGCCAACCCGGTCAGGTCCGGAAGGAAGCAGCCGCAACGAGTTTCGCCCGGGTCGCTGCCCGGCTTCCCACCCGCTACCACAAGAACGCAACCGCAAGAGACAGGGGCCGCCGCGGCGGCTAAACTCCGCCCCGTATGCCCGGCCTGCTCCAGGACGATCAACCGCAGGACACACCGCCCCTCGGCCCCGGTCTGTTCGCCGAGCCGCCCCGCGCCGGTGCCAGGCGACCGGGCGGCGCAGGCCCAGCCCTACCGCGTCCTCGCCCGCAAATACCGGCCGGCCACCTTCGACGACCTGATCGGACAGGAAGCGATGGTGCGCACCTTGCGCAACGCCTTCGCCACAGGGCGCGTCGCCCATGCCTTCATGCTCACCGGCGTGCGCGGGGTCGGCAAGACCACGACGGCGCGGATCATCGCCCGCGCGCTGAACTGCGTGGGGCCGGACGGGTCCGGCGGGCCGACCGCCGATCCCTGCGGCATCTGCCCTAATTGCACGGCGATCCTCGCCGACCGCCACCCGGATGTGGTGGAGATGGACGCCGCCTCGCGCACCGGCGTGGACGATGTGCGCGAAATCATCGAGGAGACGCGCTTCCGCCCGCTTCAGGCGCGCACCAAGGTCTTCATCATCGACGAAATCCACATGCTCTCGCGCAACGCGTTCAACGCTTTGCTGAAGACGTTGGAGGAGCCGCCGGCGCATGTGACCTTCGTCTTCGCGACCACCGAGCTGCGCAAGGTGCCGGTCACGGTCTTGTCGCGCTGCCAGCGCTTCGACCTTCGCCGCATCCGCCTGGCCGAGCTTGCCGCGCATTTCGCGCGTATTGCCGAGGCCGGAGGGCATCACCGCCGAGCCGGCCGCGCTCGACCTGATCGCACGGGCCGCGGACGGCTCGGTGCGGGACGGCCTTTCCCTGCTCGATCAGGCCATCGCCCAGACGGATGGCAACGTGACCGGTTCGCAAGTGGCGGACATGCTCGGGCTTGCCGACAGACAAGCGGTCTTCGACCTGCTGGAAGCGGTCGATGGACGGCCGTCCGGCAGCGGCATTGGCGATCACGGACCGGGCTTATGAGCGTGGCGCCGATCTCGGGGCCATGTTGGCCGACATGCTGGAGCTGCTGCACACGCTGACCCGGCTGAAATCGGTCCCCGAGCTGCGCGACAGCGCCGATTTGCCGGAAGCGGAGCGCACGCGGGGGGCGGTGCTCGCGGATCGGCTGTCGGTGCCGGTTTTGGCCCGCGCCTGGCAGATGCTGCTAAAGGGCGTGGGCGAGGTGGAGACCGCGCCCGATCGCCGTGCGGCGGCCGAGATGGTGCTGATCCGGCTTTGCCATGTGGCCGAACTGCCCTCGCCCGGCGATCTGGTGCGCAAACTGACCGCCGCAGGGCAACGCCTGCGGCCGTCTGCGAACCCTCTGCCGCGCGCCCGCGCCCCTTGCCGCACCCCCGGCGGGAACGCCCGCGCTGTCGCAGGCGGTGGCTGGTGCGGCTGCCGTTGCCGAGCCTCAGGCGCAACCTGCCGAGCCCAACGCCTTGTCTCCTTCCGCGATGTGGCGCACCTGGTGGCGGAGCGGCGCGAGGCGCTGCTGCACGCGCACCTGGTCCATTCCGTCCATCTGGTCCGATTCGCCCCGCCGGTGATCGAGTTGCGACCCGACCCCGCTGCACCGCACGACCTGGCCTCCCGCCTGGCCGCCATTCTTCAGGACGCGACGGGCACCCGCTGGACCATCGCGCTCTCGACCGAAGCCGGGGAGCCCACGCTTGCCGAGCAGGGCAATGCCGCAGATGCGCAGCGCCGAAGTGCTGCGGCCGAGCATCCGCTGGTGCGGGCGATCCTGGAAGCCTTCCCGGGCGCGCGCATTGGCGCCGGCACGACGCGACGGCGGATGCTTCCCGGACTGCCGTCGAACCTGATATGCCCGGCTTCGCCCCGCCCGGCGCCGAACCTGCCGAGGATAGTGGAGTTGGATAAACCATGAAAAACCTTTCCGGCCTGATGAAGCAGGCGCAACAGATGCAAGAGCGCATGCAGGAGATGCAGGCCAAACTCGAAGGCATCGAAATCGAAGGCATGGCCGGCGCTGGGCTGGTGCGCGTCACCCTGAACGGCAAAGGCGAACTGCGGGGCGTAAGATCGATCCCAAGCTCCTCGACCCGACCGAGACGGAGATGCTTGAGGACCTGGTCGTAGCCGCGCACGCCGACGCCAAGCGCAAGGTGGAGGCACAGATATCGGGACGGAAATGCAGAAGCTTACCGCGGGATTCCTTGCCCCCGGGAATGAAATTGCCTTTCTGATCGGTGATCGTGATCGTGATCAGTTATGGCGGCTTCCCGCGCCTTGCGGCTTGATTGAATTCCTAAAGGCATTGGCTTGGCAGCCTGATCACTGATCACCGTGGGCGGACCAGAAATCGAACGGCTGATCGGCCTGTTGCCGAAGCTCCCGGGCATGGGTCCGCGAAGTGCCCGGCGGGCCGCGCTCAGCTGCTCCTGCAACCTGATGCCGCATGCTGCCGCTGGCCGACGCCATCGACGATGCGGCACGCGCGGTGCGGCCCTGCTCGCTCTGCGGCAATCTCGACAGTCGCGATCCATGCACCATCTGCGCCGACCCGTACCGCGACGGCTCGCGATCTGCGTGGTCGAGGGCGTCGCCGACTCTGGGCGCTGGAGCGCGCCGCAGTGCATCGAGGACTCTATCATGTGCTTGGTGGCACCTTATCGGCCCTTGGGGGCGTCGGGCCCGAGACCTGAATACGCGACCCTTAATTGCGCGGATCGCGGAGGGCGCGTCGCCGAAGTCGTCCTTGCGCTGAGCGCGACGGTCGACGGGTCCGCGACCGCGCACTGGCTTGCCGATCAGCTTCGCCCGCTTGGCGTGTTGGTAACGAAGCTGGCGCAAGGGGTTCCCATGGGCGGCGCATTGGACGTGCTCGATGAAGGCACGCTGGCTGCGGCACTGCGCGCTCGGCGGCCGACGTGAACTCGGCGACGTGACTGCGGCAGGGGTGGTCCCACTGGCATGAAGGCCTTTCTCGCCGCAGTCTGATCCACTTAGTAGGCAAGCCGGCGGCGTTGCTGCCGCCTATCGCACGATGAGCGGCCTCGGGCTGCTGCCCCTGCCGTCGGCTTATGCGGGCCGCCAGCGCTGCCGCCGCGGCGCGGACCGCCAGTGCTGATCGTGGGTGCGGGCTCGCGGGCTTGGTAGCGGGCTACGAGTTGGCCGCCGCCGGTTTCGATCCGTGATCCTTGAAGCTCGCGCGCGACCGGGCGGACGCAACTGGTCACTACGATCCGGTCGACGAAATTATCGAGAACGACAGCGTCCAGCACGTTCATTGGAATATCGGCGAACATCTGTACTTCAATCCCGGCCCGGCGCGGATCCCGTATCACCACGAAGGCATCCTCGTCTTATTGCCGAGAGCTGGCGTCCCGCTCGAAGTGATGTGCAACGACAACCGCGGCGCGCTCATGCAGGACGATGCGGCTTTCCACGGCGCGCCGCAACTGAACAGCCGAGTGGTGAACGACGCACGCGGCTACGTTGCAGAACTGGCAGCGAAATCGGTCGATCGCACGGCACTTGCGCAGCCGGTGCGCTACCGAGGATCAGGAACGCCTACTCGAGTTCCTGCGCGCCTTTGGAGCACTCGATAAGGACTCAGGTATCGCGGCTCGTCGCGCTCCGGATGGGTCCGGAGCCGCCCGGCGGAGGCTCGGCAGCGGGCCAAGCGTATCCGCCGCTCGACCTTGCGCGCATTGCTGCGGTCTGACTTCTGGACCGGGCCGACGCGATTGGGGGAGCTCGCCAACATGGCCCCCACGATGCTGCAACCCGTCGGCGGCATGGGGCGGATCGGTCAGGCATTCGGCCGCAAGCTATGGGGGCGATCCGCTACGGCGCGGTGGTTACCCGACTCCGCCGCATCGAGGCAGGGGCTCGCGTTGTCTGGCTTGACGCCGAGAGCCGCGCCGACAGAGCGTTGAGGCGCCGCTCGTGCTGATCACAGTCCCGCCTTCGTGCTCCGCGACGTGCCCGGCGACTTCGCTCCGGCGACGCGGGCCGCCCTCGCCGCAGTCGAGTACAGTGCCGGCAGGAAAATCGCCTTTCCAGGCGAAGCGCCGCTTTTGGGAGCTGGATGAAAGCATCTATGGCGGCATTTCCTGGACCAGCCGCGACATCACGCAAGTCTGGTACCCGACTGCCGGCATCCATCAAGCGAAAGGCGTCTTGGTCGGAGCCTACATCTGGTCGCAGACCTCGGCGCAGCTTTCGCCACAAAGACGCCGGCAACGTATTGAGGATGCTCTCGCGGACGGTCGAGCGACTGCACCCGCAATATCGGCGCTGGCTTGACAGAAGAGTGTCCGTCGCATGGAGCAAAGTCCCATTGAGCGGCGGCGCTTGGGCGGAGTGGGAGCAGTGCGGCCCGCGCCACGCACTACCCGCTGCTCCTCGCTGGCGACGGGCCATTTCTGTTCGCCGGCGAGCACATGTCGTGGATAAACGGCTGGCAAGAGGGCGCGGTCCTGTCGGCGCATCACACGCTTCGACAGATCAGCCGACGCCTTGCAACGTGATCACCGCTCCGTTTCGTTGGGCGCCGCCTCCGCCCGGGCGCGCGCCTGTGCCTTGCGCTTACGCAGATTTTCTCGGAGTTGCTCGGCCTCGCGTTGCAGACGATCTTGCCTGCGTGGTTGGGCGGGGGGCTTGGCATCCGGCGGTTTCTGAACATTTCCCTTCATAGCCATCATTTGCGGCCGTCTCGCCGCTCTCGTAAAGCGGCACCGGCAAGCAGAGAGACAGCAAATGACAAGCCTGACCGGGCAGGTGGTCCTCGTTACGGGGGCAAGCCGCGGCATCGGCGCGGCGACGGCCGTGGCGCTCGGCCAGGCGGGGGCCGCGGTGATGCTGGCCGCGCGCGACGGCACGCGCGTTGCCAAGATTGCCAAACACATCGCCAACGCGGGCGGGAAGGCCGAAATCGATGCCCTGCGATGTCGCCGACTTCGCGACCGTGGAGCGTCTGGTCCAGGAGACGCGCCGCCGCTTCGGGCCGGTCGACGTGCTCGTCAACAACGCCGGCGTAATAGAGCCGATTGCGCGCGCCGAAGAGGTCGATCCCGCTGCCTGGGCCCGTGCAATCCGCATCAATCTGATCGGCGCGTTCCACGTAGTTCGCGCCGTGCTCCCCGGCATGCTCGCCGCCGGCGGCGGGCGCGTCATCAACGTCTCTTCGGGAGCGGCACATCACCCGCTGGACGGCTGGAGCGCCTATTGCGCAGGCAAGGCCGGGCTGGCGATGCTCACACAATCGCTCAAGCTCGAATGTGGCCCGCGCGGAATCCGCGCGTTCGGTTTCCAACCGGGCACGACCGACACCGACATGCAGGTTGCGATCCGGGCTTCGGAACTCAATCCGATCAGTCAGATCCCGCGTGAGCAGCTCACTCCGGTCGAACATCCGGCTCGTGCCATCGTTTATCTGAGTACGAAGGACGCCGATGACCTGGCGGGCCGGGAGTTCTCGTTGCGTGACCCGGAATTCCGCCGCCGCATCGGCCTGGCTTAATCGCGAGAGTGGAACAGACGCCACCCGCTGTTGTATGGGTATGGGGTCGGGACTTCGGTTCTGTTCGCGTCACGTTGATATCGTGCCTCATTGGCAGCGACGCGATCCGAACATCACCGCCCGATAGACTAATCCTGCGGCACGGGCTTTCCTGCACAATGGACACTGTGTGCACAACAGACACCTGTGTAAAAATTGATCGACTGGGATACCGATGACCGCTGATGCCGACGCTCTGTGGGTAGAGAAGTCCGCGATCGACCTTCGGCGCGACTACGCGCGTGCGGTGGCACGGCTCTCAACCCTGATGCGAACGAAGGCGACCGAAGCAGAGGTCGCGGCAGTTTCTGAACAATGCCTGCGATTGAAGCTGGCGCTCCAGGCCCGCATGGGAGAGCCGGCAACAGCAACCACAGAGGGACTGGCCCGAATGCATGCTGAGTACGTAACCAGTGCTGTGCAAGGTGATCCGAAATCGGACGACAGTTTGCTCATTGCCGACGACACGCCGGGCTTCGACGTGCCGCTTCAAGGCGGTGATGTGACCGCGCTGCGCCGTGGCCTTGCCGAGAAGCTGGCCTATGCGATTGGCAAGAAAGCGGCCGATGCCTCCGATCGGGACTGGTTCGTAGCAGCCGCCCTGGTGGTTCGTGATCGGATCGTCGATCGGTGGATACCGTCCGTCCGGACCGCAAACACGCATCGGAAACATGTCTACTATCTGTCGATGGAGTTCCTGATCGGGCGCCTGCTGTCCGATGCGCTGAATAATCTTGGCCTGACCGATGCGATGCGATCGGCGCTTGCCGGGTTCAATGTGGATCTCGACCGGATACGCGAAGTCGAGCCGGACGCAGCGCTCGGCAATGGCGGGCTGGGGCGATTGGCGGCCTGCTTCATGGAGAGCATGGCCACCTTGTCGATCCCTGCCTACGGCTATGGGATCCGATACAACCACGGCCTGTTTCGGCAAGTGATTTACGACGGCTGGCAAGAAGAATACCCGGAATCCTGGCTTTCCTTCGGCAACCCCTGGGAATTCGAGCGCGCCGAAATCAACTACGCTATTGGCTTTGGCGGCCATGTCGAGACCATGCCGGATACCGGACTGCACGTTTGGCATCCGGCCGAAACCGTCACCGCGGTCGCCTACGATACGCCGCTGGTCGGGTGGCGCGGACGGAGCGTGAACACACTGCGTCTATGGTCGGCCCGAGCCTCCGATCCCCTTCACCTGGACGCCTTCAACCGCGGCGACCATTTGGGCGCCGTGGCGACGCGCGCCCGCGCCAACTCGATTTCCCACGTACCTGTATCCCAGCACCGAGACACCCGCGGGCCAGGAGCTCCGGTTCCGGCAGGAATATTTCTTCTCCTCGGCCTCCCTTCAGGATCTCGTGCGTCGGCACATGCAGCAGCACAGGGATATCCGCAGGCTGCGAGAGCACGCCTCCATCCAGCTCAATGACACGCACCCGGCGATCGCCGTTCCGGAGCTGCTTCGATTGCTGCTGGATGAGCACGGCTTGTCATGGGCCGAGGCGTGGAACATCACCACTTCCGTTTTTTCCTATACGAACCACACGCTGCTTCCCGAGGCGTTGGAAAGCTGGCCCGTTTCTCTGATCGAACGCCTGCTGCCCCGCCACATGCAGATCATCTACTGGATCAACTGGCAGCACCTGGATAAGGCACGCAGCAGTGATGCTGATGCATCCGCCCTATCGGACCTCTCGCTGATTGACGAAAATCATGGTCGGCGCGTGCGCATGGGTCCGCTCGCCTTTGTCGGCTCGCACCGGATCAACGGTGTCTCTTCGTTACATACCGAGCTGATGCGCAAGACCGTCTTCCGCCCGCTTGCACACGCTGTATCCGGAGCGGATTGTCAGTGTCACGAACGGGATCAGCACCCGCCGCTGGCTGCTTGCGGCGAATCCGGGATTGACGAAGCTGCTCGCCGAGCTGTCGGCGCGCACGTCCTGGACGATATCGGCGCCGTAGCGGAGCTGGCTCGTCATGCCGACGACCGAGGTCTGCATGAGCGCCTGGCAGCGATCCGACGTGTCAACAAGGCAAATCTGGGTCGGCTGATCGCGGACCGGTTGGGATCCACGTTGATCCGGACGCGTTGTTTGACGTACAGATCAAGCGCATCCACGAATACAAGCGGCAACTTCTCAACGTCCTGGAGACGATCGCGCTGTACCACGCGATACGCGCGCGACCCGGGCAGGACTGGGTGCCGCGGGTCAAGATTTTCGCCGGGAAGGCGGCGGCTGACTACAGACAGGCGAAACTTGTCATTAAACTGATCCATGACGTCGCGCACAGGATCAACAACGACCCGGCCGTTGGCGATCTTCTGAAAGTCGCCTTCCTGCCGAATTACAATGTCAGCCTCGCCGAAGCGATCATTCCGGCGGCCGACTTGTCCGAGCAGATCTCGACCGCCGGCATGGAGGCGTCCGGGACGGGGAACATGAAGCTCGCGCTGAACGGCGCGCTGACGATCGGCACCCTGGACGGCGCGAATATCGAGATTCTGGAACGTGTCGGCGCGGAGAACATCTGCATCTTCGGTCTGACCGCCGAGCAGGTCGCGGCGCGCTTGTCTCACCCGACCGAACCTGCCGCGCACTCGGCCGATCTCGAAGAGGTCCTGGTAGCGATCGCGACGGGGGCGTTCTCCCCCTCGGAACCGGACCGTTTCATGACCTGACGGACGCGCTGTTGCACAACGACCGTTTCATGGTGCTGGCCGACTTCGAAGCGTATGGAGCCGCTCAGCGCCAGGTGGACGCGCGCTGGCGCGACAGGTTCAACTGGTGGCGGTCCAGCATCATGAACACCGCCAGCGTTGCTTACTTTTCCGCCGATCGCGCCATTGAGGAGTATGCGCGGGATATCTGGAACCTTCCTGATTTGGGGCGGTGAAGGCCGTCCCGTCCCGCCGCTCGTCATGGCCGGCTAAGGCAGGCCATCCACGACTTCACTTCCAACCAATTGCAGCAAAGGTGTGGATGCCCGCGGTTCGGGTTGTGGGTGGACAACAGACAGTCGCGGACCCGGCGGACCGGACCCCTCGGGGCGCTCCCGTGGGAAAAGTCACGAACGGAAGCAAGAGCGCGATGCGTAATCGCTGCTCGATCCTGATTGTCGCGTCAGGACGTGAACGGCAGAGGCTTGAGTTCCTTGCGAGCGGTCCCGAAACTTCCAAGCTGGTAGACCGACGCTCCTACCGGAGAAAACGTGAACGCCTTGAACGGTTCCGCAGCATCTTGTTCAAGTAGGCTTCGGTGGCGACACCGATCGTGACATGCGGATTGAACTTCAGACCGGCTGCGATCGTCACGAAATTGGCCACATACTCCAGCAGGAACGGCTGTATATCGCGGCCGTCCTCGGCGCTCATGAAAGCCGCGGGGGTCCCAGCTTTCACCGTGAACGGCGTAATCGCGTCGATCAGCCCCTGTTGCAGCCTGCGCAGATCGTCAGTCGGCTCGACGACAATGCCGGCAAGGCCGACGGCGGGCTGGGGATTAGTAGTATTTGATCGCCCTCAGTTGCCATCCAGCCGGCTTCTCCTTTACCAGAACGCCGGCCGCCGCGGCATAGACCTTGTCGAGGTCGGCCGTGCGGACGAACTGCTGCAGCATCGTGACGTGCGGGTGGTGCGTTGCGTCCAGGGCGAAGCCCTTCGGGAAGTGCCGAAGCAAGCGGGTATTTGCAGCCTTCGCATGCTGGACCATCGTTGCGTCAGGTTCGAGCGCGATGTCGATGGCGGTAACGGGGTTTTGCTGCATGGTTTCTGCCTGTGCCTGCGCGCCGGTGACGCCGTGAAGTCCCTGAACGCCGGTAGCGCTGCAAGGGCTGCCAGGACACGGCGCCGGCTCGGGTTCTTGGAAGCAGGGGTGGTCATTGAGCGAGAACTCCTACTCGAAGGGGAAGACGCGGCGCCAGTCGTTCTTCATATCGACGACCGTCCATCCCTTCGCATGAGCTTCATCCAGCGCCTTGTCGAGGCGCCCGAAAGGTGAGTTGCGGTCATAGGCCCATTCCCGGAGTTCATGTCGGTGTGCTGAATGAGCATGGCGAACCGTGCGCCCGTACCAGCCGTTGTCCATTGCAGCATTTCCAAGTCGCCGTCGGAATTGCCGAAAGATGCGATCGGGCGGCGGCCGATGTGCTTTTGGATGGCAACCGGTTTTCCGGCGTTGTCATTGACGAACTCGATCTCGAGCAGCTTGACCAGGACCGGGCTGCCGTCGCGCATCTCGAACGCCAGCTTGCCGCTGCTGCCGATCACCTGCTCGGGGGGCACACCGTAGGTCGTCTCGGCACAAATTTCGCATGAATTCGATGCCGCCGGCCGACACGATGAACGTTTTGAAATCGTTGGTCCGCAGGTAGGTGAGCAGCTCCAGCATCGGCTGGAACACCATTTCGGTGAATAGCCGTTCGTTTTGGGGTGACGTGTCGTCGCCAGCCAGGTGCGCACGATCCCTGCGAATTCGTCCGTGGTAATGCCGAAATGCGTGGCAGTGACGATTTCAGTGAGCGCGGGCTCGCCGCGCGCGAAGATCGCCTGGAGGTCGCCCGCCAGTGCCGACTTGAAGGGCTCTTGGCCCCGCCACTTCGGGTGTTGCGGTGCCAACGCCCTGATCCGATCGAGGGCGAAAGCGAGCTGAAAATAAAAGGGCTGTTCGGCCCACAGCGTGCCGTCGTTGTCGAAAGTAGCGATTCGTTCTTCGGGAGCGACATAGTTCACGCCACCCGCTTTCGTAACGAGCGCGACGAAATCCACGATCGACTTCTTCGTCGCGCCATCGCACCAGGAAACCAAGGGATCATCGGACGCGGCGCCGGTGCCTTGCGGTGGTGCCATTCCTCAGGTCCAAGTATCGAGTCCGGCAAAAGCGACCCCCTAATCGACCATGGATCGCATGTCAACGACGGCTTCTCTCGACAGACTGCGCCGTCCGTCCACAGGGATAATGCAGGATGATCCCGGTGCGAGTGTCTGTCGCCTTTGGGTCGAAAGCGGTCCCTGGCATCGAGATCCGACGTTTTGAGGATGGTTTCATCAGGGGTTTTGGCTGCTGCTTATTTCTTGATTTTCGCACACGCTTCGACTGACCGCTGCCCACCCGAAGAGTTCACCGGATTGGACGGCTGGCATTAATCATTCAGCTGCCTTTTTGGCAGCACTTACGCTAGCCGCGAAGCCTTCGCGGACGCGCTGCAATAATGTCATGAAGCTTGTCAGTTCAGCCGATGAGAGGGACGCAAACACCGCGCGCAACCGGCTCAGGTTGGCCACAAAGCCCTTGCTGACGACCGCTTCCCCTTTGGCCGTCAGGCTGGCCAGAAGCTTCCGACGATCCTCGCTGTCCACGGAGGATCTTACCAGGCCTTCGTGCTCAAGGGCCGACATCAAGCCGGAGACGGTTGCGCGCGTTACTGACAGAGCCATAACGATTTCCGTGTGGGGAACGTCCCTCCCCTTGGCCGCCCATAGCAGCATGAGAATCTGAAACCGCGCTGGCGAACCTGCCGCGCCTTCAAACCATCCTGTGAGGGCATTGTCCGCTTGTTGTGTGGTTCTGCGCAGCGCGATCATTGCTTCTAGCGCTTGCAGCTCCCGCCCGGAGAGGCGCCGGCGCAATTCTTCCATGATCGTTGGCGGCGGTGCCGGAGGGAGCCGGGACGATGTCCATCGTGGCCATTGACCTCTCAGCTGATCTCCCGCGACTAAGTTTGGGACCTAACAGTCTGCTTGTCGACACGTTGGCTGCCTTTCGGCACCGTACCGCCACATCGCAGAAATCACGCTGCTGTGAGCGGGCATTCATTTGTTAGGTTCCTAACATTTTATGTCTGGCGCCTTACAAACAGGGGTGCGCCATGACCCTGGAGCACAGCGATCAGGTTGCCGACTTTCAGCGGTTTCGGGAGACGTCGGAGCTGGACGCCGAGCCGACTGCGCCAAGCCAAGCAAGGCCGGCGAAGCCCCCCGCAGCACCGCAGCTCTTGCTGCCGGACGGGGAAGCGGTCCCCGATGCGCTCCTACGCGACACGGACCGGGAACGCAGGCACGGCGGAGACAAACGGAGCGGCCTTCTCCGCCGCCATCCGTTCGCGGCACCGATCGCGGGCGCCCTTCTCGCGCTCGTCGCCGGCGGCGGTTATCTCTACTGGGACAACGCCCAGCATTTCGAGACGACCGACGACGCCTTTATCGCGGCGCGCCAGTTCGCCATCGCCCCCGAGGTGTCGGGCTACATCACGTCCGTCCCGGTCACCGACAACCAGCACGTCGCCGCCGGCCAGGTGATCGCCCGCATCGACGATCGCAACTACCTGACCGCGCTCGAGCAGGCGCAGGCGCAAGTGGCCTCGGCGCAAGCCAGCATCCAGAACATCGATGCGCAGATAGCCGTTCAGCAGGCACAGGTGGTGCAGAATCGCGTCGCAGATAGAGCAGGCGCAGGCCAGCCTGACATTCGACGCAACAGCAGGCGGCGCGCTACCGGGACTCTGGCCCGGACGGGCGCGGGCACGGTTCAGAACGCCCAGCAATGGCTTCGCAGCGCCAGCAGCAGCAGGCGAGCGTGAAGGCTGCGGAGGCGGCGCTGGTCGCCGCGACACGCCAGCTGCCGCGCTGAAGGCACAGCGCGACAGCGCCGAAGCAAACCTCCGCAAGCAATGGCCCAACGCGATCAGGCCAGGCTCAACCTGTCCTACACGACCGTCGCCGCCGCCCAGCCCGGGCGCGTCGTGCAGCTCTCGGCGGCGGTCGGCCAGTACGCCCAGGCCGGCACCGCGCTCACGATGTTCGTGCCGGACGACATCTGGGTCGCCGCCAACTTCAAGGAGAACCAGCTCGACCGGATGCGGCCCAGGCAGGCGGTGACGCTGCATATCGACGCCTATCCAGAGCATGCCGTCCACGGCCATGTCGCGAGCGTGCAGCCCGGCTCCGGCACAGCCTTCTCGCTGCTGCCGGCCGAGAACGCTACCGGCAACTACGTCAAGATCGTACAGCGCGTGCCCGTCAAGATCGTGCTCGACAATCCGCCGACCGATGTCGCGCTCGGCCCGGGTATGTCGGTGGTACCGGGTGTGCGGGTCGATCCGACCCCGTCGCTTGCCGAGCGGCTGGAGAGCGTGCTATGAGCGCGGCCGTGGCTCGCGCGGGAGCCTTGCCCGCGGCTCGCGGCACCGCCACCAATCCGTGGCTGATCGCCGTCCTGGTGGCGGGCGCCTCCTTCATGGAGACGCTCGACACCACCATCGCCAACGTGGTGCTGCCCTACATCGCAGGCGGCTTGGGGGTGAGCGAGGACGAGGCATCCTGGGTGGTGACGACGTATCTGGTCGCCAACGCCATCATCGTCACCGCCACCAGCTTCCTCGCCAATCGCCTCGGCCGTAAGAGGTTCTTCCTCATCTGCCTGGTGCTGTTCACGGTCAGCTCGCTGATGTGCGGGCTGTCGGCGAGCCTCGATTCGATCCTGGTGTTCCGCCTCCTGCAGGGCTTCGCGGGTGGCGGCATGGTGCCGGTCGCGCAGTCGATCCTGGCCGACGCCTTCCCGCCGGAGAAGCGCGCCCAGGGCTTCGCCCTGTTCGGCGTTGCGGTGGTGGTGGCGCCGGTGGTCGGGCCGACACTCGGCGGCTGGCTCGCGGACAATGTCTCCTGGACCTGGTGCTTCCTGATCAACGTCCCTGTCGGCGTGTTCATGGCGGTGGCGATCGCCGCGATCCTGCACGAGCCCGCGTCCGCCACCGCAGAGCGCAGGGAATGGCTGCGGCAGTCAGGCGGGTTCGACCTGATCGGCTTCACACTCGTCGCAACGTTCCTCGGCGCGCTCGAGCTTGCGCTCGACCGCGGGCTCGAGGATGACTGGTTCGCCTCATCCTTCATCGTGAGGGTCACAGCCGCCTGCGTGCTTGCGTTCGTGCTGATGATCCCGTGGGAGATCAGACACCGCCACCCGGTGAGTCGACGTCCGGATGCTGGCGACGCGCCAGTTCGGCGCGAGCTTTCTCGTCATGCTCGCGACCGGCGCCATCCTGTTGGCGACCACACAGTTCCTGCCGCAACTGGTCCAGCAGGAATTCGGCTACACGGCCACCTGGGCGGGGCTCGTGCTGTCGCCGGGCGGCATCGTGACGATGCTGATGATGTTTGTGGTTGGTCGCCTGTCGGGCAAGATCCAACCCAAGTACCTGATCATCGCCGGTGCAGATCGCCTGCGCGCTGTCGATGTATGACCTGACCAACACCTACGGCGATCTCGACTTCTGGTTCTTCGCGCGCTCGCGAATTGATACTTGGCGTCGGGCTGCCGCTGATCTTCCTGCCGATCATCGCCGCGTCCTATGACGGCATACCGCCGAGCAAGACCGACCAGGCCTCGGCCTTGCTGAACGCCGCGCGCAATACCGGAGGCTCGATCGGCATCTCGCTCGTCTCCAACGTGCTGACGGATCGCGAGCAGTTCCATCAGAGCCGGCTGGTGGAGCACGTAATTCCGTCAAACGCGCAATATCAGAACGCGCTGCAGCAGGTGACGCACTATTTTGTCGCGCAGGGCAGCTCGCTGGCCGACGCGCAACAGCAGGCCATTCATTGGATCGGACAGCAGGTGCAGATGCAGGCATCATATCTTGGTTACACCGATGCCTTCTGGGTTCTGACGCTCATCTCGCTTGCCTGCGTGCCGCTCGCGCTGACGCTGCGGAAGGTCAAGCTCGGTGGCGCCGGGCGCGATGGCGCATTAAGCTCCGCCACCGCTGGCCAGCAGGCCGGCAACGATTGCTCCCGTTGTCGGCCTGCCGGCCTGCCACTCAGCGCGGCGCTAGCCTGATCGTCGTGGATCGCGCCTCGGGGGCCACCATGGGGTCAACATACTGCGCGTCATGCTGGCGATACTTGCTGCGGTAAGCGGCGTCGATCCGGTCGTTGCGGTCGGGATCGGCGTCCACGAAAGTGACGTCCTTCTCGACACCGCCAGCTTTGATGCGGCCTTCGTGGCGTACCCGGGTGCCGCGATACCAGGCGGCGGTGTGCCCGTAACCGGATCGGACGTAGAGGTCATTGCCATCGCGGACGACCCAGATCGTCACCGGCTTCCGCAGCGTGCCGTCAGCTCGAACGGACGCTATCTCCAGTTCTTCGGCTGCTCCGATCTTGTTGAGCTCGTCGGTGGTCCAGGCTGTCATGGACGAGTCTCCTTTGCGAGAAAGCAGATTTCCCTCATGCGCGGCTGAGCCGGCCCCACAGGCCGTCCTGCGGAGGATCACGTTGCTGCCGGGGAGAGTTAGGAGGTGCGACCCCTGCCGATTAGGTCGAAAGGTGCGCAAAAGCAACATACGCCAGCCTTTGCCCTGCTGGTCGATGCACTCCGTTACCGAGGCGCTTCATAGGCAGTGCATGCGACGAGTTCACCCCAACGCCTGCTCCAGATCCCGGATCAGATCGTCAGCCGATTCCAGCCCGATCGACAGCCGGACCACATCCGGCCCTGCCCCCGCGGCGGCGCGCTGCTCATCGGTTAGCTGGCGATGCGTCGTGGACGCCGGGTGCAGGATCAGGCTGCGCGTATCGCCGATATTCGCCAGATGCGAGAATAGCTGCACGTTTTCGACCAGCTTCACGCCCGCCTCGTAGCCGCCGCGAATGCCGAAGGTGAACACCGCACCGGCGCCGCCGGGCAGATATTTCTTCGCCAGCGCATGATACGGATTATCGGGCAGCCCGGCATAGGAAACCCACGCGACGCGCGGATGGAAGGCCAGGAATTCGGCCACTTTCTGCGAATTTGCCACGTGGCGCTCCATGCGCACATGCAGGGTCTCTATGCCGGTTATGGTCAGAAACGCATTCATCGGCGCCATTGTCGGGCCGAAGTCACGCAAAGCCACAGCCCGCGCTTTCGTCGTGAACGCGAAATCGCCGAAATTCTCGTAGAAGCGAAGTCCGTGATAGGCGGGCTCGGGATCGGTAAGCGACGGGAAACGCCCGCCCTGCGCCCAGTCGAAGCGCCCGGATTCCACCAGAATGCCGCCGAGCGAATTGCCGTGCCCGTCGAGGAATTTCGTCGTGGAGTGAACCACGATATCCGCACCCCATTCGATCGGCCGACACAAATAGGGCGTGGCCAGCGTGTTATCGACGATCAGCGGAATCCCGGCCTCGTGCGCGATCGCAGCGACCGGCTCCAGGTCGACCACGATGCCGCCCGGATTGGCCAGAAGTTCAAGGAAGATCGCCTTGCAGCGCGGGGTCAGCGCGCGGCGGAAATTCTCGGGATCGCGCGGGTCCACGAAATGGCAGGTCCAGCCGAGCTTGCGAAACGACAGGCCGAACTGCGTCAGCGACCCGCCATACAGGTTGCGGGACGCCACAAACTCGTCGCCGGGCTCCATCAGCGTGGCAAACACCAGGAATTGCGCCGCGTGCCCGGACGCAGCGGCCAACGCCGCGCGCCCGCCCTCCAGGTTCGCCACCCGCTCCTCAAGCACCGCAACGGTCGGATTGGTCAGGCGCGAGTAGATGTAGCCGAAATTGTGCAGGTTAAACAGCGAAGCCGCATGATCCACGTCATCGAACACGTAGGACGTGGTCTGGAAGATCGGCGTGGTGCGCGCACCCGTAGTGGGATCGGGGCTGGCGCCGGCATGCACCGCGCGCGTTTCGAATCCGTAGGTCATGTTCTGCGACGGCGAGGCCGCATGCCGGCGCCGGCTAGCCACGGTCGGCGCCTCTGGGGCGCTGTTGCGGATAATGCCGGAGTTCACGCCGCTCCATGACAGTTCGCCACCCAGCCGCCCGTACTCGATTTTAGGGCAGCGGTTCATGACGACTTCGATTCCCGCCGCTTCCGCCCGCGCCGCCGCTTCGTCGTTGCGGACGCCGAGCTGCATCCAGACCACGGGGGCGCCGATCGCGATCGCGTCGTCCACGATTGGTCCGGCCTGATCGGAGCTGCGGAAGACCTCCACCATGTCCACGCGATCGGGAATGTCGCGCAAAGAGGCATAGACCCGCTCGCCCAACAGTTCCTGCCCCGCAAGCCCCGGATTGACCGGAATGACGCGATATCCCTTCCCCTGAAGGTATTTCATCACGAAATAGCTCGGCCGGTTCCAGTTGGAGGAAGCGCCGACCAGGGCGATTGTGCGCACGCTGGACAGGATGCGGCGCAGCTTGGCGTCCGGGTATGGAATTGGCTCGATCGCAGTCATCGCCAGGCGTCTCCTCGGGATCGCGAAAGGCGATGCTGCGTCCGGGCCGCGCCTCTCGCAAGGCAGGCGGCGTAGGGGAGCCCTAAAGAAAGAAGCAGCCGCGACCTGAGGAGCCGCGGCTGCAAGGACCGGATAGGGAGGAACGCACCCGTATTACCTCACGGGTGCGTGATATGCAACCGCGAATTTGCATCCGGCAAATTTTTTCTCGCTCCGGCGCGTTCCGGACGGACTTATTCGCGCCACGGCCAGGTTTCCGCCGTTGAGCCGGGGCAAAGCCCCCGGCCAGACCTGCGTCCTGTTGCGCGGCCGCTCCCGATCCGCCATCTTTCAACGCCGAGGCCATCAGCCGGGCGGCCGGGGACGCAAAGTGATGCCGAAGCGTATCCATAAATTGCGACATGGGCGAGGACTTCGGCATCTACCGGATGGGTGACGACGAGTGCCTGCCTTCCCTTCATCACCCATGCCAATGTCGCGTGCGGATTTCACGCCTCCGACCCGAGGGTGATGTGGCGCACCGTGCGCGCTGCGCGGAATCACGGCGTTAAAGTGGGCTCGCATCCGGGACTGCCCGATTTGCAAGGGTTCGGCCGGCGGGAAATGCGCCTCCAGCCCGATGAGATCACCGCCCTGATCGTCTATCAGACCGGCGCGCTGAAGGGATTTCTCGACGCCGAGGGCATGGCGCTGTCGCACATCAAGCCGCACGGTGCGTTGTACGGCATGGCACAGCGCGATCCCGAAGTGGCCGAGGCGATCGCCGATGCGGCTTTGGTGTTCGGGGTTCCGGTATTCGCCTTCGCCAATTGCGCGATGTCGGAGGTTTTCGCGCGAAGAAAGGTGCCATTCGTCTGCGAGTTCTATGCCGACCTCGACTACAACGACGAGGGGCGGAACATCATCACCCGCGAGCACCATCCGGTCGCGCCGGAGCAGGCGGCCGAACGGGTGCGGCTTGCGGTACGCGAGGGCAAGACGCGCGCGGTCTCCGGCAAAACCGTGGAAGTCGTCGCCGAATCCGTGTGCGTCCATAGCGACACGCCTGGTGCGGTCGCCATCGCGCGCGCCGTTCGGGACGCGCTGGCGGATTGGATCTGAGGCGGCTGCACACCTGCCGGGAAGACAGGAAGGGCCGGCAATAACAGGGGGACGGAACAATGCGAACAGGATTGCTCACCGCGGCATTAGCCGTCGCGGCGCTTTGTGTCGGCTACACGGCGCAGGCGCAAGACAAGCAGGCGCAGGAGAAATGGTGGCCCGCCAAGGTCTATGACCTCGATTCCGGCAAGCCCGTGGTCACAGATTACGCACCGCTGGCTAAGGCGGCGAAGCCCTGGAACATCTGCGTCCTGTTTCCGCACATGAAGGATACGTTCTGGGTCGCGGTCGATTACGGCATGGTCCAGGAAGCACGGCGCATGGGCGTCAACATGACGCTCTACGAGGCCGGCGGTTACGAGAACCTGCCCAAGCAACTCTCGCAGTTCGACGATTGCGTGGCGTCGAATTACGACGCGATCGTCGTCGGGCCGATTTCGGAAGCGGGACTCACGCGCAAGATCAGGGAGACCGTTAAAGCCGGCAAGCCGGTCATCAGCACGGTCAATCCCGTCGCCAAGGCGCCCGCGACGGCCAAGATGTCGGTCGATTTCACCACGATGGGCGTGCAAACCGGCACGTACCTTGCCGACTATCTGCACGGCAAGCCGGCCCGCGTGGTGAATTTCCCCGGACCAGCCGGTTCCGGCTGGGCGGAACAGTTCAATGACGGGTTCAAGACCGCGATCAAGCCCGTCAGCACGATCAAGCTGCTGGGCGAGAAGTATGGCGATAGTGGCGTGGCCGTGCAGCTCGGCCTGATCCAGAACGCGCTGCAAGCCTATCCCGATATGAACGTGATCTGGGGCTGCGCGCCCGCCGCCGAGGCTGCCATCGGCGCGGTCCGGCAGGCCGGCCGCAAGGACATCCTGATCATCTCGTCATACGAGAACCAGGCGATGCTCGATGCGCTGAATAAGGGCGAGATCCTGGCCTTTGCCACGCAATATCCGGTTCTGGAAGGCAGGGTTGCGATTGATACCGCCGTCCGCATTCTGGAGAAGCAGCCCTACATCAAAAGCTCGCTGACGATCCCGGCGATCATCGACAAGGAAGATCTCTCGAAGATCAACATTGGCCTCGTGCTGGCGCCGGCCGACTTCAAGGCGGTCTACACGGTCAAGTCGCAATAGCAGCCTCGGTCGGCTGCCGATATGCCGAGCGTCGTGGCGGAACCCGGGCCGGAGGCCGCGCTGGCTGCCGACAGCCCGGCGCCGCCCGCGATGCTGCTGGAGATGTCCGGCATCTCCAAGCGCTTTCCCGGCGTGCTCGCGGTGGACGGGGTCGATTTCGATCTCCGCCACGGAGAGGTCCACGCGCTGTTTGGCGAGAACGGGGCCGGCAAATCGACGCTGATCAACATCGTCGCCGGCACTTTTCCGGCCGATGCCGGTGAGGTCCGCTATCGCGGCGAACCGCTTGCCGATCTGTCGCCGCACCATGCCCGCGTTATCGGCATCAGCCCGGTGTTTCAGGAGTTCAGCCTGGTTCCGGAACTGACGGTCGAGGACAATCTGTTCCTCGGTCGCGAACTGGGCGCGTTCGGATTCCTGAACCGCAAGGCGATGCTCGCGCGGGCGAGGGCGATCATTGCCGAACTCGGCTTCGACTTGGCACCGGCGCGCAAGGTTGGCGAGCTGTCGCGGGCGCACCAGCAGATGGTGGAGATTGCCAAGGCGCTGCTCACGGACATTCGCCTGCTGATCCTGGACGAGCCCACGGCGTCGCTGACCGATAGCGAGGCCGAACGCCTGTTCGCCGTTATGCGGCGCTTGCAGATTGCCGGAGTGGGAATCATTTATGTCTCGCACCGTATCGGCGAGATAAGGCGGCTTGCGGATCGCGTCACCGTGTTGCGCGACGGCCGCAAGATCGCGACGGTTCGCGCCGACTCCGTCAGCGATCGCTCGCTGATCGAGCTGATGACCGGCCGGCCGGTCGACCAGCTCTATCCCGACCATCCGAACCGAACCGGGCGAGCCTCTTCTGGCAATAAGTGGCTTGTCGCTTGCGGATGGCGCCGTGCGGGAAGCAAATCTGCATGTGCGCGCAGGTGAGATCGTCGGCATTGCCGGCCTGGTCGGCTGCGGCAAATCGGAGCTGATCCGCGCCGTCTTCGGCCTGGAGCGCATCGCCGCCGGCACGATTACGTGCCAAGGGCGCGCCTTTCACGCTCCCGCGCCGCGCGCGGCATTGCGCCGAGGCATTTGCTATTTCCCCTCCGATCGTGTCGCCGAGGGCCTCGCGCTGTCGCGCCCGGTGCGGGAGAACGTCGCCATGGCGGCGCTCGATTGCGCCGCCTTTGCACGCGGCCCGTTGCTGCGGTCGCGCGACGAGCGTCGGCTGGTGCAGAAAATCATCGACAAGCTGCGCGTGCGTCCGCCTCGGATCGAGCAGGCCGTGATCAACCTCTCCGGCGGCAATCGGCAAAAAGTGGTGCTGGCGCGCGCCATGACCCGCGACTTGCGCATCTTCCTGTTCGATGAGCCGACGGTCGGGATCGATGTCGGCGCGAAGCTGGAAGTGTACGATCTGATCAAGGAACTGGCGGAACGGGGTGCGGCCGTCGTGCTCGTTTCGTCGGAACTGCCGGAGGTCATGAACCTTTCGCACCGGCTCTACGTGATGCACCGGGCGCGCATCGTCGCCGAGCTGCACGGCACCGAGATCAGCGAACAGCGCGTGCTCGGGCACTTCTTCGCGGGGCATGCGGATGGCGCATGAGCCGAGCATTGCGCGGCGGCTGATGCGGTTCGGGGATGCCGGCGTGCTGCCGTTTTTGTTCGTTTTGCTCGTCGTGACCCTGGCCGCGACCCAGCCTTATTTCCTGGCGGGCCAGAATATCGTCAACGTGCTGCGCAATGCTTCGTTCCTGATCATCGCAGCCAGCGGTCAGATGCTCGTGCTGATCGTGGGCGGGTTTGATCTTTCGATCGGCGCGGTGATCGCGCTGACCAGCGTGGCTTCGGCGAGTGTGATGGCCGGGTTGCCGGCGTACGGCGTGCATGCTCCCGCCGCGATCATCGCTCTCGGTGTGCTCGGCGGTTTGGGCTGCGGGCTGGTTGTCGGGCTCACCAACGCGCTCTGCGTAGCGGTGCTGCGCGTGCCAGCCTTCATGGCGACACTCGGCACGCTGTCGATCGCCAACGGCCTTTCTCTGCTGCTGACCAACGGCATCCCGGTTTATGGCATGCCCGATAGCTACGTTGCCGGCCTGGGCCGGGCCATCATTTTTGGCCTGCCGGTCGCGCTCTATGTCGCTGCCGTTGTGGTTGGGCTTCTGTGGTGCCTGCTGAACCTGACCATTGTGGGCCGCTACATCTACGCGACCGGCGGCAACATGCAGGCGGCGATCGTTTCCGGCATCAACACGCGCGCCATGCTGGTGATTGCCTATGTCCTGAGCGGGCTGCTCGCGTCCCTGACGGGGCTCCTGCTCACCGCCGAGATCGGCTCGGGCCAGGCCACGACGGGCGAATCGTTGATGCTGGAGAGCATCGCCGCGGCGGTGCTGGCGGGGGTCAGCCTGCGCGGCGGGGCGGGGCGGGTGGAATTGGTAGCGCTGGCCGCGGTGTTCCTGCTGACGCTCACCAACGCGATGGATCTGATGCGGGTGGATACGCGCCTGCAGTTGATCGCACTTGGAGTCGTGCTGGCCCTGGCTGTCAGCCTGGAGACGATCGGCCGAAGGGCCGTGACTGCCCGTGTCTAGCGCCTCGGACGCAGCGGCGCGCCCGGCGCCGCGCCGCTCGTCGTTTGCCGGGTCCGGCAATCAGCTCGCTTTTCTCATCCTGCTGATCGCGATGGAGGCCGCGTTTGCCGGGATCGATGCGCGCATCATCTCGCGCGGAAATATTTTCAACGTAGCCCAGCAGGCCAGCTACCTTGCCATCTTCTCGGTCGCCCAGACGATCGTGATTCTGACACGCGGCTTCGATCTTTCGCTCGGCACGACCATCTCGGCCGTCAGCGTCGCCAGCGCGCTGGTGCTGACGGGGTTCGGCGACAGTCCCGCCTCATGGGTGCTCGCGCTCGGGATCGCGGTCGGCCTCGGGCTCGGGCTTCTGGTCGGCTTGTTCAACGGCGCTCTGGTTGCGCTGATCGGCGTCAATCCGTTCGTCGCAACACTCGCGAGCCTGAACATCTGTCTTGGTATCGCCACCACCATCTCCGGCGGGCGGCCGGTATTCGGCGTGCCCGACGCGTTCAGCACGCTGCTCTATGACGGCACGATCCTGGACATACGGGTGACATTGCTGATCGCGGTCGCCGTCGCCGTGCTCGCGTGGTTTGGCTTGCGACGGACGGTCTTCGGCCGATCAATCTATATCATCGGCAGCAACCCCCGCGCGGCGACCGTGGCAGGGCTCAGGACGCGCACATCGCTTATCGGCGCCTACGTGATTTGTTCGCTGCTCGCCGCCCTTGGCGCGTTGATGCTCACTGCGCGGACCGGTTCGGGCGAGCCCAATCTCGGGGGCAGTTTGATGCTGCAAAGCATTGCCGCAACCGTGATCGGCGGGACCAGTCTGCGCGGCGGCACGGGCGGCATCGCCTCGGCGGTGCTCGGCGCGCTGTTCGTCACCATGCTGTCGAACGGCATGGACCTGTTGCGCATCAGCGGTTACGTGCAGATGATCGCGCTGGGCGTGGTGGTGATCGCCGCCACCGCGCTTGATTTCCGGACTGGACGGCGGGGCGCGGCGCAATGATCGCTCGGGAGGGATGATGGCAAGCCTGCGCGTGGCGGTCGATATCGGCGGCACATTCACCGATTTCTGCATCCTGGATGAGCGCACGGGCGCAATCCGCGTCGCCAAGACAGCAACGACGCGCGATCCGATCGACGGGCTGCTCGCCGGCCTGCAAGCAGCCGAAGTAGCGCTCGACGACATCACCCTGCTTTCGCACGGAACGACGGTGGCGACCAACGCGCTGATCACGCGCCGCCTGCCGCGCGCGGCGATGGTCTGCACCGAGGGATTTCGCGATGTCATCGAAATCCGCCGCGCCAACAAGGAGGATCTCTGGGACACATACAAGGACGTAGCTCCGCCCTATGTGCGCCGCCGCGATCGGCTGACAGTTCGGGAACGCATCGACGCGGCGGGGAAGGTCGTCACCCCGCTCGACGAGGAGGGCGCGCGGGAGGTCGCGCGCATTTTGCGCAAGCGCCGGGTGGCGGCAGTCGCGATCTGCTTCATGAACGCGTTTGCCAACGGCGCCAACGAGCGGCGCATGAAGGCGATCCTGGAGGACGCGCTGCCAGGCGTTCCCGTCACCGCCAGCTCGGAGGTGCTGCCGGAAATCTTCGAGCACGAGCGGTTCTCCACCACGGTCGTAAACGCCGCACTGAGCCCGGTGGTGGGCGAATATGCGGCGCGTCTCGCGGACCGGCTTGCCGCCGGAGGCTATCGCAGCGATCTGCTGCTTCTGCACAGCGGCGGCGGTGTCATGACCGCCAAGGGAGCGCGCCAATACGCCGCGCGCCTGGCCGGCTCGGGCATCGCCGCCGGCGCGATCGCGAGCCGGCATATCGCTCTCGGATGCGGCTTCCCCAACTCTATCGGGCTCGACATGGGCGGCACGAGTTGCGACGTGTCGCTCGCCTGGGACGGGCATTCGCGCGTCACCAAGGATTGGCACATCGAATTCGGCTATCCGATCCGCTTCCCCAGTATCGAGGTGCTGACGATCGGCGCCGGCGGCGGATCGCTCGCCTGGATCGACGAGGCCGGCTCGCTGCGCAACGGACCGCAATCGGCCGGCGCCGATCCGGGACCGGCCTGCTACGGGCGCGGCAACACCGAGCCCACCAACACGGATGCGCATGTCGTTCTCGGCCGCCTCGGGCGGGGCCTGGCCGGCGGCAGCATCGCGCTTGATCCGGCGCTGGCCGAGGAGGCGGTTCGCCAAGGCGTCGCCCGGAAATTGGGCATGGACCTGCGAGAAGCCGCCGACGCGATCCTGAAAGTTGCCAACGCCAATATGGCCGACGCGGTGCGGCTGATTTCGATCAGCCGCGGCTATGATCCGCGCGATTTCGCCCTGGTCGCCTTCGGCGGCGCGGGCGCGCTGCATGGCGCGGCGCTGGCGCGCGAACTCTCTATCCCGACGGTGATCGTGCCGCCCCATCCCGGCGTGACCTCCGCGCTCGGCTGCCTGCTGGTCGATATCCAGCACGATCTCGCCGAGAGCTATATCCGCCCGGCGGCGGAAGCCGATCCTGGCGCGATCGAGGCCGCATTTGCGGAACTGGAAAGCGCGGCCTGGGAACGGCTGCGCCACGAGGGCGTGCGCGATCAGGACGTGGTGATGGAGCGCACGATCGATATGATGTACCAGGGCCAATGGCGCTCGCTTGTCGGTGCCCGTCGGCCGGCCGGTCGGCACGATCGCCGATCTGGTAGCCGCGTTCCACGCCCAGCACGAGCGCGAATATAATTTCCGCCGCGACGAGGCGCCGGTGGATCTCTATCGGCTTAATCTGCGCGCGGTCGGCATCGTGCCGAAAGCGGCGTTGCGCGAGCACGAACCGGACGGACGCAGCCCGGAGCCGGAGGCACGCCGAAGCGTCGTTTTCGACGGCCGCGCCTTCCCGGACACCCCGGTCTATCGGCGCGACGCACTGTCCGCCGGCTCCCGGCTTTCCGGCCCCGCGATCGTGGAGCAGCTCGATTCCACCACGGTCATCCCGCCGGACGCGACGGCGGAGGTCGATCGTTTCCTGAACATCGTGATGCGTGTGGGTGGCTGAGCATGGCAACGCAGCAAGGGTTTGCCCTCGATCCCGTCACTTTCGAGGTGCTGAAAAACGCGTTCATCACCACGGTCGATCAGATGGCCGAGCAGATCCTGCGGACCTGCTACTCCTTCGTGATCTACAACCGCGATTTCTCGAACGCGCTGAACGACATCAACGGCGATTCGATCGCGCAAGGCAATCAGGATATTGCCGTGCATGTCGGCACCCTGCACTACACGTGCAAGGAGGTGATCCGCGGCTTTCAAGGGCGAAATGAAGCCGGGCGACGTCTATGCCATCAACGATCCTTACGCCGGCGGGACGCATTTTCCCGGATGTCCGCCTGATCCGGCCCGATTTTTGTGGGCGATGCGCCGATCGCCTTCGCGCAGTCGAACGGCCACTGGTCCGATATGGGCGGCAGCGTGCCGGGCTCGTTCGACGTGATGGCGAAAGAGATGTTCCGCGAAGGCATCCGCATCACCCCGGTGCGGCTGTGGGACGGCGGCACATTCCGCCGCGACCTCGCGCAAATGATTGCCGCCAACACGCGCGATCCCGCCTCCATCATCGGCGACATGCAGTCCCAGGCCGAGGCGACTCGCGTTGCCGAGCGCGAGATTCTGCGCCTGGTGGACAAATACGGCAAGGACACGGTGCTGACCGGCTTTGCCGACGTGCAGGACTATGTAGAGCGCGCCGTGCGCCACCGCCTCGCAGCACTCCCGGACGGGGAATGGGAGACGCAGGATTTCATCGACCGCGACCCGGCCGCCGGAGAGGGCATGATCCCCATAAAGGTGAAGCTGACGATCGCCGGGCGACCGCGTGATCTACGATTTCACCGGCAGCCATCCCTGCATCGGCTCGCTGTATAACTCCGCATTTGGTGCCACCTTCTCCGCCGTCGTCGCGGGCATGAAGACCTTCTTTCCCGACCTGCCGCTCAATTCGGGGTTTTACCGCGCGATTGAGGTGATCGCGCCGGAGGATACGGTGGTCGGGCGCGCGCTGGCCGATCGCCGTGACCGGCTTCCTGATGCCGTTCGAGAAGATCATGAACTCGATTTACGAGATCTGGTCGCAAATCATGCCGCAGCGCGCGATCGCCTGCGCTTTCAACCTGGAATACCTGCTGACCGGCGGGCGCGACCTGCGTTCGCCGGCCAAGCCCATCTTCATGTTCTACGACTGGCTGCCCGGCGGCTGGGGCGGACGGAACGGCAAGGATGGCTGCAACGTCACCACCGCCTGTTTTGGCACGGGGTTGCAATCCCAGCCCGTTGAGGGGCAGGAGCGCGTCTCGCCGATCCTGACAGACGAATACCAGATCCTGACCAACTCGGCAGGTCCGGGGAAATGGCGCGGCGGAGCCGGCGTGCGCAAGACCAGCACGTTGCGCGAAGCCGACCGCACGGTGATTTCCTATATTTGCGACCGCGAGCGAGCGGTGGTCTGGGGTATTGAAGGCGGGCTCCCCTCGATGCCGCATGGTCTGAGCCTGAAGCGGGCCGGCTCCAATCAGGAGGAATGGCTCGGCTCGGTCTTTTCCGACGTGCCATTGCAGAGCGGGGACGTCTTCTCCCGTCCCACTGCGGGCGGCGGCGGCTACGGCGATCCGCTGGAGCGCGACCCCGAGAAGGTTCGCGAGGATGTCGCCGATGACTATGTATCGCTGGAGCGCGCGCGCAAGGATTACGGCGTCGTGCTGCGCGTGGTTGATCGCGATCTGGCGGAATACGAGGTGGACCGTGCAGCGACCGAACGCGAGCGCGCCCGGATCCGAGCCGAGCGCCGCGGCTGGCTCCGTCGAAGATCCGCAGGAAGTCGCACAACGTTTTCAGGCGGGAGAGCTTGACCGGCTCGATGTGGTGCGCCGCTACGGCGTGATCCTGGATTGGGGCACCGGCGCGGTGCTGCCGAACTCCACCGCGCAGTTCCGGGAGATGTTCCGCAAGCGCGCCGCCGCGCATTGGCCCGACTGACGGCCACGACCACGGAGGCCAGCAATGCCAGTCAAATCCGTCCCCGCCCCGCTCCCCGGAACCTTCTATCGCCGCCCGGCGCCGGATCAGCCGCCGTTCAAGAACGAGGGCGACCAGGTGGTTGCCGGCGAGACAATCGGGCTTATCGAGGTGATGAAGACCTTTACCCCGGTCACGGCGGAAGAGCCGGGCAAGCTTGCCCGTTTCCTGATCGAGAACGAAGACGCGGTCATGGCCGGCCAGCCGCTCTATGAAATCGAGGTGGCGTAAGCCTGATGGGACTGCGCAAGATCCTGATCGCCAACCGGGGCGAAATCGCCGTTCGCATCATCCGGGCCGCGCGGGAGCTTGGCATTGCGACCGCGCAGGCGGTTAGCAGCGCCGACCGCGACATGCTGGCGGCGCAGCTTGCGGATGAGGTGGTGGAGATCGGACCGCCGCCGGCCACGAAATCCTATCTGAACCAGAACGCCATCCTGGAAGCGGCTCGCGCGACGGGTGCTGACGCCATTCATCCGGGCTACGGATTCCTGGCCGAGAATGCCGGCTTCGCCGCGGCCGTGGAGGACGCCGGCCTGACCTTCATTGGGCCGCGCCCGGAGACGATCCGGCTGATGGGCGACAAGGCCCGCGCGCGGGAGCTGGCTGCGTCGGCCGGCGTTCCCACCGTTCCCGGCACAGCGGGACGAGTGACCGATCCGGACTCGATCCCGGTCCGAAGCCGCGCGGATCGGCTTTCCGGTTATGCTCAAAGCGGCTGCGGGCGGCGGCGGACGCGGCATCCGCGTCGCCAATGACGCGGCCGAACTGGACCGGATGCTGCCGCAGGCGCGCGCCGAGGCTGCATCCGCCTTTGCCGATGACGGGATCTATCTGGAACGATTCCTGCCCCGCGCGCGGCATATCGAGGTGCAGGTGCTGGGCGACGGCGCGCGGATCATTCATGTGTTCGAGCGCGAGTGCTCGCTGCAGCGCCGCCGCCAGAAATTGTGGGAGGAGGCGCCGGCTGCATGCCTCTCGCCTGTTACACGTTCCGCGCTTTGCGATGCCGCAGTCCGGCTCGCGCGTGCGGTCTCGCTATCGCGGAGCGGGGACGATCGAATTCCTGCTGGACGACACCACCGGCGTGTTCTTCTTTATCGAGATGAACACGCGAATTCAGGTGGAACACCCGGTTACGGAGATGGTTACGGGGCTCGATCTTGTGCGGGAGATGCTGCGCATCGCAGGCGGCGAGACGTTGCGGCTCGCTCAGGATGACATAAGCGTCACGGGCCACGCCATCGAGTGCCGGATCAACGCCGAAGATCCGGCACGCGGCTTCCTGCCACATCCGGGGCAAGTCACCGCGCTTCGGGTGCCCGGCGGCCCGGGCGTACGGTTCGATTCGATGCTGTATGCCGGCTACACCATCCCGCCCTTCTATGATTCGCTTCTCGGCAAGCTGATCGTTTGGGACGAGAGCCGTGCCGCGGCCCTGCGTCGCTTGGCGCGCGCCCTTGCCGAGCTGCGAATTGATGGCGTGCAGACCACGATCCCGCTGCATCAGGCGCTCGCCGCGCATGCGGACATCGCAACGCATTCCGTCCATACGCGCTGGCTGGAACACTGGCTCGATACCGACCCGCTCGCCAACAATCAGAGACAGGCCGCACGCGCATGAAGACCCGCACCTCGTTCGGAGGCGACGAACACATCTTCATCGAGTTCGACGAGGAGATGTCGCTCGAAGCCTTCTTCCTTGCGCTGACGATGGCCAAGACGGTGCGCGAGAGCGCCATTCGCGGCGTGTCCGAGATCTGCCCCGCGAACGCGTCGTTCCAAGTCAGGTTCGATCCCGACGTGATCGCGCCGGACGATCTGCTGCGCCGAACTCAAGTCGCTGGAAGCAGCAGCGGAGCGCGCCGAGCCGGTGCTGAGCACCCGGATCATGGAAATACCGGTCTTCTACAACGATCCGTGGACGCACGAGACGCTGATGCGCTTCCGCGAGCGCCACCAGGCGCCGGATTCCACCGATCTGCAATACGCCGCGCGCCTGAACCGCTATGACTCGGTTGATGCGTTCGTCGCCGCGCATGCCGGCGCACCATGGTTCGTTTCCATGGTCGGCTTCGTCGCGGGCCTGCCCTGGCTGTATCAGATGGTGGAACGCCCCCGCCAGATCGAGGTGCCCAAATATCTGCGGCCGCGCACCGATACGCCGAAGCTCACCGTCGGGCACGGCGGCTGTTTCGGATGCATCTATTCCGTGCGCGGCGCCGGCGGCTACCAGATGTTCGGCATCACGCCGATGCCGATCTATGATCCGAAGCAATCGATCGGCTATCTGCGCGATTTCATCCTGTTCAATCCCGGCGACATCGTGCGGTTCCGGCCGATCGGCCGCGCCGAGCACGACGAGATCGTGCGCGAAGTCGAGGCTGGGCGTTTCGAGCCGCGTATCCAGCCGGTCACATTTTCGCTCGATGCGTTCCGCGCCGACCCCGCCGGCACCAACGCCAAGCTGCTGGAGACGCTCCATGGCGATTGAGGTCATCAAGCCGGGACTATCCACCTCGGTGCAGGATCTCGGGCGGCCGGGCTACTACCATCTCGGCATCCCCGAATCCGGCGGCATGGATCGCTTCGCGCTGCGCGCGGCCAATCTTCTGGTCGGCAATGACGAAGGGCGATGCGGTGCTGGAGGCAACGTTCCTCGGCCCCGAACTTCGCTTTACCGCGGATGCGCTGGTCGCCGTCACCGGCGCCGAGCTGCCGCCCAAGGTCGATGGCATGGAGCAGCCGACATGGACGGCATTCGCGGTGCGCGGCCGGCCAGACGCTCAGCTTCGCGTTCCTGAAATCCGGCGCCCGCGCCTGCATCGCCGTCGCCGGCGGGATTGACGTACCGGTCGTGCTCGGCAGCCGATCCACATATCTGCTAGGCGCGCTGGGCGGTTACGCCGGCCGGGCACTGCAGGCAGGCGACGTGCTGCAAGTCGGCAGCCCCGCAAAGCCGGGCGCGAGGGCGCTTCGGTTCCCGAGCCGCTTCGCCCGCCCCGGGGCCACCCCCAGCCCTGCGCGTGTCTGCCCGGGCTCTACGATTTCCGGGTCACACAGGAGGCGTTGCAAGGCTTCTTCGAAGACACCTGGAAAGTCGCCCCGGAGGCCGACCGCATCGGCTATCGGTTCCGCGGCGGCCGTCCGCTGGAATTCGTGCCGCGCACGCCAGCCATTCGGCGCCGGCTCCGATCCGTCGAACATTGTCGATAGCTGCTATCCCTACGGCTCGGTCCAGATTCCGGGCGGCACCGAGCCGATCGTGCTGCATCGCGACGCCGTCTCGGGCGGCGGGTATTTCATGATCGGCACCGTGATCTCCGCCGATATGGATCTGATCGGACAGATGCAACCGCACACGACGGTCCGTTTCGAACGCATCGACATGGAGCAGGCCATGGCAGCGCGCCGACAGGCGCAGCAGCGGTTGACGGCGCTTCGGCGGGCCCTGTCCCACTCGTAACGGGGCCCTCCCGCGTTCTGGCCCACGACGGTCAGAGGTCACGCGAGCGTGATGGGATTTGTGCGCCGCACAGTTGACTTTTGCCATTGCAACTGAGGCGGGCGCATAGTCGCTTGATACTTGCTTTGACCATTCTGCAAAGGGGGTCATCATGATCATTGGTGAGATCCTGGGCCACAAGGGCCGCCAGATCTTCTCCGTCCTGCCGACCGACACCGTGCGAGAGGTGACGCGCGTGCTCGGCGAAAGGCGCATTGGCGCTGCCCTGGTGATGGACAGCGCGAACCAGCTCCTGGGCATTATCAGCGAGCGGGACATCGTGCGCAGCCTGATGCGCAACGGCGCCCGAACGCTGGAAATGACGGCCGCGCAGCTGATGACGAGCGACATTACGACCGCATCGCCCGGAACCACCGTGGCCGAGGCGATGCGCGTAATGACGGAGCGCCGGTTCCGCCACATCCCGGTGCTGGAGGGCGAGGCGCTGGTCGGGCTCGTCAGCATCGGCGACGTGGTGAAGAGCCGCATCATGGAGCAGGAACAAGAGGTGGACAACTTGCGCGCCTTCATCGCCGGGGCCGCATAGCGGCCGCCGGAATAAGGCACGCGGTCGATCGCCCCTAACAAGGGGGCAAATCATGCGCGCTGAAAACTACGGCAATGCGCTCGCGCTACTCGCTGTACGCGGATGGCCGGCTGTCTCAAGTTGGTCCTCCGCGTCGCATTCCCTCCACATGATCGGGGGACCAGAATGATCGGTCACATCCTCACGAGCCGATGCTGATTGCCGTCCTCCGCTCGGCCGAGAAAGGGTGGCTAGCATATAGACTGCGGCACTTAGCGCGGTGATCCAGAAGCTGGTCGGCCAGTCGGTGTAGAAGGCGAGCGTGATACCGAGCCAGGCTTCGGCGAGCGCCAGCACCGCAGAAACCATGATGCCCCTGCCAATCCCGCCCATCACGCGCTGGACCGCTGCGGCGGGGCCGACCATCAGGGTGAAAACCAGCAGCACGCCAACCACCTGCGCGCATTCGGCTGTCGCGAGGGCGACGAGGCCTAAAAACAGCACGGAATAGAGTTGCAGCGAGACGCCTTTGGCCTCGGCCAGCTCAGGTTGCAGGCTCGCGAACAGCAGCGGGCGAGAGATGACGGCCAGCACCGCAATGCTGACGATACCGAGCGCCAGCAACGTCCAGACCGTTTCGGGGTCGACGGCCAGCACGTTGCCGAACAGCAACGCAGTCGCCTGGGTGGCGAAGGCGGTGTAGAAATGCAGAAAGAGCAGGCCGAAGCCGAGCGAAAGTGCGAGCACCATGCCGATGGCCACGTCTCGCTGTGCCAGCCGCTCGCCCATGAAACCCATGCCGATGCCGCCGGTAACCGTGAACAACACCAGACCCCACAGTGGTGAAACGCCGATAAGTACTGCGCCGGTCGCGCCCGTGAAGCCAATATGGCCTAACGCATGGCCGGCGAAGGTCTGGCCGCGCAGGACAAGAAAATACCCGACCGTGCCCGATACAATGGCGACCACAGTTGCCGCGGCAAAAGCGTTGCGCATGAAGTCATAATCAAGCACGGCCGGCGCCTCCTCCGTGCAATTCGTTTGGCACGGGCCTGTTATTTTGATGCCGGTGTTCGTTCCGCTCCAAGTCATGACCGCCCGACATAACGAAGATCCGGCCTTTGAGACGAACAACGTCAATGTCGAACCCATAGAGCCTCGACAGCACAGGGCCGGTAATCACCTCGTCGACGGTGCCAAGTGCAGCCTGGCCGCGGCCGAGATAGAGCACCCGGTCGAGCGCGCCCAGAAGCGGATTGAGCTCGTGGACACTGAACAGCACCGAAATCCCAAGCTCAGCCTGGATTGATCTGGTCATCGCCACCACCCCGCGCTGGTGGCGAGGGTCAAGGCTGATGAGCGGCTCATCAAGCAGCAGCAGCCTAGGTCGGCCGATCAATGCTTGAGCCAGCAACAGGCGCTGTCGCTCGCCGCCGGAAATTTCGGCAAGTGGCCGAGCGGCCAGTTCGCGCGCGCCGACCAGATCCAGTGCGCGACTTACTTCCGCCTGCCCTGCTTTGCCAGGGATGGGCATGCCCAGGCGATGCCCATTTACCACGCCGGCAACAAAGTCCCAACCGCTCAGCCGCATACTCGCAATTGCGCCGCGGACCTGCGGCATGTAGCCGATCGCGGGATTGCCCCGTGCCGCCGTTCGGCCGAGTACGCGGATGGTGCCACGGCTCGGTTTCAGCAAGCCGAGGATTGCGCGCATCAGAGTGGTCTTGCCGGCGCCGTTCGGTCCCAGCACACCCACGAACTCGCGTGGAGCGATGTCCAGGCTGACGCCGGCCAGAACGGTGCGACCGCCAAGTGTCAGGCGAACGTCGCGGAACTCGACCGCATTCACGCGACTACTTCGGCAGCGCCCGATCGACCGCGTCGAGTTCGCTCGCCATCCAAGCCTGGTAATTCATACTGGGAGGCTCGGTCTCCGTCGCGCCAACGACCGGCACGCCGGCGGCTTTGGCGACCTTCTCCAGTCGGTCCGCGGTCGGATCGCTTGCCTGGCTATTGTAGACCAACAGCTTGACCTGATGCGTCTTGAGGTCGTTCTCGAACGCAGCAACATCAGACGCACTCGCCTCGGTGTTGTTCATTACCGAGCGCTGGAATGATTGATTCTTACTCAGCAATCCAAGCGCATCGAACATGTAGCCGAAGATCGGTTCGGTTGCGGTGACCGGCGAGCCGGCGACACGGTCGCGTAGCGCGCCAATTTTGGCCTGGATCGGCTGCATCGATGCTTGGAACTTTGCGAGGCGCTGGCGAAACCCTGCCGCATCAGCCGGGTCGGCGGCGGCCAACACTTCAGTCAGCACCGCTGCATAGGCGAGCATCGTCTGGTGTCGTACCAGACGTGCGGGTTGTCGCCGGTTTTGCGAGCGGCCAGCGGTGCAACGACGATCACCCTGCGGCGACCCGAGCGCGACGATTTAAGCAGCTTGGCCATCCAGGGGTCGTAGTCGATGCCGCTATAGATGACGATACGCGACCCAGATATGTCCCGCGCGACCGAAGGACTTGCCTCAAAAAGGTGAGGATCCTGATTGGGGTTGCTGAGGATGCTACTCACCTTCACTGACGGGCCGCCGATCTGCTGGGCCACATCGCCGTAGAAATTCTCGGCCGCGACGATGCTGACCGGAGCCGCCGCCCACCCCAGTGTTGGCGTTGCCAGCACGGAAGCGATACCGCGAGGGAAGCTTTTTTCATCCCTAATTCCACCGGAGGTCTGCCAAGAGCACTTCAACCCGGGAACCAATATAACATACCATCCAAGCCGTCTAGAACGATATATTGTAATGATTTGGGCTCCAGAGCGCGGTCACCCTTAGCGTTCCGCGGACGATGGTCCTTTCGGAGTGTTAGGCGCATCGCCGCCCGACCGAATTCTAAATCGCAAGTGCAGGCGTAAACGCCTTGGGGGAGTGCCAGCGGACCCGTTCTGATGAGATGTCCAAAGCTTAAGGCTACTTCGCGCGGCAACTCTTGACAGGGCCCGCCGGCTCGCAATACGTATGAATACGTCTTCATGGGTTGTGGGAATGCTCAATGCAGATGAGGCTGTCGAACTAGCCGAGCTATTCCGTCTGCTCGGAGAGCCCAATCGGCTCGGGATCGTGGTCAGTTGCCTTGAGGGGCCGCTAAACGTGAGCGAGATCACGTCCAGGCTCCGACTCACCCAGTCTCTGGTTTCGCATCATTTGCGTCTGCTTCGTGCCGCCCGCCTGCTGAAGGCGACCAAGCGAGGCAAACAGGTATTCTACCGTATCCCTGATTGTCACGTGCGGGAGATGCTGACCAACATGATCGAGCACCTCACGGAACCCCATGAGCAGGAAGACGAACTGACAACCGAACGAGGAGAATCAAATGAGCGGTACCGTTGATAGGGTAAAGTGCGCGTGCAGCGACTGTGTGTGCGTGGTCGATATGGATAAGGGCGTGCGGAAAGAGGGCCGCATCTATTGCGGTGATGCGTGTGCAAACCACCACACGAGCGGCGCCGGGTGTCAGCACGCCGGTTGTGTTTGCCACGGTTGAACCGCCTCGACCAACCCGGGCCGTGGTGCTGCGGCCCGGGTTTTCCGATTCCGTCGTGCCGGGTGTTGATCACGGCTGCAGG
Source organism: uncultured Pseudomonadota bacterium (assembly GCA_963822675.1). Classification (GTDB taxonomy): domain Bacteria; phylum Pseudomonadota; class Alphaproteobacteria; order Acetobacterales; family Acetobacteraceae; genus CAWGIP01. Next base: position 17,260 of record CAWGIP010000031.1, on the reverse strand, counting down.
CCGTAGCGAATGGGCAGGGTGACGGTGATCCTCTCTTGCGCCATACCCGCCGGGAAAGCAGGCAATTGCGCCTGTCGCAGCATGGCCTGAGCGGCGTCGTCCAGCACGGCCGCGCCGGACCCTTGAACCAGGCCGACCTCCAGAACGCGGCCGCTTCGATCGACTGTAAAGCGCAGCATGACGCGGCCCTGAACGCCCTCGCGGCGTGCCTCTTCAGGATAGGTCTTGTGCTGGCGCGACCATGCCAGCAAGGTATTGCGCCAACCGCCGATGGCCTGAGAAGCGGAAGGTGCCGCCGGCGCTCCTAGCGGCGGCCCCGGTGTCGCTTGCGGAGCCGACCGAGCGCTTGGAAGCGATGCAACGGCTCTCGGCACCTGTTGCATGGGGTGCGCCATCTTGCGGGCCGCCTGCACTTGCCGCGCCGTGAGCGGGTTCGGCACCGGGGGCCTTCGGACAGGCTCGGGCGGAGCCATTTGTGGCGGAGGAGGAAGCGGAAGCGGCGGCGGTTGGTCCGGAACCGCCAGAGGCACGGCTGCGGTGGGTTGCGCGGGCGGCAGTTTGTCCGGGACTGCCTGAGGCACCGCTAGAGCAGGTTCCGGCGGCACGGGAGCCGGGGGCGGCGGAGCTTCCGCCAAAGCCGGCGTCTGCGGCTGGGGTGGCTGCGGTGCAATGGGCTCCGGAGGCATCGGCGGCTCAACAAGGGGCGCGCCACCGGAGGATGGCTCGCTCTCAGAGGGCGCCTGTGCTTCGAAAACCATCGCCAGCGCTTCGGGCTCGGCTGGCGGCGTTTGCCGATGCAACCCGAATGTGACCAATACACCCAATAGCGTCGCGTGCAGTGCCTGTTGCGAGCGAGAGCGAAGGCAGCCCAGCTCGCCGTTGGCGCAATGCCACCGCGGGCCAAGGCCGAACGGGTTGTAGTCTTAGCCGGTAGCTCCGGTCGCCCTCTATGGACAAGTCAACGCGCGTCGCCCGTAGCCTGGATTCCCGCTGCGCCCGGCCTTTCGCACAGCAGACGGCGCGTGTGGCCCTAAGTTCGGGTGCCACCCGCAAGTTCACGTCGGCAGCCGGGTCGAAGCGCGTTGCCCGCAACGCTATAATATTGCGCACCACGCTATAACATAGCATTATCTCTGCTGCGGTCCAATCCACGCGTTCAGCGGGGGCTCGGATGAGGCGATGGCATGCGGCACTGGGGGGACCGGCCATCGGCGCGATCGCCGTCGTTTCGTCGGCTTTCGCTGTCGATCCGCCTGTCGGCACGAATCCGCAAGCGGAACAGCCTGCCCCGGATACCGGGACCGAGCTGGCGCTGCCCGATATGGACGTGATCTCGCGACGACTCGATGTCGCTCGCCAGCAGATCCAGCCGAGCCTCGGCGCAACCAGCTACACGTTCAGCCCGGAGGCGTTGCAGCAAGTCCCGCAAGGCGAGAACGCGCCGCTCAATCAAGTGCTGCTCCAGGCACCCGGCGTTGCGGAGGACAGTTTCGGACAGATCCATTTGCGCGGCGAGCACGCCAATGTGCAATTCCGCATCAATGGGGTCGAGCTGCCGGAGGGCTTATCGGTCTTCGGTCAGGCAATCGAGTCGCGATTCGCGCAATCGATGACGCTCATCACCGGGTCATTGCCTGCCCAGTACGGATTCTACACCGCCGGTATTGTCGATATTCAGACCAAGACAGGCACAACCAATCCGGGCGCGGCCGTGACGATGTACGGCGGAAGTTTCGACTGGCTGCAACCCAGTTTCGAATGGGGCGGACGCAAAGGACCGGTGGACTGGTTCGTCACCGGCGACTTCTTGCAAAACGACCGCGGCATCGAGAATCCCACCTCCAGCTACAATGCGATCCACGACACGACGCAGCAGTTTCATGGACTGGCCTATGTCTCCGGCATCATCGACCCGAACACGCGCATCAGCGTGATCTTGGGTGGTTTCAATGGCCTGTTCCAAATACCGAACAATCCCGGTCAGCCGACGCTCGGCTTTACGGTCAACGGCATCAACAGCTTCAACAGCGCCCTCTTGAATGAGACACAGCGGGAGGTCACGGATTTCGGCATCCTCTCGCTGCAGAAACACATGGGGAGCATCGACCTGCAAATATCGGCCTTTACCCGTTATAGCTGGCTCCGATTCTCGCCGGATTGGACCGGCGACCTCCTGTTCAACGGCATCGCCCAGCAGGCCTCCCGCGAGGATCTGGCAAGCGGGATTCAGACTGATTCGAGCTGGCACGTAAATGCCAACCACACCATACGCGCGGGCTTCCTGTTCCAGAACGAGAGCATCGCCGTCGGAACGGTTTCACAGGTCTTGCCGGTCGATGCAACGGGCGCGCAGACATCCAACATTCCGCTGGCAATTGGCCAGGCGACACGCGACGAGGGCTGGCTCGGTGGCGTGTATCTGCAAGACGAGTGGCGCATCTTGCCCAAAGTCACGATCAACTACGGCTTGCGCTGGGACACGGTGCAGGAGTTCACGCATGAAAGTCAGGTCAGCCCCCGGGTGAACATGGTGTGGCAAGCGACCTCAAGCACCACGTTCACGGCCGGCTACTCGCACTACTTCGTTCCGCCTCCGTTTGAACTCGTCCCGCCCACCGGGGTAGCGGTTTTCGCCGGCACGAGCGCGGCCCCAGCGGTGACGCTCGATAGCCAGGTACGCGCGGAGCGCTCCAATTATTTCGATGTGGGCGTTACGCAGCGGATCGTACCCGGTCTGGTGGTCGGAGCCGACGCTTACTACAAGTTGGCGCACAATCTGATCGACGAAGGGCAGTTCGGCGCCCCGATTATTTTGACAGCGTTCAACTATGCCCAAGGCGATATCGAGGGTGCCCAATTCACGATGAGCTATGATCGCGGCCCCTGGTCGATCTATGCCAACGCCGCGTATTCGCGTGCAGTCGGCCGCAACATCGTGTCGGCACAGTTCAATTTCGGGCCTGACGAACTGGCGTTCATCGAAAATAACTTCATTCATCTCGACCACGATCAGAAGTGGAGTGGCTCAGGCGGTATCTCCTACACTTTCAACGAGGGCACCCCGCAGCCCACCCTGCTTACCGCCGATCTGCTGGTGCAAAGCGGACTGCGCGCCAGCACGGCAACCGTTCCCAATGGCGTGGCGCTTCCGACCTATGCCGTGCTCAATATGTCCGTGGTCCAGACGCTGCGGCCCGGAACCCAGGTGAGACTTGATATGCTGAACGTGACCGATGCGGTCTATCAAATACGCAACGGCACCGGAGTCGGCGTAGGTGCCCCACAGTTCGGCCTCAGGCGTGCGGTGCTGATGGGCTTGACGCAACGATTCTGAAAGGAGGAAACGAACAATGCGACGTCGTATGCTGCTTGTGAACTGCGCTGTTCTTCCTGTTTTGGCGCGCACTGCGCATAGTGCCGCGCCTCCTAAGGTGGTTGCCACCTTCAGCGTCCTCGGCGACATGGTGCGCCAGATCGCAGGTGACCACGTTTCCTTGACCGTGATCGTCGGGCCTGACGGCGACAGCGAGTCGTACGAGCCGACGGCGGCCGACGCCCGCGCTGTTGCCGAGGCCGATCTGCTGATCATGAACGGGTTGAACAAGGAGTTCGAGCCTTGGCTCGCGAACTTGCTCGCCCGGGCCGATTTTCATGGCACGAAGCTGGTCGCTACCGATGGCGTTCGAGTCCTGAAGATTGCCGCGGAAAAGGACAGGCTGGTCGGGGGCAATGAGGGCGAACTGGACCAGCACGCGTGGCAGGATGTGGCGAATGGCGCGATCTACGCGGCCAATATCCAAGTCGGGCTGATCAGGCTCGATCCGGCGGATGCCAGCGAATATCGGACGCGCGGCGACGCCTATCGCAAGCAGCTTCTCGAACTAGACAGTTGGGTCAAGCAGCAGATCGCCACTGTTCCGCCCAGCAAGCGCAAGGTGATCACGTCGCACGATGCCTTCGCCTATTTCGGTCGCGCCTACGGAGTTCGCCTGATTGGCGCGCGGGGCCTGACGACCGAGAAGGAACCCTCCGCCCGGGAGGTCGGCGAGCTGATCAATCAGATCAAAGAGGAACAGGTTCGGGCCTTGTTCATCGAGAACATGAGTGATCCGCGGCTGATTGAGCGCATCGCTCAGGAAACCGGTGCTAAGGTCGGCGGCGAACTCTTCTCCGACGCCCTGTCCAAACCGGGCGAGGGCGGTGACACCTACATCAAGATGTTCCATCACAATGTTGGGGCGCTGTGTGCGGGCATGATGCAGAACTGATGCGACGCGGCGCTCGCCCATCGAGCGAGTTGCACCGCATGGGCGCCCACATTTCCGGCGGCACCGTGCACCAACACGCGCTGGGATGCCTCCACGCGGGCATAATCGAACAGCATCTGCCATGCGATGGGGGATTTTGCGGCTGCCCCGCTGGCCGCACCGATACGACCGCCTCGCCGGAACTATCTCGCCGCACTCGCTGCCGTCGCCGTTGCCGGCGAGGTGGCCCTGAATGGGTTCTACCTAGACAGCATTAATCTGCGCAGCCACAACCGCCATCCACGGGATCACCTGAAACGTATAACCGTGACCGCCATGCATGCCTCTTGTTTCGGGTGTGCAATAGTATCTGATATCTGAAGACTCGATCAAATAAGGGAACGCGATCTCCTGCCCACTGGCTGGCTGCGCGTTACCCGAGGAAAAGATGAACGTTCCCCTTGCTGCCTCGAAGATGTAGCCATGTCCGTCGTGACCCCAGAATGCATGGACGGCGCCAGGCTTCTGCCAAGCCTTGGGATCGCCGCTAACCATAAAGGAGAATATCAGCTTCCCGCCCGCGACCGGCTGCTGATCCTCAGCGTATACAACAAACTCTCGGCCATATTTTACCGCATCGAGTCCGTCAGTTCGAACTTCGTGCGGCCGCATGGCTCCGCCATGATAAAACAGCGTGTTCCTCTGAAGGAACTTCTTCTTCCAACCCGTCTTTTGTTCAAGCCGCAGTGACCCACGTTTGCCTGTATAGATGTTGGGTAGCATCAACCACTTCTCCGACCTTTATATTTCGACCCGTATTCAGTTACTTGCGCTGCGTGGAGGTTAGCCGAGGCGATCAGGCGACAAAAGGCCTTGCTGCTGCGTGAATCCGCTGCAAAATGACTCCTCGCAGAAGTCCAAAAAGAGGGTTCTGCCGGCCCGAGCGGGAACGCTGCGCGCGACGATGAAAGACGGCTAAACCAGAACGCGTCCAGCCACGCTCACCTTAGGGTCCGCTTCCCGCGTACCCCTGCCCGCAAAAGGGCTAAATCCTCCGGTTCGCCTGTCCGACGCGGCGGGCGCGTGCTAGAGCACCGCTCCCGCACGAACAGCCCGGCAGCCGAGTCATGACCCAATCCGCGCCTACCGCTAGCCCGCAGCGCTTTTTTACCGCCCCGCTTGCTGAAACCGACCCCGAGCTGGCCGCCGCGATCGGCGCCGAGCTGGAACGGCAGCGTGACGGCATCGAACTGATCGCCAGTGAAAACCTGGTCTCCGCCGCCGTGCTAGAAGCACAGGGCAGCGTCCTCACCAATAAATACGCCGAAGGCTATCCCGGGCGGCGGTATTACGGCGGCTGTGGTTACGTCGATGTGGCCGAGCAATTGGCAATCGACCGCGCGAAGCAGCTGTTCGACTGCACTTTCGCCAATGTGCAGCCGCATTCGGGCGCGCAGGCCAATCAGGCGGTGTTCCTGGCCCTATTGAAACCCGGGGACAGTTTCCTCGGCATGAGCCTGGACGCCGGCGGGCATCTGACGCACGGCTCGGCGGCCAACATCTCCGGCAAATGGTTCCGTCCGCTGCACTACGGCGTGCGCCACGAAGACGGTCGGCTTGACTATGACGAATTGGAGCGGATTGCGCAGGCGGAACGCCCGCGCCTGATCATCGCCGGCGGTTCCGCCTATTCCCGGTTCATCGACTTCGCGCGCATAAGGCACGTGGCCGACGCGGTGGATGCGCTGTTCATGGTCGATATGGCGCATTTCGCCGGCCTGGTCGCGGCCGGGCTGTTCCCGAGTTCGCTGCCGCACGCCCACGTGGTCACGACCACGACGCATAAGACTTTGCGCGGGCCGCGCGGCGGAATGATCCTCTCCAACGATCCCGATCTCGGCAAGAAGATCAACAGCGCGGTCTTCCCCGGCCTTCAGGGCGGCCCGCTGATGCACGTGATCGCCGCCAAGGCGGCCGCTCTCGGCGAGGCGCTGCGCCCGGAATTCCGGGCTTACCAGAAAGCCGTGGCCGAGAACGCGAAGATTCTCGCCGAGACCCTGATCGGCCAAGGCCTGGCGATCGTCAGCGGCGGCACTGATAGCCACTTGCTGCTGGTGGACCTCAGGCCCAAGCGCGTCACCGGGAAGGCCGCTGAGGCCAGCCTGGAGCGTGCCCGTATCACCGCCAACAAGAACGCCATCCCCTTCGACCCTGAGAAGCCCACCGTAACCTCCGGCATCCGGCTCGGCTCCCCGGCGGCCACCACGCGCGGTTTCGGTGCGGCCGAGTTCCGCGATGTCGGCTTGATGATCACCGAAGTTCTGGACGGGCTTGCCCGCTCCAACGACGGTGCGAACGACGCGGCGGAACGCGCCGTCGCTTCACGCGTGCAGGCGCTGTGCGCCCGTTTTCCCATCTATCGCGGCCGCTAAATGCGCTGTCCTTTTTGCGGCCACGAAGACACTCAGGTAAAGGACAGCCGGCCGACCGAGGACGCCGCCGCCATCCGGCGCCGCCGGTTTTGCGGCAATTGCGGCCAGCGCTTCACCACTATCGAGCGCGTGCAGTTGCGCGAGTTGACCGTGATCAAAACCGACGGGCGGCGCGTACCGTTTGATCGCGACAAGCTCGCCCGCTCCATCCGGATCGCCTTGCGCAAGCGGCCGATCCAGGAGGAACGGATCGAGCGGATCGTCAATGGCGTCGTGCGCCAGTTGGAAGCGTCCGGGGAGAGCGACATTTCCAGCAAGCAGATCGGCGAGTTGGTGATGGACACGCTAAAGGAGCTGGACTCGGTAGCCTATGTCCGCTTCGCCAGCGTTTATCGCAATTTCCGCGAGGCTAAGGATTTCGAGGACTTTCTGGGATCACTTGGCGAGTCCAGATAGAGACGATGGACGCCGAGGTACTTCCGGCCGATCTCGCCCATATGCGCGCGGCGCTGGCGCTGGCGCGCCGCGGGCTGGGGAATACCTGGCCAAACCCCTCGGTCGGCTGCGTCCTGGTGAAGGAAGGCCGGGTGATCGGACGGGCCACGACCGCGCCGGGCGGCAGGCCCCATGCCGAGCCGATCGCGCTGGACCGTGCCGGCGAGGCATCGCGCGGGGCGACCGCGTATGTGACGCTGGAGCCCTGCTGCCATTGGGGTCGCACGCCGCCCTGCGTGGAAGCGCTGATCGCCGCCGGAGTTGTGCGCGTGGTCGTGGGTGTGCGCGACCCCGATCCCCGCGTGAACGGCCAGGGAATCGCGCGCCTGCGTGCAGCCGGTATTACCGTGAGCGAGGGTGTGCTCGCGCCGGAGGCCGAAGAGATCATCGCGGGGTTCGTGCGGCGGTGCCGCGACGGCCTCCCGCTGGTGACGCTGAAACTGGCTTCCACGCTCGACGGACGGATCGCCACCGGCGCGGGTGAGAGCCGTTGGATCACCGGGCCGGCGGCGAGGCGGATGGCGCATGCCCTGCGTGGCCGCCACGACGCGGTCTTGGTTGGGCTCGGCACCGTGTTGGCGGACGACCCGGACCTGACCTGTCGCTTGCCCTCCTATCGGCCTTGCCCCGTGATTCGCGTCATTGCCGACAGCGCTCTGCGCACGCCGGTTTCGTCCCGCCTGGTCGTGACGGCACGGGAGACACCGACCTGGATCCTGGTCCGCGAAGGCGTGGCCGAGGACCGCGCCGAGCTTTTCAACCAACACGGCGTCAGGCTGATCGAAGTCGCGCCCGCCCCGTCCGGCATCGACCTCCGGCAGGCGATGGAACGGCTCGCAACCGCCGGTCTGACCCGCGTTCTGGTGGAAGGCGGCGCGCGGCTTGCGGCATCGCTGCTGAATGCCGGGCTGATTGACCGCATCGTCTGGTTTCATGCGCCCGCGGTGATGGGCGCGGACGGAATGCCTGCCGTGCAGGGGTTCGGTATCGACCGGCTGGATACCATGCCGCGATTCTCTCCGCGCTCGGCAATCCGGCTGGGCGATGACATGATGACCGAGTTCGAACGGCAAGCAGGCTAGGAGCAGAGCGGCATGTTCACCGGCATCGTGACGGGCTTGGGCACGGTCCGCGCGGTCAGCCCGATCGGGCAGGGCCACGACATGCGCCTGGAAATTGCCGCGCCTTGGCCAGATGCCGCCTCGATCGCGATCGGCGCCTCGATTGCCTGCTCCGGGTGCTGCCTCACCGCCGTGGCGGTCGGTCCCGACTGGTTCGCGGCCGAAGCCTCGGCGGAGACCCTTGCGCGGACGACGCTCGGGCGCTGGGCCCGGGGCAGCAGGGTCAATCTGGAGCGAAGTCTGCGGATTGGTGACGAAGTGGGCGGCCACATTGTCTCGGGTCATGTGGATGGGCTTGGCGAGGCAATCGAAGCCGAGCCGGAAAACGGGTCCATGCGCTGGCGCTTCCGTGTTCCCTCCGAGCTCGCACGATTCATCGCCGTCAAGGGAAGCGTGGCGGTGGATGGCGTGTCATTGACCGTCAACGCCGTGCAGGGCGACACTTTTGCCGTCAACGTCATTGCCCACACGGCCGCGGTGACAAGCTTTGGTTCGCTCGCGCCGGGCGAGCCGGTCAACATCGAGATCGACATGCTCGCGCGCTACGTGGCGCGGCTGGCGGAGTTTCGTTAATGCACGACCTCAAGCGCGCCGGGCTTTCCGACTATCTCGCCAGCGCCGACGAGCTGATCGAGGAAGCACGCAACGGCCGCATGTTCATCCTGGTGGATGACGAGGACCGGGAGAACGAGGGCGACCTGGTGATCCCGGCACAGTTTGCCACACCAGCCGCCGTGAATTTCATGGCCCGGCACGCGCGCGGGCTGATTTGTCTGGCACTGACCAAGCAGCGCGTCGAGCAGCTTGGCCTCGGGTTGATGAGTGCCGAAAACGGCACGCGGCATCAGACCGCGTTTACCGTTTCCATCGAGGCGCGAGAGGGCGTGACGACCGGCATTTCCGCCCAGGACCGCGCGCGGACGGTTGCGGTGGCAATTAATCCGGAGTGCCGGCGCGACGATATCGTCACCCCCGGCCATATTTTTCCCCTGGTTGCCCGAGAGGGCGGTACCCTGGTACGCGCCGGTCACACCGAGGCTTCGGTCGATATCGCCCGCCTCGCCGGGCTCTACCCGGCGGCGGTGATCTGCGAGGTAATGAACGACGACGGCACGATGGCGCGGCTGCCGGATCTGATCGCCTTCGGCCAGAAGCACAATTTAAAGCTTGGCAGCATCGCCGACCTGATCGCCTACCGCCGTCGCACCGAGCGACTTGTGCGCCGGGTTGTCGAGGGCGCGTTTGATCACGTGGCCGGCGGCGAATGGCGGCTGATCGTGTACGCGAACAAGGTCGAGTATCAGGAGCACCTGGCGCTGGTGAAGGGTGATATTTCCGGATTGCCTCCGCCCCTTGTGCGCATGCACGCGATCGACTTGCTGGACGACATGACGGGCGGCCCGAGTTGGATCACGGTGCACAACGCTATGCACATGATCGATCGGGAGGGCCGTGGCGTGGTAGTGCTGATTCGCGAGCACCGGCCAACCGGCCTCTCGGATCGGGTGCGTCAGCTCGCGCGTCACCCGCGTCCGCCGCGCGAATTGCGCGACTATGGCATCGGCGCGCAAATCCTGCTCGATCTCGGCGTCAGAGACATGGTGCTGCTGTCCAATAGCCGTCGCACGATCGTCGGTTTGGAAGGATACGGGCTCAATATCGTCGAGCAGCGGCCGATCCCGAACGTGGTTGGCGTTGCGCCCGAGCGTCAGGAGCAACGGAGATGAGCACCGAGGATGCGGAACCCGTCTCAGCGCCGCGCATAGACGGGCCGCCGCCGCATGTGCTGATCGTACGCGCGCCCTATTACCGTCAGGTCGTGGACGGTCTGTCCCGGGGAGCCGAACGCGCGCTCAGCGCATCGGGCGCCACGTTTGAGATGGTCGATGTCGCTGGCGCGTTCGAACTGCCGCAGGCGATACGCCTGGCCGTGCGTGGCTCGCGGCGATTCGATGGATTCGTCGCACTCGGCTGCGTCGTTCGTGGCGAGACGGATCACTATGACCATATTTGCCGCGAGACGATGGCCGGGCTGATGCACGTGGCGCTGCAATTCGGCCTGGCCCTCGGGACGGGGCTGCTGACTGTGGACACGATCGAGCAGGCGATGGCGCGTTCAGGCGCAAACGGGCCGAACAAGGGTGCCGAGGCGGCGACGGCCGCGCTGGTGCAGATCGTGGCCGCGCGGCGCCTGGGGGCAGGCTGATGAGCAAGGCGCCGCGTCCCTCGCCCGAGCGCGCGCGAACCGCCTCACGCGTGGCGGCCGTGCAGGCGCTGTTCCAGAGCGAGCAGGCGCAAGACAATGCGGAAGCGGTGATCGAACAGTTCGTGCGCCATCGTCTGGGTGCTTCGCCCGGCCGCCCGGAGAGGAAGCGGGCGGCTTCGAGGAAGGGCGCGTGCCCGCGGCCGAGGTGCCGCTGTTCGCGCGTATCGTGCGCGCCGCTGTGGCGCAGCAGGACAGCATCGACCGGATGCTGGCCGAGGCCCTGCCGCCCGACTGGCCGTTGCACCGGATTGATCCGGTGCTGCGCGCTTTAATGCGCGCGGGCAGCGCCGAGCTTGGCATGACGGACGGCCCGCCCGCCAAGGTGGTGATCAACGAATATCTGGACGTCGCACACGGCTTCTTCGTCGGCGACGAGCCACGCATGGCGAACGGCATCCTCGATCGGTTGGCGCGATTGCTGCGGCCGGCGGAATTCACGCATTGACGGAGTTGGCGAACCGATATGCCCGGGACGGCTTTATATCGATAGCAACATATCTTCTTGAAGCCGGGCTTGGTGGGTGGCGGTCTGGGATAGCTCACCCCGTCCATGTATAGTGCGGGGGCTAGAATGGTCGCGCGCTTCGCTATAGTCTGGCTGACATAGCGACGCGGCCTGCGCAGCTAGCCCTTTGGGGAGGAGCAGACATATGAAAACCGCCTATTTCGGGCTCGCCTTGGCGGCGAGCCTTGCCTGCACGGTCGCGGCACGGGCCGCCGACCGCACCGAGGTCACGTTTCCCGGTGATCACGCCTATCCCGAAAGCATCACCGTGACCTCGGACGGAACCTTGATCGTGGGTAGCCTGTATGAGGGAGGCATCTACCGCGTTCCGCCCAATGCCACGACAGCGGAGTCTTGGATCAAGCCAGGCGCGAATGATTCCATGATCACTCTCGGCGTGCTCGCCGACGAACGCGCCGGCACGCTCTGGGTCTGCTCGAGCGATCTGACGGCGTTCGGCGTGAAGCCGCCTGCCGGCTCCAAGCCGGTGGCGCTGAAAGCGTTCGATCTGAAAAGCGGTGCGCCCAAGGGAAGCTGGGACCTACCCGGCGGCAAGTCGCTTTGCAACGATATGGTGGTGGCGGCTGACGGCACCGTTTACGTGACGGATTCCTTCGAGCCGCACGTGCTACGCCTGAAACCCGGAGGTTCCGCGCTGAGGTCTGGGCGGAAGACAAGGGCTTTGCCGGCGAGGGACCGATGCTGGACGGTATCGCAATCGGTTCGGACGGCAATGTCTATGCCAATACCTTCGCCGGTGGCGGGCTGTTTCGCATCGAGGTCGGCCAGGACGGCAAGGCCGGCCGCATTACCAAGCTGAAGACCAGGGCCGGCTTCGAGCACCCGGACGGCATGCGCGCTTACGGCAACAATGGGTTGCTGGTGGTGGAAGGCGGCGACGCAGGTCGCTTCGACATGATCAAGCTAAACGGCGACAACGCCGAGGTGACAACCATAAAAGGCGGATACAAGCAGCCGGTATCTGTGGTGCAGGTAGGCAATATCGCCTGGGTTCTGGAAGGCCAGTTGGCGACTTTGTTCGATCCCAAGAACGCGGGCAAGCCCCACCCGTTCCATGCCTACGCCGTGCCGCTGCCGCAGTAATACCAAGCGGCGGATTGGGCGGCTCACGACCCTCGTCATCTATGGCAACGCCGCCGCAGGCGGCTCGCCATGACGAAAGTAAGTCGCCAAATTCGCTGCGTTTGTGTGCCAGCAGTGCGACCTGGCCTATCATCGGCTACGTGCCGTCGGCGCCAACACCTCGCTCATTACGCGGGCCAAATCCCGCAAAGCTTGTGTCCCATCACCCACGTAACTGGAGCCGTGCATGATCGCCAGCGTTCGCGGAGCATGACGCGCTAGCGTCTGCAAGGCGCCGTCCGTATCGCGGGTGTAGGGAACGGAATGTGCGAATGGTCCCCCCTTGCCCTCCACCAACGTTTCCCGCGCGCGTTCGACGACGCTTTCGGTTGACAGCGGTCGGCACTCGCCCGATTGCGCGAAGAGGTCCGAACAGAACAGGGTTCGGTCAGTTTCTTCGAGCAGCAGACTGGAGTCCCAGCCATGCGGCAGATGCGGAGTCGGCAAAAGGCGAAAGCGACGTTTACCCGTCGAGAGTGCGTCGTCGCTCCCCAGCACGCGCGCCGGACGAACCGCAAAATCGTTCACGTTAACCAGGGCGCCGACGATACCGCAGAGCGGCTCCGATCGGGCGAAGTTGCAGCCAATGGTTTAGCGCACCGCACTCGTCCAACTCGAAGTGGCTGAAACCAATGTAGCGGATGGACGTCGGTTCGATTAGCCGAGCTACAGCCGCACTGACCTGCGGGAACATCCTGCGCAACCCCGCGTGAAACAGCAGCGGCTCGTCATCCCGAACCAGGAAGTGATTGAAAGTGAGCCTGAAGTCAGGCGCATAAATGGAGATGCGGTACACGTCAGGCCCGATCTCATCCACTTGTGTCATTGTTGGCTTCCCTAACCTCGGCCATACACTCTTTGAGTTTAAGCTGCGGAACTCGGTATTCGCAGCCGGCATGGGCGATCCGCCTACTCCGGCTGCGCCGCTTTATGCGCCAGCAGCGCCATCAATCGCCGGTCACGCCATTCTTGACGGACCGGCTGCATATTGGCCGGCAGCTGCTCGCGTCGGGCCGCGTGCAGCCGGTCGATCAGCGCCCCGTCCCACTCGCGTGGCGTCATCTGCGCCTGCAGCTCAGCATAAAGGCCGCCATAGCGCGCGCAGTAGTCGGCTAGCCCGCCAGGTGCGTTGAGGTCGATGGTCTCGAACGGCCCCATGAAAGACCAGCGCAACCCGAGGCCGTGCTTGACCGTGGCATCCAGATCGGCGGGCGAGATCACGTCGTCGGCTACCAGCCGGAACGCCTCGGCCAGCAGCGCGCCTTGCAACCGGTTCAGCGCGAAACCGGTGTTCCTTTTTGACGGTCGCCGGCACCTGGCCGGCGCGCGCCATCAACGTGCGGGTGCGAGCCACCACGCCCGGGTCGGTCCAGGGCGCAGGACAAAACTCGACCAGCGGGACTAGATAAGGCGGGTTCACTGGATGCGCGACGATGCAGCGAGCGCGGCCCGCAGCGTCTCGGTGAAGGCGCTGGCCGGTATGCCGCTGGTGGAGCTGGCCAGCACCGCATCGGGCGCGCGGCGCGGTCCAGTTCAACCAACAGCGTGCGCTTGGCGGCCACCTGCTCGGGTCCGTTCTCCTGCACGTGCTCGGCCTCTCGTACCGCCTCTGCCAGGGCTGGCGCCCGGCGGACCCGCGCCGAGCACCGTGACCGGCGGCTCGGACAGCAATCCGGCCTCGTGCAATTCCGGCAGCCGGTCGGCCACGAAGCGCAGCGCCGAATCCACCGCCGCCCGCTCGGGATCCCACAGCCGCACATCGAAACCCGCGCGCGCGAACACGATCGTCCAGGCACGACCGATCAAGCCCGCGCCCACCACCGCCACTTGCGTCATTGCCATCTCCCGGAATCCCGTCCCCGTGGCACTCTGAGCGCCCGGGGGGCGCGTAGTGTCAAGCCGTCCGGCCGTCGGGAGCGACTGTCACCGTCGGGGGCGCCTTCAAGGTTTGCAGGATCACGCAGTAGCGCTCTGTCGTTTCGATCAGCCGAGCGAGCTTGTCGGCGTCGGCATCGGCGTCAATCTCGAAAACCAGAGCAACGTCGGTCAACCCCACCGGTGTCGGCGCGGTCGATGCCGAGCGTCCCGCGCACATCCCAAGACCCTCGGCGACGATCCGCCCGCCGCGAAGCTTGATCCCCATGGCGGTGGCAACCGCGCTCAACGTCGTGCCGGCGCAGGCGACCAGCGCCTCCAGCAGCATGTCGGCCGAGCAGGCGAGCGCGCCCGTCCCGCCGGCGGCCTTGTGCAGCCCGGCGCGGGTCTCGCCGTGCCATGAGGGGATCGTGCAGGCGATCTCGTCCGGGTCGAGCCGGCACTCGGCGCGCGCCGGGCACCAGCGCCTGGCCGGCTGCGTCGCGATAACGCTGCTTGATCGGCGCCTGAAGCGCGCGCAGCTCGGCGGCATCCATCAGGTCTTCTACTCCTCCTTGCGGGGGCCAGGTTCTCGGAAGGGTCACGCGGGTGCGCGCCGCCGGATGGCTCGCCGGCAGTCGGGCCCGCCCGTCGCCATACAGCTTCTCGCGCAGCGTGCCGGGCGCATACTCCCGCTTGTACACGCCGCGCCGCTGCAACTCCGGCACGATCAGTCGCCACGAAATCGGTGAAGGTTTCAGGCGTTACCGCATAGGCCAGATTGAACCCGTCTACGTCGGTTTCCTCGACCCATGCCTGCAGTTCGTCGGCGATCTCGGATGGCGAACCGACGACCACCGGCCCGCGACCGCCGATCGCCGCGTGATGCGCAATCTCGCGCACCGTCCAGGTGCGGTTCGGATCGGCGATGGTGAACGCCTCCAGAGCCGAGGTCATGGCGTCGTGCTCGCCGAAGCGGATCGGCTCATCCAGCGGCAGCTTGGCAAAATCGACGCCGGTCCACCCCGACATCAGGGTGAGCGCGCCCTCGGTGCTGACATAGCGCAGATAGTCGGCGTGCTTGTCCCGCGCGCGCTCGGCCGTGGTGTCGGTGATCACCGTCATCATGGTAAAGATCAGGATTTCGGCGGGATCGCGCCCGAGCGGCCGCGGACCGGCGGCGGATGTCCGCGACGATCGGCGCAATGACCCGCTTCGACGGTCCGTTGACGAACACGCACTCGGCGTGCTGGGCAGCAAACTGCCGCCCACGCGACGAGGCGCCGGCCTGGTACAGCACCGGCGTGCGCTGCGGCGATGGCTCGGCAAGATGGATCGCCGAGAGGCGGAAATACGGCCCGTCATGCTCGACCGCGTGAACCCGGGCCGGATCGGCGAACCGGCCGCGCGTGCGGTCACGCAGCACCGCGCCATCTTCCCAGCTGCCTTCCCAAAGCTTGTAGACCACCTGCATATAGTCCTCGGCGATCTCATAGCGCGTGTCGTGGCCTTCCTGTCGCGGCAAGCCGACGCCCTTGGCGGCACTGTTGAGATAGCCGGTGACGATGTTCCAGCCGATCCGGCCGCCGCGTCAGATGGTCGAGCGTGCTCATGCGGCGGGCGAACGGATACGGGTGCTCATAGGACAGTGTGCAGGTGACGCCGAAGCCCAGGTGCTCGGTGACCAACGCCATCGCCGGCACCAGCAGCAGCGGGTCGTTGACCGGCACCTGCACCGCCCCCTCGATAGCGGCGCGCGCCGAACCGCGATAGACGTCGTAAAGCCCGAGCACGTCGGCCAGAAACAATGCGTCGAACCGCCCGCGCTCCAAGGTGCGCGCCAGGTCCACCCAATAGTCGAGCGTGTTATAGGTCAGCGCGCGATCGCGCGGATGCGTCCAGAGCCCCGGCGACTGGTGCGCCACACAATTCATGTCGAAGGCGTTGAGGCGGATCTGCTTGGGGCATGGGAGGGCAGGAGTGTCAGGCGAGGCGGCGGTTGGCAAGACCGGCCTCGGTAGTGGGACGGAATGTTCGAACCGCTCGCCCGTTGATGTTGATGCGGTAGCCGCTCGCAGGTCGGTGTGCGCTTATTCGTCGCCCAGGAAATCTTGGATCGCCAGAGTAAGCAGAGCAGGATCCTGTAACACGGCGAAATGGCTTGTATAGGGCAGTATCATCAAGCCTGCACCCGGAATTGTGGCGGCTATGTACTCCGTGTGCTCGCGTTTGACGATTTCATCGTGGTCGCCGTCCACCACCAGCACGGGAGCCTTGATCGCCTTGAGCTGCGCCTCCGTCCAGTTCGGCTGCTCCCCACATCTTCATCAGCGCATCGGCAAAGGCCTGGAAGTCCTTCGGGGTTGACGAGTATTTTTGGTCCTGCTCCTTGGCCTGCTGTCCTACAGCGGCAACCGTTGCATTCTTGTCGGCATCGTCCTTCATGCCGGACGGTGAGACATTGGGACCGAATTCGAAGATTTTGCCGACCCGGTCCGGGTGGCGGATCGCGATATCAAGAGCGATGTTCGCCCCGTCGCTCCAGCCGACAACGTCGGCCCCTGAGAGCTTCAGCGCGTCCATGAGCCCGACAACGTCGTCGGCCATCAGGTCATAGCTGTAGGGCTGCGAATTCCGCGTGCTGCGCCCGTGACCGCGACTGTCCATAACGATCGCGGTATGGCGTGGTGCCAGTGCCTTGACCTGATCGCCCCAGACATTGGCGTTAACAAAGCCGCCATGCAGCATAACCACCGGCGAGCCCTGTCCATAGACGGCGTAGTAAATGCTGACACCATTGACGGCCGCATGGCCGCTTCGCTGCCGAGGGGATCGGCGCCGGCCAAGGCCGCACCGTTTCCCACCGCTCGGCAGAAATGGCCGGCAGCGTGGTCAGCATAAGAACCATCGTCAACAAGATACGGCGCATGTTTCTCTCCCCTCTGTTTGTCAGTGCCCCTGTTTGCGGGGCTTTGATCGTTCAGAACGGCCCAACTCTGCTGCTCGGCACTTGACAGCTCCTGCAGCAAGATCCTTCGATATCTAATTACCTTATTGCTGTATACTACAGGAAGTCCAACCAGGAGACCAATTAAAAGCCAATTCGATAGACAAGCACTCCAATCTCTGACTTTGCGCAGCGTCGCCGCTACATCCCCCGCCCCCGCCCGCGGATCCGCACTTCCTCCAGCTCCCCA